>NZ_HG992749.1:1200000-2400000 GCF_905175385.1 Vibrio sp. B1FLJ16
TCTAGCACTATGAGAGAGGAAGAAAACGAGGAGTATGTATTCTTGTTTTATTCGCTGGTTTATATACCAAGATCAAAAATGTGTGTGATCGACTACGGATTGAGCGTTTTAGACCTGATACTGAGCTACTCTGAACAATATGAAATCTAGTTGCTTGATTTCTTGAAATTAATGTAGTTAATTAAGTCTAATTATCATTCGGTTCTGTATTGCTAATAACGTAGTTTGTGAATAAGTTCTTGCTAAAGTTTGCGTTTGAGCACATATTCATAGAAAGCAATTTTTTGCCAAATACGGTAGTATTGGGCAGTCATACTGATATCCACATTGTGCAACATGTGGGTGCAGAACCAATAGAAAGTGTGGAGATACAAGCTTGATAAATGTTTTCCTTGTAGATGATCACGAGCTGGTTCGCACAGGGATACGACGTATTATTGAAGACGTCCGTGGAATGAACGTAGCAGGAGAAGCTGACAGCGGTGAAGAGGCAGTAAAATGGTGTCGCAGTAATCATGCTGACGTCATTTTGATGGACATGAATATGCCTGGAATCGGTGGCTTGGAAGCCACTAAAAAGATTCTTCGCGTAAACCCAGATGTGAAAATCATTGTACTGACCGTACATACTGAAAATCCGTTTCCTACTAAAGTGATGCAGGCAGGTGCTTCTGGTTATTTGACCAAAGGCGCAGGGCCAGATGAAATGGTTAATGCTATTCGCGTAGTAAACAGCGGGCAGCGTTATATCTCACCAGAGATTGCGCAACAGATGGCATTGAGTCAATTTTCTCCGGCCTCTGAAAACCCGTTTAAAGATTTATCAGAACGTGAATTACAGATCATGTTAATGATCACGAAAGGCCAGAAAGTAACCGATATTTCTGAGCAACTTAATCTAAGTCCAAAAACCGTGAACAGCTATCGCTATAGACTGTTTAACAAGTTGGACATTAACGGCGACGTTGAGTTAACACACTTAGCGATTCGCCATGGAATGCTGGACACTGAGACCCTTTAGTGTGAATCCTCCCTTTGATTCGGCTTCCTTTCTCAAGACAGTTACACATCAGCCCGGCGTTTACAGAATGTACAACGCCGAAGCTGTTGTTATATATGTCGGAAAAGCCAAAGACCTTCAGAAGCGTTTATCAAGTTACTTCCGCAAAAAAGTAGATAGTGAGAAAACGCGCGCACTTGTCAGTAATATCGCCAAAATAGATGTCACGGTAACGCATACCGAGACAGAAGCTCTTATTCTTGAGCATAATTACATCAAGCAATACTTACCCAAGTACAACGTACTTCTGCGTGATGATAAGTCGTATCCTTACATCTTTATAAGCGGTCACAAACATCCGCGACTATCGATGCACAGGGGCGCTAAAAAACGCAAAGGCGAGTACTTTGGCCCTTATCCTGACTCGGGTGCTGTACGCGAAACCTTGCATTTACTGCAAAAAATATTTCCTGTACGTCAATGTGAAGACACTGTTTATTCCAACCGGACTCGACCATGTCTGATGTATCAGATCGGACGTTGCGCTGCACCTTGTGTAAGTTCAATCATCTCCGATGAAGCATACGAAGAGTTAGTAGGCTTTGTCCGGCTATTTTTACAAGGCAAAGACCAGCAAGTACTAAAGCAACTGATTGAAAAAATGGAACATGCCAGTCAGCAGTTACGTTTTGAAGATGCGGCGAAGTTTCGTGACCAAATTCAGGCAATACGTCGAGTTCAGGAACAGCAGTATGTATCTGAAGACAGTATGGACGACATGGATGTATTGGGATTTGCGCAGGAAAGTGGTATCGCTTGTGTCCACATTTTGATGATTCGCCAGGGTAAGGTGCTTGGTAGCCGCAGCCATTTTCCTAAAATCCCACAGAACACCAGCCAGCAAGAGGTTTTTGATAGCTTCTTAACTCAGTATTACTTGAGCCACAACGAAGCACGTACTATTCCAGCCAGGGTTATTTTTAATCAGGAGTTGGCTGCGGATGTTGACCCGATTCAAAAGGCATTGAGTGAAGTGGCCGGACGTAAGGTTCATTTCCACACTTCGCCAACCGGAGTGCGAGGGCGTTATCTAAAACTCTCGAATACGAATGCACTTACGGCGATAACCACTAAAATCAATCACAAGATGACCATCAATCAGCGTTTTCATGCTCTGCGGGAAACATTGTCTATGGATTCGATCGCCCGGATGGAGTGTTTTGATATTTCCCATACAATGGGAGAAAGCACAATAGCATCGTGTGTGGTGTTTAATAATGAAGGTCCGGTAAAACAGGAATATCGTCGTTACAACATCACGGGTATTACGGGTGGTGATGATTATGCCGCAATGGGACAAGCACTGGAGCGCCGGTATTCAAAGCAGCTGGATGTGGAGAAAATTCCCGATATCATCTTCATTGATGGCGGTAAGGGGCAGTTAAACCGAGCACATGAAATTATCTCTCACTATTGGGGAGACTGGCCGAAACGACCTGCAATGATAGGGATCGCGAAAGGGGTTACCCGTAAACCCGGACTTGAGACCTTAATTACTGTAGATGGTGATGAGTTTAATCTGCCTAGTGATGCTCCTGCGCTTCACCTGATTCAGCATATTCGTGACGAGAGTCATAATCATGCAATCGCTGGACACAGAGCGAAACGTGGTAAAACACGACGCACGAGCCCATTAGAGGGGATCGAAGGAGTTGGTCCTAAGCGGAGACAAGCTTTGCTAAAATATATGGGTGGATTACAGGAACTTAAACGTGCAAGTGTAGAAGAAATAACCAAAGTGCCGGGTATTAGTCACTCTTTAGCAGAAATTATTTTCCAAGCATTGAAAGAATAAGGAAAATCCCGCAACATTAGCACGCAATGTTTAAGAGAATAATAAAATGCGATTGAATATCCCGAACATTCTGTCTCTTCTTAGGCTGTTCTTAATTCCAGTTTTTATGGTCATCTTTTACCTGCCTTATTCATGGGCACCATTCGCTGCAGCAATGGTGTTTTGGGTGGCGGGTTTTACCGATTGGCTAGACGGTATGTTGGCTCGAAAACTTGATCAAACCTCGCGTTTTGGTGCGTTTATTGATCCGGTTGCTGATAAAGTACTGGTTGCAACAGCGTTAATCCTTATCACTGAGCATTATCATACTATTTGGGTTACGATACCTGCCGTCACTATGATTGCTCGTGAAATCATTATTTCTGCTTTGCGTGAATGGATGGCAGAAATTGGCAAGCGCGCCAGTGTAGCAGTGTCTTGGGTCGGTAAAGTAAAGACTGTCTCTCAGATGTTTGCGTTGTGGGTGTTGATCTGGCGTTATGATGACTGGATGATTTGGATCGGTTTTGCAGCGCTTTACATTGCGACCTTCCTAACCTATTGGTCGATGTTTCAATATCTTGCTGCAGCAAAAGACGATTTGCTCAACGAAGAACATCATTAAGAACTCTTTTATAAGAAGCAGGCTAACCAAGCCTGCTTTTTTTATTTCTCCTGCTTTTTTTATTTCTCCTGTTTATTTTTATGCGGATTCTGAAAGATAGATAAATGTGACTTGGCTCTTGTTTTTCTTTCCTTTTCCTAACTGCTGAAGGGAATAACGTAATTATGGACGGTTGATATAGGTCGGCTGTCCGGTTTCTATAGCAGGCAAGTAGTCAAAATTTCATGATAAACAAGTGTATTTGAGCGTTTTTTAGTATTAAAACTAAGCAACTTGCCGTCTTTCGCACAATTTCTAGTCAAACGATTTAAAAAAGTAAAAATAGTATTGACTCGTTAGCTCGAATCCGTAGAATGCATCCCGTACCCAAGAGAGCACGGCTCAAAAGGGTGGTAAGAAAAGAAAATTTTCTTGCAATGAGGCGCCTTGGCAGAGTGGCTATGCAGCGGATTGCAAATCCGTGGACCTCGGTTCGACTCCGGGAGGCGCCTCCATTATTCTTTTAGAGAATAAATGCGACACTAGCTCAGTTGGTAGAGCGCAACCTTGCCAAGGTTGAGGTCACGAGTTCGAACCTCGTGTGTCGCTCCAAAATTTAAAGATATGGCGTTAAGCGGTATCAGATGGTGTTTTACTTTTCTGTAAAGGCATCACAAAGAATATTTGTGTGCCCTGGTGGTGGAATTGGTAGACACAAGGGATTTAAAATCCCTCGGCGTTCGCGCTGTGCCGGTTCAAGTCCGGCCCGGGGCACCATCTTATTATTGCGACACTAGCTCAGTTGGTAGAGCGCAACCTTGCCAAGGTTGAGGTCACGAGTTCGAACCTCGTGTGTCGCTCCAAACATTAAAACCCAGCATTCACGTGCTGGGTTTTTGTGTTTTTGCATGCTGAAATTTTAATGGCGCAAGAGTCCTACCCATTTCATTTGTCAAAGCGCAGTTGATAGAGCGCAGCCTTGCCAGGGTTGAGGTCACGCCTTTTTGTTAATGGATAGGGAACCTCGTGTGTCGCTCCAAACATAAAACCCAGCATTCACGTGCTGGGTTTTTGTATTTGTGCTTAATGTAATATCAATCGTAGTAGGTAAGTGGTCATTCTAGCTTGTTAAATACTCGATAACCGCGTTACCTTTTCGTCTATAAAGAAGTTTGATTGCAGAATAACTACTTATCGAAAAATTGTGCCTTGTTCTCAAGCATTTTCCTCCGCTATTTCTGAACACTTATTTACTGCGATTGGCATAATTTAATGTTGTAAGAGTCACTACCATTCCAAATGACCGAAGCTCAGTGGTTAGAACACAATCTTGGTAAGGTTGAGGTCACGTCTTTTTCGTTTCTTACGCGTTATAAATTCTAGCCTCTTAAAACAATTATTAAGTATTTTAATAAGTTAGAGTGATAGGTGGGTTATTTACGATTTGTATAAGATTTTGTCTGCCGGACTTACCTGCCGAAGCGGTTGGAGCGACCAATTTATAGCCTCTATACTGAAACCTAAACCTCATGTGATCATCGGTTACAGGAAAAGTTAGTAATCAGCCCACTTAATAAGCAAATCAATGATTAAAAATCGTTGCCAGAGGATTTTATTTTGTGATAAATTCGCGCGCAATCTCGGAGCGTAATTTATAACGTGTGATCTCTGGGGGATACGCGTAGTGAACATTCAGGCTGATTGTGACACTACGTAGGGTAGGTACCAACAAAGCCTTTTGTTGGTAGACGGGATACTAATGCTGTAAGCGCAGCATATTAATGGGAAACCCAACATTGAAACCTTTGAATAAACACACACTAATCAGCTTCATATTACCGAAATGTCCTGTTTTACAAAACGGGTGCATTACGGAACCTTGATTACGTCTCAGCGCATCCAGCGCATATAGAAGTCACGAATGTTGTGACAGGATTTTCTGTATTTGTCATTCAAGCTATGGCAAATACGGAGGTTTACTTATTTCTCCTGCAGTATAAATCATTAGATTATTAAATCAGGATGAAATTATTTTATAATTCAAGGTATTACCTAGCATGACCACCGCCTTTGAAGTCGATAATACTATCGCAAACACTTTTTCATCACAGGTTCCTGTTGTTGAGGGAACGTATGACCTGACACCAGACCAAGTATTACTTGATCAGGCTCAGCACGAATCTGAGGTTCGTTCTTATCCTCGTCGCTTGCCAATTGCTATCAAACAAGCATTTGGCTGCCTGGTAGAAGACACTCGCGGTCAGATCTTTCTAGATTGTCTTGCTGGTGCGGGTACGCTGGCTTTGGGTTACAACCACCCAGAAATCAATCAAGCGTTAAAAGACCAACTGGACTCAGGTTTGCCTTATCAGACGCTAGATATTGCAACATCAGCAAAAACTAACTTTATCCAGTCTGTAAAGTCGTTTCTTCCTCAAGAGTTGGGTGACAACTGTGTTATTCAGTTCTGTGGTCCATCTGGTGCTGATGCCGTGGAAGCTGCGATCAAACTAGCGAAACAGACAACAGGCCGTAATACCGTGTTTGCGTTCCGTGGTGCTTACCATGGTATGACTAACGGCACGATGGGTATGATGGGCAACCTGGGTACTAAAGCTCGCCGTACTGGGCTTATGTCAGATGTGCACTTCATGCCGTTCCCGTACAACTTACGTTGTCCGTTTGGTCTCGGTGGTGATGAAGGCGCCAAAGCGAGTATCCGTTACATCGAACGTCTGCTAAATGATGATGAAGCGGGCATCATGAAGCCTGCTGCAATTTTTGTTGAACCAGTACAAGGCGAGGGCGGTGTAATCCCAGCCCCAGCATTCTGGCTACGTGAGCTGCGCCGTATCTGTGATGATCACGGTATTCTGCTGATATTCGATGAAATTCAATGTGGTGTTGGTAAAACTGGCTATAACTTTGCTTTCGAAGAATCAGGCATCGTTCCAGACGTATTGTGTTTGTCTAAAGCGATCGGTGGTGGTATGCCAATGTCGCTTCTTGTTATTAATAAACAGCATGATACATGGAAGCCAGGTGAGCACACAGGCACTTTCCGTGGCAACCAGTTAGCAATGGTAAGTGGTGCTAAAGCACTTGAAATCATCCAACGTGACAACCTTGTTGAGCACGCTAATATAGCTGGCCAATACCTACGTTTCGGTTTGGAAGGCATCCAAAAGCGTGTGGACTGTATCGCGGAAGTTCGTGGTAAAGGTCTGATGCTGGGCGTTGAAATCAAGAACCCTAACGGCGAATCGAACAAATTCGGCGAGCCTGCTTCTGACGGTCAACTGACGCTAGCGATTCAACGCGCAGCACTAGAGCGTGGTTTGATGGTAGAGAAGGGGGGTCGTGACGGCTCTGTGATTCGTTTCCTTCCACCACTTATCATCTCGTTTGAACAAATTGATTTCGCTCTGCGCGTGCTTGAAGACGCGATCATTGCTGCTGGTGGTAGCCACGTTGAAGCAGCACCACAAGAAGAGTGGAAAAAGCACTTTGTTCACACTGGTGAATACGGCAGTGCTGAATTTGCGTCAGTAATGAACCATACGACAGCGGCAATGAAATCTGTGTTTGAGCAGGTTAGTGCGCCATATTCAGGTATGGATCCTAAAGCGTTAGAAGCGGCGATCAATGCTGTCGATCTAGACAACAAAAACGCGCCTCTTAAATCGGTAATCGATGACGCAGCAGAACTGGTAGCAAAGAACGCTATCTTCACTCAGCACCCAGACTGCATTGCGCATTTACACACTCCACCGCTGATGCCAGCGATTGCTGCAGAAGCTATGATTGCAGCTCTGAACCAGTCGATGGACTCTTGGGATCAGGCGTCATCTGCGACTTATGTTGAACAAAAAGTCGTGAACTGGTTGTGCGATAAGTACGAACTGGGTGCGCAAGCTGACGGCATCTTCACTAGCGGCGGTACGCAAAGTAACCAAATGGGCTTAATGCTGGCGCGTGACTGGATCGCAGATAAGCTAAGTGCTCACTCAATCCAGAAACTCGGTCTTCCTGAGTATGCGGACAAACTGCGTATTGTGTGTTCTAAGAAATCACACTTTACGGTTCAAAAGTCAGCATCGTGGATGGGTCTTGGCGAAAAAGCAGTAATGACCGTTGATGCGAATCCAGATGGCACGATGGACGTGACAAAGTTGGATGACGTGCTAACACAAGCAAAAGCAGAAGGTTTAATTCCATTTGCTATCGTTGGTACGGCGGGTACGACTGATCATGGCGCTATTGATGATCTAGACTTTATTGCAGACATGGCAGCAAAACATGACATGTGGATGCATGTTGACGGCGCTTACGGTGGCGCGTTGATCCTGAGCAGCCAAAAAGCACGCCTGAAAGGTGTTGAACGTGCTCAGTCTATCAGCGTTGACTTCCACAAATTGTTCTACCAGACAATCAGCTGTGGTGCTCTTCTTGTCAATGACAAATCGAACTTTAAGTTCCTGCTGCATCATGCAGATTACTTGAACCGCGAACATGACGAATTACCAAACCTGGTTGATAAGTCTATCGCGACTACTAAACGCTTTGATGCTTTAAAAGTGTTTATGACCATGCAGAGCGTAGGGCCGAGAGCCTTAGGTGATATGTATGACCATCTGCTAAACCAGACTCTGGAAGTAGCAGATATGATCCGTGATAACGACCACTTTGAGTTGTTAGCGGAACCATCATTATCGACAGTGCTGTTCCGTGCTACACACGAATCAGCAGATCTTGATGAACTGAATAAAGCGTTGCGTTTAGAGGCGCTGACTCGTGGAACCGCAGTATTGGGAGAGACCATTGTTGACGGTAAAACCGCGCTTAAATTTACGATTTTAAACCCGTGTCTGACGACATCGGACTTTGAATCGTTGCTCTCAAAAATCCATATGCTAGCAGTTGAGCTAGTTTAACAAAGGTAACGGAAAACTATGGCAATTCTACAGATTGGTGCAGGCGGCGTTGGCTGGGTAGTTGCACACAAAGCAGCACAAAACAACGACGTTCTGGGTGATATCACAATCGCATCACGTACCGTAGGTAAGTGTGAGAAAATCATCGAATCAATTCAGAAGAAAAACAATCTGAAAGATTCAACTAAGAAATTAGAAGCTAGAGCAGTAAATGCTGACGACGTAGATTCTCTTGTTGCTCTGATTAAAGAAGTGAAGCCTGACCTGGTTATTAACGCAGGTCCTCCATGGGTAAACATGCCAATCATGGAAGCGTGTTACCAAGCTAAAGTTTCTTACTTAGATACATCAGTAGCGGTTGACTTATGTTCTGAAGGTCAGCAGGTACCACAAGCTTATGACTGGCAGTGGGGCTACCGCGAAAAGTTCGCAGAAGCGGGCATCACAGGTATCCTAGGCGCAGGTTTCGATCCAGGCGTAGTATCTGTATTCGCAGCGTACGCGGTGAAGCATCTGTTCGATGAAATCGACACTATCGACGTAATGGACGTGAATGCTGGTGACCACGGTAAGAAGTTTGCGACAAACTTTGACCCGGAAACCAACATGCTAGAGATTCAGGGCGACTCTTTCTACTGGGAAAATGGTGAGTGGAAACAAGTACCTTGCCACTCTCGTATGCTTGAGTTTGATTTCCCTAACTGCGGTACGCACAAAGTGTACTCAATGGCGCACGATGAAGTTCGTTCAATGAAAGAATTCATCCCAGCTAAACGCATTGAGTTCTGGATGGGATTTGGTGATCGTTACCTGAATTACTTCAACGTAATGCGTGATATCGGTCTATTGAGCCCTGATCCGTTGACACTGCACGATGGCACAGTTGTTCAGCCACTACACGTGCTAAAAGCGTTGCTACCAGATCCAACTTCTCTGGCACCTGGCTATACAGGCCTGACTTGTATCGGTACATGGGTTCAAGGTAAGAAAGACGGTAAAGAGCGCAGTGTGTTCATCTACAATAATGCAGACCACGAAGTTGCATACGAAGATGTAGAGCACCAAGCAATCTCATACACTACAGGTGTACCGGCGATCACAGCAGCACTTCAGTTCTTCCGTGGTAAGTGGGCGGATAAAGGTGTGTTCAACATGGAACAGCTAGATCCGGATCCGTTCCTGGAAACCATGCCTTCTATCGGCTTGGACTGGCATGTTCAGGAGTTGGAACCAGCTCAAGAGTTACCAGTTATCCACGAGCTTAAAAAATGAGTAGCTAAGCTCGTAGCAACCTGGAATTAACTTAAATCTAAGCCGATGCGAATGCGTCGGCTTTGTTCGATTTTATCGAGCCCTCGTTTAGGCGAGGGGACTCAAGGTATTAAAATGCAACACAGTGAACTAAAAACTCCGTACTTCATGATTAATGAAGACAAACTAATAGAGAACCTAGAGAAAGCGAAACAGCTAAAAGAGATTTCTGGCGTGAAGCTGGTGCTGGCACTGAAGTGTTTCTCAACTTGGGGTGTTTTTGACATCATCAAACCTTACCTGGATGGGACAACCAGTTCCGGCCCATTCGAAGTCAAGCTTGGCTACGAAACTTTCGGCGGTGAAACTCACGCATACAGCGTGGGTTACAGTGAAGATGACGTACGTGAAGTTGCTGATATCTGTGACAAGATGATCTTTAACTCTCAGTCTCAGCTTGCTGCTCATCGTCATATCGTAGAAGGTAAAGCGTCGATTGGTCTGCGCCTCAATCCGGGTGTGAGTTACGCTGGTCAGGATTTAGCAAACCCTGCACGTCAGTTCTCACGTCTTGGTGTACAAGCTGATCATATCAAAGCTGAAGTATTTGACGATATTGATGGCGTGATGTTCCACATGAACTGTGAAAACAAAGATGTGGATGCGTTTATCGGTTTACTGGATTCTATCTCAGAACAGTTTGGTGAGTATCTGAACAAGCTGGACTGGGTAAGCATGGGCGGAGGTGTATTCTTTACCTGGCCTGGCTACGATATTGAGAAGTTGGGTCTTGCTCTTAAAGCCTTCTCTGAAAAGCACGGTGTGCAAATGTACTTAGAACCGGGCGAAGCGATCATCACGAAGACGACAGACCTAGTGGTTACTGTGGTAGATATCGTTGAGAACGTGAAGAAAACGGCTATTGTGGACTCAGCGACAGAAGCGCACCGTCTTGATACGCTGATTTACAACGAACCAGCGTCTATTCTGGAAGCTTCAGAGAATGGTGTGCATGAGTATGTGATTGGTTCATGCTCATGCCTTGCTGGTGACCAGTTCTGTGTAGCTAATTTTGAACAGCCACTAGAAATCGGTCAGCGTTTGCATATTCTCGACAGCGCTGGCTATACCATGGTGAAACTAAACTGGTTTAACGGTTTGCGTATGCCTTCGGTTTACTGTGAGCGTTCAAATGGCGAGATTCAAAAACTGAACGAGTTTGATTATTCAGATTTTAAACGTTCACTATCTCAATGGTCCGTAAAATAAGCGTTCTGCTTTTCTGCACCATATCAATGAAAAAGAGCAGCTTAGGCTGCTCTTTTTCATGGGAGACGGAGTCGGTTACTAGTCTTCTATAATAACTCGGGTATCTTCACTCAATGCTTCAAGCTCATTAGCGACATCTTCAATTTCCATTTCGCTTGGCAGCTTAATTGCGATTTTTGCACTGAACAGACTTGAGCTGACGCCACCGCCACCTGCGATAAAGACGCGTTGACAGTCCATATCTAAAATCGAAATGCCCTGATCATCAAGCACATGTGTTATTTCATTTACAATGCCTGCCCGGTCATTTGCATCCAGTCTTAGTTGGTAGATGGTCTCGGCGTTGTGAGAATGAGATTCTGAATCGACAAACTTAACCACTAGGGTTTGGCAATCTGCGAATGCGCCTTTAACGATGTCGGCATTCTCTTTTGGTAATTCAATTTTAATTACCCCCGCCACTTGGTCTTCTATAAAGTTCACTTTACTGATTAGCCATTTACCACCATTTTCATGGGTGATAGCAGCAAGTTCCTTAATGGTCGCAGGTGATGCCTGACCGACAAAATTAACGATAAACACGGTATTCATATGCTCCCCTCCTGAAAAAGGTTTGGACGCGGCACGGGTCTATGTAGCGCTTAAGTTATTGGAATAAGTTATTTTATTCAGTGTAGGTGTTAGGGGAGGGATATGTTTGATGAAGGTCAATTTTTCTAGCTAATTCTTGATGCAAATTTTCAAAACAATGTTTGACCCACAAAAAAGCAGCCGTATCGTGGCTGCTTCATGTTTAACTGTTCTTAGAAGGTAACTTTTAATTCTAAGCCATAGAACTGACTGTCATAACCGGCTCCTGCGTTCATAGCGTACTTAGCTACGTCTTGGTTACCGAACCAAGGTGATGAGCTAAACTGAAGTTCAGCACTGCCACCCCAAGCGTCAGTCACCCAATAATGGATGTGGCCTACAGGATTAAGAAGGAACAGTGAGACTCCACCTACCGTCTCTGAGCCTAAAACTTCTCCACCATTTGCGAGTATGTCCTGCTCAGCAGTCAGCATCATTTCACCAACGACGGCACCGAAGAACGGAGTAATGAAGATGTCTTGCCAGGAAGGGACTTCCGCGAAAGCCTCTACACCATACTCCCAGAAGAACGTTGACATCGTCGCGGAGTATAAGAATGATTCAAATTCATTGTAACCAGCATGACGGGCTGCCGTGTAATAAACACCGCCGAAATATGGGTGCATGATATAGTTCAGGAAATGCTCATCGCGATCCCACACCGGGCCATCAGAGACATTGTCTTTCCACTTCTTCCCGAGCTGACTCATATCTCGGTCCTCTTCGTCCCACTTAGTAATGCTCTCAGGCAGGAATGTCATTAGCCCGACAGTCGCCACACTCAGACCAAGAATGGTATAAGTTTGCCCCATCAGGTAATCCCAATCCTTGTCCTCCGGGACTATACGGTGCTTAGGTAGTAAGCCAGCATCAAGATTTAGATGATCATCACTATTCTGTTCTAAAGAAAGACTGCTGTTTTGAGCCTTGAAGGTGTACAGGTTGGTGGTTTCGCAGTAACCTGACAAACACTCAGGTTTGTAAGAAAACTCTGCGTGACTGGTCATATCATACTGACTTGCGTTTGCGACCGTTGTGGCGACAAGGCTTAACCCAGCTAGTGTCTTCTTGAACATGGATGATTTTGACACAAAGGTCTCCGAATAAATGCTTTAATGATCTAGCTCACAATTATCCATTAAAAGAAAAACCATTTAAATACTTGGCCTTAAATTTAATCCAAATGACTAAGTGGAAGATGGATAAGAGCTTTGTTGAGTATGTTAACTTAGGCTCCCTCGAATAAGCAAATGTCATGTGGTTAAACCTATACACAGATATAGCTAAATGACTGTAAGTTACTGTGTCTGCAAGCCAAGTCATTCTCGCGGAACCAAAAATATAGCGGAATTTGAGTGCGGGCATAAACATGTTAGTTTGTTAGATAAATAAGAAAGGTAAGTGAGCACAGCTTACAAAAAATAGAATTGTGTTCGTATTTAGGAGTCAGTTGTGAAAATAGCAATGCTTAGTACCGGAGAAGAAGTCCTTCACGGTGATATAGTTGATACAAATGCGGCTTGGTTATCCAGCCTGTTTTATCAACAAGGATTTGGCCTGACAAAACGCTCA
Organism: Vibrio sp. B1FLJ16; assembly: GCF_905175385.1. NCBI lineage: Bacteria > Pseudomonadati > Pseudomonadota > Gammaproteobacteria > Vibrionales > Vibrionaceae > Vibrio > Vibrio sp. B1FLJ16. The sequence goes on from NZ_HG992749.1 coordinate 1,213,095, forward strand.
ACCGTTGGAGATAAGCTGTCCAGCCTGGTTGAAGAGTTTCTAATGCTGAGCTTCAACAATGACGTCGTTATTGTCAATGGAGGCTTAGGGCCGACAACTGATGATATGAGTGCCGCAGCGGCTGCAAAAGCGGCTGAGTGTAAATTGGTACTGTTTAAAGAGTGGCTGGAGCATTTGGAAAGCATCTATGCTCGACGTGGAATTCCAATGCCAGACAGTAACTTAAAGCAGGCGATGTTGCCTGAAACTGCAGAGATATTAGATAACCCGATTGGTACCGCTTGTGGTTTTAAGATGAAGATCAATGATGCGGTTTTCTATTTTACACCTGGAGTACCGAGTGAATTCAAACTGATGGCAGAAACTCAAATTCTGCTCGATTTAAAGCGTTCTTTCCCGCAGGTTCAAGGTTCCTCATGCAGCCGCATATACACATTTGGCCTTTCTGAATCGGGTATCTCAGACAAGTTGGATCCAATTAAGCTACCGAAGGGGTACGAACTTGGTTATCGCTCTTATCTGCCGTTTATTGAAGTAAAACTGTTTGGACCGAACGATCAATTAGAGCAGCGTTTAAAGTTAATGCAGTTGATTAACAAGCATTTAGAATCTAACACAGTGAGTGTTGATGTTCCGATGGTTGAGCATATCGGTCAGCTTCTTACAGAAAAAAACTTAACGGTAGCAATATCAGAAAAGAGTAGTGCCGGGTATCTGAATTACTGGCTGAATAGTGATGAAAACGCGCGAAATCAGCTTGGTCACGGTTGGGTTTTGTCAGATAAGAACAACGCGATTCAAGATGATGGTGATGCATTAGCAGCAACGTTTGCGCTTGCGGGGGCGACTCGTGATAAGTGCGGAACTCACTTATCGCTGGTCACAGGTAAAATAGATGAAGGGGTATTTTCTGTTGCACTTTCTACGCCCACGGGAGAGTGGGGCGCACTGTATAAGTTAGCCAGAAAATATCAACGCAGTGATGAAGTGAAAATCATCGGCACTGCTGCACTCGATTTGCTGCGCCGTTACCTGGAGCGCAAGCCGATGTTTGCCCATTATGCTTTCTTAGAAAAAGTTAAAGACATGCATATTCCGGCAAGATCGCTTTAACTCATCGAATCTAAACTCTCCAAATAAACAAAAGCCAAGGCTATTCACTAACCTTGGCTTTTTAATTGTGCTGTTTAATACCAATCTACACAAGTATCTGCTCATTCTTGCTAGTTAAAATCACTGACAGCCGCGTTATAGATTTTGCAATTAGAATAACTAGTTACTTCAATCTATGCCTTGCTCTAAGTGATTTTCTCTTCGCAATAAATTGACCATTTACTTATCCAGATTGGTATAAGCTGAGTTATGCACGCTTTTCTTTCATTGTGTAGTTAACGTCGCTGAGTGAAACGCTGGATTTTGCTTTACAGATACAAGGCAAAATTTCATCACCTTCTGTATAAGCCATTTTAAAACCAACATACTCAACCTCACCGGATTCTAACTTGCAACGACATGCACCGCAGTGGCCGTCACGACAGTTATATTCAGGTAGCAGGCCTGCCTGTTCCATGGTCTCCAAAATCGTATTTGAAGCGTTGGATTCAATGCTGACGAGTTTGTTGATTTTTATGGACGGCATTACAGTTCAAATCCTTCAAAGTCATCTGCGCTTACTTCATTGTCAATCTGACCAACTAAGTAAGATGAAATTTCAGCTTCCTGAGGAGCAACCTGAACATTATCTGAAGACAACCAAGCATTAATCCAAGGAATTGGGTTGCTTGTTGCATTAGGGTATGCCGCTGGCAGACCAACTGCCTGCATACGAATGTTCGTGATGTACTCAACATACTGGCTCAGAATGTCTTTGTTCAGACCGATCATTGAACCGTCTTTGAACAGGTACTCTGCCCACTCTTTTTCTTGCTCTGCTGCTTCTTTGAATAGGTCAAAACATTCTTGTTTTGCTTCTTCTGCAATCTGCATGAACGTAAAATCATCCTGCCCGTTGCGTAGCAGGTTGATCATGTGCTGAGTACCGTTCAGGTGAAGGGCTTCATCACGTGCGATCAGTTTGATGATTTTCGCGTTACCTTCCATCAGCTCACGCTCTGCGAAAGCAAATGAACATGCAAAACTGACGTAGAAACGAATCGCTTCGAGAGCGTTCACTGACATCAGACAGACGTACAACTTCTTCTTAAGCTCGTACAGGCTAATCTTAACTGTTTCGCCATTAAGAACGTGTTCGCCTTCACCATAGCGGTGGTAGTCATTGGTCGCTTGAATCAAATCATCGTAGTAGTGAGCGATGTCTTTGGCACGCTTAAGAATGTGTTCGTTCTCAACGATGTCGTCAAATACTACGCTTGGATCATTTACGATATTACGAATAATGTGCGTGTACGAACGAGAGTGAATCGTTTCAGAGAAAGACCAGGTTTCAATCCAGGTTTCAAGCTCAGGCAAAGAAACAAGAGGTAGTAGCGCGACGTTAGGGCTACGGCCTTGGATTGAATCCAGAAGTGTTTGGTACTTCAGGTTAGAGATGAAGATGTGTTTCTCGTGATCTGGCAGTTTGTTGTAGTCGATACGGTCGCTAGATACGTCTACTTCTTCCGGACGCCAGAAGAAAGAAAGCTGCTTTTCGATCAGCTTTTCGAAGATTTCGAATTTTTGCTGGTCGTAGCGAGCCACGTTTACTGATTGACCCAGGAACATCGGTTCCTTTAGCTGGTCGTTTTTATTCTGGTTAAAAGTACTGTAAGCCATGATGCCTCAATTCCTTTTAAACCTCCCGCGTTGGGGAGGTTTTCGATATTCTTTACTAGTTCAGTTATTGCGTATTGTCTGGAACGGAAGATTAAATCTTACAACCGCCGCCTGCGCAATCTTCTTCTTCAGGCTGAACAGCGTCTTTCTGATCATCCTTCGCGCCGTCACGAGTGTTGTGGTAGTAAAGCGTCTTCACACCAAACTTGTACGCAGTGAGCAGGTCTTGAAGAAGTTTCTTCATAGGAACCTTACCCGTCTCGTAGCGTGATGGGTCGTAGTTTGTGTTAGCCGAGATAGCCTGATCTACGAACTTCTGCATGATACCAACCAGGTGTAGGTAGCCATCGTTAGAGCCGATGTTCCACAGTAGCTCGTAGTTATCTTTAAGCTCAGTAAATTCTGGCACAACTTGCTTCAGGATGCCGTCTTTTGACGCTTTCACTGAAACGTAACCACGTGGCGGCTCAATACCGTTTGTCGCGTTAGAGATCTGAGAAGAAGTCTCAGAAGGCATTAGCGCAGTCAGTGTTGAGTTACGTAGGCCGTGTTCCATGATTTCTTTACGTAGGCTGTCCCAGTCGTAGTGCAGCGCTTCGTCACAAATCAGGTCGATATCTTTCTTGTAAGTATCGATTGGCAGCAAACCTTTGGCGTAGTTGGTCTCATTGAATAGCGGACACTTACCTTGTTCTTTCGCTAGCGCTACCGATGCTTTCAATAGGTGGTATTGCATAGCTTCGAACGTACGGTGAGTTAGGCCGTTTGCACTGCCATCAGAGTATTTAACGCCATTCTTCGCTAGGTAGTAAGCAAAGTTAATTACACCAACACCTAGAGTACGACGGTTCATCGTTGACTTGTAGGCTGCTGGCAGTGGGTAATCTTGGTAATCCAATAGCGCATCAAGAGCACGAACAACCAGATCTGATAGCTCTTCGAAATCATCTAGAGACTTAATTGCACCAAGGTTAAATGCAGAAAGCGTACACAGTGCAATTTCACCTGAGTCATCTTCAACGTTAGTCAGTGGCTTGGTCGGAAGTGCGATTTCCAGACACAGGTTAGACTGACGAACCGGAGCAACTTCAGAATCGAACGGGCTGTGAGTGTTACAGTGATCCACGTTTTGGATGTAGATACGGCCGGTAGAAGCACGCTCTTGCATCAGCAGAGTGAACATTTCGATTGCTTTAACGGTTTCCTTCTTAACAGAAGGATCGTTCTCGTATTTAACGTATAGACGCTCAAATTCGTCTTGGTTTTCGAAGAACGCGTCGTATAGCCCAGGTACATCTGACGGAGAGAACAGCGTAATGTTGCCACCTTCAACCAAACGTTGGTACATCAGTTTGTTCAACTGAACGCCGTAATCCATATGACGAACACGGTTTTCTTCAACACCGCGGTTATTCTTAAGCACCATTAGTGAACGTGCTTCACCGTGCCACATCGGGTAGAACACAGTTGCTGCACCACCACGAACACCACCTTGTGAACAGCATTTCACAGCAGTCTGGAAGTATTTGTAGAAAGGAATACAGCCAGTGTGGAATGCCTCACCGCCACGAATTTCCGAACCCAGAGCACGAATGCGACCCGCGTTGATACCGATACCAGCGCGTTGAGAGACGTAACGAACAATTGAACTTGCTGTTGCGTTAATAGAATCCAGGCTATCGCCACACTCAATCAGTACACATGAACTGAACTGACGGGTAGGCGTACGTACGCCAGACATGATTGGCGTAGGCAGAGAAATCTTAAATGTAGACGTCGCATCATAGAAACGTTTGATGTAATCAAGACGCGTATCTTTCGGATACTTAGCGAATAGACATGCTGCCACTAGGATGTACAGGAACTGCGCACTCTCATAAATTTGGCCAGAAACACGGTTCTGCACAAAGTACTTACCTTCTAGCTGTTTTACTGCAGCATACGAGAAGTTAAGGTCACGTTTGTGGTCAATGTACGAATCAAGTTCGTCCAGCTCTGACTTTGTGTAGTCTTCTACGATGTGTTTGTCGTACTTGCCCATATCAATAAGTTTAGATACGTGATCGTACAGCTTAGGTGGCTCATACTGACCATAAGCTTTTTTACGTAGATGGAATACGGCTAGACGAGCGGCCAGGTATTGGTAATCAGGTGTCTCTTCAGAGATAAGATCGGCCGCAGATTTGATGATAGTTTCATGGATATCTGACGTTGTGATGCCATCGTAAAACTGAATGTGAGCGCGTAGTTCTACCTGAGAGACAGAAACGTTATGCAGGCCTTCTGCTGCCCATGTGATAACGCGGTGGATCTTGTCCAGGTCGATGATTTCTTTACGGCCATCACGCTTGGTGACGGTAAGTTGTTGGTTCATTCTGCTTTATTTCCCAAAAAAAACTGATTAAAGCCGTGTTTTTGTCTATTTATATGCAAAACTCGTAAATTTTGCGGTGGCTTTGTGATCGGAGTCTATCTATATATTGTAGTGTAAACACAATATATAGGGGTTCAATTGTTTGCGGGTTACAAGATAGTGCTATTAGTCAGATTGTTCAAGGCACATGTTTGGGATGACTTGTGGATAACTAACAAAATAATTAATTTCAGTAAGTGAACACTAACCGATGAGAAAAGAGCTGACTTGAATGGTTAAAAGTGCAGTTTTCATATTGGTTTATAAATAACCGAGCTAAAAAATATTTTTCTTGATCTTTGACCATTTTTATCTTTGAAAAATAGGTCGGCTAATTTGTCATCTGCATCAGGTGTCTTATATGAAAAAGCGGTAGCTTTGTGCTACCGCTTTGGTTGGTTTTCCTGACGTTTTTATCGGCTGCCGTACTAGGTTGTAACGTCCAAGCAGCTAGTATTTTGTCGTGTGGACAATGTAGTTGACGTCTACATTACGGCCAAGTTTATAAGTGTCATTAAGCGGATTGTAGTGCAGACCGGTAATACCTAACTCTGTAAGATCGGTTTGGTCGATCATTTTCATCATTTCCGCAGGTTTGATGAATTTCTCATGGTCGTGTGTACCTTCAGGCACAATCTTAAGTAGTTTCTCTGCGCCAACGATAGCAAATAAGTATGACTTAACGTTTCGGTTCAACGTTGAAAAGAAAACGTGGCCGCCTGGCTTTACTAATGCTGCACAAGACTGAATAACAGAAAGCGGATCAGGAACATGTTCCAGCATCTCCATACACGTTACTACGTCGTAAGTTCCTGCCTTTTCTGACGCGTGGTCTTCAATAGTGCTTTGGATGTAGGTGAGCTTGGTGCCTGTTTCTAGTGCATGTAACCGGGCTACTTCCAGCGGCTCTTTGCCCATATCAAGACCCGTTACAATTGCGCCTTCTTTTGCCATGCTCTCTGCGAGAATGCCACCACCACAACCGACATCGAGTACATGTTTACCAAACAAGCCATTCGCTTTTTCAAGCACATAATTCAAACGAAGCGGGTTAATTTGATGAAGGGGTTTAAACTCACCTTCTAAATCCCACCAACGAGAAGCCATGTCCTCGAATTTCTTAATTTCACTTGGATCAACGTTTTGTGCTTTAGTCATAATGGTTGTACTGCATTGAATCTGAGTCGTTTAAGGAGCGTCAGTATACTCTAACGTTTTAATAGGGTTAACCGAATAATCTATCTTTTCTGGTCGGCATCCGCATTTTGATTAACATTGGCCGAAATATAACCACTTTTCATAAAGATATAAGATGAGTGTGCAAATTCTCGACATTTGATTCTCTACAAAGCTCACAACCTGATAAAAGGAGAGGGAAAGGGATGCCGAAGTGAACAAATGTGTGTTATATTTTGCCACCTTAAACGTATCGTAATTACGATCAGAAAATAGAGGGATAATGGCTCTATGAGCGAGTTAGCTAAAGAGATCACGCCCGTAAACATTGAAGATGAGCTTCGAGGTTCATATCTAGACTACGCGATGTCAGTAATCGTGGGTCGTGCTCTTCCAGATGTGCGTGATGGCCTAAAACCAGTACACCGCCGCGTTTTATTCGCGATGAACGTACTAGGCAACGATTGGAACAAACCATATAAAAAATCAGCCCGTGTTGTCGGCGACGTAATCGGTAAATACCACCCACATGGTGATAGTGCTGTGTACGACACAATCGTACGTATGGCTCAGCCGTTCTCACTTCGTTATATGCTGGTCGATGGTCAAGGTAACTTTGGCTCAATCGATGGTGACTCTGCTGCGGCAATGCGTTACACCGAAGTACGTATGGCAAAAATTGCCCACGAACTTTTGGCAGACCTGGATAAAGAAACCGTAGATTACGTACCAAACTATGATGGTACCGAGCAAATTCCAGCGGTTCTTCCAACAAAAATTCCAAACCTTCTGGTAAACGGTGCCTCTGGTATCGCGGTAGGTATGGCAACCAACATCCCGCCACACAACCTTGGCGAAGTGATTGATGGCTGTCTTGCATACATCAATAATGAAGAAATCACTATTGATGAACTCATGGACTACATCCCAGGTCCGGATTTCCCAACTGCTGCATTAATTAGTGGCCGTAAAGGCATTGTAGATGCGTACAAAACAGGTCGCGGCAAGATCTACATGCGTTCTAAAGCGGAAATCGAAACTGAGAAGAGCGGTAAAGAGACTATCGTCGTTACCGAGATCCCTTACCAGGTGAACAAAGCTCGTCTGATCGAGAAGATTGCAGAGCTGGTCAAGGATAAGAAAGTAGAAGGCATCAGTGCGCTACGTGACGAATCTGATAAAGATGGTATGCGTATCGTTATTGAATGTAAGCGTGATGCTGTAGGCGAAGTGGTTCTGAATAACCTTTACGCCCAGACTCAGCTGCAAACGACTTTCGGTATCAACATGGTAGCGCTGAACAATGGTCAGCCACAGCTATTCAACCTGAAAGATATGTTGAAATGCTTTGTGGATCACCGTCGTGAAGTCGTTACTCGTCGTACTATTTTCGAACTTCGTAAAGCTCGTGAACGTGCGCACATCCTTGAAGGCTTAGCGCTAGCACTTGCTAACATTGATGAAATCATTGACCTAATCCGTAAAGCGCCTACGCCAGCGGAAGCAAAAGTAGGTCTTATCGCTCGTGGTTGGGATCTTGGCAACGTAGCTGCGATGTTAGAGCGTGCTGGTACTGATGCTGCTCGCCCAGAGTGGCTTGAGCCACAATACGGTATCCGTGACGGTCAGTACTTCCTGACTGAGCAACAAGCACAAGCTATTCTGGATCTGCGCCTGCACAGATTGACAGGTCTTGAACACGAGAAGATTCTTGGTGAATACAAAGAGCTTCTGGAAGAAATCGCTGAGTTAATGCACATTCTTGCAAGCACTGAGCGTTTGATGGAAGTGATTCGTGAAGAGCTAGAAATCGTTCGTGACAGCTTCGGCGATGCTCGTCGTACTGAAATTACTGCAGCTAGCCATGACATTGACATGGAAGAGCTGATCGCTCGTGAAGACGTCGTTGTGACTCTGTCACACGAAGGTTACGTTAAGTACCAAGTCCTAAGCGATTACGAAGCTCAGCGCCGTGGTGGTAAAGGTAAGAGTGCAACCCGAATGAAAGATGAAGACTACATTGAGCGTCTTCTAGTGGCGAATACTCACGACAACATTCTATGTTTCTCTACTCGCGGCAAGACATACCGTCTTAAAGTGTACCAACTTCCGTTAGCGAGCCGCACTGCTCGTGGTAAGCCGATCGTCAACATCCTGCCATTGGAAGAAGGTGAGCGTATAACTGCAATTCTTCCTGTCGATGAGTTCTCAGCTGATAAGTTTATCTTCATGGCAACTGGCGACGGTACCGTTAAGAAGACTTCTCTGGATCAGTTTGCAAATGTGCGTGCCAACGGTCTAATCGCAGTAAACCTGCGTGACGATGACTCATTGATCGGTGTAGATATCACCAATGGTGATAGCGACATCATGCTTTTCTCTAAAGCGGGTAAAGTAGTTCGCTTTAGTGAAGACAAAGTACGTGCAATGGGACGTACAGCCGCTGGTGTACGTGGTATGAAGCTGGCAGACGACGATCAAGTAGTATCGCTGATTGTTCCTGCTAACGAAGGCGATATCCTAACTGTTACACAAAATGGTTATGGTAAGCGTACTGAGCTTGCTGAATACCCAACTAAAGGGCGTGCAACTCAGGGCGTTGTGTCTATCAAAGTTTCTGAGCGTAACGGCCCGGTAGTTGGTGCAGTACAGGTAGAAGAAGGTGATGAGATGATGATGATCACTGACGCTGGTACTCTTGTACGTACACGTGTAGCTGAAGTTAGTCAGGTTGGCCGTAATACCCAAGGTGTTACACTGATCCGTACTGCAGAAGATGAATCAGTTGTTGGTCTTCAGCGTATCGACGAAGTTGAAGAAGTAGAATTGCCAGAAGGCGAAGAAGCGGAAGCAACTGAAGCAGTTGAAGCGAATGCTGAACAACAAGCTCCTGAAGCGCCTGCCGAGGATGATTCGGCAGAAGATACTGAAGAATAACTTTCAGTTTTTAAAACTTAAATCTAAAAGCCGAGCGTAATGCTCGGCTTTTTTGTATCGGAGTAAATAATACCAATCACAGTAAATAAGTGATCAGAAATAGCGCAGGAAAAACGCTTGAGAACAAGGCGACATTTTTCGATAAGTAGCTATTCTACAATCAAAAATTGCAACGAAGTTATCGAGTGATTTAACCAGCTAGAATGACCAGTTATTTACTACGATTGGTATAAATACACAAATGAAATTAGTTGCATTTAAGGTGTATACGTACGGAATTAAATAACAGAATATAAGCGTACGCAGTTTAGTATTATTTATTTCGCTATTGGCTGAGGATAACAAGTTAATATGCCAGCTAATTAAGAATTAGCTTATATAATAAGACCGAAGGCTAGTTTATTATCTTATGTATAAACTCGGGGCTATGGCCATCCTACTCTCAAACTTCTAAGACTTTGTTAATGAGGCTTGGCTAGACATCAGCTAAGCACAGCGAAATCATTTAGTTAGTCATATCTGATTCTCAACATAATTCTATTAAGATCTTTTTCTGGAAATTGATCTCTATTTAGATCAAGTTAATATTACATTGTTAATGTGATTATAATTCCATAATTTGCAATAAACTGTGCATATAACAAACAGAATGTTATTATTTCCAAATAATTTATGCAGGCCCCAGAATATAGCAAATCAAAGTATTTGAACTGGATAAGTAATAAAAGAGCTAAGTGGGTATACGAGTGGATGTAGTTATATCGCAGTTAAGAAAGGATTTTCATGCGCGTATTCGTGCATTGCAGGCACCTAAGTTGCCACAAGTCACTTCGACTCTCGCGGTTTTAACCGACGAGGAAATTCGGGAGCTCGAAGCAGTATGGATAGAATTTGCAGTCTGGAAGCGTCGCCAGACACACTAACTCCTGTTTTAGACGTCAGCATTCATTGACCCCAGGCAAAAATTGTCTGGGGTTTTTTATTGTAGTTTTACAGAAATGTTATATTATAACACTCCAATCGCGTAGAACTGGGTTGATACTTTAGCTACTGGTTTCAGTAAATGATTTACCATCAGTGATCTGAACATTGAAAAATGTGGTATCAATCCCCATAGTTGATAAGCAATGGGTGTATCCCATGAATGTAATAATAAAAACGCATCAAGAATTAAATCGAGTGAGTATAGATATGGCGGAAGTACGTGCCAGAGTAGATTTTAAAGTCGGCGCCAAGAGTGACATTGATGCTGAAATTCTGTCTTTCCGTGGCCTGAAGACAGATAAAGAGCATGTAGCAGTCATCTTTAATCAAGCGGATCAGACACAAGATACGCCCTTGGTGCGTATGCATTCTGAGTGTCTTACAGGCGATGTTTTTCACTCTTCTCGTTGTGACTGTGGTGAACAGTTAGAGGAAACGATACAACGTATGGGAGCAAGTGGCGGTATTATACTGTATTTGCGCCAGGAAGGTCGTGGTATTGGTCTTTACAATAAGATTGATGCGTATCAGTTACAAAGCCAGGGCATGAACACTTACGAAGCCAATAATCATCTTGGCTTTGATGACGACCTGCGTGATTTCACAGAAGCGGCTCAAATGCTGCAAGCTCTGGGTGTTAACAAGATTCGTCTGGTGACCAACAATCCGAAAAAGATTCGCGAATTATCGGAATACGGAATCGAAATTGTGGAAGTGGTTAATACCTCAGCTCATATCAAAGACGGTAATGAAAGTTACCTAAAAGCAAAAGTTTCGCACGGAAAGCACAATCTTAAGGTTTAGTTCTTCAGGTAGCTTTCTAACTTAACTATACGTAAAAAAACACCCTCAAACTTCGCGCTTGAGGGTGTTTTTACGTTTTAAGTGACCTAGTTGTATTAAACCAAGTTACATCCGAATTTTGCCAGTAGTACTTGATAAGACGACTCGACATGTTCCGGTATTACTTGTTCGGTCTGGAATCCTTTCTCTGGGTAGTCTTTGACCCGAGAATAATCTTCTAAAAGTGCTTCCAGAACCATCATCAGCGTCATATCTTCATTGATGTATTCGAAGAATGGGTGAGCGGTTGAGCTCACTTGCAGGAGTGAATAGGGCGCTTGCCACTGCTTTTCGAAGGTAGCAATGGCACGGCGTTCCATAAATGGCTTTTGTACTAGGATAAAGGAGTCACACTGTACCCCTTTTTCTTTGAGCAATTTTTCGGTGAAGCGAACATTTTCTCCGCTGTTTGTTGATTGTGTTTCCAACAAAATTGCATCGCTCGGGACGCCAGATGCGCGGGCAATATCAGCAAATGTTTCAGCCTCACTTTTGTCAAATAAACCATCGGTAAAGCGGCCTTCGCCACCTGAAAATACGATAAACGGAGCGAGTTTTTGATGGTAAAGCTGTGCTGCGTGCTCTGCCACGCGGACATCATTGCTGCACATGACAAATAAGCAGTCTGCGGGCTTTAGTTCATGTTTGAGTTGCATGAAATCCCACAACGTTTCTATGTGTTGGTATAGCTTCATAGCGCGTCCAGTGTTGAGTTGAATTGGAACTTGTAGCCTAGGGCAAGCAGCTTGTCTGCCACAATACGTTTATCTGCGTCATCGGTAATCGGAGGCAGAGCAATATCGCTGCCGCTCTTCATTATTGCAGCTTGGTAGAACTCAGCTTTACTGACAGTCTTTGGTGTTGTCACGTTGACGGTTTGATTATCAAGATTATCCAACGAAAACCTTACGGCAGCTACAGCATCATTCTGATGGAGCATATTCGCAGGTGCTTTACGGCTAATCTGTTTCAGTCTCGCTGCAAATCGTGCCGGGTTCCGGTCAGGGCCAATCAATCCGCTGCAACGTAAGATGGCGTAGGTGATACCAGAGTCTATTACGGACTGTTCCGCCTCCAGCATGATTTGCGCGTTCTCAGAAAAATCAGCATGACGTCTTGCCAGCGATAAGGAAGCTGATTCCTCTCTCATTTCAGATGGCAGGTTAGGGTAGACTGTTGTGGAACTGATCATCACTAACTTTTCGATATTATGCTGCTTTGCGATGTTGACCAAAGTTGCCCACTGTTGCGCATACTCTTCACCTCCTCCTTTACGGAAGCCCGGAGGAAAAGCACCGACAATACGTTCTATTTTGTAGCGCTGGATTAACTCAGGCAGTTTTATCTCTGCGTTTGCCTGGCCTAGATCGAGCAATTCAGCCTCAGCTAATTCAGGTGGTAATTCATCCAGCTTTTCCTGGCTTCGGCGAGTAACAACAACATTATTCCCTTCATTAACTAAAGACTGGGCTAGTGGAGTACCCAGCCATCCTGCACCAACGATCAATATGTTTGCCATTTAGTCTCTTCCTAAATTAGTTTCGGGTGCTCAAACAAGAGTATTAGCGTCACATGAGCTAATAGATATCTTATTAGTCCTGCGTATCAGATGCACGGCTTAGGGAACTGATTGGGAAAGCCAAGTTACAGATGTTTGAAGTCATTTGGGTATATTAGATTAAGTGTAAACCTAATAAGGAGAGATGGGAATGCCACCAAGACAGGTGGCATTTTAGAGTCAGTCAATCAATTGGTGGCAAGAACGCGTAAGATTTTATCTGCATGTTCAGCGACTTCGATACCCTCATCCGTCAGATAGCCGCCATCAGGTTGCGTGCAGAGCTTCTTCGCATAGAGGCGAGCGACAGCAGCTTGTGCTTCTTCTGAGGCATCTTTGTGAACTTTAATGCCAGTAGCTGCACTGCTTAAATCGAATTGAAGAAGTAGATTCAGTTCGGCCATGTGTTCAGCTGAATATTTCATAAATAATTCCTTTGCGCTTTTTTATCCAAGCTAGACTTAAAAGGCAAGATGAGCAACACAAAACCATAAGAAGTGTTAACTGTATAGCTATCAGGCTGATAGGACGCGGGATTTTCATTCGAAAGATAATATCTTTGTTAAATATCAATGACAGATTAAATTCGCTGCTATTTTTGAAACTGAGCAAGAGGGTTGGTCGTCTCGATAAGATTATTTTTAGTGAACGTTTTGAAAATTCCTTGAAAAAGTAAGGTGATAGGTGGATTATCCCCATCTTCTTAAATGTAACTAAATATTACGCGATTATGAATTTCAACCAGTTCGACTCATTATTACCCCCACAAGCTGCTGAACGAGCGGCTGAAGTTGGTGTAGGCAAAGCGACTAAAGCGCCTACAAAATCCTTTCTGCTGGCAATGTCGGCAGGGCTGCATATTGGTATTGCTTTCGTTTTCTATACCACTGTAACGACAGGAGCTGGGGACTTACCTTGGGGGATGACTCGCTTAATTGGTGGTCTCGCATTCAGTCTCGGCCTGATTCTGGTCGTGGTAACGGGAGGCGAACTCTTCACCAGTTCAGTGTTAACCCTTGTCGCGCGCGCCAGTGGCAAGATCTCCTGGAAGACCTTAGTTAAAAACTGGTTTGTGGTTTACTTCGGTAATATGGCCGGTGCGATTATGCTGGTGGGCTTAATGCTTATGAGCAAGCAGTATATGTTTGATGGCGGACAGGTCGGTCTTAATGCAATGGCGATTTCTCAGCACAAGCTGCACCATGGCTTCTTTCAGGCTGTGGCGCTTGGTATTATGTGTAATGTTTTAGTTTGTATCGCGGTTTGGATGACATTCAGCGGGCGTACGTTAACGGATAAAATAGTGGTAATGATTTTACCGGTAGCGATGTTTGTGTCGGCTGGTTTTGAACACTGCATCGCGAACATGTTCCAGGTACCTATGGCGATAGGTATAAAGTTCTTCGCTCCAGAGGCCTTCTGGCAAATGACCGGAGCTGATATTGCGAACTATGCGGATCTAAACATGACTCGTTTTATCGTCAAAAACCTTATTCCGGTAACGTTGGGGAATATTATTGGTGGTGGTGTGTTTGTTGGTATGTGGTATTGGATGATCTATTTGCGTGATGAACACAAGCACCTGAGATAGACGCTACAGGTATCAGATTAAGAGTAATGAAAGGCGGGCTTAATAAGCACGCCTTTTTGCTGATTGCTGACCTTTATACTTTATATCAATTCTTCATTGATTCCGAACTCCGCGGGCACCCAGTGGGATGTTACTTCGTTTGGAACTTGGACCAGCCACTCAAGTGGCGTGTCAGACAACAACTCATCGTATTTTTCAGAGAACATTAATACTTCCATGTTAATCGCTCCTTTTTTAACTCCCTGAAATATAAAATTAGATCATGACAGCGCGGTGATCAAATTATGATCATCGTAAGTTGGAGATAACTTCAGAAAGGGTCTTATGTTTATAGTTGCGTATGCTTTTGCCCTGTTTATCCACATTTTCTGTGGATAACCTGTCTTAAAGGTGGTGTGTATCTGAAAAATTAGTAAAATTAATTGCTTATGAGTTTAGTTTGTAGGACTTTTCTGATCGATTTTTACCCTAATTCTTCCTTCTTTGGTTTGTACACAGCTTAATGTCATTTCTAGTGTAATGGTGACCGAAACACTTAACATGACGAAAATCGCCAGCATGATCACAAGCTGATACTTAATTGCGACCATTGGGCTTGCACCACCAAGAATCTGTCCCGTCATCATGCCCGGAAGGGTAACAAGGCCTGTGGCTGTCATTGACGCTAACGTCGGTGCCATAGACTTCCTTAGTGCTTCTTGAACAAAAGGTAATGACGCGTATTTAGGAGAAGCTCCGAGAGAGATCGCTGCTTCATACTCTGTCTTTCGTTCTTCAAAGGCGGTAAAGAGATTTTGCAGTGCGATAATATTGCTGCTTAAGCTATTACCTAACAGCATTCCGGCCAGAGGAATCATATACTGGGCACTATATAGCGGAGTCGGACGAACCAGACCCGCTATCATTGCAAACAGAAGCGGAAACAGTCCACATATTAGCCCGACCAATAGCGGAAGCATCAAAGGTCTTCTGGGAAGCCGGGCCTTATCTGCAATTGTACTTGCCCCAACTACAAGCATGACCATCAGCCATAGTATATTGACGAGTAGACTATTGAGGTGGAAAAGGTACTCCAGATAAATACCGATAAGGATAAGCTGCAGCGTCATCCGGAGAACACTTATCACAACGTCTTGCGCAATACCTAGTTTGTAGCGTTTATTTATCGCGAAAGGGATGAGTAAAACTAAACTAAACATCGCCAGTTTTATCCAGCTCATGTCTACTACGCTGTCCATCATTTCTCCTTAAACTTCCTCCTCAGCCACATTCATTAGTACTCATTTTTGTGGTGATTTTGATTGGAAGATTTACGTCCTTTTATAAATTAGTTCTGAACAATTTGTTTACATAAATTAATTTTTATTCGATATGAACGCGATTTTTTGCCATGTTAGTTCGCGTATCAATGTTATTTATGTAGATATTTTGTTGATCATTTAACATTAATTCAAAAGACTTATTTTTTCATATCTGTTCATCTTTTTAAATAAATAATATCAATCCAACACATCTCTGGTTGAACTCAAAAAAGTGTTGAATAACAAGGGGTGTGGGGCGTTATTTGATTGAATTACACTATTCGCATCGCTTAACATTTTCCATTGTAGATTGTAAAAAATTTAATCTTGGTATCCCGAGTTTTCAATAACACTAAATACAAAGTAGGCAAATGTATGAGAGATGTTAATAAGATCGAATGTGGTGAAAAGCGTTCGCTGGAGTGGAAGTCTTTTTTCTTCATTGCAGTTGTTCTCTTTCCAATCCTGAGTGTGGCTTTTGTAGGTGGCTACGGATTCATCGTATGGATGTTGCAAGTTTTCTTCTTTGGGCCTCCTGGTGGACACGGCATGTAAGCCACTGAGCTCATAACCACACTTTTGAAAAGATTTTAAGAGAGCAAATAATGAAATCACTAATCATTAAACTGTGGCGTACGATGACACGCCCTGCTGTCCATATCAGCTTAGGCGTGCTGACTATGGGTGGCTTTATTGCCGGCGTTATATTCTGGGGCGGCTTCAATACCGCATTAGAAGCAACCAACACAGAAGAGTTTTGTATCAGTTGTCACACCATGCGCGACAATGTGTACGTTGAACTACAAGATACAGTTCACTGGAAAAACCACTCAGGTGTTCGTGCGACTTGTCCTGATTGCCATGTGCCACATAACTGGACAGACAAAATTGCGCGTAAGATGCAGGCATCTAAAGAAGTATTTGCACAAGTGTTTGGCAACTACGATGAAGAAGGTGTGTTTGAAGAGCGCCGCATTGAGTTAGCCAAGCATGAATGGGATCGCTTCTCTGCGAACAAATCTCTTGAGTGTAAAAACTGCCACAACTATGACTCGATGGATTTTGAGCAGATGTCGCCGACCGCTCGCATCCAAATGAAGCAAGCGGCAGAGAAAGATCAAAGCTGTGTGGACTGTCATA
Organism: Vibrio sp. B1FLJ16; assembly: GCF_905175385.1. Taxonomy (NCBI): domain Bacteria; kingdom Pseudomonadati; phylum Pseudomonadota; class Gammaproteobacteria; order Vibrionales; family Vibrionaceae; genus Vibrio; species Vibrio sp. B1FLJ16. The sequence continues at coordinate 1,229,810 of NZ_HG992749.1, forward strand.
AAGGTATCGCACACAACCTGCCAGCAGGTATGGATAGTATCGGCGGTATTGTTGGTGATCTTGAGCAAATGACATCAAACACTAACTACGCTGTGGGTCAGCAGTTAGTGAGCGTTCGCCATCTTCCGATTTACTTCGATGCACAAGGTATTAAGGAAGCGGGGCTTCTGAATCCGGCATCGACAGTAAAAGTGATCGAAGAAAAGGGCGATTATGTTGAAATCGAAATCGATGGCTGGCGTAAAGCAAAAGGCTTTGGCCGTGTAATCCAGGAAGATTTCGGTAAGAACATCGCAACTGCTTCACTGTTAAAAGAAGCCTCAACCGACAGCAACGTTGTGACTGCGGGCGAAAAGCGCGTTGATGAGCTGACCGGCCTTCCATGGGAAAAAGTGACAGCGAAAGCTTGGCTTAAGAAAGAGTCGGCGTTGAACGACATTAACCCTGTATGGGAAAAATCTCGCGAAGCGTATAAAACCAACTGTTCGGTGTGTCACACACAACCTGCTGAAGCGCATTTTGATGCGAACACCTGGCCAGGTATGTTCGACGGCATGCTTGCGTTCGTTAACCTGGACACGGACAGCGAAGCACTGATCCTGAAATATCTACAGAAGCACTCTTCAGATTATGCTGAAGGTCATCACTAATAAGCGTCGGATTGGAGAATTTTAAATGGCTATTACACGAAGAAGTTTTCTTAAAGGCGTCGCGACGACAAGTGCGGCGTCGGTTATCGGTCCAAGCTTATTGGCGTCAGCAACTGCAAAAGCGGCGGAATCCACAGGTACCTGGAAAGTTACGGGTTCCCACTGGGGCGCATTTCGCGCTCACATATACGCGGGTAAGGTTCAGGAAATCAAGCCATTAGAACTGGATAAGAATCCGACAGAAATGCTCAACGGCATTAAGGGCATTATTTACAGCCCGTCACGTGTTCGTTACCCAATGGTTCGTCTGGACTGGCTGAAAAAACACAAATACAGTGCGGATACACGCGGCAATAACCGTTTTATCCGCGTCACGTGGGACGAAGCTCTGGACCTGTTCTACCGCGAGCTAGAGCGTGTTCAGAAAGACTACGGTCCGTGGGCATTGCACGCGGGTCAGACTGGCTGGAACCAAACCGGTTCCTTCAACAACTGTACGGCACATATGCAGCGTGCTGTCGGCATGCATGGTAACTACATCACTAAAGTTGGTGACTACTCAACCGGTGCTGGTCAAACCATCATGCCTTACGTGCTAGGTTCGACAGAAGTTTATGCACAAGGTACGTCCTGGTCTGAAATTTTAGATAACTCAGATAACATTGTTCTGTGGGCGAACGATCCAGTGAAAAACCTTCAGGTGGGCTGGAATTGCGAAACGCACGAATCTTTTAAGTATCTTGAACAGTTAAAAGAGAAAGTCGCGAAAGGTGAGATCAACGTTCTTTCTGTGGACCCTGTTAAGAACAAGACGCAGCGTTATCTTGACAACGACCATCTGTACATCAACCCGATGACAGACGTAGCGTTCATGCTGGCTGTTGCACACGTGCTGTACAACGAAGATTTATACGATAAGAAGTTCATCGAGACATACTGTCTGGGCTTTGAAGAGTTCATTCAATACGTTCAGGGACAGACTAAAGATAAGACGGAAAAGACACCTGAATGGGCAGCATCTATCTGTGGCGTACAAGCGGATAAGATTCGCGAATTCGCACGTATGTTGGTTAACGGTCGTACACAAATCCTGATGGGGTGGTGTATTCAGCGTCAGGAGCACGGTGAGCAACCATACTGGGCAGCCGCAGTAGTCGCTGCAATGGTAGGGCAGATCGGTCTGCCTGGTGGTGGTATCTCTTATGGTCACCATTACTCAAGTATCGGTGTTCCGTCTACAGGTTTCGCCGGCCCTGGTGGTTTCCCGCGTAACCTTGACCAAGGCATGAAGCCGAAGTGGGACAATAACGATTTCAACGGTTACAGCCGCACTATTCCGGTTGCGCGTTGGATTGACGCTATTCTTGAGCCGGGTAAAGAGATCAATTACAACGGCGGCAAAGTGAAGTTGCCAGATTTCAAAATGATGGTTATCTCGGGTTGTAACCCTTGGCACCATCACCAGGATCGCAACCGCATGAAAAAGGCCTTCAAAAAGTTACAAACGGTAGTGACGATTGAATTTGCCTGGACTGCAACATGTCGTTTCTCTGATATCGTACTGCCAGCTTGTACGCAGTGGGAGCGTAACGATATCGACGTTTATGGCTCATACTCAAGCCGTGGTTTAGTGGCTATGCACCGTCTGGTGGATCCATTGTTCCAGTCTAAACCTGATTTCCAGATCATGAGTGAACTGACTCAGCGTTTTGGCCGTCGTGAAGAATACACTCGCGGTATGAGTGAGATGGAGTGGATCGAAAGCCTCTACAATGATTGTAAGAAATCCAATGAAGGTAAGTTCGAAATGCCGGAGTTCAATGAGTTCTGGGAGACGAGCGTACTGGACTTTGGCGAAGGTAAGCCTTGGGTTCGTCATGCGGATTTCCGTAAAGACCCTGAACTTAACCCACTAGGCACGCCTTCCGGTTTTATCGAGATTACTTCCCGTAAAATAGGCCGCTATGGCTACGAGCACTGCCAGGAGCACCCGATGTGGTTCGAAAAATCAGAGCGTTCTCACGGTGGCCCGGGGTCAGATAAGTTCCCGTTCTGGTTACAGTCCTGTCACCCGGATAAACGTCTGCACTCTCAGATGTGTGAATCTGAAGAGTTCCGCGCAACCTATGCGGTACAGGGACGTGAACCTGTTTACATCAACCCGGTAGATGCCAAGGCTAAAGGCATTAAAGATGGTGATTTGGTCCGTGTGTTTAACGACCGTGGTCAGCTTTTGGCTGGTGCTGTTGTCACTGACAGCTACCCGCTCGGTGTTATTCGTATCGAAGAAGGTGCATGGTACGGCCCTCTAAATGAAAAAGAAGGTGCCATCTGTACTTACGGAGACCCGAACACATTAACGCAGGATATCGGTTCCTCTGAGCTTGCTCAGGCTACTTCTGCGAATACTTGTATTGTCGATTTTGAGAAGTTCACAGGAACAGTGCCTCCAGTGACTTCGTTCGGTGGTCCAATCGAAGTTGCTTAATTAGCGACACGAGCGTTAATCTGAGAGCCGCAATTGCGGCTCTTTTTTATCTGGCTGAATATTATGCGACCTCTAAACCTCAAATAAGAAGAAGTAACTGTAGCCTACTATCAACGCCGGGATTGCTGAATATATCGACGCGACTAGTGCCGCTTTCGGTGCCATAGCGATAGCGGGAAACAGGGCATCACCGTCATTCGATATTGCATTGGACAGTTGCGCTGATAATGGTGCAGCGCCGGAAATGTAAAGGCTTGTTACTAAGATTTGAGGGCCGCAACCCGGCAGCATTCCAACCGTCAGGCCGACAAGCGGCATCCATACTCCCCAACCGGAGAAAGCCGTTTCCAGATCCAGCCCGGAGAAGTACGTAGTGAGTTCAAATACCAGGAAAGCTATGATCACCCAGGCACTGACAAAGTTCGTGTCTTGCGCTGCCTTTTGTATCGGGTGAGAATTAATACTCTTATCATCTTCTGATACTGTAGATTTATAATCACCAAGTTCTTTGGTCATCGCCCATAAGAGCATACTAACCACAGCCAAGATTGCACCCAACCATTCTATGCTGTTCTCTTTCAGCCCCAGAATCTGATTGGTATTCACCTGGAATGAGCCTAGCACGGCAACGGTTGTTACAGGAACAAGCAGCCATTTCCAGAACATCCCTTGCAGGTTGATAGCACGTTGTTCCGTTGGTGTGATATCACTTTGAATATTGCTGCACTGCGGTGTCTCTGTTTTTTCCTTTCTCTGAGGGCGAAGGAAATCATCCTCGTGAAATGAGTTCACCACCCAACCAGATAGTGTGCCGACAACAACACCCAGTACGATTACGCCAATGCCTGTTGTCGGTTGTGCAGCAAGTAAAAGGAAAGCTGCGTCACCCATAGTTGAGGTAAGCACGGCAACTACTGCGCCAAAGCCTACCCGTCCGCTAATGAACTGAGTGGTGACTACAATAGCGCCACCACACCCGGGAAGTGCGCCAAGAAGTGCTGAGAAGAAGACTTGGTGGTTGCGGGAGGTATGGTAGAGCACAGTCAAACGGTTCGAGTCTGACATGAAATTTGATAAGTAATGGTAAAGAGCTAGTGTAGCTGCGACGTAACAGGACACAGCCCAGAAAGAGTCTGAAAGCGTTGTGACGGTGATATCCCTGGTGTACTCGTTTACTAACAAAGCAAGAAGAGCCATTGGTAACAATAGTCGCTTATAGGCTAAGCGAAACTGCGTTGGTTGCAGTAACTGGTAGGCCGAGTTATACAGCTTGGTTGCATTCATAATTGGCTCTGAATTCGATAGTTATATTTTCATTATATGCAAATGCGAATAATTCGTAATATTGATAAAAACTTTTCTACGTGTCAAATTACCTTAAATCAGGTAAAGTACGGGCCTTTGTGAGCAAACGGCTTCCTCAGCACAGGGTGCTATTTTCGGAAGCGTATAAAATTGACTTGAATAGGAAGAAACATGATTCTAGTTGTAGGTCATAAGAACCCAGACAGTGACAGTATTTGTAGTGCACTTGTTGCAACTGAACTTCTAAAGGCGCGTGGTGTTGAAGCAATGCCAATTCGTCAGGGCGAAATCAACCGTGAAACTCAGCACATCCTTGAAGTGGCTGGTGCAGAAGTTCCAGAACTACGCACGTCAGTAGCGGGCGAGACAGTTTGGCTGGTAGATTACTCAGATCTAGCGCAAGCACCAGACGACATCGCAGAAGCTGAAATCGCAGGTATCGTTGACCACCACCGCTTAGGTGACGTGATGACAGTGAACCCAATGGAAGCATGGATCTGGCCTGTTGGTTGTACTAACACGGTTCTATTCAACATGTTTAAGATTGAAGGCCATGCGATTACTCCACAAATTGCTAAGCTAATGATGTCAGCTATCCTATCTGACACCGTAGGTTTTGCTTCTCCGACTTGTACTCAAAAAGACAAAGATGCAGTTGCTGAGCTAGCTGAAATCGCTGACGTACAAGATGTTGACGCATTCACGAAAGATCTTCTGATTGCTAAGACAAACATCGAAGGTCTATCTGCCGCTGAGTTAGTTGAAAAAGACCTTAAAGGTTACCCATTCAACGGTCGTGACGTCGTTGTTGGTCAGGTTGAACTTGCAACTCTTGAGCAGGTTGACGGCATGATCGAAGCGCTAGAAGCAGATCTAGTCTCTCGTTGTGAGAAAGATAATCTAGCGTTCGCTGCTGTCATGCTGACAGACATCACTACGGCTCAAACTCGTCTTCTTTATAAAGGTGAGTGGGCTGAGAAGCTGGTTAAGCATGAGAAAGACGGCATGCTAATGATGGAAAATACCCTAAGCCGTAAGAAGCAAGGTTGGCCTTGGCTTCAAGGCGAACTTGCGTAATTTCTACATTACCCGTTTATAATTTAAATGCCCGCCATCAGGTGGGCATTTTTCTATGGGATACAGGAGACGAACATGTCTGAAGCATTAACCCAAGAGCAAATGGATACCATTAACCGTTATAACGAGGAGCAACGATTAAAGTACTGTGTAAAAGAGATCGTTGCGAATCGTAAAGTATGGATTCTTAAAGATGAACACGGCTGTGTAATGCTCAATACAGAAGATGACGATTGTGTCCCGGTTTGGCCAAATGAAGAGTTTGCCCAACAGTGGGCGACAGGTGAATGGGAAAACTGTGAACCGGAAGCGATCTCACTGAATAAATGGCACAGTCGCTGGACTACCGGTTTGGAAGACGACGAGCTGTCAGTTGTAGTATTTCCAAATCAGAACGAAGAGGGTGTTGTTCTGTTTCCGGATGAGTTTGACTTCGAACTTCGTAAGATTGCTGGAAGACGATAGCCTAAAGGGTATTATCCAGCGTAAAAACCAATAAAGCCTGCAATAATGCAGGCTTTTTCAATAACGCTTAGTGGTTGGGTGCTTTATAGAAATGGCTTTCAACTAACCGTTGAGTAATCGCGTGCTCTGGGTGAGTAAGAACCTGCTGGGTATCGCCAGATTCAACTACTTCACCTTCATGCATGACCATGACCTTATCGGTGATATGTTTCACGATACCGATGTGTTGTGATACATAAACGAAAGACAGCCCCATTTCCTCCTGCAGTTCTAAGAATAAGTTAAGAATCTGCGAACGCATGGCCATATCTAAACCGTTTAACGCTTCATCAGCAACGATAATGGACGGTTGAAGTATCAAAGCACGAGCCAGGCAAACACGCTGTTTCTGACCTGCAGCCAACATTTGCGGATAAAAATAGGCATGCTCGGCAAGCAGTCCAACACGCAATAGTGTTTCTTTAACACGCTTCATACGTGCGTCTGGCGGCATATTTGTGTTTCGCTTCAATGGCCCTTCTAAAATACGACCAATCTGAATACGAGGATTTAGCGAAGTATTTGGGTCCTGAAAAATCATACGTATCAGTTTACAACGAGTTGCGTAGTCCTTATGTTCCAGTCTTTCACCGTTAACGCGAATTTCTCCGGAGCTTGGTTCTACTACGCCTGCTAACATGCGGGCAAGCGTCGATTTTCCCGAACCATTCTGACCAATAAAGCCGATGGTCTGTCCCGGTTCTAGAGTGAAGCTGACAGGCTTTACAGCCACGTTAGTCTGACGTTTAAAAAAACGAGAGCGCGTGACAAACTGCTTCGACAGGTTATCGACTTCTAGTAGCGCACTCATGACTTCTTCTCCGTGTTCAGTGGAAAGTGACAGTTAAACTTATGATTTTTGATTGTTTTCGTGTGAGGAATCTCAACACATTGCTTTTGTGCATACGGGCACCTAGGCCCTAATCGACAACCAATGGGAAGATGCTGTAGTGGTGGAATTGAGCCTGGTAGAGACTGCAATTTTTGTTTGTGCGGCACCCAGTCATTAAAGTCTGGCATCGCTTTAAGCAGTGCGTCGGTATAAGGATGCTTAGGTGCGGCAATGATCTTGTGCGTGTCTGCCGATTCCACTGACTGACCACAATACATAACGGTGATACGGCCCGCCCACTGTGTAATCGTGGTCAAATCGTGGCCAATTAGCAATATTGTCGTATTGTTAAGCTGATTCATTCGGCTCAGAAGACGCAGGATCTGAGATTGAGTAATCGGATCCAGATCATTGGTTGGTTCGTCAGCAATCAAGAGTTTTGGTTTGGTTGCAATTGCCATCGCAATCATGACTTTCTGACACTCACCGTCAGTCAGTTCGTAAGGGTAACTGCTCATTACCCTTTTGTGATCTTTGATTCCCACTTTATGGAGTAGGGCAGTGGCTTGTTTTTTACGCCATTTGAATCGCTCCCACCATTTGCCGTCAAATGATCGGGATGGAATCGACTCGATGAGTTGTCGGCCAACTTGTTCAGACGGGTCTAGACAAGTAGACGGCTCCTGAAAAATCATCGCGATATCACGAGCGATCACCCGGCGGCGTTCTTTCGGCGTGAGCTGCAGTAAGTCAATATTACCCAGGCGCATCCTGTCGGCTGTAACTCGCCAGTTTTCTTTAGTCACGCCAACAATGGCTTTCGCTACAAGGCTTTTCCCTGAACCGGATTCACCCACTAAGCCGCGAATTTCGCCTTCATTTAGCGTAAGGCTCATTCTGTCAACAGCTCGCACCATTCCTTGAGGTGTTTCAATTTCAATGGTCAAATGACGAATGTCTAATAACGGCATTATTCGATCCCCGCATTAAGCGATCGGCGTATCCCTTCACCTACTAAGTTTAGGGTAATTACAGTGAACATGATGGTCAGGCCGGGTAAGGTCACTGTCCAGGGTGCAATATAAATCAGTTCGACGGAGTCTCCCAGCATAGCACCCCATTCAGTGCTCGGTGCTTGTGCACCCAAACCGAGGAAACCTAGCGCGGTAATATCGAGGATAGCGGTAGACAAGGCCAGAGTGAACTCGGCTGCAATAACATTGAGAATGTTTGGCAGCATTGAGTTCCATAGCAGGTAGAAATCATTCGCACCATCCAGTCGTGCCGCCATGATGTAGTCTTTTTCAACTTCGGTATGCACTGCGATGTAGACGGAACGAATAAAACGCGGAATGAGCGCCAGGCAAATCGCGAGCAAAATATTAAACTCACCAAAGCCCAAAAATGCCACAAAAATGATCGCTAAAAGCAGCGATGGAATAGACATGACAGTATCGAGCAGGTGATTTAGTGTGCTGGAAAGCAAGCCTTTGGTCATACCGGCCAAGACGCCAATTAAACAACCGATGATACCGGCTGTTAGCGTAATGCCGACTGCTGCACCAAATGTCAGCTGAGAACCTATGATAAGGCGCGAAAGAATATCTCGGCCTAAGTCATCCGTACCTAAGAAGTAATCGACAGTGCCTGATGGTGACCAGGAAGGCGGGACGAGTAACTCACCAGACTGTGCCTGCGGATCAAAGGGGGCTATAAGTGGGGCAAATATGGTTATTAAAACAATGAATATAAGGCACCATAGGCCAAACATAGCTAAACCGTTTGCGCGGTAACTGCGCCAGAATCTCTCAAACTGAGTCGGAATGTGTTCTTCCTGATAAACGTTATTTGTTAGCATACCATTCCTTTCTCACCAAAGGGTTAACCATGGCACCAATCAAGTCCGAGAGTATATTCGCGGTCAGAACCAATGTCGCAAGCACCATAACGCCAGCCTGAATAGAAACATAATCCCGGTTTGCAAGAGCATCCAATAGCCATCGACCAATTCCCGGCCAGTTAAATACCGACTCCGTGATAATAGCGAGGGTGATCATGCTTGATAGTTGAACACCAACTTTAGGGATGATGGGCGGAATTGCATTCGGCAGTACATGCTGCGTGACGATTTCTTGATTAGACAGGCCTTTGATTCTTGCGGCGCGAATGTAGTTTTGTCGCATTACTTCTGCCACTGAAGATCGCATCAGGCCAATAACCTGTGTGGTCGGAGCGAGCGCTAATACCAGACAAGGAAGTACCATATGTTCGATAACACTTTGTAAAGCGTTAGCTCTGTATTCACTCTTCGCCATAAAAGCATCAATGATTGCAAATCCAGTAACATGGTCAATTTCATACAGAAGATCGTATCGCCCCGCAACCGGGAAAAACTGATACTCAAGAGAGAAGACCATGATCATAAGTAGCGCGACCCAAAAAATGGGTGCGGAGTAGCCGGACATAGACAGGAATGAAATACCAGTGTCTACCCATTTGCCTTGCTTCATACCTGCAATGGTTCCGAGAGGAAGACCGATTAAAAGAGCGACAAGAAAGGCAAAAAAGCACAGTTCTAAGGTAGCAGGAAACACGACGGCCAACTCATCATAAATCGCATTGCCGCGCTTACTTACCCCAAAATCGAGTTGAGACAGGCTGACTAAATACGTTTTCCACCCGGACCAGAAATCGACTTGTGCCCAGTGTGAAAGAGGATCAAGCCTTAGCAGAGAGAAGCCACCTATAGTGAGAATCATCAACGTAATGATAAACAGGTTAAATCTTCTAACGGTATACAAAAACATCAGTGGATTCTCTCTACTCTATCAAATGGCTGTGCGTTGAAAGGGCTGGTTTTGAAGCCGGTCAGTGACTTGTCATGAACACGGAACTGTACACCATGCGCCAATGGAATGACCGGAAACTGTTCATTCAGTATATTTTGTGCCTGTCGGTACAGGTTCAGTCGATACCTGGGTTCTTGTGTCTCTAAAGCCAGATCCAACAAGAAATCGAAGTCATCGTTACACCACATAGATACGTTCAGCCCTACGCGATCAGACTCGCAAGATAGCAGTGGTCGGAAGAAGTTATCAGGGTCGCCCGTATCTCCAATCCAACCGGTGAGCAGCAGGTCCAGATTATTAATGTTGTCCAGATCAGAACGTTCAAAACGGTCTTCAGTAATCAGCGTTAACTTCACGCCTATATCAGCGAAACTTGACTGAATAAGTTCTGCGGTTTTGCGCGGGCTAGGGTTGAAAGCGCGTGGCTCCAAAGGTACCCACATTTTTAGCTCCAATCCATCTTGATAGCCAGCTTCGTCAAGCAGGGCAAGAGCGTAATTTCTGTCGTAGCGAATTTTTACGCTGTCTTTCTGATATGCCCATGAGTTAGGTGAGAGCAAGGTGTAAGCCTGAGTTCCCGTGCCGTAATAGACCGAGTCCAGAATGTTTTGACGGTTGATGGCCAGGTTGAGCGCCTGACGTACTCTGGCGTCGCTGAGCGCTGGATTACTGGTATTAATCGCAATGAAAGACACGTTGTTAGCTGGCGTTGCTGTTAACTCCAAGTTTTCGTTCTGTTGGATGATCGGAATCTGATTAGAGATCGGTGACGCTAGTACATCACATTCATTTCGTAGCAACTTTGCCAGGGTTCCGGTACCACGATGGGAAATATCAAAGACAACTTGCTCCATTTTTGCAGGGAAGTTCCAGTATTTGGAATGACGTTCTAAGCGAATCAAGTCATTGACTTGAAACTCTTTGAGCTGGTACGGCCCTGTTCCGACAGGCAGTTGATCTATCTGCTCTTTGTGATCTTTTGCGGCTAACTGTTGTCCGTACTCAGCCGATAACAACACGGCATAGCTGGTTGCAATATTAGATAAGAAAGAAAAGTTAGGTTTTGAAAGTATGAACGTCACGGTGTTATTGTCTACAGCAATAACATCCTGCAGCAAATTCTTAAAATCCAGTCCGGCAAACCACGGGTATAGGCCGCCGCCAACGTCATGAAAAGGGTGGCTATCATCAATGATTCGTTTGAAACTAAATACGACATCTTTGGAGTTTAGAGCCCGGCTGGGAGTAAACCACGCTGTTGTCTGAAACTGAACGCCTTGTTTGAGCTTGAATGTGTATTCAGTCCCATCTTCATTAACGTACCAGCTCTCCGCGATATTTGCGACAGGTTGATGAGATGTCGAATCGAGAGTAAGCAGAGTGTCATACAGCTGAGGGCTTAACACTTCAGCGGTAATCCCACTATCAATCAGTTGCGGGTTAAACGTGGTTGGCTTACCCTGGCCACAAAACACGAATCCGGTTTGGCGAATATCGTTGTGGTCGATCTCATCACCACAGGCTGTCAGTAAGCTAATCCCGATAAGGCTCAGCGATAATCTTATAAAAGCATTCATATCATGAAATGTTCATTGGATCCTGCTTGTTTCATTTGGAGCGACTCTTCCCGAGTTAACAAGCGAAAATGATCCCGCTAATTTAACACCTTTGAGAACTTGCTCCAAACACAAAATCTTTTTACTCGCAGTGTGTTAGGTGAAATTACTGTTCTATATATCACTGTAGACGCAATTTTCGCTGCTTGTTGACGCCAAGTTGCAATTTTCGGTATGGGATTGTGAGTTAAATCGGAGAAGTTAACTTTGTCCAACTAAACCGTACTTCCTCACCATTCCACGCAGTTGGTGATAACTGAGCCCAAGTAGCTCTGCAGCCTGACGCTGATTAAACTTAGCCTCTTCTAGTGCGCGATTAAGCAGTTCAATATCTTGTTCTTCTTGCCATTGCTTATAGTCGAGCGGGAATTGCGCTGATGATGTCTGTTCTTTGCTTTCCTGCTCTGAAGACTCTTTTTCTGCGCTGTGGCCCAAAGCGTTGTTCCCTAAAGCATTGTTCCAATGTGTCTCAAACGGATTAAATATTAACTGGTCGATTGGCTCAGGATTTAGTCCGTGCTGATAAATCGCACGCTCGATGACGTTCTTTAGCTCCCGTACATTACCGGGCCAGGAATACGCTTGTAGTGCTTGTTGGGCACTTGGAGTGAAGCCGACGAAATACTCAAGTTGAAGCTCTCGGCACATCTTCATTGCGTAGTGTTCTGCTAGCGAGAGTATATCTTCTTGTCGCTCGCGAAGCGGCGGTAACATGATGACATCAAAAGCTAACCGGTCGAGCAGGTCCGCCCGGAAATCACCTTGCTGTGCAAGACGGGGCAAATCCGCATTGGTAGCACAGACTAAGCGCACATCAGCGTTTAACGCCGTATGCCCACCGACACGCTCATACTCGCCATACTCAATCACACGTAGCAGCTTTTCCTGAACTAAAAGCGGGGCTGTTGCAAGCTCATCCAAGAACAAGGTGCCCCCTTCTGCGCGCTCAAAGCGGCCTTTGTGTTTGCCTTTTGAGCCTGTGAAAGAGCCGGATTCGTGGCCAAAAAGTTCTGAATCGATCAACCCTTCGCTTAATGTAGCGCAATTTAATGATAGAAGTGGTTTGTCCCAACGTCTTGATAAGTAGTGTAAACGTTGTGCGATGAGCTCTTTACCGGTACCGCGCTCTCCTATAATAAGAACAGGGCGTTCAATTGGAGCCAGTTGTGATACTTTATCTAAGACCGCGAGAAAAGCAGGTGATTCACCAATTAGGTTTTGCTTCATAGATTCCTTCTTATTTAGCTGCCTAGGTGTGAATTAAATTGAGTGTTAGTGAAATTCACCAACTGTTGGTGAAAAACATCATAGCACAACAGTGCCTAACAACAACTAAACCTGTAACAGGCTGATTTTGTTAACATATAAAAGTTGGCACGCTACTTGTTATATATTCAGGGAGACACAAGGTAGATCACCACCTTGTCGAGATTTAATAGAAAAAAGTAGGAGTTCCGTCATGGGTATTTTTTCTCGTTTTGCAGATATCGTTAACTCAAACATCAGCGCATTGTTGGACAAGGCGGAAGATCCTGAAAAAATGATCCGTCTAATCATCCAAGAGATGGAAGATACGCTTGTTGAAGTTCGCACTAACTCAGCGAAAGCAATCGCAGACAAAAAAGAGTTGGCTCGTAAAGTAGATTCACTAGAAGAGCAAATTGGAGAGTGGAGCAAAAAAGCCAGCCTTGCATTGGTTAAAGAGCGCGAAGATTTGGCTCGTGCTGCACTTATTGAGAAGCAAAAGCTGGAACACATGCTCAAAGGTCTTCACACAGAACAGACTCTGGTTGAAGAAACAATTGAGAAGCTAACTGGTGAAATTGGAAAACTGGAAAGCAAAATCACAGAAACTCGTGCGAAACAGCAAGCATTAGTGATTCGTAGCCAGGCGGCATCTAATCGTCGTGATGTGCAAAAGCACCTTCATACTAGCCGCACTCACGAAGCGATGGCGAAGTTTGAGCAATACTCACGCAAAGTTGATGAGCTGGAAGCAGAAGCGGATCTGTATTCAGCTACAGGTAAAGCAAAGTCTTTAGAACAAGAGTTTGCAGAGCTTCAGGCACAAGATGAAATTGAACAAGAGTTGGCAAAACTGAAAGAGCAGATGTCATCTCAAGATAAATAATTAAGGAGCCATTTATGTCGACATTTTTTTTAACAGGACCGCTGATTGTCTTTTTAATCTTTGTCGCTCCACTATGGCTCTTTTTACACTATCGCAGTAAGCGTAAAACGGATAGTGCACTGTCGAGCCAAGACTTAGAGCGCCTTCAGGTACTGTCTGAAAAAGCAGAAGCGATGCAGTCCCGGGTGGATACATTGGAGCGCATTCTAGATACTGAGTCACCAACATGGAGACGTAAGTATGAATAAGCGAGAGCTATACCGTGATCCCGTCAACGGCAAGCTCGCCGGCGTGTGTGCCGGTATTGCCAACTACTTTGGTGCAGAGGTTTGGTTGATTCGTATCATCGTTATTTCTGCAGCGCTGCTGGGCGGGACGTTTCTGGTATTACTAGCGTATGTCGCGTTAGCGTTTATGTTAGAAAAACAGCCGGTAACGTATTCGGAAAATATTAAAGCGCAACAAGACCATACACTGAAAAGCAAGCCGTGGAAGCAAGGCCAAAGCCCAGAGCAGCTATTGAGTGTATTAGAACGTGATTTTGACCGTATCGACGGAAAAATTCGCAACATGGAAGCTTACGTAACGTCCGATACTTTCAAGGTAAACCAAGAGTTTAGTAAACTCTGAGGTAAGTCCTAGCGAATATCTAAAGCCAGCTTTTAGGTAGTGTCTGCGCAACGCTGACAAATCTGATAAGCCGCTATTAATAAAACCTGATTCCGGTACACTGTCGGAGTCAGGTTTTTTTATTTCACTTTGGTCAACAGGGTAATTTAGTTACCCCTATGAGAGGCGGCTCAAAGGAACGTTGCTATAAGGATTGATAATGACAGAGCAATTATCTTGTGCATGGGCGATGAATCACCCGCTAGAGCGCGAATACCACGATGCAGAGTGGGGCATACCAGTATATGACGATAGGATTCTGTTTGAGTTCATTACCCTGGAAGGTGCACAAGCAGGTCTGAGCTGGATTACCATTCTCAAGAAACGTGAAGGCTACAGAGAAGCGTTTGAAAACTACGATCTGGATGCGTTGATCAATCGAGATGAGTCTCGCACTGAATATATTGTCGAACATTTCGATGTGGTGAAGCACCGAGGAAAAATCAATTCGGTGTTCAGCAATGCGAAGGCCGCCAAACAACTGATTGAAGAGTACGGAAGTTTATCAAACGCGTTGTGGCAGTTTGTTGATGGCAAACCCGTCATTAACCAGTGGAAGGATATGAGCGAAGTTCCCGCTTCGACGGAGCAATCCAAAGCGATGAGTAAGTTCCTTAAGAAGAAGGGATTTAAATTCGTTGGGGAGACCATCTGCTATGCGTTTATGCAAGCGGTTGGCATGGTAGATGACCACATTGTTGGCTGTAAGTGTAAGACCTCACAGACTGACTGATATAAAATATGCCCTCATATCGAGGGCATACTTTTAATTAAACTTCTTTTTAAAGAGAAACTTCTTTCTCCAAAATCAGGGCGTTATACCGCGCAAATCCAGCTTCCAAATCAGCTATCAAGTCATTCACATCTTCCAGACCAATGTGAAGGCGGATCAAAGTACCTTCAAAATGTGGGTGTGAGACAGTACGCAGGCTGTTAAAGCTCTTAGGCTCATTGGCAAGGATTAAACTCTCGTATCCGCCCCAAGAGTAACCCATGCTGAAGTGCTTCATACCGTCGAGAAGTGCCGTTGTTGCTTTAGGGCATGACGTTTTGAGAACAAAGGAGAACAGACCATTACCACCGGTAAAATCGCGTTTGAAAAACTCGTGTCCCGGTGATGTTTCCAGAGCAGGATGAAGTACACGATCAACTTCTGGTCGAGACTCTAACCATTTTGCTACTTTCAGGCTGCTTTCTGCGTGCTGGCGAAGGCGGACATCCAGAGTACGTAACCCGCGCAGTCCAAGGTAAACATCGTCAGGAGAAACACACTGACCCATCAGATAGCTTTGCTCACGTAGTTGATCCCAGTACTTCTCAGATGCGACGGCAGTGCCCAGCATCACGTCAGAGTGGCCGACAATGTATTTTGTTGCTGCTTGCACAGAGATATCGACGCCATGATCAAACGGAGAAAAGTTAACGCCAGCACCCCAAGTGTTATCCAGAATCACGATAATATCGTGCTCATGTGCAATACGCGCCAGAGTCGGAACATCTTGTACTTCCATAGTGATAGAGCCCGGAGACTCAAGGAAAAGTACTTTGGTATTTGGTTGAATCAAATCACGGATATTTTCACAAATCATAGGGTCATAATAGGTCGTTTCTATGCCCATTTTCTTCATGATGGTGTCACAGAAGCCGCGAGTTGGCTCGTAACAGGTATCAACCATAAGGATGTGATCGCCGGTCTCGACAAAAGAGAGGATGGTGTTTGCAATCGCAGCAGTACCGCAAGGGTAAAGAGCACATCCCGCGCCACCTTCAATCTCAACCATTGCATCCTGAAAAGCAAAATGCGTGTTGGTACCTCGGCGTCCGTAGAATAGCGTCTTGTTAGCACGGTTAATCGCCGCGTTATTCTTTTCCGCGACCGTGTCAAATACGATGGTAGAAGCACGCTGAACTGGTGGGTTAACTACCCCGTTTGTCCACTTTTTATCGCGCCCTGCGGTTATCAGTTTGGTTTTCTTTCCCTCTGACATAAAAATCCCTGTCTAAATAAATATAACGATATGCGTTATTTAAAACATGGACGACCTGTTGTTTGCAAGGGAAAACTCAATTATCAGCCAATAACCTCTTGGAACAACTCATAGCACTATGGAATAGCTGGTTAGTTGTAGCTGAATTAGTTGTTCTAATGAAGCAAGACGGGATAGGAGAAACGACAATCGCGCTACCTAAGGTAAGGGGTTAGGGGATTGTCGTTTGAGGAAAGTATCATTAAAGCAGGGGGTTAAACAGATAGAATACTCGTTCCAGAAAGCGCGAGAACAGAGTCCGCTTTTCCCAGACTTTTTGCTCAACAGGATAGGATCGTTTGATATAGCTATCTTGTAACAATGCCATCTCTTTGGTGAAGTGTTCATCATCAACAGCAAGGGTGACTTCATAGTTAAGCCACAGACTTCGCATATCCATGTTTACCGTTCCTACTAAACAAAACTGGTCGTCGATAACAACGGATTTGGTATGCAAAAGGCCGCCGTAAAACTCATATATTTTTACCCCAGCGGTGAGCAATTCGCTATAAAAGGCTCGTGAAGCCCACTGAACCATCACAGAGTCGTTTTTATGTGGAATGATCAGTTCTACTTCAATGCCACGGTGAGCTGTCATTTTAAGTGTTTCGAGTAAGTCCGTACTCGGTACGAAATATGGGGTCGTAATCCTGACAGAACGGTTAGCCTGATTAATTGCCAGAGTTAGTACCTGATAAATAAGGTTCTCTGGCATCCCCGGGCCTGATGGGACGACTTGGATGGGATGCTGGTATTCATAGTTATCGATTTTGCATTCAGGAAGCTTAGGTAGTTGTCGTTTACCTGTTTCGACCTCCCAATCCCAACAATGAATTGCACTAAGTACATTGACCGTTGGCCCGGTAATTCGAACCATAATATCGATCCAGTGACCTACGCCGCTGCTCTGTTTGAAGTAAGCAGGATCGACAAGGTTCATTGAACCGGTATAAGCAATCTCGTCATCGATGACGATGATTTTTCTATGTTGTCTGAGATCCAGTCTGCGCAGGAAAATACGCCACATACTCACTTCCAGTGCTTGCCTCACGTGAATCCCGGCGTCTTTCATCATTTTGTACCAAGGACTTCTGAAAAAGCGCGGGCTGCCGGCAGAGTCAAGTAAGAGCTTTACATCAACACCGCGTTTGGACGCACGAATTAGAGATGAAGCGATAGCATCAGCCAAACCTCCGGGATGCCAAATGTAGAACACCATGCGAATGCTGGTTTGTGCATTTTCGATGTCCTCAATGATTGAATGTAGGATTTCTTCAGGGAGCTGCTGTAAAGAAAGTGTATTGCCGCTTAGCGCTGGTAATCCAAGACGGTTATTGCATAACTCATCAATCCGGTAGATGTGGCGTCCCATCGTTTCCGGCATATGAGCGTGGCAGTCATTAAGCTGACTGAACCACTTAGCAAAAGGAGTAAACATCTCTTTAGCACGTTCAGCTCGCTTTCTTCCTAAGTTAAGTTCACCAAACAGGAAGTAGCACGCAACACCAAGTACAGGAAGAATATAAATGATCATCAGCCAGGCCAGTGACACACTAACGGAGCGGCGTTGTATAACGACCCTGATTGTCACACCAGCGACTAAAAGCCAATAGAGTACGATGCTTGCAATAGTAAGAAAGTGATAGAACTTATCCATATATGCTCAAGTTAGGGTCTGTTGACCTTTCGCGGTTAAATTTTGTTCGAGATAAAAGCGTTTTGATCGCGGCGAGAGGTTTGTAGCCTAGCATTCTAAGCAAAATACCTCTCAACAAAGAGTAAAACGCTTTTAGCCGAACCCTTCGGGCAGCGTTTGTGGCTCCTTTCTACTGCGTTATCGGCTTATCAGGTAGGGCAACTACATTTCAAAGCCTCTGCCTTGTATAAAGAATCCACAAACTGCTGCAAAAATCAGCTCGAAAGGTCAACAGACCCTAATAGATTCCTTTAGGATATTAAGCGTAAAAGTGGCTTGGGGAAATAGTTTTCCCGTTAAGAATTAGAGCTAACTCTATATAAGTAATGAATTTCATAACAGGGGAATCTGTTACTGTTGGTTGATATGTAAGGCTATTTGTTAAATTTTGGATAAAAAATCAGCATTTAACATGAGAAATGTTGAAATTGTGCGTTAAATGTACTTCTTGAGGCTTTTAATTTTAACGCGGAACTGGTTTACTGGCGACTGATTGGGCGTCTAACAATAATTTTATAAGACTATAACTAAATTTATACACACATTTTCGACGCCTATTGGGATGCAAACACAACACAAATATATGGAGATAAAGCGTGGCTACAACAACTGCAGCACCACGTGATACGTGGGGGTCTAAACTAGGCTTCATCATGGCCGCAGCGGGTTCCGCTGTTGGTCTGGGTAACATATGGAAATTTCCATATACGGCAGGCGAGAGTGGTGGCGGTGCGTTCGTTGCTATTTACCTAGTCTTTGTTATTTTTATCGGTTTTAGCGTTATGCTGACCGAATTCGCTGTAGGCCGCCATACTGGCCGTGCAGCTGTAGGTGCATTTAAATCTGCTGACCGTCGCTGGACATTTACCGGCGTAATGGGCGTTTTAAGTGGTCTTTTAATCATGGGCTTCTACCCTGTAGTGGGCGGTTGGGCTCTGGCTTACATATTTAAAGTAGGTGGCGGACTTCTTAGCACACCTGAAGCTATCGGCGACAGCTTTGGTGGATTCATTTCTGATCCCGTTCAGCCATTACTATGGATGGCAGCATATCTGTTCCTGAATGTAATGATCGTAATGAAGGGCATTTCTGGTGGTATCGAGAAAGCTGGTAAGATCCTGATGCCGTTATTGTTCCTTATCCTGATCATTGTATCAGTGAAAGGATTGTCGCTTCCTGGCGCAATGGCAGGCATCGAGTTCTTGTTCATGCCCGATTTCTCACAGGTTAACAGTAGCGTTGTACTTGCTGCACTAGGTCAGGCGTTCTTCTCACTAAGTTTAGGTATGGGCTGTATGATTACTTACGGTTCTTACCTGAAGAAGAAAGAAAACATCGTTCAGACAACTGGTATTATTACTGCGATGGATACGGGCGTGGCAATCCTTGCAGGTATCGCAATGTTCCCGGCAATGTTTGCCTTTGGCATGGAGCCAGCAGCGGGTCCTGGCTTGGTGTTCGTTGTAGTTCCGCAACTGTTTGCTGAAATGGGTGGATTGGTTGGTTTCGCGCTTGCTTTGATGTTCTTCATTGGCTTGACGGCTGCGGCACTGACTTCTTCAGTATCTTTGCTTGAAGTTGTTGTGGCTTACTTAATTGACGAAAAAGGCATGAAGCGCTCAAGTGCAGTACTT
The DNA here is from genome assembly GCF_905175385.1 of Vibrio sp. B1FLJ16. Classification (NCBI taxonomy): domain Bacteria; kingdom Pseudomonadati; phylum Pseudomonadota; class Gammaproteobacteria; order Vibrionales; family Vibrionaceae; genus Vibrio; species Vibrio sp. B1FLJ16. The sequence continues at coordinate 1,249,288 of NZ_HG992749.1, forward strand.
TCAGCAAGTGCAGTGATGGCAACACTTTGTGTATTCGCATCATTGTCTCTTGGCGGTATGGGGCCAACACTGTTCGGTACTGGCGCTTTTGATATTTTCGATCTTCTTACTGACAAAATCTTCATGGCTGTTGGCGGTATGTTGCTGTGTATCTTTGCAGGTTGGCGCCTTAACCGTGCAGACCTTGAGAAAGAAATTACCAACGACGGTCAAGTCTCGTTCCCTATGTTTGGCTTATGGTACAACTTGGTTAAATACGTGATTCCTTTCGCAATCGCTATTGTTGCATTTATGGGTATCAAATCAGGTTTCGATAGCGGCAAGGGTGAGATCATGCTAATTGGTTTAGCAACTATTGTGGTTGCAGGTATCTTTTCTAAGAAACTATAACCAGTTAATTTTATAGCTTGCAAAAGGGAGCCTCTGTAAAGGCTCCCTTTTTTTGTATTTAAAAATACCGAAGTGATTGAAATAACATTAAATTCTGCAGAGTATGGGATTGATTTCACGTTTGTTTATCTTTCTATGAAAATACATTCAAGATTTAGATGATTGTGCCGACAACTATAAGGAAAACGTAAAATTGTCTGGTTTTTCCAGAATATAATAAAAGCTAAGGAGCGTTAGTTGTGGCTATGTCTGTGCGTAAAAAACTTTATATGAGTTTTGGTGCCATTTTGGCAATTATGTTGGTGATGGTGACCGTCATTACCAAAGAAGTGTTTAGTTCACATGCGGTCGCAGAAGAGGTAAGAACAGACGACGTTCCTGAAACGATCCAGTACTTAATTCTGAATCACGAAGTCGGCGAAATGTATCGCAATGCCCTGAACAGTATGATCGAGGTAGAAGGGGCTCAGAGTCGTTATCAGTCGGGTAAAAAAGACTTTGCATCAGCAATCGAAGAAGTTAAGAAACTAGAGACGGTTGGCGGAGAAGATTACCGCAACATAGAAAAAATAGAGCGCTACATGGAAGCCTTTACTCAAGGTTTTGAATCCCAGGTTCTGACTAACCTTGGCTTGGCGAGTATGGATGACAATGTGGCGTTCCTAAGTAAGTTGTATCAAACCAACATTGAACCTATCGAGTCAATTATTCACGCAGAATCATCGGATGGGCGCGAAGGTACACGTGAGGCTCTGTTAGGTCTGAATGACTCGTTTAACAGTATTGAAAACTCTATCTTTGTGCTAAGCACGGTTGCCTTAATTACTACGGCTGTAATCGCTTATTTACTGTCAAATTCCATCACCAAACGTTTAAGCAGATTGGATGAGCTGGCACAGAAGGTTGCTGCAGGTGATTTGACTGCTGCGCCAATTGAAGATAAGTCCGGCGATGAGTTGGCTAACCTTGCTTCTTCTCTAAATAAAATGCAGTCATCGCTTACCGGTCTGATCGGTTCGATTTCGGTGGTATCTGAAGAAGTTAAATCGGTATCCGGTGACTTATCTATGGTGAGTCAGGACATGGTATCCGGAGCTCGGAGCCAGGCAGATAAAGCAAATCTGATTGCGACAGCCGCAGAAGAGCTGAGCCTTACGATTTCGCAGGTTGCCGAGCAGGGTTCTTCTACCTTTGAACAGGCACGCAAATCAGAAGAGACCGCGGAGCAGGGACGCCAGGTCATTGTTGAAATGGTGAGCAGTATCCAGCAAGTATCTAATCAAATGGCGGATATGTCAGTACAGATGAACCATCTGGGCGAACATGGTGAGAAGATTGGCGCGGTCATTAAAGTGATTGAGGGGATTGCAGAACAGACAAACCTACTGGCGCTTAACGCGGCGATAGAAGCGGCTCGCGCTGGCGATCTTGGTCGTGGTTTTGCTGTGGTTGCTGATGAAGTGCGAGCACTGGCGGAACGCACTACCAATGCGACACAGGAAGTAGGGGAAATCATTCAGGCAATCCAAGTCGGTACGCAAGATGCGGTGAACTACACCCAGGATGGCTGTCGATTAGTTGATATCGGTGTGAGTCAAAGCTCTGATGCTGTCGACGCATTGGAGCAAATCGTATCCGGTGCGGGAGATGTGCAAAGCATGGTTAATTCCATCGCTACCGCAGCAGAGCAGCAAACTGCGGTAACCAAAGAAATTGCATCGGACATTACGTCTATCAGTGATATTTCTTTACGCTCACTAGAACTGGCGAATGAGAGCTCGCAGAGCGTTGAAGGTCTAAACCGCAAGGTTAAGGAACTGGAAACATTAGTAGGCAAGTTTAAGCTCGCCTAATCAAACAGAATCGGTATACTTTTGGCTCCCAATGCGGAGCCATTTTTTTATGTTCAATATTTTACATACTCATCCAGATTTTTTGGTCATTAATAAACACCCAAACGTCTCAGTACATAAAGACGATGGTGACACCATGTTGCTGCAGGAAGTGGCGAAGCAAAGTGGTGATGATCAGCTCTATCTTATTCACCGTCTGGATAAGATGACTTCTGGTATGTTACTCCTGGGACGTAACGCCAAAGCCGCGAGTACATTGTCACAAGCCTTTGCGAATCGCCAAGTCGAAAAGTTCTACCTTGCAATTGGTTCCAAAAAGCCAAAGAAAAAACAGGGTCTGGTTGTCGGCGATATGGAGCGTTCTCGTCGCTCATCTTGGAAGCTGGTAAACAGCAAAAACAATCCTGCTGTGACTCAGTTCTTCTCTCTGGCCGCTGAACCGGGTGAGCGGTTGTTTCTGTGCAAGCCACATACTGGTAAAACGCACCAGATACGCGTGGCATTGAAGTCTGTTGGCTCGGGCATTGTTGGTGATCCGATTTATAATGCGGGTAATGATGCCGACCGGGGTTATCTGCACGCATTTTCCCTGTGCTTTACTTATCAGGATGAACTATTTCGTTTTGTTTGCGACCCGCGGGATTACAAAGCGCTTGGGAGAGAATGGCATTCCGAGGAGGTGTCGCAGGGCATTGATACCTGGCTAAATCCTTGGGATTTGAACTGGCCAACCATTAAATAAAATAGATAAGAGAACTCGATGCAAGCATCACAACTTCCGCTGTTTTTTCAGCATTTAGAAACCGAACTCACTCAAGCTCCGAATGAGATTCGTCGATTGTTTCACGGTCGTGGTCGCCGTTTTGAAGGTCTAGAGCAGATAACGTGTGACTGGTTGCAAGGTCAGCTGATCATCAACTTGTTCAGAGAAGTGGACGAAGAGTTTCTTGCTGAACTCAAAAGCGGTCTGAAAACTTTGGCGGAGTCGCCACTTTGGTTAGACAAACAAGGCCGGACTATGGTTCTTCAACACCGCTATGCCGATGGCGCGCCGTCTGAAGTGCTGCTTGGTGAACTTGACGCTCGCCCGGTTGTGGAAGAAAGTGGTCTGAAATACCAGCTGGATATTGGTCGTAACCAGAACTTCGGATTGTTCTTGGATATGCGTTATGGTCGTGACTGGGTGCGTGATAATGCCCAACGCAAAAACGTGCTTAACTTATTTGCATACACTTGTGGTTTTTCTGTGGCTGCTATTGCTGGTGGTGCGGATAAAGTAGTCAACGTGGATATGGCAAAAGCGTCGCTCTCAAAAGGACGCGAGAACCACAAGCTGAACGACCATAACATCAATCAAGTCAGCTTTTTGGGGCATGATATCTTTAAGTCATGGGGAAAAATTAAGAAATCTGGTCAGTACGATTTGATCATTATTGACCCGCCTTCGTTCCAAAAGGGCAGCTTCGCGCTGACTAAAGACTACAAAAAGATCCTGCGTCGATTACCTGATTTACTAGCGGAAGGGGGACAAGTTCTTGCTTGTGTAAACTCGCCATCAGTGACCAGTGACTTCTTGATTGAAAGCATGCAAGAGGAAGCGCCAGAGCTGACTTTCCGTGAGCGTCTAGATAACCCGCCGGAGTTTATGGACGTTGACAGTGAATCTGCACTGAAAGTGTTGCTGTTTAGCTAGAAGCAAATCTCGATTAGACAAAGCGCCTTTGTTGGCGCTTTTTAAATTTCGGCTAGGTCTCTGTTAACCAATCTGTACGTCGAGATCCGATTCAACCGTTGACGAGCACGCAAGGACATAGCCTTGATCAATCTCTTCCGGTGTCAATGTCTCTTGGCTAGTAGATGAAACTTCGCCTTTGTTCACTTTACACTTGCAAGAGCCACAAATACCGCTTCGACAAGCCACGATAAGTGGTAAACTTGCATTTTCTAAAGCATCGGCAAGCACTTCACCTTTTTGTGCCTCTAGGGTTTGCGCAAAGTCGGGCACGTAAATACTGGCAGATTCAGAGTATACTTCTGATGGTTCACTGGCTGCTGGCGTGAAGCTCTCTTGACAGAAGTTCTCCATGTCAAAACCTAGCTCGCTCAAGTAGCCTTGAACATCGAGCATGAACTGATTTGGACCACATAGATAGACGGTTCGATCTTTAAAATCAGGCACCAAGGTTTGCAACCAATGTGCATCTAATCGGCCTTCGGGATGAAGTGTCTCACCGCGGTTTTTGAGTAAGAGTTTCAACTTAAAATTTGGGTAGACTGAGTTGTACGTTTCTAGCAAATCAAAATAGATGGTTTCTTGTTGTGAACGAGCAATATGTAAGAACTCGATATCAATATCCTGTTTGTTGCTCAGCCACTGTTTTGCCATAGCAAACACCGGTGTAGTTCCACAGCCAGCACTGACCAGTAATGCTTTCTTTTGACCTTGATGCACCTTGGGTGGATGGTCAATACAGTTAAACTCACCCGCTGGTGGAAGCGCTTGTACGGTATCGCCAATCAAAAGTTTGTCGATGATAAAGTTAGAAACTTTGCCGCCGTCCACACGCTTGACAGTCAGTTGAAGGTGGTCAGCACCAGGTAAAGAGCTCAGCGAGTAAGCGCGATACTCCATCTTGTTATCAACTTCAATACCGAGATTGATGAACTGACCCGCTTTAAATTCGAACAAAAGTGACTCGGATAAATCCGCCAATCTTAGACTTACCGTGTCAGGGGTTTCGAAGTATTTATCGATACAACGTAGTGTGACAGGTTGATTGCCTTGCCATTCAAAAAACATAGTATTCTCTTCAATTTCAGGTATAACCGCCCCGTCAATGAAGGGGCGGTTTGAGTAGGCGTTGAGGTTACGCTGCTAGGATAGCTTTTAGATCATCTTGCACATTACTAATGCTGCGCATATCAAACTTTTCTTGGATGATCGCGATTAGGTTAGGCGTGAGGAAGGCTGGCGCTGTTGGGCCAGTGTAAATGCCTTTCACGCCCAGAGCGAATAGCGTCAGTAAGATCACGATTGCTTTTTGCTCAAACCAAGAAAGCACCAGTGTGAGTGGCAATTCATTGATGTCGCAGTCGAACTCTTTCGCCAGTGCAAGTGCAAGCTGAATCGCAGAGTACGCATCGTTACATTGACCCACATCTAATAGGCGAGGGATGCCGTTGATATCACCAAAGGTGTTTTTGTTGAAGCGGTATTTACCGCACGCTAGGGTAAGGATTAGCGTATCTTCTGGTGCTTCGGCAGTGAAATCCGTGTAGTAGCTACGTTCTGATTTATCACCGTCACAACCACCAACTAGGAAGAAGTGCTTTATGTTACCTTGTTTCACTTGGTCGATGACAGCAGGAGCTGCATTCATTAACGCATTACGACCAAAACCAACAGTGATGTTGTGTTCGATTTCGTCATGTTTGAAGCCTTCCTGTGCTAGTGCACATTCGATCACTTGTCTGAAGTCATCTCCTTCAAGGTGTGCAACGCCAGGCCAACCTACAATGCTACGAGTAAACAGGCGGTCGGCGTACTGGCCAGTATTTGGGTTTAACAGACAGTTTGATGTCATGACGATTGCGCCAGGGAAGTTGGCGAATTCTTTCTGTTGGTTTTGCCAAGCGCTACCGTAGTTACCGACTAGGTGAGGGTATTTTTTCAACTCAGGGTAGCCGTGTGCAGGTAACATTTCACCATTGGTGTATACGTTAATGCCTTTACCTTCGGTTTGTTGCAGAATTTTCTCTAGGTCATGCAGATCATGGCCTGATACTAAAATACACTTGCCTTTAACTGGCTTAACGTTAACTGTAGTCGGTTCTGGATGACCAAAGGTTGCAGTTTCGCCTTGGTCTAGCATTTCCATTACTTTGTAGTTCATCAAACCAATACGCATAGAGCACTCCAGTAGCTCGCCTAGATCTTCTGGGTCTGTGCCAAGCCATGCCATGATTTCATGGTATTCCGCATAAATGTGGTTGTTGGTTTGCTCAAGTACGCGCGCGTGTTCCATGTATGCTGCAGCACCCTTTAGGCCATACAGGCAAAGTAGACGTAGACCGATTACGTCTTCGTGTACCTGGTCTTTACCGCGGTTGACAGCAACTTGAGGAGCGAAGGCTAAGATCGCTTCAGCGCTGTTAGGAAGCTCAAAGTTGGCGACAGCTGGGATGTTGACTAACTCTTCGTTTGCTAACGTTGCAGCAGAGACTGCTTGCTCTTTCAAAATGGCTTTGAACATAGCCGCTTGAGACGTCAGTTCTAGGATGCGCTCTGGGTCGAAGTTCACGTTGGTTAACGTAGAGAAGAATGCTTTCGGAGCCCATTGGTTGATTTCATCGTTAACGATGTTGAATTTAAGTGCTTGTGATGCCCAAAAAGAAACCCCTTGCAGCGTGTAAACTAACACGTCTTGCAGGTCAGAGACTTCGGAAGTCTTGCCACACATACCTTGTGCAAAAGAACAGCCTTTAACAGCAGGGGTTTGAATTGTCTGTTCACATTGAATACAGAACATATTGGGTTCTCCAGTGTTTGTTATAATCGCTATGTTGTTGACCACTAGAGAGCAGGTTGCGTGCCAGTTATTATCTCATTGATTATTTTGTGTTTTTATGGTTATTTGCTAGATTTGTGATGTAATTAAGACAGCGTAACTGATGTCTTAATTACATCGTATGATTGACGTTGACTATTTATTGATCCCGAGCTTTTTTCCCATCCGGTATAAGTTACCGCGATCCATTTGCAGAAACTCTGCCGCTTTTGCCCAAACTCCTCCTGATTGGCTTAAAGCATGTTCAATTAAATCACATTGATAGCGCTCAACGAGTTCACGCATGGGGTGACTTTCGTTAGGAAGATAGTGTGATGTGTTTTTTACATCATTTTCAGCCAGTGACGTATCAAAATGGTTTAGCAAGATGGTGCTTGCGCCTTGTTGAATTGCGTGCAAAGCGGCGCGTGTGAGTGTATGTTCCAGTTCACGGACGTTTCCGTACCAAGGCGAAGACTCTAGTTGAATCAGGGCCTTCGGGTGTACATGCAGATTTGGTGCATTGAACTGCTGGCGCACTTTTTCTAGCAGGTATCCCGCTAAGACAGGAATATCACCTTCACGGGCACGAAGTGGTGGAACATGGATTGGGAATACATTTAAGCGGTGAAAAAGATCAGCCCGAAAGGTACCTGTCTCCACCTCGTTTTCCAGTTGTCGGTTCGTTGCGGCGATAATTCGGACATTAACCATCAAATTCTGGTCACTACCCACACGTTGCAGCTCTCCTTGCTGAATCACTCGTAGTAATTTTGCCTGTAAAATCAGCGGTAGTTCACCGACTTCATCGAGGAAAATGGTCCCGCCATCTGCGAGTTCAAACTTACCGGCGCGGTGGCTGTTTGCGCCAGTAAACGCTCCTTTTGTATGACCAAACAGCTCGCTTTCTGCTAGTCCTTCAGGCAAAGCTGCACAGTTGACGTATATCATCGGTTTATCACTACGATGGGATTGAGCGTGTACTGCGTGGGCAACCAGTTCTTTGCCTGTTCCTGTTTCACCAGTAATTAACACGGCGTAATCCGATTGAGCAACAGTAGCAATGTTATTACGTAATTGACTGATTTGAGGGCTTAAACCAACCATATCTCCATGTTGAGATCGAGCTTGTTGGATAAGAGTTTGCGTGACATTTTTTTGCTTCTGATTCTGTGCCTTAAGTGCTTTGACCTGAGCGATGTTACGTAGTGTTGCAGCTGTCAAAGCTGCAAATGTTTCGATCGCAACGGGATCAATATCGTCAAACGCGCCAATAGTGAGTGCGTCCATAGTTAACGCGCCTACCAGTTGCCCCTCCACATACAAACTAAATCCCATGCAATCATGAACATCAATACATTGCTCTTCAGCTAATAGTGTACCGTCAAAGGGATCAGGCAGTGAGCAGTCGGCGTCAAAGCGAACGGGTTCACGACTATGAATGATGGCCTCTAAGCGTGGATGTGCTTTGGGGAAGTAGCGACGTCCCAATACTGAGTTGGATAGCCCTCTCACCGCGACAGGTGTCAGAAAGCCAGCTTCATCGAATATAAACAGACAAGTCGCATCGCATGGAAAGACTTGAGCAACACCGTCAATGAGGCTTTGATATTGCTGCTTATGAGAACGGTTAGAGCTGAGGTTCAGTGCAATATTAAGTAAAACGTGGTCAACAGTCGGTGACATAACAAGCTCGCAAACATAATGAATGCGTCTATGCTAGCAGTTTGATGTTATTTGGACATCAAAAGGTGGTAGGGGTTGATGTATGATTGACGACGATCAATTTTGAAGACAACAAGAGCGAGTAAATGCAAAAGGGCACTTGCTCGCGCTGATGTTGAAATCTAACTGTGAAGGCGGAAGAGGTAACTTAATAATGGTCGCTCAGATTTAGCGAGGTACAACTCTGGCTTCGCTACCATACATATTGATTTGAACCGCTTGACCCGGTTGAAAAATCATATTTGGATTCGCCTCTTGCACAATTGCGATCATTTTCCCATCTTCTAATTTTATTGTTAGGTTGACACCGTTTCGCTTCGCGGTTTCTTCAGCGGTTTTGCTTCCTAGATAACCACCTAACAGACCGCCACCAATGGCTGCAATATCAGAACCTGACCCACCACCAACGCCGGAGCCTAAAATCCCGCCAATGGCTGCGCCAGCTACTGTGCCAATCGCGTTGGCTTGAGTGGAGGCATCAATGGTCACCGGTTCCGCTTTTACCACGGTTCCGTAGTAAACCTGCTGAACTTTACGAGTGTCTGCAGAGCCATATGCATCACCGTACGGATTAGGAGAAGTACAGCCTCCTAACGTGAATATGGTAAGCGCTATCATCATGGCTACCTTGACGTGTTTTTTCATATAACCTCCAAATGCTTCAGATACGTAAAGAGTATATACGTATGTTTTAGTACCTGCAGACATATACGAAAAAACAGCGATTTAACAGAGGCTGTTATGTAAATGGCGAGTAATTTTGAATAGTGTTATTTGTCTTTGAGTGTATGAAAACCGGAGTAGATACGCGTAAAGGTTGTGAACCAACAAGCAGCGCCGAAAACATAGGCAATCACGGCAAAATATTGGGGAAAAATGCAAAACGCTATAAAAGCTCCAATCGTCTCCGTGCCTTCGGTTAAACCGCTCATGTAGTAAAGTGATTTGTGTTTATAAACTGGGTTATCAATACCTTGTTTTCCCGCCATGACCGCAAAGGCCAGAAAGCTACTTCCCGTTCCTACGAAAGAGAAAATCAAAAAAGCGCCAGCGATGGCATTTTGCTCGGGGTTAGCGAGTACAAACCCGAATGGAATCAGGGAGTAAAACAGAAAGTCTAAGCTGATATCAAGGAAGCCGCCTGAATCAGTGATTCCCTGAATTCTTGCCAACGCGCCGTCAAGACCGTCGCAGACTCGGTTCAGACCTATAAACATCAGGGCAAGCAAATAGTGCTCGGTGATAAGGGCAGGGAAGGCCAAACAGCCAACGGCAAAGCCAAATAACGTGGTTTGGTTTGCTGTTATTCCGCATTTATCGACGAACTTAGCGGTTTGAGTAAGTGGCCACCGTATGACTTTAATACTAAAGCTATCAAGCATTCTGAGCCTCCCAAGGCCAGTTTATACAGCGGCTGCCTTCAGGAATGTCATCTTCATCATGTGTCACCATTAACGTCGGGATATTGGCTTGTTTAAGCTGCTCCACTACCCAGTTTCTAAATTGAACCCTAAGGTCTTTATCAAGCTTACTGTACGGCTCATCTAACAGCGCCGCTTTAGGTTGTGCAAGCAGCATCCTTGTCAGTGCGATACGCGCACGCTGCCCTCCCGATATCTGATCAGGGAAGGAGTTGGCTACTTTGGTTAATGAGATGTTTTTCAGCGCCTGCATTGCATGTTCTTTTCTCGCGGAACCTTTGACGGAATCCGGTAATGCAAAGGCGAGGTTTTCCCACACGGTCAAATGCGGGAAGAGCATGTCATCTTGAAATAGGATACCGACCTTACGTTTATGTGCAGGCACGGCATCCAGCGTGTCTTCATCGAGTGTGACAGAACCGGAATAGACGAATTCGTCAGACAGGTGGCCGGCAATGACATCTAACAACGTAGATTTGCCGCACCCACTTGGCCCCATCAGGGTGACAATTTCTCCTTCCTCTATGCTGAGATTAAACGCGGAGAAAAGCGTGTCGCCATTTGCCTTACGGATGGCGAGGTTTTTGAGACAAAGACTCATTGGTTAGTAAACCTTTAATAGACAAACGGCGATACTTGACGTTTAAACGGCTAAGTATAATTGCAAAAGAGAAGAATATGAGTGGTAACAGTGCCTGACAAATCGCATAAATCGCGGTGACACGACGGTCGAAGCCACTTGAAAGGGCAACTGCCTCGGTTGTAATGGTACTGATACGACCGGCTCCGAGTACTAATGTTGGCAGGTACTGAGCCAGGCTTACGCTGATGCCGACAGCCCATGCAAAAACGATCGCCGGAAGCAGGATTGGCAATTTTACTTTTAACCATGTTTGCAACGGCGACTTACCCAGACTGAGCGAGGCTCGGGTTAAGCCGTTATTGAAGCTGCGCCATGGCCCATCAAGAGACAAGTAGACAAACGGGAAAGCGAAGAATACATGTGCCCAGCAAACCCAGAAAAAATAAGCGCTGCCGTGAAAGTATAAGGTTGCTACCTGCATACCAAACAGTACGGATAACTGTGGGATAAGCATAGGCACGGCAATGATATAGCCCGGTACCTGCCAGCGATGGCGCAGGCGATACTCGTGCGCAATCAAAGCCAAAATCAATGCGATGCTGGCACTTATCACTGCGATAGTCATGCTTTGTTCTACTGTGCCTAAAATACTGCTCCATTCGTATTCCCAAAAGCGCAGGCTATAACGGCTAGGCAAGAGGTCAGGGAAGCGCCAGCGCTGAGCAAAACTCCACAACACCATCAAAGGCACCATGATAAAAGCAAGCAAAGTGATAAGCGAGAATAGCGTTTTTCCCGGTAGGGGAATCCCGCTGCGTCCAGAGTATTGCCAGCGCTTAACGCCTTTAGTTACGGCCCACTCAACAAAGCGTGCAAAGCCTATCAACAGTGATGCTATCGCAAAGAGAATAACTGCACCGGACGCCGCTCTTGGCAGTAAAGACAAGTCAGGGTCATTAAACCATTGCCACACTAATACGGCAAAAGTCGGTGGGTTGGTAGGGCCGATGATCAGTGCGACATCAACGACGGATAGGCTGTAAGCCATAACAGCCAACATAGGGAAACGCAGCTTCGACAACCATTGCGGAAATATACATTTCAACCAGGTTTGCGTAGAGCTGTAACCCATTGAGTGACTGACTTTTTCAATCTTATCCACGTTTAGCTGTTGCAAAACAGGAATGCTCATCAGCAGCAGGAAAGGGGTTTCCTTTATCGCCAGCATGATGATTAAGCCAAGCGCATGGGGATCTTTAATCAGCAGCGCTAGATCATTCACTGTCTGTGCGTTTGGATCGTAGCCAAATAGTTCGCTGGCAATACGAACTCCCATGCCAGTTGGCGCGAACAAAAAGGCAAAGCCGATAGCAAACGCAACGTGTGGCATCGCAAGAAGGGGGGAAAGGCAGATTTCTATCTTACGCCAGAACTTAGTTCCCCAAGCAGATTGCAGAATGGCAAAAGTGAGTAGGCAAGCTAAATAGCTGCTCACAATAGCAGAATAGAAGGTCAAGCTGATGGAGGTCCAAACCCCTTCCCAGTCAAATACAGCATAAAAGCCGTTTAACGAGAACTGGGTCAGACCGATCGGAGGTACATAACCGAGCGCAGAAACTACCACCCCAAGTAACCCTGGGACGGTAGGTAATATACAAACTGCGATAATAACTAAATAGAGCGCTCTTAACATGGGCTCGTACTAATTCCCGTAACGTTTTAACCACTCTTTTTCTAATGCGGCTTGCCAGCTTGGGTGTGGCTCGTCGATAGACTTAAAGTGTTGAGTGTTCTTAGCCGAACCGGTGAGGTACTGGCTACTCAGAACAGAAGGATCACCCCAGACGTTAATGTCGCCTTTGCGTGATTGTGCTTCTGGGCTCAGTAAGAAGTTTATAGCAACTTGCGCACCCGCACTGGCATTTGCGTTCCACGGAATGGCCAAAAAGTGAATATTTGACAATGCACCTGCGTCCATCGCATACGCTTTAGTGGTTTCAGTCAGGTTGCCACTAGATTGAGCAGAGAAAACCGCATTCGGGTTGAACGTGATGGCTAAGTCAATCTGGCCGTCATCCAGCAACTGGATGGTTTCTGCCGTACCAGCAGGGAACTGTTTACCACCACGCCAGGCAACACGATGAAATTCATCTAAATATTTCCACAGCGGCTGTGTAACGCGTTCAAACGATTCTGGTGTTACTGCCTTTTGCAGCGCAGGATCATTATTGGTTAGCTCAATCAATAGTGCTTTGATGAAGCTTGTTCCGTGGAACTCTGGTGGTCGAGGGTAAGACAGGCGATTAGGAAACGCTTTTGCATAGCTTAGCATTTCTACAAACGAGTGAGGAGGGTTGTTGAGCTCCTCTGCATCATGAATGAACACCAATTGTCCAACACCCCAAGGCGCTTCTAGCCCTTCAGTCGGTTCGGAGAAATCTACATTCACTGGCAATGTTTTGTCGACGTATTGCCAGCTTGGTAACTTGTCTACGAATGGACCGAAGAGAAGTTTATTGTCTTTCATTGATTTGAAATTTTCGCCGTTGATCCAAACCATATCAACACTGCCGCCACTGTTTTTTCCCGCTGCTTTTTCGGCGATTAAACGAGTCGTGGTTTCAGAAATATCGGTGACTTTTACGTGGTTAAGTGTCACGTTGTAGCGTGATTTTAGCTCTTTACCTGCCCACTGAATGTAGCGGTTGATCTCTTGGCTGCCGCCCCAGGCATGAAAGTAGACGGTTTCTCCGTCCGCTTGTTGTTCGATCGCTTTCCAGTCTTGAGCCAAAGCATGGGTCGTGAAAGTGGTGGCTAAAAGGCCGATGGTGCTAAGTAGCTTTTTCATAGTTTATCCGCGCTATGTTTATTTACTTACTGATGGGCAATAAGATTGAGAAAATCAACCTCTTACATGGATAGTAAGCTATCTTCCATTAATATCAATATGAATGCTAATTATGAATCAAAGCGGTGTTCTGTCAGCATCTTGAAACAAAGAGTGCAACCCATACTGAGTTGCACTCTGATTGTGAGTTTCTGGATAGACCGGACTACTTCGCTAATTCTTCCATGTTGATGCCTTTTTTCTTAGCGATGTACTTAGGAATAAGTGACATGCCAAATAGGATAAGGCCAGCAACCGCGAACTTAACTAACAACATTGGTGATACACCGTTAGTTGCAATGTCACCTGCCATGTAAGCGAAGATGAATGCACCTGGTGCCATTGTCAGTAGAGAAACCAATGCGTAAGTACCTAGGTTTAAGCTAGTCAGACCGTAAGCGTAGTTCTGCAGACTGAATGGGAATACAGGAACTAGGCGAGTCAGGATAAGGAAGCTTGTGCCGTTCTGCGCTACGCCATCATCAATTTTCTTGAAGATTGGGTTGTCGCCAAACTTCTTCATGATGGTGTTACGTAGTAGGAAACGAGCTACGATAAATGCCGCAACCGCGCCCAGTGTTGCAGAGAATAGGGCTAAAATAGCACCTTTAACCGGACCAAAAACAATACCAGCTACGATAGTGAATGCGCTTCCCGGTAGCAGGAATACACAAGCAAACACGAATGCAGCAACGAATACCGCGTAACCCCAAACACCAAAGCTTGCGATCCATTCTTGTAGGCTCTTGATATCAGTGATGATCTCAAGGATGCCAGTTTGTTTCGCAACGAATAGTACAAGAGCAACTACCGCAACGATTAGAGCGATTTTTACGAATTTCATGAATTAATCTTCACTTCAAAATAGTTAAACAGACATACACTTGATCAGGCCAGACTTCGACTTGTAGCGGTTAAACCAAGATTTAACCGGGCTAGCAAGTACGTTTACTGGTGGCTCATCGCCATTCATCACGACAGGACCAAACATCAGGTCCAGGATGTGCCACGCTTTTGTGTCTACACCCATCATTGATGCACGACATGCAGAGCAATACACCACTACGTGGTCAGTCTTGAACTCTTCAACACGACGCTTGATAACACGAGTCGCTACATCTGGGTTAGCTGGCACAACCATGCCGCCAAAACCACAGCAGCGTGTATTTTCACGAGTGTGTTCAGGCTCAGACGTTTTGTAGCCTAGTTCGTTTAGAATCCAGCGGATACCATCCTGAAGTTCGCGCTCGTAACGAGTAGAGCAAGAGTCGTGAATGGTAAATACCACATCACTGTCTTTCGCTTTACCACGGATCTCTTCAGGCAAACCGATTTCTGGCAGTAGCTTCCAAAGTGATACTGGCTTTTGCGCAGCGCCCGCTTTTTTGATCATGCCGAAACAGCTTTGACATGCCACGATAACTTCTTGTGCTTCGAGCTTATCAAAATCGTCCTGAAGCTGACCGTAACGCTCTTTGAACTTGTCTGTTTGACCGATTGCTGCAGTTGGTTTACCACAGCATTTTTGTACAGCGCCCATCTCTGGGTATACTTTTTTCAAGTAACTCGCGATTGCTGCGACGCCTTCTGGTGAATAGGATGGCAAGCTGCATCCTGGCATAAATACTTTATTACTCATTTTGCAGATACCGCTCTTTTCGCCATAGTAAAGATTTTTGAGAAGCCCAGCTTCTGGTGCATGTTGATAGCTTTGTGTCCGGCAATAGGGGATTGACCATTATTCGCTTTAACAAAGTCAGCACGGGCACCAAGGAAGATCTCTTTCATAGGGAAATCTTTCGGACACACGAGGGTACACTGGTCACATGCGTTACATGAGTATGCCAGTAGCGGATCCATCGACTCATTGTTGATGAAATCAGTGAACATGGTCTTAGGACAGTCACTGAAGTCGTTCATCATGATGCACTCGCTCATACATAGCTTACAGCTACATTGCAGACAGCGGGATGCTTCTTGTTTGATTTGTTCTTCTGTGAAGCCCAAGTCAACCTGAGCAAAGTCTTGTTTACGTTCGTCTGCATCACGTAACTCACCGTGCAGGCGAGGCAGATCAACCGTACCTTTTGGCAGTGGTACGTCTAGACGAGATTCGTAAGCGTACTCTTGAGTAAAGTCACGACCTTCAGTAAGAGGTTGTTTCGCAAAGAAACGTTCAACACTCATTGCTGCCTTGCGGCCGAGTGCCATCGCTTCGATAACGATGTTACCGCCACACGCATCGCCTGCAACGAATACATCTTCAAGGCTGGTAGCGAGGGTCTGCTTATCGACAACGTAACGGCCGCCGCGAGTTTGCTCTAGTGCGCCGTCTGTGATGTCAGCAACAACCTGACCTGTTGCAAATATTACGGTGTCTACCGCGATAGTTTTGCTTTCATCGCTGTATTGAGGGGCGAAGTTGCCTTGTTCATCCAGGATAGAAAGTACTTTTTTGATTGTGATACCAGTGACTTTGCCGTTTTCGTGTTCGATAGCGACAGGACCCCAGCCAGCATTGAATGCCACGCCTTCTTCCAGCGACTCATCAATTTCAATTTGGCTTGCAGGAAGATTGTCCATACTCTCTAGAGAACATTGGTATACTTCGTTTGCACCGATACGCCAGGAAGAGCGCGCGCAGTCCATTGCAACGTCACCACCACCAATGACCATCACGCGTTTACCTGCGCGAGGGAACTGGCGAGTTTCTGAGATCTCTTTCAGGTACTCTACTGCCGAGAATACACCGTCGTTGTCGTGACCCGGAAGAGGGATGATTGAACCTACGTGTGCACCATGAGCCAGAATGACTGCGTCATGATCCGCGCGTAGTTGTTCGAAAGTGATGTCTTTACCGATTTCGATACCGAACTGAGTGTTGATACCCAGCAGGTTTAAGTAGCTGTACTCGAAGTCGATAACGTCACGAGGTAGTCGGTATTCAGGAATACCTACACGCATCATACCGCCATAAACATCCAGCTTTTCGTAAATTGTGACTTCGTGGCCCTGGCGACGCAGTTCAATAGCCGCCTGAGCCCCCGCAGGACCGGCACCAACAATTGCAATATGCTTGTTGGTAAGAGCGGCGATATTAAGATCCCATTGCTCCTGGTTGTCCAGCTTTTCTGCCACAAATCGTTTTATGCCAGCAACACTGATTGGCTGACCAAATTCCGTGTTACGGCGACAAGAAGCCTCACAAGGGTGCGCACAGATGCGACCCAGCGTTTGAGGCAGGAATAGCTTGCTACGGATTAAGTCCAGTGCGCCCTGAAAGTCACCTTCACCCGCCATACGAACGTATTGTTTAACGTCCGTATGCATTGGGCAGGCAGTTTGACAAGCAGGATCGGCATCACCCATACAGCCATCAACGATGATCTGAGCTGTTTCGTACAGCTTTTGACTAAAAATTACATTGCTCATAGTTTTTGCTTACTTTAAGTGACCGAATTAGCTTTTGCCGTTGATAACTTTTACTTCAGGCTGCTTTGCTTCGTAGTGCGCGTGGCTGTACTCGATCCAAGAACCGTCGTAGTTGTATACCTCTTCCGCACCCAGCGCTTCAGTTAGTACCATTGTTGTGTGCGCAGAACGAACACCAGACTGACAGAAAGCGATAACTTTCTTGCCTTTGATCACGTCACCGTAAAGTGCTTTTAGTTCTTCAGAAGACTTAAGCGTTGTGTCAGCGTTTACAGATTGAGTCCAGTTGATGTGAACACTGCCCGGGATAGAGCCAGGGCCGAATGCTCCTTTCTTAGTTGCGCTGCCATCAAACTCGTCAGTACCACGAGTATCGATGATTACCCAGTCGTCACTGTTTTGAGCTGCAATTACCATATCCAAGGTTGCAAGAGTGCTTGCTTCCTGAGCCGCGTTTGGTGCTTTGTAATCAGAGCGAGCAACTTGTACGTTAGCTTTACCCGTTTCGTAACCTGCACCAATCCATGCGTTCAGACCACCATCTAGGTAACGAACATCCTGGTGACCAAGGTTTTTGATTTGCCAGTACAGACGTGCAGCATCGTGGTGAGAGTTTGCCGCGTAAACTACGATAGTAGAGTCAGCAGTAGCACCGTAGTTGCTAAGGATCTCTTCCATCTCTTCAGTTGTGTTACGCATACCACCGAATTCGTACTCGCCACTTTTCGCTGAGTAGTCGTTACGCCACATAGTGAAAGAGCCAGAGATAGGGCTGTCAGGCTTTAGAGGGTTAAGCGCACCGATAACGACAACGTCTTTATCGCTGTTCATCATTTGTTTTAGCTGCTCAGCAGAAATGAAGTGTTCAGCATGTGCATACTGACCAAATTTGCTGATTTGCTCAGAGGTATCTACCGATACTGCTTGAGCTGCAAACATTGACTTGTACGTTGGGTAACCAATAGCTACAGCCGCTGCCAATACACCTAGTGCGATAGTCGATTTTTTCATTAGATTGCTTCCATAATGTTTAGAAAATTTATCGCCTGACTCTTGAATCAAACGAATTGAATTTGGTGTGAGGTACATGAGCATTTTTTTATTCATTTTTTGTTGCTCTGTGCGGATTTAGCGATTACCTCTTAATAGGTATGGATTTTGTGGAAATTAGAACTCTGACTCTATTGTGGTTTTCCACAATAATGGTGTGTGATTGATCTAAAACAACAAAGTTAGCAAGGTTTAAAGTGATAAAATATGCACGTGATTTTTTAGGAAAACGATTGATAAGTGATTGATAACTATTCTCAAACATTAAGACGGTTAATAATTCTTCTTCTAGGCTTAATGTTCTGCGCGACGGTATATGCGCAACAAAAACAAAGAGAAACCTTTGATGTCGGAGTGTTGGCATTACGAGGGCATGATCACGCTAGACAAGCTTGGGAACCAACTGTGGACTGGCTGAGTTCCGAGAGTTCAGAATATAAATTTCAGCTTCACACTTATGACTTCGACCAGTTGGAAACGGCGTTTCTTAACAATCAGTTAGACTTCATTCTGACGAGTCCGGGGCAGGCGACGAAGCTAGCCCGTGAGTTTCCTATTAGCTGGCTTGCAACACAAAAAACGGCTTATAGCGATATCCCGAATAAGTCTATAGCTTCTGTGGTGATAGTCAGAGAAGACTCGAAATATAAGAAGCTTTCGCAGGTTGACGAAGCGAGAATAGGTGCAGTGTCAGAAAAAGCCTTCGGTGGTTTTCTGGCATTGAGATATGAAGTGGATAAGTTAGGTTTTTTCAGTTCGTCTTTCTTTAAGAACATTGAGTTTACCGGCCCGCCAACCGATCAAATTATCTTGGATGTAATAAATCATGATCGTGATGTTGCGATTGTGCCAGCTTGTACTTTAGAGAGTTTAGTGGCAGAGGGGCGAGTTAATTTAAAAGACGTGCGCGTCCTGAATGAACAGCGGCCAGCCAATTCGATCTGCGCAGTGAGTACTCCTCTCTATCCTAACTGGACGCTCGCAATGACAGAGCGAACGCCAATTGAAGTAGGGCAGTACGTTGCCCAAACACTGTTTGCAATGCCGAGTGACCACCCTGCGGCCTCGGCTGCAAATAATAAAGGCTGGATGCTGGCGGTACCGAGTGTGGATGTTGATAATGTATACAAACATCTCGATCTACACCCGCTGCAGAAAGACTTTTCTGAGAGTGCGACGGGTTGGCTGGTGAAACATCGCTCAGTCGTCATCGTGATACTGCTATCCTTTTTAGTTCTGACCCTATATCACATCTCTTTGGCGTGGCGCTTCAAGCACAACCAAAGGAAATTGTCATCAACATTAAACGACCTGAGAACAAAGAGCAGTTTGTTGGAATATGCTCAGCGTGTGACGATTGTCGGTGAATTAGGCAGTAGCCTCGCGCACGAGATCAACCAGCCCCTAGCTGCAATAAAGAATTACAGTCAAGGCGCGAAAAACCGATTAGAGCAGGGTGTTACACCAGAAGAACTTGAACCGGTGCTGAACAGAATTCAACAACAGGTCGGGGTTGCCAGTGACATTATCCAAAGGCTGCGTGCTTTAATTAAGAAAAAACCGGTTGAGAAACGTTGGGTTGATTTGCGTGGCTTGATTTCAGAGTCAATAAAGCTGGTGGAATATGAGTTTGAACGTAAAGGCGTTCGTCTGCAAGTAGCTTTCACCGGAGTTGAGCGCTTGGTTTACGTTGACCCTACAGGCTTCCTTCAAGTGATGCTCAATTTATTAACTAATGCCAAAGATGCATGCCAGAGTCATGACAATCCGTCTTTTCCGTTATTAGTCACTATCGACATTGTTTTTGGTGACGATCAGCTTTCGATTGATGTTATTGATAATGGTATCGGCTTTGATGAAAGCAAAATCCCTCTGGAACAGGTTTTTTATACGACTAAGGCTGAAGGGCTCGGGCTCGGGCTTGCTATCTGCCGGGATATCATTGAAGCGCATTCCGGCACGATACGATTCTTACATGTTGAACCGACAGGCTGTCAGGTTTCCATTCAATTACCTTACCTGGAGGAAAACGATGCGTCGTGATCAATACCCACTTTATATTGTTGATGATGAAGAATCGGTGCTGGAATCTATGGCGTTTATGCTTGAGAGCTATGGCTATCGAGTAGAAACATTTAATCTGGGGCAAGGGTTTCTTGATGCGATTGACACCGATCAGATAGGTTGTGTGTTACTGGATAGTCGAATGCCGGGTCTCAGAGGCCAAGATATTCAGAAAATACTCAGCAATCAGAACAGCGCGTTAAGCATCATCTACTTAACAGGCCATGGCGATATACCTATGGCGGTAGAAGCGTTAAAAAGTGGTGCCATTGATTTTTTTCAAAAACCGGTTGATGGAGATAGTCTGGTGACTGCTATTGATAAAGCCATGCAGGCTTCTGAATCTAGCGCAAAGGGATTTGCAGAATCTAAAGCGATCGAGTCGTTAACTCAACGGGAAAGAGAAGTGCTGGATTTAATTGTTCAAGGTAAAAAGAATCAGCAAATGGCAGATGAGTTATGCGTCTCATTAAGAACCATCGAAGTGCATCGCTCTAATGTGATGAAGAAGCTTGAAGCCGACAATTTGGCGGTGCTCATTCGTAAAGTAGGGCATTTGATTTAAAAACAAAAAATGGTTTAGAAATAAAAAAGCAGCCGTTTGGCTGCTTTTTAATAATATACCCAAGTCATTCTCGCTGAACCGATCATCTTGAGGTTAATCAGTATATCAATTGGTTAATTAACCCAATCACGAAGAGTAAATGTTAACTCATGCTCTGAATTTTTAAGAACTAAGCCATCTTTAGTCAGTGTAATATCACTCCAGTCAGATAGCGTTGTAGACATTGCTTTCTCGATATTCATGATGTCACCAATACACATTTTCATGGTCATGCCCATTTTATCGATGCGTAGTTGGTTATTTTTCAGCTCAGCCTGACCAAAGAAATTGTTACAGCCAGCATTGCCGTTAGCGGTCAGATTTTCACCAATTTCCAGGCGGGGTGCTTTTTGGCGTTCGGTAAGTTCGATCTTGTTACCATCAATCTGAACCAGCTCCCAATTATGGTGCTGTAAGTCTTGAGCCGTTATTTCTTTCACATTGTCACCGTTGCTTGTACATGCCGTCATTAGAACAGGTAGGGAAATTGCAGCAACTAACGTTTTTAGACTAAGCTTCATTTAATAGACTCCGTTATACAAAACGAGGATAAGTATACGTAATAAAACACTGTTTTTGTCAGTATACGGTAATAGTTTGATATAACGCAGCTCATTGCAGTACATGTTACTGATTAGCACCGATCTACGGTTGGAGTAAGTTACGAGAATAAAAGAACGGTTTTAGCATGGAGCAATTGGAGTTTTTTACTGTCCCCAGTCCTTGTGTTGGCATTTGTAGTGCCGACGAGAAAGGGTATTGCAAAGGATGTATGCGCAAAAGAGAAGAGCGGTTTAACTGGCAGAAATACACACCTGCTCAGCAGCTCTACGTGATTAAGTTATGCCGTCAGCGTTACAGAAGAAAAATGTCAGCAAGTAAGGGGAGGGCTGAGCAGCCAAAAGAAGCTATCTCCCCACAGCAAGATCTGTTCTAATGAGATTTATTCCCGGCTCGTGGTTTCTTTGTGAACCAAGAAGCTGTGAGCCGGGAAGCTTCTAGCTATTATCCTAAATGGCGTTATTTCATTGACCAAGTATCGCTAATCCAGCCTCCTGCTTGTTCGTCGAAGTGACTTCCTGCAAATCGGTGGTTCAGTTCAACATCTAACTTGCTTGTCGGGCGTTCATCCATAAGTCGGTGGATATACTTCGCCATAGGATCAGTACATGCTTCTCGCTCTCTGCGTACGACCACTTCTTTGATAATTTCAAGTCTGTAGCTCTTGCTGGCTCGTTTCATTTTTCACCTCCAGAACTCGATGGCAGCATTTGACACATATTGGCGTCCGGAACACTGCTCATTGGTGTCGCATTGAGGCGAATCACCTTAGTTTGGAGTCTAAAAGACAAGTCGTTTGAGAGCAGAAGTTATAACGCCATTTACGTCTTTCTTACAGTTGCTCTCAATAACGTCCAAAGTTGTGCGGAAAGTTAATTAACGAGTCTGTATATAAGAAAGACCTTATCAAACATAGAAGCCCGATATGGGGGCGTCAACAACATAAATGAACAATTTTTGAACAATTTGTGAAGGTGGAATATTTTCAGAGATTTAAGAGAAATAAAAAACCGGAGCCTTAAAGACCCCGGTCATATTCGTCAGAAATTTTGGTTCGTGTCTGAGAGCAACCTCTTCATGAAGAGATTACATTGTTAATCACCTGTCGCCGGGCAGCCTGTTACCGACTGACCATTGCTGAAGTACTGAATGTTGCCTAAGTTCTTTTCGTAGTCCGCAGCTGAAATCTGAGGGTTTTTGACGAAGAATTCGCGAAGAACGTAAGCGTCTGTCAGCTGAGTCGATTCAACGTCGATTACAGGGTAATCATCACCGCCTGCGGCGCTGAAGCTGATTACAGAAAACGTGTATTCGGCGTCTAGTTCAAATCCCTTATTGTTAATATCAGTGATTGTTACCGAGCCAGCATCACAGTCAACGTCCAGCGTAATGTTGTCTAACTGAGCGTAAGCACCAGAGCCGGCAGATTTCGTTGCTACTACGTCCAGATAGTCTTCAACTTCCTGACCTGTCATGGTCGCTTTAGTGACGAAGTTACCGAAAGGTTGTACTGTTAGTACGTCTCGGTAGGCAATGTCACCTGCTGGAATGGAATCACGCACGCCACCAGAGTTCATTACACCAAAATCAGCATTTACTAATTCGTAAGTACGGTAAGCTTCACCAAGCAGGTGACCCAGGTTAGTTTGCTCTGAACGAACAATGGCACGGTCGCCTTCTAGCTTACCGTCTGTATTGGAGATCACTTCCCCTAACAGTTCCTGACCTTGATCCTGGTAAACCTGAAGGGTTTGTTTCACCTCCGCATCAGGTTCAATGTACCCGCCGATAAACTCGTCGTTCTCATCGAGTAGGTTGACTGGTATTAGTGCGTAGTTTGCCAGGTGTAGCTTACCGTCGTAGTACTCGAAGTCTGCACGGCCAACATATTTACCCCACTCGTGCGCCTGCATAATGTAAGTACCGTTTTGCTGATCTGGCGTACAGTCATCACCTGGGGTGAAGTCCGCATAGTCGTTTGTGCCAGGCTCCATACATACAGGGTTTTGTGAGTGGCCACCAATGATGGCATTCAGCTGTCCTTCTTCAAGTGAACGAGCCAGCATTACGTCACCAGGTGCTTCACTGCCGTAATTACCATTTTGGTAGTGACCCATATGTGTGGTTGCGAAAACCAGGTCGACGCTTTCGTTCTCTTCAATTTCTTTTAAGACTTTTTGAATCTCTACTTGAGGAGCTTCGAAGTAGATATCCGCAACGTTGTCTGGGTTTACCAGTTTGGCGGTCGCTTCCGTTGTCAATCCAATTACCGCGATCTTAAGGCCATTAAGAGTAAAAACTTTATAAGGAGCGAAATAACGTTCGTCGGTCACGTTGCCTTCAGAATCTCTCTTATAGATATTGGCCGCCAGCATAGGGAAGTCTGCCCATGCAATTTGCTTGTTGAGGACATCGAGAGGGTTGTCAAACTCGTGGTTACCGACGGCCATCGCGTCGTAACCCAGCAGATTCATCCCCATGAAATCCGGTTCAGCATCTTGCATGTCTGACTCAGGCACACCTGTGTTGATATCACCACCGGAAAGGAGAATAGATTCACCACCATTTGCTGTCACGTCTGCACGAAGAGACTGGATTAACGTTTGACGTGCAGCCATACCATACTCGCCACTGTCGTTTTCCCAGAAACGGCCGTGGTTATCGTTAGTGTGAAGAATGGTGAATTTTGTACATGAATCTGCTGCTTCACAGCTGATAGCAATGGTATCAGTGTCTGAGTCACATCCAGCAAGAGCAATACCAACCGAAAGTACCAAGAGCGATTTGGAGAATTTCATAGGGGGATCCTTTTTCGTGATTTTGTTATTATTACGGCGTGCAATATACTGATTAAATTTGATATTTTAGTGATCTGTGTCTTATTTATACTTGTATCAAATAAGCGAGTTCATAACCTTTTAAACTCCGTCGATAAATAAACAGAATCGGTTTTCAGTTAATATTCGACGTTTTCTTTAACGTAATTTTGTGAAGAGGATAGTTGAATGCACGCTATTTGTATGAATTAGCGTACATACAAATGAGATCTTGATCGCTCTTGAAAGGGTTTATTTTTTATCTCAATAGTTTCTCAGTTAAGAGATAGAGAATTTCTGATTTTTGTGTTTGGCGGCCATTTTCTGAATAGGGTATTTAAGAAAGAAAGCGTATATTTCTGTTCAAACAACAGTATGAGTAACTATCTTCGGGGAGCGGAGAGTAAGAAGTGAGTTTTTTGACTTGGCTTAAATAGTAAAACCCCGGAGGTGGTAAGTCTCCGGGGTTTTGAAATTTTTTAGATGTCTCGGTTGGTAAGTCCGATTATCTGTTATGCAAAAGGTTTGGATTTAATCCGAGTAATTCCTTGGTAGGGAATTAGATACGGATGAAGTCCATGTGTTCAACTTTTGGCTTGAACGCGTGACGTTGAACGTCTTGTGGCTTAACTTTAACTTCTTTGCCATCGATTACTAGAACTAGACCTTCGTAGAACTCAGGCTTGTCCATTTGGTTGATGACGTCGTCGTGGTTAAGAACGATAGCTACTGCTGCTTCTTCACCGCCGTATACAACTGCAGGGAATTTGCCAGCGTGACGTAGGCGGCGGCTCGCACCTTTACCTAGTTCAGTACGTACTACTGCTTCGAATTTCATAGTATTTACTCTCAAATTAGTAAAATAAAATTTTCACAGTCAACAATGCGACCTTGTTGTCCGTGGTAAGGCTTGAAACAGGAACTGTTCAAGCGAGCGCGGATACTATCATTCCGCCCAGAATTCAGCAACCCAAATCGTACCTAAATCAGCAAAAACACCCTAATAAATGTTGTCTAAGTTGCTCGTTTTACTTGTTTAGGACAATAAATGTTCTTTTTACCCCTATTTTCACCGCTTTCTATATTAATGGAGAGATTACGAAGACATGAGCTGAAAGGGGTTAAGTACGACTTATCTGTAATGCCAGCGTTGCTTTTAAGCCGCCCATATTGCTCTTATCCAGTGTTAGCTGGCCACGGTAGCTGTGTGCCATTTCACAGACAATGTTTAAACCCAGCCCCGATCCCGGAGTTGCTTCATCCAGCCTGAATCCTCGTTGCGTAACCTTAGCTAGCTGTTCTTTAGGAATACCCGGACCATCGTCTTCAATAATGATTTGGACGTTATCTTTGTCTTGTACGGAATGGACGCGAATCATGTGTTTCGCCCACTTGTAACCATTCTCAAGCAGGTTACCTACCATCTCGTCGAGATCGGTTTTCTCGACGGCAACGTTTAGTTCGGAGTCGAGCTCGTTAACTAGTGTTATATCGCGGTGGGCATAAACCTTATCAAATGCCATCGATATGGCATCAACTCGTTCCGCAGGATTGGCTTTAACAGAAAGAATGTTCATCGAGCCTGCCATTCGAGCCCGGCCCAGATGATAATCTATGTGCTCCTGAATTTGCTTAAGTGGCTCTTCTAACCGAGATTGAGTTTTCGGCTCTAGTGTTCGCACTTCATTTTTGAGGACGGATAGCGGCGTCTTTAATGCGTGTGATAAATTCCCGGCATGATTGCGTGCTCTTTCCAAAAGCTCCTGGTAGTGGAACAACAACGCATTCAGATCGGCAATTAAAGGTGAAATTTCTTTGGGGTAAGTCTCTTCTAAACTCTTTTTGTTTCCTGATTTAAGCTCAGCGAGCTCTTTCTGCAGTTTCGTTAAGGGGCTTAAAGACCAGGCAATTTGCAGCAGAATAACCGTGAGTACGCCTGCAAACAGCAAACCTAAGATTAACCACAATTGCCCGATTAAGGTTTGAAGGGTGCTTTTAATCGGGCCTTCATCAATACCGACAACAACATGAATCGGCCCGTCATAGTCTGGCAGATAGAGAACCTTTTCGAGAGTGACCAACTTTTCGTTTCTCGCACCATAAGCACCTTTATCGTGCGCTTTATATTCAATTTTTTGGTCCCATAATGAACGTGAACGCACTAGGCTGGTTTTGGTTGAGGCGCTCCAGTATAGCCCGCTGTACGGTTGTCTGAATCTCGGGTCAGAGAGCGGCGCTGCTAGAGCCAAATGCCCACCACGGTGATCGACTTCTAATTGAGCGGCGATTTCGTCCATGAAGACACTCAACTGCTCGCGAGAATCGTCCACCATGTAGTGATAGACCTGAGTAGGAATAATGACGCCTGCGGCAAGAATCATCGCCGAAAGCCAGACGACAGCTGCTAACACTAGCCGGCTTTTGATACTAAGCCGTTTTAATGTATACAGAGGCAGCCGATCTCTAGTCTGCATTTAACTGATACCCCAAGCCCCTAACGGTTTTGATGATTTTAGGTGCTATTTTTTTACGGATTCGGCCTATAAAAACCTCGATCGTGTTGGAATCCCGGTCGAAATCCTGTTTGTAAATATGTTCGACGAGCTCCGTCCTGGAAATGACTTTCTCGGGATTATGCATAAAGTAGGCGACCACTTTGTATTCCAGCGCAGTCAAATTTACCGGTTTACCTTTCCACATCACTTTAGACGTGCGGGTGTCCAGACTTAAGTCACCGATTTGCATGACAGGGGCAGCGTTACCAGATGCTCGTCTTAGTTGGGCTCGGATACGAGCAATTAACTCAACCATCTCGAACGGTTTGGTCAGGTAATCATCAGCCCCGGCATTCAGTCCTTCAACTCTTTCCGTTAACGTGTCACGTGCACTGAGAATAACGACTGGCGTATTAATGTTTTCGTCCCGAATGCCTTGCAGCACGGCTAAGCCATCGAGTTTAGGTAAGCCGAGATCGAGAACAATGACATCCCATTCTTCTGATTTTGCTCGATAGAGGGCGTCAACCCCGTCTTGAGAGAGTTCGGGTACCCAGCCCGTACTTTCCAGGGTCTCAATAATTTGCTCACCGATACGAGGATCGTCTTCGACTACAAGTATTTTCATGGTAGTGTTCTTATTGTTGTGTCTTTAGTGCTTTATTGAAGTTACGACCTCTGACCTCGAGCATTTCTAAGGTCGCAGCATCGTATTCAACTTTAAGTACGCTGTTGTCGAACAGGATTTTGAGTTCATAAATCCATTCATTGTCATCTTCTTCCAGCTCCACTTTAATAATACGCCCATACAGGTCTTTCTCGACAGTGGCATAGAGATCTGAAAACGGTCGGATGTGGCCATTTTGGACTGCGCGGTACACCTTATCCTGATCTTCACCAAACTCTATCTGAGTTCCGGGTTTGACGACATCTTGCACCATGGCATGGCCGTCTTGTGACGCGACCATATCAAGCTGCTGCGCGAATATTGGTGCTGAAGCCAGCATAGGAATCAGGCCGAAGAGCAATGTAAGATGCTGAGAGCGGGTTGGTTTACTCATAACAAAACCTTTGCTGAACAAAAACGTCTCTACACACTGTAGTCAGCGAGAGATGAACAGAAAGTGAATCGGTTATTTCAGCTCATCATCAAATATTTTATCTCGTAACTTCCAAAAGCGTCCTGACTTTCTGGCAATCACGAATTGTGGCAAACGAAAGCGGTGTTGATTGGCGACAACGCGAGTCGGTGATGCCTCTTCAAACGGACGATGTTTATCTGCGAGGTGAGGGCGGACAAACTGATCTCTGAAGTTCTGCTTTTGCTTTTTGGTGTTGAGCGACCAAAACTCATGAACCAAAGCATGGCCTTCACCCTGGTACGGCTCACCGGAGTAGGAGACCTTGAGCTGAGATTTTCCATCGTTACTTTTAAACACCGAAAGATCCATTTCAGTACATTCGAAGATTAGCGCATCTTTCAGGTTAAGTGCTTCTTTCAGTTTTTTGTCAGGATCAACTAATGTCGCATCACATTCGTGGCAAATTCGCGCTGCTATGTCGTTATCGGCACCGCAATCACCGCAATATTTTGCTCTGAACCTGTAACCGCAGTGTTCACGCTCGCCGGTTTCTTCGTCTTCGAAGTAACCCTGGCAACGGCGGCCAAAGTGTTCCAGCAAAAAGCCATTGCTGTCTAATTTGCCCCAAAAGTTGTTATTGAAACCGCAGGCAGGACAGGGGATGGTAATGATCTCGCTGGTGGAATCTGGCTTAGGATCGCCGACTTCAGGCTGGTACAAGTCATAACTGTTCCCAGCGTAATCGAGAACTAGACATTCAGTTTTACCTTCTGACAAGCGTAATCCGCGCCCAACGATCTGCTGATACAGGCTCACCGATTCTGTCGGTCTTAAAATAGCAATCAGGTCTACGTGCGGCGCATCAAAGCCGGTGGTCAGAACCGATACATTAACCAGATATTTTATCTCACGGTTTTTAAAGGCCTGGATTATTGCATCCCGTTCCGGTGTCGGAGTATCGCCAATCACTATAGCGGTTTCGCCTTCAGGCAAGAGCCCGTGGATCTCCTGAGCGTGACGAACGGTGGCCGCAAAAATCATCACCCCGTGACGTTCGCTAGCGTGCTGGATAATCTGCTCGACGATTTGTGGCGTGGCGCGCTTGGCCTTGTCGATCACCATGTCCATTTCTGCTTCTTTATAACGACCCGTATTAGCTGGTTTAAGTTGAGAAAAATCGTAAGACAAAACGGGAGCATCCATCATGCGCGCTGGAGTCAGAAAATTTTCATCGAGTAAGTAGCGAATTGGCAATTCGAAAATACAGTCGCGGAAAAAGCGAGACTCTTCTGTGCGTACCTGTCCGCGAGTGTGGTACTGGTAAATCCAGCCCATACCTAATCGGTACGGAGTAGCGGTAAGTCCAAGAACTTTAATACCTGGGTTAAGCTCCCTGAGGTGAGTGATCACTTTTTGGTAGCTGCTGTCTTTGTCATCAGGTACGCGGTGACACTCATCGATGACCAGCAGGGAGAATTGGTTTTTGAATGAATCCAAATTTCGGACTACTGACTGAACAGAGGCGAACACGACTTGTTGGTCTGTTTCTTTTCGCCCAAGACCTGCTGAGAAAATGGAGCCTTTTAGATCGTAACCTTCGTACTTGGCGTGGTTTTGCTCCACCAGTTCTTTAACGTGAGCCATAACTAGAACTCGCCCCTTAGCCAGACGGGCAAGTTCTGCTATTACCAGACTTTTACCCGCGCCAGTTGGCAGCACAATCACTGCGGGAGTCGAATGTTTACGAAAGTAATGAATGACTGCTTTAACAGAGTCTGCTTGGTAGGGGCGAAGTGTATACATGAAAAAATGTGAAATTGCTCAACTATTCCGGATAGGAAGGCTATAATACCTGACTTTTATACCCAAGTGACCTTTAAGCGCAAGATTCAGGTTGTGTACTCGTCTTTCAAGCCGAGAGTGAGAGGTTGCTTGGGTATAATTCAATGAGGTATTCATGCGTTTAGATAAATATTTGTGTGATGCTCTGGGTGCGACTCGCAAGCAGGCAACTAAGATCATCAAAAGTGGCGAAGTAACAGTAAATGGTGAAATTCAAAAAAGTGGTGCATTCAAGGTATTAGAAGGTGCCGAAGTTATGTGGGAAGACCGTGTCGTTGGTGCGCCGGGCCCTCGCTATATTATGTTGTTCAAGCCTGCTGATTTCGTTTGTTCGCACGAAGACAGTTACAATCAAACCGCATTTGTACTGCTCGATGAGCCGAAAGTCGAGAACCTTCACTTTGCTGGCCGACTAGACGTGGACACTACAGGTTTAGTGTTAATTACTGATGATGGTAAGTGGTCTCACCGCATTACTTCTCCAAAGCACAAATGCGAGAAAACCTACCGCGTTTGGCTGGCAGATGCGATTCAGCCTGATTACGCAGAAAAGCTGGCTCAAGGGATCATGCTTCGCAATGAGCAGGAAGCGACATTGCCTGCGCATTTAGAAGTAGTTAACGAAGCGGAAAATGAACTGTTGCTGACCATCGTTGAAGGTAAGTATCACCAGGTAAAACGTATGTTTGCGGCTTTGGGTAATAAGGTCGAGTATCTGCACCGTGAGCGTATTGGTGCTATCGAACTCGATGAAGCTCTGGAACCTGGCGATTACCGTTATTTGACTCAAGAAGAAATTGATTCTGTTTGGGGTTAGTACAACACACTAGTCCTACAACTTAAGGTAAAAGAATGACCGAAAAAGTTCAAAGTGCGCCGCAATCCCAACTCTCCTTCCTACTTTTCATAGTACTTGGGGCGATTGGTGCACTAACACCGCTTGCTATTGATATGTACCTGCCGGCTATGCCTGCGATCGCGAAAGATCTTGGTGTATCTCCGGGAGCAGTGCAGATTACGTTAACAGCATACACAGCGGGCTTTGCTATCGGACAGTTGCTCCACGGGCCGCTTTCTGACAGTTTTGGACGCAGACCTGTACTGATTCTTGGGGTGTTTTTCTTCGGTGTCGCAGCTGTTGTAAGTGCAACCACAAATGGTATTGACGCGCTGACTTATGTCCGGACTGCGCAAGGTTTTGCCGGTGCTGCGGCAGCGGTAATTATCCAGGCTGTCGTTCGCGACATGTTTGAACGTGAAGATTTTGCCCGCACTATGTCGTTTGTGACTCTGGTAATCACAATTGCACCTTTAGTTGCTCCAATGATTGGTGGTCATTTAGCGATTTGGTTTGGATGGCGCTCGATTTTCTGGGTGCTAGCTATATTTGCGATTGTCGTGATTTTGCTCGTTTTCTGGAAAATTCCAGAAACGTTAAAACCAGAAAATCGTCAACCACTGCGTTTCCGTACCACAATTAAAAATTACGCACGTTTATGTTCCAGCTCAGAAGCGTTAGGTCTGATGCTATCCGGTGCATTTTCGTTTTCCGGGATGTTCGCTTTCCTTACCGCAGGTTCATTTGTATATATTGATATATACGGTGTCCGACCTGATTACTTTGGTTACCTGTTTGGATTGAACATCGTTGCGATGATTATCATGACCAGCATCAACGGCCGCTTGGTTAAAAAGGTTGGGTCACATGCCATGCTTCGTTTTGGCTTGTCTGTTCAGCTTTTGGCGGGAATCGGCTTACTGGTTGGTTGGTTAATGGGCGCAGGTTTATGGGGTATGGTACCTTTTGTAGTGCTCTTTATTGGTACGTTGTCGACCATTGGCAGTAATTCGATGGCACTACTTTTGAGTGGTTACCCTTCAATGGCAGGCACGGCGTCATCTTTGGCGGGCACATTAAGATTTGGCACCGGTTCTCTGATTGGTGTTCTTGTGGCCGCTTTACCCGGTGATGTCGCATGGCCAATGGTCATCGTAATGTTTGCTTGTTCTGTGCTTTCAGCACTGTTTTATTGGACTTTAGGAAGAAAGGCGTAATGTCGGACTACACCAAAGAAATTCAAAATCTGGTTAACTCTGCACTGGCAGATTTAGACCAAGAGCACCGCTCTGGAAAGTTGGCTAATGCCCCTGTTGCGAACAACCACTATCTGGTACGTTGGGTCACTAAGGCTCTGAAATCTCAGAGCTTTGGTAAAGCAGTTAGCAATGACCTGACTCGTTGGCAAAAAGCAGGGCGCTCAAAAGGTAATGATGCTGGGCTGTTGTTTATATTTAAACGTATTTCTGGTTTCTACGCTCAGTTCTTCCCTGAGGGTGAAGACGTCAAAGTGATTAAAGACTCTGATGTTGAGGCTTTTCTGGATGTGATGGAGCAGGCTAATTGGGAAGTCTCTACCTCTGAGCCGCTGGTGGGCTTCGGTAAAGTGCAAATTTTTACTGAAGGTCAGAATTCACTGGCATTATGTGCTGACCAGTGTGAAAGCTGCTTTGATGGCGAGCTGCTTGTCAAACCAATGAGCTGGTTTGTTCGTGGCAACCATGCTGAGTTTGTTGAAAAAGCTGCGCAAGCTGGTTTTATGGTTCACAAGGTAACGGATTATAAATCGATGGTGAAATATCACGGTGAATACCTAATATTCCCTGCTAACCAAGGCGATCAGTTAGCTGAAATTCCATTGAGCTTTCAAGCTTAGTTGAGAGACAAGACAGCGAAAATAAAAAAGCCTCAGACTGACAATCTGAGGCTTTTAGCTTTTAACTGGTGGACTCACAGCGTCAGAAACGGAATTTCCAGTAAACGCCGCCGTAAACACCACTATAGTCTTGCAGAACATCACCCATATTGCTCACTTCGTTGTTGAACAGGTAATCATCTTCAGAGTAATCTTCATAACGAATGTTGAGCTGAACGTTTTGGTTTTCTGAGATGGCGTAATCTGCAATAGCTTCAATACGTGAGGACTTGTACTCATTGTCCGGGTACTGATAACCGCTAGAGGTAGTCGACGATTTACTGTCAGCCTGACTATAGCTGTAGTCGATGGAGACAGTTAACTTATCCTCGAGAAGCCCTTCTTTGCTTACTCCAAATCCAACGGTGGTGATGTCGTCTTTAAGCTCCGTTTTGTAGCGATTCCATCCAACTACGTCAAAATTCGCTTGTAGCTGCTCTGATCGAATCACTTGCTGATTAAGGAATACGTGACCATTGAGTCCTTCGGCTAGGTTAAAGTTGACGCTAACATCATAGCCGTAGTCTTCGCCTTCACTGAGACCGATGTCTGGTTTCGCATAATCATCATAGCCATACCAAACTTCTGCGAGGACCTGAACACTTTCTGATACGTCGTAACTACCATCTCCCCGTAGTTCAAAGCGGTTTTTATCGGCTAGGTAAAACTGTCGTAAGTTTGGTGAGTCGCTGCTCGAGTTTTGCCACGAGGAGCCGTCTCGGGATGTGTAGGATAGCTTACCACCGAGTTGCCACGGTGCATCTGGACGATACTGAGTGCCTACATACACGTTATGTTCATCGGTACGCTTGCGATCAGCATAATCCCGCTTGTCTTGGGTATAGTCATACCCAGCATTCACTCTGATATCTCGGTTGACACGATGCGTCACTGCCGCTTCTAATTTGGTTTTGGTGCGGTCATAGCTCTCACGGGTCGCACCGACGACGTCATGTCTTTCTGATTTGTCGTCTTTGTCCAGGTAGTCGGCAGAGACTTTCAGTGAAGTGTTGCGCGAGATCTTATTATGGTAGTCAGCACTAATTTGCCATGTATTTGTCTCTCCGTGAAACGTGTCAGAGTTAGCCGGGGAAGAAGGGTATGGCAGCAAGCCACTTTCAGAAACCGCTTGTGACCATAAAATTCGTCCGTTGAAGGTATGCTGATCCCAGCGGTAGTTACCTGTCACAGCAAGCTGATGGAAGTCATTATCCGGTTCGTTAGAAATCTGATTCTCATAGGGATTGGTGTACCCACCGTAGTACAGTGCAGACATATCATTGCGGAAGAAAGAACCTCGATAGGCTACGTCTACTAACCAGAGATCTTCCATATAGCTCAGACCTACTTCGGTATTCAGCGTTTCGTGGTCAATGTTTTTGGGGATAAAGCCGGGGCCGCTGCCATAGCCTGGTATTGTTGTCGAGTAGAGGGAAGTAGTGCCTTCTTTGTGTTCATGTTTCATTGACGCGTATGGCTTCCAGGGCGTTTGGGGGGTGTACTTGAGTTCTAATTTAAAGGTCTCCCGCGTCACCTCATGGTCATATTTACCTAAATCACCACTGGTTAAAGTATTACGGCTGCCGTGATAGGCACTCAATGATGAACGGTTCCAGTAATACGGGGTTTCACTGTAACTTCCGAGGAAACGCAAACCGTCATATTGACCTACTTCCCACTGAACTAAGAATCGTTGTAACCCGAGATCCTCCACCAGTATGCGATTGTAAAAGCCTTCATCTTCGTAACGTTCCAGATCCGCGCTCAGGCTAGCATTGAGGTGTTCTGTTTTCGCGTCATAAACCGGTGGGTTCCAGTTATAAAAGCGAGTAGAATCGTCGTTGTTGAGAAAACCGACACCAAAGCCAAATTCACTGCTCCAAGAACCATCACTACTACAGGCAGTACAATTCCAGCGACTGGTATTTGCCTCTTTGGCGTTCTGCAGTGAGTAATCGTCTGCGTAAGCTGCTAGTGAAAAAGCAAGGGAAATAGCAATGCTAATCTTTGAAAGTTTCATGCTACCCTCCTTAATATCTTAATGCCTGACCACGTGGGTGATTAGAACCATGAATCTGAGTGTGGCAGTTCATACAACTTCCACCACGAACCTTCATATCGTTTTCAGGGATTTCAATGTTAGCATGAGGAACACGGTGACACTCCTGGCACAGCATTGGTAAGCGTTTGTTAAGCATGGCTTTGTTAACCGAGCCGTGAGGCGAGTGACAGGCTGTACAGTCTTCCGTTACAGGCTCATGTTCCCATAGATTCGGGCCGCGTTTTTCCGCATGGCACTCGAAACAAGTGTCGTTAATTGAAGACCAATGGAGACTCGACTCGTTTACGGTTTGGTGCGGGTTATGACAGTTCGAACAGGTCATCACACCGTTAAGTACCGGATGGCTGCTGCGTTTATGAATGTCAGATTTCGCTTTGATGTGGCAATCCGTACATTTATCGGCTTGCAGCTCGGCCACCATCATAGGGTCATCTTTTTGGTGAAGTTGATGACAGCTTGAACAGGAGAGACCTTCAAAAGCATGCTCACTGCTGTGCCACGTAGAACGCTCTGCATCCTGGTGACAAGACAAACATACGCTGTTCTGCTTCTCTACCGGAACAGGTGAGCTAGGACCAAAGGTAATCATCGGTTCACGCATCTGCCCCTTGCGAGGGTTACGTTCATGGTTGTTTGCCGGACCGTGGCAAGCCTCACACTGTTTGTCACTCATTGGTCCATGAATATTGGCAGACTTACCATGGATATTGTCAAAAATACCCGTTGCAGGTTTGTCTGACGTATCATCATGGCATCGGAGACAGCCATCCGGACCACGACGCGAATATTTCCCTTCAGAAAACTTCGTATCCAGAATCGTTTCTATTTCTTCTCTGGTTAACGTCGCTGTTTCAGGCTCAGCTTCGGCCTCGGCCTCGGCTACGTCTTCGGAATTTACCGTAAAAATAACCCCAAACCCGATAAGTAAAACCACCAACCACCGCTGAATAATTGCTTTCATAACAATTCCTTATTTCATCCTCAATCGTCAATAACTTTTGATCAATGACGTTTTCAACGGTAGTCATATACCTTGTGAACCTTATCGACACCCTGCGATTGGCCGATAGCGTGACAAGTCGAGCATTGCTCAGAGCCCATCGCTTCTTCAGCTGTGTCAGCACCAAACACCGCACCGTTACTGAGCATATGGCTCAATATTGCGTCACCTGCGACAGTCTCAGGATCGGCGTCAGCAAGCGCTGATTCAAGGTGGCAGGCACCACAAGCCACTAGAGCCGGGCTGAAGTATTTAGTTTCTCCTGCTGTATTGTTCGCCAGTGATGGACGCGTATTTTCCTGGTTGGCAGATTAAATTGAGACGCAGTATGGCAAGCTTCACAATTGTTTATCGCTCCAGGGAATACAACCTCACCATTACGATGAGAACCAAATGCATGATAGGAGTGAACGTGGTATTTCAGATCTGCAGGTATACCTGCATAGAAAGACGGGCGTTCTGAGTTATGGCAGTTTTTACATTGCTGGAAATCAGTCGCAGCATGAGAGTCAGCATGGACTGTTAACTGTTCATGACAACCGTTACAGCTCTCAATATCTGCTCCCATTGGGAGGTCATGAGCGATTTCTACTCCACCAATATCAAAGGCGGCTGAAGTGTTACTGGCTGCAATAACGAATGGATTCTTGATTAAGTCAATACCGGTAAAGTTGACACATTCAGCTAGCACGGCATCTCTTCTGTCTGCGCATAAAGGTACATCTGCAATATTAACGGTCAGTTTCGAGTTGCTGGTTGGTTTCACATCAGAAGCGCTCAAGTCTTTATGACAGGTGAACAGACCATTGCCTTCAGCAACACAGCCATCTCCGGTCGCACCGTCTCCGTTCATGTTCAGATCAACAGTTGGAAGAGGCGACGGTGACGAGAAAGATAGAGGACTTAAATAAGATAAGATAGGGCCTTCACCGTTATCCCAGTTGAGTAGAAGGTAGAAGTGGTCGTCATTATTGATATATGGATTGATGTCATCCATATCGCTTATACCCACACCGTCTTTCATGATGCGAACCTGAACTTCAAAGTTATCATCGATGAAACGAGCTTGCTCTATCGTGACGTCTAATGTATCTCGGGCAGTTGAAAGGTTTGCCAGACGCATCATATGTACGGTTTTCGCACTCCTGCTTGCATCTTGACCAATAATAGGGTCACCGTTATCGTCACGGTCGTAAGGTCTGTGACATCCGGTACAGGTATTTTGAGGTTCTCCATCTCGAATCCATGCCGTACCCACTTGGTTACTATGGGCTCCGCGGTCACGGAACAAGTGACATGTTTCACAAGCAACCTGAGTCGGGTGCTCAAACCAGTTGTTTGCATCGGACGTTTTAGCAGTATCGCTAGAGTGACAAGTCGTACAGTTTCTTGCATCTTGCGGGAACGGACTGCCTTCAACGACTAAACCATCAATATCAGCGACTAACTGGTCACTTTCGTCGACGGGCTGTTTGTAAGTGGTAAGATCGTCTCTATTACTTCCCAGTTTGAATACATTACCGTGATATTGGTGTACGACAGCAGCCAGTGGTCGACGAGCGGGCGCTGCGCCGGGGTTACTGTCATTGTGGCAGGAAGTACATACGGCGATATTGTTGTCTATTGAGCGGTAACCCGGGCCATGGTGAAGTGGCTCATCCATATGACAGTTGGCACAGGTGCCGTCTTCTATAACGTTTCGGGAAACGGTGTTTTCTGAGCTTGTTCCCGGTATCCACTCATAAACATGGGTAAAACCAATTTCTTGATCGCCATAAGCGAGAACGATGCGATGTAGCTTGTCTTCGTCCCAGCTAATATACCCGCTATTATCGGCGGAGTCAGATGAGTAGGGGTCAGCGACTTTTAAAATATCAGCTATGGCGAAGGTATACCGATAACCATCGTCTGTTTGTTCTAGCTCTCCATCCCAGACACTCTCCATCGAAGCTCTGTTATCAGTAGCGTTACTTGAGTGGTGGTAGCTTTTCCAGAACGTATTGCCGTTTCTTCCGTTGTAGTCGTATGCGGGATCGCTGGTGTCTTCAACGTCACTACGCGCTGGCATCGCTTTTAAAACGGCTATACGGAAATCTTTATCCGTATCAAAAGTGTAGTTGCGTCCGGCTCCGTCGAGAACGTTAAAATCCACCACCAATTTTGTTTCAGTACCACTGTCTATGAGCATCGGTGTCTCAATTTCTACACTGAATGCACTTACATCAGGTGGAGGGGTATTTTGATCATTTTTACCGCCCGGACCACACGCAGCCAAGAGCATAGCAAAGGTTGTGATGAAAATTGCTTTTATATTGTTCATTTTCCCTCTCGCTTTCACCTAATTGATTTAAATAAAAGTGGGACTGGTTTAGATACGACTTGCTGAATTTTTGCCCTTAGAGAGTTAGGGCAGCTATAAAAGA
Source organism: Vibrio sp. B1FLJ16 (assembly GCF_905175385.1). NCBI lineage: Bacteria > Pseudomonadati > Pseudomonadota > Gammaproteobacteria > Vibrionales > Vibrionaceae > Vibrio > Vibrio sp. B1FLJ16. Next base: position 1,286,878 of record NZ_HG992749.1, read on the forward strand.
TTGCTTTATTTTTGTAATTTATGCGTTAGAAAGAGTGAACTAAGATGGTGTTAAATTAACATTTCACTCTACCGCTGAATGCTATGAGTATAGCCATAATTCAGAGAGTCATCTTTTTTTGTAAGGATTTTTCACGTATTACAGTGATACTTAAGGTATTGAATAGAAAAGGCTTGTTGTTTTTATATACATAACAATGGCTTATAGATAATATGGTCAATATTCTCTTTTGTAAGTTCTGCAAACCACAAAAGCTTGGTCTACGATGTAAGTTGTATGTAAATGGGATGTTGGTTTGGTTTGGTTGTTATAGGAATTGTTTATAACAAAGCGGATATTTATTATGACTTGGATGCCCGAAATTCTCATCTACCGTCTGTTATTTATTCTGTTTGTCTAATCTAACCTCAATACCTCGCTTTCTTCTCATTTTTGTTTGGTGGGTGTTTAAACTTAGGAATCGCAACCTATGTGTTCTTCTTTGACAAAATTGACCCAAGCTTTGGCTTTGATTGCAACAAACTTTGTTCTCGTATCAGCTGTGCAAGCTTCGGCTCCGGAGCTGATCGAACGTTTGGAATGTGAAGCTTGCCATGGGCCGGGTGGTGTATCTCAAAATACCGATATTCCCTCAATTGCTGGTCTTCCAGAGTTTAACTTTGTCGATCAGATGCTGAAATATGGTGAAGGACGTCCAGCTGGAACGGTTAATCACGTCCACGGCGACACCAGTAAAACCGGAGATATGGGCACGATTGTCAAATCATTATCTGAGGAGGAAGTCGAGGAGTTAGCAGCTCATTACTCGCAGCTTGAATTTGTGCGCGCGAAGCAAAGTTTTGATCAGTCACTGGCAGACAAAGGCAAAATGATCCACGAGAAAAACTGCAGCAGTTGTCATGTTGATGGCGGTAGTGATCCTATGGATGAAAGCTCTATTTTAGCTGGTCAGCAAAAAGGCTATCTGCTAACTACATTGAAACAGTTTCATAGCGGTGCACGCTCTGTTGATAAGAAAATGGATGATGCCATCAAAGCACTGAGTAGTGATGATTTAGTCGCATTGTCCGAATATTATGCGAGTTATCAATAGCTCTGTTTCTCAGTAAATGAGGCGAAAGATATGGGATTGTGGAGTCGGCCAAAGAAAAAATGGATGCTCGGAATTCCACTCGGTGGACTGATCGCGTTTATTTTGGGTGTGGGGGCGCTGGGCGCTTTCCATGGCGTAATAAATTTCTCAAGCACCAATGATTTTTGTTTTAGCTGCCACATAGGGATGGACACGATTGTTGAAGAGTATCAAGAGTCTATTCACTTCAAAAACTCCAAAGGTGTGATAGCGGCGACATGTAATGACTGTCACGTTCCACGTGAGTTCATTCCCAAAATGGTAGTCAAGGTCACCGCAATATCTGATATTTTCCACAAGTTGAAAGGTGATATCACGCTGGAAAATTTTGAAACTGAACACCGGCCGAGACTAGCGGCTAAGGTTACTGAACAGTTTGTAGCAGAGAAATCCAAGCAGTGTAAGTACTGTCATCAAGTCGATAGGATGGATTTTGAAGCGCAAGGCCGTACAACCGCAAGGCGACACCAGATGATGGAGCAAAGAGGGCAGTCATGTATTGATTGTCATGCCGGGATTGCACACAAGTTGCCGGAAAAAGCAGTGGAGACTAGCGCAGCACTAATACCAATCGTAGTAAATAACTGGTCATTCTAGCTTGCTAAAATACTCGATAACGTCGTTAAAAATTTTGATTGTAGAATAACTACTTACCAAAATTTTTTGCCTTGTTATCAAGCATTTTTTCTACGCTATTTCTGATCACTTATTTACTGTGATTGGTATAAACTGAAAATGAGCTAGCCATGTAAAAATCTGATGTGGGTTTCTATTCATGGTTACCATCGTTCGCTTCTTTTACAATGGCTTTAACCATGCCATTGAATATGAAAAGGTGAGCGGGCATCATGGCAAACCAGTACAGAAGGCCGAGAAAGCCTTGTGGGTGCCACCATGCAGTGATGTCTAGCTCCCGTTCTTCTCCCTCATCTGTTATTGTGATTTCTAAACGTCCTAAACCAGGTCCTTTCATTCCAAAAAACAGTGAAAGGAACTGGTTTTTTCACATCGAATGACTTTCCATGAGTCGATATAGTCACCAACTTTTAATTCTGGCCCCGGAGGCGAGACTCTTTTGGGTTTTCCCCCTCCAAAAAAGATATCTAGCCACTCACGGGTGCGCCACAGAATATTCGCGAAGTAATAACCTTTTTCTTTGCTGCCGATTTTCTGCGCCACTTTCCATAATGACTCTGCCGAAGCTTTGGTTCTGATACTGGCTCCTGCTTGCTTTGGAAAATAGCCATATCCGGGTTGCCAGCGCTTTAATGCTGCGGGTTCAAAGCCCCAGACATTACTACGGACAAAGGTGCCTTCTGTCGCAATGGTATCGGTCACTGCCTGTTCGTAGCCAATCATCTGCTGCGGAAATCGTTCGTTAATAGCAGTAGAATCCGCTATATAGTCATGTTCTAAGCCTGCCAGTAACGCTTTACCTATGCTTGCTGGTACAGAAGTAATCATTCCCAGCCAGTGTGATGCCATTTTGGGAGTAAGCAACGGGGTAGACCACAACCGGTACGGTTTGTTGACCACCTTACAAATCACTTCGAATTGTTGACGATAGCTGAGAATGTCGGGGCCGCCTACTTCATAAATCTGGCTTTCTACTGGTGGGGTAGCAGCGGCAAGTTCAAGTAAATAGTGATTTAGATTGGGCAGGGCAATAGGGTTGGCGTTGGAATCGACCCATTTAGGCGTGATTAAGACAGGCAGGTTGTAAACAAAATCTCGCATTATCTCAAACGCAGCAGAGCCCGGACCAATAATCACCCCAGCACGCAGTTCTGTAACAGGTACTCCTGACTGGCGAATGATCTTTCCGGTCGCTTTTCGCGCTGCTAAATGACGAGAATTGCCTGTTTGTGGCTGGATAGCGCTTAAATAGATTACGTGTTTGACGCGGCTTTTTTCTAAAGCACTCTTAAAGTTTAAGGCAAGGTTCAGTTCATACTCAACAAAATCATCTCCCTCAGCCATGCCATGAACGAGAAAGAACACTAAGTCGAAATCATCTACGACAGAAAATGTGGCTTCAGCATCAGCCAAGTCCAGATAAGTTAAGGTCAGGTTTGGGTGAGGGCTGGTTCGAGACTCCAGATAGTTGATATGCCTTGCTGCTGCGGTGACGTTGTAACCTTCATCTAGGAGCAACGGGAGAAGCTGAGAGCCGATATAGCCGGATGCACCAAGTACCAACACCTTTTTCATTATGTATCCTTTTATTACTGGTGGATTCATCACCACTGGGTATAATCATGAGACACTTTTCCCATTCTATCAATAAGTTGTCGTTGGAGTGCCTGTGACTTTCCTTTCTCAACTATCAGTTCACGCAGACAAAACATTTTTGCGTCGTTTGTTTGCGATAGCGCTGCCTATTACGTTACAGAGCATCATGTTCTCTAGCCGAAGCTTGGTCGATGTCTTGATGTTAGGCCAGCTTGGCGAGGCTGAAATCGCCGCTGTCGGTGTCGCTGCCCGCGCTACCTTCGTCACAACGATCATGTTGGTAGGTGTCACAACAGGTGGGGCGCTGCTAACCGCTCAGTATTGGGGAGCCGGAGATAAGACCGGAGTACGACAAAGTACCGCGCTGACCTGGGTTATATCCATGGTGTTTGCTGCGATGGCGGTTTCCCTGTTTGTATTTTACCCTAAGCCAATCATGAGCCTCACCACCGATTCGCAACAGGTGATTGATTTAGGTGCTAACTACTTGGTTGCTTCGTCTGCCAGTATGTTTGCCGTCGCCTGTGTGGCCAGTATGGCAGTTGGACTGCGAGCAATGCATCAGCCGGGTTTAAGTACTTTCTTCAGTGGTATCGGTATTATCTCGAATGTCTTTTTAAACTGGGTACTGATTTTTGGTCACTTAGGTTTCCCTGCATTAGGCATTACTGGTGCTGCTATTGCTACGGTCATAAGTGGTGCGATTGAAGTTGGCTGTTTGTTTGGATATTTGTGGTTTAAGAAGCACATTCTTGCTTTTAACTGGGATGACATTCGTTCTGGGTTGATGCTCGACAGAATAACGCGTTTTCTCAGCTTATCTTTACCAACGACGTTTAACTTTCTTGCCTGGGCTGGCGGGTTATTTGTTTACCATGCGATCATGGGGCAGGCGGGTGTTCAGGGCTTAGCTGCCCTCTCTGTTATGACACCAGTTGAGTCGATCTCTCTGGCAATGATGATTGGCTTATCGAATGCGGCTGCTGTTTTAGTAGGTAACCAGCTCGGAGCAAAGAGTTTTGAACCGGTTTACTATCAAGCGTGGGCAACGGTAATTTTGAATCTGGTAATTGCAGTTGTGGTTGCGTTGCTGCTACTGCTTTCAAACCAATGGATACTCAATGCATTCAGCGCATTGACGCCAGAGACCCGACAGTTGTCAGAGCAATTTATGATGATTCTCGCAATTGGCGTGGTATTACGCTCTATTCCAATGATGGTGATTGTGGGCGTTCTGCGTGCGGGTGGAGACGTTAAGTTCTGTTTATACCAGGATATTATTGCTCAGTGGGTAATTGGTATTCCTCTGGCGGCGTTTGCTGCCATTTATCTCGGTTGGGATCCGCAGTGGGTGTATCTGTTATTTTTAACTGAAGAGGTAGTGAAATGGGCAATTTCATTGCCACGGATGAGAAGTAAGAAGTGGATGAAAAACCTGATTGAAGAATGAAGACTTATATAAGATAAAAACGGGCAGGATACATAGGAAATTGTTCCAAAATTCAACAAGAATTTATTAAGATAGTGAATCGAGTTGCATTTGCGCTTTGATAATGTGATCTGGTATTCAAAATACTTCCTACTGATCGGATTTTAGTGTAGATTCTGAACCCAATTTTAAATACCTGTTGAGCGGCTATATTAATGTTAAGACTGTCAGACCTATGTAAAGGCTATGTTGATGGGGGAGAGTTTCACCCCGTCTTACAGGGGGCAGAATTAACATTACAGCGCGGTGAGCAAGTCGCGTTGATGGGAGAGAGTGGTTCGGGAAAAAGTACGTTACTTAACCTGATTGCTGGTTTGGATACCGTTGATTCCGGAGAAATCCAGTTCATTGGTTTTGCTATGCATGATGCTCCTGAACATTTAAGGACGTTATACCGCCGCAATAACATCGGCAATATCTTCCAGCAGTTCAATCTTCTTCCTACTCTTAATATTGCCGATAACATTCGTTTCTGCCGTCAGTTAAAAGGCTTACCTGAAGATAAAGGCTTATGGCGCCAGATTCTTTCCGCTCTGGATCTCATGCCGCTTCTTGGCCGTTACCCTGAAGAAGTCTCCGGTGGTCAGCAGCAACGTGCCGCCATCGCTCGAGCTCTGTATATGGAACCTCAATTGCTTTTGGCGGATGAGCCGACAGGAAGTTTGGACGAGCGAAACGCTGAAGCGGTAATGCGTTTGCTGACCACTTTAGCTCGTCAACTCAACTGCACCTTGTTGTTAGTGACTCACAGTGAAAAAGTCGCAGACCACATGGAAGGCAAAATCCGGCTTCAGGGAGGGCAACTGCATGTTATGGCCCGTAGTTAAAGCACTACTCGGTCATTACCGTCGTTACCCACTGCAAATTATTCTCGTCTGGTTAGGTCTAACTCTGGGCGTATCTCTTCTTGTTGGTGTTACTTCTATCAACCAGCATGCGAAAGAGAGTTACGCCACGGGCGAAAAGCTCTTTTCAAACCCTCTGCCATATCGAATTAGCGCTAAGCATTCTGCTAATAAAGTTCCTCAAGGCTTTTATATTCAATTACGCCGTGCTGGCTTTAATCAGTGTGCTCCTTTTGACGTACTTCACCTAGACACAAAAACGGATATGGACCTTATGCTGGTGGGGGTGGATCCAGTGTCTATGATTCCCCTGAACCAAGGGAAGTCGTTAGGTGAAATGCCAGTATTGTCATTAATGAAGCCACCTTATCCGATTCTGATGAGTCGGGATCTTGCATCTTATATGAGTTGGAAAGATGGTGACTTTATTGAGATGAGTGACGGTAGTCGTCTGGGTCCGGTGCAGGTTGATCAACATAACTTGCTTTCAGGTACTAGGTTAATCACTGACATTTCTCTCCTTAGAATGCTGAAACGCAGTTCCGGTTTGTCCTCAATTTTGTGTGGGGAAATGCCAGAAGAAAAACTGTCAGCATTGAAAAAAATGTTACCAAATGGTCTGTCGCTGAATCGTAATACCCGCAATGAACTTGAATCACTGACGAAAGCGTTTCATATGAACTTAACCGCTATGGGTATGCTATCGTTCTTAGTCGGATTGTTTATTTTTTATCAAGCGATGTCGTTATCGCTAATTCAACGCCAGCGTTTGGTTGGTATCATGCGACAGGCTGGTGTTAGCGGTACGCAACTTGCTCAAGCACTATTACTTGAGCTAAGTATATTAGTGACTATCGCATGGGCATGCGGCAATTTCTTCGGGATAATACTCGCGAATCAACTTATTCCGACGGTGTCAGCGAGTCTCAGTGATTTGTATGATGCAAACGTCGGCTTGTCGATCGAGTGGTCGTGGCAGGCCAGTATCTACAGCTTAATTATGTCTGCGCTGGGGGCGTTGATATCTTGTTTATGGCCGTTGATTCGTTTGCTTAAGTCGCAGCCAATTCGCCTTTCTTCGCGTCTTTCACTGATGCGATTCGCTGGGCGCGAATTTTCTTGGCAAGCACTGGCTGCATGCGCTTTTTGTGTTGCTGCGGTCGCTATTTATCAAGCACCTAAAACACAGGAAACAGGCTTTTCTATTATCGCTCTTATGATGATCAGTGTGGCCTTGCTGATGCCGTTTATCATGTGGCATGTCTTTCAGAGTTTTTCATACTCATTACGCTGGGTTCGCGTCAGATGGTTTTTTGCCGATGCTGCGGCAAGTATGAGTTATCGCGGCGTAGCAACCATGGCATTTATGCTTGCTCTGGCAGCAAATATTGGTGTGGAAACCATGGTGGGGAGTTTCAGGGACACAACTGATAAATGGCTCAATCAGCGTTTGGCCGCGGATATTTATATTTATCCTAACAACAACAATGCCGCACGTATGAGCGGTTGGTTGCAGAAGCAACCTGAAGTCGATGCGGTATGGTGGCGTTGGGAGAAAGAGATTCCGACAGATAAAGGCGCATTGCAAGTTGTAAGTACTGGCGCATCAGAAGGCGAGTTGGATTCTTTAACCGTTAAATTGGGTGTGCCTAATTATTGGTACCAGTTAAATAACACTAAAAGCTTGATGGTCAGTGAATCCATGGCATTAAAGCTCAATATCCGGCCTGGTGATGTGATTGATCTTCAAGCGCCACTCGGTGAGGGATGGCAAGTTGCTGGTGTCTATTATGATTATGGAAATCCTTATAATCAGGTCTTGATGTCACATCGTAATTGGCTTTACGCATTTGCCGGCACGGGTAATGTCGCTTTGGGTATAGTGCTTACCGATAATGTTAATGGTGAAGGACTTAAGAATAGATTGGAGAATGTGTTCAGATTACCTCAGGATCGCGTTTTCGATAACAGCAATATCTATAATCAGGCAATGCGTGTGTTTGACCATACGTTTGCTATAGCAGGTACGTTAGGCAACATTACGCTTATCATTGCAGTTTTTGGATTATTCTTCGCAACACTCGCAGGGGAACTATCTCGCCAGCGTCACTTCTCACTGCTCCGATGTATGGGAGTATCTGGTAAAGAGTTGGTCTTGCTTGGTGGTCTTCAGTTGTTTGCCTTTGGTGCTATCTCAGCGATGATCGCAGTTCCGTTAGGTCTGGCTCTGGCTCACCTGATCGTGGATATCATTATTAAGCAGTCATTTGGTTGGTCACTAGAGCTACAAACGATTCCCTGGGAATACGCTAAGACCATCGCGTGGGCAATGTTAGCTATCATGCTCGCAGGCGCACTACCAGTAATAAGAATGATAAAAAGTACGCCAATGAAGTCATTAAGGGATGCGTTGTAGTGAAAAAACTGAACTTACAAAAACGCGTCTTACTATTGGTATTAGTTGTTGTAGCTATTGCTACTCTGGCAGGTTTGATTCGCTCAGAATTTTGGCCAGTACAAACTCCAACACAAGAGAGCGAAATCAGTTCGATTCTGACAAGAGAAAACAAAACCATTTTTGAACCGGTTTTGCCTAACGAGCACGTTTCGCTACCTGCTGACTTTAAGTTCCATCCCAAATATCAGCACGAGTGGTGGAATTACTTTGCAAAGCTTAAAGATAACGACGGTGAAACTTATAACGTTCAGTGGAGTTACTTCCGAGTTGCGACGGATGAGCGTGATACGAGTGGATGGCAAAATCCTCAGCTATATATCTCACACATCGTTATCAGCCATGGTTCTAAAGTTTGGAAAGAGCAACGTGTTGCCAGAGGAGGCATTGGTCAGGCCGGGATGCAAAACCGACCATTTAGCCTGTGGATAGATAACTGGAACTGGCGTTCACTCGGGACTACTCCTTTCCCTGGCAAGCTTGTTGCGGCGACGGATAAATTCAGTGTCGATCTTAATACAAGGACAAACGGGCCTTTTGCTATAAATGGCGACAGAGGGTTTCAGGTTAAACACGCCTTACAGTCTATAGCGTCATTTAGTTTCAGCGCTCCATTTCTCAAAGTGAAAGGTACCTTGAACATTGAAGGAAAACTCATCGCGGTATCTGGCTCTGCATGGACACAAAAAGAGTGGGGAAGTGGTCTCATAGGAGAAGGACAGAAAGGATGGGATTGGTTCATTTTTAATTTAGATGACGGAAGAGCTTTGACTGTCAGCCGCTACCGACATCATAGTCAAACGCCACATATTTTTGGTACGTTATCAACTCGCTCTGGTAAAGTGATTAATCTTTCTGAAAAAGAGATCACGATCAAACCAATGCATGTGGCTCGTTTATCCGGAGATAAACGACTTCCGTTACAGTGGCTTATCAATATCCCAGCTTACAACATAGAATTGACTACGCGAGTTGCAAATTCAGATATGTGGCTTCCCTTTGTTATTCCTTATTGGGAAGGGCCAATAACAGCTTCCGGCTCGAACGAAGCATGGGGATTTATGCAGTTGACGGGTTATTAAATGCTAAAAAACCACCAGGATGGTGGTTTTTGTTTATGCCTATAAGGCAAAAACGCTTGTGAAATAGCTCTGTTTTTCATAACTACCACAACCGTGTTATGCTGATTTATCAACTAGTTTTATAATATGCTACTAATTAATGAATAACTCTTAGAGATAATAATAACATTTTTACTGCTGGAAAATACGATGTATTGCATCCCAATGTTCGGAAAAGTCGAAGTTTATACTCTGAACAAGCGATTATTCTAAAGCATTCGACAGTTATAAACTCTGGATCTACTTCGTAAATCGTTTATTGAGATTATAATAAGGATTAAGCTATGAACGATGTCATTCGTGACTTTTTCAAAATGGAATCAGCAGGTGGTATTCTTCTCGTAATTGCTGCGGCAATTGCGATGACCATTGCAAACACACCGCTGGGCGAAACTTACCAGGCGGCTTTGCATAGTTATGTATTAGGCATGTCAGTATCCCACTGGATTAATGACGGCCTGATGGCTGTGTTTTTCTTGCTTATTGGCCTTGAGGTTAAGCGCGAGCTACTTGAAGGTGCGTTGAAATCAAAAGAGACAGCGATCTTCCCAGCTATTGCTGCTGTAGGTGGTATGTTGGCACCTGCACTTATTTACGTTGCATTTAACGCGGGTGACGCAGAGGCGATTTCTGGTTGGGCTATTCCGGCAGCAACTGACATTGCATTCGCATTGGGCATTATGGCGCTTCTAGGCAAGCGTGTGCCGATTGCTCTAAAAGTATTCCTTTTAGCGCTAGCTATTATCGATGACTTAGGTGTTGTTGTGATCATTGCATTGTTCTACACGGGTGATCTGTCTACAACGGCATTATTGGTGGGCTTCGTCATGACGGGCGTGCTGTTCATGCTTAACGCCAAGAAAGTGACCAAACTGACTCCATACATGATTGTAGGTGCAATCCTATGGTTTGCAGTACTTAAGTCGGGTGTTCACGCTACTCTAGCTGGTGTGGTAATTGGTTTCTCAATCCCGCTTCAAGGTAAGCCAGGCGAGCATTCTCCGCTTAAGCATATGGAGCACGCACTTCACCCATATGTGGCGTTTGGTATTCTTCCGTTGTTCGCATTTGCAAACGCAGGTATCTCACTAGAAGGTGTGTCGTTGTCTGGTCTGACTTCAATGCTTCCTCTAGGAATTGCTTTAGGCTTGTTGGTTGGTAAGCCACTGGGTATTTTCACTTTCAGCTGGGCTGCTGTGAAAATGGGCGTCGCGAAGCTACCAGAAGGCATTAACTTTAAGCATATCTTCGCAGTGTCTGTGCTATGTGGTATCGGCTTTACAATGTCGATCTTCATTTCTTCACTGGCATTCGCGAATGTGAGTCCAGAGTTCGATACCTACGCTAGACTTGGTATCCTCATGGGGTCAACTACGGCTGCAATCATTGGTTATGTGTTGTTACGTATTTCTCTGCCGAATAAAAACGCAGATGCGTAGTACGCTGATGAACTAAGAAAAAACTCCCGCTTGGGAGGTTTTTTTATGCCTGGAGGACAGGCATAAATTATAGGCGAAAAAAAGCCCAGTCTAAAAATTGACTGGGCGGATACAAACATAGGAGTTAATAAGAAAAAAGCAGCAACGTAACAATCAGATGGAAAAGTTTGACGGCCAGTGAAACTCATAATGCCCTAGTTGTTACAGTTATTCAGACCGAGCTTTACCCAGTCAGTTCCATTTTTTTTTCAAAAAAATTTTGTTCCAGCTGATACTTCTTAACCTGTTAGCTTTTTCGATAGGAAAGTCAGGTGGTTAGCATAGCTGCCCATCGTTTAACAGAAATTAAATTATTTCCCTTTCTGAATCGGTTTCTGGCTTTGGCTACAATTATTGGAAATTCAGTCCATTAAAACGTTGAGTGTTTTCGCTAAAAGAATAATTTTTGAAAATGTGATGTTAATCATTTGTTAACTCACCTGTTCGGATGTATATTTCAAACAGTTGTTTAATACGAGTGATTGAAATAAAAATGGCCCCGAGAACTTCAACAAAAGAAAAAATACTCGATGTCGCAGAAGGGTTATTTGCGGAGCATGGGTTCAATGATACGTCACTGAGAACCATAACCGGCAGAGCGAATGTAAACCTTGCATCGGTAAATTACCACTTTGGAGACAAAAAAACGCTCGTCAGGGCAGTTTTAGACAGATACTTAGAAGCACTTATGCCAAGTATCAAAGCCTCTCTGATAGAGCTGAATACCCGTGAAAACTACACAATGGAAGAAGTGTTTGAATCGCTGCGCTTACCATTGCGTGGCCTAAATGATGTACGTCCTAACGGCACCGCTTTGTTTATGCTTTTGGTAGGCCGGGGTTACACGGATGTGCAAGGCCACTTACGCTGGTTTATTACCACTCGTTACAATGAAGTATTGAAACTGTTTACTGACTCGATCATGAAAGCGAACCCAGACCTAACGGAAGAACAGCTGTTTTGGCGTCTGCACTTCACCCTGGGAACTTGCGTATTCACGATGGCGTCCAGCCAAGCTTTGTTTGAGCTTGCAGAAAGTAAATTCGAAAAAGAAGTGGATGTTAAGTCCATAGTCGATTCATTAATTCCTTACTTGTCTGCAGGTATGTCAGTGAAGTAATAGGTCAAGCAAGTAAGCTTTTAGTTAAACCAATAATAAAATTATGCCGTAAGCGGTGACGTGAACAAAAGGATCTGAACAATGAGCTCTCTACGAAGAAAATGGATTAGTGACCCTGCATTTAAGATGTTTAAAAAAGTACTCCCTCCGTTGTCCAGCACTGAGAAAGAAGCGATGGAAGCGGGGAGCGTGTGGTGGGATGCAGAGCTATTTTCCGGCAAACCAAATTTTAAAACGTTACACCAGTATCCGACTCCGACCCTGACAGCGGAAGAGCAATCATTTATGGATAATGAGCTCGCAACGCTTCTTGAAATGCTTGACGATCAAAAGATCGTAAAAGAGGACCGTGATTTACCTGCGGAGGTATGGGAGTTTTTACGTAAAGAGAAGTTCTTCTCTCTGATTATTTCTAAAGAGTACGGTGGTCGCGAATTTTCGTCTCTGGCTAACTCTACAATTGTCTCGACTATCGCGACCAGAAGCATCAGTACTGCAGTATCGGTCATGGTACCGAACTCTCTAGGCCCTGGTGAGCTTCTTTCTCACTACGGAACACAGGAGCAAAAAGACTACTGGTTACCACGTCTTGCTGATGGTACGGATATTCCGTGTTTTGCACTTACTGGTCCTGAAGCGGGCTCAGATGCAGGTGGTATTCCGGACCAGGGCGTAGTTTGTTACGGTAAGCACGAAGGAAAAGAAGTACTTGGTGTTCGCCTTAGCTGGAATAAGCGCTACATTACTCTAGCACCAGTTGCGACGGTACTTGGCCTTGCATTTAAACTTCAGGATCCAGAAGGCCTGCTTGGTGATAAGAAAGATGTCGGTATTACTTGTGCGCTGATTCCTGCTGACCATGAAGGTGTTGAGATCGGTGAGCGTCACGACCCGCTAGGTTCAGCATTTATGAATGGTCCAACGCGTGGTGAAGATGTCTTCATCCCAATGGATTGGCTGATCGGTGGTTCTGATTATGCAGGTAAAGGCTGGCGTATGTTGGTTGAATGTCTTTCAGCCGGGCGTGGTATCTCGTTGCCTGCACTAGGTGCGGCCATTGGTAGCCTTACAACAAGAACAACCGGTGCTTATGCTTACGTTCGTAAACAGTTCGGTATGTCTATCGGTAAGTTCGAAGGTGTCGCAGAAGCGATGGGTCGTATTGGTGGTTTGACTTACCTTCTAGAAGCGACTCGAACGCTGACAACGACGTCACTTGATATGAAAGAGAAACCTGGCATCGTTACGGCAATCGCAAAATACCACATGACAGAAATCGCCCGTACGCTTCTGAATGACTCATTTGATATTCACGCAGGTCGCGCTATCCAGGATGGCCCAATGAACTACCTGGCGAAACACTATGTAGGTATTCCGGTTGCGATTACGGTTGAAGGTGCAAACATTCTGACTCGTAACCTGATGATCTTTGGTCAGGGTGCTACTCGCTGTCATCCATATGTACTAAAAGAAATGGAAGCTGCGGCAAATCCGGATACTGAGCAAGGTGCGAAAGAGTTTGATGAACTGCTGTTCAAACACATCAAACACGCAATGGGTAATACATTTGGTGCCCTCGGCGCTGCATTAACTGGTTCTCGTTTTGTTAAAGCAGAAATGAGCGGTCCGACGCAGAAATACTACAAAGACATTAAACGTCTTAGCCGAGCACTAGCTGTGAGCGCAGATTTCGCGATGCTGACATTGGGCGGTGACCTGAAACGTAAAGAGATGATCTCTGCTCGTCTTGGCGATGGCCTGAGCTTCTTGTACATGGCATCAGCAGCACTTAAGAAGTACGAAGATGAAGGACGTCAACAAGGCGATCTGGATTTCGTTCACTACGCAGTACAGCACTGTTTGTATAATGCAGCTAAATCACTGAACGAAGCGTACACGAACTTCCCGGTGAAATATGTTGGCGGCGTGCTGAAAGGGCTTCTGTTCCCGTTAGGTAATCACTTCAACAAACCTAGTGACGAACTGAGTGTGAACATTGCAGAGGCTATGATGACTCCAGGTGCACAACGTGACCGTTTGACTCACTTGTGTTACATCGGCAAAGCAGAAAATGACAACATCGGTCTGATGGAAAACGCGTTCTTAGCGATGTACGACATCAAGCCTCTAGAGCGCAAGCTTATTAAAGCAGTGAAAGATGGTAAAGTTGCACGTAAAGGTCTTCTGGATGAACGCTTACAGCAAGCATTTGACGCTGGCGTACTGACGCAAGAAGAAATCGATAAGATTAAAGCTGCGGATAAACTGCGTTACAAAGCGATTCAGGTTGACCATTTCAGTCATGACTTTTCGGAGCTGCGCACTGATGCGCCAAAAAAGTCACATCTGACGTCAGCCGCTTAATCAGCGAATAAAGTTATCGATGAAAGCACCTCTTTGAGGTGCTTTTTTGTTTGTTGAACAAAAATTGATAACGGAGTGCTCCAACCACTTGCATTTTAGGAGCATTTTGACAGAAATTAGATGCGAACTCGGAGCGAAACTTTTATCCTTACAAAGTTTTTTAAAGGAAGTTGAATATGATCATCAAACCTAGAATTCGTGGATTTATCTGTACTACAACGCACCCTGTTGGTTGTGAAGCTAACGTAAAAGAACAAATCGCTTACACTAAAGCGCAAGGCCCAATTAAAAACGCGCCAAAACGCGTTCTTGTTGTGGGTGCATCAAGTGGCTACGGTCTATCTTCTCGTATCGCTGCGGCATTTGGTGGCGGTGCATCAACTATCGGTGTTTTCTTTGAAAAAGAAGGTACTGAGAAAAAGCCAGGTACAGCGGGTTTCTACAATGCAGCGGCATTCGAGAAGCTGGCTCGTGAAGAAGGTCTGTACGCGAAGAGCCTAAACGGCGATGCTTTCTCAAACGAAGCAAAAGAAAAAACCATTGAACTGATCAAAGAAGACCTTGGTCAGGTTGATATGGTGGTTTACTCACTGGCTTCTCCTGTGCGTAAAATGCCTGAGACAGGTGAACTGGTTCGTTCAGCACTTAAACCAATCGGTGAGACTTACACGTCTACAGCGGTTGATACCAATAAAGATGTGATCATCGAAGCAAGTGTTGAACCTGCAACAGAAGAAGAGATCAAAGACACAGTAACCGTAATGGGCGGTGAAGACTGGGAACTTTGGATCAATGCTCTATCTGAAGCGGGCGTTCTGGCTGAAGGTTGTAAGACCGTTGCTTACAGCTACATTGGTACTGAGCTAACATGGCCAATCTACTGGGATGGTGCGCTAGGTAAAGCGAAAATGGACCTAGACCGCGCAGCAACAGCACTTAACGATAAGCTATCTGCGACTGGCGGCAGCGCTAACGTTGCGGTACTTAAATCTGTTGTAACTCAGGCGAGCTCTGCGATTCCTGTAATGCCGCTGTACATTGCAATGGTATTCAAGAAAATGCGTGAAGAAGGCGTGCATGAAGGCTGTATGGAACAGATCTACCGAATGTTCAGCCAGCGTCTTTATAAAGAAGATGGTTCTGCGGCAGAAGTCGATGACATGAACCGTCTGCGTCTGGACGACTGGGAATTGCGTGACGACATTCAGCAACACTGTCGTGAACTATGGCCGCAAATTACAACTGAAAACCTTAAAGAGCTAACTGACTACGTTGAGTACAAAGAAGAGTTCTTGAAGCTGTTCGGCTTTGGTGTTGACGGTGTGGATTACGAAGCAGATGTTAACCCGGCTGTAGAAGCAGATTTCATTCAAATCTAATGCTATTGATTGGTTAAATCTTACTTAGTAAAAAAGGCGCTTAATGAGCGCCTTTTTTGTATTTTTAGGGCGGGCGGGGGAGTACCCGAATCAACTTAATATAATGAGAATTGTACCTGCTAGGGTCATCAAAATATTTGCTATTGCGTATGTACCTGCGTAGCCCAGTGCGGGAATCGTCGATTTAGCGTAGTCGTTCACCACATCCATTGCAGGGGCACAGGTACGTGCACCGATGATTGCACCAAAAAGCAAAGCGCGGTTCATCTTAAGTAAATAGGCACCGACCAAATATGCCAGAACCACTGGAACCACACTGACAATAAATGCTAAGCCGATGACTTTCGGGCCTACTTGGGTTAAATGTTCAAACATTTTGCCACCGGCGCTCAATCCGATACCGGCCATAAAGAACATTAAACCGAGATCCTTCACCATGTTCAGTGCCCCTTGTGGTACGTAACCGAAAGTAGGGTGGTTCGCTCGTAAGAAGCCCAATGTGATACCGGAGAGTAACAGGCCTACGGCATTACCTAAGCTAAATGAAACCTGGCCAAATGTCATGGTGACCAAACCAAACATAATGCCAAGAATAAAGAAGCTACAGAATGCGAGCAAGTCTGCCATTTGACTGTGAATCGAGATAAAACCGATTTTTTCAGCAAGTCCGTGCACACGACTCTTTTCACCACTGACCTGAAGTACATCACCTTTGGCTAGCACAATGTCTAAGTCCATTGGCATTTCAATTTGGGCTCGAACCACACGGTTAAGGAAACAACCAAACTCTGATAAGTTAAGATCAGATAGACGCTTACCAGCAATGGCATCACTTTTTACAACAATTTCTTCTTCCACAATGCGCAAGTCGAGTAAGTTTCGATCAAATACTTCTTTACCGTTACGGAAACTTGAGTCTAATCGAGCATGGCTATCAGGGAAGCCGACAAGTGCAATCTCGTCGCCCTCTTGTAAGATGGCATCACCATCAGGGTGTGCGAGAATACCATTACGGCGGATTCGCTCAATGTAGCAACCGGTTTGACGATAGATACCTAACTCGCGTAAGTTTTTTCCGTCTGTCCAGTCAATCAGTTCAGAACCTACGCGATATGCACGGATGATCGGAAGGTAGACTTTTCTTTGCCCGGAGTTGCCAAGTCCACGTTCCTGAGCGATTTGTTGCGCTGAGTCGGAAAGGTTCTGCTTTTGCAGTTTTGGTAATAATTTGGCAAACATGATCATGCTGATTAAACCAATCAGATAAGCCATCGCATAACCTACGGATAGATTTTCTAATACCAGAGAAAAGTCCATATTACGCGGTACTGATGCAAGTCCGGAATTAAGAGCATCTTGCGCACCTACAAGTACTGGCGTTGCTGTCAGTGCCCCAGCCATCATACCTGCGGATAGCCCATATTCGAGGCCAAAGTAGTGGCTAAGGCCATAAGTTAAGCTTACTGCCGAAACAAGTACCGTCATGCTTAAAACGAAGTAGTGTTTTCCGTCTCTGAAGAAGATACCAAAAAAGTTAGGTCCAGCCTCAATACCAACACAGTAGATAAACAGCATAAAGCCGATAGTTAGCGCTTCGGCATTAAATGAGAAGCCCAAGTGGCCCATGATGAGGGAAGTAATCAGAACACCGATGGAATTCCCGAGTTGCAACGTTCCAAAACGGATTTTTCCAAAGGTAAGGCCGATGGCTAATACGACGAAGATGAGAAGAATTGGGTTCTGTTCGAGAAGATATACGACGTCTATGTTCACTGTGTGGCTCGGTAAAGTGGGTGCCAAGATAGGTTATAGACGGAGATTGTAACTAAATATAGCAAAAAGATAAGTGAAATTTTTTATCTTTTTTCATTAGCTATCTTAGGGAAGTAACAGTCTGATAAATAACAAAAAAGCCGCTAGAAGCGGCTTTTTAGAAAATCTGGTTATATTACGCTGCGTCAAATAGACCTAAGTGCTCTTTCGCGTAAGCTTCAAAATCATCACAACCACCAATGTGCTCTTGGTCGATAAAGATTTGAGGAACGGTTGCAACTGGCTTACCTACTGTTTTCTCTAGGTCTGCTTTTGAAATGCCTTCAGCGTGAATATCAACATAGCGGTAGTTAAAGTCATCACGTTTTGCTTTAAGCGTTTCTGCATGCTCTTTTGCACGAACACAGTAAGGACATGCTGGGCGACCGAAGATAACAACGAACATATTTTAATTTCTCCTAAATCTATTCTGAGTGAAAGCAGACAAAAACGCATTGCTTAAGTGGCTCTCTTTTACTTGGCTAACTATGCCCGATCCCTTTGAGGAAATAAAGTAACAATTCCCTCTTAGTTATATAGGTAAAATCTATCGAGCAAAAAATGTTCTTGAATTAGTGCTGTGAAGTGACGCATAAAAACTTATTTTTTATGTGGATATTGATGGCAAGGTGGAATAGGTCAACTTTTTTTACTGCAAACCATAGCACTCTACTAGAAGTTATCGTTCGGGGAGGAAGTGTATGTTTCAGTTCATGACTGCAACCAGGATTATATTCGGCGAGGGTGCACTACGGGATTCACTCACCGTTATTAATCAGTTTGGCTACAGTGTTCTGTTGGTGACTGGCAAAGACAGACAAAGAGCTATACCAATACTGAACTACTTGAAAGCACAAAACATGCGTTATCAGCATGTCGCAATTGACGGTGAGCCAAATATTACCATGGTGGAGGAAACAGCCGTTATTGGCCGAAAGTTTAAACCAGATATGGTAGTTGCGATTGGCGGAGGGAGCGTTCTCGATATGGGTAAAGCGCTAGCGGCCATCATCCCCAATCAAGGGAATGTCTATGACTACGTTGAAGTGGTCGGTCGCAATGTCCCGTTAAAGGCTAAGCCTCTCACTTTTATTGCAATTCCAACCACGGCAAGCACTGGTTCAGAAGTGACTAGAAATGCCGTGCTAAAGTCCGGGCAGGATAAGGTAAAAGTCAGCCTAAGAAGCCCTGAGATGTTGGCAGACGTCGCCATTGTCGATCCGACATTAACTTATGGTACGGACCAGTATACATCGGGCCGAGGTGCGATGGATGCTTTCACACATTTGATGGAGGCCTACGTTTGCGGGGCTCCTAATCCACTGACTGATATGGTTTGTGAAGAAGGGTTGCGCCGTCTAAGCCAGTCGGTTGTAGCCGGATGCAAAGAGGATAACTATAGCGCGCGCTCGGACTTGTCTTTTGCAGCTTTGCTTGGTGGTATGGCGATCACCAACGCGAAATTGGGTGCTGCCCATGGACTGGCCTCCGCACTGGGCGGAAAGTTGGATGCACCTCATAGTGTGATAACGGCACGTCTGGCTCCTCACGTGATGCAGGAAAATATCAACGCTGCGAAAAAAGCGGGCAGGGCAGATGTGGTCGATCGTTACAGAAAGATTGCCCAAATAGTAACGAATCGTACAAATGCAAATGAGCACGATGGCGTTTTATGGGTAAGTATGGTGTTAGACAAGCTAGAATTACCGTCTTTAGGTAAGTTCGGCGTATGTCAGACTTCATTTGAGCAGGTTGCGAAAGATGCACTTAAATCTATGGCGATAAAAGGGAATCCATTACCTCTCAATCAGGAGCGTCTGATCTATATTCTTAAACAAGTATGTGATTGTCGAAGTGATTGCGAAACAGAACTGGTGCCGAAAGTTAGCACTGTTGAGGTGTTAGGATCGAGAAATGATCTATCGAGCGTTAATGAATAAACGATAGTTAAAATGAAAATAACGGTATGAAGAAAGAAAGGGGAGCATGTAGCTCCCCTTTCTTTATCGATATAGACAATTAGTATTGGCTAAGCTTGTCGTAACGACTGTCTTTCAGCGCATCTTTTACTCGCTTCAGGTTCTCGCGGAAACCTGTACCGCGACGAAGTGTGAAGCCCGTTGCCAGAACATCGATAACAGTCATCTGAACAACACGACTTGCCATTGGCATGTAAACGTCGGTATCTTCAGGAATGTCCAACGTAATTGCTAATGAACTTGCTCTTTCTAATGGAGAGTCTTTCGCCGTTATTGCGATAACGGTTGCACCATTTTCACGAGCTAGATTCGCAATCTCTACTTGGCTCTTCGTGCGGCCAGTATGAGAGATAAGAACGATGACGTCATTGTCACTGCAATTTATGCAGCTCATGCGTTGCATGACGATATCTTCAAAGCAAGTAATAGGAATATTAAAGCGAATAAACTTGTTTTGAGCGTCGCGAGCTACGGCAGATGAAGCGCCTAGTCCGAAGAAAGAAATACGCTTCGCCTGAGTAAGCAAATCTACTGCACGATTGATTTGCATCGCATCAAGACTATTTTTGGCAACATCCAGGCAAGCCATCGTAGATTCGAAGATTTTGTGCGTATAAGCATCAGGACCATCGTCTTCTTCTACGTTGCGGTTTACATATGGTGTTCCGTTAGCAAGGCTCTGTGCCAAGTGAAGTTTAAAATCTGGAAAACCTTTAGTATCCAGGCGGCGACAAAAGCGGTTTACAGTGGGCTCACTTACGTCAGCCATTTTAGCTAACGTGGCAATGCTTGAATGAATTGCAGTTTGTGGAGACGCCATAATTACTTCTGCAACTTTGCGCTCAGACTTACTGAAATTCTCCAGGTTCTTTTGGATTTTTTCTAATGTATTCATAGTGTTCACGAGGGTATAGAGAACAACTCGCTGGCTCTGTTAACGCATAGAAACACACAGGATTTACGGTAATATGCTCGTTAACGAAAGCTACCAGCGCCATAGATTCAGTATAAACCTGATCTTTAACTCGACTAAACCAATAACGGTTAATAATTAATAAGAATTTGACAAACCTCAAACAAAATTTTCTGAAAACTACAGAAATGAATGTGGAAATGAAGGTTTGTTGCAATACCTTAGCGATAATGATTATTGAGTTACATTAAAAAGAAAGAAATTTTCAAGTCAATGTAACTCGAACTTTTCGTCAGGATGCCAGAATATCAGAAACCATTTCCTGAATTTTTGTGGTCAAACTTGGTGCTTGCTGAGCAATTTCTCTTTGCTCATTCAGTACGGAATCAAATATGTCTGTGGTGGTTAACGGGTTTGCAAGAACAACACGGAAGACAATCGTGCTCATGCGCTGCCACTGTACCGGATTCAGAGTGGTACGGGAAACAAAGGACTTACCTGTTTCTCGTTGACGTTTCTGAATAAACTGAGTTAACTGGTTGATTAACTCGTTCAGCTTTTCTTTCTGAGCGCCTTGCGCTTTCTCTAGCGCTTTACGGATGTCTGCTGGTAAGTAGCGATAGGTGAGCAGACAAAGCTCTGGCTCTGAAACCAGCTCAAAATCTTCTTGTTTTTGAATTAAATCAGCGAAGTAGCGTGCTTTCTCAATACTCTGATCAATTAAAAGCTCGTAACCCGGTCGACTAATGATGTGCATAGCCGCATACACGAGCATCGCCATGCCAGAGCGAGAACCTTCCAGGGTATGACTGCCTAAGTCTTTAGAACCCTTACGTAAAA
Source organism: Vibrio sp. B1FLJ16 (assembly GCF_905175385.1). Lineage (NCBI taxonomy): Bacteria > Pseudomonadati > Pseudomonadota > Gammaproteobacteria > Vibrionales > Vibrionaceae > Vibrio > Vibrio sp. B1FLJ16. The sequence continues at coordinate 1,308,037 of NZ_HG992749.1, forward strand.
TGTATTGCGCATGGTGTTCAACCGATCTCATCGCATCAGGGTCTTTGAACAGCACCATGCCGGCGCCCATTGGGATGTAAAGCTGTTTGTGCGCATCAATAGTGACAGAATCCGCCAACTCAATGCCGTCTAGCAGGTGGCGATGATGATTTGACATTAAAGTCGCACCACCCCAAGCGGCGTCGACGTGAAAATGACAGTCTTGCTCCTGGCAAACTTTAGCAATAGAAGCCAGAGGATCTACGTTACCAGTTTCTGTCGTACCCGCGACGCCAACTACAGCTATCGGTTTGATGTTCTGTGTTTTCAACTCGCTGATTTTTGCTTTCAGATCGTCGACAATGATGCGGTTTTTAGAGTCGGTTTTGACAGCGACCAAACCTTCTTGACCCAATCCGAGTACATCTGCAGCTTTTTTGAGCGAGTAATGACCGCGCTCAGAAACCAGAATTGCCAAACCCTCGTAACCATAATGCTTCATGGCTTTGAAGAGGCCTTCTTTTTCTACGCCTTTAAACTCGCCGTTAGCTTTTAACGCTTTGTTCCGTGCAACCCAAAGAGCAGTGATGTTTGCGATGGTACCACCGGAGCAAAACGCACCCAGGGAGTGATTGGCGCTGTGCATCCACTGGTTATAGAACGACTCTGACTGGCCATAGATTAAACGATGCAGCATGCCCAGAACTTGACGCTCTAGTGGTGTAAACGCTTTTGAGGTTTCGATCTTAACCAGATTCTGATTTAGAGCGATCATGATCTTCGACAGAGGCATCAGAAAGTACGGCAGTGCGGATGTCATATGACCAATAAAACTTGGAGCAGATGTATGAACCGAGTGCGATACTAAGGTATCGAGCAGGTGTTCGGTGTGGTCCGACACAAACGAAGGTTGCTCGGGAATCTGAGCAGAAGAAAAGTCTTTCTCGATTTCACGTAAAGGCTTTTCTTCTGCCACGATGTGCTCACGAAGAAATTGGTTCAAGTTGCGAGAGAGACTTTCGTCAATTTTTGTCAACGTCGAGTCCGGACCTTCTGGAATAGTGAAGATCCTCAACAAGCTTTCAAAGCTGACGTCAGCAGTTTTTTGTTCCTTAACCATGGCAAAGAATCATTTGTAATTATTTAGGTAATGCGAGCGGCACAATCTAAACCAAAACGGATTTAAAGTCCCGTTTTAATTATGAAAGGCCATGTTGAAGAAATGGAAATGCAGTCATTTAGTAACCCCAGATTACAGCTTGAACATTATCAGGTTATTCTAGCAGTGAATCGCGTCTTGCAGCTTGGTTCACTTTCTGCTCTGGGGTTATAGGGTTTTAATTACATTTCTGCTTTTCTAGTTTCTCGATCGACTGGTTGTACTTATTAAGAGCAGAGTCAATTTTTTGAGGGTGGCTTAGCAAATCTGCAAACGCAGAGCGAAGCTCGTAGTTTTTCTCGTGGTTTGTAGACTGGCGGTCAGTAAATGTTTTCTGTGCTGCTTCGCCCAGTTTGTCACTGCGGCTTGCAAGCTGTTTTACGTCGTGTTGCTCAAGCTTTAGCCATGCTTCAACTGGTAACTCAGTCGCAACCCGACTCGGATCGTGCTTTAGAAAATAGTGAACGGCTTCTCGGTTAAGCTCAAAATGGTGTTTACGGCCATCTAGGAACCATTGGCTAACGTCATCCAGGTCAGGGTATTGAGTAACGGTCAAATCAACGAGATCTTGATACCATTGTAGCGAAGCGTCGACATAGCCATCGTATTTGTTAGCCAGACATTGTTGATCTGCGGCAAACGTAAAAGTTGAGCTCGTCGCGAGGATCGCGGCAACGACAAAGCGTTTCATACTTCTTCCTTCTGGTGGTTAAACCTTTAGTTAACGTGAACATGCAATATATGATGCATAACTCTTAGATCTCATCGAATTCAAATGAATCATTGGGCTGTAAATAAAAAGAGAGCTAAGAGACCGATATTATAACGACCATTTCTACGTTAACTAGGTTTTTAAATTTTTGCCGTATTGTAATGGATGTTAAAGATAAAACCTGAGATCTAGCTAGCAAGTGATACAAAGAAAAGCATCATAACCGGAACTAGAAGACTTAAAATAAAGCCACTAACAATAGCGACGGGTACACAGCGTACTCCTCCGGTTGTTTGAATGACCGGCAAAGTAAAGTCCATTGCTGTTGCCCCGGCGTAACCAATAGCGGAACATGGATAATGGCGAATGAATAGGGGGATAGCTACTAGGGCCACTAATTCTCGCATAAGTTCTATCAGGAATGAGGCGCCACCAAATACTGGACCAAATGCGTCGCCCATCAAAATACCCGCTAAAGAATACCAGCCAAATCCGGACGCCATTGCCAGTGCTTGATAGAGCGGAAGATCTAAAATAAAAGACGCGATAACACCACCGACCATACAAGTTACAACGATGACAGCAGCAATGGCCATGCCTTGTTTGTTCAATAAAATTTGTCTCAGTGTCAGACCGCTGTTTCGCAGCTGGATACCAATGAAGAACAATAGAAGAAAAAGTATCCATTCACTCGCGGAATCAACCCAAGATAAATCGATAGGCAAAATAAGCCCCGCCAGTAAACCGCCACCAACAACAACAATCAGCTTGGCAGACTCTAACGCCATGGATGATAAGGGTAACTTAGTGTGGGTGTTATCAGTCTTAAGGGGGATAATTTTATCCACTATTGGCAGAGCAAGTAAGTTACATACGCTCAGGCATACAAAGAATGTACTCGCATAAAGTAATATGTTTTGTAAGTTACTACTCAGGTTATCTAAAGCCGCAAGGCTTAGGCCCATTAGCGACAAAATGACATAAATAAGGTGTGATGTAGATTGGTTAATTCTCTCAAGCACCGAAGCGCGAGAAATAGGAATTAGATACCCGACAACTAATGGGGCAAAAATGAATAGCATCCCTGAAAACATAAAACTCCATGATTCCTTTATGAGATAAGACTAGGACAAGCCAAAGACTAGCATCACTCAACCTTGAGTGATTCATCTATCGCGAATAACGTTTACTTAGTAAGGTTTATTGAGTAACGGGTTTACATGCCACTAGCACTTAACACTACACTCATTTCATTGCGGAAGTCTGCGTCACTCATATTGCTCAGGTCATATAGAACTTCTGCGCCGACTACGTTGAACTCTACTTCGTGTTCGTCAATGCGCTCATCTTGATTGCGGAACATCAATAAGTGATTTGCAATTCTGGCTATATCCAAGTAACTGACATCAGGACGGGTCTCCTGATATTTTTGGTTAGAGGAAACTTCACGAAAATCGTTGTCAAATCCCCATCGTTCGAGAACCAGTTTGCTTGTCTCGGAGCAACGGGTCTGGAATATTTGCAGTGCTAGCTCTGGGTCAAGGTAATTTCCTCTATCCAGATACAGGTTGTATTCGTTTATCAGGCAGAACAAACCGATGTCCGCGAGCAGGCCAACCAACAAGGCTTTTTCTTGTTCTAAGTGGCCGTAGGCAAGGGCATCATGCTTACGGAATTCTTGTGTAATTAAAACCATAGCGGCACCAAGCTCACGCGATACAGCTGCGCTTTTCACCATAATCCCACTACATTCTTTGGTTAAGTTAAGAGAATGCTTAAGTTGTTCGATTGCTTGAGCGGTAACAATATCACGTACACGCAGAATGCCTAAACGAGAGACTGCGGTTGTTAAATCATTACAGGTGATATTCCGACGATTGAAAATTACTGAGTTGGCAACTCGAACCACAACCGCTGCTAACCCGGGATCTTCCAACAGGCAATTTGCCACATCGGCGATAGTGGTATTTTCTTCCTGCGATAACTGCTGAATTTTGAGCACGACATCTGGTATTGGAGGAAGGGATATTTTTCCAAGAGCGATAGACTGCTCCACCAGTTGCGCGAATTCTGACTCAAGTGCTTCTAAAAGCTTATCTTTGTTATTTGGTAGCCAATAAAATGATAGATGTTCCATTGCGACGTTGTACTTAATTTCTTTCGTACAGTGTACCTTTAGATTGTGCGTATTATCAATCAAATGCTTATGGATAATACGCAAATGCCAAGCAGATCATTGTTATTCGTTGTTTACTGAAGAGTGGGGTGTCAAAAAACTACCGCGAACGAGAGGTAACTGTGAAATCAATCACGTATGAGTAAATTGACCTTTCTGAAATTGTGACTGAAGTCCTAACTTATTTTTCATTGTTAAGTATGATTAAGCAAGTTGGTGAACACAACTCACAAATATATCGCCAACAATTCGACATTTTATAATTCGCTATAAGCTGCTGTTCATCTGGTGACATCGCTAATCGGGGTAATTTATTCAGATTAAAGAGGTCAATGGACATGACAGACCAAGCTTTTTTTAAATACGTACGCAATTTTAGTCAATATCAGAAACGCTCCATGTTTGGCGGCATCGGTTTATTTTGTGATGACGCCATGTTTGCGCTAGTAAGTAACGATAGTTGTTATTTGCGCGGTGGTAATGGTTTAGATGAAGAGTTAATACAACTCAATTGTGAAAAATATAAGCACGTCAAGAAACAGACGACAGCAACAGTTAACTATTATGATGTGACTGATCTGTTCGAATCCGGTTTTTCGGGTCTTGATGAGCTGTTACAAAAGTCAATAGACTACTCAATTAAGGAAAGAAAATACCAAAAATCTTCGGCGAGCAGACGGCTGAGAGACCTACCTAACATGCAACTTACGCTTGAGCGTATGGTGAAGAAAGCCGGTGTTGAAGACGTGGAGGCGTTTTTGGAACTTGGCCCTGTTGAGGTTTTCAATAAAGTGAAGCAAGCATATGGCAATGACGTTGATGTTAAGTTGTTGTGGAAGTTTGCTGGTGCTATTGATGGTATTCACTGGAAACTCATCCAGGAACCGCGTAAACAACAGTTACTGTCACTGTGTGAATAGAGGTCATAGTTCATGCAATGATGACTGACTCGTCGTTATGAAGTTAGCGAGTCACAAAAGTAAGTGTTGAAAGCGGAAAATGGAAGTTGATGCTTTTAGCCGCTTCATTTGAGTTAGTCATTACAATACTTGAAATCATACCAATTCCAGTAATTATCTCATCATTCTTGCTGGTTAAAATCGCTTATTGCTACGTTAGAATTTTTATAATTAGAACTACTAGTTACTTCAAATTCTGCCTTGCACTAAACGATTTTTCCTGTGCAATTTTCTGATAATTAAATTATTGGCATAGGTATAAAAAAACCGAGGCAATTGCCTCGGTTTTTTACGTTTACTTTATTTAACTCTACGCTTATCAGAACTTAAAGCGTGTAGTGAACATCACCTGATCACCGTAGAAGTCGTTGATACGCGCTTCTGCGCCAAGAGAAAATAGTTCTGTTGAGTGGAAGCGAGCATAAGCAGAGCCCATCCAATCATCGTCGTCGTCAATAGAAACGTAGCCTACTTTACCACCTACTTCTAGCTGAGGGCCTAACCACTGACGAACGCCTAAATTCAGCTCCATACCAAGATCTGTGCTACTTGAATTTGTCGGTTGGACAACACGCATTAGCATTTCACCAGTTAGATCTGCCCAGTTGTTAAGTGGTGAGTGGAAACCAAAACCTACTGCAGAATCAAAGTCGCCATCGAACTCAGAATCAATACGAGCCAGGACGTGCGCATTTGGGTGAATTGATTTACTTGCACCAGCACCAAATGTCACAGGGCTTGCGCCGATGCGAGCTTCGAAATAGTCGTAGCTAAAGTTACTCATAGTTGCAGGTGCATTGCCGTTTGCAGCTAGAGCATGGCTTGATGCGAACAAAAGGGCTGTGGCTAATAGTGTCTTACGCATAACTAACGATAAACCTTGTTTATTTTTCCATGGGTTCAAGCAAGCACTTGAACCGTATTCGAATTTGCCCGACATCATAATAAAAAGAATGGCCAACGACCAATATAATGTGTCGATATTTTGTCAATTAACTTAATTGTTTTGAGGTTTAAGCAAAAAATGAGCCATAAGACACTAAGAAATACAATGCTACAAGCGTAAACTACTCGCCAAAACTTGCTCTTCGCTCCGCCATGGCATTCAGAATAGCTTCGGAGTCCAGGACTGTTGTCCAGGATAACAAGTCATCATCATGTTCAATCACGAAAGAGGTGAGCTGAGCGGTAATAGCTTGCCTTAGTTCATCACCTTTCCACGGTTTAGCAATGTAATAATCTAAACTGTCATGGTTGATGGCTTCCACGGTGTCTTCTAAGCCTGCCTGACCTGTCAGTAACACTTTCCGTGCGCCTCTTGTTTCGGCATCTTGACTTAGTTCGATCAAAAAGCTGATACCGGTTTGTTCTGGCATGATGTGGTCACATAAAATCAATGCGAGCTTAATTTCTTCATCTGCCATATCTTCAATAACCTGTCGAGCTTCCGTTACAGACTCAGCGCCTTCAAGAATGAAGTGTTCTTCGAAAGGCGATAGGTCTTGCAATACACTGTCTAAGACTTCTCTTTCGTCATCGACGCATAAAATCAGATACTTGGTCATAATTTATCTCCTTCTTCGATGACTGGTAACCAGACGGTCATACGAGTGTATTTGTTAACTTCTGAGTCAACTTCAATCCATCCTTTATGGGCGTTAACTATCTGCTGGCAGATTGAAAGTCCAATACCTAAGCCAAAGTTGCCGACTTTTTTAGTGGTAAAATTGAGTTCGAAAATAGCTTCTTTTTGCGTTTCCGGAATACCGCATCCATTATCTTCGAATGATATAACAGCATAGCTTTTGTTATCTTTCTCTTGAATCCTGGTCTGGATTTTTAATACTCCTTTTTCCGGGAATGCATCTATGGCGTTTGATACCAGGTTGGTCCAGACCTGTTGCAGCGCGATAGGCTGACAAAGCATTTGTGGTAACTTGGCATAATCGGTCGAAACTTGATGAAGCTTCAGTTTGTTTTCGAAGATTACCAGCGTGTCTTCAATTCCTTCGTGGATATCGGAGTAATGCAAACTCTCATCATCAGAACGAGCATACCCCTTGAGACTTTTTACCATATCGGCAATTCGGGCTGCACACACGTTAATAGAACGAAGAGTTGCACCGGCTTTATGGTATTGCTCCAACGAACCAAGTACGTCGGATGCATTATCTTTTCTCTTTGCTAACTGATTTACTAACTGATGATCCGCTTCTAACCCGAGATTAACGACTTTCTTCGCTAATGCACGATCAGGTAGGATTTTACTGAGTTCTCTTGCCCGCGTCCGTAATTCAGAGGTCGACTCGGGCTTTGAGTTTTGTGCTTGAGTCAGGAGTTGTACTCCTTTAGCTTGTGCATCTGGGGTAGGGATTTGGGTAAGCAAACCTTCAAGAGTATGAGTGAGGTTTTCTACCCCTCTTAAAATAGCGGCAACAGGGTTGTTTAGCTCGTGGGCAACCCCGGCAACGAGTTGGCCGAGCATGGCCATTTTTTCCCTTTCGATCAGTTGTTGGTGAGCTGATTCTAAAGACTCTAAAGTTTTTTGTAGTTTCAGCTTAGTATTAATACTCCGCTGCAGTCGGCGATTAAAATGACGGAGTAATAGGTTAGTGAACAGGGGTAAGAGATTTGAATCATTCTGCATAACTTTTTGAAACACCGTGCGATCGAGCTTGATCACTTCGGTTTTTGTTAACGTCAAAGCAGTGGAGAACGAGTTTTCGCCGGTGACAAATGACATACTGCCAACAATATTGCCTTTGGTATAGCGTACTACCTCGCGTTGGGCTCCCTGGTCATCTCTCTTGTATAGTGCCACTTCGCCACCGGTGATAAACCACAGAAAGTTGTTTGGTTCGCCTTCAACTGTCAGCAAGTGCTCTGGCGAATAGGTTCGACAGGCATGGATATCATCTCTGTCCTTAAAAAACAGTTGTAGGCCACTAATGACTTGTTCTGCGAGTTCATTATCTGACAAAGAGTGATAATCATGGAGAAACCCCGCTTGATATTTTTGCATCTGGTTTTCGATATGTGCCCGGAGTAATTTGTGCTGATCTAATACCTGGCTATAGCTGAGTAAATCTTCGTTACCATTACGCAATATAAACTGAGTGAGCTCTTTTTGGACGGTGTTGAACAGTACTTTATCTGGAAGTGGTTTCGTCAGGCAGTGATCTAATCGACCTTCATTAACTGCGGTAAGAATGGCGTCGATATCTGAAGAGCAACTAATAAGAATTTTCCGGGCGCGCTCTGTGAGTGGCTTTTTGTCGAGGCTGATCAGAAATTCCACGCCGTTGAACTGAGCATGATGACTGGCGATGACTAACGCAACTGACTGATCTTTCTGCTCGAGATAGGTAAGTGCACTCTGTGCTTCTTCTATTGATTCAACAGAAAAAATATCAAATTTTCCTGAGAAAGCAGACAGCTCCAATCTGAATTGTTCAGCACTAATCGGATTATTGTCGAGACACAATACAGCGTAACGATTCACGAGTGTTTGAGCTCCGGTTGAAACTTGGCCAGCTACACTTTATCAATAAAATTGAGCGGTGAGTGCGAGCTGAGTATGATTCCTGATGACTAATCCTGAATACGCAACAATACCTGATTTATCTCAATGTTTTATCCATCCACGCTTTGGGTTAGACTGAGTGCAAATTCTTTATTAGTGACGTTATGCAAGATCTAAAAAAAAATCGGCGCCATTGGTGGTGCAATTTCATTAGCACTTTGTTGGCCGCTTGCGGTTGGTCAAATTGGTCAATCCATTATTGAAGACGGCATTGCTAATATGAGCGATACGATGGTCAAAGGAGAGGTGGTTGATTACCAACGTGGTTATCTTTCTTCTGTAGTGCTAACTCGATATACGGTCGTAGACCCTGAGCTTAAGGCGCTGCTTACTCAAGATGGAATGCCGACTCACTTTGAAGTAACCAGTGATGTAAGCCACGGCCTGACTAGTTTAACCGCAGATTCGAAGTTTGTAGATAATGACTTCCTGCCACTCACTATGCACAGCAAAACTCAGCTCAATGGTAACACCGCGTTTACGTTGGATCTGGATAGTTGGCATTATCGGAATGAGGCTGAAGGTCTTTCTCTATCCTCAAGTCCTGCTCAAGTCACTGGTGATGTTACTGTTTTAGGCGACCTCAATTATCAAGTTTCCATTCCTTCTGTTCAGGTGGACTTCGTCAATGGCGAGGAATTGCATTTGAATGGATTAAAGGGGCAGGGGAAAGGAAAGCAAGTTAAAGGGTATTGGCTTGGTGAGCAGGTATTTTCTTTAGAGAAACTGGATGTGGTTGACTCAACTACGACTCCTTTATTTTTAATCGAAAACGCCAACTACAGCGGAAATACTGCTGCTGATGAATCAGGTGAAAAGCTGAATAGTCAGTTTAATATTGATGCACAAAAAATGCGCCTGACAGATGGAACGGACGTTGATAGTTTTAAATTAGATTTCTCCATTGCAGATGTAGATAGTCAGTCGTTTGATCAGATTATGTCGATTTACCAAAGCGCCTCAACGTTAAGCGATCAGGATATAGCAGACTTGCTACCGCATATCGATACCCTGTTTAGCAAGGGTTTTAGCCTGTCAGTCAATGAGTTGTCACTCGCGTTTGGCGAAGGTAAGTTTCACAATGAATGGCAGTTATCTGTACCGCAAGGAACAGACAAGATAACCCAGGATCCGATGAAGCTGATGACCGCAACAAACGGTCAATTAAGTACATACTTTTCCGATGAATTAGTTGAACATTATCCTTTCATACAAGAGGGTATTGATGAGCTTATCATTATGGAATTGATTGAAAAAGTTGAAGGCGGATACCGACTTAAAGCGCAAATTGATGATGGAAAATTAAAGTTTGAGAACGGCCATGAGTTCCCGTTAATGGCTTTATTGATGCCAGCGCTTATGCAAAATTAGCCCAAGCTGAGATTATTTAGCATTTTCAGTTTAAAAAGAGGTCATAAGACCTCTTTTCTTGTTTTTATCGTTGTTAAAACGTGATATACCCAACATATATCAAGATGAAGGGATCAGAACGTTGTTCATGGGCCAGAGCCTGACAAATGAGGCTGTGTTGATAACCAAGAACATCTCTCTGAACCACGCATCTCGAGATTATTTGAGTACATTAATTTCGACATATTTACATAGCAGGAGCGATGAGCATCATGGAACAAAATACGGACAACGTATTTAACTTCAGCGCAGGACCAGCAGGTCTGCCAAAAGCGGTTATGCAACAAGCACAAAAAGAACTATTGGACTGGCAAGGCCTTGGTACTTCAGTGATGGAAATCAGTCACCGAAGCAAAGAGTTCATCAAAGTTGCTGAAGAAGCTGAGCAAGACCTACGTGACCTTTTGAACATCCCAGATAACTACAAAGTACTCTTTTGCCAAGGCGGTGCGCGTGCACAGTTTGCTGCTGTTCCGCTAAACCTTTTAGGCGATGCTGAAACTGCGACCTATATTGATGGCGGTTACTGGGCTGAGAGCGCAGTTGCAGAAGCGAAAAAATATTGTCAACCAGATGTTTTTGATGCGAAAACGGAAATTGATGGCAAAACGGCAGTACTGCCTGCCAGTGAATGGAAAATAGCACCAGACGCGGCATATGTTCACTTCTGTCCGAACGAAACAATCGACGGTATCGAAATCAATGATCTGCCAGAGACCGACAAGCCGATTGTAGCGGATATGTCGTCTACCATTTTGTCGCGTGAGATCGATGTTTCTAAGTATGGCGTTATTTACGCAGGTGCTCAGAAAAATATTGGTCCATCAGGAATCGCGATTGCTATTGTTCGCGACGATCTATTGGGTATGGCAAAGCAGGTTTTACCGAGTGTTTTAGATTACACAGTTCTAGCTGAAAAAGAGTCCATGTTTAACACTCCACCGACTTTTGCCTGGTATCTTTCTGGCCTTGTTTTCAAATGGCTAAAAGCGGAAGGTGGTGTAAAGAGTATTGAAAAAGTGAATCGTGAAAAAGCTAAGTTATTATACGATTTCATTGATCAATCTGCTTTTTACCGTAATGGTATCCACCCAGAAAACCGTTCTCTAATGAACATACCGTTCCAACTTGCGAAACCAGAACTCGATGGTACCTTTTTAGAACTCGCTGATGCGAGAGGTCTTAAGTCTCTTAAAGGCCACCGTGCTGTAGGTGGTATGCGTGCGTCTATCTACAACGCAATGCCATTAGAAGGTGTTCAGGCGCTTGTCGACTTTATGAAAGAATTTGAGAGAAAATACGCATAATTAACGTAAACTTTCATCTCTATTTAAGCGCCGCAATTGCGGCGCTTTTTTATGCGCATTTGTGCATAATGGCCAATGCTAATTTATACTTCAAATGTGCCTTACTATTAAATGCTTAGAAGTAAACCTACTGTCTGTAGAAACTGTGTCAAATGGGTTTACATTCTATAAAACTGCTTGAAGTTAAATGATTGATAATAAAGAGGTTTTATAGTTGGTCTTATTCTTGCTTACTTATCCTTGCTTCTTGTTCTGATGTCTCACACCATGTTTATAAGGATATATCCATGAAAAAAATATTGTTTTATAGTGGTTTATTGTTGTTCTGTACGAACGTACAAGCAACTGTTATCTCGGACTTAGTCGATGTATCCGAAGGCGGTGGTCTATACGCCAAAATAGCAGTTGAAAATACGGCTGCTGATACAGTTACGATCACTGCCGATATCGCAGATCCTATCAACCCAGGCCTCACCCAAGGTGATATTCTTTCTGTTTGGTTTAATTTATCTGACTTCTCTGGTCTGGGGGCTACAGCGAGTTTGGGTAATATATCTATCAACGGTAGCTCGATTGGGGGCAGTGAGTTCTTCAGTGGGTCGTCTTTACTGTTTGGTGAAGATGCTTTTGCTACTAATGCACTTGGTGGTAACAATAACTTAAATGGTACGGGTACGAGTGCTTGGGATTTAGTGGTCGAAACTGGTCAAAATGGCGCGGCCAGTGGATTTATTCAAACCCTGAGTTTTGATTTAACGATCGCCGGATTAGATGAAGTCCTTTTTGACGAGCAATTGTTTGGAATGAGAGTTCAAAGTGTTGAAGGGAATATGAATTTCATTGCTTCATCAAAATTGCTTGGAGGATCATTTGAGGATCCAGATACACAAGTGGGAACCATTCCTGAGCCAGCACCACTTTCACTATTTGCTTTAGCGTTATTTGGTATTGGCTTATTAAGACGCAAACAAATGAATTAGTAACTGAACTTTATTAAGATACGGCAATATTTTCCTACGACTCAAATTAAAAGGGCTCATCAGAAGATGAGCCCTTTATAGTGTGTATGATGTTACCTTACAGAGACTGCAATAGCTGGTGGTAGCGGCCTTGCTGCGCTATCAGTGTCTGGTGATTACCTTGCTCAATGATTTCCCCTTGCTCCATCAAGCATATATTGTCCATGTTCTCTAGTTCGATGAGTCGGTGAGTAATGAAAATCACCGTCTTATTAGCAAAATGCTGATTGAATAACGCCATCACTTTTTGTTCAGTGCGTTTATCAAGACCTTCAGTTGGCTCATCCAACAGAAGGATCGGCGCATCACGCAATAGTGCTCTTGCAATACCGATTCGTCGTTTTTCACCACCAGATAGCTGACGACCGCCATCGCCTAACCAGGCATCCAAGCCAGGTTCTTGCAGAAGGCCAGCCAGATCTACCTGCGTTAATATCTCGGCGAGTTCCTCATCGCTGGTTTGCGGCGCTGCCATCAGTAAATTGTCACGCAGCGTGCCATTGAGTACATCAACACGTTGGCTGACAACGGTAATAGCAGCACGAAGGTCTGACTCGCTCCAGTCTTGAAGTGCAGCACCACCGATACGAACTTCACCCTGGTTCACGTCCCAGTATCGGCATAACAACTGGATTAGTGTTGATTTACCTGAACCAGTCTGACCAACAATTGCCGTTCTCGAGCCAAGCGGGAGTGACAGAGACAAGTTGTTCAGCACTTTCTTCTGACCGTCAGGATAGGCAAAGCTGATGTTGTCAAACTCAATATCAAGTTGATTGTCATCGCGATTAGATTGCGAAGGGAAAACCACATCAGGTTTAGCCAGAATGACTTCGTTTAAACGACGGGCTGAAGTCAGGGTCTGACCTAAATACTGGAAGGCACCTGCGATAGGCATCAGGATCTCGAAACTTGCCATGGTGGCAAATGCAAACAGGGCAATCCATGGATCGGGAGCTCGCCCCCCAACGCCATCTGCTGCGAACCATAACATCACGACCAGTGTCAGGCCGTTAACCAACATAAGAAGTCCCGATGCCAATCCGGTAAGATTTGCATTAACATACTGATTTGAAAGAAGCTGCTTTTGTTTCTCTAAAATCATGTTGCGATAGCGCTCTTCAGCTCCGAAGATACTAAGTTCGCTATAGCCTTGTAGCCAGTCAAGCGTTGCTACACGTAGCTCAGCTTTACGGTGAGTTAAATGCGCGCCATTGTTTTTGCCAAGTTTGTAAAACAATACCGGCCATACTAAAAGCATTACCGTCAGAACTGCACCCAACAGCAGTGCTAATTGCCAGTCAAAGAATGCCAGAACGGCAGTCAGAGTCAGAATTCCGAATATACCAATTATGACAGGGCTGATAAGACGCAGGTATACGTGATCCATTGCATCGACATCCGCAACCAAACGGTTGAGTACATCGGCATCACGCATAGTAGATACCCTTCCCGGGATCAGCGGAGCAAGTTTCTCAAAGAAGAAAATACGTAAATCGGTGAGCAACTTGAAAGTTGCATTATGACTGACGACCCGCTCACCCCAGCGACCTGCGGTACGGGCCATCGCGGCGCCACGAACACCCGCTCCGGGCAGCATGTAGTTGAACGTCTCACGGGCAATGGTTAAGCCAGCTACGGAAGCGGCGGAAATAAACCAACCAGAAAGCGTTAATAGCCCGATAGAGGCGGCAAGTGTCAGAAATGCCAGTAGCATTCCTAATGACAAACCAAACCAATGCTTTTTATACAGTTTTAGATAAGGGAGTAAATCACGCATCTAAGTTCCCCTTGTCTGATTCTCGTTGCGCTAAGTTAGCCGCTAACATGTCTTTGAATAACCCGTTTTCTGACGCGAGAGTAGTATAGTCACCTTGCTGTACTATCTGGCCGTCTTGAATCACTAATATTTGCGAGACGTTTTTCAGTGGCGCAAGTTGGTGAGTGATCATCAGATTGGTGGTCGATTGGGTATATTTACTGATACCTTCCATCACTAGTCGTTCACTGCGGGCGTCTAAACTGGCAGTAGGTTCATCTAACAACCAAAAGCGGCCATTTTGAAGCATAGCTCTGGAAAGAGCGAGGCGCTGTGCCTGGCCGACAGATAATCCACCAGATCGGTCAGAGATCGGGTAATCTAAGCCGTGCATGTCAACAAACTCTGCTGCGTGGGAATCTTTCAAAACAGCATTGACGGCTTCATCCTGAACATTGAGTTTACCCAGTGTGACATTGTCACGAATGCTGCCATGAAGCAACATCGGGTTTTGACCGATCCAGCTGACAGCTCCTCGCCAGGTAGCGAGATCGAGTTGCGAAAGTTCGCAGCCATTAATTTTTAAGCTGCCCTGATATGGCATAAAGCCAAGAATGGTATTTACCAGACTGGTTTTACCCGCACCACTAGGGCCAACGAGAGCTGTACTTTGGTTCGCTTCTAATGAGAAGGACAGGGGACCAGCGAGTTGCTTTCCTTCTGGGCTAAAGATAACTAAATCTTTTGCTTCAATTTGAACGGGCGCTTCTTTATCTAAGGTTTGACTGCCGTCTCGGACTTGATCGACTTCTAATTCAAGGAACTCTACGATGCTTTCTGCCGCGCCAACCGCCTGTTGTTTAGCGTGATAGTACGTACCTAAATCCCGCAGAGGTTGATAAAATTCCGGTGCAAGAATAAGAATGAACAAGCCTGCAAACAGAGTCACACCGGCACCATAATAGCCAAAGTTAAGCTCGCCAATGTAGCTAAAACCAAAATATACCGCGGTTATTGCAATGGAAATCGATGTGAAAAACTCAAGTACCGCCGATGAAAGGAAGGCAATTTTAAGTACGTCCATAGTGCGAGTACGGAAAACTTCAGATGCTCCTCTGAGAATCTCTGTTTCAGACTTAGTTCGGTCAAATAAGCGGATGGTTGTCATGGCTTGCAAACGGTCATAAAAGTGACCGGACAAACGCTGTAATGCCTTGAAGTTTTTACGGTTCGCGTCAGCCGCCTTTTTACCAACCAGTGCCATGAAAATCGGAACCAAAGGAGCCGTGACTAAGAAGATTAACCCGGCAGCCCAGTTCACAGGGAACACGACGACAAGAATCATGAAAGGGATCAGAACCGACAGTGACATCTGAGGCAGGTAGCGGGAGAAGAACTCTTGCATATCTTCAACTTGCTCCAATATCAGTGTTGCCCAGCTACCTGCTGGTTTACCCTTTATATATGCCGGTCCAAGTTGATGTACTTTATCTAAGATAAGTTGACGAATATAAACTCTGATCTGTTCACCACAGCGATATCCGGCTAATTCACGCCCCCAGGTACAAGCGGCACGGCCGATTACGGTAGCGACTAAAGCAACAAAATGCCATATAAGGTCACTTTTATCGACTTGCTCTATGATAAGTTGGTGAAGAATGGAGGCGAGAAGGGCTGCTTGAGCCAGTAAAAACACGCTTGAAAGTACGCCTAGGCCTATCGCAATCATAAGCCAGCGCTTGGCTAACTTACTTTGTTGCTTAAGCCACTTATTCAAGCTGCTTTGCTTTTTCTTATCCATTATTGAAGGCTTAATGATAATTGTTTTAATGAGGCGGTAGTATACAAAAGAAAACCCAACGGGAATACCGCTGGGTTTTAAGGATATGACACAAATGTGAAAAGTTATTTGTCGTTAAGCGCGTCTAAGAATCGCTCAGCGTCTAATGCTGCCATACAGCCAGTACCTGCAGAGGTAATCGCTTGACGGTAGTTGTGATCCATTACATCGCCTGCTGCGAACACACCCTCAATACTGGTTTGAGTTGCATTTCCTTCAAGACCTGACTTAACAATGATGTAGCCATCTTTCATTTCTAGCTGGCCTTCGAAGATTTGAGTGTTTGGCTGGTGGCCAATCGCAATGAATGCACCCATTACATCAACGTCTTCCGTTGCGCCGGTGTTAACATCTTTAATACGAACACCAGTTACACCCATATCGTCACCAAGCACTTCGTCAAGAGTGCGATCAGTGTGCAGAATGATGTTACCGTTTTCCACTTTATCCATCAGACGGTTTACAAGAATCTTCTCTGCACGGAATGAATCACGGCGGTGAATCAGGTGAACCTCAGAGGCGATGTTAGACAGGTATAGCGCTTCTTCAACGGCTGTATTACCACCACCAACAACGGCAACTTTCTGATTACGGTAGAAGAAACCGTCACACGTTGCACAAGCTGACACGCCGCGACCTTTGAATGCTTCTTCAGATTCAAGACCCAGGTATTTCGCTGAGGCACCTGTTGAGATGATTAATGCATCACAAGTGTATTCACCAGAATCACCTTTCAAGCGGTAAGGGCGCTGAGATAAGTCAACTTCATTAATGTGGTCAAACACAATCTCTGTTTCAAAGCGCTCTGCATGCTCTTTCATGCGTTCCATTAGTGCAGGGCCAGTTAAACCTTCTGCGTCACCAGGCCAGTTCTCAACTTCAGTTGTTGTGGTCAACTGACCACCTTGCTGCATTCCTGTTACAAGAACCGGGTTTAGGTTTGCACGCGCAGCGTATACAGCTGCTGTATAACCTGCAGGGCCAGAACCCAGAATTAATAGTTTACAATGTTTTACGTCGCTCATTATGGCTCCAAAAAGGGCTGAACATTTCTCTCGATTGTATGGAAATTCTTATAGCTTTTAAAGCATAAACAAGGATTGAGTTCTAATAATTGGTTATAGAATAGAACTTGCCATCGTGGTGCAGACTATTTTTATTGCAGTATATAATTCTGTCCGCAGTAGAGAAAACTAGTTTCAAATGTTGTGAAAGTTAAAATCTGAAACATGAATCTGTATGGAGTGGCTTTGTTAGTTATTTGTTGTGTTTTTTGTGTTTTGTTGAAGCTATCGACGTCAAAAGCTGGCAATTGCAGAATATTTGCGTAATCTATCGTGTAAATTAAATGTTAATTAAATGTGCCTCATTAAAGGAGCAAATGATGTTACATTCACGCGAGAACACTCTGCATTTAACTCAGCTCAGCATGGCAGCAATTGAGCAACTTTCACCATCATTCGAAACATTACCTCATACCGAACATGCTGATGGTCAATACCGATTGAGACGTTATTCCGTGGTGCGTTTTACCGATGGACAAGTCGTTGATTTAAACAAAAACAGCTTTGTACAATCTTCTGATATTAACCGATTCCAGGGTGACGTTGTTCGTCAGTTTGAACAGATTGAAAAGAACATCCTGAGCAGTGATGGCTTCCGAGAAATGTGCGAGTTGTTTGTCAGCGCTAATCACTTAGAAAATGGACAAGAGATCGAAATCCACCAAATCCGCATCACTGCTTTAGAGCAGGAAACGCAAGTCGCGCCAGAAGGTGTGCATCAGGACGGATTTGATCATATCGCGATGGTTGGCGTTGGTCGTCATAACATTATTGGTGGCGATATCATGCTATACAGCAGTCACAACCAAGCACCATTTTTTCGCAAGGTATTAGAAAATGGTGAAGTCGCCATTCTGGCAGACAGCAAACTTTGGCATAACGCTTGTCCGATCCGATCAGTGATTGATGACCAGGCCGGTCATATGGACGTGTTTGTTCTAACGGCGACGGATAAGCGCAATGAACTTCAATCTTAATCACATCAGAGAGCAGTTTCCTGCGCTGGCACAGTATCATAACGATAAACCTGTTACCTTTTTTGACGGGCCAGGCGGATCACAGGTTCCTCAGTCTGTGCTCGAGACTATGGTTGGCTACCTTGGTCATTTTAATTCCAACTTAGGCGGGCACTACTTCTCCAGTCAGAAGACGGTTGATGTGATGCAAAGTGCACGTGAGTCAGCACAGGCATTATTGAATGCGCCATCCTCTGGCAACATTGTGTTTGGCGCGAACATGACATCGCTGACGTTCCAGCTCAGCCGTGCAATCAGTCGTGAGTGGCAAGCGGGTGATGAAATTATTGTTTCTGCCTTAGACCACTATTCTAATGTTTCAAGCTGGCAGCAAGCCGCTGAAGATAAAGGTGCGATCGTTCATCAGGTGCGCGTAAATGAACATGACTGTACGCTTGATCTGGAACATCTGCAGAGTTTGTTGTCTGAGAAGACGCGCTTAGTTGCGCTCACTTATGCCTCAAATACTACGGGTTCAATCGTAGATATTCAGCGTGTTGTTGAAATGGCTCATCAGGCAGGCGCTCAGGTTTATGTCGATGCGGTTCATTACGCACCGCACCATTTAGTTGATGTGCAGACATTAGGGTGTGATTTTCTGGCGTGTTCAGCTTATAAGTTCTTCGGGCCTCATGTGGGCATCGCCTACGTTGCTGACCAGTGGTTACACAGCCTACGTCCTTACAAAGTTGAACCTGCGACAAATATCGGCCCGGGTCGATTTGAAACAGGGACGCAAAGCTTTGAAGGTCTGGCAGGCGTAACTGCTGCGGTAGAGTACTTAGCTCAGTTTGGTGAAGAAGGGCTACCGCTAAGACAACGCCTTGAGCAAAGCTACGCGATATACACTGAGCATGAACAGTCTCTAAGTGAGCGTTTTCTTCAACGTTTAGATGCGCTAGAAGGGGTTAAGCTGTATGGCATCAGCGAAGCAGACTCCCACTACCGTACACCGACGTTCGCCCTGACATTCGACAAATACTCGCCAGAGTTTATTGCGAAGACTTTGGGTGAGCACAACATTTGTGTCTGGAATGGTCACTTTTACGCGCTTGGTTTAGTGCGTCAGCTCGGACTTGAAGAGAAGGGCGGGGTGGTACGAATAGGTTGTATGCATTACAACACGCTTGAAGAAGTGGATATGTTGTTTGATGTACTAGAAAGCATTCTTGATGCTTAGTTGAAACGACCTAACTCTAACTATCAAAAAAGCTCGGGAATTACACCCGAGCTTTTTTGTTTCTGAAACTAGCAAAAGCTAAAAGCAACAGTTAGTTACTACGGCTGGAATTACACGCTAACTTCGACTTCGTAAGAAGTGAACTTACGCACGTTAATGACCCCTGTATCGAAGATAAGGTACTGGCCTTTAATGCCTTGCAGAATACCTGTAACGACAGGATTTTTATCAAAATTATGAGAAGTGATCTTAGTAGGGTGTTGCTGAACCGGGTAACTCAGGTCTGTGATGTTTTCGCTTAATACTTCGATCGCATCCTCACCGTATTTTTGCTTGATCTCGGCGATCTTTTCTTCCACTAAAGGAAGCAGCTCAGCAAATCTGTCTTGAAGTGCAATGGGTTCACCATCGCCTTTAAGCAGTGTACGCCAGTTCGTTTTATCGGCAATGTGTTTTGCCAGTTCAACTTCAATCAAGCCTGAGATATGGCGAGTTTTGACTTTGAAAATAGGCAGACCCTGTGTCGCTCCTTGGTCAATCCAACGGGTTGGTATTTGCGTATGGCGCGTGATACCGACTTTCAGACTTGAAGTGTTTGACAGATACACGAAGTGATCAACCATACAGTTTTCATCGCCCCATTTCGGCTCACGGCAGGTACCTTGCTCGTAGTGACAGGTCTCTGGTTTCATGATGCACATATCGCAGCTTGCCAGCTTTTTCATACACACGAAACAGTGGCCTTGAGAATAGCTCTTCTTGGTTTTCTTCCCGCATGAACAGCAAAAAATATTACCAGTGTGGGTAAGTGTCAAAGTCTGACCGAGGAATGGCGACAGATCGATCTCTTCATCACCAACAGGAAGACGGTAGCTCACTGCACCGTCAAGAGAAGCGCGCATTTTATTTAACGTGCCAGTTGCAATTAATGACATAACATTACTCATTATTGTGTTTTTGCACAGTATATCTGAATGCGAAGTGAGATGCAGCGGAGAAGCGATAGTGATCTTACTTAGAGTACTTTTTACTGTCGCACACTCCTTTGCTTGCGTGAAGTGCCTCGCAAAGCAGCTTTAGGCAGAACATTCTTACAATTTTGAAGCAAGATCACATTCAACTTTAGAGGTAAAATGTATCGAAATTAAGAAAGCCAGTGAAAGTTCATTTTATTAATTGATTAGAATATCTTTTTCTGAATGAGCGCATGGTTAGACGTTATTTGACTAGTAATAAAGTAGGTCATTGTGCCCATGAAAAGGATACACAAGTTAATTTTCGCTCTCTCGATTTGTACTATAAGTTTAGTCGCGCTTTACAGCATATTGGGAGATACACGTAAGCTTGTTGTTACGCCAGATAAGTTCAATATCTACGCGACGAAAGATGCGGTGGCTGGTGGATTAAGTGAAGCCGAGCTGAGCTTTGAAGATAACAGACTGATACTAAACTGCGATATTAAGAAAAGTTCATACGCATGGCCATATTGTGGTATTTCGGTATATACCGACGTAGTTGAAGCGACAAAAGGCATTGATTTATCCAGCTATCACACGATCAGGCTAAAGATAAACTATGAAAAAGGGGGCGATACAGAGACCCCTAAAAAAGAGTTGCGCCTGTATTTGAGAAACTACAACCCCGAGTATTCTAAACCAGATGATGAATATACGATTAAATACAATGGTATGCAGTTTTCACCTGCCAAGTTTGATGGCACGATAGAAATACCGATTGCGAACTTACAAGTCATGACTTGGTGGTTAGCGGACAATAAAGTGGCGATTGAACATTCAGCGCCGGAATTCACCAACATTACTCGTATAGATATCGCAACGGGTGCCGCCACATCAATGGGGCAGCATAAAATCATCATCGACCGGATAGAGTTCGAGGGTGAATATCTTGCAAAAGAGACATTACTTTTTATTCTGCTGTGTTCTTGGATGACTCTGGGTCTGGTGTTTACTTTGTATGAGATACGTAAAAGTAAAGCGGCTTACCTAAAAGCGCAGCAACGCCATCAGCACCTGGAAAAAGTAAACCGATCCCTTAGAGCTCAAAACTATGAGTTCGCGGAATTGGCTCATCGTGATGCACTAACGGGAGCATTAAACCGGCACGCTGTTCAAAAATGGCTGGATGAACAGGCTCGCCTGGTTCGCTGGGAGCAATCAGCATTGAGTTTCCTGTATTTGGATTTAGACCACTTTAAGATGATTAATGACAAATTTGGTCATCAGATAGGCGATGATATCCTGCGCGAGTTCGTCATGGTTGTTGCAAGCTCTACAGATAATGACGACCGCCTGGTTCGTTGGGGTGGAGAGGAGTTCGTCGTATTTTGTCCGGAGACGAATATTGAACAAGCCATTATTAAAGCAGAGACAATCCGTAAGAATGTGGCTAATCACCTCTGGGTTCACGGTGAAGCTTTAACGTGCTGCATTGGTGTGGCACAACTGCAAAATGAGCGTGTAACGGCAGCGATGGCAAGAGCGGATGAAGCCCTGTATACCGCCAAGCGTAATGGTCGTAATCGTGTAGAAGTTCACTATGGTTCGGTGAGTCGCTCACCCCGAGAGGCGTAAGGTATAGATATTTAAAAATATAAATGGTGGCCATTTGGTCATCATTTTTTTTTTGGGGGGGGACTACTGTACTTCGTTTAGGGGGAGTGCGAAGTACAGTAGTGTAGTGCTTATGAAGTCAGCGGGGCTTACCAGAACAGCCAGGCAAATAGGGTAAGTACACCAATACATGCAATGTTAAGTACAAGACCTATACGCATCATCTCTTTTTGCTTGATATGACCTGTACCAAAGACAATTGCGTTTGGTGGCGTTGCCACTGGTAACATAAATGCACAAGATGCAGCTACTGCAATTAATACAGATAGAATCACAGGTGACATACCTAGTGCTTCGGCAATCGTTGCAAAGACGGGCACTAATAATGCAGCACTGGCGGTGTTACTTGCAAACTCTGTCAGGAATACGACGAAGGCAACAACAGCTAGAATCGTCAATAAGATACCAGCTTGATCCAGGAAGCCAGACAAACCGTGCGCCAGGAAAACACTGGTGCCTGTTTCTTTTAGAACATTACTCAGACAGATACCACCACCGAACAGAATCAGTACGCCCCAGTCTGTGGTTTTCTCAATATCTTTCCACTCTACAGCGCGAGACGCACCCAGCAGAAGAATAGCTCCCATTGCAACCAGCGTATCAAATTTCGCAAAACCGCCTATCATTGCGTTGATTGGTTTGCTGAATATCCACAGTGTGACAGTCAGGACAAAAATCGCCAGGGTGATCTTTTTGCCGTTTGTCCATTCGACAGGTTTGTGGTCAAGCTCGAAGGTATGGCTCAAATCTGGTTTGGTCATGGTGTAAAGTATCAGTATAGCGACAGGCATCAAAATCAAAGAGATTGGAAGCGCCAGTTTCATCCACTCAGTAAAGTTAAGACCAACCTCCGCAGCAGCGATAGCATTTGGCGGGCTACCGACTAGTGTAGCAATACCACCGATTGAAGCGCTGTACGCAATACCAAGCAGTACAAACAAAAATGTTCGATGGTTCTTAGCTCCGTCCAATTTGCTCATCACGCCCAATACAAGCGGAAGCATCATCGCAGTGGTAGCAGTGTTGGAGATCCACATTGACAGGCCAGCACTCACACCGAATAACATGAAAACTGCCACCGACATTTTACCACGAGCCAGAAGCAACACTTTGTCTGCAATGGCTTGGTCTAACTTCTGCTTGTGTAAAGCTGCAGCTAAAGCAAAACCACCTAAGAACAAAAAGATGATTGAGTTAGAGAAGTTGTTGAGCGCAGCTTGTGTATTGAACACGCCGAGAAATACCGCAAGTAAGGGTACCAGTAAAGCTGTAAGACTTACGTGAATGGCCTCTGTTAACCATAATATGGCAACAAAAACCAAAATACTGACGCCAGTTACGACTTGAGGCTCAAAAGGCAGAGTATTAAGTAAAATAAAAAACAGTAGGATATTTGCATTCAAAATCATACTGTTGCGAGTGAAGAACCAGTTCTTCAATGTCACAGCGAGTGCGGTCATGGGGTATGCTCCTTGTTCGTTGCCTTTTTGTTGATTTTTTATGGCAAAGTAACTGACTTGTGGTTGTTTGTTGGTCAAATGTTACTTGGAATAATTGAAGGAGTTTGGTCTCAATCGTAGAGCAATTAAGAAAATGTGACGTTGAGAATCGGAAATGGGTAGAAAACTACCCATTATCTTTACAGAAATGTTACTAAAGTTGTTTGTGTAGCTGGCATCTTATTCGATAGGGACTTGTGTTGGTTCTATTGATTCTTTTACTGCAATGATTGGCTCTTGCGGCCCGAGAAATTTCGGTTGTGTATCGAATATATATAGGTCGAGGAATGCCTTAACACGAGCAAGAAGTTCACGCATACGCATTGATGCTTTTTGTTTATCTGTTACCGGTTCGGCCACCGCAATACATTGTGCGTCAATGTGATAAGCGTTAGCAATAAATAGCGCTCGCTCGCAATGGAAGCGCTGAGTGACGATAAGAAAGCGTTCTGAAGCAAATATTTTTTTTGCGCGTACGATGGAATCGAGAGTGCGAAATCCTGCGTAATCAAGGTGAATTACCTCTTCGGGGACGCCTGCTTTAAGCAAATCCCGCTTCATCGTCCAGGGTTCGTTGTAAGAGCGGTGTGCGTTGTCGCCACTCAACAAAAATTGTTTTACTTTACCCTGGTTATAAAGCTCAATCGCTGTGTTGATGCGATGGGTGTAATAAATGTTGAGGATTTTTCCAATGTATTTACTGGTACCAAGAACTACAGCAACCTCGTGCTGCGGTATGTTCTTAAAGTCAGTAAAAATATTATTTCTCGCTTGAAGTACCACCCAACGGTCGATAGCAATAACAGAACCGAGCAGACTAAATACCGCGATCGACAAAATCAAAGCAAGTCGCTTCCATGAAAACTTAAGCATCCACTTTGACCTTATACGAGAAAACCACAAAACGCTTTTTATCCTTAATGAAAAGTGTCTGTCCATCATATCTGATTGGAACAAAAAGAGAGAAGCCCATTTGTGCCAAAATATGGTTAGGTTGATTCAAAACAGATAGAAAAATAAAAGCCCCTGTCAAAAAGGGGCTAATTATTATACAAATTTATCAAAGTTTAGAATGCTGTACGTTTGTAGCGACGATAAACCGGCTGCCAGAATGACTGGTCAATCGCATCGTTTAGGGCTTCATCGGTGATCTCTAATGCAACGCCTTGCTCGATGGCTTTTTTCGCCACTGCGAATGCAATTTTCTTCGATACCAGATGAATTTCTTCTAGTGGTGGAAGGAGTGCACCGCGCCCGTTAATGGCCAGAGGAGAACAGGTCGCCAATGCGCGGCTCGATTCCATCAGCATTTCATCAGTAACACGCTTCGCGTTAACCGCGAGCACGCCTAGGCCAATTCCCGGGAAAATATAGCTGTTGTTACATTGAGCGATAGGATAGGTTTTACCTTCGTGTACTACAGGATCAAACGGGCTGCCTGTTGCTACTAAAGCTTCGCCGTTTGTCCAGCGAATAATATCGTTTGGAGTTGCTTCAACACGACTTGTCGGGTTTGACAACGGGAAGACGATTGGGCGCTTACAGTGTTTGTGCATTTCTTCGATCACTTCCTGGCTAAATAAGCCAGGCGCACCTGATACACCAACAAGCACTGTTGGCTTAGCATGACGCATTACATCTAATAGCGAGAAACCGGTACCTTCTGTTTCCCAGTCACTGGTATTTGTATGCTTTTGTACCAAACGCTGTTGGAAATCAAGCAGATTAGGCATGCCTTCTTGCAACAGACCCCAGCGGTCAACCATGTAAACCTGAGAGCGGGCTTGCTCGTCAGAAATACCCTCAGACACCATTTGCGAAATGATTGCTTCAGCGATACCACATCCAGCAGAGCCTGCTCCCAGGAAGGTAATGCGCTGCTCAGAAAGTTGAGTACCGGCCGCTTTACATGCAGCAAGTAGAGAACCAACTGTAACTGCAGCGGTACCTTGAATATCATCATTGAAACAACAGATGCGGTCTTTATAACGCTCTAAAAGAGGCATTGCATTCTTTTGTGCAAAATCTTCAAACTGAATTAAAGCATCAGGCCAGCGGCGTTGTACCGCCTGAATGAACTCTTCAACAAAGGCATCGTATTCTGGGCCAGTAATACGAGGATGGCGCCAGCCCATATACATAGGGTCAGCCAAGCGCTGCGGATTGTTGGTGCCTACATCTAACACGATAGGAAGAGTATAAGCTGGGCTGATACCACCACAAGCGGTGTAAAGAGACAGCTTACCAATAGGGATGCCCATGCCACCAATGCCTTGGTCGCCTAAGCCAAGAATACGCTCACCATCGGTAACCACGATTACTTTCACGTTGTGGTTTGCGGCGTTATTTAGCAGGTCGTCGATACGGTCACGATTAGGGTAAGAGATGAAAAGACCACGGCCACGACGGTAGATGTTGGAGAAATTCTCACATGCTGCACCAACAGTTGGGGTGTAGATGATCGGCATCATCTCAGAAACGTGGTTTTGTACTAAGCGGTAGAACAGGGTTTCGTTGGTGTCTTGAATGTTACGTAGATAAATATGCTTATCCATGTCACTTTCAAAACCTTTGTACTGCTGGTAAGCACGCTCTACTTGTTCTTGAATCGTTTCTGTGGCTTCTGGTAGCAAACCCTCTAAGTTGAAAGAACTACGTTCTTCAGCAGAAAATGCACTGCCTTTGTTTAAAAGAGGTGTCGCTAGAAGAGCCGGGCCCGCGTATGAAATATATAGTGGGCGTTTATCGTTGTTCATTAGGTGCCTTATGTAGGGTTGAAGAATGCGCACCAAATATTAACGGTTTCACTAATTGGTTGTAAACATTCGTTGATAAACATCAAAGTAATGTTGCAGAAAAAACGTGCGTCCAGTGAAAATACGGCCACTTATTGAAGTGCGAAAAAGACAGAAGAGTTTAACTTGGGTATATAATACCGCCCATTCTCTGAGTAAAAATCTAATTTTATGTCCCAACTACCTATTGATAGCCTAAAAGCCGAGTTTGACCAGCAGCTACAGTGCAGTCACCTCGTGGTGGAAGCCGAAACCGGATCGGGAAAGTCGACACGTTTACCCCTGTGGGCAGCACAACATGGACGAGTTCTGGTCATTGAGCCGCGTCGAATTGCCTGTACATCTTTAGCAGAGTTTCTAGCGGAGCAATCTGGGGCACCGATAGGTGATAAAATTGGGTACGCGATAAAACTTCACGCGTATTTCGATGAAAATACACAAGTAGTATTCGTGACTCCGGGTGTGGCGCTTAGATGGTTCGCAGAAGATAAGTTGGCCAATTTTGATATCGTTATGGTGGACGAGTTCCATGAACGCCGCTGGGATATAGACCTGCTTACTGCGCTTTTAAAACAAGAAAACCAGCATCGTTTGATTGTTACCTCTGCTACGTTAGAAGGTGAAAAGCTAGCTAAATATTTAGACGCCGAACGTCTGAGATCAGAAGGTCGCTGCTTTCCGGTTACTGTAACTCATCGAAGTCTGGATAGCCGATATCTTCCTAATAAAAAAGGGTGCGAAAATGATGTTGTTCGCGCCGTAAATGAAGCGTTAGAAGATGAAGAGGGCGATATCCTGGTTTTCCTACCAGGTCGTAAAGAAATTACTCAGTGTGCCCAAATGCTGCAGCAAAAGTCAGATGATGTGCTGGTGGTCAAACTTCATGCTTCTGTAAGTGACCAGGAACGCCAGCAAGCGTTGACGATTCAAAATCAGCGAAAAGTCGTGCTTGCGACCAATGTTGCAGAAACGTCTTTGACTATCCCAAATATTCGGGTGGTGATTGATAGCGGTTTGGAACGACGCACGATACAGCGAAATGGCCGCACCACATTGACGCTCGTGACGATCTCCAAAGCCAGTGCTGCACAGCGCATGGGGCGTGCCGGGCGCGTAGCAGAAGGGACCTGTATCCGATTGTATGGCGAACATGCACCACTCGAACTGGTAACGCCACCAGAACTCCACCGGGAAGAACTTGTTGAGCCGATGCTTGCGGCAGCGTGTTGCGGGCACAAATTAGCTGAACTGGCTTTCCTGGATACGATTCCTGAAAAATCACTTCACTTGGCTTTTGAAACGTTGCAAGCGATGAATGCCATCGATGCCGAAGGAAATGTCACCGAACACGGCAAAAAAGTTTATCCACTCCCTATTGATGCGCTGTTTGCGGATTTGGTTACCCGTATCCAGTCCAAAGCAGAAAAAGAAGCGATGATCGATCTGGCCGCCGCGCTGTCTGTTCCGGCTCAGCTATATCAACTGCAAAGTGGTGAAGCAGCAGAAGCATTAGCAACTGAGGAGCCTGCGGGGTGTGATGCCTCTTTACTGATTCGTGTGGTTCGCGGGGAGCAATTACCTAGCGTGGTAGTGGACGCCGCGGTTCTGGAAGAAGCACAGGGACTTGCCAAGCAAATGCGCGAGCTGTTTGAACTGCCACATTTGGAAGTCGCTTCCAGATACAAACGTGATGCGTTAAGCAAAGCTATTGCGGCTCTTCACCCCGAGTTAGTGTTTGTGCGTCGAGAGCGTCGCCGTGAAGCCTTGGCTAATGGCAGGATGGAAATGGTCGTCGGCCGTAGTAGTCGCTTTGCCGACAAACAAGAAGCAGCCTTAGTATTAGATAGCCACAGTGTACCTGGTAGGGGAGTCAAGCAGACCCTCAACCTTGCATCTGTGATGATGCCGATCCCTATCACTCTAATCGATGATCTTAACTTAGGAGAATGGCAGCAAGGGGAGACTAATCACGATGAAGTAACTCCACGCGCGACGATGAACTTGCTGTACGCCGGCCGCGTGGTGAGGACGGAATATCAGGAGCTGCAAGGTAAAGTTGCTATTCAACCGATAGTAGAAATGATAGAAGACGAAAGCCTGATGCCGGGCTTTGCACCATTACGTAAACAGCAAATTCAGCATTGGAAACTGTATAACGCACTTGGACTGAATCAACATACTGCGGTTGTTTCCGGGTTGGAATCACTCACGTTTACCGATTGGTTATCTGAGCAGCTTCAGACGCTTGGAGTGGAATCGGTTGAAGATATCGAACTTTTCGAGGCCGATGACCTGCCTTTTGAAGGGGTTCCTGAATGGGAATACCAGGATTTTGCAGAGCGATACCCTTTAAAATTGTTTCTCGCCGAGCTTAAGTTAGATGTTGAGTATTTCGCTTCGCGTAAACTTGTTCACATTATTTATAGTGAAGGCAGTCGGAAAGGCGATCCAAAGCGTTGGGAGCTGCCGCGTTGGCCCGGTTGGCGAGTCCAATATAAAAAAGCCAGTCGTGTAGTTGATGTGAAGTAGCTGATATTCAATTGGAATATCCACATATTGATAGATTCGGAACGAAAATTGCTAAAACCGTTTTTCTATGCAGTTTATCGCTGATTTAACAAGCGATAAGGAAAGACATTGCCGCTTTTCGATGAAGTGGCAGAAGGAAAACGATGAAGTATAAAGTAATTCCACTATTGTTGTGTCCCGTACTCGCTTACGGAAAAAATATCACTCACATTTCTACCTATGAAGATAACTACGTTCTGGGTACTTATACCACTGACATCAATCAGAGCGCATATAGTGAGGTGGGTTCTGAAATGGATTCGCTACAAGATTTTGAAGTGAAGTTTCAGATCTCGGCGTCTATCCCATTCTATAGATTCAGTTCCGGCACCGCGTTGATGGGCTCTTACACTCAAAAATCGCTTTGGCAGTTAGCAAACTCCGACATTTCTTCTCCGTTCAGGGAGACGAATTACAAGCCACAGATTTTCCTTGCGCATCAATCGAATATGCTGTTATTTAACCATGTTGAAGCGGGATATAAGCATGAGTCGAATGGTCAATCCAGCGCTTTGTCCCGCAGTTGGGATCGGCTGTATGTCGCTGCGGAGCGCTTTTCTGGCCCCGTAGAATATGGAGTCCATGCTTGGTGGGTCATCACCACTGAGAATGACGACATAGAGAACTTTTATGCCCCCTATGAGTTGTGGGCGAAGGTATATACCCGTGCCGGAGTTATAAATACCCGAGGTTTCTATAACTTCGAATATGATAAAGGCGGCGTTGAGCTAGGCTATACGTTTTATTTCAATGACATTCTTGGTGTGTATCTTCAGGGCTATCACGGTTATGGTGAGACACTGATTGATTATGACCATTCGCAAACGCGTGTTGGCTTTGGTATTAAGCTGATGAATTTATAGTCTGGCATCATAGATCGTGCTTATTTTACTTAGTGTTTAGTTTGTTACTAAAAATATTAATCAAATGGTTGCGTATATAATGAAACCTGTGCAGATCTTGTTACGAGGCTGGTTTTAATATTTCTTTTTGACTTTAAATTTGGGTATAAAAGACCAATCTTTTATATCCCATTGCTATATCAAAATAGTTGAACGATATTTGGAATATCTCATTTCGAATGTCGGAGCATAGAGTGAACCAGCAACAAAAGACATGCATTGAATTCGACTACACTAGTTTTCTAGGGGCAACAGCAAGTAAAAAGTGGACCTTCGCAGATGCACTTGACACCATTGCTCCCATTTTTGGTTTAATGTGGAAAAATAATCTGGCTGAACTGAGTAAGCCAGAAGATCGCTTATGGCAAGCTGCGTTAAAGGACTTATCATCGGGTCATAGTGATGAATCCAACTTGCTTAAGTTAACGCGCTTAGCGAAGCACGAGGGGATAGATGAACTTCGTGTTGCCATGCCGTATTCCCTGGACGCCAAACAAATCGAGTACATTGAGTCTCGGGGTCACTTAAAAATTGATGCATCAGAGCAAGACGTACTGACTCTAAAATTTTAAATCATCCTTTGTTACAGTAGATAACGATAGAGAGAGTCCCGTCTAGGTCTATAAAGAAAAAGTCCGCTTTGATGCGGACTTTTTGTTTTTTAATTAAGTATGATTAACTGATCAGTCAATCAACCCGTATTCTTTGCTGAGCACTTCGATAATTTCTGCTTTCGGGTTTTCGCTTAGGTTAATTGGCTTACCTGTAATCTTTTCAGCGATGCCGATGTAAGTTTTAGAAATATCCATCAACGACTCAACTGGCAGATCATTGTCGCGGGCAAGCGCTTCACGTTCAGGCATGCGCTCTTTGTTTAACAGGATATCCGGATCAGGGAAGTGGTTCAAAAGAAACTGACGGAAGCCTTCTTTTGAGTTCTCAACGATGTTACCAGCCTGGTATTCTTTCGCATCCCAAATACGTGAAGAATCAGGCGTGCCCACTTCATCCATGTATATCAGCTTCTCGTTACCAGCAGCATCTTGTACATAACCGAATTCGAACTTGGTATCGACAAAGATCTGGTCAATCGACTCTAATGCGCCACTGATAACGTTAAAGCCTTCTTTTAATAGCTTTTCGTACAGTGCGATGTCTTCTGCACTTGAGAAGTTAAATGCTTCAAAGTTATCAATGATATTCTGGCGAGTAATGTTAACGTCATCCGCTTCCGGTACGCCGGGAATACCTTTTAAAATGCCTTTAGTTGACGGTGTCATCAAAAGATCAGGTAGGGCTTTGTCTTTTTCCAGACCTTCAGGTAGTTGAATTCCGCAGAACTCGCGTTCACCGTTTGCGTATGCACGCCACATCGACCCCGTAATGTATTTGCGGCAAATTGCTTCAATTTTAACGGGTTTCGCTTTTTGAACGATCCAAACAAACGGGTGAGGAATATCTAAGATGTGGCTGTCAGCCAGGCCATTATCTTTAAACAGCTTAAACCAGTGGTTAGAGATTGCGTTTAATGCGGCCCCTTTACCCGGCACGCCCTTCAGACCGCCTTCGCCATGCCAAATACAATCAAAAGCAGAAATGCGATCACTGATCACCATGATCGCCAATGGCGCGTCTGGAGCTACGTCATATCCTTTTTCTTTGATCAGGCGGGCGCTGTCTTCTTCAGTTAACCAGTAAACTGAACGAACTTTTCCGCTATGTACGGGTTTGTGAGTGCGAATTGGCAGGTCGTCATTGACGGCAAGTACTTGATTGGCAAGGCTCATTGCGACATTCCTATCTTCTTAATCAAACGTCATAAAGAGAAGATATTCAGCAAGGGTGAAGTGCTGAATAAATTGAATGTGGGCATCATACCAGAACTATTTTAACTCGCCAGATAAAAAGCAAACGTTTGCTTAATTTGTTCGTTCACTAAATTAGAGATAAAAAAATGCCCCCTTAAAAAGGAGGCGAGATGCAGGATGGATAACGTCGAACTTGTTAGTGGTACTGATTTACTCTGCCTTCGACGAAAAAGACTTCACACTGATAACGCAGGCCAATGTCACGTAATATGGATTGATTTGTTGGCGCGATGCTATTGGAGGCAACTATCGCACTGGCGTTACCAGATTTAATCGCTTTAATTACAATCTCGACTTCAGAAAGCTGTTGAGATGGCTTCATCTGAATGACGTTTTTACAACAAATACTGGAAGCAGATAGCTGGTCAAAATTGGGACGAGGGCACTCGGAAGTAAACAATATCCATTGTTTCTGCTGTGACAGAACAGCGAGCTTAGAAAGAAGCTGCTCAGAACCGTCCATTGGTTGAGTCGCTTGTGCCAGTACATTGTAACGAGAGTATGTTTGAGTTTGACCGTGTAGCTGCATCTTACTGTTCCTTTATACATGCTGTATGTCTATACAGTAGTTTGTTTTTGATACGCGATCAACTGATTTTTATGCCCATTGTGGCAAGCTTTTACTTATTAATAGCTTTGATTCTTGTTTAAGTTGTTGAGTTATAATGATTTATTGGTGGGAAGGTAAGTGTGATTTAGGTTCCATAATGTGAGGTGGCTAGCAGAATGGATACTGTATGCAGAGAGCATAACTACTGTATATACAGTGGTTTTAATCAGTTTGGACAGTTACATCCGATGGTATACCTAGGTAATTGGAGGCAGGCGACAAGCTAAATGGAGATGAAATCATTGCTAGCGGCATAGGTGGGGACGTTGGGATAGATAAAAGGCAATAAAAAAGCGCCTTGTATAAGGCGCTTTCAAAAATCAGTTCCGTTGATTTGCTCTTTTTCAACCCGCGCGTTGAGTAAGACGCTCACGCATTTGCAATTCACCTTGGTTAAACAGGCGGACATCGATTTTCGCCATGTCGTAGCAAGATTCACATGAGTGATGGTGTTTACCATCTACATAGTCATGTCGAGTGATTAGAGCAGGTTTTTTACACCAGTCACAGGTGCCTTCTTCAGTGAACATTGATTTCTCCCCACCTAGAATAATTTGAGTCTTTAGGTGCTATTTTTCGTGAGTATTATGACACAAAGAGGCGACGCAGGTTAAATGTCTGTTAATTAATCTGAGAGAGAGATCGATTGCAATGTACTATTTATCTGCGCTGAAGGTGTGGTGCCTATTAAGATTCTAGCTTATTTACGAATTTGTAACATTTTGTGTAATGAGTCGAAAGGCTTGATTCAGGCGTTTCATCTCTTCTTCACTACCGCGAGAGTCAGGGTGGTAGAGCTTAGATAATTGTCGGTAACGCAATTTTATTGCTTTGGATTCAGGGAGTGTCTGTGGTGTGTAACCAAATATCGCGCAGGCAAGCTCAAACTTATGGTTATCTGATTGAGACTTTGTCTTCTTAAACTCACGAAATACTTTCTCTAATTGGCGTTTTAGCTGTTTGTTTGTGAACTCCAACTCTTTAATTTTCATGTCGAGTTGTTGGGTCTGAGTTGCTTCTCTTGCTGAGCGAACGAGCTGAGTATCTCTTTGTCTTCTGTAGCCAATCCATCCAACACCAGCTATTAAGCTCATTATACCGAAAGCCATTAAAGGCTTAAGTTGTGAAATATACGGCTCTTCGTCTGAGCGAGGAAGAAGCTCGTGTTGTACTACCGATTTTTTATCCAGCTCTTCTATTTCGGATACTTGTTTAGCCCGTAATTGGTCAAAACGCTGTTCAAGTAGCTGGTTATAGGCAGCTTCAGCTTGAGGATTATGGATAGAAGAAAGCTGATACCAGGCTTCGATCAATTCGTTAATGGAAATATCTTTCTGATTCTTTTCTAAATAACTAGCAAGCAAATAACCGTGATCTTGTGGGTCGTTCAATGCGATGGATGTGAGCCAGTAGATTGCCAGAGAAGAGGATGCCGGGCCTGTTAACCCACTTTCGAAATCTCGTGCTAACTGCTTTTGCGCTGGTAAATATCCCTGTTTTGCTGATTGTTCTAACCAGTATCGTACCTCTTCTTTCGAGTTGGTTGCTGATTGCTGAGCGTATTGAAATTGTTGTTCCGGGGAGGTGGGTGTCTGAGATGCGCATAGGTTGCCAGAAAGACCAGCACTTAAGATTAAGCCAAAAACAATAGTTCTGATAGACATGAATATGTCAGGCCCGGGTAGATAACCCCGAGCCTGCTCCGGTAATACTGATAATTACCAATGTTGCTACTAAATTATTTCAGAGGCAAGATCTGGATCTCGACGCGGCGGTTACAAGCGCGGCCTTCTTTTGTGCTGTTGGAACAAATAGGGTTACGCTCACCGTAGCCACGAGCGATTGCGCGACCCGATGCAACTCCCTGTGATACAAGGAACTGACGCACCGATTCTGCGCGTCTTTCAGACAGAGTCTGGTTGTGAGATTCACCGCCTGTGCTGTCGGTGTAGCCATCGATTACAAGGCTTGTATCCGGATATTCAACAAGAATACGCGCGACACCACGAAGGGTGTTGTGGATACCAGAATCCAGTTGGTATGAATCTGATCCAAAGCCAATACCATTTTCCATACGAAGCATAAGTTGGTTTTCACCGACACGCTGTACCTGAACACCTGAGTTCAGTAGTTGTTGGCGCAGAGCGGCTTCCTGTTGGTCAAAGTAATAACCGACGCCAGCGCCTGTTGCGCCGCCAGCAGCCGCACCGATTAAGGCGCGTTTACGTCGTTCATCGGCATTATCACCAGTTGCTAACCCGATTGCTGCACCAGCAACGGCACCAGTAATGGCACCCAGTGTGGTTGAGTTAGTTTCGTATTCACCAGTCGTGGCGTTTTGGCGTTGAGTGGCTTGACAGCCCGTAAGAGCGAGCACTAATGCCGCTGCAATAGTCAGCTTATTCAAAGGAAAATCTCCGTATAAAAGTGAGGCGAAACGCTGCTTTAAAATGGGACGTAAATTATTGTGCAGTCGTTGTCGACGAATGTTAAGCGAAAGTCAAGCGATGGCAGAAATTGTAACAAAGTTCATATAAACCCAATTATAGCCAAATAACTTCAGCAAATTTACGGTTAAAACGCTTTTTACACCCAACTCATTCTCGCTGAACCTAACATCTTGAGGTTATTTGGGTAATAAGTGGAAATAAGAAACTTATTCTACTTTATTACCCAGCATTTTTCTTGCTTGTTCACCACCAACCCCTCGATTTACAGACACTTTTCGGCCTTTCTTTAAACCGACTTCATAGTCTTCAGTGAGGTTTTTCATCGCTTCTTTTAGCTGTTTCTTGAAGGTTTCGCGATCGATGTTTTTGAATTCTTTGTCGATATAGTCGTTGATTTTATTGGCCGACTCTTCGTCTGGAGAGATAATAGGCAGCTTTTCTATGGCACCTTCGACCCAACCTGAAACAAACGAATTAACTCGACGGGTCACCTCCGTGGCAGAGGTACCGCTACCGGCAAAACTATTGCGGAATTGGCCGGTACTTTCGTTCATCTCGCGATAGATAATATCGAATGCGAACGCTGCGAATATTGCTCGATCAGCTTCACCGATAAATTCGACACGCTTAAGCCCTTTGTGATTCAGCAGAACTGCCTCAACGCCAAATTTGGTATTAATACCGCGGATTACTCGCAAGAGAGTGGAACTAACGTTTGAAGGCAACAAATGGGAGGATTGGGTTTTTCCCATTTTGATAAACTCAATATCGTCTTTATCCAGACCATATTTGAGCATAAGGCGATGCGCCATCTTGATGGCATTTGCGGCCTCATTGACGTTAGCAGAATTACCCAGTTCTAAACACTTGGCGATTTTTTTCAGAGCTTTTTGTTTATCCATCGACAACCAGTAACGAGAGCAGAAATTTTACGAAGTCGAACATATTACCTTTTTTGACATAAAAACGAAATACGATGCATGTTCTAACTTAGGGGATTCAGCCTCGTATAACACGAGGCTGGATGGTTAAGAGTTAACTTGATGCAGGATTCAAAAGCCTTAACCTTACAAGCCTAGTTGGTCTAGTAAGTCATCAGCATCATCTTTTGTGTTTGTACTATGAGCTTGTTTTTCTGACATTTCTTTACGTGTTGCTTCCAAAATGTCATCTGGGTTCTCGTCTTCAGCGATTTCAAACTCTTCAAGTTGAATGAATTCGGTCTTGTCCATCGCCAGTTCAAGATAAAAGATGTTGTTGTTGGCCGTAGAGAAGGTAACACGGCGGGCCTGAGGGCGATCAAGATTGGTGTCTACCTGCAAGATCACCTGTTTATTGAGTGCCAGCATTTTAGGCTGATTTTGCGTGATGTTAGTTTGTAACTCTTTGCGGATTTTGTTGGTGAAATCACCTACTAATTGGTTCATCAGTTCACCAAGCACATCAGCAACTTCATCTGAGGTATGCGAGATTGCCAGTTCCTCTTCAGGCATTCCCATATTGCGCATGTAGTTGGTGTAAATCTCGAGGGCTGCTTTAGCAGTAAAATTAATCACAACTAAGCCGCTGAAGCCGCCATCAAACAGAACAAAACAACCAAAATCGGGCTTGAGGCTGGTTTTGTTGATCTTTTGCACCATTGCGGAATAGCTTACTTGCGAAGAGGTTGCTGTGGTAAGTACGCCAGAAACAGACTGGCAAAGTTTCAGAAGAATATCTTCATTGGTTACTACTTTATTCTTTTTCATTCTTAAAGCTCATACAGAAAGGCTATTTCTGTCTCAATGTAAGGCATTAATAGTGTAAAAAGAAAGCATAAGTTTAAATCTTGTATTGAGATTCTGATTTAATCGCTTTTTCAAATGTTGTAAAGTGATCAAATCCTAAAAATTTCATACCACTCATTCTCGCTGCGCATCTTGTCATTGCCCGATTAGCATAACTGCGGAATGAGTAAAATAATTACATAACCCGCAGCTGATAGGATCAGCGCAGTAGGGGCAGGAAGCAAATGTTACCAAGATTACACTCGCAAACTGATGTCGATCCTCTTGTTCTGACTTATCTGAAGGAGCTTGAACAAGCAGGATTTTCTGGCGATATAGAAAGCCAATATTCAAGCCGACTAGCGGTAGCTACTGATAACAGTGTCTACCAGCAACTTCCTCAGGCGGTTGTCCATCCTAAAACGACTCAAGACGTTGCACTTATTGGTAAGCTGAGCAATCAAGAAAAGTACGAACGAATTACGTTTTCACCTCGCGGTG
Organism: Vibrio sp. B1FLJ16; assembly: GCF_905175385.1. Lineage (NCBI taxonomy): Bacteria > Pseudomonadati > Pseudomonadota > Gammaproteobacteria > Vibrionales > Vibrionaceae > Vibrio > Vibrio sp. B1FLJ16. The sequence continues at coordinate 1,344,789 of NZ_HG992749.1, forward strand.
GTGGTACGGGCACTAACGGCCAGTCGTTGACGAAAGGCATCGTGGTTGATTTGTCGCGCCATATGAACAAGGTGCTTGAAATCAACGAAAAAGAGGGGTGGGTGCGTGTTCAAACTGGTGTCATAAAGGATCAGCTGAATGATGCGGTTCGTCCGTTTGGCTATTTCTTCTCTCCTGATTTATCAACCAGTAACCGCGCTACGATAGGCGGTATGGTAAATACGGATGCTTCCGGTCAGGGCTCGCTGAAATACGGCAAAACGTCTGATCATGTGCTGTCACTGCAAGCGGTATTTGCTGATGGCTCTGTATTAGAATCTGACTTGTCTCATGGTTATCCGAAAGAAGGCGAGTTTGCTGCAACCGCACTTAGCGTTACTGAATCGGTATGTCGAGAAAAACGTCAGCAAATCAACGACAAGTTCCCACCTTTAAACCGCTTCTTGACCGGATATGACTTAAAGAACGCCCTAGATGAGCTGACTGACAGTTTTGATATTACGCGTGTCTTGTGTGGTGCAGAAGGTTCTCTTGCCTTCATCACCGAAGCTAAGTTGAATCTAACGCGTATCCCTAAAGTGCGAACCTTGGTTAACGTTAAATACAACAGTTTTGATTCTGCATTACGCAATGCGCCACTGATGGTTCAGGCGAATGCGATGTCTGTAGAAACGGTTGACTCAAAAGTTCTTAACCTAGCAAAACAAGACATTGTCTGGCATACGGTGAGCGATTTAATCACTGACGTACCTGATAAAGAGATGCTTGGTATCAATATGGTGGAATACGCCGGCGAGGATGAAGAGGAAATCGCGTCTCAAGTTGCCGCGTTAACAGCCAAGCTCGACACCATGCTGGAAACAGAAGAGGCGGGTATCATCGGATACCAGGTGTGCAATGATGTAGCGAGTATCGGCCGTATTTACAATATGCGTAAGAAAGCGGTAGGTCTGCTCGGAGCGGCTAAAGGTCGCGCTAAACCTGTACCATTTGCAGAAGACACTTGTGTTCCTCCTGAAAACTTAGCGGATTTTATTGCCGAGTTCCGTGAGCTGTTGGATGGAAAGTCTCTGAATTACGGCATGTTCGGCCACGTTGATGCAGGCGTATTACACGTTCGTCCGGCGCTGGATCTCTGCGACCCGCACCAGGAAGCTCTGATGCATGAAGTGTCGGATGAAGTCGTTAAGCTGGTAGCGAAGTACGGCGGTTTGATGTGGGGCGAGCACGGTAAAGGCTTCCGTTCTGAGTATGGCCCTGAGTTCTTCGGTGAAGAGCTGTTTACCGAGCTTAAACGTGTAAAAGCTGCATTTGACCCGCACAATAAAATGAACCCGGGCAAAATCTGTACACCGTTAAACAGTGATGCGGAACTGGTGAAAGTCACCGATACCAAACGTGGTTACTTTGACCGTCAGATTGATGTTCAGGTCCGTGATAGCTTTAAGCAAGCGATGGAATGTAACGGCAACGGTTTGTGCTTCAACTATGACACCAGCTCTCCGATGTGTCCGTCCATGAAAGTAACTGCTGACCGTCGCCATTCTCCAAAAGGGCGTGCTGGCTTAGTGCGCGAGTGGCTCCGTCAGTTGACTGAGCAAGGTATTGATATTCTGGATCTGGAAAAACAGGCTCTGGAAAATAAAGCTTCTATCAAAACGATGATCGACCGTGTACGTAACTCGATTAACCGTCGTCATGAATATGATTTTTCGCATGAAGTCTATGAAGCAATGAATGGCTGTCTTGCTTGTAAGGCTTGTGCCAGCCAGTGTCCGATTAAAGTGGATGTACCAAGCTTCCGCTCTCGCTTTCTGAACATTTACCATTCTCGCTACCAGCGTCCAGCCAAAGATTACTTGGTGGCAAACATTGAAACTATGTTACCGCTAATGGCTAAAGCACCAAGCGTCGTGAACGGTGTTCTTAAACAATCTTGGGTTAAAAGCCTGACGGCATCGACGGTAGGCTATGTGGACGCTCCGCTGTTGTCTGTCCCGACTTTGCAAAAGCGTATCGATTCTCTGACTACAAGTTATGACCTCAAGGCGTTGTCTGGATTATCTTCAGAAGAGAAGAGTAAGCATGTACTGATTGTTCAGGACCCGTTTACCAGCTATTACGATGCAGAAGTCGTGGAAGACTTTGTTAAGCTGGTCAGAAAGCTGGGAATGAATCCGGTTCTGCTGCCGTTTAAACCAAATGGTAAGGCTCAGCATATTAAAGGCTTTTTAGGTAAGTTCTCTGAAACAGCAGCAGACACGGCTAAGTTTTTAGGGTTAGTTGCTGATCTGGGTATACCGATGGTTGGTGTTGATCCTGCTTTAGTGCTTTGCTACCGGGATGAGTACGTAGAAGTACTTGGTAATAAACGCGGTGATTTCGATGTTCTGACAGCACACGAATGGTTGTACCCAAGGTTGAAGGATTTTGCAGTGGTAGAATCCGGACAACAAGAACCATGGTACCTGTTTGCGCATTGTACAGAAAAGACCAAAATGCCAAATGCCGAAAAAGAGTGGGGGGCTATTTTTGCTCACTTTGGCGGGGTACTTAATACCGTACCAGTTGGCTGTTGTGGTATGGCAGGGACGTTTGGGCACGAAGTCGATAAGTTGTCAATGTCGAAAGACATTTACAATCTGAGCTGGAAGCCAAATTTAGATAAGCTGGATAATGAGCGGTGCTTAATAACCGGCTACTCTTGTCGAAGCCAGGTTAAACGCTTTGAAGGAACTAAGCCAAAACATCCGGTCCAAGCGCTACTAACACTCGTATAATTACATTTAGTACAAATTAAGCCCAGTTCTACTGGGCTTTTTTAGGATTAGAAAGGACTCCAATCTTGAGAAAATTGAGAAAGCTAGAACTAAGAGTGCCACCTGTTGCTGTTTTCTTGCTGGTGGTTTTATTGATGTATTTACTGAAAGGTTTGGCGCCGGGCTTTACGGTAACGGTACCTTTTCTGAAATTTGTTGTCGCAGGTTTAGTCCTGCTATCGGGCTATATCGGTATTGCCGGAGTTTATGAATTTCGGAAAGTAAAAACTACGGTTAATCCGGTTAAACCAGAGAAGGCTTCAACTGTAGTAAATACAGGCGTTTTCGCTTATACCCGCAATCCGATGTACGTTGCGTTACTGTTGCTTATTATTGCGTTAGGGCTATGGTGGCAACATTTAAGCGTGATTGTCTGTGGCGCTCTTTTCGTATCTTATATGAACCGATACCAGATAAAACCGGAAGAACACGTCTTGGAGCGTCTGTTTGGTGAAGAGTACCTGAAATATAAAAACCGCGTGCGTCGCTGGATATAACGCGACTTTTAACATCTTAGTGCACAGAGTTAGTCTACATCCTACCTGGTGGTCTTTTGGCGAAATCTTCCACGACGAAATCGATGAGTGCTCTGACCTTTCGAGGCACGACATTTCCTTCGAGATAAACAGCATTAATCGGGTGGGTTTTCATGCTGTATTCTCTAAGCAGTTTTACCAGCCGCCCGCTTTCAAGATCTCGTTGTAAAACGAAATCGGGACAGATTGCGATTCCTCGCCCATCTATCGCCCAGTCTTTTGCAATTCGAGCGCTATTGACCATCAAGTTTCTGTCTGGCACGACGGATACTTCTTCTTTTCCTCTGTAAAACCACCATTTATTGTGGCCTCTTCGGTTGGTATCGATAATACAGAAATGTTCACTAAGCTCCTGAGGTGTGTTTGGGGTTCCTCGCTGAGTAAGGTATTCCGGAGAGGCAACAACACAACTGGTGATCTCGCCAAGTTTTCTTACTTTCAAGGTTGCCGTATCAGGAAGCCCTATACGGAATGCTAAATCAATACCATCCTTTGCTAAGTCAACGTACGAGTCGCTTAAGCGCAGATCGATAGAGAGCTGCGGATGAAGGGCTGAAAAACGGCTAAGCAAGCCAGTAATGTAGATCTCTCCAAAAGTTAATGGCGCTGACACCCTCAGAACACCAGTCAGCCCTTTCGACTCTTCAGATATTGCGCCAAGCAGATCATCCAGTTCATCTAATAGACTAGGAGCACGTGCAAGTAATTCCTGGCCTGTTGGTGTCAAGCCTACCTTGCGAGTGGTTCTCTGCAATAACTGTGCGCCAATTTTCTCTTCCAACTGAGCGACATATTTAGAAGTGATTCGGTTAGATACACCGAGCCTTTGTGCCGCTTCGGTAAAGGAGCCCGTTTGAGCAGTTGCAACAAACGCTTTTAAGCCATCAATTAAGTCCATGTTATCAACTCAATTAGGAATATATTGTGGATTATCATTCTACATAATCGCCATTGTATTGAAAGTTTGGTGAAGACATAATTTCCCCATACCGAACAGATAAGCCACAATAATGTTGGCCAGATAAGGAAAGAACGATGAGCGTTATGTCCTCACTACAAAAGCTGAAAGAAAGATTTAAAGCCTCACCAAGAATGCCAGTGGTATTTCTTGGTCATGGCTCCCCGATGAATGTCATTGAGGATAATGAGTTTACTCGCAGCTGGGCGGAACTTGGTCGTACTTTACCAAGACCTCAGGCGATACTCGTTGTTTCTGCTCACTGGATGACTCAGGGTAGCACGTTAGTCGATGTTTCAGCACTGCCTCGTACTATTCATGACTTTTACGGTTTTCCTGATGCGTTATACGAGAAGCAATACCCAGCTAAAGGTCACCCGCAGCTGGCTAATGAAGTAGCGGCTTTACTGTCAGATCATAATGTACACACCGATGATAAGTGGGGATTAGATCATGGGGCATGGTCGGTATTAAACTCGATGTTTCCTGCTGCAGATGTGCCAGTTTTCCAGCTATCCATTGATATTACTAAAGACATGAACTGGCATCTGAGCATAGGAAAAAAATTAGCTGAATTACGTAACCGTGGTGTGCTGATACTTGGTTCGGGCAATATTGTTCACAATCTAAGAGCCCTACAGTTCGATGGTAAACCCCATGACTGGGCAATTGAATTTGATCAGTACGTCGCCGAGCACTTGAATAAACGTGACTTTAAATCGTTAACTGATATCGCTTCGATGGGAAGCCTCCTGCGTATCGCTAACCCGACATTAGAGCACTATGCACCAGCCTTGACGATTGCCGGTGCCTCTAGTTTAAAAGATGAACTCGTTTATACCTCTGAAGGGGTTGAGTTAGGCTCTATTTCAATGCGCTCATTTGTTTTTAGTGGCGCTTAGTTTTTTGAGGATAAAATTATGTTAGTAGATGGCAAATGGACAGAAAACTGGAAAGCGTTGCAAAAAGCGGATGATAAAGGGCGTTTTGTTCGTCAGATTTCAGAGTTTCGTAACTGGATAACGCCAGATGGCAGTCCTGGTCCTACTGGGATAGGTGGCTTTAAAGCAGAACCGGGGCGCTACCGACTATATGTTGCACTGATTTGTCCCTGGGCTTCGCGCACATTGATCGCACGTAAACTCAAAGGGTTGGAAGACATTATTCCGGTAACCGTGGTTAACCCTCAAATGACTTCGCAAGGCTGGGCGTTTGGTGGTTATGAAGGCGCGGATACTGACCCACTGTTTGCATCACAATACATGCATGAGATTTACACGCGAGCTAACCCCACTTACACCGGTCGTGCAACCGTACCTGTACTGTGGGACATGAAGCAAAATGTACTGGTGAACAATGAAAGTGCCGATATTTTGCGAATGTTGGATACGGCATTTGAAGAGATAGTGCCATCCGACATCAGACTGTATCCGGAAGAGTTTGCTGCAGAAATTGAAGCACTCAATCCGCGTATATATAACGACCTCAATAACGGTGTTTACAAGGCTGGTTTTACGCAGTCCCAGTCATCTTATGAAGAAGCGGTAAACGAAGTGTTTTCGATGCTGGACGAACTGGAAGCTCGTTTGGAAGGGCAGGACTACCTGATCGGTAATCGACTAACAGAAACAGATATCCGTACCTTTGTTACCCTGATTCGTTTTGACGCGGCATACCACGGGCTGTTCAAAACCAATCGTAAGCAAATTGCGGATTACCCGAATCTTTCCGGATATATGGAACGAATACTCAACTTGCCAGGCGTGGTAGACACTGTGAGTGTTGATCACATCACAGCAGGGTATTATTCCATTAAAGAGCTGAATCCAGCAGGCATCCGTCCTACGGGGCCAGCACATATTGACGCCTTAATACAGGCAGCGAGAGAGCTAAACAGCGGCAACTAATAGAAAGCTTGCCGCAGAGAAAAGCTTGTTAATGGTAGGTCAGTTATACTGGGGCAGTGACTACGCTGCCTCAAATTTTGCTAAAAATGCATCTTTACGTGCATGAAAACGCTTAACCAAATCGTCTACCGCTTCTTTATCGTAAGGTTTTAAGCCGCTGGCAACCATACGCTTAATACCTTTACCAACCACTTCACCATCTTCTTTAAACGCGAAGTTGAGGGTAACCACTCCGCGTTTACCTTCTACATCGAACGTTGCACCACTAAATTCCACTTCAGGATGAGTAAGATCTAGGCGAGTAAACTCAACGTCCATGCTTTCATATATGACTAGTGGTCGCTGGCAGTTGATCATCATCTGCTGTTCTTCCATAAGAGGAACCATGATATGCGGGAAGTTCATTCCAGAAAACTGGACGTAGTTTGTTACGACATGCTCAATGAAAGATGAATCGTGATTGACTTCACCTTCATGAGACATATGCAAATATTCTTTGCCAGACTCATCAACAACCGCGCTCTCATTCGCCGATTTATTTTCGATATGCAGTGCTACGCCATCATTAACCATCCCAGAGAACTTGAAGCACATTTTTTGGCTAATACCTTCTTTGCTAAGTAGTACCGCAAAGAGAAGATCGCCGGGAACGCAAAAGCGTTTGTTGTCTTCATCGTGTATAGGGTTGTAGTCTCCGGCAACACGCTTAGCAAAGTGACTTGCTTGCTCGCGAGTGAACTGAAACTGGTGGTCATGGCTTGAAAAATAAGGCGTCAGAAACATAATTTTTGTGGCTTATAGTGATAGCGTTACTTGGTAAAAGTATAGACACAAAAAAGGGGCCGGAGCCCATCAGGGCTTAGATTGCTTGTTATGTATTTTGTTTTTCTGCCATGGCGTTGGCGATTTCCCAACATAAATAGGCTGCCAATCGCGCTGTCTGGCTATCGACATCATAATTTGGATTGTATTCAGCAATGTCCGCGAGTAATAACTTATTTTTGTAATGAAGAATCCGCTCTAAGAAGGGAGCGATTGTATCGTAGCTCACTCCTCTGGCTGCCGGAGCGCTGACACCCGGAGCTGTGGCCGCCGGAAATACGCCTAAGTCGATGGTGAGATAAAGGTAGTCACAGTCGTCGATAAAGTGCTGCAATTGCGTCAGGTGATAGCTGTGATTCAGGCAATTAAGTTGATGATCCTCTACGTACCATACGCACAGTTCGTCGGCTTTATGGAATAGAGCCAGTGTGTTGTTACTGCGGCTGACGCCTAAACAGGCGTAATGGAATGTCCAATCGTTTTGCTGGCAAAAATGATGGATTTGGTTAAATGGTGTACCAGAACTTGGCTTTGAGTCAGCATGTGAGCTATCGAAAGCTCGCAAATTAAAATGGGCATCGAAATTGACGATGCCGATTTTGGGTTTCTTATCTGGGTGGTGCGTTTTGAAGTACTCGGCTAAGCCGGAAAATGAGGCCCAGGCGATTTCGTGACCGCCGCCAAGAACAATTACGGAAGTATGAGGCAGAGCTTGTGCAATGGTTTTTGCGCAGCGTGCCTGACTCTCTTCCAATAAGTCATCTTCACACACCACTGTACCGAGATCATAAATTGGCGTGTCTTTATGCCACGCAAGATTGGCAAGTGCCCGGCGGATTAAGTCGGGCGCTTTTTTTGCACCGATGCGGCCTTTATTTCTTGCTACGCCAGCATCGGTTGCAAAGCCTAAAATGGAAATGCCTTGTGCACCATTATTATCCAGTTCACTTGTCGCTTTATGTTGAACGATGTGATGAACGCGCCGACCGTCTTTACCTTCTTCAGGATCATGACGGCCTTGCCAATGAAATAACTGCTTATGCAGATCTGACTGTGACATTAAAACGCCTTAGTGCGAAATGTATTCTCCATTTACTATACGACCTACCAGACGTTTTGCGCCAACTTGATAGCTCAAGTCTGCGGGATGGTCGATATCCCAAATTGAGAAATCAGCGTCAAAGCCTACTTCAATAGCACCGCGTGAATGTTCGTAGCCCAATGCTTTAGCCGCGTGCTGAGTTACGCCTCGCAGCGATTCCTGCGGGGTCAGACGGAATAGGGTACAAGCCATATTCATCATCAAGGTGACATCCGCAAAAGGAGAGGTACCAGGGTTTACATCGGTTGCAATCGCCATCGGGATCTGATGCTTTCTTAACAATTCGATTGGTGGTAGTTGAGTTTCACGCAAGAAGTAAAACGCACCAGGAAGCAGAGTTGCAACCGTATTTGATTTTGACAGTGCGATAACGCCTTCTTCATCTAAAAACTCAATATGATCGGCAGAGAGCCCGTCGTATTTTGCCGTAAGTGCGGTACCACCAAGGTTAGATAGCTGCTCTGTGTGCCCCTTAATCTTTAAACCATGTTGTTTTGCTGTCGCAAATACTTTTTCTGTCTGCTCCAGGTTGAAGCCGATTGATTCACAAAACACATCCACGCTGGTGGCCAGCTTTTCTTTTGCGACCAGTGGAATGATATCCTGACAAATATGCTCAATATAATCGTCTGCACGGCCTGTGAACTCAGGTGGTAAAGCATGAGCAGCAAGAAGTGTTGTTGTGATTTTTACTTTTCGTTTTTGTTCCAATGCTTTTGCAGCACGTAGCATCTTAAGTTCATCATCGAGCGTTAGCCCGTAGCCCGATTTTACTTCAATAGAAGTCACACCGCTCGCTAACAAGCCGTCTAAACGGGGCAGGGCGAGTTCTACTAACTCTTCTTCGGTTGCTTCACGGGTCGCCTTTACGGTAGAAAGAATACCGCCGCCTTGTTTCGCGATTTCCTGATAAGGCACGCCGTTTAAACGCATCTCGAACTCATTTGCGCGGTTACCGGCGTAAACAAGGTGAGTATGGCAGTCAATAAGACCCGGCATCATTAACTTGCCTTTGAGGTCGATGCTTTGAGAGTAGTTTTGAGGAGACAGTAGTGATTCTACTTTAGGATCATCTTCGCCAACGGTTTCAGTACTGATAGCGACGATTTTTCCTGATTGAATTCCGACACGAGCAGGTGATGTCGGCAAATAACCTTCTTCTCCTTGTGCCATAGTGACCAGACGTACATTCTCAATCAGCAAATCCATTTTTGTATCCTATATTGGTTGGTATTTTTAAATGTATATACAAATATGTATAACAAGAAAGTATCTATGACAAGATAGATGCGGAAGAAATGTGAACGTAACTTAGCTGTTACCTTTGCAGGTAGCCGTTAAGTCAGAACTTTGGAACTCAGTTTATACTTGTTACCCGGATGATAGAGCAGTGCAGTACTGACCAGCTTGTCCTGGCTCCAGGTTCTGCGGTTCAGGAGCAGGCAAGGTTCGTTGGCCTGCATTTTGAGATCAAGTTTGATTCGGTTATCGGGAATGATCGCTTCAACGGTATGTTCTATCGCACTCAACGGACAGTTATCTGATAGATACTGGTTCGGTGTGATGTGAGTGAAGTCCTGGCTCAGATAACCAGGCGCGTATTGACTATTAACCCAGCGAAGTTCTAGCTGTATCGGTTTGCTGTCTTCGTAGTGAATAATTTCACTGTAGAAAACCGTAGACCCGAGCATTACCCCGAGTTTTATCGCAATTTTATCATCGGCTTTAATCGCAACTTGTTTCAGTACGTTACTGCTGTACTGACGACCGCGATCACTCACTTCTTCAGCGATGTTTCGAATGTCTAATAGCGGTGATTCCGATTTCTCAACCGGATCACAGACAAATGTTCCAAGCCGAGGTCGGCGTTGTAGCTTTCCTTCGTTGACGAGATCACGGATAGCTTTGTTTACGGTCATCCGACTGACGCCGAATTGCTCAGTTAATTCAAATTCAGTTGCGATTCGCTGGCCTACAATCCACTCACCCGACTCAATCTTATCGAGGATAAATCGTTTGATTTGCATATAGAGTGGTGCAGACATAATAGCTTCCTATAAATTGACTATACAAATAGTGCTCAATTTAAGTATGAAATGCAAATACTTCTCTCTAAATCGCATCGATATGCATGGTTTAGTTACAAATTTCTGATTTTTGCAAGTCTGGCGGTTGTGGAAAAATGAGTGGTTTTTGGTGCGATAGGGGAATTCGCCCGTACTATTACAGTCTATTGCTTGAAGCGAACAAAGCTATTGTGTAAGAAATAAATATAGCTAACAAAAATACAGTAATAAAAAGGGAAGAAATGTTTAAAAAACTAAAAGCATCATTAGGTATTGGGGCGGCAAAAGTAGATACCATCTTGGATGAGATGAGCGTGTTTCAAGGTGCTACGCTAACGGGTAACGTTCATATTGTTGGTGGCGACGTTGAACAGCAGATTGATGCTATTACTATCAAGCTGAACACCGAAATAAAGGTTGAAGCGGATGATAGTGTCAGCTACCAAACCTATACGATTGATCAATTAAAAGCCGTGGAACCGTTTGTTATTCAGCCTAATGAAGAAAAACAAGTACCGTTTCAATTAAAGCTACATGAGGAAACACCAATTACGCTTGTTAAAGCGCTCAAGAATCAATGTCACGTCTGGTTGGAAACAACGCTAGATATCGACTTTGCGATGGACCCACGTGATCGTGATTATCTTGAGATTAAACCATTGCCAGTGGCATCCCGAGTTATTCAGGCGATTGAACAAGCCGGTTTTAGCATGGTGAAAGCGGATGTCGAAAAAGGGGTCCTACGAGGCGGTTCTTTCTCTTCGAAATCTGGTTTCTATCAGGAACTGGAGTTCCGCAATAACGGTTTTATCTCTTCGAAAGAAATTGAGCTTTCGTTTATCCTAGAAGGTCAGGCGATGCACTGTTTGGCGGAAATTGACAGATCACTGAGTTTGTCTGGTGACCAGTATCGCTCTTTTACCTTGCCAATCAACGCAACAGACGCACAAGTTGCTGCTGCGGTAGCACCTGTCTTAAGCTTGTAAATTAGAGTTTGTAAACAGACCCTAGTCAGTCTGGAGAAAATAAGTACCGATATCCAAACGCAAGTGCGATATCGGTACTGTTATCCATATTCCTCACATTTTCCGTCGCTATAAGTTCAATGGCAGAGCTTTGCATTAGGTAGCGATACCCTATGGCTATCTCATTGGCGGCATCAGAAAACTCATCCGGCCCCTTATTTGAACCCTGGTACCAGTGGTATTCAATGAGCAAGTGATGTTTTTCTGCTATTGCATAACGATAACCACCAGCTAACGCGACAGTTGTATGACGATAGGGTAAGTTTACTAACGCACTAGCGTCAGAGCGAAATGTCGCTCCGACCATGGTATAAATCGCGTGAGGATTTCTTAAGTAACTGTAGTTCAGCTGGATTCCTTGCTCGAAATTACTGCGTTTAAATGGACCGTGGGACACGTAGTTGTAATAAATACTGCCACCAAAAGCTAGGGCGTGATGCTTATCCTGCAGGAGATGATATTGAAGGTAAGATGAAATATTGTTAGTGATAGATTGGCCTTCAAACTCATCCTCGAAAATATCATAGTGAGGCATTGGGATATAAAATCGATTGTTACTGACTTCATCTCGGCCATTTTGGTCGATGCTAAATAAATCATGGAAGCTTTGTGTCAGTCCATCGAGATGATTATCTGCAGCAAACACCCAGCGATAATTTAACTCCCATTGCCAATGGTCACTGATTTGCCATTTTCCTCCGAGCTCGATCTGATTGTGGTAGTAATCTAATGCATATTCATAGGTATGAGCCCAGACACTGGCTATCGCAGCCGAGCCATGAGCTTCGAAGTAGTCAGCAGGCAGACTAAAGGCGGAGCGGAGGTAGTTAGTATGACTAACCGACTGCATAGGTGACTGGGCATAGGTTCGTAGCGGGCCATAGAAATCTGTTACTGCCTCGATAGGAAGGGTAGTAAGAGCAGCTGACGAGGCAATTGTAGGAAACCATCTGAATTTCATCATTATGACGACCTAAATGAAAATCAATAATTAATATAAACATAGTGTTAAATTTATGTTAATTGCCATTGGCTCTATTGGGAAAACGCTTTTTACTCGGTAATTTAGGCATGAAAAGTTAGCGGAGTGAATCGCGCTTTGCATTCTAATTGTGAGCTATGTACAATCGCCTATTCAATAGCGGTCCGGTATTCGTGTTACTGAGCGACCACTATTGACCATCAATTATTTTCTAGCCATTAGTTTCAATCTAATCGCTTCTAATTTTGAATAACATGTGTTGCTTGGTGTGCAACACCACTGTAAAGGACATAGCATGCCTATTATTACTCTTCCTGACGGCAGTCAGCGTCAATTTGACAACCCAGTATCTACAATGGAAGTTGCGCTATCGATCGGTCCTGGTCTTGCAAAAGCAACCATCGCTGGCCGTGTTAATGGTAACCGCGTAGATGCGTGTGATCTGATTGAAGAAGACGCAAGCCTTGAGATCATCACAGTAAAAGATGAAGTAGACGGTCTGGAAATCGTTCGTCACTCATGCGCTCACCTTCTTGGTCACGCTCTGAAGCAGCTTTACCCGCAAGCGAAAATGGCGATTGGTCCAACTATCGACAATGGCTTCTACTACGACATCGACCTAGACGAGTCTCTAACGCAAGACGATCTTGAAAAGATTGAAAAGCGTATGAAAGAGCTAGCGAAAACCAAATACGAAGTTGTTAAGAAAAAAGTAAGCTGGCAGGAAGCGCGTGATACATTTGAATCACGTGGTGAACCGTACAAAGTGGAAATCTTAGACGAAAACGTATCTCGTGATGATCGTCCTGGCCTTTACCACCATGAAGAATACATTGACATGTGTCGTGGTCCTCACGTTCCTAATATGGGCTTCTGTCAACATTTCACACTATTGAATGTTGCAGGTGCTTACTGGCGTGGTAACAGCGACAATAAAATGCTTCAGCGTATTTACGGTACCGCTTTCCACGATAAGAAAGCACTAAAGGCTCACTTAACTCGCCTTGAAGAAGCAGCGAAACGTGATCACCGTAAAATCGGTAAGCAACTAGACCTGTTCCACATGCAACAAGAAGCACCTGGCATGGTGTTCTGGCATCACAATGGTTGGTCTATCTTCCGTGATCTAGAAGTGTTCGTTCGTGACAAACTAAACGAGTACGACTACCAAGAAGTAAAAGGTCCGCTAATGATGGACCGCGTTCTTTGGGAACGTTCGGGTCACTGGGACAAGTACGCTGATGCGATGTTCACGACTTCTTCTGAGAACCGTGAATACGCGATTAAACCAATGAACTGTCCGGGCCACGTACAGATCTTTAACCAAGGTCTGAAATCGTACCGTGACCTTCCGCTACGTATGGCAGAGTTCGGTTCATGTCACCGTAACGAACCATCTGGCGCACTACACGGCATCATGCGTGTACGTGGCTTTACTCAGGATGACGCTCATATCTTCTGTACTGAGAGTCAAATCCAAGAGGAAGTAACAAGCTGTATTAAGATGGTTTACGATACGTACCAAACATTTGGTTTCGACAACATTGTAGTGAAACTGTCTACTCGTCCAGAAAAACGTGTAGGCTCTGATGAGATCTGGGATCAATCTGAAGAGGCTCTGAAACTGTCTCTTGAATCAATGGAAATCCCATACGAGATTCAAGAGGGCGAGGGTGCATTCTACGGTCCTAAGATCGAATTCACGCTATACGACTGTCTAGACCGTGCATGGCAATGTGGTACTGTTCAGCTGGACTTCAACCTGCCAGGTCGCCTTGGCGCAACTTACGTAGGCGAAAACAATGAACGTCTTGTTCCGGTAATGATTCACCGTGCAATTTTAGGTTCACTAGAGCGTTTCATTGGTATCCTTATTGAAGAGTATGCTGGTTTCTTCCCAACTTGGTTGGCGCCGGAACAGGCAATTCTTATGAATATTACTGATAAACAGTCAGATTATGTTCATGAAGTCGTACAAAAATTACAAAAAAGTGGAATTAGAGCTAAAGCGGACTTGAGAAATGAGAAGATTGGCTTTAAAATCCGCGAACACACTTTGAAGCGTGTACCGTATATGCTTGTCGTTGGTGACCAAGAAATGGAAGCTGGCGAAATCGCAGTACGTACTCGTAAAGGTAAAGATCTCGGTAAATTTAAAGTGGATGATTTTATTTCTTACATCCAAGACGAGATTTCAAGCCGTAAGCTCAATCTGGAGGAATAAGCTATTAAAGGCGGAAGACGCGGCCAACAGCCGGTAAAACAAAACCCACACCGTTTAAACGGTGAAATTCGTGGCGTTCGTGAAGTTCGACTAACAGGCGCTGACGGTGAATCAGTTGGTGTTGTATCGATCCAAGAAGCGATTGCTGCTGCTGAAGAAGCAGGTATGGATCTTGTTGAGATTAGTCCTAACGCTGAGCCGCCAGTTTGTCGTGTGATGGACTACGGTAAATTCCTCTTTGAGAAGAGCAAGGCTGCTAAAGAGCAGAAGAAGAAGCAAAAGCAGATCCAGATTAAGGAAATTAAATTCCGCCCTGGAACTGATATCGGAGACTATCAGGTAAAACTACGCAACCTGACTGGTTTCCTTGAAGACGGCAACAAAGTGAAGGTAACAATTCGCTTCCGTGGCCGTGAAATGGCTCACCAAGAAATCGGTGTTGACGTTCTTAATCGTTTGAAAGAAGACACTGCAGAATTTGCTGTTGTTGAATCTTTCCCAACGAGAATTGAAGGTCGCCAGATGATCATGGTGCTAGCCCCTAAGAAGAAGTAATTAACGGCTCATCAAGTAATTAAAACCTAGCTGCTTTCCTTTAAATAGGAGGTATGTCGGCTAGGTTTTGTTCGCCTTAATTACATTGTTTATTAAACTACTACAATGCGGAGTTATTCATCATGCCTAAGATGAAAACCAACAAAGGTGCTGCTAAGCGTTTCAAGAAAACTGCTGGTGGTATTAAGTACAAGCACGCTACTAAACGTCACATCCTGACTAAGCGTACTACTAAGAACAAGCGTCAACTACGTCCTAATGCAATCCTTCCAAAATGTGAAGTGGCTGCAGTAATTCGTATGTTGCCATACGCTTAATTCTTTTTAGTTATCAATCGTTTAGTTTAGGAGAAGCATAATGCCTCGCGTAAAACGTGGTGTACAAGCTCGTGCACGTCATAAGAAAGTTCTAAAACAAGCTAAAGGTTACTACGGTGCACGTTCACGTGTTTACCGCGTAGCTTTCCAAGCAGTTACTAAAGCTGGTCAATACGCTTACCGTGACCGTCGCGCTAAGAAACGTCAATTCCGTCAACTGTGGATTGCACGTATCAATGCGGCATCTCGTCAAAATGGTCTATCTTACAGCCGTTTCATCAACGGTCTTAAGAAAGCATCTATCGAGATCGACCGTAAGATCCTTGCGGACATCGCAGTATTCGACAAAGCTGCATTTGCAGTTCTAGTTGAAAAAGCGAAAGCTGCTCTTTAATTAGCAGTTTAGGTTTAAGAAAAGGAGAGCATCTGCTCTCCTTTTTTATTTCCTGTCATTTTATCTTTCCTTTCCTTTCTTGTTCCAGGTTATCTTACCCCCAGACTGAAACTGCAGTGTGCATCCGACAGATGATGAAAAGGCGCACTATTCGGCGCTTTTTGACTGTTAGCTCTCAAGGAAAAACAAAGATCACATTTCTGGGAACTTCGTCGTAATTTCTAAAACTGTATTTTATGCTGGTTAAATTGAATTTTTATTCCACTTGTCGAGTGTTGTTATCAAGGCCAACGTACTGAGATAGTGAGGGTTAGATGGTGTAACATTCTTCAATTGTTATAAGTGTTATTTTAAATGTCTAAAATAATAGCAAATTTGCTTTATTTCATTGTTGTATTAATTACGAAAACATAATGAACTCATTTGAGTTTTTAGTTCATTCATTTGTTTGGTTAATGTAATGGTGAGTATATTAATGCATGTTTTTGTGATAAAAATATGAACTATTGACCTGCCGAGTGGTTCTAAGTTGTTACAAATGTTGTACAGCAGTAACGTTGCCAGAAGGAATTTTAGATGAGAGATTTGACTCCCGAGTATTTGCTAGCCGCTTTAAGACAAGCGATTAAAACAAAAGGGCTAACATATCGAGAGCTATCTGAAAAAATGAGTATGCCATTGTCCACTTTTAAAAGGCATTTAACCAGTACCAACCTGGCTTTAGATAAATTACTCGAATACTGTCGTGCGATTGACTGTACGCTGGATGAACTACAAAAACTGGCAGACCAGCTACAAGGAGAAGATGAAGATTACTTCAGTCATACTCAGGACGAAGTATTTTTCCAATACCCACATCTTTATGATTTTTATCGTGAGTTAAGAATGCTGCGGGGTAAAGACGGTTACACTATTTTAAAGAAAAAGTATGGGCTATCTGAACAGAGCATGGCCGATTATCTCAAAGCATTGGAACTATTGGATCTTGTCTATGTCGACCAAGATAACAGTATTACGCTTCACGGACCTCTCTATTACAAGTATGCAGAAAAGTCGAAGCTTAACGATAAGTACACGGAAATCATTAAAGAGCAGGCGACAGCGTCAGAAAACTGTGTTCGTGTTGCTTTAACACGGATGAAGATTACTGAAGAACAACTTTTGCAACTTGAAGAGCAGATTGCAAAATCGGTGCTAGATTTCCATTCAAAGAACGTTGTGGCGGAAAACTACAATGTTTCAGATTTTACCAACGTCGTTGTACTAGCGGGTCCACATCAGCCAATCACATTCTCGGATGGTATCACAGAAACAAGTACTCACTTTATTGATGATATCCGCTATGCAATCGCTTCTGCGGGTGAGAAGCCAAGCCTGGCAATCTAACTTACATTTTTCATTCTGCTAGTTAGTATCTCTACTATTTCATAAACCGTTAATATAGGCTTTGGTTTGAAATCGTAGAGGTATCTTACTTCTTCTTAGCAGTAAACCTCATTGTGAACTTTTACGTTTCACTTTCCTTGGATGTTTTGACAAGAGCTCCTAGGTTTTTGTTTTACGCAATCAACTCAACCGAAGTAGGTTCATTTTAAGAGCAACACTGCTTTTTTTACGTTTTTGCGTTCTTTTTACTCAATAACCTCTTCTTTTCGTAATTCAATTTGGAATTGGTGTCTGGTTTGGCTACTATGTACAGCTATCAAAAAACCAATCACTCCCTTATGGACACTACCAACAGGTAGATGAGGAAACGATGCAACATCTAGAAGAGATCATTGCTAGCGCGAGCAGTGCAATTGAAGCTGCCAAATCGCTAGTCGCACTTGATGAAGTGCGTGTTCAGTACCTGGGTAAAAAAGGTGAGCTGACTGCTCAACTTCAAAGCCTAGGTAAACTACCACCAGAAGAGCGCCGTGAAGCTGGTCAAGAGATCAACAAAGCAAAAGGCGTAGTTCAGCAGGCAATCGCAGCTCGCAAAGATGCACTACAACGTGCAGAACTTGAAGCGAAGCTAGCCGCTGAAACAATCGACGTTACTTTGCCAGGTCGTCGTATTGAAAACGGTGGTCTACACCCAGTTACTCGCACTGTAGAGCGTATTGAGAAGTTCTTTGGCGAACTTGGTTTTAACACTGAGTCTGGTCCAGAAATCGAAGACGCGTTCCACAACTTTGATGCGTTAAATATCGCTGCTGATCACCCAGCACGTACTGATCACGATACTTTCTTCTTCAACCCAGATTTGATGCTTCGTACTCACACGTCTGGCGTACAGATCCGTACAATGGAAAATGGTAAACCACCATTCCGCTTCATTGCTCCGGGCCGTGTATACCGTAACGACTACGACCAAACGCATACGCCAATGTTCCACCAAGTGGAAGGCATGCTGGTTGATGAGAACGTCAACTTCGCTCAACTGAAAGGCATTCTGCACGATTTCCTATGTAACTTCTTCGAAGAGGAAGTAGAAGTACGTTTCCGTCCATCTTACTTCCCATTCACTGAGCCTTCAGCAGAAGTAGACGTGAAAGGTAAAAATGGTAAATGGCTGGAAGTACTAGGCTGCGGTATGGTTCACCCGAACGTACTACGTAGCGTAGGCATCGATCCTGAAAAATACTCTGGTTTCGCATTCGGTATGGGTGTTGAGCGTCTAACGATGCTTCGTTACGGCGTGAACGACCTGCGTGCGTTCTTTGAGAACGATCTTCGTTTCCTAAAACAGTTCAAGTAATCCAGAGGGTTCATCAACATGAAATTCAGCGAATCATGGCTTCGTGAGTGGGTAAGCCCTGCGGTTACTACTGACGAGCTAACTCACCAAATTACAATGGCCGGCCTAGAGGTAGATGATGTTCTTCCTGTAGCGGGTTCTTTTACCGGCGTTAAAGTTGGTCACGTTGTGGAATGTGGCCAGCACCCTGACGCAGACAAATTACGCGTAACTAAAATCGACGTAGGCGAAGAAGAGCTTCTAGACATCGTTTGTGGTGCACCTAACTGTCGCCAAGGTCTAAAAGTTGCGGTTGCAACAGTAGGCGCAGTGCTTCCTGGTGATTTCAAAATCAAGAAAGCAAAACTACGTGGTCAGCCTTCTCACGGCATGCTTTGTTCATTCACTGAACTGGGCATCGATGTAGAATCAGACGGTATCATGGAACTAGCAGAAGACGCAGTGATTGGTACTGATTTCCGTGAATTCCTAGGTCTAAACGATGTAACTGTAGACGTTGATCTAACAGCAAACCGCGCTGACTGTTTCAGCATCCGCGGTATGGCTCGTGAAGTCGGCGTACTTAACCGTGTTGACGTAACTGAGCCAGTTGTAGAAACTGTCGCAGCTTCAATCGAAGACAACGTGTCTATCGAAGTGAAAGCGCCAGCAGCATGTCCGCGTTACTTAGGTCGTGTTGTTAAGAACGTAAACGTTCAAGCTGAAACACCACTTTGGATGCAAGAGAAACTGCGTCGTTGTGGTATCCGCTCTATCGACCCTGTAGTAGACATCACGAACTACGTACTGCTGGAGCAAGGCCAACCAATGCATGCGTTTGATCTGGCGAAGATCGAAGGTGGCATTGTTGTTCGTATGGCTGAGCAAGGCGAGAAGCTTACACTTCTTGACGGCACCGAAGCAGAATTGAACGCTGACACATTAGTCGTTGCAGACCATAATAAAGCACTGGCAATTGCTGGTATCTTTGGTGGTGAAGATTCTGGCGTAAGCACAGAAACTAAAGATGTGCTGCTAGAGTGTGCTTTCTTCGCACCAGACCATATCCGTGGTCGTGCTCGTAGCTACGGTCTGCACACAGACTCTTCTATGCGTTTTGAGCGTGGTGTTGATTACGCACTACAAGTAAGTGCAATGGAGCGTGCCACTCAACTGCTTGTTGAAATCTGTGGTGGTGAAGTTGCTCCGGTTGTTGCGGCTGAGTCTGAAGCAGATCTACCTAAGCCAAACAAAGTTGCATTGCGTCGCACTAAACTGGATAACTTACTTGGTCACCACATTGCAGATGCGGACGTTGTAGAGATTCTTGAGCGTCTTGGTCTAACTGTAGAAGCTACTGTTCTTGAAAACGGTGAGTCAGGTTGGCTGGCTGTAGCGCCGACGTGGCGTTTCGATATCGCTATCGAGCAGGATCTGATTGAAGAAGTTGGCCGTATCTACGGCTACGACAACATTCCAAACCAGCACCCAGCGGCAGCGCTTAAGATGCACAACCACGTTGAAGCGGATCTACCTCTAAAACGCGTTCGTGACTTACTTGTTGACCGTGGCTACCACGAAGCAATTACCTACAGCTTCGTTGAGCCAGAGCAGCAAAAACTGGTTGTTCCGGGGGTTGAGCCTCTAGTGCTTCCAAACCCAATTTCAGCAGACATGTCTGCAATGCGTCTTGGTCTTATCCAGGGGCTATTGAACACGGTTGTTCACAACCAGAAGCGTCAACAACCGCGCGTTCGTCTGTTCGAATACGGTCTTCGTTTCATCCCATGTGAATCTGCTGAAAACGGCATGCGTCAAGAGCCAATGTTAGCAGGTGTTATCGCTGGTACTCGTGGTGAAGAGCATTGGGACATCGAGACAAATACCGTGGATTTCTTCGACCTTAAAGGTGATTTAGAAGCGATTCTTGAGCTGTCAGCTAACGAAAAAGCATACTCTTTCGCTGCAGCTAAACACCCAGCACTTCACCCGGGTCAATCTGCGGCAATTATCGTAGATGGCAAAGAGGTAGGTGTTATCGGTACTGTTCACCCAGAGCTTGAGCGTAAGTTTGGTCTTAACGGACGTACTATCGTATTTGAAATCGAATGGTCTGCAATTAACACGAAAGTGATTCCAGAAGCGGTACAGCTTTCTAAATTCCCATCAAACCGTCGTGACATCGCTGTTGTTGTTGATGACGCGATTGCTTCAGGTGACATTGTTAATGCTTGCCTAGAGCAGGGTGGCGAATTCCTGAAAGATGCGAAACTATTCGATGTTTACGTAGGTAAAGGCGTTGAAGAAGGTAAGAAGAGCCTTGCAATCGCTCTGACTCTACAATCAGTAGAGCGCACGCTTGAAGATGCAGACATCGCAGGAGCGGTAGAAGCTATCGTTGCTCACGTATCTGAGAAGTTTGGTGCAACTCTACGTGACTAAGCTCTAAATTAACTAACTCTAGAGTGATAAAAACCCTGCCGGACCGGCAGGGTTTTTTTATGCTATGCCAATGACAGAGTGTAACTTAATAGAAGTGGCAGTGTTAACACGCTGAAAAAGTTACCAAACAATACCATCGAAGCTACATTTACTGGCTCTATGTTAAGTCGTTCAGCAAATAAATAGTTCATAACTGCTGGTGGTAACATGGTGAAAAGCACCATCATTTGTAACTGCATAGTCGGCAGAGGGATGAACCAGTAGATAACGGCAAATGCAATCGCTCCGGTTGTCAGTGATTGCACTGTACATATTACACCGACTTTTAAACCATCTAAACGTAAGCTACACATCTGTGCACCAAGAGAAATCAGCATGACGGGTACCGCGGCTTGACCTAGTAAAGCGGTCGCTTCATAGAGTGGCGTCCAAACATCTATCCCCGATAAGTTAAAACCTAGCGCAAGAGCTGCTGAGAAAAAAACGGGCATTTTAATGATTTGCTTAAGTGGATTTCCGTTACTTATCAGCATCATTCCTACGCTGATATGCAAACAGGCCGATACAACGAACAATAAAACTGCCGAAGAAAGCGCAACGTCACCAAATGTGTAAGTAAATAGAGGGATAGCTAAGTTTCCACTGTTACGAAACATGTGTGGTGGAGCCCATGCTTTGAAGTTTAATCCCGTCGCTTTACAGATAGGTATCATCATCAGTCCAGGTACCAGAACAGCAACAATAGCAGCGAAAAGAAGGGGGCCTTGTTCTGCATCGAGAGGCATGCTGACAAGTGAAGAAAACACAAGCGCGGGCGTAAAGACGTCAATATTTATTCGATTAATTGGGCGGAAATCTGGCTTTAGGTGGCGTCCTACCAGATAACCAATACCTACTAAGGCAAATACAGGAAACAGAATATTGATGACTTGATTGATCATGGCTGCTCTTAAGTAGGTAACCTCAGTTCGGGATAATTTAAGCCATTCAGCACAACTCTTTTCGCGCCTAACTGCGTTAAAATCACCGCAATAGACTAGCTATTGACTTGTGATTTTGCCTTGTTATCCATCTAAAATTGCTGTACTGACTCATCAGTTCGACTAACTATATGAAAGATCGAGCTATATAGACTTTCTTATCCCGAGCTGAGGTTAGGTAGTAAAAAATGTGATAATTCAGTTACAAAGTAACCCTGATTTCACACTATCAACCTTTGTACGATGAGTCATTGCTAAACAGTAAGAACCTTGGGTTGAATCAAGCTTTTAAATTGACTGGTTGGTTATGTCGTTTAAACGGTAGCAGCGCTATTCGAACAGCAGAAAAACACTCAAATTACTGAAATACTGATAAGTTTTATGTCAGGTGTTTGTAAAATAGTCTATAGTTGATTCTTTTATTAAATAGGGCGAAATATTGCGTAGGCCTTATTTTTTGGTTTTTTTAAATCAAAATTTTTTGTATTTTTGTGTATTTTATAAATGAAAAATATTGAGATGATGGTGTTTCGCAATAATTAATACATTAGCGATTTACCTATTCGTAGAGAAAAATGTTGGCGAAAATCATGAGCTTGTCATACACTTCCTGATGTAACCCCGATATGTTGTTGAATTGGTAGGGTAAAACTGCTCTGGCGCTACACAAGGTAGCATTGTTTAACATAGCTTTGAGGAAAGTTTTATGGCGCTCACAAAAGCCGAATTGGCAGAAAACCTGTTTGATAAATTGGGATTTAGTAAACGGGACGCCAAGGAAACGGTGGAAGTGTTCTTTGAAGAAATTCGCAAGGCACTAGAAAGTGGCGAACAGGTAAAACTGTCAGGTTTTGGTAATTTTGATCTTCGTGACAAAAACGAACGACCTGGTCGTAACCCGAAAACTGGTGAAGATATTCCAATTACTGCTCGACGTGTAGTTACGTTCCGCCCGGGTCAGAAGTTAAAAGCTCGCGTAGAAAGCCTTAAGAAAGAACAGCAAATTAGCAAATAGATCATCTTCTTAAGTGATTTTTTGTTGTGTGTGCAGGTAGTATCTGCATGCAAAGAAAACCACCGCATGCGGTGGTTTGCTA
Source organism: Vibrio sp. B1FLJ16 (assembly GCF_905175385.1). NCBI lineage: Bacteria > Pseudomonadati > Pseudomonadota > Gammaproteobacteria > Vibrionales > Vibrionaceae > Vibrio > Vibrio sp. B1FLJ16. Next base: position 1,367,734 of record NZ_HG992749.1, read on the forward strand.
TTTTCAGGGCGGGCTTTTTCTAAGCCGCTTCTAAATGTGTTGTTAAGTAAGGCTGCCATGCTTGCTGATACAAGTTTTTTGCTTGGTTACGCATGTTTCTGATGGATGCCATTTCGAACTCAGTCAGACTGCGTTTTTCCATACTCGCCTGTCGTTCAATCTTCTGAATATTCTCATAAAGCTCGTGTTCTGTACCGTTTTTTACATCGGCAATTGCTTTCAAATGCACCTGAACTTCTGCAATAAGATTGGTTTTGGGTAAACGTACCAGTAAGTTCAAATCTCGGTAACCTGAAGGCCCCGGTTTTTTGAAACGGTTTTTAACTTTAACAATCGTCGTTTCACGTTCTAGTGTCTCGTAAATGGATACTAAACTTGCCACATCTTCTGCCACAATGGTCGCGCGAGCTAGGTCGGTAATGCGCTCAACTTGACCGTTTAACTCGTGGGCTATTTTTTCTTCCGCGCGATGTTTAGATTTAACACCAGCAAAGTAGGGTTGAGAGTCAGTGAGTAGGGCAGTACTTTTACAAATGGTTTCAAGCTCATACTGCGCTTGATGTGCTTTGCTATAAAGGATATCAAAATCTGTGTATGGCTGAGTTGGTTTGGAGTCGATAGATTGAATGCCATACAAACCACTGAGGCTGTGTTTGAAGAACTTCGGACAAACTTCGTTTTGGCTGGTACTACGGGTTTGATCGTTAGTTGTAGTAATCGGAATTGCGGCGAATGCAGGTGCACGGCTTAATACCAAAAGCATCAATGCTGTTGTACGTAAAAATAAGCTCATTCACTCTCCTTACTTGCTTGCACTTAGAAAAAGGGAAACGTAAAGGTCGCTAAGTTTGCAAATTAGGTCGTTACTTATTTATGGAGGTTAAATAATATATTCCAAGGTTTATAAATGTATTTATAGAGGAACTATGTATCAGATCACCATTTTTCTTTTTATTATTCTGCTGTTTCAGCCTCTGAGCTTTGTAGAGTAGCACCACCGTACCATCTATTGGTTAACGAAAGATGAACGACATAGACAAATTCGAAAAAATCATTAGTCTTACTTCACAAAGTAATACTAAGTCGGCAAGTAGAAAGTAAACATGAGAGATCCAGAATTTTGGCACAATAAATGGGCCAGTAACAAAATTGGATTCCACCTGGAAGATGTGAATCCGTTATTGCCTCAGTACTGGCATCATACCAATCCGAAACGAGAAGATACGGTCTTGGTTCCGCTCTGTGGTAAGTCTGAAGACCTTGTATGGCTGGCAACCAAACATAACGAAGTGATTGGGGTTGAGTTAAGTCAAATTGCGGTGCGCGCTTTCTTTGCGGAGCATTTTTATACTCCGACGGTTACACCGATAAGCGGCATGCACGAACTCTATCAGTTCGATGAACTCTCGATTTACACCGGAGACTTTTTTACCGCACCTGTGTCTCAAGCAGATATTGTTTATGATCGCGCAGCGTTAGTTGCGCTGCCGCAAGAAATGCGAGAAGAGTACGCGAGCCGTTTACAACAGCTTCTCAATCCGGGAGGTCGTATTTTACTTGTGACACTCAATTACGCTCAGCAAGAAATGGCGGGTCCTCCATTTAGTGTTCCGGTTAACGAGATTGAACAATTGTTCTCTGATTATAAGGTAACGTGCCTGAACGTGGATGAAGCAGATGAGAGTCATCCGAAAATTGCTAAGCAGGGCCTGAATCGTTTCTCTGAAGAAGTGTACTTAATCGAAGCTTAGTGATTTTTGGAGCTAGTGGGTGAAGACAAAAAAGCGCAGTTTACTATTTTCTTTATTAGGAACTAGTAGCTGCGCTTTAGTGATTCTAGAGTTTTAACGAGAGTAATCTAGTAAATGATATTTACTTTAGATGCACTTTCTATCGCGTCCTGAACTGACTCTTGCGTGTTCTCACGACGAGTGAGTACAACACCTAAACGACGGCGACCATCGATTTCTGGTTTTCCGAACAGACGAATTTGCGTTTGTGGTTGTGCCAGAGCTTCAGACAGGTTATCAAACCGAATGTTCGTTGAAGTACCTTGACCTAGGATGACCGCTGATGCTGATGGGCCATACTGAACGATTTGATTGATTGGCATACCTGTGAACGCACGCACATGCAGCGCAAATTCAGACATTTCCTGAGAAATCAGCGTAACCATACCTGTATCGTGTGGGCGAGGAGAAACCTCGTTGAAGATAACGTTGTCACCTTTCACAAATAGCTCAACGCCAAAAATACCGTAACCGCCTAGCGCATTAACTACCTTCTCAGCTGCGTACTCTGCCGCTTTTACTGCGTTTTCTGACATTACTTGTGGTTGCCATGATTCACGGTAGTCACCATCTTCCTGGCGGTGTCCGATTGGCGCGCAGAAATGAACGCCATCAACAGCGCGTACGGTTAGCAAGGTGATTTCGTAGTCGAAATCAATAAAGCCTTCAACAATTACACGACCAGCACCAGTACGACCGCCTTCTTGTGCATAATTCCACGCTTTTTCAATATCGCCTTCTGTTTTGATAACGCTTTGGCCTTTACCAGATGAACTCATCACTGGTTTAACAACGCATGGGATACCTACGAACTCTACTGCAGCTTTGAAGTCATCGTAGTTATCTGCAAATCGGTAAGGAGATGTGGTTAGTTCAAGTTCTTCCGCCGCTAAACGGCGAATACCTTCACGGTTCATTGTGAGCTTAGTCGCTTTCGCTGTTGGAACCACATTTAAGCCTTTCGCTTCTAGTTCAACCAGCTTGTCGGTAGCGATAGCTTCAATTTCCGGTACAACGTAGTCAGGTTGTTCTTTGTTGATGATCTCTTCTAAAGCTTGACCATCCAACATATCAAGTACGTAGCTGCGGTGAGCGACTTGCATTGCTGGTGCATTCGCGTAACGGTCACAAGCTATGACTTCTAAACCAAGTCGTTGGCATTCTATTGCTACTTCTTTACCAAGTTCGCCAGAGCCTAAAAGTAATACACGGGTAGCATTCGCGCTAGTTGCAGTACCGAACATATTGTTCCCTTACAAAATATATTGATACCAATCTTATGTAGATAAGTGGTCATTCTAGCTTGTTAAAATGCTCGATAACTGCGTTACCTTTTTCGTTAACAAAGTAGTTTGATTGTAGAATAACTACTTATCGAAAATATCCGCCTTGTTCTCAAGCATTTTTCCTACGCTATTTCTGAACACTTACGTACTGAGATTGGTATGATGAGACAGAATTTTCAGGGGATCATACTGATTTTTTTCTGCAAAGCAAACGTTTGCGTAAGGATTTTTGCCAATAAAAAAGCTCTACTTGTTGTAGAGCTTTTGTCGACTTGGCTGCGTGACTTACACGTTAACGAAACTTAGTGGAATGTCTGGGTTAAGTGCTTCCAGTGTCGATTGCGTGTCAGCCAGATGGCTAATCTTACCTTCTGAGTTCTCAACCAGAGCTGCGGTTTTGATCTTATCGAACGTTTCGCCTGCTAGCAGAACCTGAATCAGCGCAACCTGAAGAGGAGGAAGGCTAGGATTGAATGCCGCATTTTCAGCGTATGCACCTTGGAAAACTCGGCCATCAGTAAGCTCTAACGCTAAACCACTAAGGTTATTGGTGTAAGGAGCATGGCTCATGTTCATTGCGTCGACAGCTTTTTGAATCAATGTGTCACTGTCGTCACAGCCGAACTGATGTTTAACCTCTGCCATTAAGCCTGATGTGATGCCCAGATCTGCAGGGCCGAACGCTTCAGGAAGGTACTCGTGCAGTGATTTCTCTTCACGTTCTGGCAGCTGTACTTTTAACTCTTTGGCTGTAGAAAGCTCATTCATGAACTGACGACAGTGACCGCAAGGGCTGAAGTTAATGGTAATGTCCGTCAGGCCGCGTTCACCTTTCATCCAAGCATGGCTGATTGCTGATTGCTCGGCGTGAACGGTTTGACCTAGCTGAACACCAAGGAACTCCATGTTTGCCCCGAAGTAAAGACGCCCTGAAAGGCCGCGAACAATTGCGCCAACATAGAATTCAGAAATAGGAGCGTAAGAATAAGCAGCAGCAAAAGGAAGCAGAGCGACACGCAGCTCTTTATCTGATAGGCCAGTAGCGGAAAGTAACTGTTCAAACTGCTGTACTGAAAGAGTGGCATCAAAATCATCGGCTAAGACGATTGGAGCAAGTTGGTTTGAAAGTGCTTCAGGAGCGCTTGCTAGCGCTTGTTCAATGCGACTTTTCATGTGGAATCCTTGTTATTGCATGGACAGTTATTCTATGCAAAGTAGAGAAATGTTCTGTGCTTTAGATCACGGTATGTGCTGCAAGTAATTTCTTCGTTACACAATTAGAGTGATGTCACACATGTATTCGATTGCACAGGCGTTGAGTGTTAATCGCGTCTCATAAATATATCAACTCAAACGTATATACCCAAACAATTGAAGATCGTGTGTTACGACAATTAATGGTCGAAGCTGTCAACTAAGCTTATCGAGACATGGCCAAAGTAGAGAGTAGGGAAAGGAAACTATTCGGCCTGCAGAGAGAGGAGGCAGGCCGAGTATTATTGACTATTGGTAGAACCAGACTGCTAAGGCGAAAAAGCTCGGAGCCAAAACAGAAGTGATAATGCCGCACAATACTAGTGCCAGTGATGAAAATGCTGCGTCAGCGGGTTGTTTCTCTACACAGGTCGCTGTACCAAGAGCGTGTGACACGGTACCCATAGTAAGGCCGCGGGCAATAGGGTGCTTAATACCAATGAGGTTATAGATTGGGTAGGCGATGATCGCGCCCAGCAAACCAACCAGAAGAACCATTATTGCAGCAACCGCCGCTTCTCCGCCAAGATGACTGGAGATTTCCATCGCGATAGGGGTGGTTACAGATTTACCTACTAGACTTGCGATTAAACTAAGCTCGGTATGGAATGCCACGGCAATCAAGGTCGTCGTCATCATTGACATCACGCTGCCCAGAACACAAGCGAAGAAGATAATACGCCAGTTTGCTTTGATTTGCGGAAGCTGTTCATAAAGTGGATAAGCCAACGCCACTACCGCAGGCTGTAATAAGAAGCTGAACACTTCATTGTCGGCGTAGTAAGTATCAAAGGGTACCTTTAAATACGTCAGCAATGGAATGATAACCGCGATACTGATAAGTAGCGGGTTCACAAGTGGGTGGTTGGCCTTAACTGCAATTTTTCGGGCAATAAGGAAAACGACAACAGTGAGGATAATCCACATATCAGTGCTTCTCCTTAAGCAGGTAATCTAACAGCCACGCCAAACTTACTAAAACGATCAATGTTCCACCTACTGCGCTTGCCAAAATAGGCAAGGCGTTGGCAAATAGAAGGTCGAAATGCTGCATAAGGCCGACACTAACAGGAACAAACAACAAAATCATATAGCGTATGAATAGAGTCGCGCCGGGTTTGACCCATTCAACTTTGACGATGCCAATGACCATAGTAAAAAACAAGATGAGCATGCCGATGACACTGCCCGGAACAGAAATGTCAGTGAACTTTTGAATAGTAACTCCGATACCAAGTGCGCCCATGATGAGAGAGAGGGAAATAAGCAGTTGGATCAGGTGTAATAATCGATCTTTTATCATTTTGAAAGCATATAAAAACGTCAAGTGCACCCAAAGGTGCCCTTGATTGACTGATAAATTAAGAGGCCAGGCTCTCCACGTAGCGATAAACAGATTTTAATAGCGCGATTTTCTTTTCATCACTCTCGTGCTCGTGAACTAAGTTTTCCAAATTCATCATGTACTCTTCGATTTGGCTTTCAAATACTTCACGGCAGTGCAGTGCCCAGCGTCTTTGTTCTTGTTCATCGAGCGTACCCGGGAAGTTTCGGGCTCGATAACGGAACAGCAATGGCTTAATACGTTTATCATCGAATTCGATATCCAGTGCTGCGAGGTTGTTCGGGTCAGTTTCTCGGATGATATCCATTGCTGTGCGATCTGCTGGAGAGAAGAATCCATCGTAAAGCTGGGTATCCACATCATCATCCTTTTCAAATTTGCGCTCAACGGCAAACAGGCTGATCAGCTTCTCACGAATCTCTGGGTGCTGACGAAGTAACGCTAGGTTAGTTAAACACTGTTGACGATCAATACCGATAGACTCTGCATTTTCAGCTGTCAGTGTTTTTGCTGGCGCTAGTATAGGGCACTTGTTCAGGTGTACCAGTTTGACAGGCACAGGTAACAGATCACCGAGTTCTTCACGCTTGGTGTATAGTCTTTCATGTAGTTCTTCTGCGGACAAATCAAGGATTGGCTGAGGATCTTTTGCCAAATCAATGGTGATTACCGCATTATTATTGGTCGGGTGCCATGCAACCGGAACAATCCAGCTGGTGTACTGGCACTCACGTCCTAACATCCCTGATACGTGCATCAGAGGTGTCATATTGACGATATCGACCAGCTCGTTCAGCTTACGTTTTTGACGCATCGAGAAGAAATACTCAAACAGTTTAGGTTGAGCAGCTTTGACTTTTTTCGCCATCTCGATAGTCGCGATAACGTCAGCCATCGCATCATGCGCGTTGCTGTGTTCGATCCCATTTCTAACGGATAGATGCTCTAGCTTAAAACTAGTAAACCCGTCTTCATTTTCAGGCCACTCAATGCCTTCTGGACGAAGCGCATGGCATGCACGCATAACATCAAGTAGATCCCATCGTGAATTGCCGTTCTGCCAGCTCCATGCATACGGATCAATGAAGTTGCGGTAACAGGCATAGCGCGTTACTTCGTCATCAAAACGAATACTGTTGTAACCCAAACTGGTGGTGTTTGGCTTGGATAATTCTGCGTGGATTTTGGCAATAAATTCAGGTTCAGAAAGGCCATCCTGAACAGCCTTTTGAGGGGGAATTCCTGTAATCAATGCCGCTTCAGGTGAAGGGAGATAATCAGCAGGCGGCTGGCAATACATAACTAAAGGTTCGCCGATGATATTGAAGTTTTCATCTGTACGAACACCAGCGAATTGACTTGGACGATCCTTGGCGGGGTTGGTGCCCCAAGTCTCGTAGTCAAAGAAGAAAAAAGTGGGCTGATTATCTTGGTGCATTGTGCTTACCGTTTACGGAACCGATGAGAGTATTAGACCATTCAAAGCCTTAACTCGCAACGAAAGATGTGTGTTTACACGGTGAATATGAAAGAGCACGTCGGTAAACATTTGCTTGGTTAGTGTCGAGCTAATGCCGGTGTGATTTATAAGTTGATAGTTAGTTGTACTGAAAAGTGATTCCTTTACATAACGCATTTTGAAAAGCTTAATTTTCTCGCCCGTATGACTCTCGTGTCTTTTAGCAGTATCTATCTTCAATTTGTCTGGTTTGGTCTTGCTTTCATCGCATTTTTCTTAGTTTACTTTAGGTTATACGTGTGGTGATGAATACAAGCTTGCAGTAATACAGTAATCGGTTAGGCTTGGTGGTTGGGTGCTTATGTTTAATGTAGCATCATTCATACACACATTTTCTTGGGGAGAATCAGGTGCTTCTTAAAGGTTTTCATCATGCAGCGATCATTTGTTCGGACTACCCAAAATCAAAGGCGTTTTATACAGAAACCCTTGGTTTAAAAGTCATAGCTGAAAATTATCGGGAAGAAAGGCAATCCTACAAGCTTGATCTTGCGCTGCCTAATGGTAATCAAATTGAGCTGTTTTCTTTCCCAGAGCCGCCACTGAGGCCTAGTCACCCTGAAGCGAGGGGGCTTAGACATTTGGCATTCATTGTTGAGTCCGTTGAAGATATGGCAATGTATTTGGTTTCTAAAGGAGTGGATGTCGAAGCGATTCGAACAGATGAGTTCACCGGAAAGAAATACACATTTTTTAAAGATCCAGACGGACTTCCGCTAGAATTGTACGAAAACTAACTGTTACTGCCAGGCAGTTAATTCAGCAGATGTCAGATGTTGTGAAGTTCTGCCATATGATATTATTGCTGTTTTTCGGTAGACATAGCAGATGAGTAACGACCATTTCCAGGGCAAGTACGAAGTAGAACTAAAATATCGTCTTCGCTCAAAATCAGAGTTCTTAGACATCTTGAATCAAATACCTCATGAAGTGATGCTTGAAGATAACATTGAGTGCGACTGGTATTTTGATTTTCCTGATAAAACGCTAAAAGCCGAGAATAAAAGCCTCTGCATTCGTACAATGGAACCGTCCGGAATTAACTTGTGGATTGTAAAAGGTCCTGAGCCAGATAGGTGTGAAGCTACCAATATCACCAATGCTAAAAATGCCGTTAGTATGCTCGAAACCATGGGTTACGAGGTTGTTCTAAAAGCAGAAAAAGTTCGCAGTATCTACTTTGTAGGTGAGTTCCATATTACGGTTGATTCTTTAGCTGGTATTGGTGATTTTGCTGAGTTCGCTGTCATGACTGATGATGATGCTCTGCTATCACGATATAAATCTGAACTTGAAGCGCTCGCACTCAAGTTTGGACTTACTCAATCTGCTCTCCAAACGAAGTCGTATAAGCAAATGTTTGAGGAAAGTGCAGAAGCCATGAACACAATAACCCCGCAGTAAATTCGTTAGATTTATCTGAGTTGATTAAACATGGAATTCATACAAGTACAACTAGAGTCAGAATTAGTCACGCTAGATATGATCGTATTCTGGGGATCCATAACGTGCTTTATTGTTTTTGTTGCGGGCATGGTGAGAAGAGAAAGTGCGTTTAGTATCAGCATGAAAGTGCTGCTATTTGCCCTGATCTTTACGCTCTTTACCTATCCAGTAGTTTCCAGATTTCATCAGTTAGAGATTTTGGACAGTCGTATACACTTAGGCTATGTGTGGTCGGCGCTAGATAAAGATATTGAAAAGTCAGATATAGAGAGAGTAACCTTCGATGTCGGGACTAGGAACAGAAACTGTCATATAAACTTGAATACCTTTTCTGGTGATAGGCATCGTAGTGTGGTCCTATCTCGTGATGTGGCGGTTTGCAAGACTAAAAAGGCGGAACTGGAAAGTTATCTGGGCATTTAACTTGAGTGGCTTATGAGTTCGTTAGCTGCTTATTGGCTTGGAACGCTCAGAATCAGGATTTCAATGGATGAAAATTATACGATAGTTTGTTCTAGGACTCTCAACAAACTCTGATTACTGAAATACCAGAGTTTATGATCTTCACACCTTAGCTTAGTTTCAATAGACATAAGAAAGTTGATATAGCAGAGTAGGTTAGTTCAATAACACAAAAAGGACGTATAAATGTTTAGTCACGTTATGGTTGGCTCAAATGATATCGATGAATCCAAAAAGTTTTACGATGCCATATTGTCAGTGCTTGGTTACCAGGAAGGTATCATAGATCCATATGGCCGCTGCTTCTATTTTCATCCAGAGGGTACTTTCGCTATTACCGCACCAATTAATGGTGAAGAAGCTACTTCAGGTAATGGAATGACTATCGGATTTAAAGTGGATAGCCCAGAATTAGTTGAGTTGTGGCATAAAACTGGTCTGGAAAGTGGTGGTGTAGAATGTGAAGATCCTCCGGGTGTGAGAACTGGTGGTCCACGAGAACTGTATCTCGCTTATTTGCGAGATCCTGCAGGCAATAAACTTTGTGCAACTCACATTATGTCGTAGCCAAAACCGCATTACTTTATTGCTAAAATCTAAATCCAACGCTAGGCGTTGGTTTTTTATTGTCTTAAAAGAATAGATATTTGTAGAACTGCAGAAGGGGGGCGGGAGTCAATATGCGAAGCCCGTTAACGCGTGGTTAGTCAGGCTCCGCGTACAGCTTTAGTCTTGAGCGAATTTAACTCTGATTTTGCTCTTGGCTACGTTTGTGTGATGTAGACCTTCAAGTGCATTTTTCGCTTCCTCAGCATCCGGCATTTCAACGAAAGCGAAGCCTTTAGATTGCCCGGTTTCCTGGTCTAATACGAGGTTACATTCATTGACCGTGCCGTAGGCTGAAAAAAGAACACGAATCTCATGCTCTGTGGTGGTTCGCGCAAGGTTGCGGACTAAAAGTTTCATAGTGTTTTGCCTGTAGTAAGTTGCGGCCATTGTCTCAGGTATATTCTGACAAACCAAGCAATTAATACCCGTCACTGGGTTCAAAAAATCCTAAGAGTATGTTTGCTGTACAGATTATTGAGATGTTTCTTCACATCGCATTTGCTAACGGGCCAGTCAACATCGATGACAACGCAAATATTTCTTATAAAGTTCCGAAAGTCATATTAGATTTAAGGTATCATGCACAATTGATTAAATTGTAGTTACTCATGAATATACCGGTTAAAAACACTTCTCCCGAAACACCCTCCTGTTCTAACTGTAAAGCCTGTTGTTGCCGGCTCGAAGTTATGATCATTTCAGATACTGGTGTGCCAGAACAGTACATCTTACGTGACCAGTATGGAGGTGAAACCATGATGAGGCTGGATGACGGGTGGTGCGCAGCTTTGGACAGAGAAACGTACATGTGCACCATTTACGAGAACAGGCCCTGGATATGCCGTGAGTTCGAAATGGGGTCATATGAATGCATCGATGAGAGAGTAAAATTTCTTTAACTCTCAATTAGCCCTCAATTTGGTCCAGTATTTGAATACATTTATTGGCAATATCTTGGCTGCTCCCACTCACATGAGCAGTCACAATCGCACCTTCTTTAATAATGCAGACAGCATCAATCAACGCGTCGCTTGGGCTTTGCAGATGCTTAGCTATCAATGACCGAACTTCTTTTTTGTGTTGGCTACAAAAGCGGGCAACGTCACAGTTCAAATCACTGAACTCAGCAGAAGTATTAATAAAAAAACAGCCTCTGAAGTCACCTAGTTCTGGTTCTTGATTATTGAACCAGCTCGCTAATGCGGAAAATAACCTATGTATCACTTCCCGATTTGAGGCTGCTCCGGAAAGCTTTGTATCAAGCCAGCCAGAAAACGTGTCGTGCCTTTGTTGTAAAGCGGCCAAAACTAACGCTTCTTTACTTGCAAAATGGGTGTAAAGCGTACGCTTAGCGACACCGGATACGTTAAGTATTTCATTGATGCCTATCGAATTAATCCCGTTGGTATAAAAAAGGGACAACGCAGTATCGACAAGTAACTGACGCTTTTTGCTCATAAGACTCCTCCTGGAAAAGCAGTTTGACAAAAGTAGACCGGTTTGTCTATTTTTGTTTTGTAGACAAATCGGTCTACTTGTTTGGAGCTTAAAATGAAAAATATAGGATTATCGATCATTGCAGGTGTTGGGGCATTTTTAGCAATCGGGTTACTCTCTTTTTTTTGATTCAACTATGAGTGATGTTGCTCTGCTAATGGCACCTTTTGGAGCAACGGCTGTTTTAGTTTTTGGTGTGCCGGATAGCCCTTTGGCTCAACCTAAGAATGTTATTTTCGGGCATCTGATTACATCGCTAGTTGGTGTCATTTTTACCCAATATATCGGCGTCTCGCCACTGACACTTGCGCTAGCGACTGGTATTGCTGTGAGTCTGATGCTGATAACGAAAACCACCCATCCGCCAGCAGGAGCAAACCCTCTGTTAATAATGCTTTCTGGTCAGGGGTGGACGTTCCTGGTCACGCCAGTTTTACTGGGCGCTATTCTGATCGTTTTAGTCGGTAAAAGTATGCAAGGGTTGCTCAAACAGTGGGCAAAAAGTTAAAGTGCAGCAAGGCTTGATGTGCATGGAGGCGCAATGAATATCGGGATTTATATCTACGATGAGGCAGAGGTTCTGGATTTCTCTGGCCCCTTCGAAGTGTTTAGTACAGCGAAGCGATTAGCAACAAGCGACTGGAACGTCTTTCTCGTGGCCGAAAATAAGGATGCTGTTGCTGCAAGAGGCGGATTCAACATCTTGCCCCACTATTCCATTCAAGATCACCCTGATATTGATTTACTCGTTGTTGTTGGTGGTGTACACACGCAGGAAATGACGAAATTAAATGTACTGAACTGGATAAAGTCAGTCGATAAAAGTGCGAATCGGGTTGTGTCTGTCTGCACTGGTGCATTCTTGTTAGCGAGTGCGGGACTACTTGATGGATGTAAGGTTACGACTCATTGGGAGGATATTCCTGACTTGAAAAGCAGTTTTCCAGATTTACTTGTTATCGACAATAAGCGCTGGGTTACCTGCGGAAAGTACATCACATCTGGTGGTATCTCTGCAGGTATCGACATGAGTTTACATTTGGTGTCTCAGTTACATAGTGATGAGCTAGCGAAAGTCGTTGCGCGCCAAATGGAGTACCACTGGCAGATAAACAGGTAATTTAGTGTTGAGTGACGCAGGTAAAGGAAGATAAATGAAGACAATAGGTATGTTAGGTGGGATGAGTTGGGAATCAACCGCCAGTTACTATAAAGCGCTTAATGAAGGTGTTAAATCTCAGTTGGGTGGCTTACATTCGGCGAAGATCTGTTTATACAGCGTCGATTTTGATGAAATAGAAAAGCTACAGCATCAGGGTAATTGGTCAGAAACGGCTTTGATTCTGGCAGAAGCCGCTAAATCAGTAGAACGTGGCGGTGCCGATTTTTTAATGATTTGTACGAACACAATGCACAAAGTTGTGCCAGAGATTGAATCGCAAATATCTATTCCGATCTTACATATCGCCGACGCGACAGCAAAAAGCCTGGTACGAGACGGAGTTACGAAAGTTGGTTTACTGGGAACACGTTTTACAATGGAACAAGATTTCTACAAAGGCAGGATCACCGAAAAGTTTGGAATAGAAGTTATTGTTCCTGACGCCGACGAACAAACTTTAGTTCATGACATTATTTATCAAGAACTTTGCCTGGGACAAATTAATAGTGACTCCAGAGAGCGTTACTTGGAAATAATTGCCAATTTACAGGCCCAAGGAGCTCAGGCAGTGATTTTGGGATGTACTGAAATTGCATTGTTAGTGAAACAAAGTGATACGACAGTACCCTTGTACGACACTACACAAATTCACGCTACGCATGGCGTTGAGTGGGCTCTAGGGCAGTTAAGGAAGTGAGTTTGGAAATCGTCATTGGGAATAGCCCTGAGATCATAGAAAGTGCACAAGCTATCCGTTATCAGGTATTTACGCTTGAGTAGCAAATACCGAGAGAACTGGATCTGGATGGCTTAGATGAAACCTCGATTCACGCCTTAGTAACCCAGAATGATGCTTTGGTTGCTACCGCACGTTTAACCATCAAAGCAGACCGATCTTCTGTCATGGCGAGAGTTGCCGTTACCGAGCCTTATCGAGGTTTGGGAATCGCCTCGAAAGTCGTTCAGTCGTTAATGGATTACGCTCAAAACAATGGGGTAAGCTCGATCGAAATTCATGCTCACGGGTATCTGCGAAACTACTATGAAAAGTTTGGCTTTGAGTTTATCCGAGAAGTGGAAATAGTGGGGGAACATCAGTTAATCGAAATGCAGTATCACACTGGGTGACGTTGTCACCTTTATTTTCGAGTGTTGGTTGTAGGTAGGCGTTAATACTGAGGATATGCCTATATGGAGTGATGATGGATTCAAAGCAAGTCGTGCTTAGCTTCTGGGATGCAATGAAGTCAAATGACTTCACTCAAGCGAGCCAATTCCTGAGTGAAGGTTTTGAAGGATACTGGCCACAATCCGGCGAGCTAATTTTAGGCCGAGAAAATTTCGCGGCCATTAATTCGTACTATCCAGCTCATGGTGTCTGGCAATTTGAAATTCACTCTGTCGTGTGTGAAGGGGACTCCGTGGTGACCGATGTATCAGTAACGGATGGTGCACAAAGTGCCAGAGCGATAACGTTTCACACAGTTAAAAATGGGTTGATTGTTAAACAAAAAGAATTCTGGCCAGACGAAATGGCAGCACAAGATTGGCGAGCGAAAAGGGTGAAAATTGTGCCAGTTGAATCACAAACCGAGCTGAGTGTTTAGTTAGTTATCTCGTCAGGGGGGAAGGTTATGATTTTAGAAACAAGCAGGTTGATCCTGCGTCAGTGGAAAAGTGAAGATTTCCAGCCTTACGCTGAACTGTGTGCAGATCCACATGTGATGAGATACCTCCTTTCAACACTTTCCAGCCAAGAGAGTGAAGAGCAAGCCACTAAAGCTCAAAACCTTATTGCTAAGAACGGCTGGGGTTTTTGGGCGGTCGAACTAAAATCAACAGCTCAGTTCATAGGGTTTGTTGGTTTACATCAGCAGGATGAAGACAGTGGCTTTCCGAATGCGCCATTTATTGAGATTGGTTGGCGGTTGTTGTCTGAGTTTTGGGGGCAGGGCTATGCACCTGAAGCAGCGGAAAAAGCATTAGAGTTTGCTTTTGAAGAGCTCGACGTTCCGACCGTCTATGCATTTACCACCTTACAAAATGTACCTTCACAGCGCGTCATGCAGAAAATAGGTATGGTTGATACTAAGCAAAACTTCAATCACCCGAAGGTTGAGAAAGGGCATCCCTTAGAAAGGCATTGCTTATACAAAATCACTAAAGAAACCTGGCGTGAAATCCCAAGGTCTACAACTCGTTGTTAAATCAGGTAACCCAGCCTTCCCATTGGAAGGCTGGCAATATTTCCGCTTTTGAATTTGTTATTTTCTACTCACCAGATGGTTAGAGGCAGCAGCAGCCAAAAGTGCCGCGCCAATTACCAAGGTTTGGTAGTACGCAGGAACCAGCGTCAGCATACCGACTGTAAGAGTCATAATGATCAGGGCACCAATGAATGATCGCAGTACTTTTCCTTCCCCGCCGCTGAATGCTGTGCCACCAATCAGTACCACAAGAATAGCGGTTAGCTCCATACCATCTCCAGAGAGAGGATCACCAAGGGACATAAAGCTAGAGCGTGCGATTCCAGCCAGTGCAGCTGTTGCTCCAACAATCGCATACAGAGCAAATACCACTAAACCCGTTTTAATTCCCGATAGTTTAGCTGCGGTAGGGTTACCACCCGTTGCGGCCGCGTACTTACCCAACAAAGAACGGTTTTGCAGGATGATGAGTAATGCCGTGACACCAACCGCGACCCAAAACGCCATTGGTAAGCCAAGCAGTACAGCATCGCGCCCATAGTCATTAAACCAGGCTGGCATTTTCATATCGCCCATAGATTTGATTGCAGATACGCCATCTTGTACTAGAAGCAGGGCAACGCCTTTATAAAGGCTCAACGTAATCAAGGTAGCAATAACGGGAGTGATGTTAAATTTGACCACCAGAAGTCCGTTTATTGCACCTAACAGCACGCCGCAAAACACGGTAATCGAAAATGCAGCCCAGAACGGCACACCATTGATCGCAAGCATGGCATAAATCACGGCGGTTAACCCCATGGTGCTACCGACGGAAAGATCGATGTACCCAGACACCATGAGTAACGTGAACGCCCCGGCTAAAACAAGCAAAGGAGCGGAAACGCGCAGGATATTGATGATATTTTTCTTGTAAAGAAAGTTACCGCGTTCAAAAAGCGCATACTGATCTAAGTTAACGCTGCTCAGGAACACGACGATAGCTGCAAGCACAAAGTAGATGTAATAGTTACGAATAAACTCTGCGGCTTGGTTACCGAATGTTGGTGATGAGTTGAGTGATTTAGTAGTTTCAGACATAACTTACACCTTGATTATTTACTTCGTAAGGACAGAGCCCAAGTTTGGGCGGTAATTGCCAAGAACACAGCTACGGCTCTGAGAATGAATTGCCAATCCGGAGAGAGCGTTAAACCGGTTGCGGCAGATGTCACAACAGCAAGAATAATCGCACCGAAGAACATCCCGATTACAGAGCCGAATCCTCCGGCAATGGCAATACCACCAAGTAGTGCGATGACTAACGCATCAAACTCCATCAGAAGACCACGATTAGAGAAACCAGACTTGAATTCTGAAGAGAGAAGAATGCCGACTATTCCCGCCACTAACGCGCTAAACAAATAGAGATAGGTAACGTGTTTGGCGTTATCAATACCAGATAGCTTAGCTGCCTCTGGGTTAGCTCCAATCCAATAAGTGATGCGCCCAAACACGGTCTTACGTTCAATAAAGATGGCGATAAAGAAAAGGATCAGCATGAATAAGACCGGGAACTGCATTGAAGTGCCAAATACTTTCAGGTTACCTAAGATGCCAAACTCAGCAGGCAGGTTCGTGTTTCTCTGTGAGCCTTCAGTGATAACCTGAGCAATACCGCGCGCGACCATCATAGTGCCGAGGGTGACTATGATTGACGGAATACGAAACTTAACGACGAAAAGCGCATTCAACCCACCTATCGCAAGCGCACCTAATAAAGCACCTGAAACGGCTAGCCAATATGGTAACCCGAGTCCACTCGAAAGGGAGCTTGCTCCTGTTGCTGCTTGAGCAAACCACACGGATAAAACCCCTGATAAGGCAACAATACCGCCGACAGAGAGATCAAAATTGCCTGAGATAAGAAGGAATGAAACCCCGATGCCTAATGAGATGACGGCCCAGTTATTGGTCACCAGGTTCATCATGTTCTGAACCTGAAAAAAGTTCGGCACGAATACAGAGGCAACCAAAAAAAAGCCCGATGGCAACGATGGCAACCAGTGATGTGATGTACATTTGATCACTCAGGCGTCGGTATTCGACAGGTGAGTTATTTGGTTTGACTGACGTGTTCATCATACTACTTCCTCTAGACCACCCGTAGCGGCGTTCAAAATAAAGTTGGTATCAACATCCGGCCCGTTGTTAATTTCCGATACCAGAGAGCCGTCATAAAGTAAGAAAATACGGTCACAGACTCCCAGTATCTCCTCTAATTCGGTGGAGAAAACCGCGACAGAGTTACCTTCGTTAGCCAAGTCTTTTACGAGGTCATAGATCTCTTTTTTCGCGCCAACATCGACACCGCGAGTCGGTTCATCCAGCAGCAGAAGCTTAGCTTGAGAGAATAAACACTTAGCAATGACGATTTTTTGCTGGTTACCGCCAGACAGTTTTTCTGTGTGCTTTTCTATTGAACTGGTCGCAATCGAGAGCTTTTCCACGTAGTCAATAGCAGCGTTGAGTTCATCTTTCTCTCTGAAAACGCCAAAATCAGACATTCTGGGCAGGTTCATTACCGGAATGTTTTCCCGGATAGTCAGGCTGGTAAATAAGCCTTGAGTTCTACGTTCTTCAGGCACTAAAGCGATACCTGCAGCGATGGCTTCGCGTGGAGACTTTCCGACGTCTTTTCCGTTGAGCCGGATAGTGCCTGATGCTTTATCGGCCCCGAAGATAGCGCGGGCAATTTCTGTTTTTCCTGCGCCAACCAGGCCATAGAAACCCACGATTTCGCCTTTCTTAATATCGAAGGAGACGTTTTTAAGTCGATGGTTAGTCAAGCGTTGAACCGACAAAAAGACCTCGTCTGTGATTGCATCGCGAGGAGAGTAATCATGCTTGATGCTGCGGCCAATCATCATGTTGATAAGCTCAGCGCGGCCATCGATCTCTGCCATTGGTTTGGTCGCGATGTGTTTACCATCGCGCATTACGGTAACGCGATCACCTAACGAAAGGATCTCATCCAGTTTATGAGAGATATAAATCACGGTAACGTTTTGATCTTGTAAGCGTCGAATTACCGTAAATAGTCGTTCGACTTCTCGCTCTGATAGCGCAGCGGTTGGCTCATCCATTATGATGACATTCGCACCGGAAGAGGCTGCTCTGGCTATTTCGACAATCTGTTTTTGCGCTACACCCAGTGTCGATACTCTGGCGTGAGGATTGATAGAAGGCTCAATAGTAGCAAGTGTTTTCATTGCTCTCTCTTCTAAATCGGAACCCACTAAAAAGCCGAACCAGCTCTTCTCCATGCCCAAGGTTAAGTTTTCAAGAACAGTCAGTTCATCGACGACGTGCAGTTCCTGAAAAAGGGTAGCGATACCCGACTCACGTGCAGACTGGGTGCCATTTGGCGTGTATACCTTGCCATTAACTTTCATCGTCCCTTGCGTCGGTTGGATAGCGCCGGTAATCATTTTCACTAGTGTTGATTTTCCCGCCCCATTTTCGCCAATCAAACAATGGACAGTACCGGACTCGATTGCAAAGCTGACGTCATTAACAGCCCTTACGCCCGGGTAATCTTTGATAAGCCCCTCAATCGAAAGGACGGGTGTTGTATTCTGACTATTCAAGATGATCTCTCCTAATCACTGAGATTTTGAATATGTTTCTTAGGAGGAGAGGTCAGCGGTGGCTTTGCTGACCTCACATAGGGTTAGTTGCTGAACTGATTTTTTAGCCATTGCTCTGCGTCAGGCTTAGGCATTGACCAGTAAGAAATCGTGTATGCGTCGTAGAAGAACTCTTGTGCTTCATCGCTTCTTGGTGCAACTTTCTTATTGATTACATCCATAACCAAATCGATGCGTCCACGAGCGGTTTCGATTGGCGGCAGACCCATTGACACTTTCAGGCTTGATTCAGGATCGTAAATCTGACCAAATTCCACTGAGTCGAAGTCCACGCTGGCAACAATCTCAGTGACTGGTTTGCCGTTTTTGAACTTACCGCGACCTAGTTGGTTCAGACCAGCCATAGTGCCAACAGTCAGGTTTGAAGCTTCTGAGTATATTAGGTTCACCTCAGGTTGCTGAGTAAGAAGGTCTACGATGATCTGTTTCGCGGCTTCTTGACCACCACTGGCATCCAGAGCGCCCAAGTTTTTTGCATTTGGCGCGACAGAAAGAACGCCTTGAGCAAATGGGTTAGTACGGCCAGAGGTAACTTCAGTGTGGTTTGGCCAGCCTAGTTGCACCATCACAATAGGTTTATTCGGGTTTGCTGCCATCCACTCTTTAGCCATCTGTGCACCCATGTCGAACGATACGGTTGCTTCATCACTTCGGGCCGTTGGGATACCAGTGTCGGTAATAGGGCTAAAGAATGAGGTCATCGCGATGTTTTCTTCCAGCGCTTCCATTACACCCGGCGTTGCCGCTTCTCCATCCCAAATATGCAGAGATGCGCCGTCAAATGCGCCCGCCGCTACCTGGTCAACGTTTTGAGTCATGACCGCTGAGTCAGCTTTGCCATCAAAAATGACCACCTCTGCACCATACTTCTCTTTTGCATAACGTTTCGCCTCTGTCGCTTGTGACTGATGGAAAACGTTTGACAAGTCTGAAACGAAAAACGCAATTCTTTCATTAGCTTGTACTGTGGCAGCGAGGCTTGAAGCGACAATAATACTCGTAGCAATAAGTCCTTTGTTAAACAGATTCTTTAAAGTCACTGACTTCATAATATTCTCCATTTTCTATTTGGCATTTACTCGTCGTCTTTGAAGCAACAGCTGCTTTTCTTCCGTTAATTAACGTTCTTATATAGCTGACAAAAGCAGTACAACACGTCCTTCTCATTGGAGTGAATTATCTTTCACAACGATGAAATATATTTCACGTGTTAAAAATTAGTGAACAAAATGTAACTGGTCAATGGTATACCGATACGATTTGTATCACTTTGGTCTTTAATTGTGATCGTGCGCACCATAATGATTAAATTGATACGTTTGGTATCATTTTTACTTGTAAAGGTGTTTTTTTGTGCTTAATTTTTACTCAGGTGAAATAAATTTCACACATCAATAACATTTAGTGTCGATTGAGATTCATGTGTTTGAGCCAATAAAAAGGGCTCGTGAAATGAAATAATTGAAGGTAGATTTATGACGATGAGCGAGCGTGACGACATATTGAGACAAACCGCCAAGATCCTGACCTTACGTTATATGGAGAATCGCAGTCAGTCGGATATTGCTAAACAGCTTGGGTTGTCTACGGCGAAAGTGAATCGCGTTATCAGGCAAGCTCACGATGATGGCTTGGTTGAGATAACACTGAAGCTGCCTCAAGAGAGAATGCACAATCTCGAACAACACCTTATCAAATTGTTCGGTTTAAAGACTGCGGTCATTCAGCCCAGCCTGAGTAAAGATGACTCGGTGATAACGCAGCAAGTCGCACTAGCCGCTGGAGAGCTTTTAATCGAAACCGTCAAACCAGACAGCATTATCTGTATTAGCGGTGGTAAAACCATGGCTCAGATTGTAGAGCAAGTTAAACCAATGAGCTTCCCCAAAGTACGTGTCGTGCCTGCGACTGGGGGTATCCAGGGGCACCACTATACAGACGTAAATTATCTAGCTTCGAAACTGGCAGAGAAACTCGGAGGAACAAGTACTCAACTACACGCTCCGTTATTTGTCGATACGGATGAACAACGCACTCTGTTAATGGAGATGCGCAGTGTTAAAGAGGTGCTTGATCTGGCGAGAAATGCGGATATCGCGCTGGTAGGTATAGGTTCAGTGGCGAATGAAAGCGACAGTTATTACGACTTGCGGACGCTTAGTGGTCATCAGACGGAAGCGTTGATGAGTACGCAATGCCAGGGGGAGATCCTTGCTCATCTTTACGACGACTACGGCAGAACGTGTGCAGATCATTTAAACCGCAAGCTAATTGGATTGAATCTAAAAGAACTTGGCAACGTTGAACACAGTATTGGCGTTGCCGCAACTCACTCAAAAGTGTCCGCGATGCTGGCAGCGCTGCGAGGTGGACTAATTAATGGCTTAGTCTCTGATGAAGACACAGTGGCAAGTGTTTTGGAACAAGCAGAATAGGGAACAATTATGCAAACAAGAGAAATTGGTAACTCAGGTATTCAGGCGTCGGTTATCGGGTTAGGAACATGGGCAATGGGTGGTTGGATGTGGGGTGGCACAGATGAAAGAGCCTCCATTGAAGCGATTCATGCGTCACTGGATAGTGGTGTTTCTCTTATTGATACCGCCCCAGCGTATGGCTTGGGTGTCTCAGAAGAGATTGTAGGTAAAGCGATAAAAGGTAAGCGAGACAAAGTGGTACTCGCAACCAAATGTGGATTAGTTTGGCATACCAATAAAGGTAATCACTTTTTCGATGAAAATGGGAAACCGGTACATCGTTACTTGGGCGCAGACGCGATTGAATACGAAGTTGAGCAGAGTTTAAAACGTCTGCAAACCGACTATATCGATTTGTACATCACGCACTGGCAAGATCCAACTACCCCGATTAGTGAAACCATGCAAGCACTGGAATCGTTAAAACAGGCCGGGAAAATCCGGGCAATAGGCATCAGTAATGCGAGCAAAGAGGAACTGGCACAGTATCAGGCTGTAGGGACGGTCGATGCGGTACAGGAAAAATACAACTTGATTGAGCGTCAATTGGAGCAAACTTTGCTGCCAGCGACGATAGCATCAAATGTATCGTGTTTGAGTTATTCATCGTTGGCGATGGGCTTGTTAAGCGGAAGAGTGAGCCCAGAGCGTATCTTCACTGGCGACGACCAGCGAATTACTGACCCTATGTTTACGGTTAAAAATCGCCAATGGGTTCAGAAGTTCTGCCAGTCTATTGCGCCGATTGCACAGCAAAAAGGCATAACGGTTGCTCAGCTAGTCATCGCCGCGACCTTACAACAGCCGGGAATTACCTATGCGCTTTGCGGAGCACGCAATAGTGAACAAGCGATTGAAAACGCTGCGGCAGGTAATGTTCAGTTATCACAAGAAGATGTCGCTTTCATTGACGCTAAGTCTCGTGAGTTTTTTGGCCAATTAGAGTTGGCATAAACCGTAAGATTAAGAAGGCGTTAACTGGCTGGCAGGGAGCAATGATGGATAATCACACGACACGGTTTGGCCACCTAAAGGATCAAAACGATTTCGAAGTCGTCGTTATTGGTGGCGGAATCAATGGTATTAGCGTCTTTCGGGAACTCGCACTCCAAGGTGTGAATGTCTTGTTGGTCGATAAGGACGATTTTTGCTCTAAAGCAAGTGCAGCGCCTTCGCGCATGATCCATGGTGGATTACGTTACTTGGAAAATGGTGAATTTGGGTTAGTAAAAGAAGCGCTTTTTGAGCGAAATCGTTTATTAAGTAATGCGCCACATCTGGTTGCTCCGCTTGAAACGACGATTCCGATTTTCTCCACGTGGTCGGGGCTTTTCGACGGCATGTTTAAGTTTCTAGGCGTCAAAGATCGTCCGTCTCAGCGTGGATCTGTGGTGATAAAACTTGGTCTTAGCCTTTACGACTGGTTTACAAAGCGTGACCAAATGATGCCAAAGCACAAAATGCACTCAGCTAATGATACGCATCAGCGCTGGCCTTTAATGGGAAAGCAAGTTAAACACAGTGCAACCTATTTTGATGCGTGGATCCGTTCTCCGGAACGTTTAGCGATGGAGCTGATTCAAGAGGGAGTAAACGCTGGTGGTGTGGCGTTGAATTACACCAAAGTCACGCATCTCGAAAATGGAGAACTGGTATTAGCTAGCCAAACAAGTGAGCAAGTAGTAAGGGTTAAAACCCAGCATATTGTGAATGCAACTGGAGCCTGGGTTGATTTCACGAACGGTTTATTAACGGCACCAAGTCAATATATGCAAGGAACTAAAGGTTCGCACATTATTGTTGAAAATGAGCAATTGTTGTCCGAGCTAGATGGCAACATGCTGTTTTATGAGAACAGTGAAGGTCGTGTCTGCATACTGTTCCCGTACTTCGGTAAGGTGCTGATTGGTTCAACTGATATTCCTGTGAGTGATCCTGAGACGGTTCGCTGTACGGACGAAGAGATCCAATACCTGTTGGAATCTCTCAGAGGAATATTGCCGGGGCTCGATATTAGCGAAGACCAAATTGTGTATCAGTTTTGCGGGGTTAGACCTTTACCTTCCGTCCATACTTCGACAACAGGTCAGATACCTCGCAGCCATTCAATTAAACGAAATCGAGTTGAGTCTACAGACATCTATTCACTGATTGGCGGTAAGTGGACGACGTTTCGCGCCTTCGGCGAAGAGGTGGCTGACGAAATACTTGTTTCTCTCGGCAAGGAAAGAATTTGCAGCACTAAGCAGAAGCCGATAGGTGGTGGTGTGAGATATCCCGTGAGCAAAGTAGACCGACAATCATATATCAATACGTTAGCTCATCAATACCACACTTATTCAAAGGCACAGATAGAAGCCTGGTTTATGCGCTACGGCACGCGATGCGAAGCATTGCTTGAGTGGCTGGTGGATTATCATGATTCGGAACTCTCGTCACTCAGCTACTACACCAAAGGCGAATTGAAGTACATCCTGAAGCATGAATATGTCGAAACCACACTGGATATTTTATTACGTCGTACCTCTATCGCGATTGAAGGCAAACTTAACAACTCTGTTTTTGAAGAGATATCGACGTTGGTTGCTCAACATTTTAACTGGAGCGATTCAGAGCAGGTAACAGACCGAACTAATACCAAGCAAGTACTATCGCGTTTCCATGGTGTGGAACTCGATATTGCGCCGGTAGCTAATCAACTAAAGCGCACCGCAACGATTACGGATAAAAACCAATCATTAAATGGAGAAGAGTATGTATTTAACCAGTAAAGTCAGGATGAACCGCCTGTTTAAACAGGGTCGATGCCTCGATGTTGCTATCGACCACGGGGTTTGCAATGAACCTATGTTTCTTGATGGGCTGGAGGATATGGCTTCGGTAGTGAATCAACTTATACAAGCTAAACCTGATGCCATTCAAATGAATGCCGGGCAAGCCGATCTTCTACAAACCGTAGACGGTAAAGATAAGCCCGCGCTGGTTATGCGAATAGATTTAGGCAATCCCTACAATGCTGAAAGACATCGTCATATGTGGTCATTGTTGCAAAACGCCGAACAACCGCTGATTCAAGCGCTGCAAATGGACGCTGCATGTGTGGTGGTCAATCTGTTTATGCTGCCGGATGAACCGGAACTGTTCAAGCAGTGTGTGGCCAATATCAGCAGAGTCAAAGCGGAGTGCGAAAAGTACGGTATGCCACTGATGATAGAGCCGTTGGTGATGCAGCCGAACACACAAGGACAGGCCTATATGGTCGATGGGGATTGTCAGAAGATCGTAACACTGGTTCGCATGGCTCGTGAGTTGGGTGCTGACATTATCAAAGCTGATCCAACCACAGACGCAGAAGATTTCCACAAAGTCGTAGAAGCGGCTCGTTGTCCGGTATTGGTACGCGGCGGCGGGCGTGAAGATATTGAATCCGTTTTCAATAAAGCTCGAGCACTGTTAGATCAGGGAGCTCTAGGCATGGTTTACGGTCGTAATATTTATCAGCACCCGAATCCAAGTCGTGTGGTCGATGCGTTAATGGCGATGATTCATAACGGCGCGTCTACGTCTGACGCGATGAATATCTACTTTGGTGAAAGTTAAAAACTGGGAGGGAGTATGACGTCATACGCACTTGGAATTGACTGCGGCAATACGGCAATAAAAGCAGCCTTGTTTGATAGTCATGGAGCTGAGATTGATACCGTTGCGATTAATTTCCCGACGCATATTCCTAAACCTGAACATACCGAAGCAGACATGAATGAATGTTGGCAGTTATGCGCAGATGTAATCAAACGTCTCATCGAAAAAACCAACATTGATAACTTGAGCATCAAAGCTATTGGTGTCAGTGGACATGGTAATGGCTTGTATCTTCTTGATGAAAAGCTTTCTCCTTTGTTGGCTATCAAGTCACTTGATAATCGCGCGGCTTGTGAAGTACAAGCTCTAGAATCATCAGTCGGGTATGTGGATCTCAAGCGCAGAAATCGACAAGGTGTTTGGTCATCTCAAAGTGCGGTTTTGCTGATGTGGCTCAAACAGAATAACCCTCAAACCTATGAAAGAATTGGTCAGGTTCTGTTTTGCAAGGACTACATTAACTTTCAGCTAACTGGGGAGTGTGTGACCGAGTGGAGTGATCTTACGGCTTCTGGACTATTTGATTTTGAACAGGACAAGGTATCAGAAGCGCTGCTTCGCCACTATGACTTAACTGATATTCAAAACAAGCTGCCAATGATCGTTGAAGGCAACCAGATTATTGGCGGAATAACTGATGCAGTATCAAGATTGACCGGACTAGCTACAGGGACGCCTGTTATCGCAGGCTTGTTTGATGTTGTTGCGGGTGCGTATGGTTCTGAAGCGACGAATCTTGGCGACGTATCTGTTGTGGCCGGAACATGGAACATCAACCAAGTGGTAACGGATTCACTCCCGCCAGAGCAAGTGTTTATGGCGTGTAAACTCACGAGGCAGAGTTATCTGGCGATTGAATCCAGTACTTGCTCGGCTTCTAACCTGGAATGGCTAGTGCAACGCTTTTTTGCTGCCGAAAGAGAGCAGGAGGTTAAGCAGGGTAGCAATATATTTGAGCGCTTGAATCGGAAGCTAGAAGACGTAGAGCTGCAAGATGCTTTGCCTGTTTTCCTTCCCTATCTTTATGGTTCTACTGAGCGAACGTCCACGGCAGCAAACCTCTTTGGCCTTAAAGGTTGGCATGAGGACATTCATATCGTTTATGCCTTCTACGAAGGAATTGTGTTCGCCCATTTGGAGCACGTTCAACGCTTGCGCGAGTCTGGCTACAAGGTCGAAACCATCTCTATCAGTGGCGGCGCTTCGAGAAGTGACTACTGGTGTCAGCTGTTTGCAGATGTGCTTGATGTAAAGGTTATTGCGATGAACTGTAAAGAAGTTGGCGCAAGAGGAGTGGCGATGCTGGCATTGGAAGCGGCAAAAAATGGCACTAAACCTGAAGAAAACCAATATGTTAGTCAAAGAGCTTTCACTCCTATAGACGATCGCAGAGCCTATTATAAACGACGTTTTCAGAAATATTGTGCATTAAGGGATGTTCTAAATACGATTTAGTCAGTTTGTTTAAGTTTTCTGGCCACTTGATAGCTGTGGTTGGATGACTGCGCGAAAAATTCATTAATTCATATATTGATACTAATCGTATCGATATAAATTTGAGGTGATTTATGAGTCAATCTATTGTTTTACCGAAGTTTTTAGAAGTTGGGGAAGGCGCTCTCAATCGCGCTGGGGATATTGCCATTCAACTCGGATGCAAGCGAGTGATGATAGTGTCAGATAGAGTGATGGCGTCGCTCGGGCAAGTTGACCATATTAGGGAGATCATCAGTCAAGCGGGTTTAGAAGCGGATGTGTTTACTGACACAATGCCAGAGCCGACGGAAACGTCGATCCTTCCCGCCGTCACACAAGCAATAGATGGACACTACGATGGCATTGTTGCGCTTGGGGGCGGTAGCGTGATCGATAGTGCGAAAGCCATTGCGTTATTGGCACAATACCGCGGTCGTATCCGTGATTACTCCGTTCCTAACATCGTAACGTCACCAATTATGCCGCTCATTGCTATTCCAACCACGGCGGGAACCGGATCTGAAGTGACGCGAATGACCATCATCACTGACGAATCTAATGATGAAAAGCTGTTATGCATGGGGCCTGGATTGATCCCGTCGGCTGCGATTATTGATTTTTCCTTAACGATGACCGCACCGGCTCGAATCACGGCTGATACCGGTATTGATGCACTGACGCATGCCATTGAAGCCTATGTAAGCGGCAAATCGGGATTATTCACGGATCAGCAAGCAATACTGGCAATGAAACTCATCGCTCCAAATCTTCGCGAAGCGGTAAACAACCCCGAAAATAAACTGGCTAAAGAGCAGATGATGCTTGGCGCAACGTTAGCAGGGATGGCGTTTTCTAATGCATCCGTGGCTTTGGTTCATGGGATGAGTCGCCCAATTGGTGCTCATTTCCATGTCCCACACGGGATGAGCAATGCGATGCTTTTACCGACGGTAACCGAATATTCCATTCCTGCTGCGAAAGAAAGATATGCAGACTGCGCTCGTGCGATGGGCGTTGCAGACATGTCCATGAGTGATGATGGTGCGGTGGCTCTACTGCTTGAGGAGCTGAAGCAAATCAATAAAGACCTGTCAGTCCCTTCAATGAGTGAATTTGGGATTGATAAACAAGCTTTCTGGTCGAGTTTGGAAGTTATGTCAGAGCAAGCGCTGGCTTCCGGATCGCCTAACAATAACCCCCGAGTACCGGATAAGGAAACCATGATTGAGCTTTATAAAGCCGCTTGGTAGCGATAAATCACAACTTAGCTAAAACAAAATTCAGCCCTGAATATAATCCAAGGAAGAAAGTATGATCAGCAATTTTATCAATAATGATTACGTAGAAAGCAAATCTGAAAAACAACAAGCAGTTTATGACCCAGCGACAGGAGAGATCCAAAACCACGTTATTCTTTCCACACGATCGGAAGTCGAGAGGGCAATTGAATGTGCTCAGACCGCATTTCCAGCTTGGGCTGCAACAACACCTCTGAGTCGCTCGCGCGTTCTATTTAAATTCAAATCGCTACTGGAAGATAATCGCAATGAACTCGCCGAACTCATCAGTCGCGAGCATGGCAAGGTGTTTAGTGATGCGTTAGGAGAAATAACGCGAGGGCTAGAAGTTGTCGAATTCGCCTGCGGTATTCCGCATTTGCAGAAAGGCGAGCACAGCTTAAATGTTGGATCTGGCGTGGATTCTCACTCACAAATGATGCCATTGGGTGTGGTCGCGGGAATTTCTCCATTCAATTTCCCCGTCATGGTACCAATGTGGATGTTCCCAATTGCTATTGCGACGGGTAATACGTTCATTCTCAAACCATCAGAAAAGAACCCATCCGCTTCTCTGTTTGTCGCCGATTTACTCAAACAAGCCGGGCTACCAGACGGTGTATTTAATATTGTTCAGGGGGACAAAGAAGCGGTAGATGCCTTGCTACAGCACAATAGAATTCAAGCGGTGAGTTTTGTCGGTTCCACCCCCATCGCAGAATACATTTATTCAGAAGGCGCTAAATATGGTAAGCGTGTTCAGGCGCTTGGTGGCGCTAAAAATCACATGGTTGTCATGCCAGACGCTGATCTTGATGGTGCGGTCAATGCGCTGATGGGCGCTGCCTATGGTGCTGCAGGAGAACGTTGTATGGCGATCTCTGTTGCCGTTGCTGTCGGTGATGATACGGCGGATGCACTTTCGCGTCAGCTTCAGGATAAGTTAGCCACACTAAAAGTTGGTCAGGGGTACGGTCAATCGATTGAGAATGACATGGGACCGTTGATTACGAAAGAGCATAAGCAAAAGGTGTGTGGCTACATTGAGAAAGGTGTGGAGCAAGGCGCTGTTCTTGTCGTAGACGGCAGAGAGTTAGAACTGGCCAAGTCGAGCAATGGCTATTTTGTCGGTGCGACTCTGTTCGACCACGTTACAACCGACATGAGCATCTATAAAGAGGAAATCTTTGGCCCTGTGCTTTGTATTGTCAGGGTGGATAGCTACCAGCAAGCTCTTAATATCATCAATGAGCACGAATACGGTAACGGTACCGCTATTTTTACTGCCGATGGCGATACCGCACGTGATTTCACAACCAATGTACAAATCGGCATGGTCGGGGTTAATGTTCCTATTCCTGTACCAATGGCATTCCACAGCTTTGGTGGCTGGAAACGTTCACTGTTCGGACCGCTTCACATGCATGGTCCAGACGGTGTACGTTTCTTCACTAGAATGAAAACCATCACAACGCGGTGGCCTGAATCCAACGTTAAAGTGGATAATAGAGAAAGCACACAATCACAAGCCGAATTCGTCATGCCAACAATGAAATAACGCATTGACGTGAGGAGGTAAGTGGTAGGTTTGCTTTTGATGTTTGTTCATTTAGCGTAGGGACTAATTGGATACGCGATCCTGTCCTCTTCATGTTTTTTAATGGTTCACTTCTCTCCGAGGAATGAGCTTTTCATTACCACAAAAAACAAGGAGAAGGCGATGATAGCCACCAGCCTAACACAGTCCTTAGAGACTTGGCGTCGCCCTGTTGTTAATAGTATTCTAGCGGGAATGTATGGAGTCTCGCTGAGTACTACTGCGTATGCTGCGCAAGGCCCTGGTCTGGGTAACCTGAGTTATAGTTCGAGCGAAGCGTTTACTCATGTATCCAGCCCCCTCATTGATGATTCAACCAATTTCTTACCTCCTGATTACCCTAGCACGAAACATTACGGCGTAAATGTAATGACCATGCTAAATGGTTATATGGTTGGTGTTTTTGCGCCTGATAGTGGGGGAGGCCCCGGCGGATGGATTGCTGTCGATGTATCTAACCCTACAGCGATGCAACTTGTTAAAACAGTTTATGAGCCAGATCTGTCAAATACCAATCGGACAGGTGATGGCTTGAGAACGTCTGAGTTTAGAGAACCTCATTCGTTTGGTCTTGGCGAGAATAATACCATTGCAATCCAAACAGGTAAGGGCATTGAAATCTGGGATTGGTCCGATGTTAACAATCCAGTTCGTTTGTCTAAGCTCGCTATTTCCGGTGTTAATTTCGGTGACTATAACAATGTCTCCTGGCAACTCTTTTGGCAAGCTCCGTACTTGTATGTTGCAAGAGGCAATGCAGGTTTATCCATTGTCGACACCAGTGATATGAGTAACCCTACTTTGGTTAAAACAGTTCCGAACTCAGCACTTGGCGGATTTAACGTAGGACCGATATTTGCGCTCGGAAATCGAATGTTTATCTCCAGTATGGAAGGTACGGCAGGTTTTTCGCTCCTCAATATTGATGACCCTACCAACCCGACTCTCGTGAAAACAGTGAATAGCCTACCGGAGAAATACTACGCGTCATGTTGGGACGGTAAATATGCCTATTTTGGCGCGCGAAGTACTACTGATTCGCTGCGGATATACGATACAACGACCACGCCAATGATGCTGGTTAATGAGTCATTAACTGGCTTTGAGAACCTATATTGTAACGTGCAAGACAATAAACTCTTTCTTGGAAATCAAGACGATATTGCAGTGCTAGATATAAGCGATATTAACAATATTCAAGAGATAGGCAGAAGCTCTCTTAACGCGACCAGTACCAATACCGATCATGGTCAGGTTTTCCCATTCGGCAACTTGGTCTGGGTGGGTAATGACCACGGGTCAGGCAGTGGTCTTATTGCGCACCAAAGTAGTCCGGATATGGTACCACCTTACATTTCTGCAACTGACCCTGCGATAGAATCTACGTTACAGCCGCTGACAACACGTGTTGGTATTGCACTTTCTGACAGTGTGTTGATGGAGTCTGTGAACAGCACTACGTTTACGGTTACTAAATTGGGAAGCAGTACGCCACTTCAAGGGGAGTACAGTGTGAACCTAGGATTTATCCATTTCACACCTGCTCAAGATCTTGAAGCAGACAGTATTTATCAAGTGGTATTAGAGGGAATAGAAGACTTCTCAGGCAACCCAATGGCTCGAACGGAGTATCGATTTGCCACTGGTTCTCAAGCTGGGCATGACATCAGTGTCACCGCAAGTGATAAAGTGACATTGGGCAGCAGTATTAACGTTAGTGCCACTAGCTCTCCAATGTTAGGCGGTACTATGGAGTACTCTTGGAACTTCGGTGATGGCACTGCTTCAACGGCTTTTTCATCCAATAGCAGTGCAAGTCACATCTACAGCGCCCCCAACAATTGGTCCGCGGTCGTCACAGTACGTGAAACAACAATTGATGGTGTGTTTGAAAGCAGTAAGTCGATGCCAATAACGGTATATAGACAACCTACGGCCGTTGCTCCGACAGCATCTTCAACAATTATTGAATCCGGCGGTCAAGTCATAGTAGTTAATGAAGACAACGATTCAGTCAGTGCCATCAGTAATAGCGCGCCATACAACAAACTTTGGGAAACCGCAGTAGGTGATCAGCCCAGAACCTTGGCCGCAGCTCCTGATGGAAATGTGTGGGTTGTGAATCAGGCTGACTCTACCATTTCTATTCTCTCCAGCGTAGGACAATTGGTCGAGACAATTTATCTTCCAAGAGCTTCGCAACCCTATGGAATCGCGTTTTCTCCTGATGGAAATGACGTGTTCGTTTCATTGCAGGCGAGTGGTCAGCTGGTGAAAATTGATCCTGGCTCGCGAAATATTGTGGCGACAACCGATGTCGGGTATAGCGCTCGTGGCCTAGCGATAGACAGTTCTTCATCGCAAGTACTGGTGACCCGATTTATTTCTCCTCAATCCTATGCTGAAGTCGTCGCAGTTGATGCCGGTAGTATGTCCATCGACACCAACTATCAAATTGCAAAGGATACGATAACTATTGATGGGCCAGACCGCAGTCGCGGAGTGGCGAACTACTTAAGTTCAGTTGTCATTTCCCCCGATGGATACAGCGCTTGGGTCCCATCAAACAAGGCCAACGTGGATCGCGGTTCTTACTTAGAGGGTGATGACGCACTAAAGCTAACCTTCGAAACCACAATCCGGGCGGTAGTTAATCGGTTAGATTTGACTGCTCAAGCAGTTCAGTCAAACGCTTTAGACATTGACAACCGTGCACAACCTAAAGCGGTCGTGTTTAGTGATATTGGCGACTTAGCATTCATTGCCTTAGAAGGACAAAACAGCATCGAGATTCGAAGTACCTACACTTCAAATCGAGCAGGAGAAATTTTTGATACTGGTTTAGCACCTCGCGGATTAGTGTTGTCGGGCAATACGCTCTTTGTACACAATTTTATGTCCCGAACGATTTCTGTTCATGATGTCGATGAGTTCTTACAAAGCAGGGGCAATATTTCTACGGTGGCGCAAATTGGAGTTGTCGCGAATGAAGTACTTCACCCGAGGGTGTTGAAAGGAAAGCAGATATTCTACAACGCAGCTGACGCCAGAATGACTCAAGACGGTTATATATCGTGTGCTAGCTGTCATGCGGACGGAGACAGCGACCACCGAGTCTGGGACTTTAGTGACCGAGGTGAAGGGTTAAGAAATACGATTTCATTATTGGGCAAAACAGGAACCGGAAACGGCCGAGTTCACTGGACGGCAAACTTCGATGAAATTCAGGATTTCGAAAACGATATTCGTTATGCATTTGGTGGTCGAGGCTTTATGGTTGATGCTCTGTTCAATCTAACTGAGAATCCGTTAGGCACGGCTAAATCTGGAAAAAGTGAAGACCTGGATAACCTTTCATTCTATGTAAGTAGTCTGAACAAGTTTCCACAAAGTCCAAATCGAGACAACACGGGGTCTCTAACTGCGGAAGCTCAAACGGGTCAGGCTCTGTTTGCTGCCAAAGGATGTGATTCATGTCATTCGGGAGTTTATTACACTGACATGCAGCGACATGATGTCGGAACGATGGATGCATCTTCTGGCCTTGGTAGCGGAACGTCTTTATCTGGTATAGGGTTCGATACACCAAGTCTAATTGGTCTTTGGGCAAGTGCGCCGTACTTGCATAATGGCCAAGCGGCTACGTTAGATGACGTGTTGCAAACTGGCTCGCAGCATACGGTGTCTAGTAGTAGCGAAAGAGCTGCATTGGTGGCCTATCTTGAGCAAATTGAGTATGAAGGACCTGCAATTGTGGTAGCCGATCCACCACAAGCAACGAGCTACACTTACCTTAGTGACTTGAGCGAAACCTATTCTACCAATGGTTGGGGGCCTATTGAGAAAGATACCAGTGTTGGTGAAAGCGCTGCCGGAGATGGAGTTACTATCTCTATTGGCGGGAGTGAGTTTAGCAAGGGGCTCGGTGTTCATGCTTATTCCGAAGTGATTTATGACTTAACTGGTGGAAACTATGACCAATTTACCGCGTTCATCGGTGTCGATGATGAGAGCGGTAGCGCAGGCTCTGTGGTGTTTGAGGTCTGGCTAGATGGTGTGATGGCTTATCAGAGCGGTACGTTAGTAGGAAATGATGTGGCGGAGTATGTCTCGGTCAATATTAGTGACACTGTACAAGAGCTCAAACTAGTCGTCACTGATGGCGGTGATGGCGTTGGTAATGACCATGGTTCTTGGGGTGATGCAAAACTTCGCACGCCAAGCCAGGGAGGTTCTTCTGCGGTTCCTGGGCTGTTCTACGGAACCCTTTCAGGAGATATTAACGTGACGGATCCAAACCCTAAAACATTGATCACGACGAGCTTGAACGAAACGGAAGATTCGATAGCGGGCAATACTACGGAAGTTTATACAGGCTATATCTATGACGCTGATGGGCAGATTTCGTTCAGTGAGAACAATGACGATAAGACTCGCCTTTGGATTGATGGTCAGCTTGTATTAAGTAGTGATTTATGGAGTGACCGTGTGTCTACAGCTAATCTCAACTTGTCACCAGGATGGCATCAGTTCGAACTCAGATTAAGTAACGGTAACGGTGGTAGTGGTGCACATACCGGATTTGCGTTTGCTTATGATCCAAATGGTGGCACGAACTGGGTTCATCCATCAGACAATGGAACAGGAAACTTGTTTATGACTGAAGATCCGGGAAGTAACTAAGTCAAAGTTCGTTGTTTCGTTCGGAGTTAGAAGTAAGAGGGACACTATAGACTCCCCCTACTTAAAGGGCTTACTACAAAGTAAGCCCTTGTCTTTATGTGTATTTCAACTCGTGCAGTTGCGCTTACCGGTTAAAAGCAATAGGCTACGTTTAGCCGTATTAAACTTTTCAGGAAGCAAGACGTTCTATGTCCACCACTCAATCGCCAAGTTCAAGTAAAGGTTCGACTCTTGATCGTGTACTGCAAGTATTGCTGATTGTCGCCAAAAGCCGCGGGCAAATGAATCGAGAGTCAATCGCAGAACAACTTTCAATGCCGATTGCTTCCGCTAACAAGTTAATCACTCAACTGGTCTCGCTTGGTTATTTGCAAGAAAACATAGTTCTCCACGTCATAGCAGGTCCAAAACTTAAGTCACTGGCACACGATATCCTCAAGAACCAACGTTTCTCTGATATGCGTACTTCAGTTTTGCGCGCGCTTTCCGATAAGATAGGAGAAACTTGTGGCATCTCGGTTCCGAATGGGATTGAGATGATTTACTTTGAACGAGTGAACTGTAACTGGCCGTTACAAATCAACCTGGCAGAAGGCAGTAGTGCACCTATCGCTGCAAGCGCATCCGGAAAACTCTACCTTTCGACACTTGATGAGAACATCAGAGAAAATGTAATCCAGCATATGGGGCTTACGGAATACACTCCGCAGACTATTACGCATGAAAGGTTATTTCTGGAAGAGTTACGCAGGATACAAGATCAAGGATTCGGTGAAGACAATGAAGAGTTTATTGACGGAATGGTGGCAATATCAGTCCCGATTCGCTCAAACGGGGTAGATTTTGGATATCTGTTTTGTCACGCACCAAGCTTTAGAACTTCACTTGAAAAGTTAAAAACCTATATTCCGGACATGCAATCTGCAGCCGAAGAGATATTGAACTTTACCATTGAAGAATTAGGCTTAAGCTAATTCAAATCGCTATGTTTATTATTTAATGTTTTGGAAACTGCGCCAACATATCTCTGTAAACCATCTCTAGATTTACCTGCGCTGAACGTAGGATAGGGAGATAGTTTTCTAAGTCTGAGACGCTTTTGCGGCTTTTAGGACAATGACAAAACAGAGCAGCTAAAAAGTTTCCTTCCTGATCATAGAGTGGGAGTGCGATAGCTGCCATTCCATCAATGAACTCCTCGTCGTCAATGCTGTAGCCTCGTTTTTTAATTAGGCTGAGTTCTTTCTTAAGCGTTTGTAAATCGGTAATGGTATTTTTGGCGTGTTGGATCAGTTCCATTTTGCTTAATACGCGGCGCAATTGTGTTGTAGAAAGGGTACTTAAAAACAGTTTTCCACTCGCCGACGCCCATAGTGGAATAGGAAAACCGACAGGAATAACAATTTGTAGCGGCCAGTTTGTTTGGATTCGATCGTAGTAAACCATGTGATCACTTGGCGTATCGTTAGCTAACGCAAGTCCACAAGTTTCTTTTAGCTTCCTTGATAAGCCATGCAGGATTGCCTGGCGCTGGAGTTTATGTTGATTGGTCCAGTTTACATCTAAAGCGATAGAAACCAGCTGAGCACCAGGGTAGAAATGGCCACGCTCATCTGTCTGGACATATTCTGCCTCTTCTAGCTGTTGGAGTAGACGATGGCAGGTAGGTTTAGGGATGCCTGATTCGAAAATAATGTCGGAAGCCGAAACTGGGCTTTTAGATTGGCCTACTCTTTGGATTACATCAATGAGACGATCTACTGAGTTTATTTTTTCCGACACCTTGAACCTCATTGATAACAGCGCGTAACTAATTGGTTAGTTGTAAACCATAAGACGTTATATTCCCAAACTATTTCGCGACTTTCAATAAGCTCTGTGATTCATTGGCGTGACTGAGTATTGGAATACTAGAGCTATCAACCAGTGATTCTGCTCGGCCTTGTGTAGGAGCGTCTAAAATGAATAGATTTCCAGATTGAGGGAACCGTTCTTTTTCCTCAGAGGTTAACTCGTAGTCTGCAGTAGCGACAAAAAGAGTCGTAAAATTTTCACCGCCAAAAGTGCAGCGAGTGGCATGTTTTACTGGCAACTCTATTTGACCGAGTTTAGCCGGTTTTCCGATACTCTTTTTGTTGGGAGCGTAGAATGAAACCATGCCGCAATCCCAATGACACACAAGTAGGTTACCTGAGTTATCCACCGTTAGCCCGTCAGGATAACCTTGCTGTGGTGTAAACTCTACAAAGACCGATTTATCGATTATTATCGTCATCGAATCATCGAGTTGATACTCAATAACTTTTCTTTGAAACATGTTTGAGCAGTATGCGCGCTTTAACTCTGGATTGAACGCTATTCCATTAGCCACACTAAAATTGTCGTCCATTTCAATGGCAAGACCGTTATCGAACTGGAATAGCTTTCCGTCCGGAGCCTCAAGATCTTCACCATTCATTGAACCAAACCACAGCTTTCCATTCGGAGCGGTAACTGCATCGTTCAGATGAAGGTTGGAAGCCTTGGAGCATGGGTCGATGATGGGCACGTATTTATCAAAAAATGAAGAACAGTAGAAAAGCCCTTGTTTGCTTGCGCAGAGCCAACCGTTGTTATCACATCGAGCGATAGCGGTGATATCAAATGGCACGTTGAAGGTTTCTGTAGTGCGCCAACGCATGTTCAATTTGTAAATGGATTTACCCGCGGCGTCTATCCAAACCAGTTCTCTGCTCTCTGGTAACCAAATTGGAGACTCACCAATCTTGCATACGATACTTTCCAAGGAATACATAATTCAGCCTAAAGTGATATTATTTGTATCAATATGGTTTAATATTGGCATTTATGCAAATTATCTCATAGCGTTATTGGTGGTCTTAGGGATCTAAAAGTGCTCAAACTAGACGTTTGTGCCTTTTATTGACTAAATCATTGTTTAGGGTAGTTTTCTATATTTTACTCGTGTATAACAAGGCTTTAACAGGTGATAAAGGAATATCTATGAAAAAGTTATTGTGTGTTGCTGCACTGGGGTTAACTGCTTCGACGTCAGTATTCGCTGATCCAATTTTAGACGACATTAAAAGCAACGGTGAATTAAAGGTCTGCTTTGATTCAGGTTATATGCCTTTTGAAATGACGGCAAAAAATGGTCAATATATTGGTTTTGATATTGACCTAGGTAAGCAAATGGCACGCGCTATGGGCGTCGACTTCGTTCCTGTAAACACTGCGTGGGATGGCATCATTCCAACGCTTTTAACAGGTAAGTGCCATGTTATCATGGGCGGGATGACCATTACGCCGATGCGTAATATTCAGGTTAATTTCGCTGACCCATACGTGATCATTGGCCAATCTATTCTTCTTGCACCAAAGCATGAAGGTAAAGTGGCTAGTTACCGAGATTTAAACAACGCTGATTTTGTTGTAGCAACGAAGCTAGGGACAACAGGTGAGCAGGCTATTAAACGCTACTTACCAAAAGCAAAAGTAAACTTGTATGAAACGCAGTCAGAAGCGGTTCTGGAAGTTGC
The DNA here is from genome assembly GCF_905175385.1 of Vibrio sp. B1FLJ16. Classification (NCBI taxonomy): domain Bacteria; kingdom Pseudomonadati; phylum Pseudomonadota; class Gammaproteobacteria; order Vibrionales; family Vibrionaceae; genus Vibrio; species Vibrio sp. B1FLJ16. The sequence continues at coordinate 1,404,691 of NZ_HG992749.1, forward strand.
TAATGGTAAAGTGGATGCGTTTATCTACGATTTCCCGTACAACTCAATCTACAACAATGAGAACAAAGGGCAGTTAGTTCACTTAGCTGAACCGTTTACCTATGAACCTCTTGGCTGGGCAGTACCTCAAGGTAACCCAGATACAATCAACTTCCTAAACAGCTACCTACGTCAAATCAAAGGTGACGGAACTTATGACCGCATCTACGATAAGTGGTTTAACGACGATAAATGGCTAGCGCAGGTTAAGTAAACGCGTTTCATTTTTCAGGTGAAAATATTAGCTTCAGGATTATATCTTTTCCAATTACGGAATTTGATTTCCTGAGGCTAATGCAAATCGCAGTAAATAACTGGTCATTCTGGCTTTTAAATACTCGATAACATCGTTAACTTTTCGTTTCAAAGTAAGTTGATTATCGAATAACAACTTCTCGAAAATTATTGCCTTGTTCTCAAGCATTTTTTCTACGCTATTTCTGATCACTTATTTGCTGTGATTGGTAACTTTTTGCCTTTCTCTTTTGTATCCAATCAAGTTTGTTCAAAACTAAATCTCGGAATCACATGCAAAATAATCTTAAATCCCTTATATGGAATGCAGTTTTTGTTCTTGTTTTGCTATCAATTTGTGGCCTTGTTTATCTTTCAGGAAAGCGAATTGATTACAACTGGAACTGGGATCGTGTACTTCCTTACATTGCTACTAATGCGGCCTCATCGGTTACGGCACCAGTAGACGGCAATATTATCCTCGGCGAGGACAATCAATTAGCTCTCGAGAATCTCAGCGGTGAGGTTGTCCTAAAGCTAGGTAACCATAAATCACTGAATGTTTACGAAGGAGACATCATTTTTGAAGGCGATACGTTAGCAACCGATCAAGAATGGCGTATTGGTCCTATTCTAGAGGGCGTTATTACTACGATAGAAATATCTATTTGCTCACTGATAATTGCTTTAGTTTTGGGGTTGGTGATAGGTTTGATCCGTATATCAAGCAACCCCGCGCTTAAAAAGCTCGCTATTGTTTATATTGAAGTCATTCGTGGAACACCACTCTTAGTTCAAATCTTTATTGTCTATTTCTTTTTGGGCACTGTGTTTGATTTGGAGCGTTTTACTGCAGGTGTTATTGCACTTTCGGTATTTACGGCGGCGTATGTGGCTGAAATAGTTCGATCTGGCATTCAATCCATTCCTAAAGGGCAGATGGAAGCCGCGCGATCGTTGGGCATGAACTACCCCAAAGCAATGATCTACGTGATTTTACCACAGGCGTTTAAACAAACGTTGCCTCCTTTAGCTGGGCAGTTTATTAACCTGATTAAAGATTCATCCTTAGTGTCTGTAATCTCAATTACCGATCTAACCAAAGCGGGCAGGGAGGTTGTGAGTGGCAGTTTTGCTCCTTTTGAAGTGTGGTTTACTGTTGCGGCACTTTACTTAGTTCTGACTAGCGGTTTGTCTTGGGCAATACAAATGTTAGAAAGACAACTGGCAGCAAGTGACTAATTAGGAGTAAGTTATGGAACAAATTATTACAGCGAGACAGGTCAATAAAATTTACCCTAATGGCTGCCATGCTTTGAAGGACGTCTCGGTAGAGGTTGCAAAAGGCGAAGTGATTGTGATTGTCGGACCCTCTGGCTCTGGTAAGTCGACATTCCTTAGAACGATTAACCAGCTAGAGACCATAAACAGCGGTAGCATTGTTGTTGATGGCATTGATATGTACGACAAATCAACTGATATCAATAAACTTCGCGCAGATGTTGGTATGGTGTTTCAAGGTTTTAACCTTTTTCCTCATAAAACAGCGTTAGGAAATGTCATGCTAGCACCACTAAAAGTGGCCAAGCGAGACGCTAAACTAGTGGAAAAAGAGGCGAAAGATCTACTTAATAAAGTGGGTTTAGCCGAGAGAATGGACAACTACCCAAATCATTTGTCTGGCGGACAGCAGCAGCGTGTAGCCATTGCGCGTGCACTTGCTATGAAGCCAAACATTATGCTATTCGATGAGCCTACCTCAGCGCTCGATCCAGAAATGGTCGGAGAGGTGCTAGATGTAATGAAAGATTTAGCAAAAGATGGTATGACGATGGTTGTTGTGACTCACGAAATGGGCTTCGCAAAAGAAGTGGCTGATAGAGTGTTGTTCATGGAAGATGGTGAGCTATTGGTGTCAGACACCCCGGAGCGATTTTTTGACAACCCAACGAACGCACGATTGAAACAGTTCTTATCGAAAGTGTTGTAATATAGGCGTCTAGGTGTAAATGAGGGTGTTCATATCATCCTCATTTATCTATATACCCAAGTGACCTCAAGATGCAGGATACAGAGCACTGTCACTGATTCAAGTTCAAGGAAAGCAACGCAGCGGAATAGCGAGCTATTTCCAAGTTGTTTGACGATGAAATTGTGTCAGTGACATGCTGCCAAAGGGCGAGTTGCCTTGGCTTGCATACTTCGTTAACGATTTTTGATTTGGAACCACTAGATCATCAAATCGTTGCCTCGTCTGTAAGCCAAGTCATCCTCGCTGAACCAAGCATCTTGAGGTTACTTGGGTATAAATATCAATCGCTTTAAATGCTTTCCCTTGCCGTAACTACTACTAGCAGACCGTATAAACTCTCAAGCTACACTCCCCGCCAAATAATTGCTTTGCTGAACGGGAACTAAGTAGAGTTGTTCTCTTCTCTGCGCCCACCAATGTGTCTAAACAATCTGGAAAAATAGCCTAGGTTTATATTAGGTAATAGAGTAGTGATATTTGATGTTCCATATGATTTTTGGATAGCTCCAAATATCGCGCAGAAAAAGTATTGTCTCAGTACAGCCGATATTCAAAAGTCATTGTTGTTTAATATGTTAATGCGTTTGAAAGTGCCATCGGATACCTCCAGCACAGCAATTAAGATGTTATGCTTACGCACGAGTGTTTACTGGTTTACCGCTTAGCGTGGTAGCCGCTGTTCTAACATTAGGAAACCAAATGAAGCAGAATATTGTCCATATTGCGTTAGTAGTGAAAGATTACGATGAAGCAATTGATTTTTACGTAAACAAGCTTCAGTTTGAGCTTATTGAAGATACATACCAACCGGAAGAAGATAAACGCTGGGTCGTAGTCGCCCCGCCTAACTCACACGGTGTGTCATTGCTGTTGGCAAGAGCATCAAAACCAGAACAACTTGATTTTATTGGTAACCAGGCTGGTGGGCGAGTCTTTCTTTTCCTGAATACGGATGATTTCTGGCGTGATTACGAACGCATGAAATCGATAGGCATCAAGTTTGTCCGTGATCCGAAAGAGCAGGAGTATGGCACAGTTGCCGTTTTTGAAGATTTGTATGGCAATCTCTGGGATCTCCTCCAGCTAAAACCAGATCATCCAATGGCCAAAAGGTAAATTTCGTACTCGATTAGAAGTATCTGCCACTCGTGGCATCTTTATATGTACGGTACTTCTGCTTCATAAGCTGAGATCTGGTTAAAATATGGTATCGAATAACATCAGGAATGTAGTTTTTGACATTGGCAATGTGGTCGTTCGCTGGGCACCTTTAGTGATTACCTGAATTAGGAGAGTTATGGATATTTCACTTCAACCGACTTTTGATTTCTCTAAATCAGCGACAATCACTTTCGACAATATGCGCGCTTATTATGAGCATTATTCTGTTGATTGGAAGCAACCAAATATATTGGAACAAATTATCAAACTGGAAAGTTGGGATATTTTGTTTGATGGTAAAGTAGTTGGCGCGATACGACTGGAATATGATGGTGACCACTGTTATTTACGTGATTTACAAGTCCTCTCATCATTTCAAAATCAGGGAGTTGGAGCAGCGGCGCTTGCAGAAACGTCAAGGTTGGCTATCGACTCCGGAGCAACGCAAGTTAGGTTGAAGGTATTTAAAATCAGCCCTGCATACCACCTGTATGTGAGAAACGGTTTCGTTGTAGAGAAAGAGGACGACAGGTTTTACTACATGTCTCGTCCAGTCTTTTAATGTATTTCACTTTTCAAAAAAGGTAGATAAGTGACAACTAAAACATGGAGTGTTGAGGTCGGTTCACTGAGCAAAAATCAGATCTTATTAAGACTTTCCCAACAAAAAATTAATCTCAACGCGTATGCGACTATGCTTTTTATGTCTGAGGCTTTTACCGTGTCTGCCGTAAGTAAGCGAGTCAACGTTGTACAAGTCAGTACTGAAGAACTCGGTTTTCCAGATGGAGCGTTATACGCCGACATAGTGCAAGCTGCCCAACGAGTAGGGTTGGAGCCGTGTCCACTTGAACTCGCACCTTATCTTAGATTGGTATATTCAGAACAAACAGATGCTGCACCGTTAACTGTCGCTTCAGCTCGGGCTTTCACTGATGAATCCTATCCAAATGGGTTTTATCTGAGTTCTAAAAATGATGAACTATGGCTAAGAGGATATCGTTCAACCAGTGATTGGATATGGTCGCCAGAAACCATCTTTGCGTTTGTAGATAAGCGTGTTTAATAGCACGTTAGTTAAACATTAATCATTGCGACTCAGGAGATGTTATGTCTGAAGATATTATCAAGTCGTCGGCCGCGACTATACAGTTTGGGGTGGCAAGAGCGGATGGAAAGCTTTCTTTAACACCGTCAGAAGTCATTTTTAAGCCATACGGTCAGAAACTTGCACTTGGCCCCTACATATTAAAGCGTGATGAAATCACCTCGGTAGAAAAGTGTATCGGAAAAGGTGCTGGCATTATGCCTGTAACAAGTGAAGCAATCCGAATTACGCTGTCTGATGAGAGAGTCTTTGAGTTTATTATTGCAGAGCCACATCAGTGGATAGAAGCATTCGGAGAACTGAGCGTCGACGCTAAAATGTAGCGGAGCATTTTATGGAAAGTGTGTATAAAGGTTCCTGCCTTTGCGGGCGTGTTCGTTATGAACTTACAGGTACGTTTCAGTCATTCTTCTTATGCCATTGTCATCGTTGTCAAAAAGATACTGGTTCAGCCCATGCCGCGAATCTGTTTGCCAGAGAATCAACGCTAATTTGGACTCAGGGTGAGAGTGACGTTAAGATCTATCATCACGAAAACACATTACATAGTAAGAGCTTTTGTCAGAATTGTGGTTCGGCACTGCCAACCGTAGCTCAAAGTATTCAATCTATAGTCGTGCCTGCCGGGAGTCTTGATAGTCCGGTTCCTGTATCACCTACGGCAAGAATATTTGTTGCTAGTTGCGCAAGTTGGGTGAATGAACTCTCTCAGGTGCCAAGTTATGAGCAATTACCTGAGCAAAACAAGAATTAAATATTAAAGCGTAGTGTAGTACTAAGGGAAAGTAGTGTCAGTAGAGTTTATTTTAGGATTCATTGCGATGCTCACCTCCGCCATTGCAGGTCTTATAGGATTTGGCGGAGGGATGTTACTCATTGCAATTTTGCCCAGCTTCCTTAGCCCAAGCTTAATTATTCCGATTCATGGCGTTACCCAGTTAGCCAGTAATTCTTCCAGGATGTTTTTCTCGCTCGCCCATGTTCAATGGTCGTTACTTCCTAAGTTCTTGGTTGGTTCTTTAGTAGGTATGCTGGTATTCGGTCTCTTTTTATCGAATATCTCGTTTGAGTACGTTCCTGCTGCAATCGGAACATATATTTTATTGAACCTTTGGAGCAAGCGATTTGCACACTTCATTCGTCGGTACGAAAGCTACTATCTGATCGGTTTTCTGCAAACTGGTTTAGGGCTGATTGTCGGCGCGGTGGGGCCATTGTCACTTGCCGTGCTTACCAAGCAGCTAAAATCGAATGATGCTGTTATCGCTACGAGCTCAATGTTTCTGACTATCAGCCACCTGGCTAAAATACCCGTCTATGCTGCGGTGACGAGTGACTTGGTGTCAAATATGAGTGTTATGGTGTTTATGGTTCTAGGTTCCATCTTAGGGTCCTTTATTGGCACCAAAGCCAGGTTCAAGGCGGGTAATAAAAAGGTGATTTGGATTATAAAAATCTTGCTCACTGTATTAGCGGTTCGGATGCTGGTTAGCGTTTTACTTTAAGAAAACGAACTTTATATGTGCTACTGAAAGTGAAGGCTTTGATTAAGTTTTTGTGTTGGTATGCTTCTAAAACGTGCCTCTGGAGACGGAAAAATTGAATTCGATCGAATTCAGGCTAATAGACTTATACTTATTTTCTTTAAGAATTTGTTTGTACAGTAGTATTGCTTTGACAGTCGTTATAACTAATTCAAGGTAGAACTACATGTTGTTTCGGATTTTATTCGCTTTTTCCATTCTGTTTTCATTCACCAATGTAGCTTCTGCTTCGAAAATATATACATGCAAATTTGGTGAAAAGAGCGTTTTTCAAGATGCCCCATGCGCTGAAGATTTTGACTACGGTATAGAAGAAATCGATACTTTTGATGGGTGGAAGTACGGTATGAATATTCTAGCTGTCAAAAGAGAGTCGAAGTACAGGAAACTGCCAATTGTTCCAGGGCAAACATTATTAATTAGTAAATACAATGAAAGGCTTTTAGATAGCAATCCCGAAGCAAGAATATATACCTACAGCACGGTTATAGCGGGGAAAAAAACAAAAGTTATGCTGTTTTTCACTCAAAAGACACAGAAGTTATACAAAATAAACGCTAGCTTAATCGTTGCTCAGCTACCCGTTGATGAAAAACAGTATTTCTATTCCAGTTTAGTTGAACAGCTTACATTAAAGTATGGCGCTTACTTAGAAGCTAGAAACTACCCTCAGTCGAGTAATTTGTTAGCAAAGTTAATTCTCAAAGATCTTGTTGGTACAGAGAAAGTATGGGGAGTAAACTCCGATAACGTTGTCTCACTGAGGGGGAATGGGCCAGTAAATCAGATATATGAGTTGAGTTATAAATACTTACCTTTACTAAAGCAAAGTATTTCTGAAACTACCTTAGAGATTAAAGAGAGCACGGATAAAGCGATAATTCGTGCTGCTGACAAGCTATGAAACAGACCGCTTTATGCGGCTAGTGACGTTCGGACTTTATACTCAAACTAAATCGTTGCGTATTAGAAAAAACGAGCAGAGTGTTTTTTTACCTGCAGTACGTGCATTTTTAGTCTGACGTATTAACATAGCGTCCAGAATTCAATTAGTAAGAGATAGCTTATGTCTTTACCTCCTTGTCCGAACTGCCAATCCGAATACGTTTACCAGGATCAGAACCACCTTATCTGTCCTGAATGTGCTTATGAATGGAACCCTTCAGAAGTTGAAGAAGCTTATAGCGTCAATGACGCAAATGGCACTTTGCTGGCTGAAGGCGATAAAGTGACTCTCGCTAAAGATCTTAAGGTGAAAGGCAGTTCTCTTGTTTTAAAAATAGGAACGAAAGCTGTCATTAGACGCATTGTTGAAGGTAAAGATCATCAGCTGGACTGTAAAGTGGACGGCGCAGGTGAAATGATGGTGACCGCTAAATTTGTTAAGAAGGCTTGAGCTTACAATTCATAATTTAGTTATATGGAGATAACCAGGATGGCAGGGATAACCAACCTAAATGAACTACTGAAGTCATTAAGCCCTACGTTGTTAGAGCCTGAATTTGTGTTTTGTAGCGTGAACGGGGAGCTGAAAGATTATCTCCCGCTCGACATTGTTGCGACATTTAAGGAAAAAGAGGGATTAACCCTTGTGCTCGAAAAATCTGTCGCTATTGAAGCCGGATTATCATTTGAAGGTACGTTTAAGCAAATAACACTTACGATTCATTCGAGTCTGGAAGCAGTTGGGTTAACCGCTACTGTGGCAACTAAGCTCGCGTCAAAAGGCATCAGTGCCAACGTTATTGCGGCTTACTTTCACGATCATATCTTTGTTCAATCCTCTAAGGCAAATGCTGCACTTAAAGCGCTACGTGAACTATCGGAGTAACGTTTCAGCCCTTAAACTCAATTACTCACAGGCAGTCAGAATGAGCCCTACACCTAAGTACACCGTAGGGCACATGTTGTGGAGCCGATAGAATACTAGGAAATATATCTGCGGAGTTCGTGGGGGTACACTCTCATTCCATTTGACGTGTTTTCATAAACAGACTGTTCCTCAATATAAGACCAGATGTAGGCCTCGGTTCTTGTTTGTGCTGCGAGTTGAGAGATCACTGTATCGATATCATGGCCAGAATAATCTTTGTGATGAATCAACATTTCCTTAATAACGGATAACATAGCAATTCCCTTTAATGTAAATAAATTACAAATATGTACTATAAAAACGTAGTTTGGTTTTTTAATGTGATCAAGGTTAGTTTAAAATTTAATATTAAATTCACGAATGTAGTTTTTATACATTAATGGATCTAGGGAACGTATCCGGCCGAGTTTAAACAAATTTTTGCTTATTGTGGTTCGCTCACGTGTGGATTGGATGATTGGGTGTAGAGATGGCGTGAATGAAAAGAAAAACGGCGCATACGTTCTATACATGAGTCGCAGCGCCGTTTTGAGACTAAGCTCGTTGAGCTTTGAGGTCTAATCAACTACTGAGTGTAGACGAGGTTACCTTCTTTGTATGTTTTTAATACTTCTATTGTGTTTATCTTTTCAGGCTCGATGGTCAAGGGGTTCGCAGATAGAACTACAAGGTCTGCAAGTTTACCCACTTCAATGGTACCTTTCTGATCTTCTTCGAAGTATTGATACGCTGCATTTTTAGTAACTGACGCTAGTGCTTCATACGCGGTCGCTTTTTGCTCTTCACCCAACGTTTGTCCAGAGCGTGTCACCCGGTTTACCGTGTTGTACATGAGACGGATAATATCTGGGTCAACAACAGGCGCATCATTATGCGTTGTATAATTGATGCCTAAGTTACTGGCCGAACGGGTCGGGCTAATGCGCATTGCACGTTCTTCACCGAAGACTTCATCACGATGCCAGTCTCCCCAGAAGAAGGTATGTGCACTGAAGAATGAAGGGATCATTTGATATTTAACCATCTCTTCTAATTGGTCGTCACGAGTCGTCTGTGAGTGAATGGAAACAGGACGAATTATTGAAAAGTCATCCGTTTCAGTGGAGACGGCATCGAGCGCAGCTAAATACATATCGACAGAAGCGTCGCCATTGGTATGGACAATGAATTGGGTATCTTTGTCCAGGTATTCTCTTAGTTTGGCTTCAAGAAACTCTCTGGTCAGCGTTGGGTAGCCTACATAAGTGGCCGGTTCACCAGCTGGTGGATTTAGATATGGCTGGGTCATGAACGCAGTCTTGCCCTGAGGTGAACCATCAAGAACAATTTTAGCTCCGGCAATTCTAAAGTTATTGGTATAAGTTTTGCTCGGTGCGTAACCATCCAGTTTCATCATGCTGTACGCATCCCAAGTCGGATAAGCGGCAATATCCAAATATAACTCGCCAGCTTCTCCGAGCTGTTCATAAAGTAAAACCTGATCTTTGCTTGCTGCACCTTCCTGTACTGTCGTTATCCCAAAGCTCGCGTAATATTCTTGTGCCGCTGCAAACGCGTTTGATAATGAATCTTCCGTCTGCGGCGCTGACGAAAGTCCTCCCATCGCGAGATACATTGCAGTTTCTTCTAACACCCCGTTTGGCTCATCACTTCCGGAAACTCGAACGATTTTACCGCCGTCAGGGTCAGCTGTGGTTGCATCTATACCTAATACTTCTAGTGCTTTACTGTTCACAACAGCTAGGTGAAAGGATACGTGGACGATGACAATTGGTACTTCGGTACTGATTTGGTCAAGATCGTAACGAGTAGGATGTCTTTGTTCGGCTAACAGTGAGTCGTCGTAACTCATGCCGACCATCCACTGTCCCTCAGCTAACTCCTTATCATCCCAAAATTGCTGCATTTCATTGACTAATAGTGCAATGGTGTCGCTGTTTCCGATAGGAGAAGGTGCAAGGTTAGCGAAGTTAACTGTCTGTGCAACCATCGATAAATGCCCGTGTGCATCGATAAAGCCAGGAACTACGGTTTGCTCTTTGAGGTTGATAATCTGAGTATCTTCTGATGAATAGTCTTCACTGTTGACGTTTAAGCCAACAATTTTACCGTCTTTGATCGCTAACGAACTCGCTGTGCTCTGCTCACCATCCATAGTAACGATGGTGCCGTTGTATAAAACTGTATCAGCCTCGACTTCTGGGGTGGTATCGTCGCTATTACAACCCGCCAATAATGCAATTGTAAGAGCAGTGAGGGTGAACCTTCCTTGGTTTGTCATTCCAATCTCCTTTGGATATCAAGACATTAAGTTGGTGCCAGATGGCTAACGATAAAAACCTAATCAGTAGGCGGGTAGTGCCAGTTACGTTCATTTTGGGTGACAAAAGAAGACGTTATTGGTGCAGTGAAAGAGAGCTGACTTATGGCTCTCAGTTTTTGTAGGAACGAAATATTTAAAAGATGTATGAGTCTTGTTTGAAAAGAGAGGCGGTTCCTGTACGCATGATCCGTAACAAGCCTTTGAGAAGTGGACTGTGGAAAGGTGTTTTCTTGAAATGGTAACGAGCTTTAAACTGCCGCTATTGTTTGAAATAGGGTGCAATATGATTAAGAGGTTAAGATCACTATTTTAATGCATACCTAATGTAACAGAGCGCATACAGTGGCTTTCTTTTCGATGAGCACCCGAATTTTATCGTTTAATAATCAGTTTACGTAACCACTCCCAATAGCCCGAAAAGGCATATTTAAGTTGAGCTCCGGAATCTGCTGACCTACCCAGGCTGGGAAAGTGTTGCTGTTGGGGCCGGGAAACAGAGTGTATTCATCCGCCCAAGGGTAGTGTGCGACAGCGTTCTGAATTTTCGGTATGAGTTGCTGGGCTTTGTCACCTTTTATTGAGAGTACTTTTTCTGGCTTTGCCCCGTACCAATAGCGATCTGGAGTAGACGTTTGATAAGCATATAGCGCTGGTTGGCCACGGCCGACTCGCCATCCAACCACTTCATAGACGGTATATTCATTTGCGTTCTCTGGTTTAATCGCGAGCCAAGTGTGCACTGCGAACCAGCCACGCCATCCAAAGGCATCTGCGGCATAGAACTCAATGACCGCTTGTTTAACATCAGCAGGATTAGGAGCGATACCTGCCGGTTCCCGGCTGGCAGTACGCCAGTCTCCCTGAGTGCAGCCACTAAGTAGAGCACAGACAGTTAAGATAACTGGCTTAATCAGGTGTTTTAAATTTTTTGTATTTTTCATCCCTAGTTCTCAACGTTCTTTCTAATGTCATAGTCTGCGACAAGTTCTTAGTAAATAAGGAAAGCCCTGATCGTAATTATAAAACTATATTCCTCTATACGCTTTTGTGGCTGCTTTAGGGCAATCAATGTTCATAGTGAATTGAACTAGGTGTGTAAAACAGGCGTAACTTTGAACATATGGTAGTGAGAGCGAAGACTATGGATGGTTTTTGCAAGAGTAGGTTGGTGAAACTGATGATGTCAGTTTAATAGCTAGGATAAAAAAGCCCTGCTCATTCAAAGCAGGGCTTGCGGTTATCAATGATGACGCTTAAGCAATAACAAGGAAGAAGATTGCTGTCGCGACAATACCGATCAATGCGTAAGGGAGCTGAGTAGTTGCGTGTTGCATTGAAGTACAACCAGAGCCTTGTGCAGAAAGTACAGTCGAGTCACTGAAGAAACATGAGTGGCTGCCAGCAGCAGATGCAGAAAGCAGAGCCGCAACCGTTAGATGCAGTGGCACGCCAAGTTGCTCACCCAATGGCAGAACGATAGGCATTGCAACTGCGAACGTACCCCAAGAAGATGCAGTCGCGAATACCAGAGCGCCGGTAATCAGGAAGATGATCGCAGGGAAGTACGATGCATTCAGGTATGGACTTACCGTTTCGATAACGTACTGCGTTACGCCTAAAGAGTCGTTAACGTTTTTCAGCATGAAGCCGCCGATTACGGTCGCTAGAGGCAGCAGCATAACCTTAATGCCATCGTAAACCGCTTCGAACATATCATTCATCGAAATTAATCGTTGGAAACCGTAGAAGCATACTGTAAAGATAATCGCTACAAATACGCCTGCTAGCAGGTCAATACCGAAGTACCAGCTTGCAGCCACCAGGACAACCATAGGCAACAGGAAGTTGATTAGACCCATTGTAGGGTTGGTATGAGCAGCAATGTCAGAACCAAAATCAACATCAGTCGCGCCATCCGGACGAACCTGACCATTCTTCGCACGTTGCTCTGCCACTTTCATCGCTCCAAGATCCGGGATCTTTTCCAATGCAACTAACAGAACGATTGCTAACGTTACCCAACCGTAAGCCATGTATGGAATCGCTTCGATGTAAGTCTGGATACCTTTACCTGTTTCTGCAACGCCGTTTGACTCTAGCAAAGAACTAAAGAAGATCGCCCACGTAGAGATTGGTACAAGGATACAGATCGGTGCTGCCGTTGAGTCAACAAGGTATGACAGTTTCTCACGGGAGATTTGGTAGCCGTCAGTGACTTTCTTCATTGATGAAGAGATGGCAATCGCGTTTAGGTAATCGTCAATGAAGATCAGAATACCAAGAACAAATGTCATCACCATTGACTGCTTGCGGCTCTTAACTTTTGTTACCAGCATATCTGAGAAGCTCAGGATACTACCACCTTTCTCAAGGATAGCAATCAGGCCGCCCATCAAGCCACATACTAGAATGATCCATGCAATGGTTTCATCCATCATAACTGTCATTGAGATATCAACGATTTGCTCAACTGCCTCTGTAGGGTTCAGCAGTAAAACTCCGGCAATTGCGCCGCTAAAAAGCGCTTCTACCGTTCGGTGCGTCGTTAAAGCGAAGACTAAAACCAATGCGGTTGGTAACAGGCTCATCCAGCCGTATACTTGGCCCTCTTCGTGATTCAATCCAATCGTCGTAAAAAGTACGAATGTCGCAATACAAATTAACGAGATAACAATATGTTGAATGTTGAATTTTAACGGCGCATCCATCGCCTTTGTTTGCGTAGTCATAAAATGCATTTCCTTTGTTTATGCCAATCACAGTGAATAAATGAGCAGAAATAGCGTAGGAAAAATGGTTGATAACAAGGCAAAAATTTTCGATAAGTAGCTAGTCTACAGTCAAAATTTATAACGCAGTTATCAAGCATTTTAACAAGCTAGAATGACCAGTTATTTACTACGATTGGTATTATGCCGAGTGCAACATCCAGTCAATTTCTAATGGCGTGATAGCGCGCTCAAATTCAGCGAGTTCACTGCGTTTGCAGGCCAAATACAGATCGATAAATTCCCTTGAAATGTATTGAGCCAACTCACTGCGATCCAACTGTTCCAGAGCTTCTGACATACGGACAGGTAAGTCAATTGCATCATCGCTTAAGGTTGATGGACATTGTTCTTTGGTATAGTTTTCACTCGCTAATACTGCGGAAAGTACTACTGCAGCGAGGATATAAGGGTTAACGTCAGCTCCGGCGATACGATGTTCAATACGGCGATTTTTGCTATCGCTGATAGGAACACGTAACGCCACGCCACGATGGTTTTCGCCCCAGTCAGCTTTCGTCGGGACGTAAGCGCCAGGAATAAAGCGGCGGAAAGAGTTAACATTAGGACAAATTAATGCCATGGCTCCCGATGTTTGTTCGAGCATCGCCGCCATAGTTTGGTAAAAGAGAGGACTTGCTTTGCCATCTTGCTGGCTAAAGTGATTGTTGCCTTCACTGTCAACCAGACTCAGGTGGATGTGCATACCGTTACCAGCCTGATCACCAAAAGGTTTGGCCATAAAAGTCGCATCAAATCCGTGCTGGTGTGCAACTTGACGAATCAAACGTTTCGCAATGATGATTTCATCACAAGCGCGGAGTACATCTTTTGAATGGTTGAAGTTGATTTCAAATTGACCCGGAGCGGATTCTGAAAGGGCTCCGGAAGTATTTAAGCCTTGATCTAACGCGATTTTGTTTAAGTCTGACAAGAAGTCTGCGTAATCGTCTAATCCATCTAAGTCATACACTTCCGTGTCTTTTTCGCGCGTTTTCTTAGTAGGGTTTATTGCAGTTAACGGCGTACCGTTTTCACCGCGCTGCTTATCAACCAGATAAAACTCAAGCTCCAGGGCGACACAAGGGTATTGATCTTTAGCCTGTAACTTCTCAAGCATAGAAGCAACAATGTTACGAATGAAGAGGGGACTTGGCTGTTTACCTGAGTCATCCATCATGCAAAGAAGTAGTTGACCAACTTGTTCTTTGGCCGTTGGCATTAATGTTCCGCTGATTGGAAAACAAAGGTTGTCTGGCTCGCCTAAATCTTCTCCAAGTCCTGCAGATTCAACAACGTTACCTTTTGTGTCCAGAGTAATAGTAGAGAGAGGCAGTGCGACACCTTTATCCAGTTTTTCCAATGCATCGACTGGAATGCGTTTTCCTCTCGGTGTTGCATTTATGTCAGTAAAGATGAGGTCGATAAACTCAATGTCGGGCCATTGTTGTTTAAAATTTTGAACTTCCTGTAGATACGATTCCATTTTCTTCTCCAAATAGCCAGTGAGTAGAAATTAGAGATAGCTGAATTAACAATTTAATTACAAAGCGTTAATTAATGCGGATGTCATTTCAGTTATATTTAATTTAAACAATCACTTAATGTGTATTCTGGCTTATTAATGGGTTATTTTTGTGCTTTGTTGTTAACTATTTTGTAACAGTCGTTTTTATTTTGTTCAATATAATGAGCATAAATATTCGTTTTTATGGCCTAAAAAGTGCGAAAGATCACATTGTGGCGATAATATAGAACTTCGGTGTTGATAATTTTGTACATGGTTTGTAGTGTTGTTGTTAAATAAATTGAACACGGATATGTCATGACAAACACACGTAAACCCATTATCGGCGTTGTTAGTTGCACCAAGGAGTTAGGTGGCTATCAGATTCAGGCAGTTAATGACTTTTATCTTCGCGCAGTTAAAGATTTTGGCGGATTACCTGTCATGCTAGCGCCAGATATGTCGAGTGATGAAGTCGCGTCAATTTTAGAATTGTGTGATGGCTTCTTGTTCCCGGGCAGTCACTCTAACGTTGCTCCGCATCGATACAACGCAAGCCATACTGAGAATAAGAAAGACGAAGCTAGGGATGAACTGGCTTTGAGCTTGATTCGTCAGGCGGTAGACAAAAACATTCCTTGCCTAGGTATTTGCCGCGGCTTTCAGGAGATGAATGTTGCGTTGGGCGGCACTCTTAACCCTGCGGTTCATGAGTCTGGCTTTAATGACCACCGTGAAGCTCCTGTAGATGATTTTGAACAAAAATACGCACCTGCCCATGCAGTATTAGTTCAGAAAGAGAGCTTGTTTGAACAATGGCTAGTAGAAAATAACTGGGAAAACACGAGTTTCTTTGAAGTTAATACATTACATAATCAAGGGGTTGACCAGTTGGCTCCTGTTTTGAAAATCGAAGCAAAAGCGCCGGATGGATTGGTAGAAGCTTTTAGTCTGGCAGGACAAAAATATTTCGTTGGCGTGCAGTGGCACCCAGAATGGAAAGCAAAAACGAATCATTTCTCACAAATTTTATTTAAAGAATTTATTATGGCGGCTTCTCTTTAATTTTTGGAGCCACATGAATGGACAATCAAGAGATTGGTCGAAATATTGTTCAGTTAAGAAAAAAACATGGATTGTCGCAACGAGAACTAGCCGAACGAGCTGGTATTACCCATAGTGCCATCTCATCTATAGAAAATGGCAAGGTAAGCCCTTCGGTTAGCTCATTGCAAAAAATTGTGAACGTATTTTCTTTATCTCTATCAGAGTTTTTCATTTTTGAACAAACTCGGAACGACGAAGTAAAAGTTGTCGTGACACCAGAAGAACTGGTCGAAATGGGCAGTGAAACGGTGTCGATGAAGCTGGTAACAAACGGCACTAAAGATCAGGTAATCGGATTCTTGATCGAAGAATATGCACCACACGGAACCACAGGTTCTGCTGAAATTAAGCATGAAGGTGAAGAAATTGGCACAGTATTAGAGGGTGAAATTACTCTGGAATACAAAGGCCGTTCTTTTATCATCAAACAAGGTGAGTCGTACGTTATTGATACGACGCAGCCACACAGATTTACGAATCACACAGACAAGGCTTGTCGAATGATAAGTGCGCATACGCCAACCACTTTCTAAGTGGTGCTTGCCTTGTGTGACAACAAGGAGAGCGTATGAAAACTCAAGAGCAATGGATTGAACTTAAAAACAGTCTGAACATCGAAAACAGAGCGTATATCAACGGCGAATACAGTTCTGCGCTTAGTGGCGAAACTATTCCTGTTGTTAACCCGGCAACGGACGAAATTTTTACCGAAATTGCACGTTGTCAAAGTGAAGATGTCGATCTTGCTGTGTCATACGCTCGTAAAGTATTCCAGTCAGGTCAGTGGAGCGAAAGCAGCCCTGCGCACCGTAAAGCAGTGCTAAAGCAATTTGCTGATCTGATTGACGAAAACCGTGAAGAGTTAGCTCTGCTTGAAACTCTTGATACCGGTAAGCCTATCTCTCACAGCTTCTCAACCGATATTCCTGGCGCGGCAAACTCATTGCGCTGGTACGCAGAAGCTATCGATAAAGTGTACGGCGAAGTTGCCCCGACAGAAAAAGACGTTCACGCATTTGTTTCACATCAAGCTATTGGTGTTGTGGCAGCTGTGGTTCCTTGGAACTTCCCGCTTTGGCTAGCTTGCTGGAAACTAGGTCCTGCACTTGCAGCTGGTAACAGCGTTATTCTTAAACCTTCAGAAAAATCTTCTCTCACTGCGATCTTCCTGGGTCAACTTGCTGAGCAAGCTGGTTTGCCAAAAGGCGTATTCCAAGTCATTACAGGCTTTGGTCATGAAGCAGGTGATGCGTTAGCAACTCATAATGACGTTGATTGTATAGCTTTCACTGGTTCTACACGTATCGCTGGCCAGTTAATGATTCGCTCTGGTGAAAGTAACCTTAAACGCGTATTTGCAGAAGCGGGTGGTAAAAACGCTAACATCGTATTTGAAGATTGCGACGATTTAGACCGCGCAGCGGTTGAAACGGCAGCCGGTTGTTTCTATAACCAAGGTGAAGTGTGTGTGGCGGCAACACGTTTACTTGTCCACGAAAGTATTAAAGATCAGTTTATTGAAAAAGTGATTGAGGCAGCTAAAGCCTTTGCACCAAAAGACCCAATGGACCCAAGTTCTTCAATGGGCGCTCTTATTGACCAAGACCACAAATCGAAAGTGTTGGAATACATTACGTTAGGCCAGGCAGAAGGTGCAGTATTGCGCTGCGGTGGCAATGTTGAAGGTCAAGGTGCTTTTGTTGAGCCAACCATTCTGGATAACGTAGACAATCAGTTCCGCGTTGCTCAAGAGGAAATTTTTGGTCCGGTATTATGTGTGATTCCATTTAAGGATGAAGCGCAAGCTATCGAAATTGCCAACGACTCAAAGTACGGCCTGGGCGCTGCACTTTGGAGTAGCAACATTAACCGCGTTCATCGCGTCGCTAAACGCCTGCAAGCTGGTTCAGTATGGGTGAACAACTATAACGAAGGTGACATGACAGTCCCATTTGGTGGATTCAAGATGAGTGGCAACGGTCGAGATAAATCTCTGCACGCCATTGAAAAATTCGCTGAAACCAAAACTACTTGGATTCGCCTACATCCATAAAATTGCTGACGATTAATAAAGGAATATCACTATGAACAAGCATACGGATTCGTTCTACGCTAACTCTGTGCCAAACATGCCAGACTACCCACAACTTCAAGACAACATTGAGTGTGATGTGTGTGTCGTCGGCGCTGGCTTCTCTGGTCTTTCTTCTGCACTACATCTGGCAGAAAAAGGATTTAAAGTCGTCGTGTTAGAAAGTGCAAAAGTAGGTTTTGGAGCAACTGGTCGTAACGGTGGCCAGATCGTTAATAGTTACAGCCGAGATGTTGACGTTATTGAAAGCCGTTACGACCAACACCAGGCAAAAGCACTTTGTGACATGATTTTTGAAGGTGGCGATATTATCCGTGGCCTGGTTGATAAATACGACATCGAGTGTGACTTAAAGCAAGGTGGCTTGTTTACGGCTCTGAATAAAAAGCAACTTAAAGGCCTGGAAGAACATAAGAAAAACTGGGAGCGCTACGGCAACGATCAGTTAACTCTTTTGGATGCAAACGAAGTTGAAAAAGCTGTTGGTACTAAAGTGTATACCGGTGGTTTGCTGGATATGCGTGGCGGACACATTCATCCGCTTAAACTTGCCTTGGGTGAAGCTGCAGCATTTATTTCGCTAGGTGGTCAAATATTCGAACAGTCTGCAGTTGTATCAATTGAAAAGGGTGTTAACCCTGTAGTGAAAACTGCGAAAGGCAATGTTAAGAGTAAATACGTTGTATTGGCAGGTAATGCATATCTTGGCGGTTTGGCACCAAATATCAGCAACAAAGCGATTCCTTGCGGCACTCAAGTTATTGCTACTGAACCACTGAATGAAGAGCAGCTAAAGCAAGTTTTGACCAGTGACTACTGTGTAGAAGATTGTAACTACCTGCTAGATTACTTCCGTTTAACGGCAGATAAACGAATGCTCTTTGGAGGCGGCGTAGTTTACGGTGCGCGCGACCCAGAAAACGTCGAAGCCTTAATCCGTCCTAAGCTGGAAAAAGTTTTCCCTCAATTAAAAGGCATTAAGATAGATTACGCGTGGACAGGTAACTTCCTGCTTACTTACTCACGCATGCCCCAGTTCGGCTCTTTTGCTGACAACATCTACTACCTGCAAGGTTACAGTGGCCATGGTGTTACCTGTACGCACCTGGCTGGTAAGTTACTGGCAGAAGCATTAACCGGACATGCTGAACGATTTGATGCGTTCGCAGCATTAAAACACTATTCATTCCCTGGTGGCCGTCACTTCCAAATTCCATTTACTGCAATGGGTGCGGCATACTACAACCTACGTGACAAACTGGCGATTTAAGAGATAAGGAATATCCAATGAGCAAAGTAGTTAAATTTGCAGCCCTTCAGCTAACTAAGAGCTGGGATCTGGAAGATAATCTAGAAAAAGCAAAAAAGACGATTCGTGAAGCGGCACAAAACGGAGCGAATGTGATTCTTCCTCAGGAACTCTTCGCAGCACCTTACTTCTGTAAAAAGCAAGAAGCAAAATATTTTGAACTGGCAGAAGAGACAGAAAATTGCCGCCTGATCAAAGAGATGAGTGCATTGGCGAAAGAGTTGGGTGTAGTTATTCCAGTCAGCTATTTTGAAAAAGCGGGCAATACGTTTTTTAACTCGCTAGTCATGATTGATGCAGACGGTACAGTACTGGATAACTACCGTAAGTCGCACATTCCTGATGGTCCGGGTTACAGTGAGAAGTACTACTTCAGCCCTGGTGATACCGGCTTTAAAGTATGGCAAACCAAATTTGGTAAGTTTGGCGCTGGTATCTGTTGGGATCAATGGTTCCCTGAGCTTGCTCGAAGCCTTGCTCTACATGGTGCAGAAGCGATCTTCTATCCGACAGCAATCGGTTCTGAGCCACAAGATCCAACACTGGACTCTCGTGATCACTGGCAACGCACAATGCAAGGTCACTCGGCAGCAAACCTAGTGCCGGTAATCGCTTCAAACCGTGTAGGCACTGAAGTGGATGACGGCATTGAAACGACGTTCTACGGCTCTTCATTCATCACTGACCACACAGGTGCAAAAATTGCTGAAGCACCACGTGAAGGTGAGACGATCATTTACGCAGAAATTGACTTAGAAGCAACGGCGAAAGCTCGTCATGCTTGGGGTCTGTTCCGTGACCGTCGTCCAGAGCTTTATACAAGTGTTGGTAAGTTAGCTGTTTAAAGAGGCGTTACTATGAAGTTATCTACAACACCAGTACAAGATGGCTTCTATTTTCCGGCTGAATTTCAGCCGGTAAGTGAAGTCTGGCTAGCTTGGCCTGAACGACGTGATAACTGGCGTGATGGTGCGATTCCAGCACAAGAAACGTTCGCCAGAATCGCAAATGCAATAGTCGACGTGACCAAAGTAAGTGTCGCTGTTTCTTCACAGAACTTTGATCGCGCGCGTCAGTTACTGCATTCAGAAGTTAGATTGGTGGAAATTCCGTTTAACGATGCATGGATGCGCGATATCGGTCCGACGGTTCTTGTTAATAAGGCCGGTGAACGCCGTGGTATTAGCTGGCAGTTCAATGCTTGGGGTGGAGAATACAACGGCCTTTATGATAACTGGCAGCAAGACGATTTAGTCGCAGGATCAGTTTGTGACATTATCGGCATTGACTACTACCGAGCGCCTTTCGTGCTTGAGGGTGGTGCGATTCATACTGACGGAGAAGGGACACTGTACACGACAGAAGAGTGTCTTCTGAGCCCTGGTCGTAACCCGCACCTTAGCCAAGCACAAATTGAAGAACAATTGAAAGAATATCTCGGCATCGAAAAAGTCATTTGGGTACCAAATGGTTTATTCAATGACGAAACCGATGGTCACGTGGATAACTTACTTCACGTGATTGCACCGGGCAAAGTCGTGTTGAGCTGGACTGACGATCCAAGTGATCCACAGTATGAGCTTTCACGACAAGCTGAAAAAGTGCTGAAGTCACAGAAAGATGCGAAGGGACGAGACATCGAGATTGTACGTTTACCTTTGCCAGGACCGCTGCACTACAGTGAAGTTGAGGCTAATGGCGTTGAAGCTAGCGCAGGAATGAACCGACATGCCGGCGAGCGACTCAGCG
The DNA here is from genome assembly GCF_905175385.1 of Vibrio sp. B1FLJ16. NCBI lineage: Bacteria > Pseudomonadati > Pseudomonadota > Gammaproteobacteria > Vibrionales > Vibrionaceae > Vibrio > Vibrio sp. B1FLJ16. The sequence continues at coordinate 1,425,537 of NZ_HG992749.1, forward strand.
CATCATATGCAAACTTTCTAATTGTTAACGATCACGTGTTTTTACCAATGCTGGATGACGAAACGGATTCGTTAGCGGTAGATATTTTGCAAAACGCGATGCCGGAACATCAAATCATTGCTATACCGTCAAGAGAAGTGCTGCTTGGCGGGGGGAACATCCACTGTATAACGCAGCAGATCCCAGCTTAAAAAGCGAATGCATCGCCACCAATTCCTCTTTCTTCGTATTGTAGAGAAATGTGGCGCTGCAAAGCGGTTAAAAGGAATAACCATGGAACAGATAAAAAACAAAAGCCTTCTTTCGTTCATGGCAGCGAGTGAAGCGCAGGGTACTGCAGTAACGAACCCAGCCACTGGCGAGGTTCTTGGTTATGCGCCAGTAACGACAGAAAACGATATTCTTGACGGTATTGAGCGCGCAAGTGTTGCGCAAAAAGAGTGGGCAGCGCTACCAGCAAAAACACGTTCTGGCTTGCTTAACCGTTGGTACCAACTTCTATTAGAAAATAAAGAAGACCTTGGTCGTCTGATGACTTTAGAGCAAGGTAAACCATTAGCAGAGGCTCAGGGTGAAGTACTTTACGGTGCCAGCTTTATTGAATGGTTTGCCGAAGAAGCTAAACGCACTTACGGTGATACCATTCCTGCGCCGAGCGCAGACAAACGTATTGTCACCATCAAGCAACCAATTGGCGTTGCATGTGCAATCACGCCATGGAATTTCCCAATCGCGATGATCACACGTAAAGCGGGTCCTGCATTAGCTGCTGGCTGTAGTTTTATTGTGAAACCATCTGAAGCAACGCCGTTTTCTGCCTTTGCAGTGGCGGAGCTCGCTTACCAGGCAGGAATCCCTCGCGATGTGCTGCAAGTGGTGCTTGGTGAAAGCTCACGTCAGGTAGGTGGCATTTTTACTTCACATCCACTGATTCGTAAGTTGTCTTTCACTGGTTCTACTCAAGTGGGTAGTGTGCTGATGCAGCAAAGTGCGGGTGACATCAAACGTACGTCGATGGAACTGGGTGGCAACGCACCGTTTATTGTATTTGACGACGCTGATATCGATGCGGCGGTGACAGGCGCTATCGCTTCTAAATTCCGTAACGCAGGCCAAACATGTGTCTGTGCTAACCGCTTTTATGTACACAGCAAAGTGTATGACGAGTTTGTTGCCAAGTTTGATGTGGCTGTTCAACAGCTTAAAGTTGGTAATGGCTTAGAAGAGGGCGTGAATATTGGCCCTGTGATCAGCGAATCTGCAAAGCAAGGCATTCAAGCGCTTATTGACGGCGCTATCGAGCAAGGTGCTAAGCCAGTGTCTGAGCTAAAAGAACTGGATGGCCTTTTCATGCAGCCTGTGGTGCTAAAAGACGTCACTCACGACATGAAGATTGTCTCTGAGGAGATCTTCGGCCCTGTTGCGCCAGTTATCCGCTTTGATAATGACGAACAGCTTATCGAAATGGCCAACGATACTATCTACGGCCTTGCATCTTACTTCTACAGCCAAAACATTCACCGCGTATGGAAGATTGCAGAAGCGCTGGAATACGGCATGGTGGGTATCAACGAAGGCTTAATCTCTACTGAAGTGGCTCCTTTTGGCGGTGTTAAACAGTCCGGTATCGGACGTGAAGGTGCGAAACAAGGTATTGATGAGTACATGGACGTGAAATACCTCTGCTTTGGTGGCAACTAATTAAGGATAAAACAATGACAAACAAACAACTACAAGAAAGAAGAAGCCAAGTAATTGCTCAAGGCATGGGCGCTCTGTACCCACTTTACGTTGAGAAAGCAGAAAATGCGCACGTATGGGATATCGAAGGTAACAAATACATCGACTTCGCAGCTGGCATTGCGGTAACCAACACTGGTCACTCTAACAAACGCATCACCGAAGCAGTAAAAGCTCAGTTGGATAATTTCTCTCACACCTGTGCGATGGTTACACCTTATGCATCATTTGTTGAACTGGCTGAAAAGCTGACAGAACTTGCACCCGGTGAAACTAAGAAGAAAGCAATCTTCCTGACGACAGGTGCAGAAGCGGTAGAAAACGCAGTAAAAGTGGCGCGCGCTCATACAGGTCGCAGCGGCGTGATTGCATTTAAAGGCGGTTTCCACGGCCGTACCAACATGACAATGGGCCTAACGGGTAAAGTTGCGCCATACAAAGCAGGCTTTGGTCCGTTCCCGAACGAAATTTACCATGCACCTTACCCAAATGCGTTCCACGGCATCAGCGTTGAGCAAAGCTTACAAGCGATTGACGATCTGTTTGCCTGTGATATCGAACCGTCACGTGTTGCAGCGATTATCTTCGAACCGGTACAAGGTGAGGGTGGTTTCTACAAGGCGCCTGAAGCATTTGCACAAGGTTTGCGTCAGCTGTGTGATAAGCACGGTATCATGTTGATTGCAGATGAGATCCAGACTGGCTTTGCTCGTACGGGTAAAATGTTTGCGACAGAGTACCTGGGTATCGAACCAGATCTAATGACAATGGCAAAAGGCATTGCTGGTGGTTTCCCAATCTCAGCAGTTGTTGGTAAAGCACATGTGATGGATTCTGCACTACCAGGTGGTTTAGGCGGTACTTACGCTGGCTCTCCACTTGGCTGTGTTGCAGGACTTGAAGTACTTAAAATCATCGAAGAAGAAGATTTGTGTGCGAAAGCGATGGGTATTGGCGAAGTCGTTAATGCACGTATGACGACGCTGCAAAAATCAGTGCCTGCTATCGGTGAAATACGTACTACAGGTGCAATGATGGCGATTGAGTTTACTGATCCTCAATCAGGTCAACCACTACAAGACATGACAAAAGCGGTTATTTCTAAAGCGCAAGAAAACGGTCTTATCTTGCTTTCATGTGGTGTAAAAGCGAACGTTGTACGTCTGCTTCCGCCTCTGACTATTGAGCCTGAAGTGCTGAGCGAAGGTTTGGACAAGCTTGAAAAAATCATTCTTGAATTGGCGTAATATTTAAACGTAACAAAGTACTAGAATTTAAAAGGGGAAGTGACCGGTTGGTCACTTCCCCTTTTTAGTGTTACTTATATACCCAAGTGACTTCAAAATGCAGGATTCAGAGCGTTGTCACTGATTCAAGTTCAAGGAAAACGACGCCGTGGAATAGCGAGCTCTTTCCAAGTTGTTTAACGACGAAATTGTGTCAGTGACACGCTCCCGAAGGGCGAGTTGCCTTGGCTTACATACTTTGTTAACGATTTTTGATTTAGAACCACTAGATCATCAAATCGTTGCCTCGTCTGTAAGCCAAGGCATTCTCGCTGAACCGAGCATCTTGAGGTTACTTGGGTATAGATATTTTATTTATTGAAGAACTTCATCATAAGTTGTGGCAGTAGTGAAACCAGGATCATACTCAACATTAACCCATATTGAAGTAGTGTGAAGCTTTCGCCGAGCAACAATAGGCCAGACAAGATACCCGCAATTGGGTTAATAATGTTGCCAAACGTAAAGTCGACCACAGACATTCTCTGCAGAAGCCATACATACATGGTGTAACTTAAGGCGGTATTAAATAAGATTACCCAAAGTAGTCCTAACGTATTGTTCAGGGAAATGTTTTTGAGTGTACTGAGATAGGGCTCCGGATTTAGGGTTGCCATCACACCAGAAACAACGGTCAAAATTACCCCACCAATAATGAGTTGCCAGGTAAGCACCGTCCACCAATGCATTCGTGCTCCCATTAATTTAGTCACACTGCTACCAATAACAATACACATAATTGCAGCAAACATCGCAAGCAAACCAACTGGATTTAGTGTAATTGTCTGTGGGTTAAACAAGAGCCAAGCGAGGGCGATCAAAGCAACACCTCTAAATACCTGCATTGTACCTGGCTTTCGCTTGTAAACTGCCCAGTGATATAGCATTGCGAATACGGGTATTGAAATCATACCAACGCCAGCAATGGCGGCTGGGAGCGTTAGCGCCATGACAAAGACGAGGCAAAAGAACATTGCGATGTTTATCGTGCCTAAAACAAACAGAGGTTTCCACTCGTGCTTTTGCGGTAATGTTGGTTTTAGTGCGAGCAATAGAAGGCCTGCCGGGAGTGCTCGTATTGCACCCAGGAGAATAGGAGGCCAGTCCGGAACCGTAAACTGGGTTACGGCATAAGTTGTACCCCAGAAAAATGCAGGGATCATCGCGAGCAAAATGTTCATATTAAATATCTTTACGTTAAGATAATTAATTGTAAAGATACGCCTAAGGTTACTTTTTGTAAAGTATCTTTATGTTAAAGTAATTCTGCAGTTAAGGTTGCTTTGGAGAAAATGACATATGGACGCAATAGACAGAGTAGTTGAACAGTGGTTTAAGGAAAAGCCTGAGCTTGACACTCAGCCGATGGCAATTATGGGGCGGCTGATGAGAATTGCTAAATACATGGAAACACGCGTCGCTGAGCTTCATAAGCAGTATGACCTTAAAATGGGTGAGTTTGATGTGCTGGCTACCTTACGCCGGTCAGGGGCTCCGTATCGTTTAACACCGTCAGCATTAATTGATTCAATGATGCTGACTTCAGGTGCGATGACCAATCGTTTGGATAAACTGGAGAAGAAAGGCTTAATCTCCAGAGAACACAGTAAAGAAGATAGACGCAGTGTTACTGTTGAGTTGACTTCTGATGGTTTGCAGCTCATTGATAATCTGATTCTGGAGCATGTTGAAGTTCAGCACGGTTTCATCCGAGGCTTATCTGATGAAGAAAAGGTACAGGTTAATAAGGCGCTAAAGACTTTATTACCGCAATTTGAGTAGCAAACAGAGGGTACGTCTGTGACAAGCAAAGAACTAGAGCAATACCTAAATATGTTTATGTGCGCTGAGAGTGACTTTCCGTTTGGCCCGGACGCCTTGGTTTTTAAAATCAAGGGCAAAATGTTTGCGATCCTTGCGCAGCGTGACGGGCGTGAGTATGTCAGTGTGAAGGTGGAACCTGAAGACGGTGAGGTACTGACTTCTCAGTTTACGGATATCATACCCGGCTATCATCTCAACAAGAAACATTGGGTTACCGTGTATTTTAATGGTGACGTAGAGGATGGGCTGATCCAGGACTTGTGTGAACGATCGTACGAGCTTGTCATTGCTAAGATGAGCAAAGCGCAACGGGCGTCACTTGGTTTTCAATAGTGTTCTATGAAAAACTCGCACCTTTATTAACTTAGGACTATATAACAAATAGTAAGTTAAAAAAGGGGGGGAGTGTCATGCGCGCACTATCTGATTGGCTTAAAGCCTATGGTGAAAGTCATCAAAACCCAATTAATCGTAAAATTCACACCATTGCCGTACCAGGCATTTACCTTTCAGTGGTTGGGCTTATCTGGTCGATCCCTTCTCTGACTATTGGCGACATCCATATTAACTGGGTGTGGTTGGCAGTTATTCCTGTGTGGATATTTTATTTCCGGCTCTCTTTAAGCGTTTTCATGATGATGTTGGGCTACACGTTAGCGTGTATTGGTCTGATTTGGGCGATGGAAGTTTTGCAGTTGCCAGTCCTTTATATCTCATTAGTTCTCTTTGGTGTGCTCTGGATGCTGCAATTCATTGGTCACAAGATCGAAGGTACGAAACCCTCATTTTATGAAGATTTACAATTTCTCCTTATTGGTCCGATTTGGGTATTCAGAAAGCAGTAAGCTTCTGGGACACCGAGTTCGATCTGCAACCTTTGACTCTTAGCACTATGATTAAAGTAACTCAGATTCTTTAAACTAAGTTGTCATACTCTTTGTAACGAATTGAGGGCGGGAGGTATCACATGTACAACCGCGAACACAAATACGTTTATTGGAGAGAGGAGCGTAAAAAAGGTAAATGGCATTACATTTTCAAATCATTCTTGATGATTTGTAGTGCTTTGCTGCTTGGAAAAGTTATTGGCCTGTTTGTTTTTGATGAACTTGATTCCCTTCGAAGCATTACAGAGCAGTTGCCTGCTGATCTGTTCATTATGATGCTGGTGGGTATTCCTATTAGTGTGATCGGTTGGTACCACGAAGAGTCAAAGTTTTTCAGGGCGTTAAGGCGAAAAGACAAGCAACTCAAGAGACAGCGAAACCGCTCTGACCAAAGCCGATAGCTTACCTGGAACTATGGGGTTACATCAGGCATCCGAATACAGTTTATCCAACTGATTTTGATATTTCTGTTCCAGAGCGTCGTTTCCGGCGGCACGCTCTAATTCAACCATAAGTTGTAGTGACGGTTTTTTAATGCCATAAGTTTGGTTAAATCGCATCAGACGAATTCTTGCTTCAGTATAATTACCGGAATCAATTTCAAGCTTAGCGAGTTGAAGGATCGATTTTGGTCTGTGAGGGTCATGGTCAATAGCGCGTGTGAAGTAATGCTTCGCTTTGTCTTTATCGTTTGACTTTAACGCACAAAATGCTGCGTTTTCGTAACTTGCAGGGATCAGGTAGTAATAGGGTTGTTCTATCGCTTTAGTGAACATCTGGTCCGCTTTTTCAAACTGGCCGCGCTTACATAAAAAGGTGCCGTAGTTATTCAGTACGTTGCCGTTTTTGGTGTGTTGGCGTAATGAGCGTTTGTACATCTCCTCCGCTTTTGAGTCTTCGCCGACCTTTTCGTAGTAATGTGCCATGGAAAGCTGCGCGCGGTAATAACTTGGTGCGTGGCTAAGCGCTTGTTGCAGATTGTCGTGTGCACGGATGTTACTTCCGCCTTCGAGGTAACCAAGACCAAGTGCAATACGAGATTCTGCCATTGCGATAGGATCAGCTTTAACGACTGGGCCACCATCTTTTTTCACCGTCACACAGCCTGCCAGTGAAAACTGAACCATCAATAGAAGTGTACCGAGCTTAACCGTTTTCATTTCTCATCCCTACATACCTGAGTCTCACCGCATGATATGAAATACGTGACAAAAGCCTATTGATGAAAAATTACTATGCGATCAGGTTTGCAATCTGGCAGGAAAAAGCCGCCGGATGGCGGCTTAGTTCACATAGTCAGCCAAAATCAAATATAAGGAAGACTATAAGTCTTTGATTATTAGCAGTTCAATTAAGTTAACTTTATATTTAATCGTCTTTAGTAAAGGCGTCTTCACTGAAATGATCGAGATCGTACGGTGTTTGTTGGTAAACACAGTAGTTTAGCCAGTTGGCAAATAGCAGATGCCCGTGACTCCGCCAGCTCGCGATTGGGGTATTATCCGGGTTATTGTTCGGATAGTAGTTAACCGGGATAGCAGGCTCCATTCCTTCACCTAAATCGCGAATGTATTCGTTATGCAAAGTGTGAGAATCATACTCAGGATGGCCAGTAACAAAGACGTTACGCTTGTCTTTGGTTGTTGCCAGGTATACACCGGCGACATCAGAGGTCGCTAAGATATCCAGATCCGTATGTTCTTCCAGGTAGTGAGGTGAAAAGTCAGCATAACGTGAATGAGGTGCCAGAAACGTGTCGTCAAAGCCGCGTAATATTGGATGATACTGGTTATGGATCTCATGATGATAAACACCAGAGAGCTTTTCTTTACGCGTTTTCTTAGGTAAATCGTAAAGTAATTTCAAACCAGCCTGAGCAGCCCAACATACATACAGGGTAGAGGTCACATGGTCTTTAGCCCACTCCATGATGGTCTTTAGGTGATCCCAATACAGCACATCTTCAAATTGCACTAGACCTAATGGTGCACCCGTGATGATCAAACCATCAAAGTTTCTGCCTTTGACCATTTCAAACTGACGGTAGAAGTTATCGAGGTGCTCGGTTGGCGTATTCTTGCTCGGGCGATCATCAATTCTTAGTAGTTCTACATTGACTTGAAGAGGGCTGTTAGAGAGTAAACGCAGAAACTGAGTTTCGGTTTCTATCTTCTTCGGCATTAGATTCAGGATCAGTACTCGTAACGGACGTATTTCCTGACTTGCCGCTCTGGTTTCACTCATCACGAAGATGTTTTCTGTTCTGAGTATGTCAGATGCAGGTAATTGATCTGGAATTCGGATTGGCACGACTATCTCTCCCTAGTTTTAGTCTTCTAGACGTCTATACATCTAAAGCTAACTCAATTTGAATTAGATGTCGATACGGAATGTGACTTTCAACAAGTTTAATCCTTAAGCATTAGAGTGAACAACATAACGTGTTTAGCGAGTTATCAGCGAATGGGCAATATGACCATATAAATGTGATTTAAGCTTTATTTTTGATGAGAGATGATTGAAACGACAGAGACATCATTTGATGGAAAATATGCGATCACGCTAATATAGATAGGTGGATAAGTAGGCAGTTATGCGATACACAAGAAAATTTTCCGTCTCCTTGTTACATGGAGTATTTGTAGCTGGAGATTAGTTGTCAATGGAGGACACTATGTTCGGTATTTTTAAGCGAAAAACGGATATTCAGAGCATCGCTCACCAAGTACCCAGCATACTGCTGAGTATGTTTGGCGATAAAAGCACTTATGCCCCAGAGGAAGTTGACATCGCACTGCAACAACTTGGTTACGATAAAGAGAAAGATATTCACCACCATCACTATGCTTATGGAATGTTTGTGAATGAATCAAGTTATCAACAGCTAGGTTTGACGGATGAACTGGGCAACTACAGCCATTTCCAGCGCGAAGTGGGTAAGATGCTACTTAACACCCCAGAGCCTATCGACATGCACATCTACTTTGCCATTTCACAGCAATATCAAAAGAGCTGTAGCAAGACTCTTCACTAAACTTCAAGACGCCGTGACAATGGTTTGTCACGGTGTTTTACTGTCAATCCAGTACAATAACCCACCCATTCCAGACGAAATCTTTGCTAAAGCTCTTAATTGTGCGATTAGTGGAGTTATCTTACGTCAAGTTCATAAAAGTAATTAGATAATTTACTCTAAACAGTGCTAACGTGCGCATCATCTTTATCGCCTACACAAATTTTGGCTGACCCCATTCCGCTGTGCGTGCTGTGTAGTGTGTCGGAGATTTTTGAAATACCAGCGCTTTAACTTTTGCCAAAAGCGCAATCAATGATAAAGGTGTATGCAATTATCATTGATTTTTAATTACTTATAGATGGGCACATCTGACAATACTGTTATGAAAAAACAAAAAGAGCTTAAATTTCAGGCTCAATTCCTATTACCAAGGTATTGGGGAACTTTACTTTTAATTGGGGTGATGTACTTACTAAGCCTTCTTCCTTTCAGGGTTCAACTGTTCTTAGGGCGTAATATCGGTCGTTTGGCGATGCGTTTAATGAAAAAGCGTCAGGTTACGATAAGACGCAACCTTGAGCTCTGTTTTCCATCTATGGATGCAAGCGAGCGAGAAGCGATTGCAAAATCCAATATAGATAACTCAGGAATTGCACTGTTTGAGACAGCGATGGCTTGGTTCTGGTCAGACAGAAGAGTCAATAAACATGTGACGATAAAAGGGATGGAGCACGTCGAAGCGTTAGAAAAAGATGGTAAGGGTGTGTTGATGCTAGCCGTTCATTCCATGAACTTAGAGCTGGGTGCGCGTGCTTTTGGTATCAAAAAATCCGGAATGGGGGTTTACCGACCTAACAACAATCCGTGTTTTGATTACTTTCAGTATAAGGGACGCTCTCGTTCTAATCGTACGTTGATCGGCCGAAAAGATGTAAGAAGAATGCTCGATGCTCTAAATTCAGGGGAGAGAGTCTGGTATGCACCCGATCATGATTACGGAACCAGACGCTCCACCTTCGCTCCTTTCTTTGCGGTTAAAAATGCGTGCACCACAACCGGAACAAGCTTGCTGGTGGATGAAACGGATTGTGCAATAGTCCCATTTACCATGGTGAGAGGGGAAGATGGGCACTACACGCTAACTATAAGGAAGCCAGTAGAAGGGTTCCCGAAAGGAGAACCTAACCGTGCAGCGATTTTTACCAATAGAATTATTGAAGAGTCCATTATGGCGAGCCCTAGCCAATATATGTGGTTACATCGCCGCTTTAAGACAAGACCTGAAGGTGAAGAGTGTTTGTACAAGTCACCGTTACGTCCGGTTATGGTATAGAAACGTTTCGTTTTGACATGTGATTCCGACGGTGTTTAGGCGGACTCACAATATGGAAAGTGACAAACACTTTCGATGAGAACTGTTGAAGTTCATGTAAAAAGAGCAGCTTAACGCTGCTCTTTATTATTTTGATATTAGTTATTACAAGTAACGACTTCTTAAATGGTCTTGGAAGTACTGCGCATTGAGTGTCTCCCCAGTTGCTTGCTTCACCAATTCATCTGTTGTTAGCAAACTACCTTTGCTCCATATGTTGTCTGATAGCCAGTTAAAAATAGGCGTAAGATCACCGCTTTGAATAGCGGCGTCAACGTCTACTGTTTTCTTCATTGCAGACATAAACTGAGCGGCATACATAGCGCCTAACGTGTAGCTAGGGAAGTAACCAAATGCGCCATCTGTCCAGTGGATATCCTGCATACAGCCATTTTTAAAGTTATCTTTGGTCGACAAGCCTAAATAGTTTTGCATCTTTTCGTTCCAAAGCTCTGGTACGTCGGTATGTTTGATCACACCATTCATCAGGTCACGCTCAATTTCGTAGCGCAAGATAACGTGGGCAGGGTAGGTAAGCTCATCTGCGTCAACACGGATGAAGTCTTTTTTCACACGCGTATAGAGTTTTTGGAAATTTTCTTGCGAGAACAACTTAGAGTCGTGTCCTGTGAAGTGCTTTCCGGCAAGGCGCGCTAAATGCTCAATAAAGGCGTTACTGCGTCCAATCTGCATTTCAAAGAACAGCGACTGAGATTCGTGAATGCCCATAGATCGTGCCTGGCCCGACGGCAGTCCCGCCAGAGATTTCGGCAAACCCTGTTCATAACGCGCATGACCTGTTTCGTGCACAATACCCATCAGTGATTGCACAAACTCACTTTCATCGTAGCGGGTAGTGATTCGAACATCTGTGGGAACGCCACCACAAAATGGGTGAACACTTTCGTCAAGGCGGCCGTGTTCGAAATCGAACTGAAGCAGTTTCATTACATCCAATCCAAGCGACTTTTGAGTATCGCTTGAGAAGGTGCCTTGTGGTTCAATGAGCGCTTCAGAAGACTGTTTTTCAATTGCCTGGTCAATCATTTCTGGCAACCAAGATTTTACGTCACTGAATAACACATCTAATGATGCAGTCGTTGTGCCCGGTTCATAGATATCAAGCATAGCGTCATAAGCTGAAAGTCCTGTGACTTCAGCTCGGATTTGGGCTTCTTCTTGAGACAGTTTTACTACTTCGGCCCAGTTCTTTTCAAAGCCCTGCCAATCGTTTTGACCGCGCTGAGTACGCCATGCGTGTTCACACTTCGACCCAGCAAGCGATTTTTCTTGAACCAGATCTTCTGGCAGGACATTCGCTTGCTGCCAGTTTCGTTTTAGTTCACGCAGGGTGGCACTATCTTGAGTGTTTAGAGCTTCTTGTTCAGCCTCAGCAAACCAGTCAGCAAGTTGCGGTTGAGTTTGCATGTTATGCATGTGAACGTACAGTTCTGCCATCGCTTCTGAGCGAGCTTGGCTACCGCCATTAGGCATTACCGCTGCTTGGTCCCAGCCACAAATCGCCGCGAGATGTTGAAAATGTGAGAGTTTTAATGAATGTGCTTTGAGTTTTTCGAATGCGCTCATGTGTCGCCTTCCATGACTATTGAGAAAACAAAAGTTTACCAACCCTCTGCGACCTAACCAAGCTATTCGCATAGAAAGTTAGATTAGTTAGCGCAAAAAATTCAGTCTAAAGCGGAGTTTTTAGATGTCGTTGGAGGGAAGTTTTTCGGTGAGTAACGAAAATTAATTGAAATAACCGCATAAATATGACAATAAAGGATCAGTTTTCTCTTTTAGCTTGGTGGATGTAAGCTTGATACACAATGTTGAAGCATTTTTAATCGCTATTATCATACTAACGCTCACTCCGGGATTGGATACTGCGTTGGTCATTCGCAATTCGTCGCGCGGTGGGTTCACGGATGGCGCGGTCACTAGTCTTGGTATTTGCCTTGGGCTATTTGTTCACGCCACTTTTTCAGCGATCGGTATTTCCGCAATCCTTGCTCAATCAGCAGAGCTGTTCCATTTGGTTAAGATGGTCGGTGCGGCTTACCTTATCTACTTAGGGCTAACGACGTTGAAAGGTTTGTGGAATAACTCCGCTGAGTCACAGTCAACAGCTGGTACGATTGCTCGTCATGAGTTCAGTTTTTCTCGTTCATTAAGAGAAGGGTTCTTATCTAACGTCTTAAACCCGAAAACGGCGGTTTTCTATCTCGCTTTCTTGCCACAGTTCATCAATCCGGAAGGCTCTGCGTTTTTACAATCGACCTTTATGGCAGCCATCCATTTTGTAATTGCTATGGTTTGGCAATGCGGTCTGGCTGGAGCGTTAACTTCTGCGAAAAACTTGTTGAAGAGCGCGCGTTTCATGAACTGGATGGAAGGTACGACCGGTGTTGTGCTGGTGGGGCTTGGCGTGAAACTCATGCTGGAAGACAAATAGTCTGTCTTGAATAGCTTTTTCAATACAGCAAAAGAGCGACTCGATAGTCGCTCTTTTTTGTCACTTAATCGTGGCTATTTATGCTCGTTTTTCAGCTCTGCCAGCAGCTCATAAGAACGTAGTTTTTTCTGATGATCAAAGATAATCGAGTGAGCAATAATTTCATCTGCCTGAGTGCGCTCTACTAGTGACTTAATCTTTTCTAATGCTAACGCTTTATCGCCATGAATCGATTCTCTTAACTGATGAGTTACTTGATGTTTTTCATGGGGTTGCCAAAGCTTATCCATATCTGCAACCGGAGCTGGGATTTTTCCTCGCGCGCCGCGTATCAACTGCAAAAATTTCTGATGTTCAGTCGTTGCCAAATAATTCGCTTCTTCAACCGTATCAGCGACAACAACATTAACACCAATCATCACATAAGGCTCATCAAGCTGCTCAGAGGGTTGGAAGTTTGTACGATAAATATCTAATGCGCGCATCATCGCGTCAGGTGCGAAGTGAGCAGCAAAAGCAAAAGGAAGACCTTTCACTGCAGCCAAATGTGCACTGTAGGTACTTGAGCCCAGTAACCAAATCGGAACGGCTGAATCTGAACCGGGACAAGCTTGAACCGGTTGTCCGTTCGAGACTGAACCCATGAAGAACTGTAACTCCTCAAGTAGCTCAGAGAAATCTGGATCCATTCTTTCCGGGTCTCGGCGGAGAGCATGCATGGTAGGGTAATCGGTACCGGGCGCTCGTCCTAATCCGAGATCGATACGCCCCGGATATAGCGCATCTAATGTACCAAATTGCTCAGCAATAACTAAAGGTGCATGATTGGGAAGCATGACACCACCCGATCCTAAACGAATGGATTTTGTGTGAGCACCAATGTGACTAATCAGAACAGATGTCGCAGCGCTGGCGATATCTGGCATATTGTGATGCTCGGCTAACCAAAATCGGTGGTAGCCTAGTTTCTCTGCGTGTTGGGCGAGGGAGACCGATTTTTGATAGGTTTCCGTATAGTTCGAGCCTTCTGCTACTGGTGCTAGATCTAAGACGGAGATTCGTGGAAATTGCATGTGACCTCAGAGTTTCATTTTTCCTACTGTCTATGTGGAGACGCTGTAGTACGAAATAAACCCCTATGCCTTTAAGGAAGTGATTAGAGATAAAAATGACAGGTAATGTTAAAAAACAAAAGGGAGCATTCGCTCCCTTTAAATTGAATCTTATAACCCTTACTTAACTGGCACTTGCCGGTGCAACATTAGCAATTGCGTTAGCAAAGTAATGCTTGGTCTCTTCTATTACCACGTGACGCAGAGCAATCAAACCAATCAGGTTAGGAATAGCCATCAGTCCGTTCACAATGTCCGCAATAATCCAAATCATATCTAGGTGCAGGAATGCGCCAGAGGCGACCAAAGCGACAAAAATCAATTTGTATGGCAGTACTGCTTTAGTGCCGAACAAGAACACGACACAACGTTCACCATAGTAGTTCCAGCCAAGGATAGTGGTAAACGCGAAGAACATCAGACCGATAGATACCAGCATCGGACCAAATGTATCGGCATTCAAACCAACCGCAAACGCGTGAGTTGTCATTGCTGCGCCTGAAAAATCACTTTGCCATGCGCCAGTCAGGATTAGAGCAAGGCCTGTCATCGTACAGATAATGATGGTATCGAAGAACGTACCCGTCATTGAAATCAGACCTTGTTTCACGCAAGAATCTGTTTTCGCAGCTGCAGCCGCCATTGGAGCACTACCTAAACCAGACTCGTTTGAGAATACACCTCGGGCGATACCGGACTGGATTGCTAACATGATGCTCGCACCCAGAAAACCACCAGTTGCCGCAGTCGAAGTAAAGGCGGATACAAGCACGAGTTCAACGGCATTCAGAAGTTGGTCTGCGTTCATGATAATGACGCTTAGGCACGCTAGCACATAGAACACGGCCATTGTTGGTACAACTTTACCCGCGACCTTAGCGATAGATTTGATGCCACCCAAAGTAACAAAAGCAACTAACAGAGTCAGGATAAATGCAGACAACTCACGATCCATACCGAGAGAAATCTCAGTCGCATCCAGAATCGCGTTTACTTGCGGAAAAGTACCAATACCGAAGCAAGCCACACCTAATGCGAATACTGCAAACATGATTGCCAGAGCTTTAGAGCCGACACCATACTGCAGATAGTACATTGGGCCACCAATCATCTGGCCTTTGGCGTCAACTTGACGGTATTTTACAGCAAGAAGGCACTCCGCGTATTTTGTCGCCATTCCGAACAGGGCTGCAAGCCACATCCAGAAAAGGGCACCTGGGCCACCAAGTTTGATAGCGGTCGCAACACCAACGATATTACCTGTACCAATGGTTGCAGAAAGCGCTGTACACAATGCAGCAAAACTAGAAACGTCACCTTGTTTATCAGATGACTTATCTTTACGGAACACCATCATTAACGCTGTCGGAAGATGCTTAAACTGGATTAAGCCGAGGCTAAAAGTGAAGTAAACACCGGTACCCACGAGCAAAAGCAAAAGTGGTGGACCCCAGACAAAATTATCGATGGTTTGTAGTAAAGATTGTAGGTCGTTCATGATTTCCCCTTAATAAAACAACTAATAAGGAGAAGAGGGAAAGGGCGAGATACAAGATCTCTAATAGAACTAAGCTATCAAAAGACGGGAACGCCGAAAGAAAATAGTTAGGTTAAAACTTTCCACTCCTCTGTCCTTTTGCCTGAGAGTTTCACCCTGTGCATTGCACAGGACTTGCTCCTTCGGCGACCGATTTAACGGTTCTCTCCAGAGGTTCCTCCAACTACAGTCCCCGCTACCTAAGTAGCACCTGAAATAGTTAATTCTTCGGCGAGTTATGCTAATCAAATGTTAATATTTGATTAATAACTACTCTCCTGCAGTCTTCATCGGAACAATTACTCAACTTTTTGAGTAAAGGCTAGTTAATGATGCTGGCCACCATTAACGAGGGGACTTTACCATGTTTATTGATCATTTCAACACCCAAAGCAGATTTATTTTCAAGAGATTATTAGCAAAGAGTGCCCATAATTGTGAATAGCGTATATTTTCTGTTATTTACCGTATAACTAGCAAAAACTCTAGAGACAATATTTCGTAGATAGAATGTGGTTTTAAAAGATGTATACACTGTGTTTAAACGTAAGTAATTCAATTAAGAACACAAAATTGGTTAAAACTGACTCACTTAATTTAAAATCTACGTTATGTTGACTTAGACGATTAGTGAAATAGGTTACAATGACCTTTTGTGAAATTGCCTATGTTTTAAGTAGGAACTCACAACAGGACAAGGAGGCTGTATGATTAGATTGTTAGCCATTGCGGTTTTGGTTGCGTTAGCATTCGTGCTGTTTCGTTACCGAACCAATGAAAAAGTCCAAAAGGCGACCGTGATTATTCTGGTCGGCGCATTCCTGATTTATACCGCGTCAATTATGGTCGCGGAACTGATTCGATAGTAAAGAAGAATCCATGGAGCAAGATAGAGTGAGTTCTCAGAACAATATTGAAGAACATGAAAACGTGGTTGTCATTGAACAGCGCGACAAGCGTACTCAGATTTATATCGCAATAGCAGCAGCATTGGGCTTGGCGTTTGGAGGCTTAATTGGCTCAGCCTTAACCGCGAACAAATGGGAATCGACTTATCAGGTTCTGGAAGAGAAGTATCAGGCTCTCTCTCAAGACAAAACGCAGATTGTATCTCAGGTAAAACTTCGTGAAGAAGGGTTAGAAAAAGAGGTGCAGGATAAAGTGGCGACCCTTCTTGCAGCAAAAGAAACAGAGCACCAACAAGCGCTGAAGAAGCTACAAGAACAACTGACAGAAGTAGAAAAAGTAAATTTGTCTTTGGAATCGCAAGTTAAGCAGCAAAGCGAAAAAATCAACACAGCGAAATCAGAGAATGAGAAACTGACTCGACAAAGTGATATGCAAGCGACCGTGTTGGAACGTTCTCGTGAAGTCTTCCAAAAGGAACTGAAAATCTCACAAGAGTTAGAGTCTTTAGAGAAAGAGCGTGAGCAGCTGGTTCCTAAAATCACCAAGCTAAAGAAAGAGTGCGATCTGTACTTAGAAGGCACCTCTTGGGACGTAAAATCTGATGTCTGTAGTAAGCATGATGATGCAACGTCGCGGCTCAGTCAGGTAGACCAACTTATTGAAGTTTATAAAATGGACTTAAAGCAGATTAAAGAGATGAGTGAAGGGATGGGTATGTAACCCGAGTCGTCAATTCAATCCAACAAAAAGGAGCACCAGCAAGAGTGCTCCTTTTTTGATCTTTTTTAATAGTTAATGAAAATATTAGGGTCTATTTATAACTGTTTTGCCGTTTCGTTATTTCCCACTATGTTTCTAAATCGAATCAAAGGCAGTTTCTACGTTATCGGGTCTGTATCTTCAGGTTAATCAAAAACTTCTCTCGCTCAATTTCTTTGTTTAATTTTGGTGCGTCGTGCATCTGTAATGCATTGTATTAGTGCGGCTAAATTCTCGGAGCCCTTATTTTTACAGGGTTTAAGATTTGGCACCTGATTTGCTTTAAGGATAGGAACAAGAAATATAACCCTTTGATTTTAATAATTGCATGGACACGCATAAGAGATGCAAAGGAGTACATTTTGGCTGTGATCCCCGTTTGGGATGCCCATACATGCGTACCTCTTTTTCCTGAGTACGATTTGGCATCATTGAAGCGACATATTGACTGTGGCGCGTATTATATTTCGATCAACATCGGTATGGATTTCAATCCGTTAGAAGACATTATTCAAATAATAGCGGGCTTTAGGGAACGTATTAGCGAGCTCGATTTTCTGATTCAGGTAAATGATTTTTCCGATGTAGAACGTGCTCAGCGTGAAGGGAAGTTGGCGATATCCTTTGATTTAGAAGGGGGCGTTCCTTTATGTGAAAGCCCCGCTATGGTCGGCCTGTTTGCTCAGCTTGGCGTGAGACAGATACATTTGGCATATAACCGCAGCAACTCTTTGGCTGGAGGGTGCCATGATGACGATCCTGGTTTAAGTGCGAAAGGCAGGGCAATCGTCGAAGCAATTAATGCCAACAAGTTATTTATGGACGTCTCTCATACCGGCTATCGCACGAGTATGGATATTTTTGAGTGCTCCACTAAACCCGTCATTATCAGCCATGGCAATCCAAGAGCACTTAAAGATCATGGGCGTAACTATAAAGACGACCAGCTTCAGGCGTGTGCAGCCACTGGTGGAGTGGTCTGTATTAACGGTGTCGCAAGGTTTTTAAACTGTAATCAAGCCAGTGCGCAAAGTATGGTTGAAGCCATAGATTATTTGGTTCAGTTATTAGGCCCCAAACATGTTGGCTTAGGTTTAGATTATGTCTACGACTCCCACCTAGATACAGGGCCAGAAGGGCTAGACCTTGGGCACTGGTGGCCGAAGGAGCATGGCTACGGTAACGCGAGCGACGGTTATTTGAATTTGTTATACGCACCACCGGAACGTTTTCTTGAAATTGCAGATTTACTAGCAGTACGTGGCTATAAACAGTCTGATATAGAGGCAATTTTTGGTGGCAATATGCGGATGTTGGCAAAAAGTATATGGGATTGAAGTCAATTGGCTATAACAACTGTGTATTGAATTAGGATTTATAAATACGCAGTTATTTAGAAGTAGCAGTAACTCTCTCGGTACTATACCCAAGTAACCTCAAGATGTTCGGTTCAGCGAGAATGTCTTGGCTTACAGACGAGACAACGATTTGATGATCTAGTGGTTCTAAATCAAAAATCGTTAACGAAGTATGCAAGCCAAGACAACTCGCCCTTTGGGAGCGTGTCACTGACACAATTTCGTCGTTAAACAACTTGGAAAGAGCTTGCTATTCCGCTGCGTTGTTTTCCTCGAACTTGAGTCAGTGACAACGCTCTGAGTCCCGCATCTTGAAGTCACTTGGGTATATAGTCGCCGAAATATACATGGATAGAATATTTCCGGAGGGAAAATGAAGTTATTTGTAAATAAAGTGCGTAGGTTAGCGGGATTGACAAGCCTTGCATTGGCGGTGTCATCGGGAGCTGCATTAGCAGCGACTCCAAAAGACTCATTGGTTGTTGGTTGGCAATTTGATGACATTATCACCTTGGACACCGCAGAGGTTTTTGAGTTTTCAGGTGCTGAAATTGTGGGTAATAGTTATGACCGCCTGATTGGTTATGATCCAGATGATGTCTCTAAGATTTTTGGTGTCGCGGCGGAAAGCTGGACAGTCAGCGATGACGGTAAAACCTTCACCTTCAAAATGCGTAAAGGCATTAAGTTTGCGTCCGGTGATGAGATGAATGCTGAAGATGCGGCATTTTCACTACAACGTGCCATTATTCTGAATAAAACTCCTGCATTTATCCTAACTCAGTTCGGTTTTACTGCTGACAACGTTAAAGACAAAATCAAAGCGGTTGATTCTGACACGTTAGTTCTTGAGACGGATAAATCTTACGCTCCAACTTTCGTTCTGTACTGTTTGTCGTCAACGATTGCTTCTATTGTCGATAAAGATGAGGTGATGAAACACGAAGTAGATGGCGATATGGGATTTGCGTGGTTGCGTACAAATTACGCAGGTTCTGGTCCATTTAAAATCGAGCAGTGGAAGCCGTCTGAAATTGTTGTGCTAAGTGCCAACAAAGATTACTGGGATGGCGCACCTAAGGTCAAAAATGTGTTTATCCGACACATCGGTGAATCTTCGGTTCAGCAACTATTGTTGGAAAAAGGAGATATTGATATTGCCCGTAACCTGGAAACAGAACAGTTAAAGAGTGTTAGTGATGACGAGCATATCAAGCTGCTGAAAAAAGGTAAGGGTGCGCTTTACTACTTATCGATGAACCTGAAAGATCCAATTCTAGCGAAACCGAAAGTTCAGGAAGCGCTAAAATATCTGATTGACTATAAAGGCCTTGAAGACACAGTTTGGTCAGGACGAGGCCAAATTCAACAAGCGTTTCTTCCTAAAGGCTTCTTAGGTGCTTTGGAAGATCAGCCGTTCTCCCTTGATGTGGAAAAAGCGAAAAAGCTATTGGCAGAAGCTGGCTATCCGGATGGTTTTGAAATGGAACTTATTGTACGAAATGCACCAGTTCGTATTGATACCGCAAAATCTATTCAGACAACGTTTGCTAAAGCGGGTATCAACATCAAGCTCATTCCAATGGATGGCAAGCAGGTGTTAACGGTATATCGTGCACGTAAACATCAGCTGTTCTTCGGTGCATGGGGACCGGATTATCAAGACCCACATACCAACGCAGATACCTTTGCGAAAAACTTAGATAACAGTGACGACGCAAAATCTAAGCCTGTTGCTTGGCGTAACGCATATGCGCCAGAGGAAATGACTAAAGATACACTCGCCGCAGTACTTGAGTCAGATGCCGCTAAGCGTGCCAGCATGTATATTGAGATTCAGAAGGAGCATCAACAGCACGCACCTTTTGCATTCATAATGCAGGAGCAGGAAGTGGCTGGCATTCGAGACGATGTTGAAGGTTATGTCCTTGGTCCATCGTTCGATAGCAACTCCTATAAAAATGTTGTGAAGAAATAATGGATATGCCTGTAGTGAAAGACGGTGGTTCCGCCGTCTTTTTTTCTTCCACATCGCTTGCGAAGAAGCTCAAGCCGTTTGTCCACTTTTTGGGCATGTTGGCGATGACAATTTTAGGTCTGTTGATCCTAACTTTTGTCATTGGCCGAATGATGCCTACTGACCCTGTTATTGCGGTAATCGGTGACAAGGCACCTGAAGAACTCTACCAGAAAACCTATCAGGAAATGGGATTAGATAAGCCAATCCCAGTGCAATTTATCTACTATCTTGATGGCGTTATTCACGGGGATTTGGGTACTTCAGTGCGTACTGCGAATTTAGTGACTGACGATATTTTTAACTACTTTCCAGCTACTTTGGAGCTAGCCACATTAGCAACTCTGTTCGGCATTTTGTTTGGGGTTCCTATTGGTGTTCTCGCTGCGGTGAATCAAAACAAATGGCAAGATAATTTGGCACGAATATTTGGCCTAATTGGACATAGCGCACCAATTTTCTGGTTAGCCATGATAGGCATTGTGATCTTTTATCAGCACCTAGATTGGGTTTCTGCTCCAGAAGGTAGGCTCAGCGTTATGTATGAATATACTCTGCCTAAAGTCACCAACATGGTGTTGGTAGATACGCTATTAGCGGGAGACTGGGATGCATTTAAAGATGCGTTCTCACATATTATCCTGCCTGCATCATTACTCTCTTATTACAGCATCGCGTACCTAAGCCGCATGACGCGCTCATTTATGCTCGAACAACTCAAGCAGGAATACATTATTACTGCAAGAGTAAAAGGCGTATCTGAACGTTCGATCATCTGGAAACATGCTTTGGGGAATGCTTGGGTTCCACTAATAACCGTTATTGCACTGACCTATGCGACCTTGTTAGAAGGTTCCGTTCTGACCGAAATCGTGTTTTCCTGGCCGGGGTTAGGTCGTTATATCACTGACAGTCTGCTCGCAGCAGATATGAACGCAGTACTTGGCGGAACCATTGTTGTTGGCTTGGTATTTATTCTGCTGAATTTAACCTCGGATCTGCTGTACAAAGTGCTCGATCCTAGAGCGAGATAGACGTATAGGGGTTTATCCATATGACAGAATTAAAAGGATGGCTATTAGCCGATAGTCCCGATTCGAGAGCGCAGGCTGCTCTTGGTCGCACCTATGTTGGTTGGCTGCGTTTTATTCACAACCCACTGGCGATGATAGGCTTTACTATTGTTGCTGTCTTACTGCTAATAGCGCTGTTTGCTCCGGTTATCGCGCCAGAGGGGATAACTAGTGGCCTGACAGGTGAAGAGCTAAAAAACAATCGTTTCCAGCCTCCATCATCTGAGCACTGGTTTGGTACAGATGGTCAAGCTAACGATGTTTTCAGCCGTATTATCATTGGTAGCCGTATTACCTTACTCATAGTCGGTATTGTAATTTTCACGGCACCCGTGCTGGGTTTCGTTATCGGCACTGTTTCCGGCTATTTCGGTGGTTGGATTGACACATTATTAATGAGAATAACCGATGTTTTTCTCGCTTTCCCAAAATTGGTGTTGGCACTTGCATTGGCGGCAGCGATGGGAAGGGGATTAGAGTCGGCTATTTTTGCTATCGCGATTACCTCCTGGCCTGCCTACGCACGTCTTGCAAGAGCCGAGACGCTTACCATCCGTAACACCGATTATATCGCAGCTGCTAGATTGCAAGGAGCAGGACACTGGCGACTCATTTCCGGGCATATTATGCCGCTGTGTCTTTCGTCTTTAATAGTACGAGTCACCTTAGATATGGCCGGTATTATTCTTACTGCTGCTGGTTTGGGTTTCCTTGGGTTGGGCGCTCAGCCACCTATGCCGGAGTGGGGTGCTATGATAGCAGAGGGGCGTGACTACATTCTCAGTTACTGGTGGTTAGCGACTTTTCCTGGTCTTGCTATTTTTATTGTTGCACTCGGCTTTAATCTTCTGGGTGACGGGCTTAGAGATGTATTAGATCCAAAATCAGGAGGGCAACACTGATGAGTAATTCTAATCGAACGGATTGCAACTTGCTTGGTGTGAAAAACCTTAACGTCGAGTTTCCTTCTATTCATGGTGCAGTACATGCGGTTCGTGATATCTCATTTAGCATGGGACGTGAAAAGGTTGCGATTGTCGGCGAATCCGGTTCGGGTAAGTCTCAAACCGGCCGGGCTATCTTAGGTTTGAGCGCGGGAAATGTACGGGCGGACAAATTAGTTTTTGATGGCTTAGATCTACAGAAACTATCGACTCGTGATTATCGTGAAGTGCGCGGAAAGCGTATCTCCATGGTAATGCAAGATCCTAAGTATTCTCTCAACCCCGTGATGACGGTTGGTAAACAGATGGTTGAGGCGTGTCAGATTCAGATGAAGCTTTCTAAAAAGCAAGCTTTTGCGCGCTGTATCGATATGCTGGAAGCGGTCCGGATCAGAAATCCGCAACGAGTATTTAACGCTTATCCACATGAATTATCTGGTGGCATGGGGCAACGAATCATGATCGCAATGATGCTGCTCTCAAGCCCGGATCTGTTAATTGCTGATGAACCAACATCTGCCCTTGATGTCACCGTACAGTTACAGGTGCTCGCAATCATGGACGATCTAGTAAAAGAAAGAGGTATGGGGCTGATCCTTATTTCACATGACTTACCTCTGGTGGCGAGTTTTTGTGACAGGATTTTAGTTATGTACGCTGGCCGTATCGTTGAAGAAATTGAAGCAGGGAAGTTGGACCAGGCTCAGCATCCGTATACGCAGGGATTACTATCTTGCCTGCCTGGAAATGTCGCGAAAGGAGAACCCTTGCCCACGTTACAACGTCAGGATAGTTGGTTAAAAGCAAACTTAGATACGCAAGGTGAGCTGATACTATGATGGAACAGTATGTACAGTCAAAACCAGCAATAGAGATCAAAGATTTATCAATTCATTTTGGAAGCGGAGACGATTTGGTTAAAGCGGTGAACCAAGTCTCTTTTAGCGTTCCAGAACAGCAATCTTTTGGTTTGGTTGGTGAGTCAGGATCGGGTAAATCAACAATATTACGTGCTCTGGCAGGGTTAAATAAGCACTGTGGCGGAGAGATATTATTTGACGGACAGGTGTTAAATAATCGACGCAACAAAGCCTTTTATAAAAAGCTTCAGATGGTTTTTCAGGACCCATACGCCTCACTGCACCCTAGACACACCATAGACAAAATATTGGCAGAACCATTATCGATTCACGGATTAAAAGACGCTGATAAACGTATTACCCGTGTTATGGAGCAGGTCGCATTACCAAGCAAATTTAGGTTTCGATATCCGCATCAGCTGTCTGGAGGTCAGCGTCAACGTGTTGCTATAGCGAGAGCGTTAATTCTTGAGCCAGAAATCTTGTTGCTGGATGAGCCAACCTCTGCGCTTGATGTTTCTATTCAGGCGGAGATTTTAAATCTACTTAATAGGCTACGTGACGAGCTGTCCCTGACATACATACTGGTCAGTCATGATCTAGCGGTTGTTTCCCATATGTGTGAACAGGTTGCCGTAATGCAACACGGTAAGCTGGTGGAACTGCTTGAGGTTGATCAAAATGGCGAATCTCAGCCAGTACACCCTTATACCATTCAGTTGAACCTGGCATCAAAAGGGTACGATCGTGAGGTAATATCTAACTTTATTGACCATGATTAATGGTCCAGAATAATTAATTAACATCAACAAAAAGAGCCAGTTGCATGAACAACTGGCTCTTTTTCATATTTACGAATGAGCTGTTTTACAGCTAAATAGTATAAACGTTAAAGCGCAGCTTTCTTCGCTTCTGCTACCCAACCATCGAACATTTTTTGGTGAGCTTTGATCCAACCATTTACGTGAGATTCGATGTCTTCTGAGCTGTTTTTACCTTGGCTCATCATCATGTTTTGTGCACTAACATCATTGATGTTGAGCTTCATGATTTCGAACAGCTTAGCTGCTGCTGGGTTACTCTCGGTAAACTCTTTGTTTGCTACGATACGCATTGAGTTCATTTCGAAGCCGTAGTTTTTGCCGTTACCTAGAGTGGTGTCTACGTCTTTACGCTCACCAGGTAGTGAAGAGAACGGTACTTCTAACCAAACCACGTCTTTCCCCGGAACCAATACACCACTTACCCAGTAAGGAGTCCAAGTGTAGTAAAGAATTGGGTCACCTTTCTTATAGCGAGAAATAGTATCAGCAATGATTGCTGCATAGTTACCTTGGTTGTGAGTGACGGTGTCACGCAGCTTGAAAGAATCAAGCTGGTGCTCGATAACCATTTCACAACCCCAGCCAGGGTTACAACCCGTTAAATCCGCTTTACCGTCGCCGTTGGCATCGAATAGTTTAGCCACCTTTGGGTCAGTTAGCTGGCCAATATTGGTAATGCCGTATTTCTCTGCGGTTTTCTTATCGATTAAGTAGCCTTGAGCAGCACCACTAACGTACTGACCTTCACGGTAGAATTTATCGTCACCGCCAGACATTGTGTACTTGTCTGCGTGAAGAGGGAACCAACCTACCGCCAAGAAAGTAGCATCGCCTTTGGCGATAGAAGTGTATCCAACGTTGTAATCAACTTCTTTAGTTGGTTTTACATCGTAGCCAAGTTCTTCCAGTGCACGGTTAACGATCAGTGTCTGGAATGTCTCTTCGGCAACGGTAGATTGCACAGGCTGGACAGTTACACCTTTACCTGGTAACTCTTCTGCCAGTACATTTGTCGAAAATGCAATTGTACTTAGTGCTCCGATAGAGAGCGTTGTCTTCCATGAACTATTCATTCGTTTTTCTCCTAAGTTTTGGATCTTCTTGGTTTGTTTTCAGTTTTAATAGGTATGAAACAGGACCTGTGTGATACCAGCGAACCTTAGTGTTACCGGCGTTGACGCCCAAGACCTGAGTAATTCGGTCTAACAGAATCGCAAGAATCACGATCCCCAGGCCACCGATTGCGGCTAAGCCCATATCGAGTCGTCCGATACCACGCAATACCATTTGACCCAAACCACCGACAGCAATCATGGAGGCAATTACCACCATAGATAGCGATAACATCAGTGTTTGGTTTACACCCGCCATGATCGTCGGGAGTGCCAACGGCAGTTGAATGCGATAAAGCATTTGTTTTTTACTTGCACCGAACGAGTGACCCGCTTCGATCAGTTCTTCCGGTACTTGCTGAATACCTAAAATCGTCAAGCGGACAACAGGTGGAAGTGCAAAAATGATCGTCACCACAACCCCGGGAACGTTACCGATACCAAACAGCATTACGATTGGTACCAGATAAACAAACGCTGGCGTGGTTTGCATAGCGTCTAATATCGGCCTGACAAATTTCGCTGCGGTATTACTTCGTGCCAGCCATATCCCCATCGGTAGCCCTATCAGCAAACAGAAAAAGACTGAGGTTAAAACCAGAGCTAAAGTCGTCATGGCTTGTGACCATGCACCGATTAAACCGATAAATATGAGAGAGATAGCGGTCGATACGCCCAGTTTAAAATTAGAAAACTGCCATGCAAGTAAGAACAGAATCAGAACCATAATAGGTGCTGGTGTTGAAACTAGGGCGGTTTCAAACGATGTCAGAATAAAATCGATAGGAACCCGAATCGCCTGAAAGACTGGTCGGCCGTGTTCCACCAACCAATTCAATCCAGTCTCGACCCATTCATCGAGGGGGAGTACGGCTTCCTTAAACGGGTTCATGATATCAAAAGGGGCTTGTTCGACGGTCTCTGAACTTAACCAGTCGTTACTCGTTGCTACGTCTGAGGCTTGTCCCCAGGGATTATCCTCCACAGGAGCAGACTGTGCCCAAGGATCGTTATTTGTTTCTTCTGCTGACATTGCCTTACTCCTTGTCTAGTGTTTGTAGAAGACGTGACTTGGTCACAACGCCAAAGTACGTCCCTTGCTCGTCGACAACGGGTACCGCATAAGGTACTCCTGCAACCACACCTAAAATGTCATTAATTGACTGACTTGGTTGGAGTGTCACTTCATCATCCAGTTGAGCACTGGCCAAGGAGCGATTTTCTTTGTGCGCTAAACGCAATGAATCAAGAGAAACAATGCCAGAGTAGCGGCTGGATTTATCAACAACGATGCCGTAGTCACGATCGTGATCCATCAGAATCTGTAGTGCAGAGCCCGGACCATCGTTGTCGGATTTTTTAAATACTGCGGCAGGTTTTTTGCGGGCGATATCTTTTACCGTTAAAACGCTGGCTATGTTTACGCCGCGGAAAAAGGCTTCAACATAATCGTTAGCAGGGTTGTGAAGGATTTCATCCGGTGTACCAACCTGGACGACTTCACCATTTTGCATGATTGCAATGCGATCGCCGATACGCATCGCCTCGTCTAAGTCGTGAGAAATAAATACGATGGTTCGCTTATCGTCATTTTGCAGGCGAATAAGCTCGTCCTGCATTTCAGTTCTAATCAATGGATCGAGTGCTGAGAAGGCTTCATCCATCAACAGAATGTCAGGGTCGCAGGCAAGGGCTCTTGCCAGACCTACGCGCTGTTTCATACCACCTGACAGTTCATCAGGAAAGGACTCTGCATAGGGGTCTAAACCAACTCGCTCTAGAGCAGAAAGGGCGCTGGCTCGTCTTTTGTCAGTGTCGACGCCAGCAAGTTCAAGACCAAATGCGGCATTTTCGATAACAGTCATGTGGGGCATAAGCGCAAAGTTTTGGAAAACCATGGAGATGTTGTTTCGACGAACTTCTCTCAGCTCATCTTCAGAGATGTGGGCAATGTCTTTGCCTTTGAGAAAAACGCTACCCTTGGTTGGTTCGATAAGTCGATTAAGGAGGCGTACAAGAGTGGATTTACCTGAGCCAGAAAGACCCATTATCACGAAAATTTCTCCTTCATTGATGGAAAGAGAAACATCGTTTACACCGACGGTTAAACCTGTTTGCTCAAAGATGTGGTCTTTATCTACTCCTTTGTCGATAAGAGAGAAAGCGCGCTCTGGGCTTTCTCCAAACACTTTGTAAAGTCCCTTAACTTCCAATATGGGAGCCATGTTAATCGTCCTTTTTTGTGTCTAACGTTTTGTACTCTAATTAAATTTTAGCAAAAATTCAACGGACGAGCTCATGGCAGTAGGTATTTGATGGCTATGTATTTAATAGGTTTGGGATGCGCAGTTTTACGTTTAAAGTTAATTAAATCATAATCTTATTGTTAAAGTTAGTTGTGGGGTGCTTGATTTTTATATATCTAATAATTTAATTTTTTAAGATTTTAGGACGCTTTATTTAACAGATGTATTCAAAGTTTTACTTTGCCAAATAGGTCTCATTTTAAAATAATCATTAGACTTCAAATTGTATACATTGTGCGCAACAATCCATAGGTGATTGCGAATAATTTAGACCTCAAATCATTTTAAACTTTGGTTAAATGACTTAAAAGTGTGATCTGTGCCACATAAAACCAGATAAACCGTACGAATATTTGATTTTTGGTGACGATGAATGCCCATAATAATAGCGAAATTTAATTAGACCTCAAAAGGTATGTATTTCCCCATGATCACATCAGCACCTTGGGTCCTCTATCCAGAAATTGAAGAGGAAACAAGAAAAAAATGGATTTTTCGTGAACCTACAATCTCTGATGGTGACGACATTTACAGCTTAATTGCAGACTGTCCACCTTTAGATATGAACTCTTCTTATTGCAATTTCTTACAGTCTACACACTTCAGTAAGACCAGTATTTTGGTTGAGTGCAATGGTGACATTGCTGGTTTCATATCGGGTTATCAGAAACCGGACGAGCAGGACGTGTTGTTTATCTGGCAAGTTGCAGTATCACCTCGTTATAGAGGCAATGGTTTAGCTTTTCGCATGTTGAAAGAGCTTCTCTTAAGAGAGGGGCTAAGCAATGTCAAGATGGTCGAAACTACTATCACTGAGGATAACAAAGCCTCATGGGCACTGTTCAAAAAGTTAGATGCGATGAACGGCAATTCTGGCCAAGTAAGCACATTTTTGGATGAAAAAGCCCATTTCAAAGGCAAACACGATACAGAGTTTTTGTATCGCATTCCCCTAAAATAATCCCCTAACAATAGGAATTAAAAACGGTCTTATCATGGATATTTTCAAAAAGCAGGAATCCAATGTACGCTCATATTCAAACAACTTTCCAGTCGTATTTCGTAAAGCGAAAGGCTGCTGGCTGGAAACAGAACAGGGCGAACGCTATTTAGACTTCCTTGCTGGCGCGGGATCTCTGAATTACGGACACAATAACCCAGTACTTAAGCAAGCGTTACTTGAGTACATTGAAATGGACGGTATTACGCACGGTCTGGATATGCATTCAGAAGCGAAAGCGTCATTTCTTGAAGCATTAGATAACTACATTCTTAAGCCAAGAAAGCTGGATTATAAAGTTCAGTTTACAGGGCCGACAGGCACCAACGCAGTAGAAGCCGCTTTGAAACTGGCTAAAAAAGTAACGGGCCGCAGCAGTGTTGTTGCCTTCACTAATGGTTTCCACGGTTGTACCGCTGGCGCATTAGCTGCAACTGGTAACCAACATCATAGACAGGGCAATGGCTCGAGCTTACACAACGTAACGCGTCTTCCGTTTGAAGGTTACGCGGGTGTTGATGGTTTGGCGCTGTTTGAAGCAATGCTGAACGATAACTCAGCTGGTATGGACAAACCTGCCGCTGTGCTACTTGAAACCGTACAGGGCGAAGGTGGCTTGAATGTAGCATCAAACGAATGGCTGCAGCGCTTGAGCAAAATTTGTAAAGCCAATGACATCCTTATGATTGTCGATGACATTCAGGCCGGCTGTGGCCGTACAGGTACGTTCTTCAGCTTTGAGCCATCAGGTATTCAGCCTGACATCGTTACTCTGTCAAAATCTATTGGTGGCTATGGCTTACCAATGGCCGTTGTTCTTCTGAAACCAGAGCTTGACCAGTGGAAGCCGGGTGAACATAACGGTACGTTCCGTGGTAACAACCATGCGTTCATTACTGCTGCTAAAGCGCTAGAAATCTACTGGGCTAATGAAGATTTTGAAACTCACATTAAGCAGTGTTCAGAGAAAGTAAGCATCATAATTAATCGTTGTGTGCGCCGATTCCCACAGATGTTCGTGCAGAAAAAAGGTCGCGGCATGATGATCGGTATTGAATGTATTAATGGTGACCTTTCCTCTGAAATCGCTAAAGCGTGTTTCGATAACGGAATGGTGATTGAGACAGCAGGCCCAGACGATGAAGTGGTTAAGTTTTTCTGTCCTCTGACTATCAGTGAATCAGAGTTAGAGCAGGGACTGAGCATTTTTGAAAATGCAGTTGAAAGCATTGCTGCTAAACACTTCAAACAAGCATCTTAATAAGGAAAATTAATAATGATCGTTAGAACACTTGAAGAGTGTCGCAACAGCGAGCGACGTGTAGTTTCAGATACTTGGGAAAGTGTCCGTATGTTGTTGAAAGATGACAAAATGGGTTTTTCTTTCCATATCACGACCATTTACGAAGGTACTGAAACTCATATCCACTATAAGAACCACTTAGAATCTGTTTTTTGTATGAGTGGTGAAGGTGAAATCGAAGTGGTTGGAGGGGAAACTTACCCAATCAAACCAGGTACACTGTACATCCTGGACAAAAACGACGAGCACTACCTAAGAGCATACAAAAACAAAGAAATGGTAATGGCGTGCGTATTTAATCCACCTATCACAGGTGCTGAAGTACACGATGAAAACGGCGTGTACCCTCTTGTTGACTAATGAACAGTCACTGTGAGGTGGTTTCCACCTCACATTTCAATTCTCTCTTCTTTGTTACTTTTATAATTACCAATTAAAAAGGCTTATCATGACTTTTACCGTAGAAAAAATCGGCGGTACTTCAATGACAGCATTTGATGCTGTTCTCGATAACATTATTCTTCGTCCCAAATCTCCATACAACCGTATCTTCGTTGTATCGGCTTACGGCGGCATGACCGACGCGCTATTAGAATGTAAAAAAACCAGCAAGCCGGGAGTATACCAACTGGTTGCCAAACGTGATGACAAATGGGAAGAGGCGTTAGCATACGTAGAGAACCGTATGCTACTGACAAACGAGAATATTTTTGCCGATCCGATGAACCGAATCCGAGCAGATAAGTTCATTCGATCACGTATCTCTGAAGCAAAAAATTGTATCGCCAATATTCTGGAAACTTGCCAGTACGGTCAGTTTTCATTGCGCCACTACTTACCGCAAATTCGTGAGTTCCTCTCTTCAATTGGTGAAGCACACAGTGCTTACAACACTGCGTTGAAGCTGAAAAACATGGGTATCAATGCGAAATTTGTTGACCTGTCTGGCTGGGACACTCAGGAGCCAAGAACTTTAGATGAATCAATTAGTGAAGCTTTTGCTGATATCGATGTATCTAAAGAGCTTCCAATCGTTACTGGCTATGCATACTGCAAAGAAGGGCTGATGCATACCTACGATCGTGGCTATAGTGAGATGACGTTCAGTCGAGTAGCTTCGATTACTAAAGCTAGCTTAGCGATCATTCACAAAGAGTATCATTTAAGCTCAGCTGACCCACGTGTTGTAGGCCCAGAGAAAGTACTTCCAATTGGCAGTACTAACTACGATGTGGCTGACCAACTTGCCAACTTAGGTATGGAAGCTATCCATCCAAATGCGGCGGCTGGGTTACGTGAAAGTGGCATCGAACTGCAGATCAAAAACACATTTGAACCTGAGCATGAAGGTACGTTGATTTCGTCTGGTTACCGTCCGGATGAAGACAAGGTAGAGATTATTGCGGGTAAAGAAAAAGTGTTTGCTTTACATCTGTTTGATCAAGCGATGGTCGGCAAAGTTGATAACGTGAGTTATGAGCTGATGGAAATCATTTCTGATGCACACGTGACCCTGATCGGTAAAGAAATGAATGCCAACTCAATTACTTACTACCTTGGTGGCAATGCTGATAGCTTAAACAAAGTGCTGTACAAAGCAGAAAAGCGTTATCCAAACGCGTCTATTAAAGGCCGTATGGTGGCGTTGATCTCGGCGATTGGTTCCCAGATCGACACCAATAAAACCTTGGCCAAAGGTGTATTATCATTGATGAACAGCGGTGTAACACCCGTTGCACTCCACTCCTCATTACGCAACGTTAATGTTCAGTTCGTTGTCAGTGATAAAGAGTATCAACGTGCAATTTGTGCTCTGCATGATGAGTTTTTCGAGCCGGTAGAAAGCTCTGACTCAATCGTTGACGTTGCTTAGTGTTTATTCACTAGCTATCGCCGACTTATCAGTACAAAAGGAGCCTAAATCAGGCTCCTTTGTAGTTTGAAGAATATTAGATATTCGGTCTTGCTGTTTCGTTCGTTGACGGTGGTAAATGGGGTAACGTTACGCGTGGTTGCTCACCCGTTAACGATCTTAAAAACTCAGTAATTTTTCCGGATTCTTCTTTGCTAAGTTTCTGACCTAGCTGGATGTCAGCCATTACTTCGACCGCTTCTTGTAAATCCCATACCGAACCATCGTGGAAGTACGGATATGTCAGTTCAATATTTCTAAGAGTTGGTACTTTGAAAACAAACTTGTCGAACTCGTTGCCGGTGATGGCTTTACGACCAACATCAGGGTTATCAGTATCGAAAGGTTTTACTAACCCCATTTTTTGGTACATTTGCCCGCCTGCTAGAGGGCCACTGTGACAAGCCGTACATCCTTTAGCTTTAAACAGATGATAGCCTTCAACTTGAGCGACAGTCAGCGCATCGTCGTTACCTTTTAACCACTGATCAAAGGGTGAATTTGGTGTACGCAGCGTTTGTTCGAAAGTAGCGATTGCATCGGTCACGTTCTCCATCGTGATTTCTTCACTGCCATAAGTCTCTTTGAACCAATTGCGATATTGAGGGATAGATTGAAGAGTGTCGGTCGCAAGTTGGTGAGTGAATGCCATTTCCAGAGGGTTTTCAATTGGGCCAGCAGCCTGTTCTTGCAGATCTTCAGCGCGCCCATTCCAGAACTGTACAAAGTTCAAATCTGAGTTAAATACGGTTGGAGAGTTTATCGGGCCAATAGACCACTTGTGACCAATTGAGCTAGGCAGGTTATCTACACCACCTTTCGCAATGTTATGACAAGAGTTACAAGAAATCGTGTTCGAAGCGGACAGACGGGGCTCGAACCATAAGGTTTTTCCAAGCTCCACTTTCTTTTCATCCAGCCCTGTTACCGGATCTATGACCTTTATCGGTTCGCTTGAAATACGTTCGGCATATACACCGAATGATAACACTGACAAAATACTCGCTGCTATTACAGTTCTCATAATAACTTCCTTTTTACGTGATTCTTGACTCTCACTAGTGTGGCGTTCTTCCTAATCGGAACGCTCGGAAGTCACGTTATAAGAATCCTATTCTTGGTTAAAATGCAAAAACTCGATGATTACTATGGTAAAAATCGATGTTAAAGAAATAGTTTTTCTTTGCCCTTTGTTGCACCTGTCACCGAAAGTTGATAGAAACGTTTTATTTACAATTCATTAAAAAATGCAATCGGATTGATCGTTGATTTAAGTCAATTATAGAAATCAGCTTTTCACTGGTATGTTTCGCCTTTTCTTTCATTCAAAGAGTTGTTATGTCGCAGTCTGCAGCAATAAAATCGTTTAGTGAGTATCATAGTGGGGCATTTTCAATTCTGTTTGCCGCAGTGTTATGGGGCACTACAGGAACAGCGGCGAGTTTCTCTGAGCAAGTCAGTCCTCTTGCTATCGGTGCTTTTGCTATGGGCGTCGGGGGCGTTATCCAGGCGCTGATCTCGCTGCGAAGTATTAAAAACAGTGCATCTCAAATCTGGGCGTTTAAGCTTCCGTTAGCTATAGGCAGTGTCGCTTTAGCGGTCTATCCACTTGCGTTTTATTCCTCTATGAAGTTGTCAGGTGTGGCTATCGGTACCGTCATCTCTATCGCCAGTGCACCATTTTTTACAGTATTCATTGAACGTCTATTCGGCACAGGAAAAAACGTCAATAAGATATGGTGGGTGAGTTTCGCATTAGGTGCGGCTGGCATCGTACTTTTGGTGTTAGATAAAGGGGAAGATGGTTTCTTCACGGCCAGCGATTCTAATTATCTTTTGGGGATTGCTCTCGGGTTAGTTGCGGGCTTTACATATGCCGGCTATTCCTGCGTGGCAAAGTCTATGATTGACGCGGGCGTTAAATCACAGGCTGCGTTAGGCAGTATATTTGCTGGTGGAGCGGTGTTCCTGCTTCCTAGTTTGTGGTTCACCGGTGAAAACTTGTTTGCTGGCAGTGTGAACTCTATGGTCTCACTGTACATGGCCATTGTTCCCATGTGCATGGCTTATCTCGCCTTCGGTTATGGGTTACGCCATGTTCCGGTAAGCAGTGCGACGTTATTAACTTTATTTGAGCCTGTTGTTGCCGCAATACTGGCGGTTTGGATAGTGGGAGAGAAGATTTCTGTTGTAGGTTGGGTAGGTATAGGTTTGATTGGCGTGTGCTTGATCCTGCAAACGGCAGATACAAGTGGCACTAGGGATAAAGGGGCAGTTTAGAGCCCCTTGCGATTGACGATGTTTTGAAACAGAGATTAGCTTAAGCTTTTTCTGTCACAACAGGCTTTGAATGTCGAGTGGCTATCCAATACGCAATACCACCCCAGAGAACAGTCAGTAGCCAAAGTGCCGTCCAGTGTTTAGCCACTTGTTGCCACGTTGCCCCCATTTGATTCAAAGCAAGAAAGCCTTTGATAGCCCAAGTGCTCGGGCTTAAATCCGCAATCCACAGTAAAGGTGCCGGGATAGATTCTACTGGCCATATAAAACCTGCTAAGAAGAGTAGCGGCATTGAACTTACCAGAGCGACTAATGTGACTAACTCTCTTCTTGGCAAAAGGTAGCCAAGCCATAAACCCAAGCCACAACAACTTAACATAAACGGTAAGAGTAAAGTGAGCAGCTCGGTGGCGTTAGCAATGTGGTTAACACTTAAACGCTCTAAGCTAGCGCCAAAATAGTAGGCGCTAAGCAGATAATATATCGCAACGAAAACAAGCGTTCGAACTAGCAATATTGAAGCTGTCGAAACGTTCGACCAGTAACCTCGACCATGACGTTGTGACCCCGTTTGTAAGCCAACGGCCATGACCAATGTCTGCTGCAAAATCAGCACGAACACGGCAGGGACGACATATTCGATATAGCCCATCGTTGGGTTAAAAGTCGGCTTCATATTGAGCTTTATCGCAGAGTAATTGTGACTTGCCATGCTAAGAGGCACACCTTCGATCAACAATTTACTCACTTTCACTTGTGCGCCTAACGCTCCACCTGCTTGTGCCAAACCTTCCACGACGGTGCCATACACCAGAAAGTAAGACGCATCAGCGGCG
This sequence comes from Vibrio sp. B1FLJ16, assembly GCF_905175385.1. Classification (NCBI taxonomy): domain Bacteria; kingdom Pseudomonadati; phylum Pseudomonadota; class Gammaproteobacteria; order Vibrionales; family Vibrionaceae; genus Vibrio; species Vibrio sp. B1FLJ16. The sequence goes on from NZ_HG992749.1 coordinate 1,460,259, forward strand.
TAGGCCAGCGTGGGACTTTTACCCAGGAGCAAATCTTTATAGAAGTGCTCGGGAATCACCAGAAATCCTGTAATGTCACGGTTGAGAAATGCCTGTTTCGCGTCTTCTATGGTATGGAGCCTAGAGACAATTTTAACCTGTGGTGTCGCGTCGACCATGCGTTCTAATGTCAAACTGGTTTGGCTGCCATCCAGATTGACGATCGCAATTGGCTGCTCTCTTGGAGTTTGTTGTGTATAGGGTAGCGGGTATAAGAAAGAGTAAAATACCACTCCACCGAAAACAGTAAGCGTGACGACAGGGTTGGTAAAAACAGAGCGAATCTCCGCTTTAATCAGTTGCCAGAGTGTCATGCATTCTCCCTGTTTTTAACTTGGAACGCCGTGTTCCGGTGTTTACGAATCAAGGCTGAGGTAAGCAGCAAAGGGATAGCGTAACCAATCATTGTCCATAATGAACTCATCGATAGAAATGCTGGTGTGCCATAACTTGCTTGGGCGACCTGAACCTCAATGTAGTGGCTGATCGGCAATAGTGAACGCCAAGTCGTAGCAAGTGTGCTCATATCAGTGACAGGAAAAGTAATCCCCATAAAAGCAAAGCTGGGTGCAGTAAACGCTCCGGCGAAACTCATCGCACGAGCGGGATCCATTGACAGGAAGAAGAACAGCGCACCCATAATCACACAAGCGATGATAGTGAGCCATTGAGCGATTAAGATGACAACTATACTGCCTTCCATTGGCCAGTCTAACAGTACATAAAACCAGTAGAGAAACATTGCTCCTTGCACCATAAATACCGGGATGTACTTGCTTAAAATGGAGGCGAGTTGTAAATACGGTTTATCGCCTAAAAGCTCGAATCCATTCTTGCATCCATAAAGACGAAAATGTGCAGCGAGGATCAAAATGGTGCTTACCACGATACAGATTTGCCAGATTGCAGGTACGATGGCAGTAATCAGAAACTGAGCGTAGTTGGTATTGCGGTTAAACAATGCGGTAATTTGTGTCGAAACGGGGACTGCCTTACCAATAGCCGCGGCAGTAGTTGTGTTGCCCTTGGCAAGATTCCCCGCAGCTTGTAACTGAGCGTCAAAATAGCCTTGAGCCTGTGCCACGGCAGAGTTAATCAACTTTGCGACCAGAATATATTGGCTGTTGAAAAACACAGATAGCTGCGGTTGACGGTGTTGTAGAATGTCCTGATCAAAGTTCGGTGGAATGACGGCATAAGCGTATATCTGACCTTCAATCATGGCATTTTTAGCTTCAGTTGCTGTTGTGTAATGGTAATCGACCGCCAGAGTCGAAGAGGCGTCAAGAGATTGGATTAACTTACGTGAAAGTTGAGAGTGCTCTACATCCACGACGCCAATCGGCAGATCGCGGGCAATACCAGCAGAGAACACTCCCCAAATAGTGACAGCGAGTAAAATGGGTATCCAGGTTAAGCACGATAATAGCCATTTGTCGTGCCTTAGGATTTGCCGTTGTGAAATATGATTTGTCATAACATCAACCAACTACAACGGATTACAGTTCAACCACAACACTCATGCCCATGCGCAGTTCTGGCTCTGGTTGAGTCGGTCGGGCTTCAACTTCAAAAGTACGTAGATCAAACCCTTTTGCCGCATCGGTTGCGCGCCATGTTGCGAAGTCTCCCATAACGGCAACATGCATGACTTTGAACTCTACTTTTTTGTCGAGTGCGGGCAAGTAGGCGTTGAAGGTTGTGCCTTTAGTGAAATGTTTGAGGAGATCTTCCCGGACATTGAGTGTCGCCCAAGCGTCTTGGGTATCTATAACCGTAACAACGGGAAAGCCTTGGGGTGCGAGTTCGCCACTTTGTAGCAGAACCTGAGAAACTTCACCATCAAACCAACTATGGATCTGCGTGTCTTTCACGTAGGCTTCAACTTCTGCAACCGCGCCGGATGCCATGCGTGCTTTTTCGGCCGCTGCGATTTTAGTTTCGCTGCGTGCGCCTTCTTTCGCCATTTCGTACATTTGCAACGCCGCACTTTCTGTGTATTTTGCAGCTTGCCACTGTGTTAACGCCTCATCACGTTTTTGCTCCGCGACGACACCATCTTTGTAGAGGTTGTTTACCCGGTTATAGGTTTTCTGCATTAAATCTGCCGCCGCTTTGGCTTTTAACCATTGATCTTTTGCCGCTTGGATCTGTTGTTCACGTGCACCTTTTTCTGCCTCCTGTGCTAATGCGTCTGCGGCTTTTTCACCTGCTTTTGCCTGTTCTAATTTAGCTTCTATCTCAGGGCTGTGGAGCGTGAAAATAAGCTGGCCTTTTTCAACCTCGTCACCTTTACGCACCAATACTTCGTCAATCCGACCAGGGACTTTTGAAGAAATACTGTACTGCCGCGCTTCAATCAAACCTTGCAAGCGAACAGGCTCTGGCTGATAGGCACGATAAAACTGGTAACCAATCCATGAGGCAACACCCACAGCGCAAAGTGATACTAAAACGGGTTTTAATGATTTTGCAGCCATGACTTAATTTACCTTTTTAGATGTTGAAGATGGGGTATAGGCAGTGTTTCGATATTGTTTGAAGCTGTCGATCTCACTACTTAGTGCCAATAACTTAGTTAAGGAGATCAGATAGCGGAACCGTGCAGCTGAACGTTGAGTCTCGATACTGGCGACATAAAGCTGGGCGTCGACGACATCGAGAGAGGACGACAGCCCTTGAGTGAACGCTTTTTCACGCAAGTGCAGATTCTCATTTGCGAGAGCGATGCTCGATTCCAGGCCTTGTACTTCGTCAATCGCTTGTTGCGCTTCGAGATAGGTTTTCTGAACCAACAGCGACAAATCTTGTTTGGCCTGCGATTTAAGTGCATCCACCTGGGAAACCACGCTTTGTGCCGCTTTCACTTTTTCACTTCGGCCACTAGATTCAATAAGAGGAACGCTGACACCAACGCCGACTAGCCAGTCGGGTTTCATTTGGCTCGCGAGTGAGTCGTCTTCATAAAGACTGTAGTCACCGTAGAGGTAGACTTCTGGGTAGTACTTACCCTTTTCGGCCTTTATCAAGCTGGAAGCTTGCTTATGCTTTGCCTCAAGAATATCGAGACCGGGGTAGGTGAGTATGGTTTGATCGATAAATGCACTCAGTGGAGGAAGGTGATCGTTAATGAATAACGTTTCTGCTGGCTCGACAGGATCATTTTGCGCTAGGAGCTTCCCGAGCGCTGCCTGAGCGATGGCTAAATCGCTGGCGGCTTTGCGAGTTTCAACCGAGGCTTTATCTAAAGAGGCTTCTGCCTGTAATCGTTCTACTCGTGCAATCTGCCCTTGCTCTTCCATTTTCAGTGCAAAATCACGGTGTTTTCTAAGACCTTGCTCAGCTACCTGACGAGTGGCTAATACCTCTTTTGCTAGCACGACAGAAAAGTAGTACTTGGAAAGGTCTTCAAAGCGAGCCTGTTGTTCCATCATTAGCTGGCTTTTGGCTTCTTCAGTTTTTCCTTCGGCAGCAGACTGAGCGGCTGAAATACGTCCACCCGTAAAAATCGGCCAGATAGCACGTATGGAAGAGGTGAAAATGTCCCTTTCGGTGATGGTGGAAGTCGTACTACCTAAAGTGCTTAGTATGCCTTGAAAGGCTGGTGGAACAGCAATTTCTGCGCCAGTACTGTCAATTATCTGTTTGCCCGATAGTGTTACGTCGGTGTCTAGGCGAGTATAACTGGCGCCAAGCGTAACCTGAGGTAAACTGAGATTTCCTGTCGCTTTCTCTTGATATTGGTAATTCTCGACGTTAGCGCGTTGAGCTTTTATAGAGTAATTATTTTCCAATAACAATTGCCATGCATTGTCTAAAGTAATTGGAGCGGAATGACAGGCAAATGAGATTGAGCTACTGATGAGGCTAACTATCCAAAACTTTCCAGGTTGTTTCATAGTGGCTACTTTTAATAGAGTAATAGCTCTAATATAGAGGAATAATTACACCGTGTTAAGAGGGAATTGAGGAGAAAGTCGTGTTACAACAGCGCCCCGTCTATTGGAATAACAGGGCACAAAAGTGTTACAAGTTTATTTCTGATATGGACAGTGGAACTCTGCTCGCCATTCAAGTTGACGAGAGCCACGCATAGTATCGAGTAAATCTTTACCGCTCATCTGCGGAAACGAAAGTAGTACTCTTAGATCGGAAGTGCCACTATCGTTTGTCTCATACGCTCTGACATGAGTAAAAGTTGAATACATATTCTCTGACAGCATGGCCTTATTAAGGCAAATTCCAAAGTTATCGCGTTCCATTACTTGGTGTTCCTTCTAAATATAAAACACCTCTGTTTCTATTTTTTAATAGCAGATGGTGTCTAACTGTATGCCATATCTTCAGTATTTTCATTTTTATTTGTTTAATTTCGAACATACTGACAACTAAGTTGAGCGTTTTCTGACTTCCAGTTTCACTGCTTGATTAGTGAAGTTCTTAAAGACTCCTTTGAATAAAAATTATACGCCCGAAAAACTAGCAACGCTTTAAAATATCGAGAAAATCGCCGTGATAACTTTCATACTTTTACGTAATTACTATGTATCATGTTGAATAATAAGCGGTAAAATTTTTCGCAACGAATGATTAAGTTAATAGTTGATTGCCCGTTTAATATTTGACCGCAAAAAACACAGTTTGTTTGCGCTGTTCACATATTTGTCATCTGATTTCGGTCTGAGTGTTAACTCGATGTTAACGTAGCGCTTATAAGGTATGACGAGGATTAGTAAGTGAGTTGGAGTACCATAAGCTTTCGAAAGCGCATGCTTATTATTATGACGCTTTCTGGCTTAATAGAGTTGTTGTTACTTGTTGCTGCCGGGTTTACTTATCTGAAAGTGACTCAAGAGCAAGAAATGGGGGAGAAAGCACTTGGTATTGCTCAGTTTTTGGCTAACTCCGAGGTTGTTCTCGAAATGGTCGAAAGTGATACCCCTGAGCCTTATCAAGCCCGTTTTCGCGAACTCACTCAAGCCATTGGTGCGGCGTTTATTGTTATTGGCGATAGAAACGGCGTACGTTTAATCCATCCCATAGATGAGCGAATTGGTAAGCCGATGAAAGGCGGTGACAACTATCGCGCATTAGAGGAGGGAAAGTCCTATATTTCGACAGCCAAAGGTTCATTGGGCTACTCAGTGCGAGGTAAAGCGGCGATATTTAACGCCCAAGGTCAGATCGTTGGCGTTGTGTCGGTGGGATATTTGCTCGACCGACTTCAGGATCGCATCGAGCCATTTTTAACTTTTCTCATCCTGATGGTTGTGGTCGTTGTTCTGGCTAATGCCATTGTTTCCAACTATGCCTCAAGAAAGTTTCAGCGCGCAATTTTGGGCTTCGAACCAGAAGAAATTGGCCGGTTGTACGGTGAACTCGAAGTGACGATGGGAACCATTAAGGAAGGAATACTGAGTATAGATTCTGATGGCGTGCTTCGTTCAATAAACCGCAGTGCGTGTCAGATATTGGGTATAGAAAGAGAGACTGCGATTAATAAGCCACTCACGGAAACACTTCGCGACAGTGACTTGTATACCGTGCTGGAAACCGGTCAGGAAGATCATGACATTGAAATCTTCCTTAACCAAAAGCGCTTGATTGCCAACCGCTCTCCGATTTATGTCGACGGTAAAGTTGTCGGTGCAGTATCGAGTTTTCGTATGCGCGATGAGATCAGTGAACTGACGGAACAACTTTCCCAAACCAAAGAGTATGCGGAGTTATTACGTTCACAAACTCACGAGCACCGAAACAAACTCAATACGATTAGCGGGTTGGTACAACTTGGCGAACTGGAAGCGGTTCAGAAACTGATAGGGCAGGAAACTGCGCACTATCAAGCGATGATTGAATTTCTTCGAGACACCATTCGAGATCCTTTGATTGCGGGTATGTTACTCGGTAAGACAGAGCGAGCAAGAGAGCTTGGATTAAATCTGATTGTCGAAGAAGGTAGCCGGTTGGAAGTGTTACCAACGTGGTTGAACTCAGAAGACCTGGTCACTATTTTGGGTAACTTAATTGATAATGCCTTTGATGCGACTTTAACTGCTATTCGAGAAGAGTCCAACGTTGCCATTGAGCGGAGAAATATAGAAGTCTCAATCAGTGATTATGGCAATGAAGTAATAATGGAAGTGAGTGATTTAGGCTGCGGACTACCAGCTAATATTGAGCCTAAAAATCTCTTTAAAAAAGGCATTTCAACCAAATCCCGTCATGACCGAGGAGTAGGGTTACATTTAGTAAGCCAGCTTGCTACTCGATACCACGGACAAGTGGAGATGCTGCCAAACACAGAGTATGGAACGAGAATAACCGTGTATTTGCCTAAGGAAGAACAAGTATGAACATGGCAACGCGAGTGATGATCATCGAAGATGATCTTGCTATTGCAGAGTTACACCACAAATACCTGAGCCAGTTGGCAGGTATCGAAGTAGTGGGCATTGCAACAACGAGAATAGAAGCAGAAATGCAGCTTGAGGTATTGAAACCAGATCTGCTTCTGATGGATGTGTATCTGCCTGACGGAACCGGACTGGATATTCTCAACACACTGCGTTCTAACAATCAAACTTGTGATGTTATTTTGATTACCGCAGCAAGAGATGTAGATACGCTTCAGCAAGCAATGCGTGGCGGAGTAGTCGATTATTTGCTTAAACCAATCATGTTCCCGCGCCTGGAAGTCGCACTTAAAAAGTACATTTCCCAGCGTCAGAGGTTAACCGTCGCACAGAGCTTAGATCAAAACCTAGTTGACAAAATGCTGCAATCAAATGGTGTTGCTGATACCGCAACAAAACGTCACCCCAAAGGAATCGACAGCGTTACGTTAGATAAAATTCGAGACTTATTTCCCAGCGGAGAAAAGATTACGGCTGATCAGGCGGGAGATAAAATTGGAGCGAGTCGCACGACAGCCAGACGATACCTTGAGTACTTAATAAGCTCTGGCGAGCTGGAAGCGGATCTAAACTACGGCACGGTAGGACGCCCGGAGCGCTGCTATAAGAAAGTGAAACGTTATACCAATCGTAGTAAATAACTGGTCATTCTAGCTTGCTAAAATCCTCGATAACTGCGTTACAATTTTTGATTGTAGAATAACTACTTATCGAAAAATTGTGCGTTGTTCTCAAGCATTTTTGCTGCGCTATTTCTGATCACTTACTTACTGTGATTGGTATTAAAAAAACGGTGGCGTAAAGTGCCACCGTTTTGCATAAATTCATCCGGCTAAATCACTGCGGGTTGATTAAAAGTTGTACTCAAACTTTACTTCCACAGAACGTTCAGAGCCGTACCAGCAGTTCATGCTGTCGTAACAGGTATAGCTCTCTTCATCAAACAGGTTGTTCATGACCAGGTTCGCTGCAGCGCCATCGAGTGAATCGCTCAGTAACCCTAAGTCATACCCTAGCGATATATCAACTAGTGTATAAGATGGCACCTTGCCACTCAGATTGTATGCGCCCATCTGCATCTCGCCAAGGTATCGTACCCCGCCACTAATGCGTGTTCCTGCCAGCGGACCATTGTACAGGTAGTAGTTTGTCCATAGATTCGCGCTATGTTCTGGTACATAAATTGGTGTTTTACCCACTAAAGCACCATCCACATCTTTGGTGATTTCCATATCCATGTATGAATAGCTGGCGTTTATATCCCAGGCATCGGTCACGAACCAACGGCTTTCCAGCTCCAGTCCCTGAGAAAGAACTTCACCAAGCTGAATTTTTGCACGGTAGGTAGGATCATTCGGGTCGTAAGAAACGGCATCCTCTTTGGTAATATGGAAATAAGAGGCGGTCATTTCCGTCGCACCATCAAGAGATTGATATTTAACCCCAACTTCAATTTGCTCACCCAACTGTGGTTTAAGAGCTTTACCGTCGATGTCCGTTCCTGCAGCTGGTTCAAAGCTTGTTGCGTAGCTCGCGAAAGGCGATAGTCCATTGCTGAACTCATACAATGCACCCACTCGATAGGAAAATTGGTTATGATCTGCCGTATCCCTGGTACCGGCAACAATAGTGCTGGTTTTAACGTCACTGGCTTCAAAAAGGTCGTAACGTCCGCCTGCTAGCAACACCCAATCACCAAGGCGAATCTGGTCTTGAAGATAGAAGCCTAACTGTTCAGTTTTTATTTTATGCGACTCGTCATAGACTTCTGTTAATGCACTTGTGTCTAATAAGCTGTTGTTTGGATTAAAAATGTTAAAAGCATAAAACTCTGCGTTCCCTGCATACTCTCTATAGGAAGAGTTACCTTTAAGCTTTAGATAATCAATACCAAACAACATGTTATGCTCATTACTGCCGAATTTAACCGTACCAGAGAGCTGATTGTCGATAACAAATGACTGAGAGTCTTCATCCGTGTCATAGATATTGCGACTCATTGCGCCGGTTGCCTGATCAAAGCTGGTTGCTAAATGGTAGGTATTCTCTTGATATAATGAGGCATCGGTATAGCGTGCATTTTGCAATATAGTCCAGTCATCGTTAATGACATGATTGACCTTATAACCGAGCATAAAGACTTCTCGTTCAAAGGTGCTCCAGTTAACATCTCCTGCAGAAGTCGTCGGTGCAATCGAACCCGCAGGATTACTCATAATCATTCCAGATGCAGGAAGGGAAGAGTTGATCCCCATGCTCGGATCGTTCTGATAATACAGATTAACATTAACCAGTGTGCTCTCTGTTGCCTGCCAGTCTAAAGAGGGCGCTACAACGTAACGTTCTTCTTCTGCATGTTCGACCTGGCTGTCACGCTTACGAGCTAAGGCAATCAAACGGTAGTTGACGTTGCTCTCACCAATTTGGCCAGTACTGTCTAATGTCGCTTCCATTAAATTTCTCGTACCTGTAGATACACCTATTTGAGTACTTGCTTGTTCCTGTGGTGATTTGGCGATTATATTCACCATTCCACCCGGGGGCATACTTCCATAAAGTACTGAAGTCGGGCCTTTGAATATTTCAACTTGCTGCATCGCAATCGGATCAATTTGGGGCTGTAAGTTCCATCCTGTTAAGTAAGGCAGTTTCAAACCGTCATAGTAACTTTCATTGTTGGCAAAGCCGCGGATATAAAAAGTGTCGTACATAGTGACAGAAGCACCTTTGCTCTCTGTAACAACTCCAGGTGCATAACGAAGTACCTGGTTGAGTGATTTAACTCCGCGCTGGTCTAATTGCTCCGAGTCAATAATCGTAATGCCTTGGGGCGTCTCCTTTGGCTCTAGAACTGTCTTTGTGGCAGTATTTCGGTAGGCTTCACCAAGTATAGTGATGGTTTCGTTTTGAGAAGTACTTTCATTAGCGATAACAGTACCTGATGCAAGTGCAGAAACAACGACAGCGAGGGCTGTACGTTGAACATGGGCTGAACTTTTCATATTTAATCCACTACTTATTCTTATTTGGTAATAATTTTCATTTGTATTTTATATCTGGAATAAATAGAAAAGTTAACAATTTGGTGCAAACTTAAGATTAGCTGTGCCTGTTGCTATACGGCTTTCAATAGGGGAGCGATACACTTGACCGGAAGCCAGTATTGCATCTGAGCAGCGGCGCTATCGAGTTGGTAATCTTCAGGATAAATTTCCAGCTCATAACCATCCACACCGCGATAGTTTGAATAAGGTAGCCAATCCAGGATGAACCATTCTAATGTTTTGGCAAGGCCGGTAGCTTTGCCAATGTGAGTCACGACTGCATAGGTTTGCTGAGGAACATATAAAGTATCGAATTGTTTAATTGAACTAACGTTAGAGCTTGGGAGGTCACCAGTTTCGCTTTGGAAGCCCGCCCAATATTCGAGTTGTGTGTGACTGGAATGTTTTCGTGTGACATCAACTACACCAATACTTGGCGAGAGACGGGGTATATCTGAGATAGATAGCACCTTGTTCCAGAGTCTCGGTACTTTAGATTGAAAGTCGGGCTCTGATGAGAACAGCCCATTAATAGCATGGTGAATACCTGTGACGTAAAAAGAAGGTTTTGTTTCAATTTTAACGTCAACAAACCTTGTTTCTAGCCTTGATGTTTGGGACGGGATCAAAAGGCTTAGGGGTTGTCTTAAACCGGTTAACTGTTGTTTTCTGCGGTATTCACGGGGACTCACAGAAAACATCTGCTTGAATGCCCGGCTAAATGCATTTTCTGATGAAAAGCCCATCTCAATGGCAATGTCTAAAGAACGGTCGGTGCTATTTATCAGCCGTTCGGCAGCGTAGCTTAGCTTTAGTTCTCTAACGTAATGCGCCACAGATAATCCGGTATGTTGCTGAAAAACACGTTGTAGTTGCCAGCGTGACCAACAGCTTCGCTGTGAAATATCGTCAACACTAAGGGTTAACTCTAGGTTGCTGTGGATGTAATCAAGCACATTCTGAATGCGATTTAATGGATGTGTAATGCTGGTCACTGAGCTCATCGCGATATCAATAAGTTAGGCATAGATATTATTATGTATAATTGCGAATGATTATCAACTGCAAACTAGCCGTAATGAGAAACGCTCACCATTTAGTACAGATTTATGCTCTCATAAAGAAGTGAAGATTTTTTAAACAGGATGGAGTTTTTACTCGAATTTGCCTTAAGTTTTTATGTTTATAAAATACAAAGAGTTAGGTTGTTTTCTGCAACTTATTTAATCGTTTGCACTAGCAAGTGTTGATGTAAATCAAATTGTCGTAGACAATACCACCCCGTATCGGACTCTCTTCCATTGCCTACAGGGGGATGCTCTTGATACGTAACTGACCTGAATGCCCTCAGAAAGTCGTGTTTTGATATGGTTTTTGAACACAACCTTTTGAGGTTCTTTGGGCCTAAAATGACTTACCTATCAACGTAATAGGTAGGAGCAATTTTCTTTTTTGAAGTGCCATTGATAGGGTAGGTCAACTTTTTAGCCATATCCGGGCACACAATAAGTACCTCGTTTTTAAGGGAAAGATGATGGTAATACCAGAAAACAGCAGCATCGTTATTTTTGGTGCTTCAGGCGACCTTACATACCGTAAGTTAGTTCCTGCTTTATACCACCTTTATGCGAACAAGCAGCTGCCAGAGAATTTTGCGATTCTCGGTGTCAGTCGTACTGAATACAGTGATGACTCTTATCGCGAGAAGTTGAAGAAGTCGCTTCAGGAGATGGAAAAAACAGAGCCAGAAACGCTTAATGCATTTATTAACCATCTGCACTATCAAGCTATCAACACTTCTGACACCCAAGATTATGCTAAGCTGGCAACTCGTTTAGATCAGCTAGCTACCGAATACAAGCTGGAACAGCGTAATACTCTTTTCTACCTGGCGACTCCGCCAAGCTTATACAGTGTAATACCTGCAAGTCTTGCAGCCCATGGTCTGAATAACGAAGATGATGGCTGGAAACGTCTAATCATTGAGAAGCCATTCGGCTACGATCTTGAATCAGCGCGTATTCTTGATAAAGAAATTCACGAGCACTTCCAAGAGCATCAAATCTACCGTATTGACCATTACCTGGGCAAAGAAACGGTTCAAAACCTACTTGTTTTCCGTTTCTCAAACGCGATGTTTGAACCGCTGTGGAACCGTAATTTCATTGATTACGTTGAAATCACTGGCGCGGAGTTCCTAGGTGTTGAAGAGCGTGGTGGCTACTACGATAACTCTGGCGCTGTTCGCGACATGTTCCAAAATCACCTTCTGCAAGTTTTAGCTATGGTAGGTATGGAGCCGCCTGCTCAAATTAATGCAGACTCAATGCGTGATGAAGTGGTTAAAGTTCTTCAGTGTCTGAAACCTCTGGACGAAGACGCGTTGCGTAACGATCTGGTTCTTGGCCAGTACACGGCATCTGACGTTCGTGGCCAGCATTTACCTGGATACCGTGAAGAAAACGGTGTAGCGGATGACTCTCGTACCGAGACCTACATTGGTCTTAAAGCTCATATCAATAACTGGCGATGGAATGGCGTGCCATTCTATGTGCGCACAGGTAAGCGTCTACCGACTCGTGTGACAGAAGTCGTGATCCATTTTAAGCAGACACCTCATCCGGTGTTTGGTCAAAATGCGCCTGAGAACAAACTGATTATTCGCATTCAGCCAGATGAAGGCATCCAGATGAGCTTCGGCCTAAAAGAGCCGGGTGCAGGTTTTAAAGCAAAAGAAGTGAAGATGAACTTCCACTACGCTGACCTGCAAGAAGCTCAAATGCTCACCGCTTATGAGCGTTTATTGCTTGATTCACTGAACGGCGATGCAACTCTATTTGCTCGCAGCGATGCTGTGGAAGCATGTTGGGAATACGTACAGCCAATTCTCGACTTTAAACAAGATCCACAATCACTCTTCGGATACGCATGTGGTACATGGGGTCCAAAAGAATCTGATGACTTGCTACAGCGTGATAACCGCGCTTGGCGCTTCCCATGTAAAAACCTAACAGATACGGACTACTGTGAACTATGATCAACCATAAGATCTATCAAACTGCAGAGCAGGTAGTAGAAAGCCTGGCTAACGATATGAAAGCGTTCAGCGAAATGGGCCGACCTGTTCACATTTCTCTTTCGGGTGGCAGCACGCCAAAAATGCTATTTAAGTTATTGGCAACAGAAGCCTATGCCACATCAGTTCAATGGCAGAACCTGCACTTCTGGTGGGGTGATGAACGCTGCGTTGCACCGGATGATGCTGAAAGCAACTATGGTGAAGCAAACGAGCTTCTGTTTAGCAAAGTAAATATGCCTGCTGAGAACATTCACCGTATCCGTGGTGAAGATGATCCACAAGCAGAAGCTGAGCGCTTTGCAAAAGAGATGCTAGATGCGATTCCTTCTCTACGTGGCACTCCGGTATTTGACTGGATCTTACTGGGTGTAGGCGCAGATGGTCATACGGCATCACTGTTCCCTGGACAGACAAACTACGAAGACACGAACTTGTCTGTCGTAGCGACACATCCTGAATCAGGTCAGCTTCGTGTATCAAAGACCGCTCGAGTATTAGAGGCAGCAAAACGTATTAGTTACTTAGTGCTTGGCGCAGGTAAAGCGGACATCGTTGAAGAGATCAACGGTTCGCCTGCGGATGCACTGCCATACCCGGCAGCAAAGGTTGAGTCACAAGCGGGCCTAACGGAATGGTATTTAGATTTGGACGCGGCAGCAAAAATTGCTTAATAGCTGTTCGTCAATGGAACAAAATTGGAGAGAAACAATGAAAGGTGATATCGGTGTAATTGGCCTAGCGGTAATGGGTCAAAACCTTATCCTAAACATGAACGACCACGGCTTTAAAGTTGTGGCTCACAACCGTACTGCTGCGAAAGTAGACGAGTTTCTGGAAGGGCCAGCAAAAGGCACAAACATCATCGGTGCATACTCTCTAGAAGAACTAGTAGAGAAGCTAGAAACGCCACGTAAAGTGATGCTTATGGTTCGTGCAGGTGACGTTGTTGACACGTTCATCGACAACCTAATTCCACTTCTAGACAAAGGCGACATCATCATTGACGGTGGTAACACTAACTACCCAGATACAAACCGTCGCGTAGCACACTGCCGTGAGAAGGGCATTCACTTCATCGGTACTGGTGTATCTGGTGGTGAAGAAGGTGCACGTTTTGGTCCTTCAATCATGCCTGGCGGCGCTCCAGAAGCTTGGGAAGCGGTTAAGCCAATCTTCCAAGGTATCTCTGCAAAAACTGACGCTGGCGAGCCATGTTGTGACTGGGTTGGTAACGACGGTGCAGGTCACTTCGTTAAGATGGTACACAACGGCATCGAATACGGTGACATGCAGCTAATCACTGAAGCTTACCAGTTCATGAAAGATGGTCTTGGTATGTCTGCAGACGAGATGCAAGCTGTATTTGCTGACTGGAACAAGACTGAGCTAGACAGCTACCTTGTAGAAATCACTGCTGACATTCTTGGCTACAAAGATGAAGATGGTGAAGCTCTAGTTGAGAAAATCCTGGATACAGCAGGCCAAAAAGGTACTGGTAAATGGACAGGTATCAATGCACTAGACCTAGGTATTCCACTAACGCTTATCTCTGAGTCTGTATTCTCTCGTTGTCTATCTGCACTGAAAGACCAACGTGTTGAAGCTGAGTCTCTATTTGGCAAGACAATCACCCCAGTTGAAGGTGACAAGCAAGAGTGGGTTGATGCACTACGTCAAGCGCTACTAGCATCTAAGATCATCTCTTACGCTCAAGGCTTCATGCTAATGCGCGAAGCGTCTAACGAGAACGGTTGGGACCTAAACTACGGTAACGTAGCACTAATGTGGCGTGGTGGTTGTATCATCCGTTCTGCATTCCTAGGCAACATTCGTGATGCGTACGAAGCGAACCCAGATATCGCATTCCTAGGTTCTGATGAGTACTTCAAAAACATTCTTCAAGGCAGCCTAGCAGCATGGCGTAAAGTAGCAGCGAAATCTCTAGAGTCTGGCATCCCAATGCCATGTACGATTTCTGCGCTATCTTTCCTAGACGGTTACACAACCGCTCGTCTACCAGCAAACCTGCTTCAAGCTCAACGTGACTACTTCGGTGCTCACACTTACGAGCGTACTGACCGTCCACGTGGTGAGTTCTTCCACACTAACTGGACTGGTACAGGCGGCGACACAGCGTCTACGACTTACGACGTGTAATTGTTTTAAGTAAACCGACTGAATATAAAAGGATGCCCAGTGGCATCCTTTTTTGTATCTTTCTCATCCTCTTTCATTTATGAGATGAGAAAAACTTTTCTCCGCCCTGACAATGAGTTGCAATCGTTCGGTTAAGGAGAACTGTAATGACATGGTGTGGTTTTGAGGTTTTTACACTAATAAGTGCCTCAGATAAGCCCTTGGACTACGCCTGAAAAAAAAAGTAGGCGGAGGATGTTTGCATTATACAAACGCTCTATCTTACGACTCAGCAACAAGTCACCAGAAGAAGCCGTTCTATCTGGTGCTATTTGTGTTGAATTAAAGGTGGTAAACACAACAAACAGAGGTTCTAAAGATGACAAATAATAAGTACTTTGTTTTTAACCCTGCTGAGCTGAAGCAGGAAATACAAAAGAATACGAAATTAAAATCTAAAAAAGAAACTCAACGTCAGGCATTAGTAAAACAGGCACAGCAAGCTGGTGGTCTGTGATACTTCAGAAGAGCACCCTCCGCTGAATATACAGTAATAGGGTGCTCTTTATTATTTAATCATTCCCATGCTTTTCAGCTTCCGATAAATCGTATTCCTACTTACTCCGAGCATACGAGAAGTCTTACTAATATTCCCCTGAGTTGCTTGATAGGTTTTCACCAGTTTATCTTCCACGGTCGCGCGCATGTCGACTGCGGGCTCCAAAGTATCCTTCTCTTTAGTATCCTTCTCTTTGACCTGACTGAGCTTCTTAGAAAGGTGTGATGGTACATGTGCAAGCTCTAAAACTTCTTCACCTTGCGCCATGAGAGCTGAGACTTTGATTAAGCTGTCCAGTTCACGCAAGTTTCCTGGCCATGAATAAGAAAGCAGCAGAGATAGAAGGTGAGGGCAGAGCTGTTGATTCGGCGCAGCATGTCTCTGCTGAAGATGCACAATCAGTTTTTCTTTGTCGTCGCGTTCTTCTAGCCTTGGTAACTCAATGACTAATCCGTTAAGACGATAATAGAGGTCTTGCCTGAACTCTCCTTGCTCAACTAACGCTTCAAGATTTTTATGCGTAGCAGCGATGATTTGAGTATCCACTTGCACACTCTGATTAGAACCAACAGGCATGACGGTTTTATCCTGAAGAACGTGCAGCAGTCGGCTCTGCGCACTAAGTGGTAAGTCGGCGATTTCATCAAGGAAAAGCGTCCCTTTATCTGCCTGGCGTATTTTACCTTGATATCCTTTGTTACTTGCTCCGGTAAACGCGCCGGCGACATACCCGAACAATTCCGATTCAATAAGGTCTTTTGGCAGAGCACCACAGTTGACAGCAACAAGTGGTCCACGATTTCTTTGGCTGTTTTTGTGCAGTGCTTTTACAAACACATTTTTACCAACACCGGTTTCTCCGAGTATCAGTAAACTGATGTCTTTATCGATAACTCGGTTTGCTTGCTGCCAACAGCGTTCAACAGCAGAATCACCAAAGTGGAGACTATTAGATGCACTAACGGGCCGAGACTGAATTTTCCGTTTTGTTAAAGGTGCTGTTTTAAACACGAGTGACTCGTTCGACATTTGGTGAGATAGGATCTCTTCCAAAGGTTGTCCAACCACGTTACTGCTATCAAGCAACTGTGACGCAACTTGGTTATGAGCAAGAATCAATCCGTCTTCATTAGCGATGATGATGCCTTGCCAGCCACTGCTGAGCAGGTTTTTATCGCATGCTAAGTCAACCCGAATATGACCACTC
Organism: Vibrio sp. B1FLJ16; assembly: GCF_905175385.1. Lineage (NCBI taxonomy): Bacteria > Pseudomonadati > Pseudomonadota > Gammaproteobacteria > Vibrionales > Vibrionaceae > Vibrio > Vibrio sp. B1FLJ16. Next base: position 1,476,739 of record NZ_HG992749.1, read on the forward strand.
GGAACCTGGTTCAGCAATTGGCTTTCAACAAGCCTTACCATGTTCTGCACTAACGCCTGAGTTGAAAGGTCGTGCTTTTCTTGCTCACTGGTAATGTCCAGTACGCCAAGCAGCTGGCCAAGGTGATCGACAATAGGGTTAGCTGAGCAGCTGATAAAACGGTGTTGCTGGATGAAGTGTTGATCGCCTATTACTGCAACGGGTTTTGCTTCGACTAACGCTGTACCAATTGCGTTGGTCCCTTTGAGCTTTTCCTGCCAGCACGCGCCTGAGCTAAGGGCGATTTCGGTGAGTTTTTCTCTGAATCTTGGCTTCCCCCAGCTGCCTACGATTACGCCATCCGCATCGGTTAATATTAAGCGGCTGTTACTGTGTGCAAAAAATTGGTTAAACAGAGGAAGAGCGAACTGCTTTACCGCTTCAAGGAGGAAGTGAAGCTGGTGACGTCGTTCCTTAAGCGTCGCAGATGTGACGCGTATGTCTTCAGGACGTCGACGCTGTTTCAGACCTGCCTGTTCACTTCTGAGCCAGGAAGTCGAAAGCCAGTTATTGTCGGTAATTTGTTGAAGTTCCATGAATGTACCATTTTGTTACAGTGAGCATGTGTCATTTTGGAACACTTGAACACTGGTGTTTACACCATACGCCTATTCAAACATCACTCATTAAAATTGTTATCGCTTGGTAATCATAGTGTTACATTTCATTAACAACAAGTATCTCTTAGTTGGCCTGTGACTTGCGTAATACTCTCAGTTAACAGTGCGAAATGACACTGTAAAAAAGCAAAGTGTTTCAAACACTAATGGAACAAAACACTGAACGAGAAACAAAAGGAAGAGTTATGATTTACGCACAGCCAGGTAGTGAAAATTCCATCGTGAACTTCAAATCTCATTACGATAACTTCATTGGTGGAGAGTGGGTTAAACCCGTTGGAGGAGAGTACTTTGACAATATTTCGCCTATCAACGGGAAGCCATATTGTCAGGTTGCACGCTCTGGTGAGGCAGATATCAATTTAGCACTGGATGCTGCACACGCGATCAGAGAGAAATGGGCGAAAACCAGTGTTGCAGAGCGATCTAATCTGTTGCTGAAAATAGCAGATCGTGTTGAACAGCACGTTGAAGAGTTAGCGTTAGTGGAAACATGGGAAAACGGCAAACCAATCCGCGAAACTCTGGCAGCCGATATTCCACTTGTTGTTGACCATTTCCGTTACTTCGCTGGTTGTATCAGAGCACAGGAAGGCAGCGCTGCTGAAATAGATGAAACCACCGCGGCATACCACTTCCCTGAGCCCATCGGCGTTGTCGGACAAATTATTCCGTGGAACTTCCCGATTCTGATGGCTGCGTGGAAAATTGCACCGGCTTTAGCTGCCGGCTGTTGTGTCGTTCTTAAACCTGCAGAGCAAACACCAACATCTGTTCTCGTTCTTATGGAAAAAATTGCAGATCTACTTCCACCGGGTGTTGTTAACGTGGTTAACGGATACGGTTCAGAGGCTGGTCAGGCACTGGCAACAAGTAACCGTATCGCTAAGCTGGCATTCACCGGTTCAACACAGGTGGGTAACCACATCCTTAAATGCGCGGCAGACAACCTCATTCCTTCAACAGTAGAACTTGGTGGTAAATCGCCAAACATCTACTTCCCGGATGTATTTGATCACGAAGATGAGTTCGTCGATAAGTGTATCGAAGGGACACTGCTTGGATTCTTTAACCAAGGTGAAGTCTGTACCTGTCCATCTCGAGTACTGGTGCATGAGTCGGTTTATGACAAGTTTGTCGCTAAAGTAGCTGAACGTGCCAAGCTTATCAAACAGGGCAACCCTCTGGACACAGAGACACAAGTCGGCGCGCAAGCATCTCAGGAACAGTTTGACAAGATTCTGAGTTACTTAGAAATAGGCCGTGAAGAGGGCGCAAGGGTAGTCTTTGGTGGTGATGTGGCGAAGCAAGAGGGCGATCTTGAGCAAGGTTACTATATTCAGCCGACTCTACTGGAAGGCAATAACAAAATGCGCGTTTTCCAGGAAGAGATCTTCGGTCCGGTTATTGCGATAACGACCTTCAAAGATGAAGCAGAAGCCCTTGAGCTTGCGAATGACACTGAGTATGGCCTGGGGGCCGGTGTCTGGACGCGAGATCAAAACCTAGCGTATCGAATGGGTCGCAACATTGAAGCTGGACGTGTCTGGATAAACTGTTACCACGCTTACCCGGCTCACGCGGCTTTCGGCGGTTACAAGAAATCAGGTATTGGACGTGAAACTCATAAAATGATGCTCGGACATTACCAGAATACTAAGAACTTACTGATTAGTTACAGCATCAATCCGCTAGGGTTCTTCTAAATAGATACTCTCAGCAAGTAAAATTAGTTGATATACAAGCCCTGCATCTATGCGGGGCTTTTTCTTATGTCCGTTTAACGAATGCACTGTATACAGTTGAATAACAAAATTTACATGCTGTGAACTTATGCATAATCAATCTATTAACGCTTGCTATACTTAAACCGTCACAAACAAAGGGAAAAAAGGATGTTCAATGTTAAAGTTTAAGAAAATAGCGATAACGGCATCACTTGTTGCACTGAGCTCGAGTTTTTCTGTCGCAGCTCAAGAGACCTTCGTAACGATAGGTACGGGAGGGGTAACCGGGGTTTACTACCCAACAGGTGGGGCGATCTGTCGTTTGGTAAACAAGTCCCGCGCCGATCACGGCATTCGTTGTTCGGTAGAGAGTACCGGTGGCTCCATTTATAACATTAATACGATTCGCGCAGGTGAACTGGATTTCGGTATTGCCCAGTCAGACTGGCAATATCACGCATACAACGGAACCAGTCAGTTTGCAGACGCAGGTGCATTTAAAGACCTACGTTCGGTGTTCTCTCTCCACCCTGAACCATTTACTGTCGTCGCACGTAAAGATGCCAATATTAAATCATTTGATGATTTGAAAGGTAAACGCGTGAATATTGGTAATCCGGGCTCAGGTCAGCGCGGTACGATGGAAGTGCTGATGAATGAGTACGGCTGGACTAATGATGACTTTAAACTGGTTTCCGAGCTGAAAGCGGCTGAGCAATCGAAAGCGTTATGTGATAACAAAATTGATGCCATGGTTTACACCGTAGGTCATCCAAGTGGTGCAATCAAAGAGGCAACCACCTCATGTGATAGCAATATCGTAGCGGTGGAAGGCCCTAAAGTAGAGAAGTTAGTTGCTGATAATAGTTTCTATCGTGTTGCGACTGTACCGGGTGGTATGTATCGCGGAACTGAAGAAGATGTACAAACATTTGGTGTTGGTGCAACTATGGTTTCTTCAATGGCGGTTCCGGAAGATGTGGTGTACAACGTTGTTAAAGCGGTATTTGAGAACTTTGATGATTTCCGACGTCTTCACCCTGCATTCGCTAATCTGAAGAAAGAAGAAATGGTGAAAGATGGTCTGTCTGCGCCACTTCACCCAGGCGCATTGAAGTACTATAAAGAAGTTGGATTGATTAAATAAAATTGAACTTTAATCGACAAATAGAGCGCCATCGATTCGATGGCGCTCTATTTGTTTGAGGGGGTTAGATTATGCGTAGATATCAACGAAAAAGTAGACGGTGATAGCTGTTGAAAATAGCGCTACAAAGTTGCGAACGTGATTCGGATTCAATTGACGTGAAACTCGGGCTGCGAGGTAGCCTCCGACTAATGTTCCCACCATGACTACGCTGCCTTTGCTCCAGTCAATCGAGCCATTAGCGATGAAAACGGCTATTGCGACCAGCGAAACAGAGGTCGATACAAGCAGCTTTAATCCGTTCATTAAATTGATGTCTTGATGACCCGCGATCACTAGGTAACTCAGTACAATTACACCTAATCCTGCATTAAAAAATCCACCGTACGCAGCGACGCCAACCAACAGAATGCCTAATGCGATTACACCTAAAATACCGGCGTGTTTATGGTTTTTGGTTAAGGTTTTCATTGCCTTAGTTAAACGCGAGCCAAAGATAAACAGTAAGGTTGCAAATAATAGTAGCCAGGGAATCGCTTCTAAAAACACTGATTCAGGAATATTCAGTAACAGGTAGGCACCAACGCCACCACCGATAAGGCTTAAGCTGATGGTAAAGAGGAATTCTTGCTTATTTTTGAGGATTTCTTCTCTGAAACCTATCGCACCGCTGATGTAGCCTGCACAAGAGGCATAGGTGTTGGTGGCATTTGCGATAACGGGAGGAATCCCAACAGCCATCAGGGCAGGGAACGTGACAAAACTGCCACCTCCTGCAATAGAATTCATGATTCCTCCAACTACTCCGGCAGCAAATAACAACGTCAGTTCCAGCAGCATAAATCTACCTTAATTTTTTATTTTTATGTTTTATTTTTTAAGGCGTTAACCCTACTGGAGTTGATGAAAGAAAGATAGTAGCGAAAGGTCAAAGAAAAAAGCCACCGAGCTGGTGGCCTTTTGAAGTCAATCATAGGGATGAGTGACTTATTTATTGTTCAACTTTAACTGGTTGAGCTCGTAGCTTTTGAAACAGTTTCACAAGCAGTGGGCTGCCTAGTACCAACACAGCTAACACTGTAAAGGTTAGGGTGATTGGGCGCTCCCACAAGAAGCTCAGTTCACCATCCGATATCATCAGTGCGCGGCGTAAGTTTTCTTCCATCAAACCACCGAGGATAAAACCAAGCAGTAGTGGTGCCAGAGGGAAGTTCGCAAGGCGGAGAGCAATTGCGGCCATCGCCACAAGTAGCATTACGAACACATCCATAGTATTGAACGAAACCAGGTAAACGCCCGTGATTGAGAAGAACAAAATCATCGGAAGAAGAACTGTTCTCGGTACCGCTAATAGTTTCGATATGTACGGAATCAGTGGCAAGTTCAGAATCACCAGAACAATGTTGCCAAAGTACATTGAGATAATCACGGACCAGAAGACATCAGGGTGCTCAACGAACAAGCGAGGACCTGGCTGAATACCGTAGGCAATTAACGCACCCAGCATGATGGCAGTGGTACCAGAGCCCGGAATACCAAGTGTCAGTAGTGGTACAAACGAACCGCTGGAAGCAGCGTTGTTCGCTGATTCCGGCGCAACTAGACCACGAATGCTGCCTTTACCGAACTCTTCTTTTTTCTCTTTTGGAGCCAGATTACGTTCCAGACCGTAGCTTAAAAATGCTGCGATAGTGGCACCAGCACCAGGAAGAACGCCAGTGAAGAAACCAAGAATTGAAGAGCGAATAGAAACAGGCGCGACTTCTTTAATCTCTTCTTTGGTGACTTTCATCGAACCGATGTTTCTCAACTTGTCTTGCTCTTCGTCACGAGTAGATTCTGAGGGTTTAAGGATACCCATTAAGGTTTCGCCCAAAGCGAAAGTTGCCATTGCAAGTAGCAAGAAGCTGAATCCATCCATTAAATCTGTTAAACCAAAGGTAAAGCGTTCTACGCCTACGCCTTTGTCGATACCAACGGTAGACAGCATCAGACCAAGAATCGTCATCATCCACGCTTTAATCACCTGACCTTTACCAGCAAATGCCGCTACCGCTGATAAACCAAGAAGCATTAATGCGAAGTAATCAGAAGACTGGAAGCTTAACGACACACTAGCCAGGGCAGGAGCCGCAACCAGCAGCATGATAGCTGAAAGCGTACCACCAGTGAATGAAGAGTAGGCCGCTAACGCCAGCGCTTTACCTGCCTGGCCTTTTTGTGCCATAGGGTAGCCGTCAAAAGCGGTTACAACGGTAGAAGAACAGCCCGGAGCATTGATCAAAATTGAAGATGTTGAACCACCGAACACGGCACCATAATATACACCGGCCATTAGAATCAGACCAGAAGAAGGCTCCAGTCCGTAAGTAATCGGGATCATCAACGCGATGGCAGAAATAGGGCCAAGACCTGGCAGCATTCCGATAAATGTACCGACGAAACAGCCAACAATCACCATCATGATGTTCATTGGCATTACCGCGGTGGATAAACCTTGTAGAATTCCATCTAACATAATTCTTTCCTTTCTTGGCTACCAGATGGTGAAAATCAAACCTGGCTCAAGGTAGATATCCAGACCTTGAGTAAGCAATAAATAGAAGGCAATAACGAATGGGAAAGAAGCGCCAAACAGTACGGATTTACGTCTTTCACCCAACAAATAAAAGCCTGCGAGAAGGAAGAAGCCAGTAGCGATCACAAAGCCTAAGTAAGTGAGACCCAAACCGTACAGCGCCATGAGAACTAAGAAAGAGATAAGCAATTTCCAATTGAAGCCCATTACTGCGCCACTTTGCTTATCTGGTTGCCCTGTGACGAGTAGCAGAAGCGCCAAACCGATGCCTATGTAGGTCAGAATGGTCGGTAAGGTACGTGCAGTAAACGGTTCGTACTCATCACCCGGAAACATCGGGATTTGTGATGTTTGATAACCATAACATAGGCAGAAGAGTAGAAAAATCATTGCACCAACGCGGTCGCGGCAGAGCAGGTACTCTTTAGTAAAAAAGTTGGTTGAACGAGACATATTCAACTCCTAACGAAAGTAAAAAAGACCGTATATGGGCGTTAATGTACAAGGGGAACCATTAACAATTAAGCTTCTCGCTGCTAGTCGATCTGCTTATCAATCTATAAACAAAGGAGTGTGTATGCCGAATGTCGACAATGCCCATATACGGTTAAATTCAGAGTGCAAATGCAAAGAAAGGGGCTAGGGGGGGATAGCCCCATTCGTTTGTTATTTCAGGAAGCCTAATTCACGCATTAGGTCTCCCATTTGCTTCTCTTGATCTTCAAGGAACGCGAAGAACTCTTTATCTGCTTTGTAGTTGTCAATCCAACCATTGCGGTCACGAACAACTTGCCATTCATCAGTGTTGTACATCTTAGTGAAGGCCGCATTCCACTCATTGATTTTTTCTTGGCTTACGCCAGGAGCGGCGAAGAATCCACGCCAGTTAGCAAATACGGTTTCGTTACCATATTCGGTGAGGGTTGGAATATTTGGAGCCGCTTCCAGACGTTTTGGAGCCGTTACTGCCAGCACCTTAACTTGTCCAGATTTAGACATTTCAAGTACTTCACCTAAGCCGGTTGAAAGCAGTTGAGTCTCGCCAGATAGTAGTGCCGCCATTGCCTTACCACCTGCATCGTAGGCGATGTAGCGCACTTTACGAGCATCAAAGCCTTCGCCTTTAAACGCAGCTGCAACGACTAGATGATCCATAGAACCACGAGCAGACCCGCCAGCGATTTTCACTTTATTAGGGCTTTCTTCAAACGCTTTTACAACGTCTTCCCATGAGTTGTAAGGAGAATCTGCAGAAGTAACGATAGCACCGTAGTCAGCGATGGTTGCTGCAACTGGCGTCAGGTCACGGAATGATTGCGGGAAAATACCGGTAAGCGATCGAACAACGATCGGTGTTGAGTTGACCATCAGTGTGTCTTCTTGACGATCCGCAGTTTCAATCAGGTGCGCGATTGCTTTACCGCCGCCACCGCCTGACAGATTTTGAAATGACACGGTCTCGACAATATCTGATTTAACTAGTACATCACCTGTGCCGCGTGCCGTCATATCCCAGCCGCCACCAGCACCGCCAGGGATAAGGAAATGCATTTTTTCTAAATCAGCAGCAAAAGTGCTAAATGAAAATGAAGCTGCGATTATCGAAGCGGCCAGCGTTGGTTTGATTATCTTTAACATGTTCACGTTCCTTTTGTTGGTGACTCTATTCTGTTGATGAGTCTTATTGTTGTTTCAGCTTTGGAGCTGAACTTTGGTAAAAGGTTAATCAACTGTTAAATGTGTGTCTGCAAAAGGTAGATAAAGTGAATATTGAGCATAAAGGGTATTTTGTTCATAAAGTTCACGGAGGGGCATGAACCTTATTAAGACGAAAGCCGCATCTAAAGATGCGGCTCGGAAAGTTATCAATCGTGATTGTTTATTTACGGTCTTGGTCGAAGTCCCCGTGGAAGTGGTCATGATCAGATGCACTCTCTGCAGCTTTCAGTTTCTCACCAATTCTGAGCTTGTCACTTGGTTGTTTAGCATCAAATGTTCGTGTCATCGCCCTTGCTTCAACTGGCTCAGCAGGGAAGACCGGATCACTAAACGCGTAGTAAGTTGTCACATAAGCGAGAGATTGTGTATTCATATGAAGTGCTTTCTGGCTCACGTTGTTTAGGTCGTCGCATGCCTGATGGTAACAGACGTCATAAGCCACGCCGATATCGCCACCAAATAACTCTGTTTCTTCTGCAGTTTTGACTCGCTCAGCACCGGTGAATAAACCACCAAATGCGACGCCCCAATCGGCAAAACCTGCGTAGTCTGAACGTTTGGACAATGCTTGCGGCACAGTACCTTCATTCTTCTTGTTGAAGAAATCAATGAATTTAGACTCAATGTGAGAGGTACCAAAAGGCGGTTCAAAATCACCAACATAAGCGTTGTCAGGACTATCTTTAGTATCTGATAAATCGCCATCCATGACGCCAAAGATATAGTTTGGTGAAGCAATCATGTCGAAGTTTAGATATAACTTAACTTTGTTCAGTTCGTAATAACGATCTTCAACTAAATCAAACTGCTCAGAAGTAAGCTCGTCTGGAGAGCCGAGTCCAAGCTCTTCAGTGATTTCTAGCATTGCTTGATTGTAAAGTGGAGCAAACAATTCGTTTGTATAGAACTCCGAGCCGATTAACCCCGCTTCTTCAGCAGCCCACCACGCAAATCGAACCTTATTCTTCACTGGTGCTCTTAGCTCAGCCAGTGTTATCGCATACTCAAGCAAACCAGCGCTACCCGAACCATTGTCATTTATGCCAGGGCCTTCAGGTACCGAGTCTAAATGCGCACCCAACATAATGACTTGATCGTCGTTGCCATACATGGTTTCTGCAATCACGTTCTGCGTGACGACAATTTCATCTTGAACATCGACATTAAGAACTACCGGCACATTGCTACTTTGAATGGCTTCATACCATTGCTGGCCTAACTCAAAGCGAGCACCAAAAGCGGGAATGGTTGCGGTAGTGTCACTACCCAGCGTACCGTTAATCACAGCGGTTCTGCCTTCAGAATTACCTTGGTTAAAGATAATGGCAGCGACGGCTCCTGCCGCTTGGGCGTTCACAACTTTTAAACTAAATGTACAGCCGCCACGTTGAATTATGGCAACCTTTCCAGCAACATCTTTGCCTTCAAAGTCAGACGTTTCACAGCCATCTGTATCATCATAATTGGCGTTACTAAAGTCAAAGTCAGGAGTGATGAATACAGCATTTGCGTTTAACTCACCATTAGAATCTCCGGAGTAAGACATCGTGGCGAAATCAGCCTCTGCACCGGCAGTACGTGTGCTGGTTAAATCTGCACCATTAACGTTAAGAGAGGTTCCAGCGAGTTCCTCCCAAGAGCGAAAATCAAATTCTTGAGTACTTACCTCATAGCCATGTTCGCGCATGGTAGCGATTATGTACGCCGCTGAGTTTTGGTAACCATCTGTACCCGCTGCGCGAGTGGTTGAGCTGCCGTCACTTGTAGCAGAAGCTAGGCCTTCAAATTCAACTAAATGCTCAACAACGGCTTTGCTTTTGATTTGATTACTGACATGTTTTGCTGCTTTTTCTGGATCATCCCAATAGCACCCAGATAAAAGGGAGGCACTGATTGCACTCGCGATAATAGACTTTGTAGTTGTAAAACTAACTTGCATGCGCGGCTCCTTGTATGAAATACGCTACGTATCCATTGCTGAATGTAATGTTAATAAAATGTTAACTATATTCTGTATAGCTGCGCTAGTCCTTAATATCAAATGCGTTTCATAATAATGTTTAATGTCCATATAAGATTTGGCAGAAAGTCACACATTGAGCTGAGAAGTTAAGGCGGGATAAATTAGAAAGAAACCTCAGTTAACCATTCTAGTTAATGTCAGACCTTAGTCTAAATTGTCGACAATCTTCTTGATTGTCGACAATTTGTTGATCTATTATGACTGCAGGTTATGAAATTGTTGACACCTAGGGTGTTGTAGAGCGACGGTCTTGGAATGAATGCTGAAATGAATGTCGAACTAAAAACTCGTCTTAAAGCGGTTGGCGCAGAGAAAGAAAACACCAAATCTGAAACGCTCACCGAATCTCTGGTAGAAGCGATTGTAAATGGTGAAATTGCACCGGGTAGCAAAATCTCTGAACCTGAGCTGGCAAAGCGTTATCAGGTGAGTCGAGGCCCTCTACGTGAAGCTATTATGCGTTTAGAAGGTCTCAGTCTGATTGAGCGTATTCCTCATGTTGGTGCGCGTGTTATTACGTTTTCACCAGAAAAACTTTTTGAATTGTATGCGGTACGTGAAGCGCTGGAAGGAATGGCTGCTAGGTTAGCTGCCCGTCATATTACGGACGAAGAGCTCATCGGGCTAGAAACATTATTGTCGACACATTCAAATCATATCGATGAAGTCGAAGGCTCTTCATATTTCCATCAACACGGTGATTTTGATTTTCACTACCGCATTATTAAAGCGAGTCGCAATAGCAAGTTGATCTCGCTGCTGTGTAATGAGCTTTACCACTTGTTACGTATGTATCGTTACCAGTCTCCACGCGCTCAGTCACGCCCGAAAGAGGCGTTAAATGAGCATAAATCTATATTACAAGCGATCAAAAACCGTGACGAAGAACTGGCAGAGATGCTGATGAGACGTCACATATCGGGCAGCCGCTTGTTAATCGAACAACAAATCTTGTTTGCTGAAAATGACTAGAAGGAAAGTGTCATGAGTTTATCTCCAGGGGCGAAGTTCAGACTCGCCATTGAACAAAACAATCCACTACAAATCGTCGGCACAATTAACCCATACTGCGCCATGATGGCGAAAAACCTGGGGCATCAAGCGATTTACTTATCTGGCGGCGGTATTGCAAACGCCTCTTACGGATTGCCAGATTTGGGTATTACTACACTGAACGATGTGCTGGTTGACGTTGACCGCATTACTAATGCCTGTGATTTGCCTCTTTTGGTGGATATCGATACCGGCTTTGGTGGCGCATTCAATATTGCTCGTACCATTAAGCAGATGGAAAAAGCTGGCGCGGCTGCGGTTCACATGGAAGACCAGGTAGCGCAGAAGCGTTGTGGTCACCGCCCGAATAAAGCTATTGTCAGCCAGCAAGAGATGGTTGACCGAGTGAAGGCAGCGGTTGATGCGCGTAATGATGAAAGTTTTGTGATTATGGCTCGTACTGATGCACTAGCGGTTGAAGGTATGGACAGTGCGATTGAACGTGCGATTGCTTGTGTTGAAGCCGGTGCGGACATGATCTTCCCTGAAGCGATGAACAAGCTGGATCAATACCTACAGTTCTCAAATGCGCTAGAGCAAGCGACTGGAAAGCACGTTCCTATTCTGGCCAACATTACTGAATTTGGCGCAACACCACTGTATGGCTGTAACGAACTGGCTAAAGCGAAAGTGGACATGGTGTTGTACCCGCTAAGTGCGTTCCGCGCTATGAATAAAGCGGCAGAAACAGTTTACAAGCACCTTCTGGAAGTGGGTAATCAGGAAGCGCTGGTTGACTCTATGCAGACGCGTAAAGAATTGTATCAGCACCTGAACTACCACGACTACGAAGACAAACTTGACCAGCTTTTCTCTGAAGGGAAATAGCAAGAAAGAAGATAGTCGGAAGCCCAAGAAATTTATTTTTCGTCGAATCCAATAACGTGAAATTCGTCTGGTGAATAAAACGCTCCAAAGAGAGCAAAGCCAGACAGAAAAGGAGTTCAAACAATGCCTCAAACTGAAGCAAAGAAAGCCGAGTTAGGTGGCGCTGGCCTACGTGGTCAAAGCGCGGGAAGCACAGCTTTATGTACTGTTGGTAAAACGGGAACCGGTCTGACGTATCGCGGTTACGATATTACTGACCTTGCCAATAATGCTCAATTTGAAGAAGTAGCACATTTGTTGTTACGCGGTCACTTGCCAAATCAACAAGAACTTGATGCGTACAAGACGCACCTGTTGAGCCTTCGCGGTTTACCAACTGAGCTAAAACAAGCTCTGGAACTTATTCCTGCATCTGCGCACCCGATGGACGTGATGCGTACGGGTTGCTCTATGTTGGGCAACTTAGAGCAGGAAATGAGCTTTGATGAGCAACTGCAATCAACTGAGCGCATGTTAGCGTTGTTCCCTGCAATCATCTGTTACTGGTATCGCTACAGCCATGATGGTGTGCGTATTAACACAGAAGACGAGACTGAAGACAGCATCGGTGGCTACTTCCTGAAGCTGCTTACTGATAAAGCGCCGTCTGAACTGCACAAGCAGGTTATGCACTGTTCATTAATCCTTTATGCAGAGCATGAGTTTAATGCGTCAACATTTGCTGCACGAGTTTGTGCATCAACATTGTCCGACATTCACTCTTGCATTACAGCTGCAATCGGTACGCTTCGTGGCCCTCTTCACGGCGGTGCAAACGAAGCGGCGATGGAGATGATTGAAGACTGGCAGACGCCGGATGAAGCAGAAGCTAACATCATGCAAATGCTGGCTAATAAAGACAAGATCATGGGCTTTGGTCATGCGATTTACCGTGAAAGTGACCCACGTAATGCTTTGATCAAGCGTTGGTCTGAAGAGCTATCTAAGCAAGTCGGTGACACGCACTTATACGCAGTATCAGAGCGTGTGGAATCGGTCATGAAGCGTGAGAAAGGCTTGTTCTGTAATGCTGACTTCTTCCATGCATCGGCGTACCACTTCATGGACATTCCGACCAAACTGTTCACACCGATTTTCGTGATGAGCCGTTTAACAGGTTGGGCTGCACACGTGTATGAACAACGCGCAAATAACCGCATTATTCGTCCAAGCGCGGACTACACAGGTCCAGACCATCAAGAATGGGTACCTATCGAAAAACGCTAGCGCGTAACTCCTTCCTCTATGTGATTCTCTCCTCATAGGGGAAGGAGTACTTCTCGTCACAAACATTACTAGAGCGACTACATCTCAATAAGTTCTCCAATCAAGTTCTCCAAACTGCTTTGCTAGAGTAGCGTTTCTAGAGTGATGGGGAGAAGGCCAAGATGTACAGATTGAATGGAAGCAAACCATGAGCACAAATATTAATACCCAATTCCGTAAGTCGCTTCCGGGGACTCAACTTGATTACTTTGATGCCCGCGAAGCCGTAAACTCTATCTCTCCTGGAGCCTATGAAACGCTCCCGTATACCTCTCGCGTTCTTGCCGAACAGCTCGTACGCCGCTGCGACCCTAGCGTATTAACAGACAGCTTGAAGCAGCTCATCGAACGCAAACGTGATCTTGATTTTCCATGGTATCCAGCACGTGTTGTTTGTCATGACATTCTAGGTCAGACAGCTCTTGTTGACTTAGCCGGTTTACGTGATGCGATTGCCGATCAGGGCGGTGACCCGTCTAAAGTGAATCCAGTGGTTGAAACCCAGCTTATCGTTGACCACTCGCTTGCGGTAGAACACGCAGGTTTTGATCCAGACGCATTCGAGAAAAACCGTGCGATTGAAGAGCGCCGCAACGAAGACCGATTCCACTTTATAGAGTGGTGTAAAACGGCTTTTGAAAACGTCAGCGTGATTCCTGCGGGTAACGGCATCATGCACCAAATCAACCTAGAGAAAATGTCTCCGGTTGTACAGGCGAAGCAGGGCATTGCTTACCCAGATACTTGCGTTGGTACCGATAGTCATACGCCTCATGTTGATGCACTTGGTGTTATTGCGATTGGGGTTGGAGGTCTGGAAGCTGAAACAGTAATGCTTGGCCGCCCGTCAATGATGCGCCTACCAGACATCGTGGGTGTTAAGTTAACGGGTAAACGTCAGCCGGGTATTACTGCAACGGATATTGTTCTGGCGATTACCGAGTTCTTACGTAATGAACGTGTTGTTTCTTCATATCTTGAATTCTTTGGTGAAGGTGCTCGCGACCTAACAATTGGTGACCGTGCAACCATCTCCAATATGACGCCAGAATACGGTGCAACCGCGGGTATGTTCTACATCGATGAGCAGACCATCAACTACCTGAAACTTACTGGTCGTGACGAACAGCAAGTTGACTTAGTTGAGAAATACGCAAAACAAACCGGCCTTTGGGCAGACGATCTTGATACAGCGGTTTACGAGCGTGTACTTGAGTTCGATTTGTCATCAGTCAGCCGTAACATGGCAGGTCCTTCAAACCCGCACCGCCGTTTGCCAACTTCTGAATTGGCACAACGTGGTATTTCTGGTGCTTGGGAGGAGAAAGACGGCGAGTTGCCAGATGGCGCGGTGATCATTGCTGCTATCACATCATGTACAAACACCAGTAACCCAAGGAACGTGGTTGCTGCAGGCCTTGTCGCGAAGAAAGCCAATGAGCTCGGCCTTGTACGTAAACCTTGGGTGAAATCGTCTTTTGCTCCGGGTTCTAAGGTTGCGCGTCTTTACCTGGAAGAAGCGGGCTTATTACCAGAGTTAGAAAAGCTTGGCTTTGGTATCGTCGGTTACGCATGTACCACTTGTAACGGTATGAGTGGTGCGTTGGATCCAAAAATCCAGCAAGAAATCATTGACCGCGATTTGTACGCGACAGCCGTTCTGTCTGGTAACCGTAACTTTGATGGCCGAATCCATCCTTATGCGAAACAAGCCTTTTTAGCGTCTCCACCGTTAGTTGTGGCTTATGCGCTAGCGGGTACGATTCGTTTTGATATCGAGCGCGATGCATTGGGTACTGACCAAAACGGTAAACCAATTTACCTAAATGATTTGTGGCCAAGCGATGAAGAGATTGATGCCGTTGTAGGCAAACACGTTAAACCAGAGCAGTTCAACCAAGTTTATATCCAGATGTTTAAGCTCGATGACGCAGAAAAAAGCGCCAACCCTCTTTACGATTGGCGTCCGATGAGTACCTACATTCGTCGTCCTCCATACTGGGAAGGTGCGCTTGCAGGTGACAGAACCCTGTCTGGTATGCGCCCATTAGCGGTTCTTGGTGACAACATCACCACCGACCACTTATCACCATCGAATGCGATTATGGCGAGCAGCGCGGCGGGTGAATACCTTGCCAAAATGGGTGTACCGGAAGAGGACTTCAACTCTTACGCAACGCATCGTGGTGACCACTTAACGGCACAACGAGCGACCTTTGCTAACCCGAAACTATTTAACGAAATGGTGAAAGAGAACGGTGAAGTCGTTCAGGGTTCTCTGGCGCGAATCGAACCAGAAGGTCAGGTTGTACGCATGTGGGAAGCGATTGAGACCTACATGAACCGCAAACAGCCACTGATTGTAGTAGCTGGTGCTGATTATGGTCAGGGTTCATCTCGTGACTGGGCGGCAAAAGGCGTTCGATTGGCTGGTGTAGAAGCTATCGTTGCAGAAGGCTTTGAGCGTATTCACCGTACCAACTTGGTTGGCATGGGCGTGCTGCCACTGCAATTTAAGCCGGGTGTTAACCGCAATACATTAGAACTGGATGGTACTGAACTGTATGACGTGGTTGGTGAAATCAAGCCGGGTGCAGATTTAGCCTTGGTTATTACACGTAGCAACGGTGAGAAAGTCGACGTTCCGGTTACTTGTCGCTTAGATACCGCTGACGAAGTGCACGTGTATAACGCAGGTGGTGTACTGCAGCGTTTCGCGCAAGATTTCCTAGCGCAATAAGGAGTAATTATGGAAAACAGTACTCCTAGCCAAATCAAAGTGCCTGCGACGTACATGCGTGGCGGCACGAGTAAAGGTGTCTTTTTCAACCTTGAAGATTTGCCATCAGAGGCTCAAGTGGCAGGTGAAGCGCGTGACAAGCTGTTGTTGCGTGTTATCGGCAGCCCAGATCCTTACGCTAAACAAATAGACGGTATGGGCGGCGCCACTTCTAGTACCAGTAAAACGGTGATCGTTTCTCGCAGCAGCCAAGACGATCACGATGTTGACTACTTGTTCGGACAAGTATCCATTGATAAGCCATTTGTGGATTGGAGTGGGAACTGCGGTAACTTGTCTGCCGCAATTGGGCCTTTTGCTATCCATGCTGGCCTGATCCCGCAAGATCGTATTCCAGAAAATGGAATTGTGACTGTACGTGTCTGGCAGGTGAACATCAGCAAAACTATTTTGGTTCATGTGCCGATTGTTAACGGATTCGTGCAAGAGACGGGAGAATTTGAACTTGATGGTGTGACTTTCCCGGCCGCTGAGATTCAAGTGGACTTTGTTGACCCGGCAGATGGGGAAGGCAGCATGTTCCCAACTGGCAACTTGGTCGATGATTTGGTGGTGCCAGATGTGGGTACGTTTAACGCTACCTTTATCAACGCAGGTATTCCAACCATTTTCATTGATGCTGAGTCTATTGGCTATCAGGGCACGGAACTGCAAGATGACATCAACAATGATGATGTAGCATTAGCGATGTTTGAATCGATTCGTGCGCATGGCGCGTTAAAAATGGGTCTGATTTCTGAACTTGAAGAAGCTCAGACTCGCCAGCACACACCAAAAATCGCGTTTGTATCCAAGTCAAAAAGTTACCAGTCCTCAAGCGGCAAAGCGGTAAATGAGTCGGAAATTGATGTGCTGGTACGTGCGTTATCGATGGGCAAACTTCATCATGCGATGATGGGAACGGCAGCCGTTGCGATTGCTTCGGCGGCCTGTGTTCCGGGAACATTAGTCAATCTGGCTGCTGGTGGCGGCGAAAAAGAGTCAGTGACTTTTGGTCATCCGTCAGGGACGCTAAAAGTCGGTGCAAAAGCGAAGCAAACCGAACAAGGCTGGGTGGTACAAAAAGCCATCATGAGCCGAAGTGCGAGAATACTAATGGAGGGATTTGTGCGTGTACCCTCTGATGTCTTTGAATAAAAGGAACGGTCTTTAAATAGAACGAGATCAGGACATACTGGAGGAAGCAATATGTCTTCATACGAGAAAGAGTACCAATGGGCGAAAAATGAACCGGAGAGTTTTTGGCGCGCTCAAGCGGAGAATATCGACTGGTTCGAATCTCCTAAGACCATCTTGAAAGCTGATGAGAATGGAATCGAGCGTTGGTTTCCAGATGGGGTGATGAACACGGCTTGGTTAGCACTGGACTATCATTGCGAGCAAGGTCGTGGTGATAACGCTGCCCTTATTTATGATTCACCAGTAACCGGGAACAAGCAGACTTACACCTACAGTGAGCTGCGTGACAACGTAGCGAAAATTGCAGGTATGCTGTCTAGCCAAGGCGTAGAAAAGGGCGACCGAGTCGTCATTTACATGCCGATGATCCCAGAAGCGGCAATGGCAATGCTTGCTTGTGCACGTTTGGGTGCGATTCACTCAGTTGTGTTTGGTGGTTTCGCGCCTAATGAGCTGGCGGTACGTATTGAGGATGCTGAGCCAAAAGTCATTATGACGGCATCGTGTGGCATCGAAATCAGTAAAATCATTCCGTATAAACCATTAGTGGACAAAGCCATCATGGACAGCCGTTGGAAACCTGAGAAAGTGTTTGTTTTCCAGCGCCCAGAATGTGAAGCCGAGTTAAATCAGGAAAGAGATTTGGACTGGCAACAGGAATACAACAAAGCGCTACCTCATGCTTGTGTTCCTGTATTAGCAACAGACCCACTGTATATCCTTTATACCTCAGGCACGACGGGTAAACCGAAAGGGGTGGTACGTGATAACGGTGGCCATGCGGTCGCGATGAAGTACTCTATGAGTGCGATCTACAACATGCCACAAGACGGCGTGTTCTGGGCCGCGTCTGATGTTGGTTGGGTTGTCGGCCACTCTTACATTGTTTACGCGCCATTGATTCATGGTTGCACCACAATACTGTTTGAAGGTAAGCCAGTCAGAACACCAAATCCGGGCGCATTCTGGCGTGTGTGTGATGAGTACAAAGTTGATGCTTTATTCTCAGCACCGACCGCTTTCCGTGCTATTAAGAAAGAAGACCCGGAAGGCGAGTTCTTAAAGCAGTATGATCTGTCAAACCTGAAAACCATCTTTATGGCTGGTGAGCGTTTAGATCCTCCTACGCTGGAATGGGTACAGAGCAAAACAGATAAACCTGTTATCGATCACTGGTGGCAAACAGAGACAGGTTGGGCGATTGCCGGTAACCCGACAGGCATTGAAATGATGCCGGTGAAAGCAGGCTCATCTACCAAGCCGATTCCTGGTTATCAGGTAGAAATTCTCGATGAACTCGGTGAACCTGTTAAAGCCAATCAGCAAGGTTTTGTGGCGCTAAAACGTCCACTTCCACCAAGCTGTTTACCAACCGTATGGCGTAATCATGACCGCTTTGATACGGGCTACCTGAGCCAGTTCCCTGGCTACTATGTATCTGGTGACGGCGGTTATCTGGATGAAGATGGCTATCTGTTCATCATGGGGCGTATTGATGATGTTATTAACGTCGCAGGCCACCGTTTATCTACTGGTGAGATGGAAGAAATTGTCGGTGGTCACCCTGCCATTGCAGAATGCGCGGTTGTTGGTATCCATGACGACCTGAAAGGGCAGCTTCCACTTGGTTTTGTTGTACTGAAAGACGGTGTCAAAGTAAACGAGTTGGATCTGGAAGGTGAACTGGTTGGCAAAGTTCGCAATGAGATAGGCGCAGTCGCTTGCTTTAAGCACGCACTGGTTGTTGACCGATTACCGAAAACACGGTCCGGTAAAATCCTGCGCAGAACGATTCGTCAGATTGCGGATGGTGAGAAATACACCGTTCCATCGACGATTGACGACCCAACCAGCCTGAACGAAATTGAGCGCGTATTACGCCGCTAATTCAATAATCTGCTCTACATTTTTATGTTCCACCCCTGTATCTCAATTAGATACAGGGGTGTTTTTTATAAACAGACCCTAGAGCGAAAAGAAGTCAGAATAACCAATCAAATATTAAATCTTCCTATGCGCTTGCCATACTTACGCTTTCGCCACAAACTACAAAGGTTCAATTATTGGTAAACCTTTTTTATGTCTGCATTTTTAATTAAACCAGCATGTTTTGATGATCTTGAAACTCTCAACGATCTGATGTTCGATTTACACGACGAGCATCATGTTCAATCTCCAGAACTGTTTAAAACAGCAGAAGAAATTGAGCAGGAGAAAAGCATTGCTCGTTATCTTGATGATCCCGAATGCCTCGTCTATGTTGCAAAACTTGAAGAAGAAATTGTGGGATTTGTATCTGGCCATTTCTGTGAACTGACGTCTACAGTTAGTCAGCCTGTGATGATGGGAAGCGTCGATGAGCTTTATGTGCTGCCAGAATTCAGAAAGCAAGGCGTGGCAAAAAAGCTACTAGATAAAATTGAATCTGTTTTCGTTCAGTACGGTGTCAAACAGATGTTTGTAGAAGTATGGGATTTTAATCAACAAGCACTATCACTTTATGGAAAACAAGGTTTTGGCCACCACATTCATTGTTTGAGGAAGCCTTTGGTAAGTAAACCTGACGAGGTTGCGGAGTAAAATGTTCCCCTCGTTTTTGTAACTCATACTTATACGTTGTTTCAAAAGTGAGATTTCATAGAATGCGGTTGAGTTTTTCTGACTATAATTTTATACAGCTGTCACATTATGAACGATGTTGCACTCCGTGCCTGGGACTCATCAGGCTTACATTAATTTTTATCTCCAAGTACCGGTCAAGCGTCGCTAATTTAAAAAATAATAGCAGCGACCTCATCTTGGTCATTATTCCTATTATTAAAGGTTACTATTCGTGTTGAGACAGTTATTTTTCCTCATTCTCTGTTCGGTTATGTTGGCGGTTTCTACAGTTTCTTTCGCCGAACCAACTTCTGAGGAAGATGAGTTATATGGCGCACTTTGTGTTGTGCGAGCAGACGATAAAATCGTTTTAGTTCATGAAATACTAACAGACAAAATCTCGCTTCCTGGTGGTTCAATAGGCGAAGGTGAGTCTCCTCAGGCTGCCGCCCAACGAGAAACTTGGGAAGAGACAGGACTGGTTGTTACCGTAGGTAAAGAGTTAGGTCGTATGTTTAAGGCTGTGTTCTACGATTGCGTATCGGACTCTGAAATTATTGCCTTTTCAACGATTAACGCGATGGGGGGCAACGAACTACCTGTATGGTTTGCGCCTCATTATGGTGTAGAGACGGCGTCAGCAATGTTGCTGCAACCCAAAATGCTGCCTTCATCCTTATATCGCTACCCAGAAGAGTGGCCAGTAATCGTTGGTTATTTTGATCAGCTCTCGTTGCAACCTGTGCACTATGTGAATCAATTGATTGATTCTGCGCCATCATTCCGACAGCTTGAACTAGAGTGGATGACCGGCTTACAAAGTTGGGTAGGCTCAATCTCAGAGCACAGTTTTCAGACAGTTCACCAGTTTGCAGCTTTGACCCTTGAGTTGATAGCACCGACCATTTTACTGTTTTTGTTCCCGTTCGTTCTGATGCGCTTTGATAGTCGCTTTATTTTCAGGCTCTTCTTCGCTATTTCTGCGACATCAATTATGGCGTTGGTCGCACAACAGGGATTCTCGCTGCCTCGACCGCATGTCTATGTACCAATGGTAGAGCTGACACATAGTTTCGGTTACAGCTTCCCTAGCTTACCAATCGCGGTATGGAGTTGTGTGTTCATGTTCCTGTTTCACAGAACTGGTAGTTTTGGTTTCAATAGTACAACAGGTGCAGCCGCTCTCCTCACCGTGATGGTGATTCTGTCCAAGTTCTTCCTTGGTTCAGCGTTTATTTTGGACATGTTGTTAGGTGCGCTATTGGGTATTTTGGTCGCGTGGCATGTTTTACGGCTAGAAGAGAATCCGGAGATAAATGTTGATCAGCTGCTCACTTCCAAAGGTGTTTGGTTTGCTATGACAGCGATTACCGTTGCTATTTCAGTTATTTGGCCATTGCCGGTTTTTGCTTGCTGGCTTGCGGTTTTGATCACTGCGTCGGTGTTAGTTCTGGCATTTGATAACTCGCAAGTACAAATAAACACAAGGCAAATGATTTTCGTTACTCTGGTGCTGGTATTAGCTCATCAACTGTATTTGTATTTCGCATCGCTCGTATCTTCCGACAGCTTGTGGTCTTTAATCTTTACTGCACTTCATTACCCATTACTGATGTTGCTGTGCTTTATGACCGTGCGCAGGCTCACACAAGATCAGTGGCAGCAGAGGGAAGTTCAGGAAGTAGAGTAGGGCGTTTTGATACGTGCACCTTTCAAACAAAAACCTCGCTAGTGCGCAAGCTATTACGCTTTTGTGTTGAAGCCAAACGAGATGGTTAACCCATCTCGTTTTTTTGGTCTTAATCAATGCCAAATTGAGCTTTTAAGGAGGGGTCAAGCTCAAACATATGTCTTTGAAGCTCTTCAACATCTTTGTTGAACTCTTCCTGCGTCTCAATGCCTTTAGTCACATTGTTCTCTCTGGAAGGTTGTTCGCTGATTGCTAGTTGATGGTCGTCTTTGTGTCGGCATATAAATGCAGAAATTACATAAACACAGTATTCAGATAGAAGCATCACTTCTGCGTAAGTATTTGGGACATCCGCATCAAAATATCGTTTATCTAGACAAGTTGGTTTTCCTTGCTCGTTATCGTCACGAAACCCGTGAGCTAACACCGTGTTCCTGAAGCCTTGAATCCCAGTCCAGCTTTTAAGTCTTTTTATTGCAGGAGCTGTTATTTTCATCGTGTCTCGAATGGTTAGATCGTCCTTTGCGTAATTATTAAATCGTTTCCATTCATCCATGAATGAGCAGATATCGATGAGCATCTTGTTATTCAAAGACCACTTAACATCTTCGTCACGCATATACCGTTTTATGACTTTTAAATCGTTTTCCATTACTGTTTTCAAACCGCTTAAGACTCGAAGCGATTCCTGAAACTTGGTCAATGGCATAAGTTCTCCTTTCAATGATAACGATGTTTATGGATATAGAATCTTCCTAATCTCAACACAACCTTTAGCTAATCCAAGTCGCTGGGCTGCTGTCTTTTTATCATGCTTACTCACATAACAGTAGTTGTAGAAAGTACGAAGAATTTGGAGTTGTTTGCCAATCATCTCTGGGTTGTATGGGCTTTTCCCTGTCCAGACTCGACCAGCATTGGAGCTAGTGCTAATGGGTCTCTCAAGTGCAGATAAACGCCTCCTGACAATCTGAAAAAAGTTATCGATAGGATGGAGTGATGCGTCTAACAATATCATCGCTTTATCTGTTTCAGTTAGCCTGTCGGTAGGAGTGAGAAAGCACACATGTTTCTCACATTCATAAATCTTGTGTATAGGCAGTTCAAACCATGTTTGACGCTCTCCGCTTTTTGCGACAGGCTCCTTCAAGCTATGGAGGGCAACGATCTTACTTGCTTCCCTCTCATCGACACCGTGTTCCTCTTGGATTTTCAGCAATAGTTTTTGAGTTGTGTTAACTAAAACCCTTCTCTGATCAACGTTCAGTAGCTTATTAATTTTCACGTACAGAGACTGGAGGTTTCTGCGTTTAATTTGAGACGAGAAAGCAATGTTGCAAGCTCGCTCTATAGCTGGCTCTTGGTCTAGATAGAACCTAAGTCCAGAGGCATGCCCTATCAAACGTTCTAAATGAATGAAATGAGCATACATCGTATACTCAGAATGAACTTGAGCACCTTTGTTCGGAAGGTTTGTTGCTGTCAGTTGGTCTAGAGCTTCAACACCATAATCTTCGGCTAACTCTTCTATGAAGTAACCCAAGCTGATTTCACTTATTGGGAGCGGTACGCTGGAATAATACTTAATCAGTTCATTTCGCTTATTCTCAACTTCCTTTGATAGTTGCTTACCAAGAGCGTGCTCATATGGAAGCCACAACCTTGCATTTTGGCGATTATAGTCCTTCAAGTTCTGATCCACTACATACTGCTCATCGGTCAAAATATCATCAAGCACTACTGAAGGATCGTAGTTTACATCCATCCCAAATACATATCGGCTTGATTTGTCTGCTGTCCCTATAGCATTAATGACAACGTTCTTTTTGTCTTTCCTGTCAGTCCAATTAACTCGGTATTCTTGTCTATCAGTAGATAGTCTCATGAAACCTAAAGGCATCTGCCTTAATTGTGCTTCTCTACTTTGAGTAAAGCTAATACAGCGTTCATAAAACATATCGATCTTGCGATATATCGTAGGAGCACTGAGTTCTGTAATTTCCATCATTCGATTAATACTCATGTCGTTGACTATCAGCCGAAATAATGTGGTATTGAGGTGTGATTTACTGTCTGGGTGTGATCTTCTTTTATCCGAATCAGCAGTAAATGTCGTTAGACACTCACGACATCGGTATCTTTGATGACCTTTTGAGGTCTTCCCAAAGCGCTGGTATGACTCTGGCGAGCTTGAAACCTTGTTGTCGAAATTCACGCACGAAAGGTTGTGACACGCAGCCCCATCTTGTCTGATGACTTGTTTTCTCTCAGTTAGATATCTAGCTCGTTCTACTTCCTCATGAATAGCTTGGTTGCTTTTAATGGTCATGTAGCTATTGCACGCCTTGCAAAGCAGAGAAGAACCGTTTCGTTTAGTCCCACTGATTCGGTAGTTGGGGTCAGAGCGTATGTTGCTGGCAGGAATGCTGAAGTTTGGACAGGTAGGGTTACTACATGAGTTCACGTTGATACCATGCGACTCATGGGGAACTCTTGGTTGCGATTTGCTCTGGACAGATTTTTGTCTCACGAAAGCCTCCAACATACTGAGTGTACATCCAGTATATTAGAGGCTTTGATCATTTCTGGCTAGCTATTAATCAACACAAAAGCGTAATAGCTTGGCTAGTGCGAGGTTTTTTATTATCTGGATCGAATCACTTAGATCATCTGGCACTTGTGTAGTTTAGAAATCAGGGCCTCACGGCGCAGATCCAGAATTTCATTCAGTAGTTGCTTCTGAGAATTTAAGCCAAAATGCTCTGTGTAAGTTTTCACTTTCTGGATTTCATCTGAGCTCAGTCGATACACTTCTTTTTTTAGCTGAGCTTCTGCTTCTTTTTTTTATTAAGCCTTTGTTTTCTTGCATCAGTTTAATGATTGTTTTATCCAAAGGGTGTGGTTTTCTTGCCATACGGACCTTCCAGGTTTTATATCCGATTCACAATGCGAAATAAAACACATATTCTTGCCGCAGAATCTATATGTAACGTATGACATTAGTATTTCAGAGTTCTGTTGATCTGATGTTATTTAGAAAATAACACTATCTACTGTGTTGTCTAATGGCGCTTTTATTGTTAATGATACTT
Source organism: Vibrio sp. B1FLJ16 (assembly GCF_905175385.1). Taxonomy (NCBI): domain Bacteria; kingdom Pseudomonadati; phylum Pseudomonadota; class Gammaproteobacteria; order Vibrionales; family Vibrionaceae; genus Vibrio; species Vibrio sp. B1FLJ16. The sequence goes on from NZ_HG992749.1 coordinate 1,501,140, forward strand.
CCGTTATCGTTGCGGTATTGAATAGTGCTGGCAGGGGGTATTTGCAAACTTATAGGACTTTTAGGGCATAAGATAGCCCCGCAATCGCGAGGCTATATCTATAGTTGTAAAGAATTAGTAGCTTACTTGGTAGTTCAAAGTAAAAGTCCGACCACGGCCTTTATAGTCATAGGCTGCGGCATCGTAGTGAGAGGAATACACAATTTCAGCGCGCTGGCCCCATATGGTTGTGTAATCTTTATCAAACAGGTTTTGAATACCAAATCCCAGACTTCCAACCGGAAGCTGATAACTTCCCACTAAGTCAAATACTGTATAGCCATCAAGTTTGTTATCAGAATCATCTTCGTAATCAAACATGGTTTGGCCTTGAAGTTTTAAAGCCAGGTTTGTGTCGTACCAACCCGCCCAGGCGTTTGCTTTTGAGGTACTGGCTTCACCAGCAGTGAAATCTTCCCAGCCATCATCACCTTTCACTTCAGAAACAACGTAGTGGCCAGATGCACCGATCTGGATGTTGTCGTCCACCCAGTAAGAGGCCTGTGCCTCTAGCCCATAGGTACGCTTTTTATCGTCTATTTCGTTGATCAGCAATGTTGTTTTATTGTAGGTGACCGACTTATCAGATTGTGAATAATAAGCAGCGGTTTGTATATTCAGTTCACCAGTGTCAAGACGGTAGCCAAGTTCAAAACTGTCGGTTTTGATCCCCGACATTTTAGACTTGTTTACGTTGATACTGTCGTTCAACTGCCAGTGGTCGCCAACTAAAGTGTAGTTACCTTGTCCGTAGTATTTCGCTGGGTCGGCAAGGTCAAAACCTTGAGAGAAGTTGGCCCAGATTTGAGAGTCTGTATTTAAGTGATAGATCGTGCCTAAGTTAAACAGTCCGACACTGTAGTCTGTTTTACCTCCCGGAACAGCATCTGCAGAGGTACCACTTCCTGCCGCTATCTTTTTCTGTTGGCTGTAACCTACGAAATCGTCAATCTCGTTCTCAATGTATTGGTAACGAAATCCGCCTTCAACATTCCAATCGTCGCTGATTGCATAGTCCGCTTGAACAAAACCAGCAACTGAGCTGACCTCAATGCCCGGATACCGACCGACTTTGGCGTAAGTTTTATTGATTAGATTTCCGGAATTGTTGGCGATGGTAGAATCGTACAGCGCTTGGTTGCTATCGAGTTTGTCTTGATATGCGTCTATGCCATAAACGATGTTGAAGCGTTGTATACTTTTGGCAAGAGCCGCTTTTAATGAAATGACATCGGTAATTTGCTGACCAGAAGATTGATAGTAGGGCGTGTACGTCTGATCTTCTTTACGATATGAAGCTTCGGCAATCAACTGGTGCCCCAGGAACTTCTCATCAATATAAGATGCGCTTAGCATGATGCGTTCTGTTCCGTGCTCGCGGTCTGAATCAAAACCTTCACGAACATCGATGAAGTCACTGCCTTCAATATAGAGGCCGTAAGGGGAGTCTTGTTGGCTGTCGTAGTATTGCCCCAGAAGGTTCCACTGCTTTGTCTCAGAAAGCGTAATACCAACCGTGGTGAGAAAATCGACAGTTTGGTTGAACTGCAATGAACCTTGTGAAATATCTGGGGTAGCGATATCACCATTCGCATCGAAGTAACCTTGAGTTTCGCTGTAAACGACAGACGCACGAGCCTGAAGTTTATCATTACCGCCAGCAAGCGCCTGGGCAAGTTTGTAATCAAAATCTTCACCTGAGTTGAAGCCAGATGAGCCACTAACAAATGATTCAAACTCTAAGTCTTCGCTCAAAGCTTTTTTGCTGATGATGTTAATCACACCACCAGATGCGCCGGCACCGTATATAGAGGTAGCTCCTGACAGGACTTCAATACGATCAATGTTAAACGGGTCAATCGAATCCAGGTAACGACTGATTTGGCGAGATGACTGTAGAGAGACACCGTCAATCATCACGAGCATCTTACGTCCACGCAGGTTTTGTCCGTAATTGGTTCGGGCGCCGCTACTTACATCTAAAGAAGGGACGGTTGATGCGAGTATCTCACCAAGCGATTTTCCGCCTCTATATTCCCGCTCGATTTGCTCGGAACTGATATACCAAACTGTTCCCGGTATATCGCTAATTGCTTTGGGAGTACGACTGGAGACGACAACGATTTTTTCGTCGGTGATGGTTTCTTGTGCTTGAGCAACGCACACAGTGCAGACTGCACTAACAGCCATAGCCACTGTGGAAATTTGTAAACGTCCTTTTTTAATGTTCATTTTCTTCTCTATGTTAATTGAAAAGAGGGCCTACTGACCCCCTGAGCGATTTGCTGATTTTTGTTCTGTTTTTTTAATCAGTTCTGGACAGATGCTTCTCTACGTAGATTCTAACCACGTCTCACTTGTATTTAAATGAGAATCATTATTATTGTATTTTTGATGTGAAAATACAATATGGGAATGTATTTTTTTGTTTTCGTTTTTTAGAAATGAAGGTTGAGAAGATTTAAAAATAAGGATTAGTCAGGTGAAGGGATGAGAGAGCCACTAATAATAAGGCTCTCTTTGAAAAGAGAAAAATAGGGTAGAAGTGTCTGGGTTAACGATTTATCCCGCTAATACTGTTTACCAGTTTCTGCCTTTCTGAAAGAGGTATGTTCATCACGTCGTTGTACGTCCGTTTCATCACACGAACGTCATTTTCCAGTAACTGTACGAGCTTATCAGCTGCCTCTTTGTTGTTTCCGGTAAGCAGCAGCTCGATGATGTCTAACCGGCGCTGGCAGGAAGAACCTACAGAAGACTGAAGCTGCATTGAGACCAGGTCGGTCGCTTTACGCAGTCGATTATGTTGCTGCATGATGGATAAGAAAAAACGGTTGCCTGAACAAGCCGCAAGCAGTTCGTGAAACTCTGCACTTAAATTAAATAGTTGATTGGCCGTTACGGTATGTGGTTCTTCGATGGCCTGATTGTGACGTTCTCGGCAACGTTCAAGTGCTGTACGGTCAAGAGACCAGCTTGGTTCGAGCAGTCCCGCAGGCTCGAAAACTAACCGGCATCGGTAACTTTCTGTATGTCTATCGAGCGTGTTCAATACACCGTCAAGCTGCCACTTATATCCCGGGCTATGGCGCAAAATACCATCGTTCTCCAATACCCTAAGAACTGCCTGTATTTCTCCGCGACTGGCGTCGTAGTGTTGTTGCAGATCTTTCTCAGAAAAGGAGCATTCCAGCTCGTCAAAAAACAAATCCATTAACACTTGCAGGTATAATTGCTCTTCGCGCGACTTCTGATTCGCGTTTTGGTCGGTGCCTTTGATCTTTGCTGCGTCGACTTGCAATACAAATCCTTTGTAAGGAACGGCCTTCGTGATGCCTTGCGCGCACAGGTGTTTGAGCACCGCACGAACCGGGGTTCTCGACACTTCAAATTGCTGCGCCAGAGAGGATTCATTGAGGCTGCTACCAGCTTTAGCATCATTGACTTTAAGGCTTGCAACGACTTTGAATAACAGAGTTTGTTGAAGTTTGGTAATTCCTGTCGTGTCCATGAGATCCAAAAAGAGGTGTTTGTTATCGCTTCATGGTAAACACAATCGAGCTGACTTGCCATTAATTGTGTTTTCGCAGCATAAATACATACATATCGAGTATCAAAACAATGGTCACTCTGACAGAACCAAGCACAGGGAAAGTGTTTGGCTATACATCACACTTTTAGATCATGATGCGATTTTGTAATACGATGTTTCTCGTTTTTATCAGAACTCTCTGATACCTTTGCGCCACTTTGATCCAACCACATTTTTACCCCATGCCGTCACAGTATCGAATCAACAAAATCGTTGAGATTGGCGACACTCTTCACCGTAGCGGATGTGCTCCTTATAAAGTTGAAAAGTACACTCAATTTTATGCTAACAAGCACGGCGTAGATGTCATGATTCAGGCAACACCCACTAGCATCAACTATCAGTTTCCTGATGACAATAATGCGGTGGTGATGAAGCGTTTAAAGCCCGCATCAATAAACCTTAGCTTATTGGCGAATACCATCATACGGATTAATCAGCCAAGCCATGAGCCCGTTCCCGAATCAGTTGGTTATCCTAGCTGGGTGATTGCTTTGGCCAATATGGGCATTCCACCAGCATACTTGATGCTGGTAGGCAGTACGTTAGAAGCTGTAATGATCTCCGCCATGCTCGGCCTGTTAATTTGGGGATGTCAGAGAGTTTGCCACTCCCGTCGCTCTATTGCGGTCGAATTTATCGCAGCACTACTTACAGGTATCATCGTAGCGTTTTTGGCAAGTACCGGGCTACCAATCCCTGTCTGGGCGTTATGCATTGCCGCTATCGTGCTATTCGTTCCTGGTTTATCGATTGCGAACTCTCTGGAGTGTCTCGCATTTAACGATTTAGTTTCCGGAACCAGCCTGTTAGGACAAAGTGCTTTAACGTTGATGAAGCTCTTTGTCGGTATTGTTATTGGCCTCAACATCGGTGAAGCGATTTGGGGACAGGCGCTTGCGACAACATACAAGAATGAAGTCCCACTGGCCTTACATATATTTGGTCTTTTCTTGATATCAATATCACTGAGCATTCTTTTTAATGCCCGACCAAAAGATATACTGCTTGGTTTACCCGTTGCTGCATTGGGAATGTGGGGGCCGTTTTACCTGGGCTTCGATGCTGGTTGGGTTGCCGGCACCTGGGTTACCACTGTTCTGATTACGCTATATGGTACCTGGGTTGCAAAAAAAATGGAGCTTACAGGGTCCATTTACATCGTTCAGGGCATTATTATTTTGGTACCGGGCAGTCGCGTACTTATCAGCGCCAGCCAGTCGGTGTTTGAGCAGTCTATCTTGCCAATCCCAAGCATCGGGCTTTCTGCGTTATTTATGTTCTCTGCCATTGTGGCTGGGCAGATAACCGCATATTCGATTTATTCCCCTCAGATTGAACGTTAAAATCCTAATCCAAATCATTTAGCTCTGTTCTTGTTATGAGAACAGAGCGCTTTCCAATATTTCCAATCATGCTGTTGAACTGATTCTTTGTTACTTCTAAGACTTTGTTACGTCATCAAACTGTTATTTACAAAACGTAACGCTAGAACTGAGAAGTGAAGCAGGATTACCAGCGCTCAATCTATGTACTAATAGCAATTAAATTTGTAATTTCTATTAAGCATCTGTAGGCTTTTAGCTTCCGAGTGGAATAGAGTAGAAATACTACCTCTGTGATGTAGCAGAGTTCAGTGTTAAATACCTGTTTTTAGGAATTTTCCTTACTCGAACCGATTTCATTGTGAACGAATAGCGCTCAGTAGTTACAGTATTATATGAAAAAAATTATCTCCTTGATTGTGTTGTTCGCTCTTGCTGGGTGTATGGCTACACCTAACACTAATCCCGCTTTATCGGACGCACATCTGGAACTATGTAAAGCCCTTGGGCAACGAGTTACTGCCCAGGATAATGAGTTTCGTCCCGCGCTTTCATTATCTTCACTAGTATGGAATGAACTGCCAGTAGTCGCAGAAGATTTTCAAAATGGCATTCTGACTTGTAGCCTTGATGGTCATTCAGAAGACAGCTACGCGATTGCTTATTCAGTGAAGTCAGATGTGCTTTTGCATCAAAAGTTTAGTGGTAATAACAAGACCGAAATTCTGACAGATCTTACTAAAGAAGTAGCTGTGGTAGAGCAAGAAATGCAAAACAGCGATCATGCAGCAAAATTGCGTGAACAAAGCGCAGAAAAATTGCGTGAAGAGAACGCAAAAAAGCAACGCGAAGAGAAAGCCAGGCGTGATGCAGAGAAAAGTGAACAGATAAAGTTCTGTATGGCTTTCGGCGAAAAATACGCAGACATCCTAAAAGTACATGATATGACTGTGGGTAAAGTATCCGTTTCCGATACTTGGGACAGTGGCGATTCTGTAACTTGTGTGAACAATTACGATGGCTACTGGAACGATGACGAAGAAGAAAGCGAACAGCTACAAGAGCAGCACGTTATAAACAAAACCACAGGCGAATATCAGACCATATTCCGTTGATACTCAAAGAAACAGTTTTACTTTTGTAAATAATAAAAGAGCGCTCAACGCGCTCTTTTTTCGTGTCACGAAAGCTTATAGCTCAAGCCTTTGCGTTTGTATTTGGTGCTTTGGATAAAGCGATCAGAAGTAGAAACGGGTACCGAAGATGAAGCGGGTAAAGCTATCTTCAACCCCGTCTTTAGTAACATTAATATCGTCTGTGGCGATGTTATAGTTCACCTCGGCACTTATGGCCACATGTGGGTTGATGAAGTATTTCACACCACCTGCAAGCTTGACGTTCATAGCTGTCACATCTTCAAAGTCAAAATCATAGTCACCGTCATCACCAGTGAGGTTTGCGAGTTGAATCGCTGCCCCTACGTAGGGAACCCAGTTACTACTGTTAGTAAAGTTGTATTCAGTAAATCCACCAAGTTGGAATTGCTTAGTACTGTCACTCATGCTTATATCCAGCACGCCGCCCATCTCCCATTTGTCGTAGATGAAATACCCGTAGGAAGTATTGAGCACGAATAGATAATCATCGACATAATCAAGATCTAAGCTACCTTGAAGGCCGAACTCCTGAGTACCTTGATCTAAATTCACTGCCGCGAGCGCTGAGGGTGCGCTTAATACCGCGATTATTGCCATGGCCACTGCATGTTTTTTCATGACTATTACTCCTTTTGACGTAGTCAAAATAAGCATAGGTGTTAAATCAAAAAAATGCGTAATCGCCTTGACGATAATGGAACTATTTTTTCTTTAGATTGTCTTAATGTTTTTTATGAGGCCATACGGTATCTAGGTTGGTCGAAGTAAAGATGACTGGTCTGAGCACCTTAAATGTTAGGGGCCATTGATCTTTCAAGCTAATATTCACCGCGAAAGGTCTGAGCCCCTTACGATTAAACGTTCAGAACAAATTTCTCGATCGCTCGGGCGACACCGTGATTGTCGTTGCTCTCGGTAATGTAGTCGGCAATTTTCTTGGTTTCATCCATTGCGTTTTCCATCGCAACACTTAACCCCGCGTACTCAAGCATATGGTGATCGTTTTCAGCATCTCCCATACAAATCACTTCTTGAGGTTGAATGCCCAAGTACTCGGCAATCGCAGCAACACCAACCCCTTTGTTACTGGAAGGGTGGAGGAACTCCAGGAAGAATGCAGCGCTTTGAACCACGGTGAAGGTTTCATGAAGTTCAGAAGGCAGAGCGGCAATGACTTCGGTGAGTTTACTTGGCTCCGCAACCATCATGGCTTTTATAATTGGATGGTCGTCTTCTAACGAGTCAAAGTTCATCTCTGTGATTTCGAGGCCGTTAATGTTTGCTTCGATGTCCGTATACGGATTGTGTTCTGTAGTGATCAAGCCGTGAATCTGACTAAACGCGTGTACGTAAGCACCTAATTCCTTCGCCTTACGAGCGACTAATTTTGCTGATTTACCATCAATGATTTGCTGGTGGATGATTTCATTGGTACCCACGTTTTTAACCATAGAGCCGTTGTAGTAAAGGACAAAGTCTTTATCTGACTTGATGTTGAGTTCGTCCAGTTTGTCTTGCATACCTTCTAGTGGACGTCCTGATGCCAAAACGACGGTGACACCTGATTCGCGAGCTTTAGCTATCGCTTGTTTGTTTTCTTCTGAGATTACTTTGTCGCTGTTTAACAACGTGCCGTCCATGTCTAGGGCGATCAATTTGTACATCTTTGCTTACCTTCAAAAGTGGAAAACGGAAAAATGGTCTATTTTAACAAATAATTTGGGGTTTGGATTGACCTAAACACGCCTCTCCATTAAGGTCTTCGCCTCTATGTTTCGTAGTAAAAATAGTTTCGTAAGTAAACAGTTTTTGTAAGTAAGAGTTTTGTGAGTAAAGTGAGTTCTGCGTTGTATAAGCTAAATGAGATGTTTGAAACCATCCAGGGAGAAGGAATCTTCACTGGCGTTCCTGCGGTCTTTGTTCGTCTTCAAGTGTGTCCGGTTGGATGTTCCTGGTGTGATACCAAGCAAACATGGGAAGCGATGGAGCAAGACCAACGTTCGATTGGTGATATTCTGGTTAAGACGGAAGATTCTCCGACGTGGTGTGTTGCATCAGCCGAAGACATTGCAGAGCAATATAAGAAGCAAGGTTTCAATGCGAAGCATATCGTTATAACTGGTGGTGAGCCGTGTATTTATGATTTACGCCCGCTAGCGCAAGTATTTGAAGAGATGGGCTGTCAGTGCCAGATAGAAACCAGTGGTACGTCAGAAGTTGTGACCTCAGAACAAACGTGGGTTACAGTGTCACCTAAAGTGGCAATGAAAGGTAAATTACCGGTTCTGAAAAGTGCCTTAGAAAGAGCTAATGAGATTAAGCATCCGGTTGGCACGCAGAAAGATATTGACCATCTTGATGAGCTGTTAGCTTCTGCTGAAATTTCGCCTGAAACGATCATCGCCTTACAGCCTATTAGCCAGAAACCACGCGCGACTCAATTGTGTATTGATACCTGTGTTGCTCGTAACTGGCGCTTGTCTATTCAAACTCATAAATACCTAAGTATTGCTTAAGCCCGGAGAGAAAAATGAAAAAAGCCGTCGTTGTTTTTAGTGGTGGACAAGATTCAACAACCTGTCTTGTACAAGCCCTAAAAGAGTTTGATGAAGTCCATGCTATTACTTTTGATTATGGTCAGCGCCATAAGCTGGAAATTGAAGTGGCACAAAAGCTGGCGAAAGATCTTGGCGTTGCTGCGCATAAAGTAATGGATGTGGGTCTGTTAAACGAACTGGCTATCAGCTCTTTGACCCGTGACGATATTCCTGTCTCTCATGAACTTCAGGACAATGGATTACCGAATTCTTTTGTTCCGGGGCGCAATATCCTGTTTTTAACTCTCGCGGGTATCTACGCTTACCAAATCGGAGCAGAGTCGGTGATCACTGGTGTATGTGAAACTGACTTTAGTGGTTACCCTGATTGCCGCGATGATTTTGTGAAAGCAATGAATACCGCATTGGTGAAAGGGATGGATCGTCAGTTAATGATTCAAACCCCGTTGATGTGGTTAAATAAAGCGGAAACCTGGGCACTTGCAGACCAGTATGATGCGTTGCAACTGGTTCGCGAAAACACGCTGACTTGCTACAACGGCATTATTGGTGATGGTTGCGGTGATTGTCCTTCGTGCGATCTGCGTAAAGCGGGTTTAGATGACTACCTCAACAATAAAGAGGCAGTCATGCAGTCGTTGATTCAAAAACAAAACTCAGAAGCATAGATTCCTAACCCACGTAAATGCTTTGCTCAGTGTTGAGGTCTACGGGTTCATCGTAGGCATCAATAATGATGTTTTGCCCATGCTTCTTTGCCTTACTCAACGCTTGGTCTAATATCGAATACAGCTCATCAAAGTTGGTTAATGGCTGTGAAGTAGATAGATAGGCCAAGCTTGCTGTCACGCTCGCTTCTTCATTGTTGTCTGTCGTAAACCGCTTCTCTGAGATGGTTTTATGTAGACTTTGAATCCTGAATGGTACATCAATGACGTCGACATTTTTCAGCAATAGGATGAACTCCTCACCACTCAAACGTCCGATAAACTCGCCCTTATGTAACTTCTCGTTTATCTTCTGACAAACATGTTCCAAAACGGAGTCTCCCGCGGGATGACCGTATGTATCGTTAATGGATTTAAAATTGTCTAGATCAATCAATGCAAGCACATAGCGCATATCATCTGACGCTTTAGTGGTTTGATTTTTTATCGTATCGATACTGGTGGAGCGGTTCAGAGCACAAGTCAAACTATCTAAACGCGCTTTTTTCCGTGTCTGACGCTGTAAAATAATGGCCAGTGTTAGTAAGACAAGCAAACATAAAACAACGAAATTGTAGATGATCTGTTGGTCTGTGAGTTTTTCAAACTCGCGTTGTTTTAGATTTCGTTCGTTGTTCAGGCGTGTCTGTTCAAGGTCGTACTCATATTCATTTTTTGTTAAATCCAATGCTTCCATCGCCTTGATGTTATTAGCGTCACGATTAGCGAGTTCGAGCGATGAATAAGCTTCATAATGCTGTAAAGCTGCCTGGTAATTTTCCTGTGCCTGATGGGCATTAGAAAGGAGTAATTGAGCCTTTGCTTGCAGTAACGGCCTTACATTTTCGGTGGCTAATGCCAGCGCAGAAGTGCCATGCTCGATGGCGGTTTCTGACTCGGAGTTTTTAAGGTAAGCAAAGCCGGCCGCTAAATGCGCTTCGGCCTGAAGATGATTATTCTCATAGCGCTCACCAAGAGAGAGGGCTTTATTAATATACGTTATTGCTTGTTCTGGTTGGCCGGATTCTACCATCGCTGACGAAAGGCCTAAGTATACCAGCCCCTGACCATACGGATATTCGAATTGCTCCAGAATCGTTAACGAATTTTGATAATGAGTAATGGCTTTATCAAAATCTTTATTTTTTGAATACATTGCTGAAAGGCTGTGCTCGACTTGCGCAACCTGAACTGGCGTGCCTTCTTGCTGGCGAGCAAGTAGGGCCTGAATGAGGTATTGCTCTGATTGCTCGAACTGGCCAAGCTCTGACAGGAGGTTGCCTACGTCATTATAGACACCAGAAGGATCACTTTGATGAGGCATGTTTGCCAGCAGTCGGCGATAAACGCTTAGAGATTTTTTATAGTCTCCGCGAAAATTGTAGTTATTAGCAATGATACGTAAAGCGAGATCTTTCGGGAAGTTATCTTGATGATTGTCTTCCAGGTGTCGCTCTAAGGATGAACAGTAAAAGTGCGCTTTGTGGTAACGCCCTTGCTGATTCAGGGTGTAACAAAGCTGATAATTCATCAGGCTTTCACCCTCGATGTTAGAGTTTTGCTTCATCTGCTCTCTTAAAGCAGTAAAGCTCTTAACGGAAGCGTCATAACTGCCTTGCTTTCGTTCACTTAACGCGAGGATATATTCTGATTCGAGCTTTGCGAATGGGGTGTTGCGACCTTGACTGTTCCCGTAGTAAGGCTGCTTTATGTTAGACATGTATTCATATATCAAACCACTCACGTACAGTTTTTCATCGTCGTATGTTGCACTGTGGTAGCGGTTTTGAAGCATGTTAAGTGCAGACTTGGGATTGCTTTTTAGAGTGGATTGATAAACGCCATGCCATTGAGTGATGTTTTGGCTTTGTTCAACATTTTGGGTGCCACCAGCAAAAACGTGACTGCATAAAAGCAAAGAGGAGAGCAGGGGATACAGCGTTCGCATATTGTCGTTTAATAGTGTTACTTTATTATAAACAGATTTCTCATTATCTAATGAGGCTCTGCATTGAGTGAAGCTAAGGAGCGAAAAAAGGAGAGGGAAAACTTTGCACCTTGTCGATCTTTGAAGTGAAACCTCAAAACGCAAGATTAAAAAACCCCAGCGTGTAAGCTGAGGTTTCATTGATTAGTCTACGTAAAGCTTCGCTAGATCTTGTGGCTCCATTTCTTTGCCTTCTAGCTGATCGTTCCAGTTTGTTCCAACAAGAACACCGTCTTCAGCAAGAGTAAGAAGCCAATCTTCTACAAAGATATCCAACGGAATTTCCAGGACGTTGAAATCAGCCCACTCTTCAACGTTATGCGCTTCTGCATCTTCTTTAGAAGACCAGAATGGCATCACTTCACTATTTTCGAATTCAGTTGAATCACAAGACAGCCAACCTTCTTCATTACGTAAACCCCAAACCAACTGGTTTTCTTTGGTTTCCGCGACGAAAAGTTCAAGGTTTGCCTGGATATCTGATGTAAGTTTGCTCATTTCAAAACTCTCATTGTTATGACGTGGCTAGATTAACACTAAAGTGCCGATTCCTAAAGCATAATACGGTTTCGCTTCAGTGGTAAAAAGAAAAGGAGCCGAAGCTCCTTATGGTTACGTTTAATAGCATTCACGTAAGCAATCTTATCGCGATAATAATGACTCAGTCGTCCAGCATTAGCACCGCATGGAAAAGATTAAAGTACTTTACAGGCAAAACCTTTCAGGTAAAAACCTTCAGGATAAGCGGTATCTGTTGGGTGGTCTGCTGCTTGTTCGAAGCGTTCAACAAACTTCACTTTGCGATTTGCATCTATAGCAGCATCCGCGATGATCTTTTGGAACAGCACTTGATCCATTAAACCTGAGCAAGAGTAGGTCAGCAAAGTGCCGCCTGGCTTTAGAATTTGCATTGCCAGCATATTGATGTCTTTGTATCCGCGACATGCACCGTTAAGCTGCGCCTTACTTTCTGCAAACTTAGGTGGGTCCATAATAACAACATCGAACTTAGTACCTTGATCACGGTACTCACGGAGCAGCTTAAACACATCTGCATTTAAGAATACAGCGCGTTTCTTCGAGATATCAAACTCATTCAGTTCCGCATTGTATTTTGCTGTATCCAAGGCTGGCTGAGAAACGTCGGCATTGATAACACGTTTCGCGCCACCTTTTAGTGCGTAAAGACCAAAGCCTCCTGTGTAAGAAAAGCAGTTTAGGACTTCTTTATCTTTCACATATTTCATCGCTTGCTGACGGCTGTCACGTTGATCCAGATAAAAGCCGGTCTTGTGACCACCTACGATATCAACGCTGATCTTCACACCGTTCTCTTCAATCACGACTGATTTTGGTGGCTCTTCGCCGTGTAAAACACCAGTCGTTTCTTTCAGGCCTTCTTTCTTACGTACTGCTACATCAGAGCGTTCATAAACATTACAATCCGGGAAGCATTCAACAAGGGCATCGACAATTGCTTGTTTGTTGTATTCAGCTCCGGCACTCAGTAACTGACATACAAAGTAGTTTTGGTAGCGGTCGATAGTGACACCAGGTAAGCCGTCTGACTCTGCTGCGATTAGGCGGTAGCCTGTTAATCCATCGCGTTCAATCACATCTTCGCGCAGAAGTTGTGCATCTTTTAAACGCTTAACGAAAAACGCTTTGTTGATTTCTTCTTTTTCAAAACTCCAGATACGAGCTCGGATCTGAGATTCTGGTGAATAAGCCGCTTTTGCTAGCCATTTACCGTCGTGAGTGAATACATCAACCGTTTCGCCAAGTGCAGGTTCGCCCTCAACTTTACTGATGCCTCGGGAGAAAATCCAAGGATGCTTACGCTTAACCGATTTCTCACGACCTTTAACCAAATAGATAGCAGCTGTCATTTCTTTAGCTCTTGTTGAATTTTGAAAGGGGCGTATTGTCCGGGATGTTGCTAGTAAAAGCAATATTCATTGGAAATACAGGTGGATCACCATTTGTTATTATTATAACCAAACCAAAATCCACTATTCTTAGTGGAATGAATTTATCGTCCACTAACGAGAAGCGGCATAAACGATGAGCGTAAAGTGTGAAAAATTTATAGTTACAGGAGTGGTTCAAGGCGTAGGCTTTCGGTACCAAACCTCACATCAGGGGCTGAAACTGGGTTTAACTGGTTATGCTAAGAATTTAAGTAACGGTGATGTTGAAGTAATTGCCTGTGGTACAGATTCGCAAATTGATGAGTTTTCTGAGTGGCTTAAAGAGGGACCACGGACGGCAACAGTGGATAGCGTATCTCATGAAGGAGCTTCCTATAAACCATACCGTGGCTTTAAGATTCTATAAACTCACAAACACTTAGCTGGTTTTGGTAGTCCTGCCAGTTTAGTTGCTTGTTTAGCCGGCCCTTTTTTGAACAGCTTGAACAGGTACTTGCTATTGCCTTTTTCCGGGCCGTGCGCTTTTTCCATTGCTTTAACGAGCATTCTCACCGCCGGAGAAGTGTTGAACTCTTCATAAAAATCTCGCACGAAATGAACCACTTCTAAATGCGCATCGGTTAGCTCGATACCTTCTTCCTCGGCCAGAAGTTCAATCATTCCTTCTTCCCATTGAGTGTGGTCTAACAAGTAACCTTGAGCGTCGGTTTCAATTTCTTTGCCGTTGTAAACGAACATAACCTTCTATCCGTTAAGTAATCTTTGATGTTTATAGATTAGCGTACAGGCGAGGATGTTCTCAACAAAAGAATCGATAAGCCGTTCTAAGTGAAGTAAAAGCATACAAATTTCGTCGATATTCATATTAATCAGATGTATTCAAATTTTTGTAGTTTCATTCAGTTTGTTAGAAAATTTTCGGGGTGAATACAAGCAAAAGTGAATGATTATGTTGGGAAGTGAATTTTGAGTTCTATTCGTATCTCTATAAAGTCCAAGAATTAGATCTTTTTATTATAAAAGAGAGAGTTACTACGTTGTGTTTAACTTCTTTGCCAATTACCTTAATTAAATAACTAATAATGACAGGGAGTCAGTTGTGTCTAGACAAAAATACGTTGAAATAAACGACAATGTAAAATCAACGTGGTTTATCGAAAGAATCTGGCAGTTATCTGAATCTTTAGCTGTGGAAGAGATTCCTATCGCTCAAATCAAAGGTCCTGATGAAGTAACGTGGTTTAACTTAGATGGGCCGCTGCCTACGTGCCGTGAAGTTGCGATGCACTGTCAGCGAATTAACAATGCTGATTTATCGTATCCGGTTATCTTGACGAGCGATTATAGAGTCTTTGATGGTATGCATCGAATCGCCAAGAAAATTATGATGGGAGAGCAAACTATTTTAGTGAGGCGCTTCAGACAAAATCCGCAAGCGGATGAAGTTGTCGAGTTAGAAATAGAGCAGGTGTGAAAATAAACCGAGAATAAAAAAGCCCGAAGGAATAAACCTTCGGGCTTTCTAATTTCAGTTCAATCAGACTGATTAGTCGTCGTTCATGATGCCTAGAATGCTTAGCAGGCTGATGAAGATGTTGTAGATTGATACGTATAGCGTAACCGTTGCAGAGATGTAGTTAGTTTCACCGCCACGGATGATGCCTTGAGTCGTCATCAGGATTGCCATCGTTGAGAATACGATGAACAAGCTGCTCATAGCCAGGTGCAGGATTGTAGACTGAATGAAGATGCTCGCAATCATACCGACTACAAGTACAACAAACAGTGACAGCATCAAACCACCCATCATCGATAGATCACGCTTAGTTGTTAGTGCGTATGCTGAAGCAGCCATAAACGATAGTGCCGTACCACCCAAAGCGGTCAGTACAACATCACCCATACCTGCACCGATGTACATGTTTAGGATTGGACCGATTGTGTAGCCCAGGAAACCTGTGAACAGGAAGGTGAATACCAAACCAAGGCTGTTGTTACGGTTCTTTTCTGTTAGGAAAAGCAGGCCGTAGAAACCAACCAACATAAGGATGATACCCGGACGTGGTAGATTAAATGCCATCGATACGCCAGCAACAACTGCTGACCATAGAAGTGTCATAGACAGTAGTGCATATGTATTACGCAATACTTTGTTGGTTTGCAGAGCACTTTCTTGTGTTGAAGTGCGGGTAAACATTGGACTGTTCATAATTTTCCTCAATAAGAGACTTTCTTATACGTACATTTATGGGGTTGAAAGTTCAAAAAATCAAGCCCTAGCCATGTGCGTCTATGACAAAATAATAATAGAAATAGGGCGTTATGTATGTGTGAACTTGTAACACAATATGTCTGCGATACAAAGGTGATGCTGGTTCCTCCTAGTTGTTGAACTGATATAACGAAAAAAGCACTGATTCGCTTTAAATCAGTGCTTTAAGTTCTATCCAAAGCGGCGAAAATTAATGATGTAGAATTTGCGCCAGGAAGTTTTGGGTACGATCAGATTGTGGGTTCTCGAAGAAGTCTTTCGGATTATTTTCTTCGATGATTTCACCGGCATCCATAAAGATCACTCGGTCGGCCACTTCTTTCGCGAAGCCCATTTCGTGTGTTACACACAGCATGGTCATGCCTTCTTCTGCCAACTCAACCATAACATCCAGTACTTCACGTACCATTTCTGGGTCAAGCGCCGATGTTGGCTCGTCAAACAGCATCACTTTCGGGTTCATACATAAAGAGCGGGCAATCGCAACGCGCTGCTGCTGACCACCAGACAACTGACCCGGGTACTTATCCGCTTGATCAGGGATCTTAACGCGCTCTAAGTATTTCATCGCAATCGCTTCTGCTTCTTCTTTTGGCATCTTCTTCACCCAGATAGGAGCTAGGGTGCAGTTTTCCAATACCGTAAGGTGAGGGAAGAGATTAAAGTGCTGGAAACACATGCCTACTTCACGGCGAACTGCCTCGATGTTCTTCAGGTCTTCGGTAAGCTCTGTACCCGACACAAAAATATTGCCAGCCTGATGCTCTTCTAGACGGTTAATACAGCGAATCATAGTTGATTTACCAGAGCCGGACGGGCCACAGATAACGATTTTTTCGCCTTTCTTAACGTTTAGGTTGATGTTTTTCAGTACGTGAAACTCACCGTACCATTTGTTCATGTCCTTTAGTTGGATCATATAGTGTTGTTGCGTCATAATACGTCCTTGATCTTAATGAGTTATCGTTTGTGACCGGTATGAAGTCTGTGCTCAAGCCATATCGAATAACGCGACATGCCGAAACAGAATACCCAAAACACTAACGCGACAAATACATAACTTTCCGTAGCAAAACCAAGCCACTCAGGGTCGGTGTTTGCTGCTTGCCCAATGCCCAGTACGTCAAACATACCAATGATCAGTACCAGACTTGTGTCTTTAAACAGGCCGATAAACGTGTTCACAATAGAAGGAATTGTGATCTTAAGAGCCTGAGGAAGAATAATTAACCCAGTCTTTTTCCAGTAGCTTAAACCAAGTGCATCTGCGGCTTCGTACTGGCCTTTTGGAATCGCTTGTAAACCACCACGAATCACCTCTGCCATATAAGCTGCGGCAAACATCACCACGCCCACTAGTGCACGGACTAACTTGTCTGTCTCTGAACCTTCTGACATAAACAGTGGAAGCATAACAGATGCCATAAACAGAACAGTGATAAGAGGTACGCCACGCCATACTTCGATGTAAACTGTACACATGCTGCGGATAATTGGCATATCTGAACGTCGGCCTAGTGCCAGGAGCACACCGATAGGTAATGACACGACAATACCAACAAGCGCAATAATCAAGGTAACAAGTAAGCCACCCCATTTATGTGTGTCTACGACTTCCAGACCAAATACACCGCCGTACAGAAGCGCAGCAATAATGAATGGATATACATTGACGAAAAATAGCCAAATCCAAACACGCTTAGGTGTTTTCTCGTAAGCTAGTAATACAGTAAAAATAGCGAGTGAGATATAAAACAGGCGAGGGCGCCACAGTTCAGACTCTGGGTAGAAGCCATACATGAACTGCTCCCAACGTACACTGATAAACACCCAGCACGCGCCATCTCGGCTACAGTCATCTCGTGTTGCTCCGACCCAATCCGCATTAATGAATGCCCAATCGATAATGTTCCAGAGTGCGGTAAACGCTAAGTAAGCAAGAATAATGGTCACAACCGAGTTAACTGGCCCATTAAACAGGTTTTTACGCATCCAACCTACCGCACCTACAGTATTAGCTGGTGGTGGGAGATCAGGCTGAAATTGATGTGTACTCATATTATCTCTCCACCAGTGCGACTTTACGGTTGTACAGGTTCATTAATGCTGAAGTAATCAAACTTAACGCTAAGTAAACACCCATTGTCATTGCGATGATCTCAATTGCTTGTCCGGTTTGGTTAAGCGTTGTGCCCGCAAATACAGACACGAGATCTGGATAGCCGATAGCCATTGCTAATGACGAGTTTTTGGTTAAGTTCAAATATTGACTGGTTAATGGAGGAATAATGATTCGAAGCGCTTGCGGAATAACAACAAGTTTGAGCGTTTTTGACCGTGGTAAACCTAATGACATTGCTGCTTCGGTTTGTCCGTGGTTAACCGCGTTAATACCAGAACGCACGATTTCGGCGATAAAAGATGCAGTATAAACACTTAACGCAATAAGCAAGGCTGCAAGTTCAGGGATAATGCTGATACCACCTTTGAAGTTAAATCCTTTCAAAGCAGGATATTCCAGAGAAATTGGCATACCAGCAAGGAAATAAGTAACTAAAGGTAAACCTACAATTAATCCGAGAGCAATTCGTACCATCGGAGTTTGCTGACCGGTCAGACGTTGTTTGTTTTTAGCCCATATCGCGATAGATATAGTGGCAACAAGTCCGATGATAAACGCCGCGATAACAATACCGCTTCCGTTTTCCAGTACAGGTGCAGGGAAATAGAGACCGCGAACGTTTAAGAAAATGGCTTCGCCAAGGCTTAAGCTTTGTCTTGCTGAAGGTAGCGCTTGAAGAACAGCGAAATACCAAAAGAAGATTTGTAGAAGAAGGGGGATGTTTCGAAATGTCTCAATGTACACAGCAGCTAAGCGACTTACCAGCCAGTTTGTAGAAAGACGAGCAACACCCATTGTAAACCCGATTACAGTGGCCAGGATAATACCTAACACTGAAACAAGTGCTGTGTTAAGCAGACCAACAAGGAAGGTTCTGCCATAGGTATAGGTTTCATCATAATCTATCAGGGTAAGCCCTATACCAAAGCCTGCCTCCTGATTAAGAAAACCAAAACCCGTTGCGATACCACGAGCTTCTAGGTTACTTAGAGCGTTGTTGACGATGGTATAAAAGAAAAATACCAATGCCGCCACAGCAATAATCTGAAAAATTGCAGAACGAAAAGCAGGATTATATATCAGGCTTATACTTCCGCTTGGTTTGGACATCGTACTTAGCGATGCGTCTTTAGTCGGTTCCATACAGCGATAACCTCAAACCTTAGTTATAGATATCATTCTGTATAAGCAAGTACACGTACTGGATAAGAAACTATGCTCACTAGAAATTTTAGTTCGTAGCAAACGTCAGTTGCCTGCCAAATCCATTAGCAGATCAAATAATAGCTTTCACCAGTTAATGAGTGTTCCTTACTCATCCAGATTAATAGTCACGAAAAAGGGCGGCAAAACCGCCCTTATTATTTCGTTTCTATCGGATTGGTGAAGCGTACATAAAGCCGCCAGCATTCCATAGCGCGTTCACGCCACGTGAAATGTCCAGAGGCGAGCCTTTACCGACAGTTCGGTCAAAGCTTTCACCGTAGTTACCTACTTGTTTCACGATTTGGTAGCCCCAATCGTCACGGATACCTAGGCCTTTACCCTGAGGGCCATCAACACCAAGGATACGTTTAACGTTTGGATCTTCTGACTTCAGCATCGCATCCGCATTTTTAGAAGTGATGCCGTACTCTTCTGCGTTAATCATCGCTGAAAGCGTCCATTTAGCAATGTTGAACCACTGATCATCACCTTGGCGAACAACAGGGCCCAGAGGCTCTTTTGAGACGATTTCAGGAAGAACGACCGCAGATGAAGGGTCTTGAAGGTTTAAGCGCAGTGCGTAAAGGCCAGATTGGTCCGTTGTTAGAACGTCACAGCGACCAGAATCGAAACCTTTAGAAGTTTGAGCTGCTGTATCAAAAACAACAGGCTTGTAGCTCATGCCATTATTACGGAAGTAATCCGCTAGGTTAAGCTCAGTAGTTGTGCCTGACTGAACACAAACTGATGCGCCATCAAGCTCTTTAGCACTTGAAATGCCCAGGTCTTTTTTAACCATGAAGCCTTGACCGTCGTAGTAGTTTACGCCTACAAAGTTAAGACCAAGTGCTGTATCACGGTGTAGTGTCCATGTAGTGTTACGTGAAAGAACATCAATTTCACCAGACTGAAGTGCAGTGAAACGTTCTTTTGCGGTTAGAGGTACATACTTAACTTTCGTTTTATCCCCAAGGACGGCTGCAGCCACTGCTTGGCAATATTCTACGTCGATGCCTTCCCATTCACCTTTTGAGTTAGGGTTAGAGAAGCCAGGTAGACCGGTACTTACACCACAAGTAAGAAAACCTTGTTTTGTTACTTTGTCCAAAGTAGAGTCTGCAGCTTGAGCGGATGTTGCCATCATGGCAGTAGAAGCCGCTACGACGGAAGCAAGAATTGTTAGTTTATTTGCCATTTGTATCCTTCCTGTATGATCCATGTTAAGTCAGGACGGACCTGAATCAACGTGTCCAATTTTTTATGGTGTTTAATCCTACATGTTTGATTTTCGAATAAACGGTAATCGAGTAATCAAACACTTATAAGCGTAGGAAAGGATCTGTGAATTCTCAAATATATAATTTAAATGGAATTTTGAGAGAACTTACGTAATTCCTTAGGATTTAGAATGACGAAATGTTAATTGTTTGTAAATAGTGCAACGTGTGGTCAAATTGGTGCATCAGAATAATTGACGAAAAAGATAGTTGAAATAGAGAATAAAACGTCGTTATTAAAACTATCATTAGCTGACCTAGGTTATGTTGGTCCAAAATTCGAACAAAAATTATTTGTGACACTGAAACGGGGTGAAGACCTTGCCCCATTTTTGGTAGCATGGTTTCAATAGTTAATTAGATTAATCACGGGTTCAAATGCGATATTTTCCTCTGTTCTTAGATTTAATAAATAAACCGGTACTTGTTGTTGGTGGTGGTGAAGTCGCAAGCCGTAAGGTAGAGGCTTTGTTGAAGGCAGGAGCTGACGTTACGATTGTCTCGCCGACTTTAGTCGAGTATCTCTCCAAGTTGGCGAAAGAGCATCAGCTGACTTGGATCCAACGTTTTTATTCAAGTGACATTGTCACAAAAAACTTCATTCAAGTGTGGGCGACAACAGACAATCCAAACCTGAATCACCAGGTTCATAAGGATGCCAAAGAGCTTGGCATTTTGGTTAATGTGGTTGATGATAAGCCGTATTGTGATTTCATTACGCCCTCAATGATTAACCGCGGCCGTATCCAGATTGCTATTTCGAGTGGTGGTGCTTCTCCTGTTTTAATTCGTAACATTCGTGAGAAGCTTGAGACGATTCTTCCGCAGAACATGGAATTAGTGGCAGAGTTTGCAAACTCCAAACGAAATTCAATTAAAGAGGCCCTGCCAAGTGTCGATCTACGTCGTAAATTTTGGGAACTGTTTTTCTCTAACCCAGATGTGGAAAACGCGCGCGACAACCGAGAACTGGAAACCATCTATAAAGCCACAATGGCGAATCCATTAGATGAAAAGGGCAGCTGTACCTGGATTTATGTCGGGAAAGATATCGAGATGCTGCCTATTAAAGCCGTACGCTATATGCAGCAGGCTGAGTTGGTATTGCACTCCACTCGATGTCAATCTGATGCTATGGAACTGGTAAGAAGAGACGCAGAGCGAGAATCGTTTTCCAACGCGGCGGAGTTATCAGACATGCTATCTCAAGCGAAACAGGATAATTTACGTGTTTGTGTGCTTGTTCCTCAGGGAACCAGTGAATTCGCTCTTCTGCAAGGACAAGACCTTGTAATCTAATTGGGTTTAAAGCATATGAACAAAAACGCCGATGAGCTCTCACTCATCGGCGTTTTGCTTTATCCGTTTACCCATCAATACTTGCGTATCAATGATAAAGGCAGATTAATCGCGGAAGTTATTGTATTGGAAAGGTATGCCCATTTCCGCTTCGCGAATTGCAGCCATTGTCGCTTGCAGATCATCGCGCTTTTTGCCTGTTACACGCACTTTCTCACCTTGGATAGAGGCTTGTACTTTCAGTTTTGCGTCTTTGATCAGCTTAACCAGTTTTTTTGCAGTTGGCGTATCAATGCCTTGGCGGAACTGAATGTTTTGATGCCAGTTCTTACCGGTTGCTTCTGGCTTTTGTGCGTCCATAGCGTTTGCGTCGATGTTACGTTTTGCCAGGTGGCCACGTAAGATGTCACGCATTTGCTTTAACTGGAACTCGCCTTCAGCAGCTACTTTTACGTTTTCTTCCACTAGCTCAAAGCTCGCATTAACGTTGCGGAAATCGAAACGAGTAGACAGTTCACGGTTAGCGTTATCAACGGCGTTGCGTAGTTCAACCGTGTCGATTTCTGAAACAATATCAAACGATGGCATGAGGATTCCTTGATTATCTTGTTATAAATTACTTAACCCGAGTTTAGGTTACTTACTGGTTTTTACAGCGTCTGCCAGCATATCTAGCATCGTGACAGTATCTTCCCAACTTAGACATGGGTCGGTGATAGATTGACCGTAAGTCAGGTTATTGATATCAGTCATTGGCTGATTACCTTCTACGATGAAGCTTTCTGCCATAATTCCCGCTATGCGAGTGCTGCCAGATTTAATCTGGTCGCAGATATCACGAGCCACATCGATCTGTTTTCTGTGCTGCTTTTGGCAGTTAGCATGGCTGAAATCTACAACTAAACGTTGCGGCAGATCGAACTCAGCTAGTGCATCACAAGCTTGCTTGATGGATGCTTCATCAAAGTTTGGACCTTTTTCACCGCCACGTAAAATAATATGGCCGAATGGGTTACCGCTCGTGCGATATACAGTCATGCGACCATGTTTATCCGGAGAGTAGAAGTAATGTGATGCGTGAGAAGCACGGATTGCGTCAATCGCGATTTTCACATTACCATTCGTACCGTTTTTAAAGCCAACTGGGCAAGACAGTGCAGATGCCATTTCACGGTGAATTTGAGATTCCGTCGTGCGAGCACCGATCGCCCCCCACGTGATCAAATCCGCAATGTATTGGCCAGTGATCATATCAAGAAACTCAGTAGCTGTAGCAAGGCCAAGCTTGTTGATATCAAGTAGCAGTTTACGCGCTTTATGAAGACCTGCTTCTAATGCGTAAGAGCCGTCTAGGTTAGGGTCTGTTATTAAGCCTTTCCAACCGACTACCGTACGAGGCTTTTCAAAGTAGGTACGCATTACGATAAACAATTCGTCTTTGTACTTATCTTGTATTTCGCTTAGGCGTTTTGCGTAATCAATTGCTGCTTCTGTGTCGTGAACAGAGCATGGACCTACAATGGCAAGAAGACGATTGTCTTTACCCACCAAAATGTTTTCAATCTGACGACGAGATTGAGCGATACGGTCTGCAACGTCATCCGTAATAGGATATATGCCACTCAGCTCAGCTGGAGTCGGCATAGGACCCAAAGGCTGGGTTCTCAATTCATCTGTTTTTATAGGCATCTTAAAGCTTTATTCTCTATTGCGAAGGGGTAAAGATAACGGAATTAGTGGCAGGAATAAACCGTTTCGCGGGAATCTTCGCTGAGAAATCCTAAAATGTTTGTAACAGCATAGAAGATGTTACTTTTTCACAACAATTGACCATTCAACTGTCGAACTAAACTTAAGAGAATCCTGACGGGGCGTGGTAACGGCTCTCTTTGAATGTGAGGTACTTAAGTCGAACCAATACGTAAAGAAAATCAACAAAGTTATATGCTGGAATAAAGAAACTTAGTGTTTCGTTACATTGTCACATGTGGTGTTGTGTATTTGAGATAAACTAACACTCAGATCTCTATTTTGTTAACAACTCTTTGACATTAAAACGCGCGTTTGATTCACTGGCTGGGTTAGGTTGGTAAGGAGACCAAAAATGTTATCTGCAGTACGTCGTGCAAACCTGTACTTGAAAGTATTCGGCTTCACTAAAGTTCCGTTAATCTGGCTGTGTCGCCCGAAGATCATCGCCATTGATGAACAACATGTTGAAGTAAAAATCCCACTACGTAAGAGAACCAAGAATCATCTTAACAGTATGTACTTTGGTGCTTTGGCTGTAGGTGCTGATGTGGCTGGTGCTTTTTTAGCGATGAGCAAAGCTCAAGAGCAGGGAGAGCCTATCTCACTCGCCTTTAAAGGTGTAAAAGCTGAGTTCCTTAAACGACCAGAAGCGGATGTTCACTTTGTGTGCCATGACGGTAAACTGATCGATGAGATGCTTGCACACACAATGGAGACAGGCGAGCGTATTAACCGTGATGTAAAAATCACAGCACTTTGTCCGACCCTTCATGGTGACGAGCCAATGGCCGAGTTTTATCTGACGCTTTCCATTAAAAAAGCAGCACAACGTACGAAGAAGGCTGCTTAATCTTTGAATTTTTTAATCTAACGAGCCGATGTTATTGAGTTAACGTAGCTCGATTTGCTCAATAGAGACTATCTTCGAACGGTTTAATACCACTTTCCAACGATAGTATGTTGGTTCATCAGTGTGGTTGTCTTCTTTGACGATCACATTGATGAGATGGCGTTTTTCAACCGACTCTCTGGTAACTTGGCCTTCATTTAATCTATATATGCGGTTTGAACTCTTATCCATTAGTCTGATGAGAGGTCTTAAACTGATGTATAAACTTTCTCGGGTTTGTTCGTAACCACTTAAAAACATGCTCGTGGCCATCTCGGTTTTCTCGTGATAATGAAGAATCTGCTCTTCTCGCTGTACAACTCTCTTTTTTCGGATTTGCTGAATTTTATCTGGCAGGCTAGACAGGGTTCTGTAATCGAGCCACTCTAATTTTCCACCGACTACTTTCTTGGTCGTCGGGTCGATGTACTTCTTACGCCACTTGGGTTTTCCTTTACGTATCCAGCGCCACATTGCATCCCGTAGGTCATCTTTAAATATCTCGCGCAATGCGTAGATGAAAGACATAGCGATAATAAAGGAAGCAGAAATTTCACCCAGGTAGTCACGGGCGAGGATTACTGTGGATGTTACAAAAACCATCACTAAGCCAGTCGCAATGCCTTTAATAGCACGTTTGATATTTTTACCCATGGAGACCGTTTGCTCACGTAATACCACAGGGTGTTCGATAAGGCGTCTCAATAGTCGCATTTTGTTAGACAGGCGTGTCACGTCCTCAACGACTTTTGGAGAGTTATATTTATTTAACTTACGGTGAGCTTGTTCTTTCTCACAAAGGGTAACCAGCCGTTTTTTAATCGTACTGTAGTCACCCTCACGCGGGAGATGGGCAACGAGTGACAAGAATTTCTGCTCCGTATACCACGATAAATAGTTGTCTATGTTCACGTAGTAGCGTTTTAAGTTCTCTTCGTAAGGGATGGAACGTCGTAGGCGTTTTAAAATATCGAGCGCCAGTTCAATCACCTCATCGACTTCATCTTCGGTGACGGAGTCCTTCTCTAATTTATTGAGACTCGCAACTGCTTTGTCCAGAGCTATGACGTATTGGTAAGCAAATAAACTCAAGCTAACCCGGTACTGTTGGTTAGAGAGAAGTCCGCGTTTTGCCAGCCGACTATGTACTAACGGAAGAAGTATCTCGGTACTAAAATACGAGCGTTGTTGAGTAATAGAAGTGTAATAAAATTCGGATTCACTGATGATGTCGGCATTTAAACCAAGCTCACCGGGTACAAAGAAGTAAACATCAAGGTCGACACTTTTACTTTTTGCCAGCGCATGGTTAATTTTTAATGTGATTGAGTCCTGTTTATCGACGGTGACCAAAAAAAAACTCCTGACTTTGCTAAAGCATCCTTACCCCTGAAAGTCTAATTATCCATATAAGTGCAAGATTGCTAAGAGAATGAATGGGGCAAATGACAGCATAACAGACCGACATGCTTTTCTCTCTGATTTTCATGTCAAGTTAGGTATAATTCCACGTAAATTTAAAAAGAGACAAAATCAATGATTAAAATTGGTCAAATTAACAGCTTAGAAGTCATTAAGAAGGCTGATTTTGGCGTATTTCTGGATGGCGATGATTACGGTTCTGTTTTGCTGCCAAACAAGTATGTTCCTGAGGGCACAGACATTGGTGATAAAATAGACGTGTTTCTCTACTTCGATTCAGAAAGCCAACTAGCTGCGACCATTGAAAAACCAATTGCCCAGGTGGGTGAATGGGGCCTGATGAAAATTGAAGGCGTAAACCAAACTGGTGCATTTGTTAACTGGGGCATTAAAGAAAAAGATTTGCTTGTTCCGTTCAGTGAACAGCGCACGCGTTTCTCTGCCGGTCAAACCATCTTAGTTTATGTGTATTCAGATAAAGCATCAGGCCGTATTGTTGGTACGACCAAGTTCAACAAGTGGCTGGACAAAACACCTGCAGATTATGAAGTAAACCAGCAAGTTGATTTGATCATCGCTGAACGTAGTCAGTTGGGATACAAAGCCATCGTTAACGGTAAGCACTGGGGAATGATTTTCCCATCTGACGTATTTGGTAAGTTGTTTATCGGCAAGACGCTGAAAGGCTTCATTAAGCAGATTCGTGAAGATGGCAAAATTGATCTCGCTTTGCAGAAAGTAGGCGTGGCGAAGATGGACGATCTGTCCAGCAAAATTCTGGACCAATTAGAGAAGAAGGGCGGTTTCCTCCCGCTAAATGACAAGTCTTCTCCTGAAGCAATTTTTGCTGCATTTCGTACCAGTAAAGGCACCTATAAAAAAACCATCGGTGGCTTATACAAACAAGGTAAGATTGTTATTGAGAAAGACGGTATTCGCTTAGCGTAATCGGGTTTTCACTGTTGTCATCAGCTAAATAGTAACAGACAAAAAAATGGCCCAAACGCTTCCTTTTTTTGGGCCTAGGGGAAATGGCTCCTTAGAGCCTACGCTAAAATCTTTTTGAACTCTTTTTGTACGGTTGTATACAAACGAAAGCATTATGAGTGTACACCCTTATTACACTTAGTTTAGTACACGCCTCTCGGATAGCTAGAGGCCTGGGCTGCTTTACAGATGACAATAAAAAAAGCCACCGTATTTACGATGGCTTTTCTTTTATTTATCGTTTAGTTACCGTATTTCAAAAATATTAAAATAAGTTTTTATCTCGGACTAATTCTCTTGGTAATCCGTTTTTAATACGGTTACTGACCCATTTACCTAAACCTATGATTGTGTTTTCGTACTTCACAAATACTTCGCCTTTGCCGGTTTTCATCCCTTCAGGAATGTTCTGAGGTCGAACATCGCGCCCCATGTACCACTCTCGGGCTTCCTCAGTTGTCAGCTCAACAGCATGACCTTCTTCGCCTGTCGCTAAGGCAGTTGCTACCTGATGCTGCCAGCGGTAACCATTTTTGTGTGCTTCTGCGATTTTAATTCCCATTCTGGAGAAGCGCAGCTCGCCAATCATTGGTTCCAACGCGTCAGGGAATAGCCACACATCATTATCACGTAGCCAAATGGTGCTATTGTCAGGAAGAGCAATGTCGAGTGCGTTAGTAAGCTGTTTCGCAATTTCTGTAGATTCTTTCTTGGTGGCTTTAGCAAACGGGAACTTGCCCATGCGCTTTTTCACTTTCGGAGCCTCTACAGTCGAGAGTTTACGAATACGTGCGACAAAGAAGCCTTCGCAGTCATATACTTGCGGGAAGATATGTAAAAAGCCTTCTTTTGTGAGCGCCGCTTTGGCGTTGTCAAACAAGTGTTCCAGACTTTCGAACTCAACAGCATCACCAAACGTTTCTTTTAAGTGATGGCACACTTGTTGGTTTTCTTCTGTGCTCAGTGTACAGGTGGAATAAACCAAAACGCCTTCTGGTTTCAATGCGTGAAAGGCACTTTCAATCAGATCCTTTTGTGTGTCTGCAATCTCTAACACTGACGCTTGTGTCCAGTTCTTCATTGCATCTTCATCTTTACGTACTGTCCCTTCACCTGAGCAAGGGGCATCTAACAATACGGCGTCGAACTGTTCAGGCAACCAGCCACCAAACACACGGCCGTCAAAATTACTGAGGGCTGCATTGCGTACACCGCAGCGTTCGATGTTCGCATGAAGCACTTTTACGCGGCTAGCTGCATATTCGTTAGCAACAAGTACACCCTGGTTATTCATGAGTGCTGCTATTTGTGTCGTCTTCGAACCGGGAGCCGCAGCGGTATCAAGCACGGCGTGGTAAGACTCATCATTCATAAACAGGGCAGAGACAGGCATCATTGAGCTTGCTTCCTGAATGTAGAATAAGCCGGACATGTGTTCTGCGGTGTTGCCAAGAGGAACAACGGACTCATCAGCATCAATCCAAAAGCCTGTTTCACACCAAGGCACTGGCGACAGTTTCCAACCTTTTTCATTTGCTCGCTGGACGAAGTCAGGAACGCTGATCTTCAATGTGTTAACACGAATACTTTTACGCAACGGCTTTTGACACGAAGAGATAAAGTCGTCCATGTTCAGATGAGCAGGGAGGATGGTTTGGATTTTTTCCAGAAAAGCGTCTGGGATGTAAACATTTGGATGCAATGTGACGTCTCGTTTGCAAAATTTGCTGCAAATAATATACGAAAGCAGCGCAGAAACGAATAGTCACCGGGAGCGAGAAATAAAAAAGAGCAGCGCTTGCTGCTCTTTTGATGACTTTGATTATTCTGTACTCAGAATCTTTAAGGCTTAGGAATAGGTGTGCGCCACTGTACCCAACTTTCCTCTGCTTGCGGGTAGAGGAAGAACGTTTGCCCGTTATTCGCCGCTGGTGGTAGCTGTGATTGCTCTGGTGTTGAGAAAGCGATCCCACCCCGGACAATACTATCAATAGTACCGGCTTTAATATTTGCCCCCGTCAGGCCAAAGTTGATATCGACACCAGACACGTTCCAGAAAACGCTGTTTTGACGGACAAGATAGGCGTATTCAGGCTTTAATTTTATTGTCGTTACGATGCGGTCGGCGAACTCACCTAAACGTACATCAGTAACCTGACCGACTTCCATCTGCCGGTAAAGTACCGGAGTTCCGGTCTGCACAGAACCACGCTGTTCACTTTGCAGCGTAAAGGTTACGCCGTGTACGCGGTCAAAGCCTTTCTCCAGTTTAAAATCGAATGCTGCTTTTCCTTTACCAGGTTCAACACTGATGGACTTGGAGACTATAGCGCTCAGGTTTTTTACACCACTAAGTCCAATTTCTGGCTCTGTAAGCCAAAAGCGAGATCCTTCAACTGCAATGTCAGTGACGTATTCTGGTAAAACACGTGCAGTTATTTCGACTAAGTTACGTCTGAAGTTCGGTACGACAAGTGTTACTTCACCTACTGGTACCCCTTGGTAAGAGATAGGCATACCTTTAACAACTTCTTGGGTACCATCTGTCGTCAGAGAAATAACACGTCCAAATTTTCGTGCTGTTTTTTGATCTTCATAAAGCTTCCAGCGCTGACCAATTTTATTCTCTACGCCGGGCACCGAGTCAAAAGCAATGCCGCCTTGAATGATGGTTTTAAGAGGGTGTGTTTTAACACTTACGCCTGCAAGTGACGCATCTATCTCTATACCAGAACGGTTCCAGAAAACTGTCTGAGACGTTAAAAGGTGCGCATAGCGATTTTCAATAGTTACCTTAATCACCACACCACCATCAACCAGTTGGAAATCCGCCACGCTTCCGACCGGAAGATTGCGGTAAAGGAGAGGACTACCTTTTGAAACCGGAGGTAGTTCAGCTGCAAATAAGGTAAGTGTTTTTGAACCTCTGCGATTGTGCTGTGCAAGCTCTGCCAATGATTCACTCTGGTATAGCTGGTACTCGTTCTGGATACTAGCAATACCTGCACTGACGAAACTTATCGATCCCGTGAGCAGCTGCTTTGCAGGTGGTACAGTTATACTCAATCCAGTCTCGGTTAACTCAGCAGAAGCACTGCCGGTAACGTAGAATCGGTTATTCGATTTAATAAGATGCTTGAATTGATGATCAATCAGAACGTCCATATACACTTCATGCTGCGTCTTTTGACCTTCCTCTACTAATCCCACTTTAATGATAGAGCCGACAACAATGCCTTTATATAGAACACTGGTGCCTGTATCTAATCCGAATGAACTGTCTGAAGTAAGGCGAATTGCAATCGATTTTTGTTGTTGTTGATCGAATACATTTTTACGAATGGCGGTGAACTGCCGAGAGCGTTTACCTTCTGCTGGTGCGATCGTGAGATAATTACCCCGAACCAGGTTGGCGATGTTTTTGACCCCAGAAAGAGACACCTTTGCCTCCTCCAGAATAAAGTGTGTCCCCGTTGTAAGCATGTCACTGAAAGCAGGCTGAATAGCGGCAGAAGCGAGAATGACTTCACGACCTTCAGAAAGGTTTAAATCAGTTATCTGGCCAATTTCAATACCTCGATACATGATCGGAGCACCTTCGCTACTGACGTTGTTGTCGTCTGGCAGGGCGATTTTAACAGCGATACCACGACCAGCCGTTTTCAAGTCTTTGTATAAACGGAACTTGGTATTTTCTTCAACTGGCTCGCCATCGTCCGGTGAGTCAACTGCGATGGCGCCGCCCAGTAGGGCACTCATACTTTCTAGATGAACATCAACACCGTTAAAACCAATACTTGCTCCAAATCCACTCACGTTCCAGAAACGGCTACGGTCGTTAATAATGTGACGATACTGTTCTTGAATATTTGCATTGATCGTTATCGACTTGGCATCTTCATCCAGTTGATAGCTGTATACTGCGCCAATCGGAATCTTTTTATAAACAATTTGTGACCCAATGGATACGCCGCCTAAATCACGGCTTTTAAGCTTGATGTTCAAACCCTGGGTTACACGTAAATCGGTAGGTACTGTGTCGAGAGCATGAAAAACGGTTTCTAGTTCGGTGCTGTCGCCCGGCTGAATCGAAATATAGTTACCAGAAACCAGCGCATCTAAGCCTGAAATGCCACTGAGGCTCGCCGTTGGTTTCACCAACCAGAAACGCGTTTTTTCGTTAAGTAGTTTGGTCGCTTCAGGGTAGATATCTGCATCTACATAAATACTGCCGAGATCCTCAGTCAGATTGATGTCGCGAACCATACCGACTTCCATTCCCTGATAGCGGATGGTAGTTCGTCCTGCTACCAGGCCTGCAGCATCTGAAAAGTAGATTTGTACTCGCTGACCCGCGTCATGAATAGATTTGGCCACCAGCCAACCGGCTAAAATCAGCGTTAAAACCGGAAGCAGCCATAGGGGAGATATGCCTTTGCTCTTCTTTATATCAGGCACGTATGACGTCTGAGAACTATTCTGATCACTCATTCATGGACTCTTTTTCTGATTGTTTTGGGACTTCATCCCAGATAAGCCTAGGGTCGATACTGTCTGCTGCAAGCATTGTAAACACAACGACAATTCCGAAAGCTACTGCGCCAAGCCCTGGTGTAAAATCAAGTATCTGACCACGATCTATTAAGGTCATCATGATAGAAATAACAAACAGGTCCATTACAGACCATTTACCGATCCACTTTACCGCGAAGTAAACCATCATTCGCTGTCTCCTAAATACGGTACGTTTGAATTTGATACACAACATGATGTAGGCGAGGCCTAAAATTTTGATTACAGGTACGACAATACTGGCGATAAAAATAATCGCGGCGATACCGTACATACCGCTGTTAACCAAAGAAGCAACGCCGGAAAATATAGTGTCTTCCAGACGCTGACCGTTAGTAATTAAAATCGAGATAGGGATAAGATTCGCAGGGAAAATCGCTATCGTTGCTGCAATCAGATAAGCCCAGGTTTTCTGAATAGAGTGGGGCTTACGATGATAGAGTTCGTGCGCGCATCGTTGGCAGCTTTCATTTTCCGGTTGGGACAGGTGGCATTCATGGCAATGGACATCTTTGTGTACAAAATCATAGGTTGTCTCAGGTTGCCAAATTTCCCAATATCGACGAACGCTGATTCGGGATACGAGCAATACTGTGAAGATTTGCAGTAAAGCGAGACCGATTAAGCCTGGGCCAACGAAAATATCCGAGTAGTCCTGAAGTTTGAAACAGGAGACCGCAATGCTTACCAGAAACACATCCAGCATGACCCAATGTTTAAGGTGTTGTATAAGCCAGAGGGACACACGCAGCCCATTAAACCAGCGTCTATAAAGTGACAGATGCGCTGTCACAACAGACAGACAAACGGTGAGGGGCGCTAAAGAGCTGCAAAACAGAATCAGCAATGAAAGTAGAACGAAGCCTTCTTCCATTAGAGTAATCATGCCCGATGGTAAGGTCGCCGGAATCATGACGCCAAAAAGCCGGATACTGATGAAGTTAAAAAAGTGAGAGGGAATAAAAAGGAGAAGACATGTGATCGCGATAGCTAAATTGCCAGACAGAGAGTGCTGACCACTACGATATAATTGCGTTCCACAACGAGGGCAGTAAGCATGTCTGCCTTTGGGTAATTCTATGATGTCGACAGGCAACTCACAACCCTGGCACAAACGTATCCGGTTAGGCTTCATGGCGTGTTTAGACAGAGAGGTCATAAAGACCTCTCTGCATGGAACGATTTAAGCGTGGGACTGAACGCCCCCATACAAGGTTTGATATAAGCCTTCCTGCTCAACTAACTCACCATGAGTTCCGGTTTGTGTGACTTTTCCATCTTCGAGTACGTAGATTAAATCCGCTTGTTTAACCGCAGACAGTCTATGTGCGACGATTAAAGTTGTACGCCCGCGTAAGAATTCTGTTAAGGCCTTATGCAAAGCCGCTTCTGTAGCGGTATCTAACGCTGACGTCGCTTCATCCAAAATAACAAACTGAGGATTACTCAATACCATCCTCGCAATTGCGAGGCGTTGGCGTTGGCCGCCAGACAATCGGATACCATTGCGGCCAATCTGTGTTTCTAACCCGTGGTTAAGCTGAGAGATAACATCTTGTAG
Source organism: Vibrio sp. B1FLJ16 (assembly GCF_905175385.1). Lineage (NCBI taxonomy): Bacteria > Pseudomonadati > Pseudomonadota > Gammaproteobacteria > Vibrionales > Vibrionaceae > Vibrio > Vibrio sp. B1FLJ16. The sequence continues at coordinate 1,533,795 of NZ_HG992749.1, forward strand.
CTGAGCGATTTCAAGCGCTCGCCATAAAGAAATCTCATCAAAATCGCCGCCGAGAGTCAGATTATGCCTTAAGGTATCGTTGAATAGTATAGGCTGTTGTAAAACAACGGCAATTTTATCTCGGATTACATCGAAGCTGATATCTTCCGTTAACTCATCATTGAAACGTATGCTACCTGAGTTTTGACGGTAAACACCTATCAAGAGTTGAATCAACGTAGATTTACCACCGCCACTGGCACCGACCAGAGCGACTTTTTTACCCGCTGGAATATGCAATGAGAGGTTATCCAGAACCTTATTTTCATTGTTGTAAGAGAAATTAACGTTTTCTATTTTAACGTCCACCTCTCTGTCATCAGTAAAAGGATTCACTTTCGATGGTGGCCTGTGTTCTTCTTCTACCTGTAGGAGATCATTAATTCGTTTTAAGGCTGCTTTTGCACTGTACCAAGAGAACTGGATACCAAGTAATTCCTGAACAGGAGACAACATAAACCAAAGGTAGCCGAATACGGCAAAGATCTGTCCAATAGTCAGGTCACTGAATAGCACCATCAGCATTGCGACGGCACGGAAAAGTTCAAAGCCAGTCAAAAAGAGTAAGAAGGAAATACGTCCCACCGCTTCAGATTGCCAAGCGTATTTGTCGGCATCGATACGAACCTGATTCGCGCTGCTTTTCAGCTGGCTTAAGAACTCGCGCTCTTTATTTGCAGCACGTAGCTGATAGATACCGTCCAGCGTCTCAACCAACCGGTTTTGAAAAACCTCAAAAGAGTGGTTCTCTCTACGTTTAAGGTTTTTGACTTTGCTGCCAAGTTTACGTGAAAAATAGAGGACGATAGGATTTACCAGCAAAATAAACAGACCCAAACGCCAGTCAAGCCAAAGTAGAACAATTGCAGTTCCTATCACAGTCAGTAAACTAATGACAAATTTAGCAAGTGTTGAGCCGATAAATTGGTCAATGGTTTCGATGTCAGTAATAAGGTGTGCGTTGATCCCACCACTACCTTTAGTTTCGTATTGACGGATGCTGATTCGACCCAACTTATCGATCATTCTACTACGCATATCGAAGGTAATCGTCTTCGATACCAGAGTGAATTGTCGGCTCTGAACAATGTTAAGTGCTTGGCTGACTGCTCGCATGAGTACAACCAAGAAAAGTGTGAAGAAAATATAGCCGATCGGAGTCTGCCATGTCTCTGGAAGCACGGCATTCATTGCGGCTAGGCCTGAGGCCGGTTGATCCAATAAGACTTCATCCACCATTAATGGCATAAGAAGAGGAATTGGAACACTAATCAAGGTTGCTAAAACAGCTATCAAGTTGGCTAAAATCAGCTTGGACTTGTGCTTTTTTACTTGTTTTATCAACCAAGAACGGCTAATAGTGTCATCTTTCTGAATCATTGTTATTGAGAATAAGTCCTATTATAAAGTAGGTCAGCATTTTAGCGCTATCCCATAAGAATGGAAGTGTTATTAATAATTAGGAAGTTAATATGAACATAGAACAATATCAAAGACTAACCAAACAAGCCGCTGCACTTATTGAATCAGAACCAGACTTTATTGCTAACTTGGCAAACCTGAGCTCGCTACTGTTTATGGAGCTAGAAGATCTTAACTGGGCTGGTTTTTACCTAACTAAAGGTGACGAACTGGTTCTTGGTCCATTCCAAGGGAAGCCTGCTTGTGTACGTATCCCAATGGGACGTGGTGTTTGTGGTACCGCAGCAAAAACTAATACCACACTAAGAGTATATGACGTTCATGAGTTTGAAGGTCATATTGCTTGTGATGCAGCAAGTAATTCAGAGATTGTGATTCCATTTTCAATTAATGGTGAAGTAGCAGGTGTACTCGATATTGATAGCCCAAGTATTGGCCGATTTAATGAAATAGATGAAGAAGGGCTGACTCATTTTATGTCTGAAGTAGAAAAGCTGCTTAATTCACACGCGAACAACGCATAAATTCATCCATGAGTGTGGTTTTTCCTTAGCATGTCACTATAATACGAGAATATTTTTTCTTAATGCTCTGCGGAAAACCGCTCAAACCAGGACACCTCATGACTGAAAAGTTAAAAAACAGCAAAGAAGTTATTGCATATATTGCTGAATGTTTCCCTAAGTGCTTTACTTTAGAAGGTGAAGCAAAACCTCTGAAAATTGGTATTTTTCAAGATCTTGCGGAACGTCTAAATGAAGACGAAAAAGTAAGCAAAACTCAGCTTCGTGCAGCGTTAAGACAGTACACTTCATCATGGCGTTACCTACACGGTGTAAAACCAGGTGCGGTACGTGTTGATCTCGATGGCAACCCATGTGGTGAGCTGGAAGAAGAACACGTAGAACACGCTAAAGCGACGCTAGCAGAAAGCAAAGCGAAAGTTCAGGCTCGTCGTAAAGAACAAGCTCACAAAGCTCGAGAAGAGGGCAAGGCAAAAGCAAAACCTGCGGCTAAGAAGCCTCAACAGCCTCGTCGTACTAATAAACCAAAAGCACAAAAACAAGCTCAGCCTGTAGAAACACGCGCGTTAAATGCTGATGAAATTACAGTAGGTAACGCAGTTAACGTGAACATGGGCAAAGGAAACATGGCAGCGACCATTGTTGAAATCAATAAGGATGATGTACGTGTTCAACTTGCTAACGGCCTACAAATGGTTGTAAAAGCGGAGCACTTGCGCGCATAAGGGAGATACTCCTACGCATGAATTGCCGTTCAAAAGTGACCCTGATTGCTGCTAGCTTATGGCTAGCAGCATCAGCTCAGGCTCTTGAAGCCAAACTACATAAAGATGACTTGCCGGTGCTTACTCCTGAAGTTCAGCACGAAACGGCCAGCAAACGAGTTACCTCCCGATTTACTCGCTCTCATTATAAGCACTTCAGTCTGGATGATAATTTCTCCAAAGCGATCTTTGAGCGCTATGTAGAAATGCTTGATTACAATCGAAATATTTTCACTCAAGCGGATATCGACTCCTTCAAATCATGGTCAGTCGAACTTGATGATCAGCTTAAAGCTGGTAACAACCAGATTGCTTTTGATGTTTATAACCTATCTATGCAAAAACGTTTTGCACGTTTTTCTTACGCCTTAACCCTGCTCGATAAAGAAATCACGTTTGATAATGACGATGAGATTGAACTTGATCGTTCAGAGGAGGCATGGCCGAAAAATGAGGCTGAGCTTAATGAGTTATGGCGTAAACGTGTTAAATATGACGCGTTAAACTTAAAACTGACTGGCAAAGAGTGGCCAGAAATAAAAGAAGTTTTAGAGAAGCGTTATAACAATGCAATGAAGCGGATCACTCAAACCAATAACGAAGACGCATTCCAGCTTTATATGAATGCCTTCGCCAGAGAAGTTGATCCTCATACCAGTTATCTTTCTCCTCGTAACGCAGAACAGTTCCAGTCAGAAATGAATCTTTCATTGGAAGGTATCGGCGCCGTACTGCAGTTAACCGATGATTACACGGTGATTCGCTCATTAGTTGCTGGTGGCCCAGCATCTAAGAGTAAGCAGCTTGGTGAAGGTGATCGCATTGTTGGTGTTGGCCAAGATGGAGAAGAAATTGTCGACATCATTGGCTGGCGTCTCGACGATGTTGTGCAGCTAATCAAAGGTCCGAAAGGGACTAAGGTTAACCTGCAAATATTGCCAGAGGGTGCTGGAGCTAAGAGTTACATTGTCACAATTGTCCGAGACAAGGTTCGTTTAGAAGACCGAGCTGTAAAATCGGAAGTGATTGAAAAAGACGGCAAGAAAATTGGTGTATTGGAAGTGCCGAGTTTCTATGTTGGTCTGTCGAAAGATACCGATAAATTACTCGCTGAGTTTAAAACGAAGAAAGTCGATGGTGTCATCGTAGACTTACGTAATAACGGTGGTGGTGCATTAACAGAAGCCACTGCACTTACTGGTCTTTTCATTACTGAAGGACCAGTAGTTCAGGTCCGCGATAGTTATGGACGCATCAAAGTCAATGCCGATACCGATGGAAAGAGCAGTTATGAAGGCCCATTAACGGTGTTGATTAACCGCTATAGTGCATCGGCATCGGAAATCTTCGCTGCCGCAATGCAGGACTACAACCGCGCGATTATTCTTGGTGAGAACTCCTTTGGTAAAGGCACCGTTCAGCAGCATCGATCACTGAACCATATCTACGATCTTTTTGATAACGAGCTTGGCTATGTTCAATATACGATTCAGAAGTTTTACCGTATTGATGGTGGAAGTACGCAGAATCGTGGGGTAGCGCCTGATATCGCTTATCCAACGCCAATTGAAGCTTCGGAAACTGGTGAAAGTGTCGAGGATAACGCGCTGCCTTGGGATAGTATCGATAAAGCGAATTATGAGCTATACCCGAGTAACGACTCGTTAGTTAAGACCCTTACTGATCTTCATAACAAGCGTATCGCAGGTGAAATGGAGTTCCGATTCATCAACGAAGATATTGAGAAATATCGTAAAGAGAAAGATAACAACTTATTGTCTCTTAACGAAAAAGTACGTAAAGATGAACAAAATTCTGAAGATGTACTTCGTCTCAAGCGCATTAATGAGCGTCAGGTTGCTCTGGGCAAAAAGTCATTTAAGACATTAGATGATGTGCCTAAAGACTACGAAGCTCCAGATGTATATCTTGATGAATCTGTCTCAATTATGATTGATATGCTCAAAGCAACGAATCAGTCGTAACGACTAGAAACTTAATACGAGAAGAGCGAGTCCTGAAGACTCGCTCTTTTTTTATGTCTTTTTTGCCTCTGTTTTAACTAAATTTCGAGATAAATGTGTGCTTTTTTTGCTCAACAATTTACGTGATTCAAGTCAAATATTTCGCGTAAACGGTGACTAAAGCCTAAGCTAAAAGAAAACGATAAGGATGCTGGTATGAAATGGTTCTTTATTTTGCTTAGTTTTTTTTGCTTTAGTGCGTTTAGCGCAGACAACAACAGAGAAGAAGAGTTAAGTCACTTTGACACCCCGTTCCTCATCGGGGATTGGTACCTGTTGAATCCAAACCCGGGAGAGTCCACGGAAAATTTCCGCGCCATTAAACTCTCACTAGGATCTGACTATACGTTTTCCATTGATATTCAAAAGAAAGACTACTCGGTTGATCACTGGGAAGGGTTGTATAACGTCAATGAAGATACCATCGTTCTCGGCCTTAATAGTGACGAGCCACAAATCTATGCGTATCAGAACAACCACAACACACTCGATCTCAATGGTGTAACTTTTACGAAAGGTTTGTCTAATTCGTTGGCAGGCATTTGGTCAAGCTCTTACGTTTCAGGAGATGGATTAGAAGCAAGTAAAGTCAATCATATGGACTTGATCCTTCAGCCTGACTTTGTGTTTATGTTCAGAGTGTCCAATGACTCCGGACAAGAATCGATTAAACAAGGTGTTTTCTACACAGAGGATGAGTACCTCGTACTTCTGTATGAAAATGGTGAACACGGTACTACCTATAAACTCAATAAAAACGAGTTGACGATAGAAGACTCAAATGGTGATATGTATGCGGTTTTAAATCGAGTCACACAACAATGATGTTCATCAGTACTTAACTATGACGTAACGCCCGCTAGAGGCATAATGTTGTGCAATTGTTAATAATAAAGTAGAGCTGGTGCACTATTAGCTCTATTTTTTGTTGGAAAGACTTGTATTCTGATACCATAGCCCCTACTAATAGCTTATATATTGATACCACTTCGGCGTGTTAGTCCTTAGAGAAGTGGTTTTTTGTTCTTCTACATACAAGGATTTATGGACATGTCCCAAGCTCCCCAAGCTAAATATCGTAAAGATTATAAAGCGCCATCCCATACTATTACCGAAATCGATCTTACTTTTGATCTATTTGACAACGATACAATCGTCACTGCAGTATCAAAAGTAGTTCAAAAAGATGAACTCACTACATTAGAGTTAGATGGTGAAGGGTTGGAGCTTCGTTCTGTCAAAGTGAACGGCGAAAACTGGGCACACCATGAAGTTAAAGATGCGTCTTTAGTGCTTTCTGATTTACCTACAGAATTTGAACTTGAGATTGTTACTAAAATTGATCCTGAAGCGAACACAGCTCTTGAAGGTCTGTACAAATCGGGTGGTGCATTCTGTACTCAGTGTGAAGCGGAAGGCTTCCGCCGCATTACTTACTACCTGGATCGCCCGGATGTATTAGCAAAATACACAACAAAAGTAATCGCTGATAAAGCAACTTACCCGTACTTGCTTAGCAATGGTAACCGTATTGCAGAAGGTGAAGCAGAAAATGGCCGTCACTGGGTACAATGGCAAGACCCACATCCAAAACCAGCTTATTTGTTTGCGTTAGTTGCTGGTGATTTTGACGTACAGCGTGACAAATTCACTACGATGTCAGGTCGTAATGTCGATCTAGAGATCTTTGTTGATAAAGGCAATCTGGATCGTGCACCGCATGCAATGACGTCACTGATCAACTCAATGAAGTGGGATGAAGAGCGCTTTGGTCTGGAATACGATCTAGATATTTACATGATCGTTGCTGTTGATTTCTTCAACATGGGAGCGATGGAAAACAAAGGCCTGAACATCTTTAACTCTAAGTTTGTTCTAGCGAATGACCAAACTGCAACGGACCGTGATTACCTTGGTATTGAAGCGGTAATTGGCCACGAATATTTCCATAACTGGACCGGTAACCGCGTAACTTGTCGTGATTGGTTCCAACTGAGCCTGAAAGAAGGTTTAACCGTATTCCGTGATCAGGAGTTTTCTTCTGATTTAGGTTCGCGTGCAGTTAACCGTATAGATAATGTTCGTATTATCCGTGGTCCTCAGTTCGCTGAAGATTCAAGTCCAATGTCGCACCCGATTCGTCCAGATAAAGTTATCGAGATGAATAACTTCTACACGCTGACTGTTTATGAAAAAGGTAGTGAAGTTATCCGCATGTACCATACCTTACTAGGTGAGGAAGGTTTCCAAAAAGGCATGAAGCTTTACTTCGAACGCCATGATGGAACAGCGGCAACATGTGAAGACTTTGTCTCTGCTATGGAAGATGCGACAGGCGTCGATCTGAAACAATTCCGCCTGTGGTACAGCCAGTCCGGTACGCCAACACTTCGAGTGAACAGTGAGTACAACGCAGAAGCGAAAACTTACGCGCTAACAGTAGAGCAGCTTACTGAAGCGACACATGATCAATCCGATAAACAAGCACTGCACATTCCGTTTGATATCGAGCTTTACGATGATCAAGGTCAGGTGATTCCATTGATTATTAATGGTGAATCTGTACACAACGTGTTGGATATTAAACAAGACAAACAAACATACGTGTTTGAGAATGTAGAAGTTAAACCGGTTCCATCATTACTACGTGAGTTCTCTGCTCCGGTGAAACTGGAATACGATTACAGTGACGAAGAGCTTGTCTTCCTGATGAAACACGCGACTAACGATTTTGCTCGTTGGGATGCCAGCCAAATGCTGTTGGCGAAATATATCCGTCAAAATGTTACCAACGTGCAAGCGGGTAAGGAAGTGACACTTTCAGAAGAACTGATTGATGCATTCCGTGGTGTATTATTGGATGAGAGCCTAGAGCCTGCGTTTATCGCACAAGTGCTAACATTACCTTCGATGAATGAAATCACAGGTTGGTACCAGCAGATTGACGTTGATGCGGTCGATACAGTACTAAATGAAATTACACTGTCACTTTCCAAAGAGCTCGAAGATGAGTTGAGTGCGACTTACCACACGTTAAAACAAACAGAGTACTCGGTAGATCACGACTCGATTGGCAAGCGTGCATTACGTAATCAATGCCTTCAATTCCTGGCGCACACCGAAAAGGGTAATGATTTAGTTAAAGCGCAATACGCATCTGCAAATAATATGACAGATACGATTGCGGCAATGAGCGCGGCAAACAGTGCACAACTTGAATGTCGTGAATCACTAATGGCTGATTACAGTGACAAGTGGAAACACGACGGCTTGGTAATGGACAAGTGGTTTACATTACAAGGTAGCAACCCTTCAGCAGATGCACTTGAAAAAGTGAAAGCAACCATGTCTCACGAAGCGTTCAGTATTAAGAACCCGAACCGTACACGTAGCTTGATTGGTTCGTTCTTAGCGGCAAACCCAGTTCGTTTCCACGATAAATCTGGTTCTGGTTATCAGTTTGCAGGCGAAATTCTTCGCCAACTGAATGATTCAAACCCCCAAGTGGCATCACGTCTGATCGATCCGTTACTTAAGTTCCGTAAGTACGATGAAGATCGTCAAACTCTAATTCGTGCAGAACTTGAAAAACTTAAAGCGATGGATAACTTGGCTAAAGACTTGTTTGAAAAAGTGACCAAGGCACTAGACGAATAATCTGTAAAACAATAGGGTGGCGATAAAGGCCACCCTTTATTTTTAACGTTGTTTATCTCATGAAACATTACTATTTTAGCCTCAATATCTCATATCAAACATTTTTGTCACATTACTCTGGTGTTTCAAACGCCGTTCAAGTCGTTACTCATAACGGGTTGAGGTTACAGTTACCTGCAGCTAAATTCAGACCATTCCTTAGCCAATTGGGGCTGAGAGGGCAGTTTCGGCTAACAACTGACCAAAATAATAAGTTTATCAAGTTGGAAACTCTGTGAGCTAAGGTATTTCTAGATGTTTAAATAGGAATCTTAGTCACAGAATCGGACATTTCACCTAAAACCACCACCATTAGTTGTTAAACATTTGTAATTATCCTTTTACAATAGGCGGTATGCATTACCTATGCTTAGTTTTCAGGATATCCACCTGTTACTGAGCCCCCTACAAAACAACAATTATCCTGTGGAGTGTGAATATGACCGCGCGTGAAAATGTAGTGCCGGTTCTGCTTGAAAAAGTGTACCAACTGATTCAAGACAAACTCGAGCTTTCTCACCAGACGCTTGTAACCAAACTTGCTCAGCACTTATTTAGTAATATTTCTAATGACGACCTTATTCAGAGAAACGAATCTGATCTCTACGGTGCTGTTATCAGTTTATGGCATCATATTAACGAAAAGAAACCAGAAGAAGTTTCAGTTCAAGTCTTCAACCCGACTGTTAGCCGTCAAGGCTGGCAATCAACTCACACAATCGTAGAAATTGTTGTTCCAGATAGCCCATTCCTAGTTGATTCAATCAAGATGGCGTTAGCGCGCTTAGACTTGGTGTCTCACTTAATGCTGAATAATCCAACTCAGCTACAAAGAGATGAAAAAGGCCATGTTATCGATGTAAACGGTGAAGGTGGTGTCCTTCAGTCTCTGTTTCATATCGAAGTTGATCGCCTGACGAGTAAAGAAGAGATGCATGCGCTTAAAGCGGAATTATTAGACATCTTATCTGATACTCGTTTGGTTGTCGGCGATTGGAAACAAATGGTCGATAAGCTAAAAGTCGTGACTGACGAGCTTGAGCAAAATAAAGATCGAGTATCGATCCAAAAAGATCGTATGGATGAAACGATCGCGTTCCTTCGCTGGTTAGGTGAGCACAACTTTACCTTTATGGGTTACAAAGAGTATGACCTATACGAAGATAATGGTGATACAGAGCTAAGACCTGTTGAAGAGAAAGGGTTGGGCTTATTTGCTGATGATAAACGTGTCCGTAGCGTTAAATTGGCGGAACTGTCAGATTCAGCAAGACTAGAAGCGAAAAAACCATACGCTTTGATCATGACAAAAGGTAATCGACCATGTCGTATTCACCGTCCGGCTTATACTGACTATATTGGTATCAAGAAATTTGATGAAAACGGTAAAGTGATTGGCGAACACCGTTTCACTGGTCTTTACACATCGGCAGTATACAACCAGGCAGTACAGAGCATTCCTCTGATCCGTGAAAAAGTAGATCGTATTCTTGTAGCTAGTGGTTACCGTCACGGTTCTTACTCATACAAAGCACTGCACAATATTCTAGAGAACTACCCACGTGATGAACTGCTGCAAGCAAATGAAGAAGAGTTGCTTGAAGTAGGTATGGGTGTAGTTCAAATGCAGGATCGTGACTTGATTCGTCTTTTCGTGCGCAAAGACCCATTCGGCCGTTTCTTTAGCTGTATGGTCTACGTGACTAAAGAGCGCTACAACACTGAGTTGCGTCGTCACACTCAACGTATTTTGAAGCAGTACTTTGGATGCGAGCAAGAAGTTGAATTTACTACTTACTTCTCAGAAAGTCCTTTGGCTAGAACTCACTACATTGTACGTGTAGACAACAACAATATTGACGTAGACGTGAAAAAGATCGAGCAGAATTTAATGGAAGTTTCCACCTCTTGGGACGACAGACTTAAAGAGTCTATCATTGCTAACTTCGGCGAAAGCAAGGGTCTTCCACTTTCAAAAGAGTACATGAGAGCATTCCCGCGTTCATACAAAGAAGACATGATGCCAGCTTCTGCCGTTGCAGATATCGAGCGTTTAGAAGCGCTGAGTGATGACAACAAACTGGGTATGTTGTTCTACCGTCCTCAAGAAGAGGCAGCGGATTCAAAAGCGGTTCGTCTAAAGCTGTACCACCGCGATGAGCCGATCCACCTTTCTGACGTAATGCCAATGCTAGAAAACCTTGGCTTGCGAGTGATCGGTGAATCACCATATGAGATCGAGAAGACAAATGGCCAGACATTCTGGATCCTAGATTTCTCGATGCTTCATAAGAGCGAAAAGACGGTTGATCTTCGTGAAGCACGTGATCGATTCCAACAAGCATTTGCGGCTATCTGGGCTGGTGATCTAGAGAGCGATGGTTTTAACCGACTTGTTCTTGGTGCATCTCTAACAGGCCGTGAAATTTCAGTTCTTCGTGCTTACGCACGTTACATGCGTCAAGTTGGTTTCCCATTCAGTCAACAGTACATCGAAGATACGCTAAGCCATTACCCAGATTTGGCTACTGGCCTGGTAACTCTGTTTACTAAACGATTCGATCCTAAACACAAGGGCAGTGAGAAAGGTCAAAACGATCTTATTAAGAAACTGACAGAGCAGTTGGATCATGTAGAAAGTCTAGATGATGATCGTATTATTCGTCGTTACATGGAAATGATCATGGCGACGCTACGTACCAACTACTACCAAACAGGCGAAAATAAACAGCCGAAGCCTTGGTTGTCGTTGAAAATGAAGCCTAGCGAAATCCCTGAGATTCCACAACCTGTTCCAGCATTTGAAATATTTGTTTACGCACCGGATATTGAAGGTGTTCACCTTCGCGGTGGTAAAGTTGCTCGTGGTGGTCTGCGTTGGTCTGACCGTCAAGAAGACTTCCGTACTGAAATTCTTGGCCTGGTTAAAGCACAGCAAGTTAAGAACACCGTTATTGTTCCTGTAGGTGCAAAAGGTGGTTTTGTTTGTAAACGTCAACCATCACTAACCAACCGTGATGAAATCTTTGCTGAAGGTCAACGTTGTTACAAACGCTTCATTCGAGCATTGCTTGATGTATCAGACAATATCATTGAAGGCGAAGTTGTTCCTCCACAAAGTGTCGTGCGCCACGATGAAGATGATCCATACTTGGTTGTTGCAGCAGATAAAGGTACCGCAACATTCTCAGATTTGGCTAACTCAGTCTCTGACGAATACAACTTCTGGCTAGGTGACGCATTTGCTTCGGGTGGTTCTAATGGTTATGACCACAAAGCGATGGGTATCACTGCGAAAGGTGGCTGGGAGTCAGTAAAACGTCACTTCCGTGAAATGGGAGTTGATTGTCAAACTACCGACTTTACGGCTATCGGTGTTGGCGACATGGCAGGGGATGTATTTGGTAACGGCATGCTGCTTTCTAAGCATATTCGTCTGCAGGCAGCGTTTAACCACATGCACATCTTCATTGATCCAAATCCGGATTCAGCTTCTAGCTGGGAAGAGCGTAACCGCTTATTTAATCTACCAAGATCAAGCTGGGAAGATTACAACAAAGACTTGATCTCTGAGGGTGGTGGTATTTTCTCTCGTCGCGCGAAATCGATCCAGCTAACACCAGAAATTCAGAAAATGTTAGGTACTAAGAAGGCATCTTTAGCACCAAACGATCTGATTAAAATGATCCTAAAAATGAAAGTGGATCTTCTGTGGAATGGTGGTATCGGTACTTACGTTAAAGCTTCTCATGAGACCCATACTGAGGTTGGTGACCGCGCGAACGATGTTTTGCGTATCGATGGTCGTGATCTAAGAGCGAAGGTCGTTGGTGAAGGCGGTAACTTGGGTATGACTCAACAAGGTCGAATCGAATACGCACTAACTGGCGGTCGCGTAAATACAGACTTCGTTGATAACGTAGGCGGTGTTGACTGTTCGGATAACGAAGTAAACATTAAGATCTTCCTGAACGGATTAGTATCTAATGGTGATCTCACTGTTAAGCAACGTAACCAGATTCTAGAGTCTATGGAAGACGAAGTTGGCGAAATCGTACTGGATGATGCGTACTGCCAATCAGAGTCTATCTCGGTAACTGAACAGCAAGGTGTTGGCGTAGTTAAAGAGCAGATTCGCTTTATCCATACTATGGAAAAAGCAGGTTACTTGGATCGTGCGTTGGAATACATTCCAGATGATGAAACGCTTCTTGAACGTGAGAAGCAGGGTTTAGGCCTTACGCGCCCAGAGATTTCAGTACTTGTTGCTTACGGTAAAATGGTGCTGAAGCAGTTGCTGGCTAATGACGAAATTGCGAATGATGAGTTCCACGCTAAACAGCTTGTTGCTTACTTCCCAAGCGAGTTACGCCGTAACTACAAAGATCAAATGGTGAATCACCCGCTGCGTGCTGAAATTATCGCAACAGGTTTGGCAAACCAGATGGTTAACGAAATGGGCTGTAACTTTGTTACTCGTCTGCAAGAAGAGACTGGAGCAAGTGTTGTTGATATCGCGAATGCGTACAGTGCTGCTCGTGAAATCTTTGAGCTGGAATCAGTTCTGAAGCAGACTCGTGAATTAGACAACGTTGCGACAGCAGAAGCTCAGTACGAGATCATGTTCTACGTTCGTCGCGCTCTTCGCCGCATTGCGCGCTGGCTACTACGTAATCGTAGTGGTAAGTACACAGTGGGTGAACTGATCGAACTTTACAAACAAGATGTGAATGTTGTAAGCGAAACATTGGATGAAATGCTTGTTGAGTCAGAAGTAGAAGAGCACAACGAAGTCGCGCTGGCTTGGATTGAGAAGGGCGTAGAAGAGACACTTGCTCATAAAGTTGCACGTCTATCTAGCCTTCAGTCTGCACTGGATATCTCTGCGGTGGCGAGCGAAACCGGTAAAACTGTTGAGCAAGCATCTAAGTTGTACTTTAACCTTGGTGACCGTTTATCACTGCATTGGTTCTTGAAGCAAATCAACAACCAAGCAGCAGATAACAACTGGCAAGCTTTGGCTCGTGCAGCATTCCGTGAAGACTTAGACTGGCAGCAACGTCAGCTAACGGCTCAGGTTCTAGGTTGTGCGTGCGCTGCTGAAGAGTTCGATGTCATGGAAGCACTCGATAAATGGATCGAAACTAATGAGCCTTCATTACAACGTTGGGAAAGTATCCTGAACGAATTTAAAGTTGGTTCTGTCCATGAGTTCGCTAAGTTCTCAGTAGCACTTCGTGAACTGGTTCTTCTCAGCTTGAACTGCGCTCCAAGCGAGTAGGAGAGTTAGTCTTTTAAGCAAAGCCCCGTAGAAATACGGGGCTTTTTTGTAACTGACAGCTGTATTTTTAGAAGTTTGACGTTACACTGTAATTATTCTAAAAATTTTAAATGCGCTGAAATCGATTGCTATATTGATATTTGTTATGATTTTTGAGTTTGATATTTTTGATTAACTTATTGATATGATGTGATTTTTATTTTCGAGAAATATGTTTTTACTTAATTCATGCATTTTGATTGAATTACGACTGAAAAAAGTAAATAATACTGACCCGTTTACACGGGGCTTTTTTCTTTCGGAGGCACAATGCTTTACCGTCTAGCCAGAACTGGCTTTTTCCAACTTGATGCCGAAAAGGCACATGATCTTGCAATTAAGAACTTCCAACGCTTTAACGGCACTCCTCTTGATCTTTTCTATCGTCAACAACTACCAAATCGCGCAGTAGAGTGCATGGGAATAACATTCCGTAACCCTGTAGGTCTGGCGGCTGGTTTGGACAAAAATGGTGAATGTATCGAAGCGTTTGATGCTATGGGTTTTGGCTTCGTTGAAGTCGGTACTGTAACTCCGCGTCCTCAACCGGGAAATGATAAACCACGTTTGTTCCGTCTGGTAGAAGCTGAAGGTATCATCAATCGTATGGGTTTTAACAACCTTGGTGTTGATAACTTGGTTGAAAACGTTAAGAAAGCAAAGTTCGACTGTGTGCTAGGTATCAATATCGGTAAAAACAAAGACACGCCGATTGAGAAAGGGGCAGAAGACTACCTGATTTGTATGGAAAAAGTGTATGAATACGCAGGTTATATCGCGGTGAATATCTCTTCTCCAAATACACCGGGATTACGCTCTCTCCAGTATGGCGAAGCATTAGATGAACTGCTTTCCGAGTTAAAAGCGAAACAGGCAGAGCTTGCTGAGAAACACGGTAAGTATGTACCTTTAGCTCTTAAGATTGCACCAGACCTGAGTGATGATGAGATCGTCCAGATTTGTGATTCTTTGGTTAAGAACAACATTGATGGTGTAATTGCAACTAATACGACTTTGGATCGTACGGTTGTTGAAGGAATGAAACACGCGAATGAAGCGGGTGGGTTAAGTGGCCGTCCTGTTCAGTCCCGTTCGACAGAAGTTGTACGTAAGCTGCACAATGAGCTTGGAGATAAAATTCCTGTTATCGGCGTTGGTGGCATCGACTCTTACGTAGCTGCGAAAGAGAAAATGATGGCCGGTGCACAATTAGTTCAAGTCTACACCGGCTTTATTTATCACGGCCCAGGTTTAGTACGTGATATTGTTAAAAATCTATAAGCCGTCTTAACAAATCGCTGAGTTTTCAGTAGTTATTACAAAAAAAGAGGATATTGTTTCCTCTTTTTTTTTGTCTGTTGATTTGTAGAATTGGGGGAATTATGAGTAGGTAATTAAGCGTCTTACCTCTTTACCACGGATTTAACTAGTCAAGAGAGAACGGAATAATGCTTAAACCCAGCGACAAATGGAATTGGTATTATGATGAGCAGAAGGCTTGTTTAATGCTGGACTTGGGGGAGGATATGATTTTCCAAACCAATCTGTCCCGAAAGCTGTTAGTTAACTGTGCCTTCTCAAATAATGAATTCACTGTAGATGATGCCAGTGCGTTCCAGACTTTCAATGAACGTATTCGCTGTCTCGACATCAATCAATACCGCCAGGCAGAATTGACACTGTACTGTGTAGCGGCAAAACGCTTCCATAAACCAGTACAACCAAAGAGCTGGTTTTTCGACGCTCAATCTACTGGGTATGAGCCAGAAGAAGGGGACATGGTGTTCCTGACTAATCAACATTCTGAAGGCGTATTCATCGTCCTGGAGCTAGGAGAAACGTCCAGTCTGTGCCTTTATGTTGGGCAGGATGAGTTCATTCTCGATGGAAATAAATCCCTACCGTTCGGACAACCAATTAAAGTTATGCATGACCGTATGGCCTGCGCTAGTCATTTGTTTGTTATGGCACCTATGGCTATGGTTGGTTAAATATAGCTGGCTAAACATGATCAGCTAATTCAATTTAATTTCTTTATTTCGTTCCTTTGTTTGCCTTAATCGACCTTTTCAGGTCGATTTTTTTTTTGCCCCTAATATCGTTATCTTCTGTCATCCCACTTCTGCAAGTGTACATTTATCGCGCATGGAACCATGAAGCGGGTCACTTTTATCTCACTTTTTTTATCTTAGCTTTCTCTAAAGTTAAGCAACCGAACACTTAACAATTACCTATTTATTCCTCTTTAAGCGTTAAATGTAATTAAATAACAACATCAAATTACAACTGGTATACACCAAAATAATGGTAAATAAGTATTCACTATCGCTTTGATTACGTGGTTTGCGTTTACTGTTTAGATAGAGGAATTTCTTGGCGGATTTAAAATGTAGGAAGTTTCAGATCACTTAACTGGTGAGTCTTTGTTCTAATAGATAGGGAAATGCCTTTAAAAACGAGGCATTGATCGTAAAGTCAGGTATAATTGAAACCATTTTTTATCAGCGAAAGAACACTATGAATCAATATCTCGCGGTAACTTCAAATGGCATGGAAAATTTGCTTGTTGAAGAACTGACTAAACTAGGCATCGAAAATGCGAAACCAGTACAGGCAGGCGTAAAATTTAAAGCGACAAACGAACAAGTTTATCGCTGTTGTTTGTGGAGCCGCTTGGCGTCTCGATTTGTACGTGTTTTATCCGAGTTCACCTGTAATGATGATATGGACTTGTACCTATCAACATCTGCGATTAACTGGGTGAACCAATTCCACAGCTCAAAGCGTTTCGTTGTCGACTTTAACGGTACAAACCGCGAAATCCGTAATAGTCAATACGGCGCGATGAAAGTAAAAGATGGCATCGTGGACTGCTTTGAAAAGAAAGGCTTACCACGTCCTAACATCAGCAAAGAGCGCCCGGATATTCGCGTTCATGTTCGTTTGCACAAAGATAAAGCTCTGCTTGGTGTTGATATGGTCGGTAGTGGACTCCATCAACGTGGTTACCGTCCAGAGTCGGGTCGTGCACCTCTGCGCGAAACACTAGCAGCGGCTATCATCATGCGTTGTGGTTGGGATGGCCACCAGCCACTGCTCGACCCAATGTGTGGTTCAGGTACATTGCTTATCGAAGCCGCTATGATGGCGGCAAATATGGCACCAGGCGTTAAGCGAAAACAATGGGGTTTTGAGTCACTAGAAGATTTTGAAGCAGATACATGGGCAGAGATAAAATCTGAAGCAAATGTACAGGCTCGCCGTGGCGTCAAAAAAGTTGACGCTAAGTTTTTCGGCTTCGATAACGACCCTAAAGTATTGAAAGTGGCGCAAGACAACGCACGTAGAGCAGGTGTTGAAGAGCTGATTGAATTTGCTCAAGGTGATGCAGCGACGATTACCCGTCCGACTGGCTTTGAAAATGGCGTAATTGTTTCAAACCCGCCATACGGTGAACGTTTAGGTACTGAGCCAGGCTTGATTGCGCTATACACAGCATTCGGTGGGCAGCTGAAGTCTGAGTTTGGTGGTTGCAAAGCCTCTATTTTCTCCAGTTCTGATGAGTTGCTTAGTTGTCTGCGCATGCGTGCGGACAAACAGTTCAAGCTGAATAACGGTGCGTTACCGTGTCACCAGAAAAACTACAGCATTTCAGAGCGTAGTGCTGAAGAAGTGAAAGGCGCGGATACTAACGTACAAATCGCACCGGACTTTTCAAACCGTCTTAAAAAGAACATTGGCAAAATCGGTAAGTGGGCTCGTAAAGAAGAGCTAGATTGCTACCGTATCTACGATGCAGATCTTCCAGAATATAACGTTGCTATCGATATGTATGGAGACCAAATCGTTATTCAAGAATATGCTGCGCCGAAGAATATCCCTGAAGAAAAAGCCAAACGTCGTTTGACTGACATCATCCGCGCTACGATTCAAGTGACTGGCGTTGAAGCAAATAAAGTCGTACTTAAAGTTCGTGAGAAACAGAAAGGCCGCAGCCAGTATCAAAAACTGGGTCAGGTTTCAGAAACGCTTGAGGTAAATGAGTACGGTGTGAAGTTGATCGTAAACCTTCACGACTACCTTGATACAGGTCTTTTCCTTGATCATAAAATCACGCGTCGTCGTCTTGGTGAAATGGCAAAAGGGAAAGATTTCCTTAACCTGTTTGCATACACAGGTAGTGCGACGGTTCACGCTGCTGTAGGTGGTGCTCGCTCTACAACGACAGTCGATATGTCTAATACTTATCTGAACTGGGCAAAAGACAACATGCAGCTTAACGGCTGTGTAGGGCGTCAACATCGCTACGAGCAGGCGGATTGCCTGCAATGGTTAGAGAATGCAAAAGGTGAATACGATCTTATATTTATCGACCCACCAACATTCTCGAACTCAAAGCGTATGGATACTTCATTCGATGTTCAACGCGATCACATTAAATTGATGAAGAATTTGAAGCGTCTGTTAAGAAGTGAAGGGACGATTGTGTTCTCAAACAATAAGCGTCACTTTAAGATGGATGAAGAGGCGCTGGCTGAACTGGGTTTGAAGGCTCAAAATATTTCGTCTCAGACACTGCCATTGGATTTTTCGCGTAACAAACAGATTCATAACTGTTGGCTGGTAACGCACGCAGAGTAAAAGGATTTAATACGTGCTGACATTGTATAGCACAGAGGGGTGCCATCTATGTGAGATGGCATTTGCTCTGGTAGGTCAGGTGGGCCTGGCCGAACAGACCGATATTGTCGACATTGCATTCGATGATGAACTATTTTCTCGTTACGGCGTCACAATACCCGTACTCAAATATCAAGAATCTGAGTTGAACTGGCCGTTCGACATAGAGCAACTTACAAAATGGTTGGAAAAAAATGGCATTACTTACCATTCATAATGCACAGCTGGCATTCGGAGATCATCCGCTACTCGACCACGCAGAATTTGCCTTGCAAGAAAACGAACGTGTTTGTTTAGTTGGGCGAAATGGTGCCGGTAAGTCAACGTTGATGAAAGTGCTTGCTGGTGACATCCTGCTGGATGACGGCAAAATTCAGGTGACACAAGATGTTGTTGTTTCACGTCTAGAGCAGGATCCACCTCGAAATCAGGAAGGCACTGTATACGAATACGTATCTGGCGGTTTAGCGGAAGTCGGTGAGCAATTAAAGATCTACCACGATCTTCTCGATCTTGTGGCGCAAGACCCAAGCGAAAAGAACATTAATCGTTTGTCTAAGATCCAAGAGCAACTAGACCATTCCAATGCCTGGCGTTTTGATGACAGGGTTAAAAACGTTCTTACTGCATTGAAGCTAAGCGCTGAAACTAAACTCAGCGACCTGTCCGGTGGTTGGCAGCGTAAAGCCGCGTTGGCTCGTGCGCTTGTATGTGACCCAGATGTATTGCTTCTTGATGAGCCTACTAACCACCTAGATGTAACCACAATTGAGTGGCTTGAGAACTTCCTTAAAGATTTCAAAGGCTCGATCATCTTTATTTCACACGATCGCGCGTTCATTAAGTCGATGGCGACTCGTATTGTGGATCTGGATCGTGGCCAACTTTCTTCTTTCCCTGGTGATTACGACAATTATTTAACAGAAAAAGAAGAGATGCTTCGTGTCGAAGAAATGCAAAATGCAGAATTCGATAAGAAACTTGCACAAGAGGAAGTGTGGATCCGTCAGGGGATTAAAGCCCGTCGTACCCGTAACGAAGGCCGTGTGCGTGCTCTGAAGAAGCTACGTGAAGAGCGTCGAAGCCGTGTAGAAGTACAAGGTAAAGTAAACCTGAACATTGATGATGCATCTCGCTCAGGCAAAATCGTATTTGAAGCCGAAAACGTCGCCTTTGCTTATGAAGGCAAGAAGATCGTCGATAACTTCAGTTTCAATATTATGCGTGGTGACCGAATCGCTCTGATCGGTCCGAACGGCTGTGGTAAGAGTACAGTACTTAAGTTATTGCTTGGTCAGCTAGAAGCACAATCTGGTCGCTTGCACTGCGGTACTAAGCTAGAAGTTGCGTATTTCGATCAGTACCGTGAAATTTTAGACCCGGAAAAGACGGTTATTGATAACTTAGCTGATGGTAAGCAGGAAGTAATGGTCGGAGGCCGTCAGCGCCATGCTCTTAGTTATCTACAGGATTTTTTATTTGCACCAAAACGTGCAAGAACGCCTGTAAAAGCGCTTTCCGGTGGTGAAAAAAACCGACTATTATTAGCTCGTATCTTGCTGAAACCAAACAACTTACTTATTCTTGACGAACCAACGAACGATTTAGATATCGAAACGTTGGAACTTTTAGAAGAAATGCTTGCCAATTATCAGGGTACGCTACTATTAGTAAGTCACGATCGTGAGTTCGTTGATAATACAGTTACAACAAGTTGGATCTTCGAAGGTAATGGAATCATTGAAGAATTTGTTGGTGGTTATCATGATGCAAGACAGCAACGTGAGCAGGTACTTGTAGCGCGCCAGTCGGCTGAAAAAGCAGCGAATAAAGAGAAAGTGGTTGAGGAGACTCCCAAAACACCTCAGCCTAAGAACAACTCGAAGAAATTATCATATAAGCTGCAGAGAGAATTAGAAGCTCTTCCGGCTAAACTAGAGCAATTAGAATCGGATATTGAGACTTTGCAAGAACAAGTGAACGATCCAGAGTTCTTCACTAAGTCTGTAGAGCAAACTCAACCGGTATTGGAACAGCTTGCTGCTGTTGAGCAGGAGTTGGAAATCGCATTCGAGAGATGGGAAGAACTCGAAGCAATGCAACAGGATAGTTAAGAATTCAATGAATTGTCGTAACAAATTCAAACTAACTGCCATCGCGATGATGGTGGGTTCATCAATGAGCGCAAATGCCGCATTGTATCAAGTTATCGAAGTATCACCTGAGGTAAATGGTGACGTCGTCGATTATCAGACTGCTTACGGTGTTGCTATTCAGCAAGGTGATGTAGAAGTATCAGGCTCTGCAGCAGCTCTTGGCTGCTTTGATTCAGCTGCAGGCTGTACCGAAGAGCAATTTAAGCTAGCTGTTGAGACTCGCACAACACCTTTATCTTCTGGTCAGGCAGTGGACGGTATTAGCTATCGAGAAGAATTGCCATTTGCGATGGACGCTCGTTTTGCGTATGTAGATGATGAAGATGACTTCGAAAGCTACTGTTACTATCACTTGGGCTACAACACTTGTGAGACATGGGCTTCGGTGAACTACGCGCCTTGGCGTCAAGAGTATTATTACAAAGACTTTACCTCCAATGCCTTAGCATTTGTTGAAGGTGATAGTGCAGCTTATGTCAATGAATACAATAATGTCATCAACAGCTTAACTGAAGACGGTCAAGCAGTTGGTAACCAAAGTATTATTGATCCTGATGACTCTTCGAGTTTAGAAACTCGAAATAAAATTGTTGCTCCGGTAGTTCCGGCTGTCGTTGAAACTGATTCAGGCGTTGTTGAAAGTCACGCATGGAAAACAGACGGAACTTTCACTGTAGGTAGTATTTCTCGCTCTGCAACTAATACTAACGGTACGCATCACACCTCTAAAGCGGCAATTTGGGACCAGACGGGCACCGAATCAGAGATATCTTGGGAGACTGATGACTTTGATGAGGACGAGAGACTTGCTCAGGGCAGTATGCGTGACTTTATCGTAGACGGCACCACAGTATACGGTGTTGGTTATAATACATTCGATTCAGATCGCAACCAGTTAAACGCAGCTGTATTTGTCGGGTCTTTGCAATCAGAAACCTCGATTGCAGACGGTGTGACATGGTCAAGTAAAGTAGTTGCTGGTGCGCGCCAACGAGAAGACGGTGACAACATTCACTCGAATTCTCGTTTAACAGGTGTAAACGAAAACTTTATTGGTATCGGTGAGGCAAAGCGCAGTATATCGACATCTGGCGCGTATCCTAATCGTTTATTTATCGTAAGCGATGTTCGTGCTGACTCTTTAAGTGCGACTTACCTAAACTCTGGCATCTTCTTTAGCGGCGCCGGCGGTAAAATGGGCGCTATTAACGCCTACAATGAAATTGTCGGCCAGTTAGATGCAGACTCCACACGTGAAGATGATGGTAAGCCACGTCGTAAACGCGGCTTTATTTACCCATACAACGCAGATAGCTCGGTATCTGAACGTTTATCACTGTTTCAGAATAAAGCATGGTTCTTAGATGACTTGACGAATGGTGATAGTGACGACGATATTTCTGAAGGTAATAACGAATTCCGTATTATCGATGCAACTGACATCAACGATGCTGGGGTTATTTCAGGTACTGCGTTTAAGTGTGCAGGCGGATATAACTCAACCGCTCACAACGCATCTTGTGATGATACTGAAACGGTTGTTGCTGTAAAACTACTGCCACTTGGTGGTAAGACACAGGATGACATTGTCACTCGAAGCGTAGAATCAGAGAGCGCAACACGTGAAGGTGCCGGCCTAGGTTGGTTAGCTTTGACCATGCTTGGTTTGTTTGGGTTCCGCAGAAAATAGTCAAAAAATTTCAATTCAAGCACAGACTCACAGAAATGAGTCTGTGCTTTTTTTATGTCTTGAGAAATTCTCAAACCTGATCGATTCTTGTAGGTGGAGTCATAAAAACTCCATCAAAGTTTCACAAAAACAGAAGCAATTTTTAAATGGATCTGTATGAGGAATTACCTATGAAGAGACAAAAGCGTGATCGCCTAGAACGAGCTCAATCTCAAGGCTATAAAGCTGGGTTGAATGGAAGGTCCCAAGAGGCTTGCCCATATCAACAAGTTGATGCTCGGTCGTATTGGTTAGGTGGTTGGCGTGATGCCAGGGATGAAAAAAACTCTGGTCTCTACAAATAACTCCCACATACAACTATAAGGATTTGAAAGGGCTCTGATAAGAGCCTTTTCTACGTTTAGAGAAAGGTTAAACGAACAAGCACAAAAAAGGCTCCAACTAGGGACGCCTTTAGAATGGTAGAAAGCAGGATCTTAGAAACTTGAAGTATCCTGGAATAAACCAACTTTAAGATCTTTTGCTACGTAGATCTCTTTGCCGTCAACGCATACACGGCCATCAGCCAAGCCCATAACCAGTTTACGGTTTACTACGCGCTTCATATGGATTTCGTAAGTTACTTTTTTCGCTGTTGGCAGGATCTGACCAGTAAACTTCACTTCACCTACACCCAGAGCACGGCCTTTACCTTTTCCGCCAACCCAGCCTAGGAAGAAGCCTACAAGTTGCCACATTGCGTCTAAGCCTAGACAGCCAGGCATTACAGGGTCACCAGGGAAGTGACAATCAAAGAACCAAAGATCCGGAGTAATATCCAATTCCGCTAGAATTAAGCCCTTACCAAAGTCACCTTCCGTTTCTGACATCTTGGTAATACGATCCATCATAAGCATATTAGGCGCAGGTAGTTGTGGGTAACCCGGACCGAAAAGCTCACCTTGGCTCGAAGCTAGAAGATCTTCACGATTATAAGAATCACGTTTGTTTTGCATTATCAATCACTCCAATTTTTGACAGATGCATGTTAGTGAACACGTGTACGCTAAACAACTCCGATCAGTACTAAACAAACCAGTTTTTGATACGCTGCACAATTCCTTCTGCGTGTTCATGTCTTTCAAAGTTTTCAATACGTTCAGCAATTTTTCCAATGATACTGTCGTCTTCGCCTCTGAATGGTTTATCCATCAAGATAGGGATGGCTTCATCGACAGTAGAAACTGCCCAAATATTAAACTCACCATTTTTAATGCTTTCTATCACGCTTTTATGAAGAGCCAGATGCTTGAGGTTAGACTCTGGCATGATTACGCCCTGATGTCCGGTAAAGCCCTGATGCTTGCACACCTGATAGAAGCCTTCAATTTTCTCATTCAAGCCACCAACAGCCTGAACACGACCAAACTGGTCTACTGCACCTGTTACGGCAATCTGCTGATTCACAGCGCACTCAGACAATGCGCTCACTAAACAACACAGTTCAGCGAGAGAAGCACTGTCTCCATCTACTTCACTATAGGACTGTTCGAACACAATGGAAGCAGAATAAGGCAATGGTTCATCAAGATTTAGCTCAGCACTCAAAAATGCTTGCATGATCATCATACCTTTAGCGTGCAGATTACCGCCCAGTTCGGCTTTGCGCTCCACGTCAGATACATCGCCATCACCAAAGTGAATCACACAAGAAATACGTGCAGGCTCACCATACGAAACAGGGTGTCCAGCCATATCAATGACAGTCAAGCCGTTAATTTGTCCTACTTGCTCGCCAGTTGTTTCGATGATCACCTGTCCATCAAGAATATCGTATACGGCACGTTGTGGTAAGTAAGACTCGCGATAGTATTTGTCATCAATGGCATTATCTATTGCATTAAAATCAATAACATCACTTTCACAGTACTGGCTCGCAAGCGACAGTAGCTGACAATGCCACATCACGCCAAGGGGAAGATAATGCTGGTCTTCCATTTCACGCATACCAGCAAGCATGAGTCTTTGATAGGCCTTTTTATCTAAAGCTGGCAGTTTGTATTCACTGCATACCCAGTTCACAAACCCTAAGTAAGCAGCCAGGTTATCCTGAGACAAATGAATGTCTTCTTCAACTTCGGTATACATGCTCAAGCCCGAAGTGAAGTCTTCATCGACATACTCAAGTTCTGCTAACTGACTTCTGTCGCCGGTCACAATAAGCTTTACATCATATGTATTTACAGTAACAGCAGGATCGGCGATGCGGGTAGGGCTCATGTTCATCGGAATAAGTGGCTGCTTTTGAATCACAGACTTAATACTTGGCCAGGAACCAGGGTTTGCCAGAATTAAATTTGCGGGAACCATAAGGTAACCGCCATCCGCTTGAGCGATGAGTCCCGATTCCATCGTAACTTCGCCGTTTTCAGCAATACTGTAACGATCGAATAAGCGCTTTACATCAAGAGACTCGGTTTTAACCACTGGGGAAGAAGCGCTTTGTTCAACCGAAGCACCGATAAAACCACGGTATATCGAGTTATCTACACAATTAATCAGAAGGATACGGGTAAGACCACTGATTTTTGTAAATCGAGATATGCTTGCTGACATACGTGGCTGCAGATCAACAAAAGTTTTCTTTGGTAGTGTCGAAGCAGACTCTAATAATGCTTCGTATTGGTCGAACGAGGGTGTAACGTCTTGCCAGTTAAGTTGGTTCATCAAAATTCATCATAATTCAATCTTGGCGACATTATAGCGAAACGGTCAATAAGTCCCTAGTCCCAATTTGATCAATCACAAAATAGAGAAGATTCAATGTGTAAGAGATAGACAAATGAGTGATCAACCTCGATACTTCTAAGAGATTTATTTGCTGATTTTACTTATCTGGGTTACGCTGTCACTAGATATGGTTTATAGGTCGGAAAGGATGAAATATCAGCAACTTGAAAATTTGGAATGTGGGTGGAAGTGGAACTATCTGATCAAAAAATGGAAAGATGGTGAAGCAATTACACGTCATATTGATTCCAGTGAAGCAGACGCCGCGGTAGCAGAGCTAAGACGCCTTGAACACGAGCCTACTCAGGTTCTGAAGTGGATAGAGAACCACATGTCTGAAGAGCTTGATAACAAGCTTAAGCAAGCGATACGAGCAAAACGAAAGCGTCATTTCAATGCTGAGCAAGTTCATACCAAAAAGAAATCCATCGACCTGGATTACCGGGTATGGGAAAAACTTTCAAACCGGGCAAACGAACTCGGTTGTACGCTTTCTGATGCAATTGAATATTTAGTTTCTGAGGCATCGAGAAGCGAAAAGGCCAGTCAGAAGGTCACTTCCATAAAAGAAGATTTGAATAAGTTGCTATCCAGTTAAGGAGCATTAAATGTTATACGTAATATTGATTGCCGCTGTAGTTATCTTTTGGCTGATTGCTGTTGACCGTCCAGTCCTTAAAGTTTCGTTTGAAAATGGACGTATCAGTAAAGTAAAAGGCCATATTCCTCCTTCTTTCAAACACAACCTGGAAGATATTAGTGAACACAATCCATTTACTGGCGAACTGAAAGTCTATAATCAGCGTACTGGAATGCGTTTGGTTTTCTCTAAAGCAGTACCAAAGAAAACCCAGCAAAGAATAAGAAATGTTTTCCCGCACCAAGGCTTTAAGACGGCAAAAGGTAAGAAGCACGCTTAGCTTACATGCCAATTACTAGTTCATGTTAAATGGGACGCAAATTAGCGTCCCATTTTTGTATTTAACCAACGATAAAATCACTATAGGCTTATGATTTATAGACCTAACCATCCAAATGAAGATTAATTACGTTGTCACTTTACTGGCTCTGATTTTATTGAGTCAGTCAGCCTTTTCTGATGATTCTGAATCTAACCCAGTCGCTAAAAAAATTAAAAAACAACTGCAAAGTAAAGTAAGTAAAAAGTTCGACAACTATCAGGGATACTGTGACGTCATGATAGAAATGGAACACAAAGGAAGTAAAGCTTTAATCAAACGAGTATCAGGGACTGGAGACCAAACTGTTTGTCGTTACATCAAATCGAACTTAAAAGTGGGCAAGCGGTATAGCTACAAATTTCCAGAGAAATACATACGGCTTCATATCTCGACAAATTAGTTTTTATTTTGGAAGTGAGTAACGAATTTATTTATGGACAGCGTAATGATAGAAAGAAAGCAGGGTGCTTTCCAGGGTAGAAACAAGTCCTCAGCGTATAAAGACTTAGTATGGACTGTAGCCACAGCAGCAGATACAACTCTCGATATTACAGGTCAGACCCATCTTACCTTGCAAAAGATAGAACAAAACCTGAAAGAGCTAGGTTCAGACAAAACGAGAATCGTCAGCGCTCAGGTATATATCGCCAACATGTCAGATAAAAACAAAATGGATTCCGTTTGGTGCAAATGGTTGGGCGATTACCCAGAAAACTGGCCGCAGCGAGCTTGTCTCGGCGTAGCATTAGAAGGTGACGTTCTTATTGAAGTTACAGTTACAGCCATAAGAGGTTAAAGTATCTCGACATATAAAAGTCGACCAGCATAGGCTGCTGGTCGAGTATTAATAGCTAAGATAAAGAAGTTTTATTTATTCGCAACGAACAACTTCTTTGCCATCTAGCGCATATCCAACTTTCCAGTTTGATGAAATTTTTACATCTTTAAAGTAAGGACATGCTGTGTATTGGAATGTATATTCGTCAATTTCACCGCCTTTACCACGAGTATAATATTCCTGGTTAAATACGGCTTTATTTTGTTTTAGGAAGTTGTCTTCGTACGTAGTACACTCATTTCCGTAAGCAAAACATTGTTCATTGATTGCATAATCAAAATAGTCGACTAGTTCGTCTGTCTGGCCAACATCATTCTTAAGGCCGATACTTAAACCTTTCTCATGCGCAGTGGTCGCAAGCCATTTATTGTAACTTAGCTGATCAGCTGAGCTGATGTAACCTTGAGTTTCTTCTGTATTTTCAAATCCGTCAACGTTGTCTGGTTCTACACCGTCACATCCATTTTGAGCAGCAAGCTCGATACGCGCCGCCATAATTGGTTTGATGCTATCGTTTAATGCAGTTTGGTTGCTGATGTCTAACCATACTTCACCAGCCCAGTCTTGCATTTCGCCGTTTGCGATCACAGAATCCGCAGAGAAGTCGTTAGCGTCTGGTCGCCAATCTTCACGTGTACCAGCGCTAAAGTAACAGATTACTTTCTTGCCTTGGTTTTTTAGTTTTGAAATTACACCTTGGTCGATGCCATCAAAAAGGTCAACGCCGTAAACTTCTACTTCTGGGTCAATGGTCAGGTTGCTGTAGTTTTCAAGTTGCCACGTCCATGTTGTACCTGGAGCAGGAACCCATCTGCTGCTATCAGTTCCCGTATTGTCAGTGCTATCTGTACCGTCAGTTCCAGTATCTGTACCAGTGTTATCGGTGCTGTCTGTACCGTCAGTTCCAGTATCTGTACCAGTGTTATCGGTGCTGTCTGTACCGTCAGTTCCAGTATCAGTACCAGTGTTATCGGTGCTGTCTGTACCGTCAGTTCCAGTATCTGTACCAGTGTTATCAGTGCTGTCTGTACCGTCGGTTCCGGTATCTGTACCAGTATTATCAGTGCTGTCTGTACCATCGGTATTATTATCAGTACCGGTATCAATAATGATATCGTCTGAAACTAGAGCTATATTAACCGTCGCAGTCGAACTAATACCACCGCTCTTGATAGTATATGTGAATGAGTCTGTCGTTTTAAACTTTCTGTTAGGTGAATAGACTATCTTACCGTTGTTTTTGATACGAGCTTTTCCGCGAGAAGGCTGAGTGACGGTAATCCTTGGGCTTGTAGCATAGGTGTCGTTGCCTAATACGTTGATCGTAGTTTTGGTTATTTCTGTGATTTCAACGTAATCGTTTACAGCAACTAAATTATCTGTTGCAGCAATGGATATACCTGGATTTGCAAATAAATAAAAAGGAGCCAAAACTGCCATACTAAATTTAGTGAGTTGGTTCATTTTATTTTCAGTTCGCGTAAAATTTATTTTTTCAACTTAATACCTATAAAATTGAGTTAAAGATTAAATAACAAAAATAACTTCCCCTGACGAAAAAATTCGCCAAGTAGAAAATAAATTAGATTATTATCTTAAGGGAGGAGGTTAAAGTATTTATTATGTTTGCATGATGTTTTTATATAATTTAACGTACAGCGTATTCATAAACGTATATGAATACGCTTTAATTCATGAAGCGGAATAATGTTACCAGTTAAATTGTTTAAAACTCAAACAAACTAGGTCAATTTAAAGTTAAATTAGTTTTTGATATAAAAAACAGAGTGATATATTACGAAGATGGAGACCAAATGTGTGTTCAAACACATATTGTTAATGAAAAACTTATGAATTAAATAAGAAATTGATTTATATAAACGGCCTTTGTTTAAAACTAAGCGCATATTGGATGAACACCCTAAGAAACTAGTTGATATCAAGGTTATTGATTTCTAGTGTGAATTCAACGAGGCAATTTATCGATTAAGGTTATGTTTCAGCAATGCCTTGAACAGTTGTCTACATTGTTTCTACTCTCGAAAAGCCTATGAACGTTGCGAACCAAACGCTTTAATCCAGCGCGAATAGTAAGGTTATTATTCTCAAATGCGTTGAGTGTAGTACCAACCATAGTTAAATAAGAAAGCATCAACTAAATCTGAAAAAATTGACGAGAAAAACATCGAAACCAGACTATTGGCATTTTACACAGCGAGTAGGGATTCGAACCGTACCTTTCTTCTTAGACCGAAGCGAAACCGTAACTATGAGTTTTTTACTTTAATTAAAAAATATAAATGCAAAATAAGAGTAATTAAAAATGTAGCTTTTAAATCATACTTTTCTTAATGAATCTAATTATATTCCCTAAGTGCTAGAACCAACTGTTTCATGAAGGTTAAATTTAAAAATACACTTCAAATTATTGAAGATTATATCGAATTTCAGAACATTCAATGAAATTAACCAATTTGTCATATTGGAAAGTCAATGGGTTAGATAGCTTGCGAATTTCCGGCCAACTGAATATGTCGTGCAGTTCTTCGGCTGCTTCCCGAACTCTGCGATGCATGTCTTTTAGATAATGAGCGGGCTTGCATAAATAGCGATTAAAATCAGCGATGAAGTAGGGAAGTTACACATTAACTTCTTATATAATATCAATACCTTGCAAGTACATTTCTTTAATTAAGCGATCCTGTAACGTTTTATTTTCCTGTTCCAAACGGCCTTTGGCTTGCGAAGTGTTAGCGTAGATAAGTTCAATACCTAACTCCTTTAACTCTCGGCCATATTGGGTTTGACCAACTTGCTTGTGTTTCTCCTGGTTGACTAGAAAAATCGAGTGCTTATCGCTGTAGAACGCTACTGGTTTACCGAGTTCATTGAGATATTCTATCGTTGTTAGCATGCAATCAAAAGCGGACTCGGTTTCACTAAATCGTAAGTTCATCCAAACCAATCGTGGTGCGAGCCGTCAATTAGGACAAGCTCGCCTAAGCAATCACGTCGGTAACGAGGTTGGTAAACTCGAAGTTTGCGTTTAGCGTGCGGAACCCAAAGTCCGCCGGCGATCATCCATTGGCGAAGAGTCTCTTTAGATACAACGAGGTTGTGTTGATCAGAGAGCTTCTCTAGAGCAAGTGCTGGTGAGAAATCTGAGTAATGCTCGTGAATGATTTTTTGTATGTTAGCTTTAAAGTCTTCAGAGTAACGACAGTTGCTTGGACGGTCATGAGCCGCATGTGTGATCCTTTGAGCCAGAATAACCGCAACATCAACTTGACGTAATCGCTGTTCACGGACGTCAGCCAGAACCTTGAATCGATAAATATCTTTTTCACTCATAGTAATCAACATCTGTTAAAGCCTCAAAAGCAAACAATGTTGTTAATCTTAGGAGGACATTTTAAAGTAGCTAAAACCTGACATTACTAAATTGCTCTAACAGATTTGGTGCGCATTATATGTGTTATGTTAAATACAATATAACGCTACGCCAAATCTTTATAGTTTAGCCTCCTATCCCGCTACTATTTGAATTTCATCTGGGATTTTGAAGCCGTGATTAAACATAATCGCTATTTACCATAAAATACTTAATATAGATCTTAATAATCTATCGATTGTTAAGATCTATATTAAGACTCTTCATTTCCCACAAACATTTGTATGGCTTCGTAAATATCTTGTCGGCGAACTGGTTTAGAAATAAAGCTGTCCATCCCAGCTTCCAAGCATTTGTCCCGATCACTTTCTAAGGCATGAGCCGTCAAGGCGATGATCGGTATGGTTATTCCTCTTCCTCTAATTAGACGAGTTGCAGTGATGCCATCCATTACTGGCATAGACACGTCCATTAATATCATATCGATAGTTTCATCGTGATTTTCTAAGAAAGATAATGCTTCGGCTCCATGACTTGCGATATGGACATTGTGACCCAGTTTGTTCAGGATTAATTTGATAACAAGTTGGTTTGAATGCGTGTCTTCTACGATTAATAAGTTTAGTGTTTTCGTAGGCCCGCTCGTTTCAAATTTCACTGGTCGATTTTGACTAAAACGGGTTAAAACTGGAATCCGGATGATAAAAGATGAACCTACGTGTTCTTCACTTTCTACAGAAATAGTACCACGCATCATTTCTACTAAATGCTTTGTGATAGCAAGGCCTAATCCCGTGCCACCGAAACGTCTGGTTATCGATCTGTCACCTTGGTGAAATGCCGTAAAGAGTCGAGATTGTTTGGACTTGGAAATCCCAATCCCCGTATCAGATACGGAAATAACCAGCTCATCTTTCTGGTCTAATACCGAAACATTCACGGTACCGCTATCAGTGAACTTAATAGCGTTTCCTATCAGATTAAATAGAATTTGAGATAATCTTGTCGAATCGATCCAATACTGTTTGTCGGGTGCTATTGTACATTTAAGATGAAATTCGAGATTTTTGTTTTTAGCTACTTGTTTTTGTTGATAAATTACAAACATTACAGTGTCACTTAAATTGATCCACTGTTCATTTAGCTGAAAGCTCCCCGATTCTATTTTGGATAGATCGAGTATGTCACTGATGATGGCGAGGAGAAGCTCTGCTGAACATTCCATTTGACAGAGTGCTTCGAACTGCTCATTTGATAATGTTGATTGCCTAAGGATGTCTAGCATACCCAAAACAGAGTTGAGTGGCGTTCGGACCTCATGGCTCATCATCGCTAAAAATTCAGATTTCGATTGGTTGGCCAGTTCGGCTTCTTCGCGGGCTCTGGCAAGCTGCGTGGTTCTAACATCAACAATACGTTGTAACTTTTCTTTCGTTTCAATATCGATAACAGCACGTTCAATCAGTGGACGAAAACGCCTAAGAGTCTCTTTGTTTTCAATACTAAAGTGCCCTTTCTGTGCACCTATCAACAAGATGATGCTCTGTGTTACTTCAGAACGTATCCCAGTCATAATTACTGAATTCACATGACTCTTAACGAAAACATTTAAGTTAGAGAACTCATCTAGTCTCAATGGTTCGAACAACAGAATACATTCGCCGTTAAGGGCTCGCTCCATTGTGTTACCCTGTAACCATTTAACTTTATCGAATACCCTATTGGTTGAAATTAAGGTTTTGAATGTTTGTCTGTTCTCATCGCGAGAGATAACGATAAAGTCTTCAAAATTGATGTACTTTTTTAAGACTGTCCTTAGTCCGGTGAAAATCTCATTTCTATGTCTGGCTTCACTCATCGCCGATATTGCAGAGAGAATTGCTTTGTTTTCATCTGCTAATAGCTTTTCCCTCTGCTTTGCCTGTTGGAGTTCAACCAACGCTTCTTGCAGCGCTTCCTGCTGGTACGTATCTAAATATTTATCTTTCATAAGGTTTATGGAATATCGCCGATGAGATCATTAGATTCCCATGTCCGTTTTCACCACCGATAAATCGTCCTTGTTCCCCGAACGTAAACGGGCAAATAAATGGTAGGGAATCAAGTTCTTGGTTGATTTGTTCACAAACGCTATTCATGTCCTGCTTTAAGTGCAACATAGGACCGGCACAAAATATGTTGATAACACCAATTTTTCGAGACTCTTCTAACTTTTGGTTGAATGCGATGTTTACTACTTTCGCAGCTCGAGCCAATAGATGTTCGCGATTCCCTTTCATCAAAGTAAGTTCATCACCTTCATCAATATTCGTGAAGAGTTCGATTCCACCTTCTTTAGTCTCTCGTATAGGGTGAGATAGTTTATAGTAAGGCCTGTCGTAAAGGTAACCAGCGATTCTACCGAGTGGATAAGCACTGGAATTAGTAAATAAAAACGGGTCTTTATCTTTTTGATTGTATTGATGATTTGTCCATTGCCGATAGCGTTCTAATGCGGGTACGCCATCAATTTCCAGAAGACATCGGCCTTTCGTTTTAGTCGCAGTACCTTTGATGTTGGTAGGCGAATGTCCTGCACTAAAAGCTACATCGACATGTTGAGAGGAATAGAACAGTGTGAGGCTTACTCCATCTCGGGTATGTCCTTGAGTGGTAATGACTGACCACTTCCCAACGATGTTATTGTCTGCTGCAGAACCACCGATGATTGGTATCAGAGTGCCAAACCTTTCATCCACAGATTCGATAATAGATTCTTCCTGTCCGGGCGTCGCGTGAAGAAGAATTAAGTCAGGCGCTTCCCCTATTCTATTTGCACTCTCAAGGGCCATATCCAACGCCTCCATAACCCCTTCGCTTTGAGCGTTTTGGGAAATCCCAGTCCCGTACGCATGCGGGCCCGGATCATAGATAGCTAAAACAGCAATGACAGGACCGGAATGAAATCCTTGGTCGGTCATTACTGCCTGACAAGAGCTGGAGCCATGGAAAGGAATGCCAGGAAACTGTTCTAAAAGTGCTGAACGAATGACTTCACAGTCGTACTCTTCAGTGTAATAACATACTAGGTATGCCAGGTGATTTGAGGCCAGTTCTGAGCGTAGCGCTTTAACGGCTGTATGTTCATCGGTGATATGAGTAAAAACTGATTGGCACTGCATACGCTTATATTATTAATTTTGACTATATTGTTATACCACTACACCTCATTACCGATAAGCAACAAGGCAAGGTTTTCTGAAAGAAGTTCTAATTATCGTGCGGTATATCCTATTTATAGCTGAACGCTCACAGTACTTTTATTTATTTTCAGGTTAATTATTTTGTTGTTTGAGATGGATTTCCATTCGAATAATTGATGTTTATTGTTAGCATTTATAAATACACCAGATTGATCCAGATCAATTTTTAGACTGCTACTTTTTGGTGTTTCGATTAAAATTCCATTCGTATTACGATTAATTGTAATTATCTCACCTGAAATTGTTACATCGCATCGTTCTTTTTGTGAACAGTCGAATCGACCAGGCGTCTCGTGCGTAAAGGTTCGCCAGAAAAATGCGACGACCAAAACCACGAGCATGATTAAGATTTGTGCGAGTCGCGCCTTTGTTAACTTTTGTGCCGGCATAATTACCAATATCCTTGTTACAAACTTCAAACTTTTTAAATAAAAACTGGGTTCCCTAGCTCCAATAAGGTTACTACCCTGTCATTGAATTGTTAATTCGAGTATAGTGTCGGCCTGAAAATACCACTTTTTATTAAAGTCAGCGATAGGAATAAAGTGATGATAACACTTAGTTTCTAAAGTTTACTTGGGTGGTATTACGACGCAAGTCGTGTTGGAAGTAAAGTGTAGTTAATTAGAAATTGGAAGCATGCAAATGAGCCAAGTAAAGCAGCTTGAACAAAACTACAACTATACAGTCGTTCGCCAATTTACCCTTGTGACCATTTTATGGGGCATAGTTGGTATGGCTGTTGGTGTTTTGATTGCCGCTCAATTAGTTTGGCCACAGCTAAACTTTGATACGCCGTGGTTGACGTACAGTCGTTTACGTCCGCTGCATACTAATGCGGTAATTTTTGCGTTTGGTACTAGTGCCCTGTTCGCAACATCTTATTATGTTGTTCAGCGTACGTGTCAAACACGTCTTTTTGGTGGCCCACTCGTTGCCTTCACCTTTTGGGGTTGGCAAGCAATTATTCTGTCAGCAGCACTGACTTTACCTATGGGGATGACCTCAGGTAAAGAGTATGCTGAGCTGGAATGGCCTATTGATATCGCAATCGCGATTGTATGGGTTTCATACGCAGTGGTGTTCTTCGGAACGTTGGTAAAACGTAACACGTCCCACATTTATGTGGCGAACTGGTTCTTCGGCGCGTTTATCATCACCGTAGCAGTACTTCACATCGTGAACAGCATGGCTGTCCCTGTTTCGTTGGGTAAATCTTATTCGATTTATTCCGGGGCTGTGGATGCAATGGTTCAATGGTGGTATGGACACAACGCGGTAGGTTTCCTTCTAACCGCTGGTTTCCTGGGTATGATGTACTACTTTGTCCCTAAACAAGCTGAACGTCCTGTTTATTCTTACCGTTTATCTATCGTTCACTTCTGGGCTTTGATCTCGCTGTACATTTGGGCAGGTCCACACCACCTTCACTATACTGCTCTGCCAGACTGGACTCAGTCTCTGGGCATGGTGATGTCACTGGTTCTGTTCGCTCCATCTTGGGGTGGTATGATCAACGGTATCATGACGCTATCTGGTGCTTGGCATAAGCTTCGTTATGACCCAATCCTACGTTTCCTAATTGTTTCATTGTCTTTCTACGGTATGTCTACCTTCGAAGGCCCAATGATGGCAATCAAGACAGTAAACGCACTTTCTCACTACACAGACTGGACCATTGGTCACGTTCACTCTGGTGCTTTAGGTTGGGTTGCGATGGTTTCTATCGGCTCAGTTTACCACTTGGTACCTCGTCTGTTCGGCCAAGAACGTATGTACTCTGTTGGTTTGGTCAACGTGCATTTCTGGTTAGCAACAATCGGTACGGTTCTATATATCGTAGCGATGTGGATCTCTGGTGTAATGCAAGGCCTGATGTGGCGTGCAGTTAACTCTGACGGCACACTAACTTACAGCTTTGTTGAGTCTGTAGAAGCATCATACCCGTTCTACTTTGTACGTTTCTTGGGAGGCTTCATCTTCCTGTCAGGTATGCTTCTAATGGCATTCAACACGTACAAAACTGTTACTGCGCCAAAAGAAAGCCTTAAGGCTATCCCGCATCCGGCATAAGGAGATTTAAAGAATGAGTAATAATTCTAATAATCGCCATGAAATCCTAGAACGTAATGTCGGTTTGTTGGCTATTTTCATCGTTTTTGCTATTAGCTGGGGTGCTCTTGTTGAGATCACTCCTCTGCTTTTCCAAAAACAAACTACTGAGCCTGTAGAAAACCTGCGCGCTTATACTCCTTTAGAAATGGAAGGTCGTGATATTTATATCCGTGAAGGCTGTACTGTTTGTCACAGCCAGATGATTCGTCCTTTCCGTTCTGAAACTGAGCGTTACGGTCACTACTCTGTTGCCGGTGAAAGTGTTTGGGAACACCCATTCTTATGGGGTTCTAAGCGTACTGGTCCAGATTTGGCTCGCGTAGGCGGTCGTTACTCTGACGAGTGGCACCGAGTTCACTTGATTGATCCACGTGAGTTGGTTCCTGAATCAAACATGCCGGGTTTCCCTTGGTTAGCTGAGAACGTATTAGACGGTAAACTAACCCAGAAGAAACTTGAGCTATTCCGTGATCAGTTTGGTGTTCCATATACCGATGAACAAATCGCGAATGCGACTAAAGAAGTAGAAGGTAAAACAGAGATGGATGCAATCATCGCTTACCTTCAGTCTCTTGGTCATGCAATGAAGTAAGGGGGAGTTATGGATTTCGGTACGATTCATAGTGTTTATACCGTTGTGCTCTTCGCTAGTTTTATTGGCATCGTTTGGTGGGCATTCAGTAAGAAGCGTAAAGCACGCTTCGAAGAAGATGCTTACTTGGTCTTTGCCGACGAAGAACAGACTACCCCACATAATCAAGGAGTGAAGAAGTAATGACTACATTCTGGAGTCTCTGGATTATCGTGATTACTATCGGTACGCTAGTGGGCTGTGCAATCCTCCTGACTTGGTGCTCTAAAGATAAAATGGGCGTTGAGGAAGGAGCTGACATGGGCCACGAGTACGATGGTATTCGCGAGCTAAACAACCCGCTACCTAAGTGGTGGACATACCTTTTTGTTAGTACTTTCGTATTTTCTGCGGTGTACTTAGCTCTGTTCCCTGGTCTGGGTAGCTTTAAAGGCTTCCTAAACTGGGAAAGCTCGGCTCAAGAAGTTCGCTCTCTAGAAGAGTCAAAACAAGCCATTGCTGCAGCACAAACGAACAAACAGCTTAACCAATACGCTAAAGAGCTGGATGATGCAGATGCTTACTTTGGTGAAGCATTCCGCAAACTTGCGCATAACGAAAACGGCTTACGCCCTGTTCCTGAAATTGCTCAAGATCCTGAAGCACTTAAAGTTGGTCAACGTTTGTTCTTGCAAAACTGTTCACAATGTCACGGCTCAGATGCTCGTGGTCAGCAAGGTTTCCCTAACCTGACTGATGACGCTTGGCTATATGGCGGTGAACCGCAAGCAATCGTAACTACCATCATGCATGGCCGTGTTGGCCAAATGCCTGCATGGAAAGATGCGCTTGGTGAAGAAGGCGTTCAAGAAGTGGTTAGCTACGCGCTGAGCCTTTCTGGACGTAAAGTGAATGCTCGTGAAGCAGCAGCAGGTAAAGCTCGCTTTGTTGTATGTGCAGCGTGTCACGGTACAGATGGTAAGGGTAACCCAGCAGTTGGTGCACCTGACCTGACTGACCAGGATTGGCTGTTTGGTGATTCACGTGCAGCTGTTACTGAAACTGTGATGAATGGTCGTTCGGGCGTTATGCCAGCTTGGAAAGATATTCTGGGTGAAGACAAGATTCAGCTCGTTGCATCATATGTCTGGAGTTTAAGCAACTCCGAGAATAAGTAACCAGTCTATTTAGTAACATAGCAATAACAGCCCCTTTCATAGGGGCTGTCTTTCCTTTAAATTTAAAGCCTCCTATTTTTTCATTTAGCTGTTGAGAACATTTTTATGGTAAAGCCTTGGTATAAACAATTTTGGCCGTGGTTCCTGATCATCTTGCCACTTACTGTTATCTGTTGGACGGTCATTACAGTGGTCATTTTCTCGAACAACTCTGTTTCTTTAGTTGCTGAGGATTACTATAAAAAAGGTAAAGGTATTAACATCGACATCAGTAAAATGAATGTCGCTCGCGACCTGAGTCTTAACGCTAATGTTTCTTCTGAAAGTAATACGGTTGTAATTCACTTTAACAAAGGTGAATTACCTCATTATCCTGCTTTAACAGCGACATTTACCCATCGCACGCTTCCTGATCGCGATTTTTCTAAATTACTGACAGCAGACGCTTCTGGTAATTACCGAGTCACACTAGACCACGAAATCATCGGTCCTTGGTTTGTTGAATTACAACCTCACGACAAGCATTGGATGATCCAGGGTAAAGTTGAATTCCCGGCCGCTGACACACTTTTAATGAAGTAATCCTATGAGCAAATCCTGTTATCACTGCGGTGAAGATGTACCAGCCAACACGGATTTTAAAGTTGAAATACTCGATGAAGTTCGTGAAATGTGTTGTCCTGGTTGCCAAACGGTGGCGCAGACTATCGTAGATAGTGGCTTGGTCTCTTATTATCAGTACCGCACCGCTCCTGCGGAAAAGGCTGAACTTGTTCCGGAACAATTGCAGGCACTTATTCACTACGATAACGAAGATGTTCAGTCGGAGTTTGTACGTAATCGAGACAACGTTTCTGAAGTGACGCTTTCTTTAGAAGGCGTATCCTGTGCTGCGTGTGCCTGGCTGATAGAAAAGCAAGTCTCCGGCACAAAAGGTATGGTTTCTATTCGAGTAAACACGACTACTAACCGCGCATTATTAGCTTGGGATAAAACACAAGTCAGGTTGAGTGAACTGCTCTCTGTAATTCATAAACTGGGTTATAAAGCGGCGCCATTCGAAGCAGACAAGCAAGAAGCGTCTTACCATCGGATGATGAAGCAATACCTATATCGTCTGGGTATTGCGGGCTTAGCAACCATGCAGGTCATGATGCTGGCCGTTGCCTTGTATCTTGAAGTTTTCGGTGATCTGGAGCCGGAGTTCAAGAGTTACTTTCGTTGGGTTAGTTTGATATTCGCAACACCGGTTCTGCTCTATTCAGCACTTCCCTTTTACTTAAACGCTTGGCGCAGTATCAAAGGGCGAACATTAGGGATGGATGTTCCAGTCTCCATAGCTCTCGTCTTTGCGTATGTCGCCAGTTTGGTCGCGACAATTACAGAGCAAGGTGAAGTCTTCTTCGAATCAATTTCGATGTTTACCTTCTTCTTACTTGTAGGTCGCTTCTTAGAGATGCGAGCTCGCCGTAAAGCGGCAGCTGCAAGTGGTAACCTGCTTAAGTTGATTCCAGCTATCGCTACGACGTTAGACGGCGAGCAAATCCCTGTAAAAACACTTAAAATTGGCGATCGTATCCGCGTGCTTCCTGGTGAACATATTCCAGCAGATGGTAAGGTGATTTCCGGGCGCGTACATATCGATGAATCGATGTTAACCGGCGAGTCAGTCCACGTAGTGAAAAAAGAAGGCGATGCCGTTTACGCTGGTACTTTAAACGGTGACGAGTCATTCGAACTTGAAGTGCTCAGTTCCAAAGCAGATTCAATGATTTCAAACATTGTACGACTTCAAGATGAAGCCCAGCATTCAAAACCAAAAATTGCTGAAATTGCAGATGTAGTCGCGCGTTACTTTGTTGGTGTAATTCTGATTATCTCTGCAGGAACCTGGTTCTATTGGCATCAGACAAAGCCCGATGATGCTTTCTGGATAATGCTGTCTGTACTAGTCGCAACCTGCCCGTGTGCTCTATCTTTAGCTACACCAACGGCACTGACGTGTGCGACTTCGCGGATGGGTAATTTTGGAATATTACTGCGTAAGGGTCATGTTTTTGAAACTTTGTGTAAAGTTAATCACCTCGTCGTAGACAAAACAGGAACGCTGACCAAGGGTGATATCGAAATTAGTCATACAAGCGTATTTGGTCAGCTTTCTGAAGCCAAATGTCTCTCAATCGCGGCTGCTTTAGAAGCTCACGCAAACCACCCAATCGCACGTTCATTTTTGGGTTACTCAGACGATGAGATTTCAGTTTCTGATGTGAAAAATATCATCGGCTCAGGCATAGAAGGTATGTGGGGTGACAAAGTTGCCAGAATTGGCAGTGCCTCCTATGTCATCGGCGAAAACCGTGAAGAAAGTAATGCTGTGTATCTGTCTTTAGGTGGCGAACACGTTGCTACGTTCTACTACCGCGATCCTATCCGTAAAGAAAGTCAGGCATTCATTCAGCGCTTTGCACAGGCTGGTATAAAGACAACGTTGCTTACTGGTGATTCAATCCAAAACGCCCAACCTGTTGCGGATGAGATCGGTATTGACCATGTTATTGCTTCGGCCAAACCAGAAGACAAACTTGCATACCTGAAGAGTTTGGACAGCGATGACATTACCATGATGGTTGGTGATGGTATTAACGACGCG
The DNA here is from genome assembly GCF_905175385.1 of Vibrio sp. B1FLJ16. NCBI lineage: Bacteria > Pseudomonadati > Pseudomonadota > Gammaproteobacteria > Vibrionales > Vibrionaceae > Vibrio > Vibrio sp. B1FLJ16. Next base: position 1,573,826 of record NZ_HG992749.1, read on the forward strand.
CCTACCCTTGCTGGTGCCCATCTTTCGGTAGCAATGGGCGGAGGGACAGACGTAGCTAAAGCCTCTGCAGACATGACACTACTGGGTGATAATCTGGAGAAGCTTTTGGAAGCCAGAGAACTTGCTCTACGTACCCGAAAAATCATCCGTGAAAACTTGGCTTGGTCTTTGGGCTACAACCTGTTAATTTTGCCACTGGCGGTTGCAGGTTTGGTTGCCCCGTATATTGCCGTTGTTGGTATGTCAGCAAGCTCAATCATCGTAGTGTCTAACTCTTTACGCTTACTGAAAGAGAAATAAATAGAGAAAGCTAACATGGAAAGTATTTATATATTAATCCCCATCGCTATTGTTCTGGTCTGTGTTGCGGTCGCTATTTTTCTCTGGGCTGTAAGAAGTGATCAGTTTGAAGATCTTGAGCGTCAGGGACATAACATACTTCTGGACGAAGAAGACAAGACAGATAACAAAAAATCGTAGTATATCCCTATATGAATTCTGATTTTATCGGTGCGCTAATGATCGGATTGGTCGGGTCTGGTCATTGCATTGGCATGTGTGGCGGTATAGCCTCTCTACTCTCTATGGGGGCACAGCAAAACAGAACTTCGCCGCTTATCCCTTTATTTTATAATTTAGGTCGTTTAGCCAGCTATGCGTTAATAGGAACAATCGTTGGGGGAGCTATTTCTGGACTGACTGAACTAAGTGGACTAACTCAATCATTTGCCTGGTTACGCTTGGTCGCAGCAATGTTCATGATTTTAGTTGCTCTTTATATCGCTAAATGGTGGCAAGGCCTGCTCGCGATTGAAAAACTTGGTCAACATATCTGGAAGTTCATCTCCCCTTCCGGGAAGCGTTTATTACCTCTAAAAAGCCCTTTGCATGCATTACCATTTGGTTTCATTTGGGGCTGGTTACCATGCGGTTTAGTTTACTCTGCATTAACCTGGTCCGCAGTCTCCGGTAGTGCTGAGACCGGCGGAATGATAATGCTCGCCTTTGGAGCCGGAACGCTTCCATCTATGCTTGCAGTTAGCTATGGTGCGAACTACTTCCAAAAATTACAAAAGTCATTAATATTTAGAAATATCTCGGCATTAATTTTAATTGGCTACGGCGGGTATACTGCTGTCGGAGCCATGCAACTGCTTGGTTTTATATAACTACAAACTCTATGGCGATGATATTTTTGCTATCCTTTAGGATTAAGCAATGCTAAAATCTTGATGTATATCAAATAGTGAAAGGTTGTTATGATTTCTGAAAAACCTGCAACAAAGCGTGTCCAATCAGGTGGTTGTGCGATTCACTGCCAAGACTGTAGTATCAGTCAGTTGTGTATTCCATTCACTCTGAATGAGTCGGAACTTGACCAGCTTGACCAAATCATTGAGCGTAAAAAGCCTATCCAAAAAGGCCAAGAGCTTTTTAAAGCAGGTGACGAGCTTAAGTCTCTTTATGCTATCCGTTCTGGCACCATTAAGAGCTATACAATCACTGAGCAAGGCGACGAGCAAATCACAGCATTTCACTTAGCCGGTGACCTTGTAGGCTTTGATGCTATCACTGGTGATTGCCACCCTAGTTTCGCTCAAGCACTTGAAACTTCGATGGTGTGTGAGATTCCTTACGAAATCTTAGACGACCTGTCTGGGAAAATGCCTAAACTTCGTCAGCAAATCATGCGTTTGATGAGTAATGAAATCAAAGGCGATCAGGAGATGATCCTGCTTCTTTCTAAGAAGAACGCTGAAGAGCGCTTAGCTGCATTCCTTTACAACCTGTCTACGCGCTTTTCTCAACGTGGCTTCAGCCCTAGAGAATTCCGTTTAACCATGACTCGTGGTGATATCGGTAACTACTTAGGTTTGACAGTTGAAACTATCAGCCGCCTTCTGGGGCGTTTCCAAAAGTCTGAGATACTAAGTGTAAAAGGTAAATATATCACTATCTTAGATCACGATGCGCTGATGGAACTGGCTGGCGTAACGAAAGAGTAACCTCTCCTTTTATATAGATGTGGCTTTATACTGAGCCACATCATATTTCTCACAAAATCCCTTCGAAAGTCCTCAAAAACTTCTTCAAACTGAGCTACATTAAAATTGTACGGTGAGTACTCCAATATACTGATTTGCTTTATATTCAGTAGTTGGTCTTGCAAGATAGGTGGGCTTAGTTATGAGTATATACAGTAAGATTCTAGTTGTTGCAAACATCAATAGTGATGAACAACCGGCACTCGCAAGAGCAGTTCAGTTAGCTCAAAAAAGTGTATCCAGAAGCCGAATCACTTTTTTTTCTATCCATCTATGATTTCTCGTATGACATGACATCAATGCTGTCGATTGATGAAAGAGATGCGATGCGACGAGGCGTTATTCACCAACGCGAACAATGGATGCAAAAAATCGCTCAACCATACTTAAACGACAGTTTTGATTTTGATGTATGTGTGGTTTGGCATAATCGTCCTTACGAAGCGATTATTGCTGAAGTGTTTTCCGGGGGGCATGACCTTTTGATTAAAGGTACACGTAAACATGATGTACTAGAGTCCGTCATTTTTACGCCCACAGACTGGCACCTGCTTCGTAAATGCCCTATTCCTGTACTTCTAATCAAGAATGCGGATTGGCCAGAGCAAGCAAATATTATGGCTTCTGTTCATATCGGCTCAGAAAACCCGACCCACATCGATCTGAATGACTCCATGGTTGAACGCTTACAAGAAATCTCTAATCGTCTTGATGCCAAACCGTACCTGGTAAATGCTTATCCGGTCACTCCTGCCAATATCACGATTGAGTTACCTGAATTTGATCCGACAACATACACAGATGCAGTCCGTGGGCATCACTTAACTGCGATGAAAGCACTGCGTCAAAAGCACGGCATGGATGAAGAGCAAACCATCGTAGAGCAAGGCTTACCAGAAGATGTTATCCCAGCCGCTGCAGAACGTCTCAATGCGGCAATGGTCATTTTGGGAACCACTGGACGTACAGGTTTGTCTGCCGTCTTTATTGGTAACACTGCGGAGCATGTCATAGATAAGATTAACTGCGACGTTCTAGCATTGAAACCAAAAGGCTACATTAGCCCGCTTGATCCTAACACGGCAACTTAACTCAGACTTTTCGAATCGAATATAATCACTCATCGAGAGGGAATATTCAGATAACAAAAAGGAAGGCATTGTAGCCTTCCTTTTTCATTGTGTTTTCAATTAGATGTTAGTCACATCAATAAACATAGACTCATCTATGTTTGTTGAAGACACAACCGCTTCACTAAACTCGTACTCTTCACGGTTGCCTTCTCGATCAAGCGGAAGGTTTACAAAGTCAAACAGCTCTCTGTCAGCTAATTGACTTGGGCTAACGTTCTGAATCGATTTGAAGATAGCTTCAACACGACCAGGTGTCTTCTTATCCCACTCGATCAGCATTGCTTTGATGGCTTGGCGCTGAAGGTTTTCTTGTGAACCACATAAGTTACAAGGAATTATTGGGAAGTCCTTGTGCTCTGCATATTTGATCAGATCTTTTTCGCGGCAGTAAGTCAGCGGGCGGATAACAACGTTACGGCCATCATCAGAACGTAATTTCGGTGGCATAGCTTTAAGACGAGAACCGTGGAACATGTTGAGGAACATGGTTTCTACGATGTCATCCATATGATGACCTAGTGCCAGTTTGGTCGCACCAATCTTCTCAGCGAAAGAATAGAGCGTACCACGGCGTAGACGTGAGCATAGGCCACATGTAGTTTTACCTTCTGGCACTTTCTCTTTAACAACCGAATAAGTATCTTTATCAACGATATAGTAAGGAATATTCAGCGTCTCAAAATACTCTGGAAGAATATGTTCAGGGAAGCCAGGTTGCTTCTGATCTAAGTTTACTGCCACCACTTCGAATTTAATTGGTGCAGCCTTTTGAAGATTCAACAGGATATCAAGCATCGCGAACGAATCTTTACCACCACTAATACATGCCATAACAACATCACCGTCTTCGATCATGTTGTATTCAGTAATGGCATTTCCAACATGTCTTCTTAAACGTTTCTGAAGCTTGTTGAATTCTAGGGTTTCTTTTCTTGTATCTTTCTGGTTCATTGCGGGCTCTCACATCGCCGATAAAATCGACAGTAGGACTTCCTAACGTGGTTTTCTTTGGGGCGTGGATTATACGGTCTTTTTACACAGGATTAAATGTTTGTATTGATTGAGTCTGTATAAATCTTCAGATTTGTTTCTACTGAACGAGAAAGAGCCGCTAATGCGGCTCTGGTGTGATGTTCTTATAACTTATTTAGCATTTGGCAAGTAAGGCAGAACTCTTGTCGTGACTTCAGGAAGACTCATATAACCGCCCTCACCAATCTCACTCAACGCTACTTGTACTTTACCATTAACAATCTCTTTTTGTGTTCCGTTAGAGAAAGTGATGTGACTATTAAGCCCGTTGGCAAATTCCATCGTTATACCCTGAACTTCAGGGGTAAACCAACTGGCAAACATACCACCTAAATCTTCAAGCATGCTCTGCATTTGAGGCATTAACGGGGCAAGTTGTTCGTAAGGCACATTACCCTGTAACGGCTCCTTAGTCAGAACAACTAAAGAGTAATCACAACGGGTGTCCATAGGCGTTTGAACAAACACCAAAGGGTTCGCCGACTTAAGGTTTTTATCGACTGGTAGTGGCAACTCTTTCGATGCTGGAATTACGAACTCTTCATAGTGCTCTTCTTTTTCCATCCAAGCTTTTTCAATATCACAAAGCTGCTTAGTGTCTGCATTAACGAAAAATACGCCAACTTTTACATCATCGTGACCTTCTTTCGTGTTGTTTTTGAGCTGAGTGTATAGCTTCGAATATGTGAACATATATTCTTGAGCGTGTGTGATGGGAGCTGCCAACATCAGAGCAGCACTACCAAGTATGCTTAGGCTTAACTTCTTCATTCGAACCATTATTTTAGTTTCTTTCGTTATGGTAAATCTGTGACCATATGTCATCAGCACGCTGATTTACGCATCAAATGTCTGAGACTGACCATCGTGACCGTTATCATTGTCATTTTTTTGTGTCGTTACCACTTTTAGCTTGATGCCGAACATTTCGCGGTAAAGAATCCCTTTCATATGAAAGAAGAATGGCAGAACAAAAATGAGACCAATTCCGTAGAACATTGCTGCGACAATAAACATAAGCATTACACCAAGATAAAGCGTCGCTACCACAAAGATTTTTTTGTTTACTGCTCGCAGTGATAACAACAGCGATTGCATAGGTGGCACTCGTTTTTCACAAATCAGCAAGATAGAGTGACTGAATGCTAAAGAAAGATATAACGATAGTGGAGCGAAAAGCATCCCAACAATACCCTGAAGCATTAGACTCATTAGCGTTGCTAGAATGACCGGAACCGTAAACTGCAGTCCCTTACCTACATGTCGAAGTTTGGTCTTTAAACCTGCAATATGGCTCATTGCCATCATGCTGATCCCGGCGTAAATCGGAGCACTGATCACTTCATAGCTAAAGTTCGCAACATAAACAGCAGATACGATGTCATTTGAGAAACTATCCGGATTTTGTATCGCATCTAAAATTACGCTTGGGTCACCCAACTGAAGTTGTAGCGCAATGTAAAAAATGCCTACCTGAACCAAAAGCAAAACGATAATGGCTGGAGAAAAAGACAAAAAGTGTTTAATGGTCGTATGCCAGGCCTCACTAAAAACAGCGCTGGCTTTTAGCTTGTAGTCGCCAGACAAAGCTCGCTCTACACTTCCTCCAAGGTTGAAGTCATTTTCAAAATCGTTGTTCATATATTATCCAAGATTAACTTGCGAAATTTTCACTGGAGTACCAGCTAATTAATGTGCCAGACATTATAAAGAAAACTTCACAAGTCTAAAATCATAACCGTTGCTTCTACCTTGCAATATTCATCATTTGGTTGATAATTAGCCAATCACAAGGCCATGAAATTGAAAGTAATTATTACAGGGCTCAGAACGTTACAAAACTCTGTTTAAATTCCAATTAATCTCGTAAAAACAGTATGGTAACGAACGAGTACTTTTACCCGCAAAATTATTTCTGTCTTAGGGTAAAAAAATGCTTTGATTTCACACTTTTGCTGATTATGATGCGCGCCTAAAATGTGAATGATTAATACCAAGTCACAGTAAATATGTGCTCCAAAATGGTGGGGAAAAATGCTCAAGAACAAGAAATATTTTTCGATGAGTAGTTATCTTACTATCAAAAACCTTGGCAGCATTATCGAGTGTTTTAGCAAGCTATATTGAACAGCTATTTACTGCGCATGGGAAAGAGTCACCTAAATTGGCGTAAACCCAAATTAGAATGTGGGAGAAATACAGACGTTGAACGCTAAACAGCAAGCAGGACAGCCAGTTATTCGTTTATCTGGCATCAGTAAAAGTTTTGATGGTAAAGAAATCATCAGCAAATTAAATCTGGATGTAAATCATGGCGAGTTTCTGACGATCCTCGGCCCATCTGGTTGTGGTAAGACGACAGTTTTACGCATGATCGCCGGCTTTGAAACGGTAGATAATGGTCAGATTTTACTGGATAACCAAGATGTAACTCAGGTTCCTGCTGAGCAAAGACACGTCAATACCGTATTTCAAAGCTATGCGTTATTCCCTCATATGACTGTTTTCGACAACGTTGCTTTCGGTCTTCGTATGCAGAAAACGCCTTCTGCTGAAGTAGAGCCGCGCGTGATGGAAGCATTACGTATGGTTCGCTTGGACGATATGGCGCAACGCAAGCCTCATCAGCTTTCTGGTGGCCAGCAGCAACGTATTGCAATCGCTCGCGCAGTTGTAAATAAACCAAAAGTTCTCCTGCTGGACGAGTCCCTATCCGCTCTGGATTACAAATTACGTAAACAGATGCAGATCGAACTTAAACAGTTGCAGCGTCAACTTGGAATCACCTTTATATTCGTTACGCATGATCAGGAAGAAGCACTGTCAATGTCGGATCGAATTATCGTGATGCGCGATGGCGTTATCGAGCAGGACGGTTCTCCGCGTGAAATTTACGAAGAGCCTAAAAACCTGTTTGTCGCTCGCTTTATCGGCGAGATCAACGTCTTCAATGCCACTATGCTGGAACGTATTGATGAAAAACGTATCCGCGCTGAAATTGACGGTGTTGATTCAGTGGTCTACTACGATGAAGAAGCGCAAGCTGGCGATAAGCTACAAGTACTACTGCGCCCTGAAGATTTACGTATCGAAGAAATCAAAGAGTCTGAAGAAAAAGGCATTGTTGGTCATGTGGTAGAGCGTACCTATAAAGGTATGACACTCGACTCTGTAATCGAACTCGATTCAGGCATGCGTGTAATGGTAAGCGAATTCTTTAACGAAGATGATCCGGATGTGGACCACTCACTCGGCCAGAAAGTCGCTATCACTTGGGTTGAGAGCTGGGAGGTAGTACTCAATGATCAGCAAGAAGATTAATCTTCAGAACGCAATCATTACGCTAATTGTCGGTTGGTTAACACTGTTTGTGTTGGTACCGAACCTTATGATTATCGGTACCAGTTTCTTAACGCGTGATGAAGCTAATTTAATTGAGTTAACATTCACGCTGGATAACTATGTTCGCTTGTTCGATCCATTGTACGCAAAAGTGCTGATGCACTCTTTCTATATGGCGATCATTGCGACATTACTGTGTTTAGTGATTGGTTATCCGTTTGCGTATATTATTGCGAAAATGCCTGAGAAATGGCGTCCTTTCATGCTGTTTTTGGTGATTGTCCCTTTCTGGACAAACTCTTTGATTCGCACTTACGGATTGAAAATTGTTCTTGGTACTCAAGGCATTTTGAACAAATCACTGATGGCGATGGAAATAATAGATAAGCCATTACGCCTGATGTATACCGAAACAGCAGTTATGATTGGCCTCGTTTACATTCTGTTGCCATTTATGATTCTGCCGCTTTACTCGGCTATCGAAAAGCTAGACAACACCTACATCGAGGCTGCAAAAGATCTTGGCGCGAACAAGTTGCAAACCATGACTAAAGTTATTCTGCCTTTGACAATGCCTGGCATCATCGGTGGTTGCTTACTGGTTCTTCTGCCGGCACTCGGTATGTTCTACATCTCTGACCTTCTGGGCGGAGCAAAGAACCTGCTGATTGGTAACGTCATTAAGAGTCAAGTATTGAATGCGCGTGACTGGCCATTTGGGGCAGCAACCAGTATTGCTCTCACCATCGCCATGGCAATCATGCTGTACGCTTACTACAGAGCGGGTAAGTTATTGAATAAGAAAGTGGAGCTAGACTAATGGGACGCACAGTTAGATTTAGCTTTATGGCTCTGGTATACGCATTTTTGTACCTGCCAATCATCGTGCTTATCGTAAACTCTTTTAATGCCAATAAGTTCGGCATGAAATGGGGTGGCTTTACCACTAAATGGTACGAAACCTTAGTTAACAACGACAGCCTTATGCAGGCTGCGTGGCACTCAATCAACGTTGCAGTGTTTTCTGCCACAGCTGCTACTATTATTGGTAGTTTGACGGCAGTAGCCCTATTCCGTTACTCCTTTAAAGGAAAAGGTTTAGTTAATGGCATGCTGTTTGTTGTAATGATGTCACCAGACATTGTGATGGCGATTTCGTTGTTGGCACTATTCTTAGTGTTGGGTGCACAGCTAGGTTTCCTGACGTTGTTAATTGCACACATCACATTCTGTTTACCATTTGTAGTGGTTACAGTGTACAGCCGTTTAAATGGCTTTGATGTGAAAATGCTGGAAGCAGCAAAAGACCTGGGCGCAAGTGAATGGGTTATCTTGAAAAAGATCATCCTGCCATTAGCGAAACCTGCAGTTGCTGCAGGCTGGTTATTAAGCTTTACCCTATCACTGGACGATGTGATTATCAGCTCGTTCGTGACAGGCCCAACATACGAAATTCTACCGTTGAAGATTTATTCAATGGTGAAAGTGGGCATTTCACCGGAAGTGAATGCTCTGGCAACGGTTATGCTGATCGTTTCTTTGGTTCTTGTAGTGATTTCTCAGTTGCTTGCAAGAGAAAAAGTAAAATAAACATCGTATCCGTTCAATCACGAGACAGAATGGTTACATGCCATTCTGTTTTTCTATCTACCGTCCAAATGAATTGGACAACGTTTGGTTTGGAGCTAACGTCAATGAAAAAATGGGCTACTTTATTAGCTGGTAGTGCATGTGCGCTTTCTCTGTTCTCGGGTTCAGCGGCAGCGGACGATAACGAATTGGTATTTATGAACTGGGGTCCTTACATCAACAGTAATATCCTTGAGCAATTTACCAAAGAAACTGGTATCAAAGTGATCTACTCAACATACGAGTCAAATGAAACTTTGTATGCAAAGCTAAAAACTCATAACCAAGGTTACGACTTAGTAGTGCCTTCAACTTACTTCGTAGCGAAAATGCGCGATGAAGGTATGCTACAGAAGATCGACAAGTCGAAGCTGAAAAACTTCGATAACCTTGACCAGAACTATCTGGACAAGCCATTCGATCCAAATAACGACTACTCTATCCCACACGTTGTTGCGATTACTGGTCTGGCTGTGAACACAGACATGTACGATCCAAACGACTTCCAAAGCTGGGCTGACCTGTGGAAACCTGAGCTTGAAGGTCAGGTTATGCTAATGGACGACACACGTGAAGTGTTCCACATTGCATTGCGTAAACTTGGTTACTCTGGTAACTCAACGGATCCAAAACAAATTGACGAAGCGTATGCAGAGCTACAAAAGCTAATGCCTAACGTGTTGGTATTTAACTCTGACAACCCGGGCGCTCCATACATGTCTGGTGAAGTTGGTGTAGGTATGCTTTGGAACGGTAGTGCTGCAGCTGCACAAAACGAAGGTCTTAACCTTAAGCTGGTATTTCCTAAAGAAGGTGGTATCGGTTGGGTAGATAACTTCGCTATCTCTTCTGGCGCGAAAAACGTAGACGCGGCGCATAAGATGATTGATTTCTTGCTACGCCCAGAAATTGCAGAGCAAATCTCTCGTGATACTGGTTACCTGACAGCGGTGAAAGCATCTAACGACAAGTTCAAAGACGTAGAGCCACTGTTCCCGTCTCAAGAAGATCTTGACCGCGTTGAATGGCAAGACGCAGTTGGTGACCTAACAGTGAAGTACGAAGGTTACTTCCTTAAGCTTAAAGCAGGTCAGTAATCCAATTTGTCTAAGACAATTACCCTAAGTTAAAATAGGCAGCAATCGCTGCCTATTTTTATAATTGACTGATATAATTATACCTTGCTACGTTTATTTGGCCCGGCTCGTAACATTTCGATGTAATGAGTATCATCTAACTAAATAGACAGAATTGTACTTAATGCAATTTGGCTCACCTCAATAATTACCACTAGTATTGATTTGTCCAATCGCTAAACAAAACGGAAATCTAATGAAAAGTAAATTCTACGCAAGCGCTCTATGTGCAGCGACTCTGTTCGCTACTCCAGCAATAGCGGCTGATCAAGAACTGTATTTCTACAATTGGTCTGAATACATTCCAAACGAAGTTCTTGAAGACTTTACAAAAGAAACTGGAATCAAAGTTATTTACTCAACGTACGAGTCTAATGAAAGCATGTACGCAAAATTAAAAACGCAGGGTTCTGGTTACGACCTGGTAGTACCGTCTACCTACTTCGTATCTAAAATGCGTAAAGAAAACATGCTTCAGCAGATCGACAAAGAGAAGTTGCCCCATTTTGCAGATATCGATCCTAACTTCTTAAATAAACCATTTGATCCGAGCAACAACTACTCTATCCCATACATCTGGGGGGCGACGGGTATTGGTATTAATTCTGATATGCTGGACAAATCGTCTGTCACTAAATGGGACGATTTCTGGGATAGTAAATGGGAAGGTCAGCTAATGCTTATGGATGACTCTCGTGAAGTATTCCATATCGCGTTAACTAAGCTTGGCTACTCACCGAATACAACCAACCCAGATGAAATTAAAGCAGCTTACGAAGAGTTGAAAAAGCTAATGCCAAATGTGTTGGTATTTAACTCTGACTTCCCTGCAAACCCATACCTGGCAGGTGAAGTTTCACTTGGCATGCTTTGGAACGGCTCTGCATACATGGCTCGTGAAGAAGGTGCAAACATCGATATCATTTGGCCTGAGAAAGGGACTATTTTCTGGATGGATAGCCTGGCAATCCCTTCAGGTGCGAAGAACATCGAAGCGGCACATAAGATGATCGACTTCCTGCTTCGCCCAGAAAATGCAGCTAAGATTGCAATGGAGATTGGTTATCCGACTCCGGTCAAGACGGCATTTGATCTACTTCCGAAAGAATTTGTGAACGACCAAAGCATCTTCCCTCCACAAGAAGTTATGGACAGTGGAACTTGGCAAGATGAAGTTGGTGAAGCTAGCGTTCTGTACGATGAGTACTTCCAGAAGCTGAAAGTAAACAACTAATCGTTTCGATATAAAGTAAAAGCGGCCAATCGCCGCTTTTATTATTTTTGAAGAGACAAACTGTGAAAGCCCTAAGCTCTCGCCTTACCTTCTAGTTTCAATATTTCTTCTACCAGTTTTGGTACTTCTACACTTGCCTTACCGTAGCGTTTTTCTTCAAATTCACTTTCTATTGCACTTGGCTCAAGGTTAATTTCAATGGTATGCGCGCCATGCATTTTTGCATCATGCACAAATCCGGCCGCTGGATAAACGACACCAGAAGTGCCGATGGAAATAAATAAATCAGCCTCTTCCAGGGCTTCATAAATATCTCCCATACGCAGAGGCATTTCACCGAACCAAACAATATGAGGACGCATCTGAGACGGAATTTGGCAGCAATGGCAAAGCTCACCGGTTTTAATGTCATCACTATGTTCAATCACCTGATGTGATTCACTGCACCGAGCTTTTAGCAGTTCACCATGCATGTGTATAACATTGTGACTACCACCTCTTTCATGTAGGTTGTCGATGTTCTGCGTAATCACCGTCACTTTGCCGTCTATTTCGGCTTCGAGGCGACCTAATGCTATATGTGCAGCATTCGGCTGAATTGACTCGTCTTGGAGCTTTCTACGACGCTGATTATAAAATTCCTGAACAAGATCCGGATTGCGATCAAACCCTTCTGGAGTCGCCACATCTTCAATACGGTGGTTCTCCCAAAGTCCATCTTGAGCGCGAAATGTTTGAATGCCGGACTCCGCTGAGATACCCGCCCCAGTTAGTACTACGATGTTTCTGTATGGGAAATTCATAACTGATCCTTGTCGTTCTTTTTCACTAGCTTAACACTGAAACCCTATATGCAGTAGTACTATGGATTAGACCATGGTAGTAGTTGCCGTTATTAGAATTAGTTTTTGAGAGGGAAAACAATGAGGGGTGTATCTTTATCTCTTATCTTGCTGAGCACTTTGGCAGGTTGTCAGCTAACTCACGTAGAAGGTGAATTTGACGACGTTCGAGTGAAAGTCAGTACCAATGATGATGACCGACATAGTAAAGGAAATGGTAACTTTTGCCCTCCGGGTCAGGCTAAGAAAGGGAATTGCTAAAAGAGCGGCTTGAAGCCGCTCTTTTAAGTTGCGCTAGTCTTCGTTAGTCGAGGATATTTTATGTATAGCTAAATCCGCTCCATTGAACTCGTCTTCTTCTGATAGTCTGATACCTGTAGCTGCGTTAATTGCACCATACACAGCTAACGCCCCCAAAACAGCAATGGAGATACCTAGCAGAGTACCCATAATCTGCACAACAAGGCTTACTCCACCCATGCCACCCAATGCACTTTGTCCGAAGATGCCAGCTGCAATACCACCCCATGCACCGCAAATACCGTGCAGAGGCCATACACCTAGCACATCATCGATCTTGGTCTTGTTTTGCAGGTAAGTAAACAAATAGACAAACAGTACACCTGCAATTGCACCAGTAATCAGTGCACCGATAGGATGCATAAGGTCAGAGCCTGCACACACCGCTACTAAGCCCGCTAAAGGACCATTATGAATAAAACCAGGGTCATTTTTACCCGCGATAAGTGATGCAATAATGCCACCTACCATCGCCATCAGAGAGTTCATAGCAACAAGGCCGCTAATACCGGATATTGCTTGCGCAGACATGACGTTAAAGCCAAACCAGCCAACACATAGAATCCATGCACCCAATGCTAAGAACGGGATGTTTGATGGCGCAAAGTTAGTGTGCTTACCTGCACGAACACGACCTTTGCGCATCCCTAAGAAAATAACAGCCACGAGTGCAATCCAACCACCGACACCATGTACAACCACAGAGCCGGCAAAATCATGGAAACCAAAACCAAAACTCTCTGCGAACCAGTCTTGAACGCCATAATTACCATTCCAGATAATGCCCTCAAATAGCGGATAAACGACACCAACGGTAAAAAATGTCGCGATAAGAATCGGATAAAAACGAGCGCGCTCGGCAATGCCGCCAGAAACAATTGCAGGAATAGCTGCAGCAAAGGTCAGCAAGAAAAAGAACTTAACTAATTCGTAGCCATTACCTTGAGACAGAGTCTCTGCATCCGCAAAGAAAGTACCGCCGTAAGCGACCCAATAACCGATAAAAAAGTAAGCAATGGCAGAAACACCAAAATCAGCCAATATTTTAACCAGCGCGTTAACCTGGTTTTTTTGGCGTACCGTTCCCACTTCCAGAAACGCGAAACCAGAGTGCATCAAAAACACCATGATGGCACCTAATAGTAAAAATAGAGTATCGGAACTTTGTGTGAGAGTTTGTACAGCGCCGTGTACTTGATCGGCAGTTACACTCATTATGATTGTCTCCGTAAACGTGTAGCGCACTTATCCTGTGCAATAAGAAATAACCATCACCATATTGGTGAATCGAATTTGTAAAACGTCTAGGAGAGCAAATATTGTTCCAAAGAATGTCAATTACACACTTTAAATTTAACTAATTGATTTTATTCAATTAAACCAAATGTGCTTATATAGACAGTATGTATATAACCAGACTTTCGCACCAAACTGGGACGCATTGCACCATATTAAAACGCACTGCTTTTGTTAATTAAATGTAGCTCAGGCATATACAGCGACGACAAACGCACCACCTAAGTGCATATGGGATTGGTAACTCCTCTAAACGAAAAAAACCGCCAGAAAAGGCGGTTTTATTTAGTAGAACTTCTCTTGCTAGAGGTTTGGGGTAACTGAAGGGCGATGCGGTTTATTGTTGCGTAACTGGTGCATCCCCTGGAACATACGCATTAACCAGACAATTATCGCAACAGCTGCAAAGAACATTCCGATATAAGGAATGATATGAGCAATGTTATCTAGTAGTGTGCTTTTTACCCAATAGTCACTAACGCCGACTAACACTCCGTTAGAGGTTGCTACCGTTACGATCAAGACAACAAAGAACGTCAGATACAAGAAGAAAGTACGGATTAACCCATAGTAATGTGAGTTAACAACCTCACTATCCTCTCCTTTATCCAAACGATATCCAGCATAGATGATTGCGACAATCCCAGAGATCAAAAACGTAAACGGGGTGAAACAGCTCAGGATATATGCAACCCAAATCCCGTTATGATGTTTGTTCATTCGCTTTCGCTCCTTTGCCATCTTCTACCTGTGCTTTATGCTCCTCTCCCATTGCCTGCTGAGATTTCACCTCTTCGTACCAAAGATCGTGATGCTCTTTAGCCCAGGTCTCATCAACTTCACCTGTGACCATACCCTCTAGCGCACCTTCCATACCGAACAGACCAATATAGATGTGGAAGACAAATCCACAAATAAGAATCAGCGCTGATATTGCATGGATGAGGTTGGACAATTCCATATCACGGCGAGTTTGATCGAAGATAGGGAAATCCAAAACCAAACCACTCGCAGCCGTGATTGCACCGACGAAAATCAACAGCCAGTAAACTGCTTTTTCACCTCCGTTGGAGAATCCCGCTGAAGGGTGAGTACCTTTGTGCTTACCGACCATGCCACCCATTTTCATAAACCAACGTACGTCGGTCATATTCGGGATAGATTTACGCCACCACTTAAGCAAGATCAGAATGAGTAAGATAAAGAACAGCGGCCCCATGTAATTGTGATACTGCTTGGCCAACATCACGATAAAGCCCCAGAACTCTGTTGGTACATACGGTTTAAGGAAATGCTTACCGTAAACCAGCATTAATCCGCTGAATGCAAGCGTTAAAAAGGTAAACGCCATAGACCAGTGAAGAGCTCGATCCAAACGAGACCAACGTTTCATGGTTTTGCCCGTACGCGGCTTACTCAACATCAGCGGCCCTACAAAGATATAAGCCAACACGACCAACGCAATGCTACCGAAAATAGCAATCGCACCGGCTGGTGACATCCATTTTTCTTTGAGAATGTACCAAGTCTCTCCAGGTTTACTGATTAGCACACCATGCTCTGCCGATTGGGATGTGGTGTACCCCGACTCCCCTTGCCTGAGTTGACGCCAGAAATCCGCACCTGCAAGTTGCGTCATCTCCTGCTGTGCCACTTCAGAAGCTTTATCTTCTGCAGAAGCTGGTATAGAGAAAGTCAGCAGTAATGCTGTCATTATTGACAGCATTACCAGAGACGCACGTTTAAGTGTGTTTAACATGAGCCTCTCCTTACTTAGCTTTTTGTTGCATCGTAAGAAAGATCATTTCCGTCTGTCCAACCTGCATTCTTAGCGCCACGCTCTACCACACGCTGACGGAAAATATCGGACACCTTGTTTGCGTCACCTGCTAACAGAGCTTTTGTTGAACATAGTTCTGCACACATAGGTAGTTTGCCTTCAGAAATGCGGTTTGCACCGTATTTTAAACGCTCCTCTTCTGAACCTGACTCAGTCTCCGGCCCACCGGCACAGAAGGTACATTTATCCATTTTGCCACGCTCGCCAAACGCTTCCTGTTTAGGGAACTGAGGTGCACCAAATGGACAGGCAAACAGACAATACCCACAACCGATACAAAGATCTTTGTTGTGAAGTACAATGCCATCTTCTGTATGCTCAAAGCAATCTGCCGGACAAACTGCCATACAAGGCGCGTCAGTACAGTGCATACAAGCGACAGAAATTGAGTTCTCACCCGCTTCACCATCATTAAGGGTGACAACGCGGCGGCGCTGAATACCCCACTCAAGAGCATCATCGTTTTCGTTCTTACATGCAGTAACACAGCCGTTACACTCGATACAGCGTTTGGTGTCACATAGAAATTTCATTCGTGCCATTTTCAGACTCCTTACGCTTTACGAATGTTACATAGAGTTACTTTGGTTTCCTGCATTAAGGTAACCGGATCGTAACCGTACGTGGTTGCTGTGTTTGCAGATTCACCACTAACATAAGGCTGTGTGCCTTCAGGGTATTTAGGGCGAAGATCTTTACCTTCAAATTCACCACCAAAGTGGAACGGAATGAAGGCCAACCCTGGTTTAACACGACGTGTTACCATCGCTTTAACCTTAATACGTCCCTTCTCTGCACCTTCAACCCAAACATCATCACCGTCTTTGAAGCCAAGGTCATTTGCGTCTTTAGGGTTCACTTCTACAAACATCTCTTGTTGAAGTTCTGCAAGCCAAGGGTTTGAACGTGTTTCGTCACCACCACCTTCGTACTCAACTAAGCGTCCGGAAGTAAGAACTATCGGGTACTCACCGGATTTATCCTGATCCTGAATTGACTTGTACAGCGTCGGAACACGGAAAATCGCGTCTTTGTCGTCCCATGTTGGATAATCAGTGACAAGGTCACGTCTTGGTGTGTATAGAGGCTCACGATGAAGCGGTACACGGTCTGGGAAAGTCCAGACAATCGCTCGCGCTTTCGCGTTACCAAATGGCATACAGCCGTGTGCAATTGCTACGCGCTGAATACCGCCGGATAAGTCGGTTTTCCAGTTTTTACCCTCAGCGGCAACTTTCTCTTCCGCAGTCAGGTCATCCCACCATCCAAGCTGCTTGATTAGCTTATCAGTAAACTCTGGATAGCCATCTTTGATGTCGCTTCCTTTCGAGTAGCTGTCTTCAGCCAGAAGGCTCTTACCCTCAAACTCCACACCAAAGCGCGTACGGAAAGTACCGCCACCTTCAGCAACCGTCTTAGAGGTATCGTACAGAATGTGAGTGCCAGGGTGAGCCATTTCTGGAGTGCCCCAACACGGCCAAGGTAGACCGTAGGTCTCGCCATTGATTGGACCACCTTCCGCCTCAAGCGTGGTTTTGTGGAATGTATGCCAGTTTTGCTGATGCGCTTTAAGACGCTCTGGGCTTTGACCTGTGTAACCGATAGTCCACATGCCTTTGTTGAACTCACGGGTAAGATCTTCAATCAAAGGTTGGTTATTTTCTACACTGATGTTTTTGAACAGTACGTCATCGAAACCAAGTTTTTTCGATAGCAGGTACATGATTTCATGGTCAGGTTTCGACTCAAATAATGGTTCAATAACCTGATCACGCCATTGCAGAGAACGGTTTGAAGCAGTAACACTACCGTAAGTTTCAAACTGAGTCGTCGCCGGCAACAGGTATACGCCATCAGTACGATCGTTCATTACCGCGGCAACGGTCGGATAAGGATCGACGATGACCATCATATCCAGTTTTTCCATCGCCTTTTTCATCTCAACACCACGGGTTTGAGAGTTTACGGCGTGTCCCCAATAGAACATAGCGCGGATGTTTTCACGCTGACGAATGTTGTCTTTGTTTTCTAAAACACCATCAATCCAACGAGATACTGGAATACCGGCACTGTTCATTGGTTTCTGACCACCATACTCGGTGTCATCAAAACGTGCTTTGATCCACTCGTAGTCGATGTCCCAAACTTTTGCCCAGTGACGCCAAGAACCTTCTGCCAATCCGTAATAGCCTGGTAGCGTATCAGCAAGAACACCAAGGTCAGTTGCACCCTGCACGTTATCATGGCCACGGAAAATGTTCGCACCGCCACCGGATTTACCGATGTTGCCCAGTGCAAGTTCCAGAACACAGTATGCACGGGTATTGTTGTTACCAGTGGTGTGCTGAGTACCACCCATACACCAGATAACACAACCCGGACGGTTTTCAGATAGCAGTTTAGCTGTTTGGTAAACGTCTTCTTCACTGACACCACTAACGCGTTCAACTTCAGACGGTGTCCACTTCGCGACTTCAGCACGGATTTCGTCCATACCAAATACACGCTGACGAATAAACTCTTTGTCTTCCCACTCATTTTCAAAAATGTGCCATAACACGCCCCAGATGAATGCAACGTCAGAACCTGGGCGTAGAGATACATAGTGATCGGCTTTTGCTGCTGTGCGCGTACGACGAGGATCAGCAACAACGATCTTACAATTGCTTTTCTCTTTAGCGATAAGAATGTGCTGCATCGCTACAGGGTGAGCTTCGGCAGGGTTAGAACCAATAAACAGCATCGATTTTGAATTATGCATGTCATTGAAAGAGTTCGTCATTGCACCGTAACCCCATGTGTTTGCTACACCGGCTACGGTTGTTGAGTGACAAATACGCGCCTGGTGGTCAACGTTATTCGTGCCCCAAAGTGACGCCATTTTACGGAACAAGTACGCCTGCTCATTACTGTGCTTCGCACTACCTAAGAAATAAACCGAATCAGGACCTGACTCTTTACGAATATCGAGCACCTTATTACCGATTTCTTCAATCGCTTCGTCCCAAGACAGCTTTTTCCACTTACCGTTTTCCAGTTTCATCGGGTATTTCAGGCGACGTTCACCGTGGCCGTGTTCACGCAGTGCCGCACCTTTAGCACAGTGTCCACCAGCGTTAAACGGGTGGTCGAAAGCAGGCTCCTGGCCTGTCCAGACACCGTTTTGTACTTCAGCATAAATACCGCAGCCCACCGAGCAGTGAGAGCAGATCGTACGCTTCACTTCGGTTTTTGCATCAGGGTCTACCGCTTTAGCTTGTGCTTTTTTCATCATGCCCGGTGCAAACAGACTCGCACCGACCACTGCGCCACCAGCGGCGATTGATGTGTTTTTCATGAACGCACGGCGTGATACACCAAGCTGATTAGTTTCTTTGCTCACACTGTCGGAGCGTTTGACAAGTTTCATCCTTTATCTCCTATAGTGTGTCGTAGTAATCACGAATGTGCTGAGTTTCACGATAGCCTTTCGTCTTCTCATCTTTTTCTGAAGACACTGCCGATTCTGCAGCATTGGCCACTTTTGTGGTTCCAGCTACGACTGCACCTGCTACGGCAGCGGTTGTGAAGCCTTTCAATAGCTCCCTGCGGCTTGGGTTTATTACTTTGTTATCTTTCATCATTGCTTCCTTACCTTCCGGTAGATCTGAGGAGGTTCATGCCTCTCTATCGATATGATTAAGTACTGCTCGATTAGTCGTAATCGGTGACGTTTTTCACATCAATTTTTAATTTGGCTTTACTGCTTTTGGTATTCTCACTGAATCGAACTTGTTCCAGCGTTAAAAATGCCTCACAAAGTTGTGCGACTGGTTTATAAAAATCTGCGCTCTCAGCATTTACCAGCTGATGATTAAACGCGCTAAACCAAGGTGAAATATGTTTGTTAAACACGGCTTGTTGCAGCCTTTCCTCTTCACTTGTGAGCATGGACATCACTTCACAAAGTGCGGAAATATGATCTTCTGGCTCCTTAACGTTTTCTTCACGTTCAATGCCTAACAATTCAAGATCGTGGCGAATATCTGCTAGTGGTTTTTCCATCATGGAGCCAGTTCGATGCCATGATGCAAAGGGTAAAACTTCACCACGGCCGATACCGATGAAAAGATTCTGATATTCGTCATCAAGCGCTTCACGTTCAGCTTGAACAGCGGCTTGCCTAACTGAGATCCATGCTTGTTGCATCGCACTTACTGAAGGTTCAACCTCCAGTGTCTTAAGAAAATCCAACATTTCTTCACTAGGTGCACTGCGGAAAAGTGCCGATAGAATCAGATAAATTTCAGTTCTCAGTGTCTGCTCTTGCTGTTTTTCCACCGTAGGCTCCTAATATTTAAGTTGTTTTAATGGATCATTAGCCATCGACTCGAACATATCGACAACACGGCAGTCTTCACACATAGCGATACGGTTGATAGCGGCTTCGTCTGAGAAGTGAGAATGACCACGCAGTTTATTCTGCAACATATCGATCATGGATTTAGGCGCGAAAGGTTTATGACAACGTAGGCACTCCGCAGCCTTTTCCTCATGAATTACGACCGCTTTCTGACGTTCTTCTTTCACCCAGTTCATACGTGGTGACAAAGTAAGAACGTTTTCAGGACATGCCTTCTCACATAAGCCACATTGAACACAGTCTTGCTCAACAAACTTAAGTGACGGAGATTTTCCATCGGTATGCAGGGCGCGAGTCGGACATACCGCTACACAACTCATGCACAACGTACAGTCTTTGCTTTCACAAGAAACAGAACCGTATGGCGCATTGACTGGTAGTTCGACAATGTTGTCGACAGGAATACGTGAAGCAGACAGTGCATCCAAAGCGGTAAATAATCGCTGACGTTTATTACCCTGTAACTCACCTAACGCTAAGTCGAATGAATCTGTACATATTGTTGGCGCGCCCTCACGGAGTGACTCCAGATACAGAATATCGATAGTTTCTTTTGCGATACCCAGTTGCGCTAGCAGCTCTTGAGCAATACCAACTTCACTGTTCAATACTCTCAGAATGGTTGGCGGCATAAAACGCGAGGCAGCAAACAGAACTTGAGTAGCGCCATTGACCAGTGCCGCAAACCAGGTATCAATACCAATTGAAGGCAGTTCCTCTACTACAATCGGAATGATATTCTCTGGCAGAGCTTTAAGTGCCATTACGTTGTATGTCTCATGACGTGAACTGCAAATCAGGACGATAGGATCGACGCCACCTGCTTTCTCATAATTAGCCAGCGTACGTTCGATGAATTTTTGCGTATCTTCAGGATCTGGAAGCGCATAGTGAATAGCTTCAGTAGGACAAGCGGTTGCACAGGTACCAACGCCCTGGCAAAGATATGGATTTATCTCAATACGATGTCCTGTTTTGTCACTGCCTTCACTGGATAATGCCCCTGCCGGACAGGCATCTACGCAACGCTCGCAGCCTTTAACGCCTCGCGAACTGTGCGCACATAAATCCGTATTCAAGCGGAAGAATTTTGGTTTATCGAATGTACCCATAAGCGTTGGTATCTCTTCCAGCGCTTCTGCTAATTTTGGATAACCTCGCCCTACCGGATAGTAGCCAGGTACTGGTACCTCTTCAGACATACAACTGTTAAGGCACAGGTCAAGAACGACATCAAAACAATCACTATTGATGGCAATTTTCGCAAGATTGTTCACCGAGCCATTATTTTCGATAAAAACTTCAAAAGTACCCAGGAACCCTGAGACCTGAACAGAGTTGGCATAATACAGTTCTGAGTTGGTGCCCGTCGCTCCATCTGTAGAGAGCAGCGTAAGGCTATTCATTTGTGGTAATTGAGCTGCTGCGCTTTCTATTATTGCTGTCGGACCAACAATTAACGTATTACCACAGCTCTCGTAACTCACCGTTGGCGGAATTAAATTTGTTAACTCAACAGTATTTTCAAACGCATATAACCTTGCTTCACCGTTTTTACTGGACGTCGTTTGCTTTAATAATTGTTTCAACATGCTTGTTTCCATTAGTTAACATGGATAATTGTCCATCTTTCATTGTAGTTAGCGCCGTAGATTTTGCTGATTAAACTATAAATGAGCTCTTGTTTTGGGAGCTCGACACAGAACCTAAAGCCAAGGCTTCCGGCTGAAACATACAATCAGTTGGTATTGACAACCAAATAGCAAAGGATGTGCCAACTTAAAAATTCAATCAATTCATGCATTTAAATTAAATCAGGATGATTTTGGTCAATAAAAAAGCCGAGCGAGACAATTTGTCCCACTCGGCTCATTGAGTGTTTAGTCAAAATGTACCTATTTTTGATCTGGTCTATTTTGTCCTATCAGTTCAGGGGCTGTATTTAATTCCGAAGTATCCGTATTAGTGGTAACTGTATTTTCATACAGTTCGTTATCAGGTTCGGGGATTTCTTTACCTTCCCGTGCAGAATCGATAAGACCTTTGCTCTCTGGTTCGTCTTCAGCCTGAATGGCATGCCGTTCTTGCACTTGTTCTTCTTCAGATTTGTCTTTTATCCAATCACGCAGTGTATCAGCCACCCCTTCAGAGAGTGATTTCAGATTACTGTAATCGTCATCATAATCGTCCAAGCCATCCCGAACATTAAACTCTTCGGATAAGAACAACTTGCGTAACGCAGCTTTTTTTACACTTTCGGATGCTTCTGAGACCAGTAAACTCGCTATCGACATCTCTTCCGTGTTTTCCACTTTAGAGGATGGATCTGATTCAGTATCAACAGCTGGAGTTGAATCTTCAACCTGCACGGCTTGAGGATGACTATCTTCAAGAATCAACTCAGGATCGTTAGTTAGCTGCTCTTCGTCTTGCTGGCCCAAGGTTCGCTCTAGTTTACGTTGCGACCAGCGGTTTAAAAAAGAACTAGTTGCCATTTGATCGACCCGCACCCTTACGTTTCTTACGTTTTATTTCTAACATTTCTCCGTGACGCCCGATGAAAGCCTCCATCCATGCCTGGACAGGTAAAGGCATGTTATTAGACAAGACCAGGTTATCACTATCCATATACCGCGCAGCGACAGCTTGTGATGCGGTAATTAGCTGTATAACTGGTTTTTCAACGGAGTCGAGGTTATCCATAACAAGGAAGAGTTTTGGGTTTTGGGAGCTAAGATTAAATCGATAATCTGTTCGCTCATCTCTGTGAAGTTGCAGCAGGCATACATCCGGCGTGTCCTCATTCGGGACAAGCTGAAAACCTGTTAACTGCCATTGGGTAGTAACCCAAATTCCTGTTGCAATTTCGTGCTCAACCAGCTCTACACCAATCGGCCACGAATCCTCTGTCTTCTCGTATTGGTTTTTAATTTCTTTAATATTGTGTGACATAACTCATCCAATTCACTTCTCTTAGTCTTGTGGCAACAAAGATATTGTGACCTTTTGTTTTGAATCTGCTTTAGACAATTTAGCTTTAGTAAGCAATAAACACGCCAGGGCAATTTGATGTATAGCGCTATAATCCCTCTATTATCAAATTAGTTGATAATTAAGTTTATTAAAGTGCCATTGATGCGAACTCTGAGCTTTTACTCCGATTTGAGTCAAAGGTTCACATTTTTTGTCTCAACCACTATGTTGGAATGAGATTTGCTGTACAAAATGAGTAAAACTTAGAAAATCTTTGCGGAGTTCATTACTCCCTCACTGATTAGGACAAGCATGTGCTAAAACCAAATATTATTAAAACCAGTGAAAATCCCCTGCAGACTATCGAAGTAGACGTATACGATGAGTACGGAGAGAAACTGACCAAGCAAATCGCTTGTGAGCGTCCTCTTACCGTTATGTTGAACTGGAAGGAAGTTGTTACTCTGATGACGCTTGGCTCACGACCAGAAGCGTTAGTATTGGGTTATTTGAAAAACCAAAGCTTCTTGTCTGATGCAGAAGCAATTGAATCAGTGATTATTGATTGGGAAACGCACTCTGCCGCGGTTATCACCCAAGAAAACATTGAACACCTTGAAGGTGCTTTGAAGAAGAAAACTGTAACGTCAGGTTGTGGTCAGGGCACCATGTACGGCAACGTAATGAAGCAGCTGGAAGATTACCAAGTGCCTCAAGTACCGCTTAAACAATCAGAAATCTACGCCGCACTTGAAGCATTAACTCATTACAACGACACCTATAAAAAAGCGGGTGCGGTGCATGGCTGTGCGGTGTGTAAAGGTAACCAAGTACTTTCGTTCGTAGAAGATGTAGGTCGTCACAATGCAGTTGATACACTTGCCGGTGAAATGTGGCTCAACCAGGAAACAGGCGAAGATAAGATATTCTATACTACCGGTCGCCTTACATCTGAGATGGTAATAAAAGTCGCCCAAATGGGTATCCCTGTTTTGCTGTCCCGATCCGGCGTGACTCAAATGGGTTTGGACCTAGCGAAAAAGTTTGGCATTACCACTATCGCCAGGGCGAAAGGCTTACGCTTCCAGGTCTTTACTGGCGCAGAGAAAATTGACTTTGACGTAAAAGGCAGTTATTAACAAATCACTAAGTCGTCAGATGAGTTAGACTTAAAGCATCATAGGGATTCACAAAGGACGTGAACAATGGACATTGACCAGCTATGGAGTTTTTTGCTTACGCCAAGCGGCATTCTGGTTTCGATGATAATTACCTTCGGCGTTGTCGGTATTTACGCTTATCTGACCGGTCAGTTCAAAGATTAGAGACAGAAAAAAGACCTCGTAATGAGGTCTTTTTTGTTTTGAAAAATTCACTTCAGTGGCGGTATTAGCCGTCAATACCACGTGATTTAAGGAACTCAGAGTAAGTTCCTTTAAAGTCCGTGATTTTACCATCACGAATTTCAAGAATACGGGTTGCAAGAGAGTCTACAAACACACGGTCATGAGATACGAAGAACAGTGTCCCTTTGTATTGCTCAAGCGCTGTGTTCAATGATTCAATAGACTCCATATCCATATGGTTGGTTGGTTCATCCATCAGCAGCATGTTTGGTTTGTGCATCATCAGTTTGCCAAGCAGCATACGACCTTGCTCACCACCAGACAGTACTTTAACCGATTTTTTGATATCATCCTGACCAAACAGCATACGACCCAGGAAGCTACGAACCACTTGCTCGTCATCGCCTTCTTGACGCCATTGCCCCATCCAGTCGGTTAAGTTCATGTCTTCTGCAAAGTCATGAGCGTGGTCTTGCGCGTAGTAACCGATGTTTGAGTTTTCAGACCATTTGTAAGTACCCGTGCGCGGTTCTAGAACGCCAGCTAAAGTGTTTAACAGCGTTGTTTTACCCACACCGTTCTCACCGATGATTGCTACACGTTCACCTACTTCAAAAATCGCATCGAAGTTAGCGAACAGATCATCTTCAAAGCCTTGGCTCAGATTTTCAACAATCAGAGCATTACGGAACAGCTCTTTAGACTGTTCAAAACGAATGAATGGGTTTTGACGGCTAGACGCTTTAACTTCGTCCAACTTAATCTTATCGATTTGCTTAGCACGAGACGTCGCTTGTTTTGCTTTTGAAGCGTTTGCAGAGAAACGCGCAACGAATGTTTGCAGTTCAGCAATTTGTGCTTTCTTCTTCGCGTTGTCATTAAGCAGACGCTCACGAGCTTGAGAAGCCGCAGTCATGTACTCGTCATAGTTACCTGGGTAAACGCGCAGTTCACCATAATCTAGGTCAGCCATATGAGTACAAACTGAGTTTAGGAAGTGACGGTCGTGCGAAATGATGATCATTGTGCAGTTACGTGCGTTTAGCGTGTCTTCCAACCAACGGATAGTATCCATATCCAAGTTGTTGGTCGGTTCGTCAAGTAGCATGATGTCTGGGTCTGCAAACAATACCTGAGCAAGAAGAACACGAAGTTTCCAGCCTGGTGCAACTTCGCTCATTAGGCCAAAGTGCTGCTCCATTGGAATACCTACCGCCAGAAGAAGCTCACCCGCTTTTGCTTCTGCCATGTAACCGTCCATTTCGGCAAACTGAACTTCAAGATCAGCCACTTTCATACCGTCTTCTTCACTCATTTCAGCAAGCGAGTAAATACGGTCGCGTTCTTTTTTAACTTCCCAAAGTTCTTTATGACCCATGATTACCGTATCGATAACGGTGAATTCTTCATATGCGAACTGATCCTGGTTCAGCTTAGCGACACGCTCATTTGGGTCGTAGCTTACGTTACCACTTGTCTGTTCAAGCTCACCGCTTAGGATTTTCATAAAGGTTGATTTACCACAACCGTTAGCGCCAATTAAGCCATAACGGTTAC
Organism: Vibrio sp. B1FLJ16; assembly: GCF_905175385.1. Lineage (NCBI taxonomy): Bacteria > Pseudomonadati > Pseudomonadota > Gammaproteobacteria > Vibrionales > Vibrionaceae > Vibrio > Vibrio sp. B1FLJ16. The sequence goes on from NZ_HG992749.1 coordinate 1,599,933, forward strand.
CTTCACCGAACTTAACTGAAATGTTTTCGAATAGCGGCTTAGCGCCGAATTGTTGAGTAATATTCGCTGTGGAGATCAAAACCTTTACCTTAGCAATTAGAGTGTATTTAGGGAAAAACCGGGCAACGGTACTTGTTAAGGCTACACACTGCAAGTGTTGTTTTTATGAATTAATCAGAAACTTTGTTTTCAGATGTATGAAAAGCGAGGTTCAAACACCATGTCCTTCAGCTTGCCGGGTATTGAGTTCCCGTTAAAATAGAAAAGGCCAGTGACAATACTGACCTTTTCAACTCTCGTTTAAAGCGAATTATGCAATGTTCATAACTTCTAGCATTAACTCTGCTTTATTTGGTAGGTAAATACTGAAAACACTGCCTTTTCCAAGTTCAGACTCTACCTTCAGCTCTCCGCCAGTCTGGCTGAGAATACTTTGTGAAACCGAAAGTCCTAAGCCAGTACCTTCTCGTTTGGTTGTGTAGAACGGAGAGAAGATACGGCCGATGTTTTCTGGCTTGATACCACAACCTTCGTCCGCAACGTGAATCACAGCGCCTTTGACCTCCCCGTCTTCCATCCAATCTTCACTGGTAACGACTAATTTTCCTTTTCCGTTCATGGCATGGATAGCATTCATTTGTAAATTAACCAAGATCTGCAATAGTTGGTGGCGGTTAATCTCCACCGATGTATGAGCCTGGAGATCGGTAACAAACTCAATATCTCGCTTTTTGCTTCCCGTTTTTACCAGTGTAATGCTTTCATCAATAACCGGATTCACATGCTGCCAGGTAATTTCATCCTGGATACCGCCCTGTCGGCTGTACTGTAATAAGCTCCGGGTGATGTTTCTGATTCGATCGATTTGCGTATGAATAGCATCGATTTCTTCTTGTACCCGATCCGCATCCTCGCCAAGCTCAAAATGAATCAGTTCAATATTTCCAAGAATAACGGCCGTTGGGTTGTTAATCTCGTGTGCAATTCCTGCGGTTAATTCCCCAAGTGCAGACAATTTTTCATGAACGACAAGTTTATCCCTTGTCTGATTGAGTAACTGAATGTGCATTTCAAGTTCTTCGGTTTTTTCTCTCAGGCTAGCGGTACGCTCCTGAACTTTACATTCGAGCTGTGCGGCGGCGGTCTTAAGTTCACGCTTACGCTCCTGAAGTGCATCGAGCATATTGTCGAACTGCTTTGCCAGCTGAGCCAGTTCATGATCATCATCAAGCCCCAGTGGACCGATACGTTTTTCTTTGCCTAATTGAACCAGTTTTACCACTTTATGAATACGTTCAATTGGTCTGAACAAATCACGAGAACCGCGGTATACCATTGCACCTGAAACCAATAAAAGCATCACCGTTACCAGACTGATTTCAGCGATGTTAGTCATGTACGCTTTTACAAATGGCCACATCAGGTAACCTGTGTAGATCATTCCAATTACGTTATCGTACTGGTCTTTAATCGGCTGATAAGCCGTTATATACCAAGCATCGTACACGTATGCGCGGCCTACCCATTGCTCACCTCCTGCAAGTACTTGCTCTGAGACTTCGCTACTTACTTTCGTACCAATAGCGCGCCCTGAACGGTGGTCGCTATTCAAAGGAACATTAGTGCTGACTCGTAAATCCGAGAGAAAGAGAGTCAATGTGCCAACGGGACGCAATCGATCATTATCGTTTGGGTAAATAAGATCACGAATTTGATCCACCAGTACCGTGCTGTTGTTAAGAAGCAATCCGCCATCCAAGAAACCAATCAAGTCATTAAATCGACTGTAGACAGGTATAACAGTACGACTCACCAATCCGTTCGTTTCTACATCAGACTCTTGCGTAGCACCTTGCGCGGCAATCGCTACTTCTGCTCGTTTAGCAAGCTCCGGTTCAAGTTGTTCCAGCTCTTCTTTACTTAATACATCAAAGAAAGATTCCCGCTTAGTTAAATCCATAAAGCGGAATTTGTTTTCAATTGAATTAACGTGTTTAAAAGACAGGAAATCCAATCCATACCGGCGTTTCTGCTCTGTTACCCAGTCTTGCAGTTCATCGATTGGTAAATTCTGATTAATGCGGATACGAAAGTCATAGGAGTCAGCAAAAGATCTAACGTAGTTCGCTTGCTTCTGTTGCAGCAGTTCGACACTGTTTTCGGCAACCCCCAGGCGTTCTGACACATCCTGAAGGGTGTTTTGCCACGTGTATTGAATGGACCAATAGATAGTGATACCGATCAAAGCAAGCAAAGTCATAAAAATTGGCGCAGATGTCAGAATCAGTAAACGGTAACGCACCATGTTTTAAACCGGTGTGTCCATTTAGACAGTCCAATATGTTGGTGCCATTTAGTCGGCATATTCCTCTTCCTCTGCATCCCACTCTTTATATTTGCGCTCTAACGTTTTGCGCGCGACTCCCAGGTCACGAGCCGCTGCAGATTTGTTACCGTCATGCAGGCTAACGACTTGCTGAATGTGGGCTTTTTCCACGGCTTTTAGTGTCCAGTCATTTGGGTAACCTTCACCAGAAGTCTCAACATTCTCTTCGAACTTTTCGACTTCGTTTGTCCTCGAAATCGTCATAGCGGAATGTTGTAACGTACGACCACCGTTGATTTCATTCCAATAATGCGCTGGTGGCTTTCCGAGTAAAATACAACGCTCAATCAGGTTTTTTAGTTCTCGGATATTACCGGGCCAATCGTATTCGCCCATTGCCTGCATATCTTCATGTGCCCACTTAAGCGCAGGCATACCTAGTTCGCGGGTTAACATGCTACTGAAGAAAGGAACCAGTTCAAAAAGATCTTGTTTACGCTCACGTAACGGACACACTTCAATTTTGAGGACATTTAGACGATAAAAGAGATCCCTGCGGAAGTTACCCTGGTTAACCTCTTCTTGCAGATTTCGGTTTGTTGCTGCTACAACACGGACATCAATACTGATCTCTTTTTCAGAACCAACTGGCCGAATAGTTCTTTGTTCTAACACGCGTAACAGTGACGCTTGCATTGATAGCGGCATTTCACCTATCTCATCCAAGAATAGCGTGCCGCCATTTGCTACGCGGAACAGTCCTTCTCGTGATTTCTTCGCTCCGGTAAAAGCGCCCGCAGTATGACCAAACAGTTCACTTTCCAGGAGTTCTGGTGCAATCGCGCCACAGTTAATCGGAACAAACGGCCCGCTTCTTCCACTTGCCTGATGGAGACCGCGTGCGACAAGCTCTTTACCTGTACCAGATTCCCCTTCAACCAAAACCGACGCACGTGACGGTGCAAATTGGGTAATGAGTAACTTAAGCTGGTTTGTCTTCTCCGAACTGCCTATGATTTCTGAACTGTTGTAACGCTGATAATCGCGCTTCATCGCATACTGCATTCGCTCGTTAAGCCGACGATCCATGCAGCGGATAACGGACTTCAGCATTTGTTCCAGATTGAAAGGTTTAAGAATAAAATCGGACGCACCGAGCTGTAGTGCACGAATGGCCGTTTCAAGGTCAGCGTAGCCAGTCATGAAAATCACATCTGCTCGCTTTTCCTCATCTTCGAATATTTCTTCCCACTCAATACCTGAACGACCGGGTAAGTTTATGTCTAGTAATATCAGATCATAGTGACGTGACTGACGAAGCTGTTCGGCATCTTCAATGCTGCCCGCCGTATCTACCTGAGAAAAAAGTTTTCCGAGCGCTTTCTTCAATATCGCTTGCATGCCAGTTTCGTCATCAACGACCAAAACCGAAAAAGCATTATATTGTTGGTTTGTACTAATATGGGATTGACCAGACATATTTACCCCAGATGGATTGAGATGGGACAGAGTGTACCAACACAGGACAGGCGCACCCCACTACAGATGAGACATTTTGTACCAACGTGTAAATTTATGCAAACAAGTCTATGAATTAACGTATAAATATACCCAAATGACTTCAAGATGCAGGATTCAGAGCGTTGTCACTGGCTCAAGTTCGAGGAAAATAACGCAGTGGAATAGCAAGCTCTTTCCAAGTTATTTGACGCTGAAATTGTGTCAGTGACACGCTCCCAAAGGGCGAGTTGCCTTGGCTCACAGCCTTTGTTAACGATTTTTAATTTAGAACTACTAGATCTTCAAATCGTTGCCGTGCCTGTAAACCAAGTCATTCTCGCTGAACCTAGCATCTTGAGGTTATTTGGGTATAAACATATTACACTTACAAATTGTTGGCATTTTATTTGCTTTTAGAGGGGCGAGTCATCGGAATCATTCGTCTACTATAGTATCAACGTATCAGAAGCCGAATCATCATTGGAAAGGAAACAAACTAAAATGAAAAAAATTGCGCTAACGTTGGCTGCAACGTCAATAACGCTAGTAAGCTACTCCGCTTTTTCCGCTCAAGATGGCGAACATATTCGCCTGGCAACCACTACCAGTACCTACCACTCTGGCCTGCTTGATTACCTACTCCCTCAGTTTGAAAAAGATACCGGCTATAAAGTTGACATTATTGCTGCCGGCACAGGTAAAGCGCTGAAGATGGGTGAAAACGGTGATGTTGATTTGGTTATGACCCACGCGCCAAAGGCAGAAGGTTTATTCGTTGAGAAAGGCTACGGTGTCTTGCCACGCAAACTGATGTACAACGACTTTGTGATTGTCGGCCCGAAAAATGATCCAGCTGAAATCAAAGATGATGAAACTGTCCTCGCCGTGTTTAAAGAAATCGCAGATAAAAATGCGACATTCATTTCTCGTGGTGATGACTCAGGCACACATAAGAAAGAAATGGGCTTTTGGGCTCAGACAAAAATTGAACCAAACTTCGGTGGCTACCGCAGTGTAGGTCAAGGTATGGGTCCTACTCTTAACATGGCATCTGAGATGCAGGGTTACACAATGACAGACCGCGGCACTTGGCTGGCATACGAGAACAAGCTGGATCTTGAAATCTTGTTCCAAGGTGATGAAATGCTGTTTAACCCATATCAAGTGATCTTAGTTAATCCAGAGCGTTACCCTACGATCAATCATAAAGGCGCGAAAGTGTTCAGTGATTGGTTGGTCACATCACACGGTCAGGAGATGATTAACAGTTTCCGTCTTAATGGTAAGCAGTTATTTGTGGCCAACGCAGAGACTAAATAACGCAATATGAACCTTGCCGATACAACACTGGAAGCGCTAAGACTACTAGTCAACTTTGATGCTGAGCTTTGGGAGATCGTCGCAGTCTCCTTTAGCGTTTCTATCTCGGCGATATCGTTAGTGGTATCGCCGGCGATTTTAGCCTCTTTTGTTCTGGCTTATACAGACTTTCGTGGTAAATGGTTTTTGTTGTCGATAGTGAACACGCTTCAAGCTGTCCCTACCGTTGTTATTGGCTTGTTGCTGTACATGCTTTTGTCCCGAGCTGGCCCTTGGGGCGGTTGGCAGATGCTATTTACTCAAAAAGCGATGATATTCGGTCAAATGCTGATCTGTTTCCCAGTGTTGGTATCTATGATGCACGGTGCATTGCAGTCGAGCGATCGCCGTATGGTCGAAACATCAATTACTTTGGGTGTATCGCTTCCACGAGTTGCTGCCACTATGATCTGGGAAACTCGTTTCCCATTGCTTGCAGCAATCATTGCAGGATTTTCTCGCATAGTCACTGAAGTAGGCTGTTCTATGATGGTTGGCGGTAACATTATGGGCGTTACGCGCAATATACCGACCGCAATCGCAATGGAAAGCAGTAAAGGTGCTTTTGCGCAAGGCGTTGCATTAGGTATTGTATTACTATCGTTAGCGTTAGCGTTAAATTTCTTCTTATCCAGTATGAGAGGCAAAGGCTACCTCAGAACATGAAACGAGCCATTGAAGTGTCCTCGACTCTCTATAAAGGCGCATTATGACTATAAAAATCACCGCCAAGCAGTTGTCCATGCGTTTTAAAGAACGTGTGCTTTTTCATATTCCTGAGCTGGCAATTGGCCCGAACGATGCCATCTACCTAAAGGGAGATAATGGTGTCGGTAAAACTACTCTGCTTAAAATTCTCGCCGGGCTGTTAAAATCGTCAACCGGAGAAGTCATAGCGCCAAAAGATTCCTGGCTTAAGAAATGGACACGACGCAGCGGACGTGTTGATGTTATCTATCTTCACCAGTCCCCTTACCTATTTGATGGTTCCGTATATGAAAACGTTGTATATGGCGTAAAATATCAGCATGACACCGCAAAAGATAAGCGTGCTCAGGTGATAAACGCTTTGCGTATGGTCGGTTTAGAAACATTAGCTGACGAACACATCTCTGTTCTGTCTGGTGGTGAAAAACAGCGTGTAGCTATGGCGAGAGCCTGGATCTTAAGACCATCGATTTTATTAATGGATGAGCCGAGTGCATCATTGGACGTTGAATCCATCGAACGAATAGTCGCAATGGCTAAAGATCTTCTTGATCGCGGTTCCAGCATCGTAGTAACAAGCCATCAAACCAATGCGCTGACTGATTTATGTAAGAAACAGTGGTGGATTAAAGATAAGACGTTGATAGAGTCGCCACTGCTGTATGTCATACCTAAACACGCATCACATGAGAACTCATATACTTCAACAAAAACTAGCTAATTTAAATATTAACCTGTAGTCAGATATCGATTTTCTCGCCTTCATTAAGGCTGAGGTATGGTAATTCAGACAGCCTAATTACAATACCATCAAGGAAGTTGTTCATCTAAGACTGAGTGAAACTATTTTATTCTTTTTCAAAGACATTCTAATAATTAGAAAAGACGTCCTTGTCATTTGAAAGTTTCGAAAAGGAGCTTCATTTAAACCTGATACTCTAAAAGTAAAAATAGTGCCTTCAGGTAGTTCAATTTATTAAGATTATTGCTTTTGTACCCGTCAGCTGTTTGTTTAACTTGATAAGTATGTCGTCCACTATTACCAATAAGGCACCTTTTCTACGTCTCTGAAGACACTGCTGGTTGCAACGCTGTTTGATATCTGGGATTTTACTTCTTGCATACGTTCTAAAGCTCTATCTAATTCTTTATAAGCTTTAGCAGCTTCATCTTCTTTAGATTGACGAGTAAAACCTTCTGCCAGCGTTCTCTGTATATATACTTCACGCTGAAGCCACAAGAGCTCATTTCGAGCATCAGCTAACTCTCTTACTTCATTTCCCGCTATCTGGTTTGGCTGAGTCTGATCAACTGTTAATTTATCCATTCTTTACCTTCTCACCGTTCACTATCTGAACAGATGTTGTATAAGATTAATCCTACAGACTCAACTTATCTTGTAAGAAAAAACCCACACGATTGACCTAAATCAATTAGTAAAAATAAGGTTCAATAAATTCAAGAACGTACGTTTTATGGCCGTTATCAGTTATTATTAAATGGTATTTTCACCTGAATGATTCCCCCGAACGCGAGTAAAAACTCTCTATTATTCAATCAGAAATATAAGATTTATGACGTGGAGATAAAGGTAATCTAACTTCGTTATTCCCTCTAATATGATATTATTGCAAGGTGACGGGAAGCGGACTAATTGATGAGTCTAGCCTTATATGCTTCCCGCATTAAACTTGTATACAATTAATTGCACTAATAGCTGACCAGAATTTTTGATTTTGATAAAATGGCGGTTGTTGTAAGTCACACTAAAAAAAATATTCCAAGAGAGCGATTATGCTGCAACCAACACAAACTAGTTGGGTCATTTTAGCTGGTGGTCAAGCTAGCCGAATGGGTGGAAAAGACAAAGGCCTGATAGAGCTGAATCATAAACCACTCATCGCACACGTTATCGATCGTTTATCTCCGCAAACACCAAGCATTTTAATCAATGCGAACCGGAACCAGGACGCTTACGGTCAGTTTGGTTTCGTCTTCAGCGATCAGTTTAAAGATTACCCCGGCCCGATGGGTGGAATCCACGCGGGCTTAGTACACGCCGAAACAGACTGGGTTGGGTTTGTTCCTTGCGACAGTCCACAAATTAACACCGATTTGGTAGAGCGTTTTTGTCATGCAGCTCAAGATGATACTGATATTTTAGTCGCTCATGATGGTGATCATCAGCAGCCGGTATTCACCATGTACCATAAACGTGTACTACCAAAACTGACTGCGTTTTTAGAACGTGGCGATCGAAAGATCATTCTGCTTTATAGAGAATGTAATACCCGTTACGTTGACTTTAGTGACTCACCAAACTGTTTCGTCAACTTAAACACCCCAGAAGAGCTGTCGCAATTTGGACAATTAGAACAATGAAACATACGTTAAACATCCCTATTCTTGGTTTTGCGGCCTATTCGGGCACTGGTAAAACAACTCTGCTAGAAGCATTGTTACCCAAACTGACCGAAGCAGGCTTACGCATCGGAATGTTAAAGCACGCGCACCACAATTTTGATGTCGATAAACCGGGTAAGGACAGTTACCGATTGCGCAAAGCAGGTGCTTCGCAAATGCTGATCGCCTCTCGTAATCGCTTTGCTTTGATGACCGAGACTCCAGAAGCCGAGGCAGATTTCGATTACCTGCTAACCCGTTTCGATGAAGAAAAACTGGATGTCGTTCTGGTTGAAGGCTGTAAAAACATCGCGTTCCCGAAAATCGAGCTTCACCGTGAAGAAGTTGGTAAACCATGGCTTTACCCACATGATGAAAACATCATCGCAATTGCTTCTGATAGCAGTGAACTGGATTGTAATTTGCCCCAGATGAGCATCAATGATCTGGATGCCATCGCTCAGTTTGTGCTTCGTTACGTTGAAGAGAAAAAACAACCTGGGCAGAAAGAGAAAGAAGCAGCCTGCTGCGACACCTTATCTCCGGCCTTCCTTTCTGTTGTTCAGGGCCAGGAAAAAATTCTGTCCTTGGTTCACACCGTCGCTGAAACTGAAAGCGCTAACATTGAGAATAGTTACGGCCGAGTCTTGGCAGATAACATCGTTTCTTCGGTAAATGTGCCGCAGTACACAAACTCAGCAATGGATGGTTACGCCATTCGTAGTGATGATCTTAACCGCGAACACTACCAAGTGATGGCAGAAGTGCTTGCAGGCCACGCTTATGATAAGCCATTGGAAATGGGACAGACGGTTAAAATAATGACTGGTGCACCGACACCGGTTTATGGTGATACCGTAGTAATGCGTGAGCAGGCGACACAAGACGGTGACAAGGTAACGTTTAATGCATCAGGCATAAAAGCGGGTCAAAACGTACGTCTGGCTGGTGAAGATCTGGCAGTTGGCAGCGACGTATTCACTGTAGGCACACGCCTTTCCTCACCAGAAATGGGAATGCTCGCCTCTCTGGGTTTTGGACAAGCGAATGTTTTTCGTAAGCTTAAAGTAGCCATTTTTTCCACCGGTGACGAAGTGCAAGCTCCGGGTACCGAACAGAAAGCCAATTCAATCTACGACTCAAACCGCTTCACCATTATGGGAATGCTTGAACAACTAGGTTGTGAAATTCTGGATTTTGGTATTCTGGAAGACAATGAGCAACTCATGACAGAAGCACTTGAAAAGGCATCTGAACAAGCAGACATGGTAATAACCTCTGGTGGCGTATCGGTTGGTGATGCGGACTACATCAAACTAGCCTTAGATAAACTTGGTCAAATTGATTTTTGGCGTATCAATATGCGACCGGGCCGTCCTCTCGCTTTCGGAAAAATTAAAGACAAACCATTTTTCGGTTTACCAGGAAATCCGGTGGCGGTGATGGTCTCATTCATTAACTTTGTAGAGCCAGCAATACGTAAAATGCAGGGTGAGCAAGGCTGGAAACCGTTAAAAGTAAATGCAGTTGCAACCGAAAACCTACGCTCTCGACAAGGTCGTACAGAGTTCAGTCGCGGTATTTACGAACTTGACGAAACAGGTCGGTTAACTGTGCGCACCACGGGTAAACAAGGCTCTGGCATTTTGCGTTCCATGAGTGAAGCGAATTGTCTTATTGAGATATCCCCTGCTATCGACACGGTAAAAGTGGGAGAAAACGTGACAATCATCCCGCTTCAAGGCAGAATCTAACCCCAAGCGGTTTTACTAGCAATATTTCCATAAAGGTCAGCAGTGCTGACCTTTCGTCTTTAGCAATACATAGCAGTAAAGTAATCACGCTCATATCTGTCGTTAAGAAGTAACGCGGGTAAGTTAAAGACGCTAACAAAACATTCGAGAGATTATTATGGCTCGCACTATTCTTTATACATACAAGAACGAAGACAAAGAACTGACGTTCTCTTACCAGCAACACCGTAACATCCAGGAAGCAGTTGCTGAAGCGGAAGGTATCGACATTTCTGAATACCTAAAGATGGAACAACAAATCGAAGCGGTTTCTGATACTAAAGCTGTCCGAAACTACCGTGACAACCACTTTAGAAAGCTCGGTTTTACAAAAATCACACTCGCTCAAAAAGAAAATTTGGGCGTCGGTAAAAAGAAGAAATAGAACGCACAGATAGAAAAGCTCGCATTTAAACCGCGAGCTTTTCTTTTTATATACATTTATAAATGAGCATTAAACCTGCGGCGCAACTACTACAAACCTACTAGTACCTGCAATCGGAGCGTACCAGTCGTTACCTCGAACATAATACGTAGCACCATTAACGCTTACCGTTGCTACCCCGCTTGGTAGTACATCCACTACCTGACCTGCTTGACTACTACTAACCTGCTGTGAAGAAGAGACCGGTGGCTGTTCAACATAAATATACTGGTCACCACTTTGCTTATAATAGGCATTATCAATAATTGCATAAGTAATCCCCGCAACCATCATAAATGCGGCAGTTGCTGGTAATACACTGCGATGATACGAGCGATGCGATGGCGCATTATGGCTCGGGCGATGGTTGTGGTTATGGTTTGGTCTATGATTCGGCTTTACCACAACCACATTATTTGGATTCTGAGGCTTATGTCCGTGACTGTTGCTATGGCCCGGAGGTTGTTTCGCTATAGCCGGTGTAACCATACTCACCATGACAAGCGCAATTGCACTGTTACGAAAAGTTGAAAGTTTAAACATAGCCGTTCTCACTGATTTGATCTCTAAAACTTAGGGCTTAGATTAACCGAGACTAATTCAAGTGACGTAAATGAAGTGTAAAGCTGGGTAAAGACGTTTTTAAATCAGATAGAACAGAAAAGCCCTGTTACTTTACTGGTAACAGGGCTTTTATAAGATATTGAACTCAAATCATTACTTGATGTTCAGGAACGCTGCACCACGAACGCCGCCTGAATCACCGTGTTTTGCTTTGATGATCTTTGGACATTTCGCTACAGAAAGCAGGTATTTAGGAATACGCTTTGGCAGCTCTTCGTAAATAAGATCGAAGTTAGATAAGCCACCACCCAGAACGACAACATCCGGGTCTGTTGCGGTAAAGATATTACCAAAGCAGATTGCCAGAAGCTCCATAAAGCGCTCTACGTGCTCAACGGCTGCCGCTTCACCTTCGCGGTAGGCATTGATGATATCGATCGCTTTCTTCTTCTCGCCGTTGTAATGCTCGTAAATCAGCTCAAAACCGCGACCTGACAAGTAACTATCCAAACAGCCTTTTTTACCACAACCACAGCCGAGCAATGGTGCGTTATCACCTAGGTGGAACCATGCATCAATAGGAAGACGCATATGGCCAACCTCACCTGCTACGTGGTTACGGCCAGAGAATACTTTACCGTCGAAGATAAAACCGCCACCAAAACCTGTACCAAGGATTAAACCAAGTACGGATGGCTCGTCTTGCAGTTCTTCGTCCCAGGCTTCAGACAGCGCAAAACAGTTTGCATCGTTTTCAATTTTAACGGAGCGACCAATCTTCGCTTCAAGATCTGCACGTAATGGTTTGCCTTTTGCCGCTGGAACATTCACCGTAAGCACGGTTGCATCATCTGCATCTTCCATGCCCGGAAGTCCAAGTCCAATCGTACCTTCACAAGCAAACTCAGTATCATATTTGCTGATAAGTTTAGCGATAGTATCAACCAATAGTTCATAGTTATCGGTTGGTGTTGGTACACGCTCAGTTGCTACACGCTCAAGCTTTTCATTAAATGCACCAAACTCAATCTTAGTACCACCGACATCAAAGCCATAATACATGCAATTCTCTCCAAAAATTGTGCGACTCCCAAAAAGTTTACTGGAGTCAAAAAGATAAACTTTGCGCATTATCCATATCTATACGCCTACAAACCGTGACCGAATCCAGATTTATCCCTTCATTTAAGCTAGTTGAACAACATGTGATCAACAAAAAATCATTCCTTAGAGTCAGCTCTCGGTTTTTAGCCACTCTCTGAAACGTTTCAAGTGCGGTCGATTAGGATCCGTTTTGACCCGGGTTTTTGTCAGCATATACGTTTCTCTGAAAGCTTCGAACCAAAATTGAAGGCACTCAGAAGCTTTCTGCTCGCCCGCTTGCTGAAACACTAAGCTCGCTACTTCTGCGGTAGACAGATGTTGCTCATTATCGGAACGTCGCATGATGTATTCTGACAGTGACTCTGGCTTTATCGAGAGTACAGGTAATGACTGTAAGTAGTCTGAACGGCGAAAGATTTTCCTGGCCTCACGCCAACTGCCATCAATGAAGATCAATAACCATTTCTTATGAGTCCCCTCAGACATTAATCGCTCAGGAGTCAGGCTTTCCATTAATCGCGTCGGCTCGTCGACATAACCCGCAGGAAATACGATAACAGGCTGATAGTCATCACTTTTTAGTAACGCCAGCATTTCCTCGCAAGGCTCAGTACGGTTCCATTGATATACATAGGTTTCCTTAATCGTATCCGCGATCAACCGACCCGTATTACTCGGCTTAAACACTTCGTTTTCCGATACAATCAGCATGCAGGCTATATTTGAGTCAATACTTGGTTGCAGTTCACACAGACAATGCTGCTGTGAAACCTGACAATACTGGCAACGGTTGACTTTACAACCTCGCGCATTGAAAGGCTTTGTTGAGAGCGACTGACGATGTTGGAATAGACGGTGGAAAGCGTGAATTCTCATGAATAGAAGTGCCTAATAAAAACTAGAGCGCGATTCTACTGGTATAACCGCCTCGCCTCAAGGTAATACCAATCGTAGTAATTAGTGGTCATCCAAGCTTGTTAAAAAATTCGATAACTGCGTTACAATTTTTGATTGTAGAATAACTACTTATCAAAAAATTGTGCCTTGCTCTCGAGCATTTTTCCTACGCTATTTCTGAACCCTTATTCACTGTGATTGGTATAAAATATAAGAATTAAAGAAACCGGAAGGAACCGGAAGGAACCGGTGCTAAGTTCGGTCTATATAGACAGAATTTATAAGCAGAGGAATTATATGTGACAGAAACGGCTTTTAACGATCCATCATGGATAAGGCTCAGTTGCTTTGTTGGTGTGCTCTTACTCTGTACATTGTGGGAAAACAAATTACCTAGGAAAACACTGACGGTTTCGCGTACGTTTCGCTGGGTAAACAATCTATCTCTAGTTGCTTTAAACAGCGCTGTTATCGTAATAGTCATGCCTGTCGTGGCATTTCAGGCCGCCATGATTACAACTGAAAATCACTGGGGACTATTAAATTTAGCATCGGTACCGATTTGGCTCAATGTCCTGCTTTCCGTTGTTTTGCTCGACTTTGTCATCTACGTCCAACACGTGGTCTTTCACCGAGTACCCTTACTCTGGAAGCTCCATCGAATGCATCACGCTGATCTCGACATTGATGTCACTACCGGCACGCGCTTTCACCCGATTGAAATTTTGCTTTCCATGATTGTGAAAATTTTCGCTGTTTTTGTACTCGGTGTTTCACCCATCGCTATTGTTATTTTCGAGATCGTTCTAAACGCCAGTGCGATGTTCAATCACAGTAATGCGAAACTGGCGTTAGCTGTCGATGGCTGGTTGAGGAAACTGATCGTTACTCCGGATATGCACCGCGTGCATCACTCCGTTATTCCGAGAGAAACTCATTCTAACTTTGGTTTCTTTTTATCAGTTTGGGATCGAATATTTGGCACGTATAAAGCTCAACCAGAACTCGGACATGATCATATGCTGATTGGCTTACCGGATATTAGAGATCCTAAGGAGCAAAGGCTTGATAAGCTGATAACTCAGCCCTTTCGCTATCGCGGTAAGAGTAAAAAATAGTGTTTTTGACATAACGTCAGGAGTGATAAGTGAACTGTTGCGCCTGCCTCCCTGGCTCTATATACAGTTCACTCCATTATTCGCTATGTAAGAACTGCAATAGTATTAACGGAATATCTGACGAGACTGGCGTTGTTGTCCTGTGTTCCAAAGCCAAATCGAAACGCCAATAGAGAATCCCAAAAATAAGGTGTTCATCTGTATTGCAGTGTGATTATTTAATACTTCCAACGCATATTGCATATGTGAGCTTAAAGTCACATTGGTTAATAAGATTGCTACCATTAAAATCAAGCCGATGCGACGACTTCGGATCAAAAGAAATGCAGCTAATAGGTATAGCGCCCCCAACGACTTCAAATAAATAATTAACCAATATGGCTCAGAATCGTAAGCTACCAGACCATCAACGAGATTGTCATAAATATGAACAACGCCGCCTACAGTTAAACAAAGACATAAGAGAAACACTACGAACTTATCCATCATCGTTTCCTTATTTTCAATTTAGTGAATAGTGCAGAGCATATATAACCATTCAAACAATTCATACCGCTTAAGTGATTTTTGAGATCTATCATGCCTTTAGAGCACTTACGAACGTTAAAAGCAGACATTTGTAAACGAGATGTTGGCCATTTTAAATAAGAAGCAACCTAAATATGGATTAATAAAATAAGCAACCTATTGAGTAATAAAATACGAACGTTAACGAATTCCTTATTTGTGACCCAACTTAAAATCATACAAAAAGCCAGGGCTGCAAACCCTGGCTTTCATAATCAACTTAATTTAATGCTTAATAATATACCTTTACAGGTTGCTATTAATCAGTACATAAGGAGAATAATTAACCCCTATTACTTAAAGCACATATTTGTGCAGCATTGTTTGCTGCTGTCCTGCTATATCTGCAACTTGTTCTGAACTCTCTACCATGGATTCTAGCTGCTGCTTAGTATGTTCACCCTGTTCAGAAATCTGAGTAATTGACTGCGACACATCTGCAGTAGCGCGCTCTTGTTCCTCTGTGGCGACAGAGATTTGTGCGACACGATCTTGAATATGTTTTACCGCACCGTTTATCTCTAAGAAGGTTGATTTAACGTAATCACTAGACTGAAGTGCGTTAGCCATTTCTTCTCTTGAGTCACTTACCGCCTCTCGAGAACGCTCTGAAGCCGTAATAAGCTCATTCATCATTTCCCGGATGTTTAACGTTTGCTGAGAGGTATCACTTGCCAGCTTACGTACTTCATCGGCAACCACAGCAAATCCGCGCCCTTGCTCACCCGCTCGGGCAGCTTCTATCGCGGCATTCAACGCCAGTAAATTGGTGTTTTCAGCAATACCACTGATCATATCGACCATTTCGCGAATCTGTTTCACTCTCAGATCCAGCTCCGACATCGACTCTCTGTTTATGTTAAGAGACTTTTCCAGAGATTCTAAACGTAAGCGGTTTTGCTCTAGTACCTTCTCGCCCTTCTCAGTGTGCTGAGTTGCGAGTTCGGCGTCTTCTGAGGATGCGTTCGTCACCGTTGCAATTTCTCGGATGGAAGCTTCCAGCTGAGTGATTGTCGTCACCATGCTTGCAAGGGCTTCATTTTGTGTGCTTAATCCCTCGTTCGTCTGCTCGGCCGCTGAGTGACTGATTTCAGCGGTTTGATAGAGGGTTTCACAGTTGCGAGTAACCGTTGCTATTGACTCATGTGTGGAGTCAATAACCTGATTTAACTTTCGAGCGACCTCTTTCAGCTCATAGGGCCCCACTTCTTCCGCTTTACCACGAAAATCATGTTCGGTAAGTGCCGACAACCTTTTAAGTACGTTATTCAGCCCACGGTTGGTCCAGATTCTCAGAATGAACCAAGTAAAGAGAATAATCATCGAGATAACCCCGGCGGCGATAAGAGCCATGATACTCACCGATGTTATCGTATCGTTAACCACCCCCTCTCGCTCAGCCAGTAGTTCCGAAACCGTGTTTGAAGTTTTATCGAGTAAAATCATCGTTTCATCCGCAAGCAAAGACGCTTGTAGGAATTCGGTTTTTTGGTTCTCATTTTGCTCGAGCTTGGCAAGAATCAGATGTAGAATTCCTTTCTCTTCAAATCCAGCTTTTACCATTTCATACGGTGCAGTTAAACTTGAAAACTCTGAAATCTCAGGCTGCAGCATTTGAAAGTCTGAATAAGCGAGATTGATACCAGCGATCCTATTACGCATTTCGCGGTACTCGTTTTCAGCTTTTTCAAGTTCCGTATGAGTCAACATCATAAGAAAAGTACTTTCCATTGAGCTTGCCGAAGCGATAAACCGGTTTGCCGCATCATTCAACTCGGGGTCGTCTCCGCTAAGAAAAGAGCTGATTCTGTTCATCTCAGGGCCTATTGAGCTTAGGCCATAACGAAACCCACCGACAGCGGCATTAATGTCTGCCTGTATCTGAGTCACACCCGCCTGTTTTAAAAGGATTGAACGAGTAATACCATGCAAATTATCTATTTTCGTTTCTAACTCGTCAGATAGCTGCTGCGAAACACCGGAAGTCTGCTTAACTAACTCTTCAGTCTTTAATGCTAACTGTTCTATTTGTTCTTCAACCAAAGCCAGTTCTTTAGCTTCACTTACCTGCATAGCGAAATTCAGTAGCTTGACAATTTCCAGCACATTCCGGGTTAATTTGGCGTTGGCCATCGCCATTGGTAGCTCTTTATGGGATAGCTCTTCAAACTCTCCACTAATCTGATCCATTCCTTTTAAGGTCGAGACAGAAAGAGCAATAATGAGGGCTATGATAGTTAAAAATGTGGCAGTAATGGCCTGAATTAGTGAAAAAGAAGAGCAAAAGCGGTTGCGCACTGTCATAATCTATTTTTATTCTTTATTAGGATAGAGACGGTTTAGTTGTGCAAATGTCACACAAACCAACTAAAATCGTGAATTGGGTGCCATACTAGGGATTGGTTGTGACACTAATATTTCAGTTCTAAGTCACAAAGATGACAGGTGGATGGTATGCGTCGCATATATATTTCTCTGATAATCAGTACCCTAGTTACTGCTTGCTCTTCTGCACCAGATCCCGAAGAGGAGTTTAGCTCAACACAAAATGCGCCTACTCCTGCTCCAACTCCTACGCTGGTGACTAAGCCAGATCTGATGGTGTTTTATGATGAATGGTATGGAACGCCTTACCAATGGGGAGGTACAGAAAAATCGGGTATTGATTGCTCTGCATTTGTTCAAAAAGCATTTGTAGAGGCTTATCAGGTTGCGCTGCCAAGAACGACAAGGCTGCAATCAAAGCAAGGCGTTAAATTAGATAGAAAAGATGCAGAGCATGGAGACTTAGTCTTCTTTAAAACCTCAAGAGCACGCTACCACGTCGGTATCTACTTGGGTAATAAACAATTTATGCACGTTTCTGAAAAGAAAGGTGTGATTATTTCTAGAACTGACAACCCCTATTGGGCCTCGAAATTTTGGCAAATCAGAAGAGTCGTGCCTAAACAAAGCTTTGCCTTAGCGAAGCAAGAAAGCCGTGAAGCAATTAACGCTTTGTTTGAGATCAACTCACCACATTTGTTTAATGAGAACTAATCATAAATAGCAACGGCTGTATCAAACAGGTTCTTAACCAAAGCAATATACTCGTCCAGAAAAGCAATTTGCTCGTTTGTTGCTTTTTTATTCCAAACACCTGCAAGCACTTCACCAAGATCCTCTACTACAGCATCAGCCTCTTTCAATAACTTGAAGCGCACGCTTGAATGCAGTTCTGGGTTTTGCTCAAAGATCGCCATAATGTTTGATGCGACCAAATCCGTGACAACATCTTCAATGCTTTCTGTGCCCGTGTCACCAAATTCTGTAGTAAATATATCTAAGTTAAGCGACAAATGCTCAATAAGAGCGAGATATCCATCCGTTTCGACAACCACTGTTTTTCTCCATTGATTACACACCTTCAAAGCTGAAAGCGAAGTTGCTTCAATAGTAAGACATGCCGAAAAAAAATCATTAACTCATTTCATAATAATGATTATTTATATATCAACCGTTTACTTTTCAATCAAGCCATCGCATTTTCATACACACAGCTTGTGTTTTTCCCTTTATCTTTTGCGCAATATAAAGCGGCATCAGCACATTTTAGCCATTGTATGTGGCTCTCAAAATGGGGTTTATATTCGCAGACTCCGATGCTGACCGTGTAACTAATCGAAAATCCTTCCAGCTTGATAACCTCTTGCTCAATTCGGTTGCGTAAGCGCTCCGCAAAATAGCCTGCTTGTTCTTCGCTCGTATTAGGAAGTAAAACAGTGAACTCTTCCCCGCCAAATCGTCCGCAAATATCGCTATTTCGTACGGTCTTTTTAAGTAGAGTCGAGGTCCGGCGTATTACTTCGTCCCCAATAGGGTGACCATAAGTATCATTCACATTTTTAAAGTGGTCGATATCAAAAATCACCAGTGAGCAGTTCCCGCCAGTGACTTGCAATTGAGCAAACTCATCTTTAAGTGTTTGTTCCCAATGCGCCCGATTAAACAGGCCTGTCAATCCATCTTTGCGACTTATTTCCGATAGGTGCTGATTGGTCTCTTTCAGATAGATCCGGCTGCGGGCTATTTCTGTCACATCGTTTATCTGTATCGCAATATGACTGACCTCACCGGACAGCGAACGCAACGGTGTGATGACGATGTCCTGAAACATGAAATCGCTGCTGTTTGTTACCGGAGAAAAGTTATTAAACTTGAAGAGATATGGGCGATTTTCCCAACTTGAGAACGAACGAGTCTCCAAGTCCTGGCACGTTTTTAACTTCGTCTCAAGCCAGGCTCTTGGTAATTCTTCAAAACGATCAAATAAGCACTTACCCAGAATATCTTGGGACAAAACACCACTGTAGGACTGCATAAAGCTGTTCCAAACACAGACGTTATACTTTCTGTCTAGGACAATAAGCCCTGCATCCATTGTGTCCAGGATTTGAGTTACCCAATGATAGTCTGCCATCTCCAGCCTGATTTCTGGCATCAGATTAACTCCATAATGTCATATATGATTTGTACCGATGACTTATCTATCAAAAATAAAACTTCACACTCAAAGTCAAATGATTCTGCCATGTAGGTATACTCGATAGTAAAGAGTTCGCCTTTATTACCTTGTTCCTCTGTAAATGGCACCAATGTATCGATGATACCGGGCTGGCGGAGCGAGAACTGTTTATCCAGCTGATTACCCAACGAGGTCAGAAACGATGAAACTAACAAGTTGGAGATGTTTAGAATGACTTCGTTATGAGCGGTAAACTCTAAATGATAGCCTAACCTTTCTCCGATTTGATTAATGTCTTTTCCTCGGAGACAAACCAAAGCTTCTCCATGAATGCCTCCTCCAACGAATCGCTGCGCTACCGCGACAGAGTCTTCCCTCCCAATCACGTCAACTAACGTCATGTGGAGCTCGCCATAGGACAAAGGCCCGACATGAGGCACCGGCAACAAAATAAACTCGTGCAGGTGATCAGCCATGATTGCAGCGCCTTTGCCTAAAGCAACGTTTGCGACTTCTCGGAACTTGGCCAGTGAGGAGACTTCATCCCTCTCCTGCTGTTCAGGGCTCAGGTCTAGAACAGGTTTGAAAGCGTACTGCAATCCAAGTTGGTCATAGACCGGTACGACTTGTTCTACTGATAGCGGTTTAACGACAAATGCGATTGCACCTAGCTCAAAACAACGCTGTTTCGCTTCTTGCTGAACGTCGCCGGAAATTATGACAATTTTTGTTTGATAATTACTGACTGGTAAAGACTTTAGAACTTCGAAACCGTCCATGACTGGCATCGTCAAATCCAGAAACAATATGTCGATATCTTGTTCCTGCATGATTTTCAGCGCTTCATTACCATCGTGAGCTTCGATTAGATGTAATGACGCACTTTGTACGATGGTTCGTATTATCAGTTTTCTTGCGATTGCTGAATCATCACATATCAGTATTTTCATGCCACCAATGGAACTAAAGTCAAAAAAATCATAATACTCGTTGTACGAAAGCATCTCCATATGCTAAGCCGAAAAATCATAAGGTTATAAGCGATTTGATTCACACTTATACAAATTTTCAATACTGAACAACGAGTTTGTAGCTGAACTATGCTTTCAACCGCGTCATTTGTTCGTCGTTTATCCTAAACTATTGGTAGTCAAACAGGTTCGCGAGGTTTTGTATGTGGCAAGCAATATCGCAACAACTTTCTGATACGTTGTTATTTGAATATCAAATCATCGAAAAAGTTCGGCTTTCCGGTGGGGATATCAGTGAAAGCTATATGATTAATGATGGCGAGCAACGTTACTTCGTAAAAATTAACGATCTAGAGTTTTTGTCTAAGTTTGAAGTTGAAGCCGATTGTCTCCATTTACTACGAGAAACATCGACTGTATTTGTCCCAGAAGTCGTACTTGTTGGTAAAACCAAAAACACCTCTTTTATTATTCTCAACTATCTACCGACTAAACCGTTAGAAGATGCACAAAACAGTTTTCTCTTTGGCCAGCAACTTGCCCGTCTACACCAATGGGGCGAGCAGAAAGAGTTTGGTTTTGATACAGATAACTACTTAGGTTCTACCCTACAACCCAATCAGTGGCATAAAAAGTGGAGTGTATTCTTCGCTGAGCAAAGAATTGGCTGGCAATTGCAATTGCTTAAAGAAAAGGGGGTTACTTTAGTTGATATCGAAGACTTTGTGGACATAGTGAAACAGCTTTTATCAAATCACATGCCAAAACCTTCGCTATTACACGGTGACCTGTGGAACGGAAATACCGCGCTAACACCTGTCGGCCCTATTTGTTTTGATGCCGCATGCTATTGGGGAGACAGAGAATGCGATCTTGCCATGACAGAACTTTTTGGCGGATTTACACCGGATTTTTATCAAGGATATGAATCAGTCCTGCCATTACTGCCTGGTTATCAGGAACGAAAAGAGCTCTATAACCTTTATCATATCCTTAACCACTGTAACCTGTTTGGTGGTCATTACTTAGATCAGGCGCAGTTATCCATAAACAAGATTATTTCCGTCTGATTTGGAAACAATACAACTGTACGCTATGTAAAATTTCGAGCAATGTCACCCTCGCCTTTAACCCCAAACTTAAGGTTGAGTTTGGGGTCAAGTTTTGTACTTATTTCGATTCAATTAGCAACAAATACACCTAAAATTTAGGCAACTTATCATTAGATTCGTTTCCTTGCAGATGTGAAGTAAATGATAGGCCTGCACTTCCTCTATTATAAAGAATAAAAAGCCCTGCAATTTTAGGAGCTGTAGTATGAAAAATTATACTGAAAGGCATGTAAAGTGTCCGCATTGTGGTCATTCTATTGGTATTACTTTAGACGCTAGTAATGGAGATCAAGAGTTTTACGATGATTGTCCTGCCTGTTGTCACGCCATTCATCTTAATATGCACGTGGATGAACTGAATGACAAAGTAGAACTCTATGTTGACGACAACTACGAATAGCTATTTCGGTTAGTATAAAATAACAAAGGAGCAGTAATGTATGCTCCTTTTAATTCTACATTTCAACTGAACCCAAATTTGACTTCTTAAATATTCTTAGAAGCCAGTACCCGCTCTACTGTATCCACAATCGCTTGAGTTTGCGGATCAAATTCAATATTTACCTGGTTACCGACTACTCTTCCACCGAACAATGTTCTTTGTAATGTTTCAGGAATAAGATGAACTGAGAAACGGGTTTCTTCAACCTCACCAATAGTGAGCGAGCAACCGTCAATTCCAATGTAGCCTTTTGCCAGCACATATTTCATTGATTCTGCTGGTAACTCGAACCATATAGTACGGTTATTTGGTGTATCGATGATGTCGGTGATTATCGCCATCAAACTAATATGGCCAGACATACTATGACCGCCAATCTCATCACCAAATTTAGCAGCGCGTTCGATGTTTACATGCTCACCTTCACTCACCTCGCCTAGATTAGTTAAAGCTAAGGTAGCTTGCATCAAATCGAAGTTTACCCGGTTACCTTCAATTTTTGTCACAGTCAGACAACAGCCGTTATTAGCTACTGAAGCACCTATTTCTAACCCATTAAGAAGCGGTCCCTCTAACTCGATTACGTGGGTCTGAAAACGCTCTTTCTTTTCTATTTTCACGACCTGAGCCGTACCTTGTACTATTCCAGTAAACATTTTTTATACCTACTTATTGGTTCTCTGCTCGAGAGGTTTGGTTCCGCACCCTTTGCATTCAGCATAGTAATACTTTAATACTCGCTTTCGTGAAGATTACTTGTTAAAGGTATGGCATATGGACATACAATTGTTTATCATTTGCGCGGAAGTTCTCTGAGACATTTTTTCACCTTATCACAGATAAAATCAACCACTAGGTTCGCCCATCTCATCTTTTGTTCTTGAGTACTCCAATTCTTTTAATTTCTCTTTCCGTCGTGGAGTTTTTCGTGCAGCACTATAAAGAAGAAGCGTCAAGTCTTATAAAGTTGGCTACCCCTGTATTAATCGCTTCTGTTGCTCAAACAGGTATGGGATTTGTAGATACTGTTATGGCTGGTGGTGTAAGTGCCACCGACATGGCGGCAGTTTCTGTTGCTTCAAGTATTTGGCTTCCTTCCATTTTATTTGGTATCGGTTTGCTCATGACGCTTGTCCCAGTGGTCGCGCAACTCAATGGCTCCGGTCGCAGAGTCAAGATACCGTTTGAAATCCAGCAAGGCATTGCTTTGGCGCTGGTGGTCAGCATTCCTATTATTGCCGTACTGTTGCAAACAAAGTTTATTCTGGGCCTGATGGATGTAGAAGCACTAATGGCAGAAAAAACCATTGGTTATATTCACGCGGTAATTCTTGCTGTACCCGCTTTTCTACTGTTCCAAACCTTAAGAAGTTTTACGGACGGCATGTCGCTAACTAAACCAGCGATGGTAATCGGCTTTATCGGACTGCTTTTGAACATTCCGCTAAACTGGATTTTCGTTTATGGGAAGTTTGGCGCACCTGAACTTGGCGGTGTCGGCTGTGGCGTTGCAACCACTATCGTTTACTGGATTATGTTTGCGCTGCTTCTATTCTATGTAGTGACCTCTCCACGCTTAAAGAGCATTAATGTTTTTGGCGAGTTCCACCCGCCGCAAATGAGAGCTCAGATTCGTTTATTCAAGCTTGGTTTTCCAGTGGCAGCCGCGTTGTTTTTTGAAGTCACGCTATTCGCTGTCGTTGCGCTTTTGGTATCTCCATTGGGACCTATCATAGTTGCGGCTCATCAGGTTGCCATTAACTTCTCTACTATGGTGTTTATGTTACCAATGAGTATCGGCGCAGCAGTAAGTATTCGCGTGGGGCATAAACTTGGTGAAGAGAGCGTTGCAGGTGCTCGTGTCGCATCGCGTGTCGGGATCATGGTTGGTACTGTATTGACAGTGTTCACCGCTTTTCTAACAGTTGTGTTTCGTGAATCTATTGCCGAGCTCTATACCAGTAATACCGAAGTTATTGAGTTGGCGATGCAGTTACTCATCCTTGCGGCGGTCTACCAGTTTACCGATGCCATACAAGTGATTGCAGCTGGTGCTTTGCGTGGATACAAAGATATGCGCGCTATTTTTAATCGTACATTCATCGCCTATTGGATCTGTGGTTTGCCGATGGGATACATACTTGGACGTACAGATTGGATCGTAGAACCAATGGGTGCCCAAGGATTCTGGATTGGCTTCATTATAGGCCTGTCCTCAGCGGCTCTTCTATTAGGGGTCAGACTGCGTTGGATGCACCACCAGAAACCAGAAGTTCAGTTGAATTTTTCTATCCAGTAATCATATATATACCCAAATAACCTCAAGATGCTAAATTCAGCGAGAGTGACTTGGTTTACAGGCGAGGCAATGATTTGATGATCTAGTGGTTCTAAATCAAAAATCATTAACAAAGACTGTGAGCCAAGGCAACTCGCCCTTCGGGAGCGTGTCACTGACACAATTTCAGCGTCAAATAACTTGGAAAGAGCTCACTATTCCGTGCGTCATTTTCCTTGAGCTTGTGCCAGTGACAACGCTCTGAATCCTACATATTGAAGTCATTTGGGTATATCTAGCCAGCATTCGCTGGCTTTTTTGATCGAACCAGGCTGTCGTCAGGTATACTTTTAAACTCCGAGAAGCTAAAAGGAATATTGTGCGACTAACCCTATTGATCTTCATTTCCCTTGTTACAGGGTGCAGTGACCTCTTCAACCCTGAACAGGCAGTAATGGAGAAATATCATGAACGATTAGCCAATGTACTGGGTGTATCAAGTGCAGAAATCACGCCTTTACCTCCTGTTACTATACCAGCTCGGCGTGATTTGTTTCAGTCTTTACCAAGGTTATCACTCGGGCTTCTAGAAAGTTTTCAACTGCGTCAATGTGGATTATTTAATCTCGTAGCAGCCAAAAATTCTCAGCTCGGAAAAGTTCAGGATGCCTTTCACGATCTGGATTACCAGATATCTCTGCTTAGAACGCTAAATTCTTGTTTGACGAATTTCTCACTAAGCGATGGAGAGAGAACAAAATTAGAACAGATATACGGACAAAAATGGCACCATCTTCAGAGGCATCTTGATAACTTACTACTTACAAGCGGCGCAATGCAAAAACAGTTAACCGCTTCCGATTGGCTAGATATAAAGAGCAAAAACCAAATAGCTCCCGTCAGCGATCTATTTAATACTCTCAATGAACTCTATGACATTCCAAACCAAGCAGTATCTCGCTTGCCTGATGTCAACTTGGTGGATTACCAGGAAGAAATAGAAAAGTCTCGCCTGGTCGGTAGACTTTATTATTCCCTTGCTAACACGACGCTTTGGTTAAGTGAAACGACTCGCATGCTTGAGTCTAACCAAGATAAAATCCTTTGTGGTAAAAATCGGGATACCACCCAGTTTCGGTACTTAAATAATGTATTTCAGTTGATCTACGTAAAAGAAGTTCAGCCATATTTAGCCTACTTAGACAGTACCTATCAGCGCTTAAATGTCGGTATTGAGTTGATTGAAACGAGAATGGATCTTCACGGAAAAAGTTACGGACTTATAGAAGTACACAGTACGTTTAGAAAAAAGACCTTGGAACATGTAAAGTTTTGGCAGGGTCTTTTTAAACGTTGCAATGTATCAGTAGGTAATAGCAATCAAGCTATTCTTTAAAGCGCTCACGTAAAAAACGGGCGAACTTCGGTTTACCGGTATGAGTGAATCCGTTATATCTGAATGTGATGGTAGATCCAAGTCGGGGCGGATTACGGCGCACTTCATCAGTAAAACCACTTCCAATATAAAACTCTGTGCCATCTGGCATGCGCACGAGTAGTGCACCCATCATACCTAATAGCCGCCCTGTTCCCGGCTTGTACCCTATTACGGTAGCTTCAGTATCTTCATATCGCTTTAGTTTGAGCAAGTCACTTCCCCGGCCAGCCTGGTAACGACTTGATACTTTCCTTAACATAACCCCTTCACCGTCAGACAATGAAATTTTATCTAACTGACTAAACAAGTGTGCTTCATCCTGAATCGTTTTGTGCTCAACATACTTGATGTGCGGCTCATCAATACCAAACACTAAATTTTGAATATTGTAGTAACGCTTACGGTAGTCACCCGCCGAGTAAGGCATATCAAATAACATCAAGTCTATTTTTTGCCATGCTTTGTCCACTGGTGTCTTATCCAGCACGGTTTGCTGCACCAGATGAAAATTACCCCGCCCGGCCCAAAGCTCACCATCAAGAGGGTAATCAGGAAGTGGATCAGTAAACCAGGCAGGTGCGTAAATTCTGTTTCCGTTGCGGGTCACTAAGTGCTGCCCTGTCCAATATGCACGGATTCCATCCAACTTTTCACTGTACCAATATTCAGAGATATCAATTCCAACTTGATAGGTTTCAGCTAAAGAGACAAATGGCGTGAAAGATGATTCTGCTTGGGACTGAGAGGATGCCATAACAGCAAGAGCAATCAATGTCATTTTCAGGGGCATGGGGTTAACCTTAGTACAAAAAACCGTCTACATTGAAGCGTAACTCTATTCGATTACCTATTTGTCAGTAGCTATTCTTCGACTCACAACAATAATTGGGAGAAATAGATTGCAACTTCTTTTTCGGTCTTTAGACAAACTGCTCCTTATCATTGCAATAGTGCCTACTTTAAAACGCTGACTTTTTTATTTTGCCCTTTACCAACGCTTATAAATTCCCAAATTTGATGATTGCTCGGTTACGAGCATAATATTAATTAGATGAGTGGAGTCTGCTTTTGACCAGGTGTTGATATGAGATTATTTTTTGCACTGACATTTGACGATGCGACCAAACAGGATTTGACGCGCTATCAGGAACTTGTTCGTAGCCACGGTTTGGAAGGACATAATACTCGTAAACAAAACTTTCATATCACATTGGCCTTCATCGGCGAGTGCTCAGAAAAAGAGAAACAAACGTTAATTAACCTTTTACACCAACTCAAGTCAGAGTGTGGCAGCTTACGCATTCATCGTTTAGGCTCTTTCCGCCAAAAGCGAAGCAAATTACTTTGGTTGGGTATAGAACATAATCACGCACTAACTCAGCTTAAAGAAGAACTCGACACTGCGCTGTTAACTCAAAATTTTGTTATAGAATCAAGAGACTTCATTCCACACATTACACTGTTTCGTCACGTATCCGGAGGCTCTCAAGTCAGAGACATCCACATTACGCCAAGACAAATCAGCGTTTATTCAATTGCTTTGATGGAGAGCAGTTACCGAGAGAGTAAGCTGGTTTATCAGGTTATAGATGAAATTGTTCAATAGTTTGTTTTCATTTGATAGCCATATTTGACTTCGTTTGAGCGAAACGATACTTCCTGCCTGAGTTGCATCTCGATTTATAGATACATTCTTAACTCACTGCCTTAAACAGTGAATTACGAACTATATTAATGGAATAAAACCTATCTCTTAGCAATGGAGCGGCGAAATGTTTAGTTTAATACTAGGTATAGTATTGTTTTTTGGTATTCACTCGATTTCTATTGTCGCACCAGAACATCGCGAGAGATTCGTAGCGATGAATGAAAAAGCTTACAAAGCGGTTTATGCATTAGTGTCGTTTTTAGGTCTTTACCTGATTGTTACTGGGTATGCTTCTCTAAGGGAAAATCCGAACATTATCTATTTTGGAGTTCAATCTTTAAGGCCACTAGTCTCCATTTTGATGCTTATCGGGTTCATCTTGTTCTGGGCTCCCTATTTCCCCGGCAAAATTCAAGCAGTCACAAAGAACCCACAGTTAATAGCGGTAGTTCTTTGGGCGTTTTCTCATTTGTTAGTGAATGGAAGCATAGCGGATCTGATGTTGTTCGGCTCTTTCTTCGTATGGGCAGTGGTTGACCTTGTTTCGATGAAAAAACGTCAGCAAAGAGTTGTGACGCCTTTAAAAGCCTCGTGGGTAAATGATGTGATAGCGATAGTAATTGGATCGGTCATTTACGGCCTATTTGTTAAGTTTTTGCATACTTCTTTAATCGGTGTTCCCTTGGTGAGTTAATAGTTAAAAGCAAAGTAAGCCCCGAAGAATATCTTCGAGGCTCACAAATAGCAGAGCCATTTCATTTTTATCTAACTTCAACGCCGCACTGAGTATTACATGCAAACTTTACATTATTGTCTTAACAAAAGAGGCATATAAGCTAATTAACTTTGCCTTATCCAGTCAATATTATTTCTGGCTATCTAGCATTGCGTTGATAGATTCTAGCTGGCTTTGCTCAAACGCTATTCGAGCTTTAACCATATCAATATATTTAGCCTTAACTTTTGGGTCCTTAATTTTATCCAAGTGTGCTTTTAGGCTGTCAGTATCATGCATATAGCCCATTCGGTGTCCGCGATGATGGAAGTCGTCACTATCAAAACGTCCTTGCATCATTCCATGACCATAACCTCGCCCCATCATGCCTGGACCACCATATGGGCACACTGCATTACTACTATATTTGTCGGGTTGAGTGCTTTCTGGGGCTGCCCAGCTAGCTATAGGAAAACTTGCCATCAGTGCTAGCACCAGTAGAGCCTGTTTACGTATCAACATAAAATTTCTCCTCATTTACGGTCCCCTCTTAGTAATAGACGATAATTTCCCCGAATGTCGTGACAGGATAAATTTCTTTGTAATCCACCGTTAAAACTCATTTAGATTTGCTTCCTTAAGAGTTTCTTAAGTTTCGCGTTTTATTTTGTTGGTGACTCAACAAAAAAGTGGAAGCGCTAATGAAAAATCAAGAACAGACTTCTATACAGGGTTTTACTTTAGACATCGTCAGTCCAACTCACCCACTTTGGCATAAAGTGATCGAGCATGTTTCACTGCGTTACCAAAAAGCGTTCTTTGCCGAACTCAAGATATTTATGCCCGCTTACTTAACACTCACCGATAACGACAGCATTATTTCCGTGTGCGGATTTCGCATCGCCGAACAGGAACCACTATTCCTGGAACAATACTTAGACGATGAAGCCCAGAACCTTGTCTCCAGCATTTTTCAATGTGACGTGAAACGTTCCAACCTTGTTGAATTCGGTCACCTTGCTTCATTTGCAAAAGGGATGTCTGCCTTGCACTTTTACCTCATCGCTCAGATGTTGGTGGAACACGGTTTCGAGTGGTGCATCTTCACCGCCACTGACCCTCTTCATGCCATGATGGCCCGCCTAGGTTTAGAGCCGCAGGTCATAACCCACGCAGACCCGAATAAAGTCCCCGACGCGCAATCCACTTGGGGCTCTTACTACGAGCACCAACCACGCGTACTAGCAGGAAGCCTGGTCAAAGGATTAGAACGCCTTCGATTAGTAAAAGAACGAAAACAAGCATAGGTACAGTATGAACAATCTCCTTACTGCGATTAAAAAGTGGGCGGAAACTATTCCAAACCAAACAGCGCTTATAGGTGCTGATGAGCAAGGAAAGAACGTAAATATCACCTATTCTGAGTTGCTACAGAAAATCCAGTACACTTCAAATGAATTAAGGGCCCGAAATGTCAAAGCACTGGCACTGCGCTCTGAAAACTGTGTGAACTGGGCAATTATCGATTTGGCAGCAATGAGCGCGAATATCGTCGTAGTGCCTATCCCGACTTTCTTTTCTGAGACACAACTGGAACACACTTTAAATACATCCGACGTTGACGCTCTGATTGGCGACTGGCGAGACGTATCGCTTCCGACACAAATGAGTTCGGTAATAGACCAGAGTGTTTCTACAATCGCAGGGTTAACTGTGTTACGCAGAACAGCTCAAAGCTCTAATACGTATATTGATGGAACGGGAAAGATAACCTATACATCGGGCTCGACCGGACATCCGAAGGGCGTCTGCTTAAGCAACGAGCACTTGTTGCAGGTTGCAAATTCACTCGCAAACAGTGTCAGTGGGCTCGCTCATTCTCACTTGGTATTGCTTCCGCTTTCTACGCTTCTGGAAAACATTACCGGTATTTATGTCCCGCTCATATTAGGTGTGACGTCCTGTATTCTACCCGGTACTAAAACTGGCTTGATCGGCTCCAGCCAATTTGACGCCACTTTATTTGCTCATACCTTGGCCGAGATAAAACCTCACAGCTTAGTGTTAACTCCTGCTCTGCTACTCGCCCTTATCCAGCTAGTCAAACAACAACCATCACTTGCCCACTCACTGAATTTCGTCGCAGTTGGGGGCGCTCGTGTTTCATCTCAACTGATGAATGCCGCTCATGCGCTGAACATTCCAGCATTCGAGGGTTACGGATTATCAGAATGTGGCTCGGTGGTTTGCTTAAACACACCTTCTTCATTCAAATCCGGTACGTGCGGAAAACCACTGCCTCACACACAAATTCGAATCGCCGAGGACGGTGAACTACAGGTCAAAGGCAACACCGCTCTAGGTTATTTAAATGAGCCCTTTAATCAAGAATGGTTGGCAACCGGGGACTTAGCTCAGCTTGATGAGCTAGGTTTTGTTACTTTATCCGGACGCAAGAAAAACCTCATCGTCACTGCGTATGGACGGAATATTTCACCAGAGTGGGTAGAGTCCGAAGCAATGGCATTTCTGCCCAATATACCGCTTATTGTCACAGGTGACGGAAAGCAAACTTTATGTGCCGTTGTAGCGGAAAACGACAACTTGACGGCGAAAGTTTCTGAATTAAACAGCACACTCCCAGATTACGCCCGCATACAAACTTTAATCGTCCTTGATAACCCGAGAGCTATAACAAGTTGGTACACCGAAAACGGCAAACTCAAACGCATCAACATCGAACATAGCGTTACTCAGCTGCTCAATAACACCAGTTCCAAATTACTGCTGGAAGGTCAAAAGGTAAAAAGAATAGACCTGGCTCTACAGCAATCTGTCACTTCTTAAGGAGAAGGTTATGACCCTTTTTTTTGAACAACTCAAACAACAGACTTCGTCAGCTCAGAAAACCATGCTCAATGCGCCCGTGATTGCTGACGTCCAACAAGGGAATATATCTAAACAGATGTACATCGCCTTTCTTACACAGGCTTACCATCACGTTAAACACACAGTGCCTTTATTGATGTCCTGTGGCGGCAGACTGTCCGCTGAATACGAATGGATACGCGAAGCAATAGCTGAATACATTGAAGAAGAAAAAGGACATCAGGAATGGATTCTCAACGACATACGGGCATGTGGCGGTAACGCCGATGCGGTCCGCAACAACCAAGGCGAAGGGAAAGCCGGACAAGCAATAGAGTTAATGGTCTCCTACCTCTACCACAACATTGACCGGAATAATCCGTTATCCCTTTTTGGCATGGTATGGGTACTGGAAGGCACAAGTGTGAGTATCGGTGGACAGATGGCTGAGAATATTCAATCTACGTTGGAGCTTCCTCCTTCGGCGATGACCTACCTCGTTTCCCATAGCATATTGGATCTCGACCACCTGCAATTCTTCGAATCTCTGATGAACAGAATCACCAAAGAGGAAGACAAGCGCGCAATCATCGAATCCGCCAACATGGTGTTTTCTCTTTACGGAGAAATGCTACGCGCTTTGCCATCTTATACAAACCAGCAAGCAGCATGAGGTGAGCCATGATAATAAAAAACAGTACTATTGTACTCACTGGTGCAACCGGCGGTATCGGCCAGTCTATTGCGGCTGAGTTGGCCAAGCAAGGCGCTAAATTGATTCTTATCGCGCGAAACGAAGAAAAGCTAATCGCTCTGAAAAACGCTCTGAAAAACCCGGAATCTCATGACGTGTTGGTTGCCGACATCACAACATCAGCAGGCCAGAGAGCAATAAAAGAACTGGCAAGGAAACATAACAAAGTAGATGCATTGATTAACAATGCAGGGTGTAACGACTTCTCACTATTAAGCCAAAAACACCCGACACAAATCGAAGCAGATATTCAGCTAAACTTGGTTGCTCCAATGCTGCTGTGTCAATCTGCCCTAACCTGGCTCAACCAACCTGGGGTGATACTCAATATTGGTTCTACATTCGGATCGATTGGTTATCCCGGATATACCTCCTACTGCGCAGCAAAAGCTGGACTGCACCGATTTACGGAAGCACTGGATCGCGAGTTATTTTCCACTGGCATCCGAGCTTTATATCTCGCACCAAGAGCAACACAAACATCACTCAATAGCGATGCCGTTAGTGAAATGAACCACAAACTTGGCAACAAAACAGATTCTCCACAAGTGGTCGCCGAGCATGTCATCAACATGCTTGAGAAAGAGATTTCAGCCAAATGGATTGGTTGGCCGGAAAAGCTATTTGCACGTCTAAATCAACTACTGCCGCATGTTGTTTCTTCAGCAATTAAAAAACAGCAACAGACCATCCATCAATATGTTAACCGAGTAAGCCATTAAAAGGACAGAAGCGATGAATACTAAACAATTACTATGTACTTTAACTGTATGTTCAACGTTGGCTTCAACCGTAGCGTTGGCAGCTAATACGCCGCTTCAAGATGTACAACAAAAATGGGCAGAATGCCAGTACAGCACTCCTAGCGGTGATGAAAAGGAACAATGCTTTAACTACGCGATCACAAGAACCAATCTTTATTTAAAAAGAGAACCAGGAAATCCGGAGTTGACCGTTTGGCTTGCCATCAATAAAGCCTCTCTTGCCGGCGCTCAGGGTGGCATGGGTGCGTATCTTTGGTGAAAGAAGCAAAGTCTCTGCTTGAGCAGGTCATTAACACCTCGCCACAAACTCTTGAAGGATCGGCATACACCAGCTTAGGATCGCTCTATTATAAAGTACCGGGATGGCCAGTTGCCTTCGGTGACGACGATAAAGCAGAACAAATGTTGAAAAAAGCTTTAGAGATCAACCCAAACGGTATCGATCCGAACTATTTTTATGGTGATTTCCTTGCAGAAGAAGGAAGAGAGCAAGAAGCGAAAGTGTACCTCACTCGCGCAATGCACGCCTCTCCTCGCCCTGACCGTCCTTTAGCAGATAGAGGCAGAAAACAGGAAATAGAAGCAACGCTACGGAGACTCAAATAATTTATGCGGTTATTACTGGTAGAAGATGACAAATTACTCGGTCAGTCCATGGTGACATCTCTCGGTCGTCATGGATATACCGTTGACTGGGTTGAAAAAGGGTCAGGCGTGACAAGCGCACTAAAAACGGAAGCTTTCACAGCCGTGATTTTAGACCTGACCCTACCCGATATTGATGGATTAGAAGTTTTGCGCCACATTCGAAAAGGCGGGTATAAACTACCAGTAATGATACTCACCGCAAGAGATGACATTCGTGACCGCGTACAGGGCTTAGACGGAGGCGCTGACGATTACCTCGGGAAGCCCTTTGCTCTGGAAGAATTACTGGCCAGATTACGAGTTTTGATAAGACGCCAATCCGGAAGCGCTGATGAGCTCATTCAAGTAGGCTTGTTGACCTTGTCACTGTCTGAGCAGAGCATCCGCTATGATAACGTGCCACTAAAACTGACTCGAAATGAATTCAAAATCCTGACAAGCTTGATCACCAATGCCGGCCGCGTCCAAAGTAAAGAACAACTACAGCAATCTATTCACGGTTGGGACGAAGGAGCCAGTGACAATGCCATTGAGGTGCATATTCATAACTTACGCAAAAAAGCGCCGGACGTAGCCATTAAGAACATTCGCGGTGTGGGGTACATTCTTGAAAGATCATAAGCCGTACTCTCTCAAACGTAAGCTTACTCTCTCCGTTGGATTACTGGTCTCCTCATTGCTGCTCATCTCGTTATTTTTCAGTTTCCAATCGGCCAAACATGAAGTAGAAGAAGTCTATGATGCAAGGCTTGGTCAGTCGGCTAAGCTAATGTTTCTCACCCTCTCAGTTTCCAAAGAAGAAAGTAAGCTTGCCAATCACAGCGAGCTGTTCCAGCGATGGATGCAGAATATTAAACTGCTGTCCAAAGAAGACGATGACAAAGCGACAAAGTTCGGGCATCCATATGAACAAAACCTCGTGTTTCAGTTCTTCCGAGACGATCAACTGCTATGGAGCTCGACTCCTCGCTTAAGTCCTCTCTCCTCTTCATCAAATAATAATGGCTATTCTGACATAGAACAGGAAGGTACTACATGGCGCACTTTCCAACTCTCGTTTCCACAAAGCGTGCATAAAAATGAATACGTAGTGGTTGCTGAAAAGCAAGAAATAAGAGACGAAATCATTCGTGAAATCGCAATGTCGACCTTGTTAGAACAAGTCTTGCTACTACCTACTCTGTTACTGCTGCTCTTTTGGTTGATTGACCGCTACTTTCGTCCCATCAACGAGCTTCGCAGTGCGATCACTCAGCGAAATGCGCATCGTCTGGATCGAATTCATGTCAAAGACAGCACTACAGAGCTAGACCCGCTAGTGGATGCGTTAAACTCTTTACTGTCTGAACTAGAACAGGCATGGCAACGCGAACAGCGATTTACTCGTGCTGCTGCACACGAGTTAAAAACGCCGCTGACTATCCTGCGCCTTAATGCAGAAAACGCGCTTGAAAGTAATGACCCGGAGCAACTGCGCGGCGATCTGGAGAACATTCTCAAAGGCATAGATAGAACGGACCGACTTATCCATCAGTTATTGACGTTAGCGAAAGTAGACACGCTTTCTACAGGTGTCTTTGAGACCATCGAACTTAAACCACTACTGCAAACAGTGATTGCCGAACTCGCGCCTTTAGCTTTAAGACAGGGTCAAGACATCAGCCTGAGCTCGCCGGATCTTAAATTATCGGGAGACCCGCTCTTACTCGGAGTCCTATTCCGTAATCTTATCGACAACGCCATTCGATATTCCGGAACGCACAGTGAAATTCAGATAAGGGTTTCTCAGGCGCCTGATACCATCAGCGTATCTGTATCTGATACTGGGCCAGAAATTACGCAAGAAACTCGCGAAAGAATTTTTGAACAATTTTATCGTGGTCACTCCGAAACCGGAGATGGAGCTGGATTAGGGATGTCTATTTGCAAAGATATTGCTGAACGGCATAGTGCCTCAATTGAAATAACGCCTCGGAAAAATGGAACGAACACTTTTGTTGTTCTGTTTCCTCGCCGGTAGTCCCCGGAGTTCACCGGATCCGATTTTAATGGATTTACTAGTCCTGAGCTACACTCCTGTCCGTAAGATATCGAGTGGTAATCCAAGGCGGTAAACATCAGTCTTATAATCAAAATCACCGAGTCGCATTATTATTCACTAAAAAAGACTAAAAATCCCAACC
This sequence comes from Vibrio sp. B1FLJ16, assembly GCF_905175385.1. Taxonomy (NCBI): domain Bacteria; kingdom Pseudomonadati; phylum Pseudomonadota; class Gammaproteobacteria; order Vibrionales; family Vibrionaceae; genus Vibrio; species Vibrio sp. B1FLJ16. Next base: position 1,635,021 of record NZ_HG992749.1, read on the forward strand.
TAAGCATTCCCTTAACGTCTGCAATAAATTAGACTCGAATGAAAACCAACAGCTGTGTAGAAGACAAAAAGGAATGGCAATGAGCTCAAGTATGATCCTTAATGAATCCCTGATCGAAAGCGGAAGAGATATCCCACTTACCGAACTTTTGTACGCAAAACGCGTGCTTGATAACTACATGGCAGTCGCTAAGGATAGTAGTCCTCTTGAGTTACTTGCGGAGATGAAGGCGGCTGCTCAACAGGTCGAGTACTTTAAAACCATCGATAACCCATGTGCAGCTCGTAACGCCATAAGCAGTATGATTGATGAAATTGACAAAGCGAGTTCATTCGTTGAATTTAAAGCTCTTGCGGGAAAGCCTTCTCAAGCGCTGCACGAGTTAATTGAAGATCGTGCACAACTGATTAAACGCGAACGTGAACTACTTCTAGCTTCAGGCTACGATGCATCACGTATCTAACTAATTTCTTTACGAAATAGAAAAGGAGCACCGCGTGCTCCTTTTTTCTTCTCGGTAAACAAAAAGACTGACCTACATATCGTTTCCGTCTTCTGTACTATCTCCGCTACGGCAATCATCGCCAGTGCCATTTTTGTTCAGCGCTAAAACCCAAGATAGAAACAGGAAATTACTTAATCCGCACCCTCTTTTTCTAATCTCTGCTATATCATCCAATACCGAATAGAGAATAAGACAAGAGCCAATAACCGGAAGCAGCCAGCATAAGGCTAACGCACTTATCTTTTGCTGAAGACTGAACCCATCGGATAGGACAACACAATACGACACAACGAGATTCAAATAAACAAGCATTCCAACAAGGAACAGAGTTACCAGGTAAGTTAGCACACTGATTTCCTAATTCGTTTTCAGTAATCCTATAATGCTGTCTTTCGCGCATAACCTCAAAATCGAATCAGAGAGTTAGCTCGCATTTAAATGCTTAATCCTGCCACTGCTGACGCATTTTACTAATTGTTTCCAGTGGCACATTGTGAACACTCTGATAATCACCGTCGCAAATCCGTATATCAACTTCAATCCCCTTCTTGTTGCAGAAATCTAAGTAGCGCTTCATCTCCCAATGGCGAACAAAGGTATTACTGACAATAACGGTTTTGCCTTTGTTTAACCATTTGCGAGTTTGATGGAAGCACCATTCATGCGCCTGTGGCAATTGTTGCGGGTTGAAACAATACTCACCATCCGCAGTTTCAAAGTACATGTCTGCTTCAAAATGTTCAGCGTTGAGGCTAATAGCTAACTGTTTTGCTAGTGTCGTTTTCCCTGAACCGGGAAGACCACGAATAAGAATGAGTTTGGAGTTAGTCATGCATTATAGGTATGAAGTAGTAAACGGTCAGACTGTAAAGGAATTTTCTAAAAAGGAAAGAAGAAATAAAAAATGCCGAGCGATATGCCCGGCATTGAAGATTAATGGCTCGTGGCCAGTTGTTGCCTGTAAGCAGGTAACTCGGTTCTTAAACCTTTCACCAGACTGACACACATGACCAGAAGCACTAACGTAAATGGCAGACCTGTTGCCACAACGCCTGACTGCAATGCTTGCAAGGCTTCTTTACCACCAACCCAGAGCATTACTGCGGCAATAGAACCCTCTATACATGCCCAGAAAATTCGTTGCGGTACCGGAGCGTCGATCTTACCGCCAGCGGTAATACTATCGATAACCAAAGAGCCTGAATCCGATGACGTAACAAAGAAAACAAGAATCAGACCGATAGACAAAATCGAAATTACCGAGCTGTATGGCAGTTGGTCATAAACATGGAATAGTGTCAGGGAAATATCCGTAAGACCATTTGTACCCAATTCACCGACTTTATTTACTACCTGATCGAGTGCTATACCACCGAAGATTGCCATCCAGATCAGTGTCACGACTGTCGGAATGATAATAACTGCAAAGATGAACTCTCTTACTGTACGACCTTTAGAAACACGAGCGATAAACATACCCACAAATGGAGACCAGGATACCCACCATGCCCAGTAGAACACCGTCCAGCCTTGCATCCAGGTTTCGTCCTCACGACCATGAGGATTACTCAGTGGAATAATGTACTCGGCATACGACTTAGCTGCGTCAACAACTGAACTGAATGCAGTATCAAAACTGATGAAAGTAATGAAAATAAGCAGCGCAAATGCGACCAACATGTTGACATTACTCAATACCTTTACACCACCATCAATACCGCGAATAACTGAAAGTATTGCTATAAAGGTGACAAAAGCAATGACGATCATTTGTGTACCAACACCACCTTCAAGACCGAATACATGGTTAATACCACTTGTCGCTTGTTGTGCACCTAAACCTAGAGAAGTCGCTAAACCAAACAGCGTAGAAAGTACCGCCAAGATGTCGATGACATGGCCTAGCCAGCCCCATGCCCGATCTCCAAAAATTGGATAAAAGGCAGAACGCAGAGAAAGTGGTAGGCCCTTGTTGAATGTAAAGAAGGCGAGAGAAAGGGCTACAAGCGCATAAATTGCCCAGCCGTGTAATCCCCAATGGAACATGGTAGCGCCCATTGCCAGAGACTTTGCTTCTTCAGAGTAAGGCTGTGCATTTAATGGCATGCCCCACCAGTCAGTGAAGTAAGCTGTCGGTTCCGCAACACTCCAGAAGAGTAGACCAATACCCATGCCGGCTGCGAACAGCATAGATAGCCAGGAAACTTTAGAGTGATCGGGTGTTGCGTCTTTACCGCCTAAACGGATTTTACCAAGAGGTGATAGCAGTAGAACAACAGCGAACAGTACGAAGAAGTTAGCAGACCACATAAAGAATGCATCAAACTGTTCGATAATTCCGTTTTTAACACCGTTTAATGCATCACGAGCCGTGTTAGGTTCGACTAGAAGAAGAGAAACGAGACATAAAACGATAAGACCAGCACTGATGCCGAAGACGGGGTTATGTATATCGAATCCCCACTTTTGTACGTTGTCCTGTCCTACCTGATAATCGGTTGTCTCAATACTATATTTTTTAAATGAATTGTTATCCATAAATACAAATTTAACGTAATTTGAAACGCTTCTCTGATGAGAAGTACTCCAATCGCGCCCTCCATTAATTTGAACACTAATCTTTAAAATCGAAACACACTCTAACACAAGTCACAAAAACATGCAAAAACACCACTTTTTGCAGTATAAATAGACAAAATCAGACCAAACCATGCAATGGCTTGAAATAAATAACTACGACGTCTAATGAATATTAGAGCATAGTTAATTTTAATAATAGAACTATCAAAAATAGACAGAACCAATAAAAATGGCCGTACCATACAGCACGACCATTTATTGAAATCTTAAAAGGAGTAACTCTATAAGAAGTGAAAAGTAACGTTACCAGTAAAGCTGTCTACAGAGTTACTATCGCTATCAATATCGACCCCAAATGCCTGGTAACTAGCGCCGATAGAAAGGTTATCGAAAACGAAGTATTCTGCCCCTACACCATACATATAAGAGACGCCGTCGTCCTTGTCGAGAAAACTCAGAGTGCCTTTATAGTCAACATCAAAAGCGTTGATGCCACCTTTTGCGTAAATGTGGAACGGCCCCAAATCAATGCTTGGTTTTATGGCTAAATAAAGGGAAGAAAAATCTCCGTCACCTCGATTACCATCCAAATTCAGACCGACTTTGCCGTGGTTAAAGTAACCCGCCTCGATGCCAATAAGAGGTAAAATGCCGGTACCGACATGGATACCATAGGTTGTATCACTTTCGCCTTCGATATCAGATTGACCGATTTGACCGCCTGCGTAGAGCCACGAGTCAGCAAGAACAGACGTTGAGCACAATGCTAGAGCAAATAACGATATTTTTGTTTTCATACTTAAACTATCCTGTCCGGTTATTACATGAAATCAGAAATCACACTTCCTTTGTAATAGCCAATATATCGGAAAACATAGATATTTTAAGATCAAACCATGAATAATTTATATTCAATTAGTTGTATTGTGACATTTATACCCGAATAACCTCAAGATGTTAGGTTCAGCGAGAATAACTCTGCTTACAGGCGAGGCTAGGATTTGAAGATATTGTGGTGATTACTGTGTACAGGAACTAAGTTCACCAAAGAAGCAGTGAGACGTTTCCACAGCGAGAAGTCATTTGGATAGATAAACAAAAACACCGGCAGTTGCCGGTGTTTGAACTATCGAAAAACTCGATAATTACAGGAAGTGCAGAGATGCATTCAGAGAGAATGTACCAACATCATCACTACCTGTCGTGTAGTTCATGTAGCTTGCACCCATAGACATTGGGCCAAACACAAAGTACTCAACACCTACACCGTACATAAGATCCAGGCCATCATCATCGCTGCCGCCATCTACTTTCTCATCCCACTGGTGGAAACCACCTTTAGCGTAAATGTGTAGCGGACCGAAATCGATGCTTGGTTTCAGTGCTGCGTAGTACGAAGTCAGCTTAGTGTCTTTACCGTCAACATTAAATTCACCATGTTGAGTCACACCAGCTTCAATACCGATGATCGGCAGGATACCAGTACCTACGTGCACAGAGTAAGACGTATCTGTCTCACCTTTGTAGTCAGATTGACCAACAGTAGCGCCACCATAAATCCAAGAGTCAGCCATTGCCGCAGAAGATGCGCCAAGTAAAGCCACTGCTAATAGAGTCTTTTTCATCATTTACCTTTACTCTTTATTATTCCCCACGCCTTCTTACATCAGACGTTGGTACTGCAAATATCAGGGAGGCGGTGAACTGCCTCCCATAGTCAAAAAAACAACATAACTTAATAGGCAAGCAATTACTGTACCAGTAACTTGCCAGTAGTCAGGATTAAAATAGCCCAGTTCTGGTTATTTTACCGGGCGATCAACAAGCATCAATCGCATTTTTAACTCTCTTATCTGAAACCGGATAAGGAGTGCCTAATTGCTGAGCAAAGAAACTGACTCTCAGCTCTTCAATCATCCAACGTACTTCTTTCACGTTTTCCGGAATTGCCATCCCTTTCGGAATCTTGTTCAACAACTCTTTGTAGTCATTGGTGACAGACTCAATTTTCAGCATATGCAGACGGTCTTTGTTAGGATCGATTGGTAACTTCTCCATCCGACGCTCAATCGCACGCATGTAGCGCAGAATATCAGGAAGGCGTTTCCAGCCACATTCGGTTGCAAAGCCTTTAAAAATTAAGCTTTCAATTTGAGCTTTAATGTCCGAAAGCGCAAATGCCATGGTGAAATCAATCTTACCTTTCAACTTCTTATTTATGTTGAAAGCCGTCGTCAGAATGGTTTCCACTTGCTTGGCAATTTCCACCACCGTATCACCGAGTTCAGCGCGAACATGCTCTTTCAACGCCTCAAACTTTTCTGGCTCCCAAACCAAGCCACCCTGCTCTTCGATAAGCTTGTCAACACCACACGCAATACAGTCATCAATAAGATCCAGCACTTTACCGTACGGATTAAAGTATAAACCTAGTTTTGATTTATTTGGCAAATTGGCGTGTAGATATTTAATAGGCGACGGTACATTCAACAAAATTAAACGGCGCTGGCCGGCACGCATTGCTGAGATCTGTTCGTACTCAGTTTCGTATAGTTTGATTTCAACGCTGTCTTTAGTATCAACCAACGCTGGGTACGCTTTAACGTCGTAACCACCGCGTTTTTGTTGGTAAACTTTCGGCAGTTCTCCAAAGCTCCACGTATGCAGACCTTGCTGCTCGATATCGTCGTCAGCCACTTTCGAAAGGGTTTCCTGAACTTTGTCTTTCAGGCTTTCTTTCAGTTCATGAAGGTCCCGGTTTTCTTTCAATTTACGATTACGATGATCGACAGCGCGGAACGTGACTTTTAAGTGATCAGGCACCTGTTCCATTTTCCAGTCTTCACGCAGCACTTCAACGCCAGTCATACGGCGCAGCTCTTTCTCTAAAGAATCAAGCAACGGCGCTTCCATTGGCGTGACTCGTGCTAAGAATGCATCGGCGTAATTTGGCGCAGGTACAAAGTTCTTACGAACTGTCTTTGGTAGTGACTTAATCAGGCTCACAACCAACTCATGACGCAGACCCGGAATTTGCCAGTCAAAACCAGCCTGTTCGACCTGGTTTAAAATCGGCAACGGCAAATGTACTGTTACGCCGTCACTATCGTCACCAGGTTCAAACTGGTAGCTTAGCTTGAGCTTTAGGCCATTTTGATGCCAGAAGTTCGGGTAATCCAAATCGGTAATATGGCTGGCATCGCCCTTAAACAGCATCTCTTTTTCAAAGTTGAGCAGTTCAGGGTTCTCTTTCGACGCTTTCTTCCACCAAGTATCAAAGTGCTTACCAGATACTACTTCGGTGCCGACTCGTTGGTCGTAAAAATCGAATAGTTCATCATCGTCCACCAAGATGTCACGGCGACGAGATTTATGTTCCAGCTCTTCGACTTCTTGTAATAGCTTACGGTTTTGCTTAAAGAACGCGTGTTTGGTTTCCCACTCGCCTTCTACCAGCGCACTACGGATAAAGATCTCCCGACTGACTGTCGCATCAATATTGCCGTAGTTCACCAAACGTTTCGGTACGATTGGCACTCCGTACAGCATCACTTTTTCGTATGCCATAACCGCTGCGCGTTTCTTCGACCAGTGCGGCTCGCTGTAGCTGCACTTAATTAGGTGTTTCGCTAACGGCTCAATCCACTCTGGCTGAATTTTAGCGATGATACGACCCCAAAGTTTTGAGGTTTCCACCAGCTCAGCTGACATGATCCACTTCGGCTGCTTTTTAAACAAACCCGATGCAGGGAAGATATGAAAACGGGCATTGCGCGCGCCCTGGTATTCATTCTTCTCTTGGTCTTTCATACCGATGTGTGACAGCAAGCCGACAAGAATCGCACTGTGTACGCCATGGTACGAAGCAGGCTCATCATTAAGCTTAAATTCCATTTCACGCATCGATTGATGGATCTGGAAGTACACATCCTGCCACTCACGCACACGCAAGTAGTTCAGGTAATCTTGCTTACATTGCTTGCGGAACTGGTTACCCGTTAGCGCTTTCTGCTGCTTCTGGATGTAGTCCCACAAATTAACAAACGTCAGGAAGTCGGATTCTTCGTGGAAGAAACGACGATGTTTATCGTCTGACGATTGTTGTTTGTCTGAAGGTCGTTCACGCGGATCTTGAATCGACAACGCCGATGCGATAATCATCAATTCTTTTAGTGCACCGTATTTCGGGGCTTCTAACACCATACGCGCTAAACGTGGGTCGATTGGTAGACGTGCTAGTTGGCGACCAATGCTGGTCAGGCGTTTCTTCGGGTCTTTCGCTTCAGCATTAATCGCACCAAGCTCTTCCAGCAGACGCACACCATCTTGGATATTGCGTTTGTCAGGGGCTTCGACAAATGGGAAGGCTTGAATATCACCCAGACCAAGAGCCGTCATCTGCAAGATAACTGACGCCAGGTTAGTACGCAGGATCTCTGGATCAGTAAACTCCGGACGTGACTCAAAATCCTCTTCTGAGTACAGGCGAATACAGATACCCTCTTCCACACGACCACAACGACCTTTACGCTGGTTCGCACTTGCCTGAGAAACAGGTTCGATTGGAAGACGCTGAACCTTAGTACGGTAACTGTATCGGCTGATACGTGCCGTACCCGGATCGATAACGTACTTGATACCCGGAACCGTCAGTGAGGTTTCTGCTACGTTGGTTGCCAGTACGATGCGGCGACCAGCGTGCGGTTGGAATATTTTGTTCTGCTCACCTGCTGACAGGCGTGCATACAGAGGCACGATTTCGGTACTCTTCAGATTACGCTTTGAAAGCGCATCTGCCGTATCACGAATTTCACGTTCACCGTTCATAAAGATCAGGATATCGCCTAAACCTTCATCGCACAGTTCATCAACCGCTTCAAAGATACCTTCTAGCTGGTCACGATCGTTATCCTCATCACCACTTAATGGACGGTATCGGGTTTCTACCGGATAAGTACGGCCAGACACTTCAATAATTGGTGCATTATTGAAGTGATTGGAGAAACGTTCCGGGTCGATGGTTGCCGATGTGATGATCACTTTCAAATCAGGACGACGTGGCAATAGCTCTTTCAGGTAACCCAAGATGAAATCGATGTTCAGACTGCGCTCGTGCGCTTCATCGATAATGATGGTGTCGTATTGATTCAAGAAACGGTCGTGTTGAATTTCCGCTAGCAGAATACCGTCCGTCATCAACTTAATTTGGGTGTTTTCAGAAATCTGATCGTTAAATCGAACCTTGTACCCAACAAACTCACCCAGCTTGGTTTCCATTTCTTCCGCAATGCGGTTAGCAACCGAGCGTGCTGCGAGTCGACGTGGCTGAGTGTGACCAATTAAGCCAAACTTTCCACGGCCAAGTTCAGCACAGATTTTTGGTAGCTGCGTCGTTTTACCCGAGCCGGTTTCACCAGCGACGATAACCACCTGGTTTTCTGCTATCGCCTTAGCGATGTCGTCACGCTTTTGACTAACTGGCAGGATTTCCGGGTATTCAATTTTTGGCTGGAAGCTACCACGCTGCTCAGCAACCATCATAGATTTTGCAATATCGAGTGCGATTTCATCGAACACTGCATTACGAGCAGCGTCTTTCTTGATTTTATTGGCACCAGAAATTCGCTTACTCAAACGGAAGCGGTCACGCATCATGCACTGACCCAGCGCTTTGCGTAATGACGCTGCGCTGTTTGTTTGAGCTTGAGGTACCTGGTTCGCTGTCGCCTTTTGCGCGCCATTCGACGGAGCTTCATGCTCTTCAGCGGGATTATTTTTTGAGGGCTGTGACGAAGTCAAAGCGTTTCCTATTCTTTTCATTACATAAAACTGCGCGGATTGTATCACACAAGCTCTACAACGAAACAACCGAAGGCTATTCAATATTTTCGAATATCTTAAGCGAATCGCTAGTATTTTGAATCAGCTTGTCTTGCTTATAATAGCTCCCATAGTCGAAAGCACTCATTTAAGGAATAATAATTATGTCTCGTGTACTAGCTCTGAAATCAAGCATCCTTGGCGATTACTCTCAATCAAACAAATTGGTTGAAGACTTCATCAAAAATATAGATCAGGACAAACTAACCGTTCGCGACTTAGCAGCAAACCCACTTCCTGTTCTAGACTTCGCAGTAGCTACAGCGTTACGTGCAACAGAAGATCTTTCTCAAGAGCAACAAGAAGTTGTTAGCCTGTCTGATACGCTGATAGAGGAAGTGAAAGCGGCTGATACATTGGTTATCGCTGCACCTATGTACAACTTTACTATTCCGACTCAGCTTAAAAACTGGATCGACTTGATTGCTCGCGCAGGTGTAACTTTCAAATACACTGAAAATGGCGTTCAAGGCCTGATTGAAGGTAAAAAAGCGATCGTTGTAACGACTCGCGGCGGTATTCACAAAGACGCTCCGTCAGACATCGTTACTCCATACTTACGCGCTGTTCTTGGTTTTGTGGGCATCACGAACGTTGAATTTGTTTACGCGGAAGCGCTCAACATGGGTGAAGATGCAGCTGCGAAAGGCATCAATGAAGCACAAAGCCAGTTGGCAACGCTAGCGTAAGTTTTAGTCAAAGCTAATAAACACAAAAGGGATAGCTCAATGCCATCCCTTTTTTCATATCTACACAGCTTAGATAAACTGAGCGCAAATTACTTCGATGCTTCTGCCGCCGTAAAATTTGTTTTGAAAGTAAAGGAATAAGGCGTATCACCATTATTTCTGAGATGTTCAAGGCGCTCTAATGCTTCATTTAACGTTGGGATATGTCCATCCTCAACCCACCATAAAACGTAAGTGTCCTCCGCTAAGCGATGAAACCACTCCCCCTTCCTACGCATAAAATCACGGTGATGCGTTCAGAACATGAAGCTCTTTAGCGAGTCCACCGACTCCCAAACTGACATATTTACAATCATGTTAGGGTCATCAAACGCTTTGATATTTGTCGCATCACCCGACTCATCTTTAAGACGCCAGACAAATCCATCGCTATTTTCCGCAATACCATTAACCAACTCTAAATTGTCGACAAACTCTTTAATTTCTGGGGCGTCTAGCGAATATTTTGCTAACGCTATGTTTAACTGAGCCAGTTTCATGATGCTTCTTCCTTGAATGCGATAAAAATGTATAAGTGCCACGTCTAGTGTAGTAGTCATCAAATCATTAACTACCGAGTGAACAGATTATTAACACGAGTCCCTGTTTAAACTACGAAAGAGACAAATAACAATTTTTACTTTGACTCAGTGTATCGGCGCGGCTCTATCTCCTAATCTGATTAAAGATTTCACAAGACACATGGTAGTTGTGCTGCCTTGCTATTTTCTGCGAAAAGAACAACTGCGGTAACTCGTATGCAACGAGCAATATGAGTATAAGAAGTGCGCTTGGGTGCCCTAAAATAAACCCAATAATGCTGACAGACAACAGTATCAGCTCAACTGCGAATGAAGTGTACTTACCCAAATAGCAATGATGAAAGCCACCGAGAAAAAGCCAGTTTAACGCGGCGTAAGTATCGGGATCTTTGAGAGCTTCAGATTGGCGCTTATAGAATTCCTTTCTTTGAGGTTCCGGTAACAGACTTACCTGTTTTCTCAATAACTCTTCATTTTTTTCCAATTGTTCCATTGGCTCGAACCATCGCATTAGGGGATATCATCAACAATTTTTTCTACGAGGTCAGGTTGATTGCAGCGTTTGATTCTTGCCAACCCAAGCTTCCAGCCCTTTATCGCACCATACTTCTCAATACACCGCTTAGTGTACTCCGAGCAAGTTGGCTCAAAGTTACATTCAATGTTCAGTAATTGCTTAGAGCCACCGCTAGCCTGGTAGCGGTGGATTAGCTTCAAAGAAAGAATTTTAAGCAAAGTTAACGACCAAGAGTGATGAGTACAGACTCGCGATCCCAAAATAGCATAAAGCGTTTTTGTTCAACGACTTGAAACACAACCTGCCAACCATCTTGTGCATACTTGTTTAACTCTGACTCCATCTTTTGTATCGGCAGACCACTTGCGCCGAGGAAGATAGTGCCGCAACCGCCTTCAACAATGTGAACGACTTTATATTCTGTAAATTTTGTCATTTTCTTAACCAACTATTGTAATAAAAACAAATTATTACAGCACAAAGAAGACACTTCAATAAACAGTGCGCTGTAAACACTTATTCAGCGGCACTTAGCCGCTTTTTACTTTCATAATGATGCGGTCTTTCTTAGAACACTTCAAAGTATAGTCAGTTCGATAGCGATCGAGTCGGCAAAATTAATTGCAATAAATCACTTGGCTCAATGTTCACTTAACCACTTTAAGCCTTCTCTCTTCGCAAGCCCTTGAATGTTATGTTGGTCAATGAAAGATACAACAGCGGCTGGATTGGTTTTAGAGAATTCACGCAACGCCCAACCGATTGCTTTTTGGATAAAGAACTCTTTATCCGCTTTGTTCTCTTTAATAATCTCAAAAAGAAGTTTTTCGTTGGTCTGCTGTTTGAACTTCAGTTGATAAAGTAATGCCGTACGTCTTAACCAGACGTTGTCTGAAAAGCGCCAACGTCTTATGAACTCGTTAGTTTGCTCGGGATAGTTGATAAATAGCGTGCCGACAATATGAGTAGCTAGCAGATCAACGGTATCCCACCAAGATTTGGTAGTAATTAGCCACTCGACTTCAGGCAAGTAAGTTTCTGGTAGTTGTTTTTTTCGTTTAATTAGCAAATCGATCGCAACCATTTGAAACTCCCTCTGCGGAAGTAACCACAGCTCTCTGATAATGCCAGGTAGCGCTTCTGTTTCAGGAAGTCGTTCTTTTGTAAAAAGAGGCTTCAACGACTCTCTCCTTAACGTCGAAGGAATCCCATAGAATTTAAACTGGTCACGCATGTACTTCTGCATCTGTAATGCTTTGTCGCTACTCGCCATAGGTTCAAGCATTGTTTTAACTGCAGTGTGCCAAGGAACCTCACTACTCTTAGTACAACTCATCCGCATCCTTGGTATGTATTTTTAACATAATAGGCTGATAGCCACCTTGTGTGTGATGTCTTCCCACGACATACATATCACCGTTATTGTTTTTAGTTAAGCTGCCAAAGAGTGCCGGATTGTTTAGTTTATTAAGGTTTAGTTTTGAGGTGTAGCTCATATCTATGGTGGTTTCATAAACTATCCACTCGTAGCGCGCTCTCTTTCCTACGCCAACAAGCAATTCTTCACCATCTATAGTAAATAGTGAAGAAATATAAGCTTTACCATCAGGGTGCATCATGCCCATGTATTGCAACTTTGGATTTGTATCATGAAATGGCGAGATTAAATACAGCCCTCCATCGGCAGTAGTAAAATAGATATTGCCATTTTTCATACTGGTATAAGCGACAATACCATGATGGTGATTAATATTTTTCGACTTATAACTTGGTAGTGGGTATTTAGCGACAACATTCAACTGAGTATCATATTCAATCAACTCTGCTTTAATCTGTTCAGAGTCTATATGGCTCAAGCTGGGTACATAAGCATGTCCGTTCTCATCGACAATAAAGTTTCTTGAAACATGCATATTTACAGAACCTGCAACGACTCTTTTTGTCTCTTCAGTTTTGGTGTCATATTGGTATAAAACATGATCCCAGTAGCCCAATGCATATACATACCTTCCATTGGTATTCACGGCAATGAGAGCTTCCGGTGTAGACATTACATGTTCCCAGTTCTGACTGTCTGGTAATTTTCGCCATAGATGACCGCCCCACAAAGGGTTTACACCTTCGTCTTCCCCTGTCTCATCAAAAGAGCTGAAATAAAGGTAGCCATCATTTGCTTGATAGATTTTGCTGTGGAGTTTATTTTGCCTAGAGCCTTCTTTATAAAGATCGTTATTTTTTAACTCCCGAACCGTATCACCCTGTGAGGTTATCTTTTGTGTTGAAGGGTTATATTGATAGAGGAAGGATGAACCATAATTGCCGTCATGTGACGATACACCAAAGTAGATATTACCGTTATCATCTTTTCCGCTAGCTCCCCATATTGCATCTAAGTCGCTGCTCGTTCTTGGTAGCTCAACGATTTCGACCGCAGGCGCTGCGAATATATCTTCTGGTAATGCGGAGAATACTGTCCCAACCCTGTTTTCAAAACTCCTTGTTGGGAGTTCTAACTCAATCTCTTCTTTCTTTTGTTCACATCCCGTTAGCAAGAGTACTGCTACTGCGAAAATCCATTTCATAAGTTGTCCTTTCAGAGTAAGTTATTAAATCAGTATAGACAGAATAACAACCGTTTCTTTTAACCTGAGGCTTCTAACTCATTGTTTATATTTTCGATAGCATCAATATAAAGTTGTTCTAGCTCTTCCTCTGCCTCTTGCACCATGCTCTCAATCATTGCATCAAAGGCCACGTCGCTGGGTATCTCGATTTCGTCACCGATACTCAGGTCGACAGACTTAACGTAAAGCACTAACCAGCCGTCGCCCTCCATATGCCCCTCTCCGTGAACCACGAAGAAACGCTTGGCGAACTCATCATTAGTGCAGTTAGTTGCCTCGATTTGAATATTAAACGCGGAATCAATACTCATCACACTGATGCCGTCAAACTCATCGGTCGCATTACAAACGGCCTTAACCTTTGCACGATAAACAAAATTCAACTGAGACAGTACGTTTATAGTTTTCATGCAACAGATGATGGGAGAAAATTGAACAAGGAGCAAATCCGACCTGCGTTATTTGCGAAGGTACGAAATTGAATTAGCTAATTAGGCAATCCCCAAACCGGTTCCTTTGGAGGGGATCGGCACCAACTGATTTAGAATTCGTACTGGATGTACATAGTATTGTAGTTACTTCCGCCTTTAATCCGGCCAAACTGAGATGCTTTTTCGAAGATCGCAGAGCGATGATGAAGAGAGTACCCGACCCACATATTATTCCAGGATTTCTTCTTGAACAGATCACCAACGTTAACATCGAATGAAAAATCCAGGTAGTTAAGCAGGTTGCTTGGCGTATATCCCTTCTCTTCCATCTCCGTACCTTCGATATAAGTAACATTATCGATGTACGACATCCCCTCCGCGAGTCCGAAGCGCCACTTCGTCGGCCAATCAAAGGTGTAGTAAGCTTTTATCGCCATTACATACTCAGTGCTGGAAGACTGTACGTCAGACGACCAGTGATGCACCAAACCCGGAGTCAAATAAATATCCAGAGGTAAGCCGAATAGATCGTCAGTTAAAGGGTGCCCGTAAAAAAGCGATGTTAACTGGTTATTGTATTCATCTTTCACACGGTCAAAACGGAAGATATCACCCATATTTGATGGTGTAGCCCATCCATGAGCTACACGTAGATAAGGACGATTTCCCAGACCTGTCTTGTAGTCCTGACCTTTATCATTAAAGAATCCAAAGCCGACAAACACTTCACCCTGATATCGCTCGTCGACCAGGCGGCTGTCGTATGCTGCATTGTCCAAACGAGTAATGCTGGTTTCCCCTAATAAATACAGATTTGATGTGACATGGTAACGAGCCTTAAGTCTTAAGTTGGCGTCAACACCAGCACCGATACTTTCCTTGGTTAACGCCTTAAATGCATAGTACTCACTGTTAAAGTCAGCATCTTTATAACGTACAGTAAACGATGGCGACAATTCCCATTTCCCCAAGTCATAACTTGCCGCAAGACGATAATTAGAGTGGAACTGAAACTCTTCGTCCGTCATCAGTTCTACTTCTGCACGCAAGTTTTCGTCAAAGCTGTAACGAAGTTGGCCTCCGAAATCGACCCGATCCCCTTCAAAGGCATTCTGTACTGACTTCGGAATATCCACGAAACGCATACGCGCGATGGCGCTCGCCTGCCATTCTGACTCCGGGTCATTAAACAGGTACACGCCGCCTTCCGTACCATCAATATAAAAGTGTTCATTTTCAAAAAACATCATGGGTACTAATGTACTCACCGTCGAGTCATCAGTAGACGTGTAAAACGGGATGGATGCAGTGCGGTACATTACTGCGATTCCCCAGTTTTGTTCTTCATCGGCTTGTACAGAAAATGCCGCTACGACAAGAGGTAAAGTTAAGGAAGCTCTTTGTAATCTCTTCATGAGTTATCAATAAAAATTGGTTGAGAAAAAAGCAATCGTTCCCGAATTGCGACTTTTAACTTATGTTCTTTCGATATTAGCCGATACAATGTGAAAAGTTGTCATAAATGTGACAGTACGTCTCATCTATGTTGATAAATTTCCTTGGTATTTCCGAGTTGGATACTCACCCAACGCGGTGAAATGCAAGATATATCGAAAAATCGTCTGCAATAAATAGACTTTTTAGCCCAGCCTGAAATTAACTATAACGAATAAAAAGTGAAAGCATCAGAACTCATTTCCATCCTCAATAGTTTGCCGACCAATACAGACCCAGATATTGTTATGGGAGAAGAGTGGCTACCTGAAAGACTGGTGGAAACACGACTTGACGGCGAACTGTTATTTTTAAACTTTGATAATGCGCCAGATGAGCGTGAAGGAGAGGAAGAAGGTCGTGGTTTTGTTGACCATGAAATTGACCTGATCCGCACCCGCCTGCAACAAGTGCTGGACGAAGACAGTGATAACGCTTCGAAAGCAGACGCGATGCTTGGCTTATTTCTCGCAGGCCACGAACTGAGTAGCTCAGAAGTCATAGAAGCATTAGGGCCTGTTGAACTTGAACAATCCGACAAATAAGGAACCAGTTTGGCTGCATCGTTAGACACTATCCAATCCCCTGACCTTCCTCTTATCATTGCGGGACCCGTTCTCCGTAAAGTGACTTCATCAGAAGTGAACCTCTGGTTAGTCACAACAAAACATTTAGAGGGACATATAGAGGTCAAGGATGGAAATTCTGACAATTCGTATTATTCTGAAGATCTTACTCAACTCACTCAAATTCAGGTTGGCCAACGGGCTTGGGTCTGTTTACTGACTCTCACAGCCGAGTTCCCGACTCATCAACCGCTCAGATATCAACTTCATACGCAAGATGGACTTCTGACAGAGCTGTTGCCTCATATCAATTATGAGCAGGATAACCAAGCACACAAAGGTATAGACTTTGTGATCAGCGAAAAGGCAGACTATGTTCTCCACGGTTCTTGCCGTAACCCACATCACTTCAGTGAAGACGCCCTAGTCGCGGCAGACGCGAAATTAGCCCGCCAAGACGCCGATTCTCGCCCTGACATGCTTATTATGAGTGGTGATCAAATTTACGTAGACCACGTTGCAGGACCGACTCTTGATACCATTGAGCAAGTGATCAATCTATTGGGCTTACCGGATGAACAATTCGAAGAAGCGCCAATAGCAGACACGCAAGCGCTTTATCAACATCCTGATTGTTATTACGGACGCGATAAATTGTTGCCACATTACGTGGATGACGGAAGTCTGTTAAGTAAGTTTCTGCCTAAGCGCGGAATACCGATTTTCAGCTCAAAAGAGTGCGAAAACCACCTAATCAGTTTTGCAGAATGTTTTGCCATGTACTTGTTGGTCTGGTCACCGGCTTTATGGGAATTAATTAACCGAGACCGTTTATTGGATCAACAGTTTAATGTCGGTGGCAAGACATTAGATCCAAACTGGCAGCAACAATGGCGCGATGAGAAAACTCAGATAGATAAGTTCATTGAAGGGTTAGATAACGTTCAGCGCCTGCTTGCGCATATCCCTACCTATATGATTTTCGATGATCATGATGTTACTGATGACTGGAACCTGACCATTGGTTGGGAACAAGCAGCTTACAGTAATCGCTTTTCGAAACGCATTATCGGCAACAGCCTTATTGCATACTGGTTCTGCCAAGGCTGGGGAAACGCGCCGGAAAAGTTTGACGACCGGTTTATGTCTCACCTCAATCGTTTTGTTGAACAAGGTACCCCGGAAGCGCAAGATGCGCTGATTCAGTACTTGTATCGGTTTGAGGACTGGCATTACACCATCCCTACCTCACCTAAAGTTGTGGTATTAGATACCCGAACCCGACGCTGGCGTTCTGAGTCTAAGATGAATAAACCTTCTGGTTTGATGGACTGGGAAGCCATGATTGAGTTCCATCAGGAACTCGTCCACGAAGATAAAGTCATCATTGTGTCTGCTGCCCCCATGTTCGGCGTTAAGTTTATTGAATCAGTACAACGTGTGTTTACTATGTTCGGTAAACCATTAATGGTCGATGCGGAAAACTGGATGGCGCACCCAGGCAGTGCGAACACCCTAATCAGTATCTTTACTCATACCAAAACGCCAACAAACTTTGTTATTTTGTCTGGCGATGTCCACTACTCTTTTGCCTATGACATCAAATTACGTTACCGGAAAAACAGCCCTAATATCTATCAGATCACTTGTAGCGGTATCAAAAATCAGTTTCCAACACGGCCACTGACCGTATTTGATGCATTGGACAGAATGCTTTACAGCCCGCGCTCACCGTTGAACTGGTTTACAAAACGTAAGCGACTAAAAATATATAAACGAGCACCAAGTACGCACAATTTCTACCGTTTGGTTAACCACAGTGCCATCGGAGAGTTACACCTCGCTGATAATGGTAAGCCCAGCCAAATCAGTATATTAACCGGGGACAATAAAGAGGTTCATTTTCCGCCGACGAAAAGTCAGAATGAGCTGAAATAAGGCGTGAAACCGAGAGAACTTGAACTAAGGCGCGTCAAGCTTCGTAAAAAGTGCTCCAAAGATTGTTACATTTCTGGCAACAAACCTTGAGATTTGCAGATTCAGTGACCATCTTAACTAAATAGTAAACAGCCTGGAGCTCTATATGTTCAATTCTCTTACTTCTCTATTTAAGCAGCTGCTAGATGGTTCAGACTTAACTCAGGCCAATACTTTGTCACCTAACATGGCCATTGCCTGCTTACTCTGTGAAGTTTCCGGTGCTGACCATAACGTTGATGAAAAAGAGCAAGAAACAAAACACTCGTTACTGATGAAGTTGTTGTCACTGAGCGCAGAAGAGGCAACACAATTACTAGATCAAGCCACACTGAAAACAAAAGAAGCGACGTCTTTATATGACTTTACTTCTCATCTCCGGGAACTGAGTCAGGACACCCGATACAACCTGATTAAAAGCATGTGGGAAGTAGCGTACGCTGACGGTGAAATCGATCCGCTTGAAGACGCCGTGATTCGAAAAACTGCAGAGTTGCTGTATGTCGACCACCATGATTTTATTCGTGCTAAGCTGCAAACGCAGTAACTTAATTTATCGTATCTAGGTCAATAAAAAACGCGCTTAAAGCGCGTTTTTTTTTATATGGAAGCCAACGTGTTGTTATTATCCACTATGAATTAGTGGCCAAGATTGAAATCTGTTAACAGAGCCTAAACTAAATCCTTCAGATGACAGAAAAACAACAGTTAGATTACAAAATCGTTACGAGGCAAACTCTTATTCACTCAGTTGACTAGCTTAGTATTTAAAGCATCGTCAGCGCGAGCTTTGCTAAGTTATAAGCATCAACATAGCCCGAGTGCTGACGACCTTCCCAGTCAATCCCTTTAGCTTCCTGAGCCGCGCGATGACCGATACGCTTATCTTTAAGGCGGTTTTGAATTCGGTAAAGTGTTGCTAAGTTAATAAACTCGGTAAACGGAGCCTCAATCCCCTTCTGCTCACACTCGTCCAGCAAAATTTTGTCATCTCTGCCCCATGACGCGTAAATTTTGTTACGGCCGCCGAAATTCTTAACCATGGATTTCAGTACTTCTTCGAGTGGACGTCCTTGCTTCTCGATTTTACGTGGCGTGATACCGGTTAACTCAGCACAAAATAGAGAGACTTCGTCATGCTCAGGCCTAACGTAATATTGAGCTCGTTTAACAATCTCACCTTTAGACAAATCTATTTCAGCTAACCCGACTTCGATGATCTCACCTGTACGACCGACGCCATTTTCGTTCCAGCAGCACATTTCTAAATCGAAGCACACAATGCGGTTATGGTTCATAGCTTGTCTTGATTCCTAACTTAGATTTGAAAGCGCAAGATTCTACCTCAATGGCATCTAAATCTCGAATTTGCTCGCTGAATAAATCACCACTTGCACGGTTTAGCCACCACTTTCTAATCTTAGTTAAGGTTATTGCCCGTTTTGTAAGCATGTATACCTAGGATCTGTAACGACTAAACATGTCGGAAGTAGTTAATCAACAAGCCATTACGTAAAGCAGGTCTGGTTTATAATCTCATATAGAATTTCGATATGTGTATTGATGTTGCTAATACAAATGGATACCACTGTTTGAGCAAATAGTGTGCATACAACGCACACGAGTCTAAAAAGCTTGCTTCAATTGTTGGTTTTTCACGCTAGTCGTACAGCAAATTCAGAATTATTGCAGCGTTAAGCCTTGAATATGCTAACATCCGCCATCATTTTAGTGTCTAAACTTGGTGTAAGATCTCAAAATCGTTCATTAATAGTAAATACTTTGAACTAATACTTAACACCATAAAATCAATAGAAAGAGAAAAAACATCATGAACATTGATTTGAACCTAATTCCTCAAACGTTCGACATGCTTCACGCAGGTCTTGCAGCGTCGAGCGCGTTACTTCTTCTGATTGCGGTATCACGCAAATCTAAAGTAATCGAAAAAGTGGTAGAAAAGCCGGTCGAAAAAATTGTCGAAGTGGAAAAACCAGTCGAAAAGATTGTTGAAGTTGAAAAAGTCGTTGAAGTAGAGAAAGTCGTAGAAAAAGTCGTTGAGGTAGAATCCAAACTTGCAACAGCATCTACCGACTCTGCGATGCAACTGCTTTCTATTATGCAACAAGAAGCTCGCCTGATTGACTTTCTGCAAGAAGACCTCACTTCATTCTCAGATGAAGAAGTGGGTGCAGCAGCTCGTGTTATCCACACTGGCGGCAAAAAAGTATTAAACGATTACGTAACACTTGCACACGTACGTAATGAGGATGAAGAAACTCGTATCACTGTTGAAGAAGGCTTCAACTCACAACAAATCCGTTTGACAGGCAACGTAACAGGTAGCGCACCTTTTCATGGCACTCTTGTTCACAAAGGTTGGAAAGCAACCTCTATGAACCTACCTAAACTGGCTGAGAACTACGATGCGTCTGTGATCGCCCCTGCTGAGGTTGAGCTCTAATGGAAGATATGAATCAAGAAAATCCTTCTCAAGAAGAAAACATCCAAGAAACTTCGGAGCATCAGTCTCCTAAATTTAGCGTTGGTATCGACTTGGGTACCACCCACTGTGTTATGTCATTCGTTGACGCTCACGATGAAGACGCTCGTGTTGAAGTCATGCCGATTCCACAGTTGACGGCACCTGGTACGGTAGAGACGCACAGCCAATTAGGCTCGTTTTTATACCAACCCCACGAGCACGAAATGAATCCGCAGTCTCGCGTACTGCCTTGGTCAAGTGAACCTAAAGCATTGGTGGGAGCCATTGCCCGTAACCTGGGCTCAAAAACCCCAATTCGTTTGGTTGCCAGTGCAAAATCCTGGCTTTGCCACGCTGGTATAAACCGTCGTGATGCATTCCTTCCGGCAGGCAGTCCTGAAGAAGTAGAAAAAGTATCACCGCTTCGTGCCACTGAACTTTACCTAGAACATTTAAAAGACGCCTGGAATCACACTCATCCAAATCACAAACTGGCAGATCAGGATGTAACGATTACTGTTCCTGCGTCGTTCGACCCTGCAGCACGCGATCTCACCGCTGAAGCGGCGCGTAATGTTGGTTTTTTGCACCTGACTCTATTAGAAGAGCCTCAGGCAGCACTGTATAACTGGATCGACAACAGCAATGATAAATGGCGTGATGAAGTTGAAGTCGGCGACATCGTTCTGGTTGTTGATATCGGCGGCGGTACCACTGACCTTTCTTTAGTTGAAGTTACTGAAGAAGAAGGCAACCTGACTCTCAATCGTATCGCAGTAGGTGAACATATCCTACTTGGCGGTGACAACATGGATCTTGCTCTTGCGTACCGCTTGAAAATGAAGCTGGCGCAAGATGGTAAAGAGCTACAACCGTGGCAGATACAGGCGATGACGCACGCGTGTCGTGATGCGAAAGAAGCACTATTGAACGACAGTGATCTACAATCTGTGCCAATTGTGGTTCCTAGCCGTGGCTCTAAGCTGCTAGGTGCAACGCTGAAAACAGAACTGACCCAGGAAGAAGTGCAGCAAACGCTGGTTGATGGTTTCTTCCCGAAAGTTGCGGTGTCTGACCACCCTGTCCAGCGTAATCGTGGTGCACTGACACAAATGGGGCTGCCTTACGCACAAGATGCTGGGATCACTCGTCACATTGCCGCATTCTTGTCTAAGCAGGCAAATGCGCTAAGTGGTGCGGAACCAACAGCAGATCAAGAGCATAATCCATTCGCTAACATGCCTGGTATGCCAGGCGCTGACACGAATCAATCAGCTGATTTCATCAAGCCAACGGCTATTCTGTTTAACGGTGGCGTATTAAAGTCGACATTATTGGCTTCTCGCTTAGAAGAAACCATTAATGAATGGTTAATCGAAGCAGATACCGAAATGGCAAAACGTCTGACTGGTGTTGATCTTGACCTTGCAGTCGCAAGCGGTGCAGCTTACTACGGCTCAGTTCGCCGTGGCCAGGGTGTTCGTATCCGTGGTGGTATTGCTTCGGCTTATTATGTTGGTATTGAAAGTGCGATGCCAGCGATTCCGGGTATGGCTCCTCCTATGGAAGCACTTTGTGTGGCTCCATTTGGTATGGAAGAAGGTTCTGACGTGGATGTACCAAGCCAGGAGTTCGGTTTGGTCATCGGCCAACCGGTTAACTTCCAGTTCTTCGGCTCAACCGTTCGTCGTGAAGATCTGGCAGGTACCCATCTGGATCATTGGGCACCGGAAGAACTTGAAGAGCTTCCGGAGATTCAGGTAACGCTACCAGTTTCCGAAGGCCGTAGTGAAGGTGAAGTAGTTCCTGTTACTTTAGCTTCTCGCGTTACTGAACTTGGTACGCTTTACCTAGAAGCCATTGCCACCGATAACGGTCAAAAATGGCACGTTGAGTTCGATGTGCGTGAAGACGCGAAAAGCGACTCAAACGAAGAAGAATAAGTAAAAATCAAACGGCATCCAAACGGGTGCCGTTTTTAAATTCGCGAAGGTTTGTATGACATCTCCTCGTTTCCTTGTTGGTATTGACCTTGGCACCACAAACACTGTGGTGGCTTACTGTGAAATCACTGACAACCTTGAACAATCCGAAGTATCCCTATTTGACATTGACCAATTGATTGGCCCCGGTGAAGTGGTTCGTAAACCACTGTTACCCTCTTTCCGCTACCACCCTGCAGTAGGGCAAATCTCCCCGTCTGACCTAACGCTCCCTTGGGAAATCGAACCCGTTTCCGGCGATATCAAAAACGTCATTGTTGGTGAGTGGGCTCGTGAGCTAGGCGCAAAAGTAGAAGGCCGCCAGGTATCCAGTGCGAAAAGCTGGTTATCACATCAAGCCGTCGATCGTAGCTCAGATATTCTTCCTTGGGCCGGCGCGCAAGACGTTGATAAAGTTTCGCCGGTTATTGCCAGCGCAAGTTATCTCAATCACATTCGACAAGCGTGGAATTACCGTCATCCAAGCAACAAGCTGGAAGATCAAGACGTGGTGGTTACTGTGCCCGCATCGTTCGATGAAACAGCACGCAAACTTACGCTTGAAGCCGCAGAACTGGCAGGCTTGAAAAAAATTGTACTGCTCGAAGAACCACAAGCGGTATGTTACGACTGGTATGCCCGCCATCAACAAACTGCAGCGGATGAGCTAAAAGAGCTGCCACTAATCCTCGTATGCGATGTGGGTGGCGGTACAACCGACTTGAGTTTGATTGAAGCCCGCTTTAACGAAGGTGATTTAGCACTGGACCGTATTGGCGTTGGTGAACACTTGATGCTGGGTGGCGACAACCTCGACTTGGCATTGGCGCATCTGGCGGAAAGTCGCCTTTCTTTAAGTAACGGGGAACAAAACAAGAAACTGACAGCAGCAAGCCTGACTAAGCTGATTCAGCAAACCCGCAAAGCGAAAGAAGACCTGCTTTCTGCAAATGCTCCCGAAGAAGTAAAAATTACCATGCTAGGCAGCGGCTCAAAACTACTTGGTGGTACGAAGAGTATTGCGCTGAGCAAAGAAGAAGTTCATCAAATAGCACTTGACGGATTCTTCCCTCTTTCCGATTTCAGTGAAGTGCCAGACAAGCGGCGTAGTGCGGTCGTAGAGTTCGGACTGCCTTATGTTGCTGACCCCGCGGTTAGTAAACACGTCGCGGAATTTCTTTCTCAACATCAACAAGTCTCCCGCGCTGCACTTGGCATCGAAGACGAAAAACAAAACGCAATTCCGGTTGGCTTACTACTTAATGGTGGTGTGTTTAACAGTGATCTTGTCACGCAGCGTGTCACCACCCTGCTCTCTGACTGGCGCAGCGCACCTGTCACTGTTTTGGATAACCCACATCCTGATTGGTCAGTCGCGCTTGGTGCAGTGGCGTTCGGTAAAGCTCGTCGTGGCGCACAACTAAAAATAGGTGGTGGCGCAGCTCGTTCATACTTCTTGCACCTTCAAGAAAAAAACAAGATGGGCAAAGCCCTTTGTTTACTTGCAAAAGGTACAGAAGAAGGTCATGAAATTCGCCTGAGCGGGCGTCGCTTTTCTCTCACACTTGGTGAACCAGTCCGCTTTAACCTGCTTACTTCAACGCATGACACTCTCACTAACAACACCGCTATTCAGAATGGTGTCATGGTTGATGTCGACCCAGACTTATTTCAACCTCTGCTGCCATACATCACCACACTAGAAGGTGAAGGCGCAGCGCTGCATGCGAATCAGAAAGAGCGTGTTGAAGTACAACTTGCTTGCCAGTTGACTGAAGTGGGCACACTCAAGATGGAATGTGTCAGCGCAGAAGACGACAGCAAACGCTGGGGATTGGAGTTTGAAGTTCGTAATAAGCAAGCAGACGGCAGTGAAGAAGCCGAACTTCATCCAAGACTGAATGAATGTAAAGAACTGGTTGCTCGCCTGTACAGTGGCAACAAGAAAAGTGCCGACAGCAACGAAATCAAAACGCTAGCCAAAGATCTTGAGAAGCGATTGGGCAAGAGAGACGAATGGGATTTCACTACCCTACGTCAACTGTTCGATACCTTTGCTCAAGGCAGAAAACGTCGCCGCCGCTCAGAGCAACATGAGAAAAACTGGCTTCGTCTTGCAGGTTTTGCATTGCGTCCTGGCTTTGGTGATGCGACTGACTCTTGGCGTATTGAACAAGTCTGGGGTCTCTATCAACAGAACATTCAGTTTAAAAACCATCAAGGATGGACTGACTGGTGGGTTTTCTGGCGTCGTATCGCCGGCGGACTGAGCCAGGAACAGCAAGAAACCATTCTGGCTGACATCGCCAAATATTTACATCCCGGCGCAATGAAAAACCCTCAATCAGCTAAAGCGGCACAAGAGATGGGTTACGAATCCATGGTGCGCCTGTCAGCTTCTCTTGAACATCTCGAAGTTGAAGATAAAGTCCTGCTAGCAACCTGGTTCCTGAGCAAAGCCATTAATCACAATCAGTTTCAGCAAGGCCATTGGTGGGCATTGGGCCGTCTGGCATCGCGTACGCCGCTTTACGGCAGTCAACACAACGTGATTCCACGTGAACAAGCAGAACAGTGGCTTCCTAAATTGTTAGAACAAAACTGGCAAAAAGAACCAATGATTGCCTTTGCAGCAGTGATGATTTGTCGTAAAACCGGAGACCGATTGTTCGATATTTCAGATGACTACCGTGTGCAGGTTCTGGCAAAGCTGAAACAAAGTAAAGTGCCTGATTCCTGGGTTTCTTTGGTTGAAGAAGTGAAAGAGCTTTCCGAAAGTGAATCGAAACGTGTCTTTGGTGATGCTCTGCCAAATGGTTTAACGCTCGTTCATCACTAAACCCTGCCTGCAGAAAATAGATATGCCCCAAACGCACAACGCCCTTCTCACTGAAGGGCGTTGTTTTATCTCACTTGCTCAACAAACGCGTGTTAGTTCATTTCTGTTGTAATCACCACATCGCGCGTCTCGTTATCCATATCGCTGATTCCGACCACTGAGACCTCGCGATCTGATAGAGTTTCAATCAAGCTGTCTTCTAATCCGCCATCGGCTAACCATTCATAAAATTTATCTGCGACGCGCTCCGAACCTTCTCCAACAAACGTTAATGTGACCTTCTTCATTTGTGACACTCCATCAATTTGCGATTCAGCCACTTAAGCGTAGTATGTTTGGCATGTATACCCAAGTGACTTCACCATGGACAAATTTCTAATATGAGTATCGAAAGATTTGACGACATTTACCAACGCGCTGCCGAGCGTAAAGGTGGTGACGACCAACTTGAAGACCTGCTTACGCTGCCGCTAAGTAAAGAAGAACTAGCGGCAATCCCTAACGATCGCTGGTTAGCGGCATTTTCAATGAAAGTATTCCAGAGCGGTATTTCCTGGAGTGTAGTACGTAAGAAATGGCCTAACTTTGAAGAAGTCTTTTTTGGCTTCAAAATCGAACCATTACTGATGCTCTCAGACGAACAATGGGAAGCGAAGGCAACCGACGCACGTATTATTCGTCATCACGCCAAAGTTATGTCTATCCCTGCCAACGCACGCATGATCCATGAAGCTACTATCGAATATGGTTCTTTCGGGAAAATGGTTGCAGACTGGCCGCAAGAAAAGATTACTGAGCTTTGGAGCTATCTGAAAAAGCACGGAAACCGCTTAGGTGGTAATACCGGGCCGTATACGTTACGCACGATGGGCGCTGATACTTTTATTATCTCCAACGACGTCGAGTCTTACCTTCGTAACTGCAAGATCATCGAAGGCGGTAAAGACACTAAAAAGTCACTGGATGCGGCGACCAAAGCGTTTATGCAGTGGAAGCAAGAAAGTGGCAGAAGCTTAACGGAAATCAGCCAAATCATTGCATTCAGCACCGGTGATAACCGAATCTAACACATACCTAAGCTCGGTTTTCTAATCCAATGATACCGAGCTTTGTTATCTCTAAATACTATCAAACCTTCCTCTAGCACATATAAAACGTATACTTAACTCACTTTTTCTCCTCTTTGAGCGTTGATTTCTATCAAGCTAGCTAAAATGGCAAATTAACATCATTTTCACATAATCTTGTTACACTGCTGGGTTGCAGCAATAAAACGAATATTTCCATAGAGCAAATATTCAAAATCGAAACATTGTATCGTTTTTGGGTCTGCCTACTATTTGTGCTTGTAAACTTCCCATTTCGTTCAATAATGGTTCCATAACAATTTCAATAATTTAAGTCGGGAGGCGGGATGAGGATTTTCTGGCAGCTACGTTGGTATTTCAAACAAAAGTGGAAACACTATGTTGGCTCAATTTTATTACTGGCACTGATATCTGTCCTCCAATTGATACCACCAAAAGCAGTTGGGGTTATCGTTGATGGTGTTGTCGATAACACTTTAGACACAAATACCCTAGTTATGTGGCTGTTAGGCCTTACTGCTATATTTATCACAATCTATATCTGCCGAATTCTCTGGCGTATTTGGCTGTTTGGCGCAAGCTGGGAGCTGGGCACTATCCTGCGGAACAAACTATATCGCCACCTTTCAACCCAGCCTCCCCGCTTTTTCGAACGTTACAAAACCGGCGACTTAATGGCTCGCGGCACCAATGACGTGAGAAACATAGTAATGACCGCCGGCGAAGGTGTGCTTACCGCCGCAGATTCCTTAATTACAGGCATCGCAGTACTTATTGTTATGGTGACGCAGGTGAGCTGGAAACTCACGGTAATGGCACTACTGCCTATGCCGTTTCTTGCGATCATCATTTTCTATATTGTGCGAATTCTTCATCAGCGCTTCCGCATTGCACAGGAAGCCTTCTCTACGATGTCAGATATGACTCAAGAATCGTTAAACGGCGTACGCATGCTGCGTGCTTTCGGGTTAGAAAAACAAGAACAACAACGTTTTGAAGATGTCGTAGACGACACAGGTGCAAAAAACATTGCGGTTGCGCGTGTAGATGCGCGTTTTGATCCCGCGATTCAACTGACTATCGGACTCTCGTTCTTGCTTAGCATTGCTGCAGGTGCTTATCTGGTCGACAAGGGAGAGATCTCCCTTGGTGATTTAACTGCTTTCACCATGTACCTCGGTCTGATGATTTGGCCAATGTTGGCATTTGCGTTTCTGTTTAATATTTTAGAACGTGGCTCTGCGGCCTGGAATCGCCTGCAGGAGATTTTTGATGAAAAACCGGAAATTGTCAGTGGTCATATCCCACTGCAAGACAAACCTCTGCCACTAAAAATTGATATTAATGCGTTTCATTGGTCGGGTGATTTGCCTCCGGCTTTAGCTGATATCGATGTGACGCTAGAACCAGGAAAGATGCTTGGTATTGCAGGTCCAGTGGGAAGTGGTAAATCAACCTTGTTAACTCTGCTTCTTCGTCAGCACGATTTAGAAAACGGCACGATTAAATTTGGTGATGTATCAATTAAAGACGCTCAGCTGCCACAATGGCGAAACCGTTTTGCCGTGGTGAATCAAAGCCCGTTTCTGTTTTCGAAATCGATCTTCGACAACATCGCATTAGGTAGTCCAAATGCGTCTAAAGAAGATGTTTACCGTGCAGCGAAACTGGCTTGTATTCATGATGACATAGAGAAGTTTCCAGATGGATACAACACCGAAGTTGGCGAGAAAGGCATTACACTTTCAGGCGGTCAGAAACAGCGTATTGCAATTGCACGAGCAATGCTACTCAATGCTCAGGTACTTGTTCTCGATGACGCGCTATCTGCCGTCGATGGTCGAACAGAACACCAGATCCTGAAGAACCTTGAAACACACTATCGTGATCAAGCCCTGATTGTTATTGCGCACCGCTTAACGGCACTCAAAGCCGCAGATGAGATTATCGTTTTAAATCACGGTCACATTACCGAGCGCGGTCGTCATTCTCTATTAGAACAGAACCAAGGGTGGTACGCAGAAATGTTACAGTACCAAAAATTAGAACAGGCAATGGAGGAGTAACAGATGAAACAGACGAGTACATTTAAGCGGTTGTTATCTTATCCATTGTCTCAGCCCAAACCTATGCTCAAGGGATTAGCGTTACTGTTTATCGCAGCATTAGCAAGCGCAGGCGGGCCCTGGTTAATTCAGTATTTTATTGATGAACACATTGCTAAAGGTGATTACTCGCACAGTGTTTTGATCACGCTAGCCGCAGGTTACATTTCGCTTCAGATAATTTCAGCGACGTTCCAATACTTCCAGTCACTGCAGTTCAGTCTTGTCGCAACAAACACGATTAAGACGATTCGTAAACAAGTGTTTTCCGGAGTAATCAAGCAGCCACTTTCGGCTTTCGATTACACTCCAGCGGGTAAACTGGTCTCTCGAATCACCAATGATACTGAGTCACTCCAGCAGTTCTACGAGCTTTTAATCGCAACTGTGGTTAAAAACGCAGTCATGATACTCGTAATGTTGGGCGTCATGTTCTTTATGAGCTGGCAACTGACTCTGGTTGTGCTTGTTCTGCTGCCAATAGTGATTGGCTTTATGTACCTGTTTAAGAAGCTCAGTACGGAGAGTTATCGTAGAATGCGTGACTTGCTCACGGACATTAACGCTAACTTGAGTGAATCAATTCAAGGTATGAGTGTAATTCAGCTGATGCAGCAAGAGGAACGTTTTAACAAGCAGTTTAACGAGCTCACTGCAGAGCATCTGGTTGCGTCTAAGCAAGTCATTCGTCTAAACGGCTACCTACTGCGACCGTTGATGGATCTGTTAGCGGGTCTGGCTCTGATGAGTTTAGTGGCTATATTTGGCTTCAATGGCGTTGAGATGATTGGTGTTGGTGTACTATATGCGTTCATCAGTTACCTGGCTCGTGTTACTGAACCATTGATTGAAATGACTCAGCAACTTGCCCTACTGCAACAGGCATTAGTTTCAAGCGAGCGTGTTTTCGAACTTATTGATGCGAAAGAACAAACTTATGGTGACGATAACCAAGAACTTCAAACTGGATCAATTGCAATCAAGAACCTGACGTTTAGCTACGATGGCAAACAAGATGTCTTAAAAGGTGTCTCACTGGAAGCTGCTCATCAGGATTTCATCGCACTGGTTGGCCATACCGGTAGTGGTAAAAGCACCCTTGCCTCGTTGCTAATGGGCTTTTACCCGACTGAAATAGGCGAACTGATGATTGATGGCCGTCCACTCAAGACCTTAGCGAAGCACGTTTTGCGTCAAGATGTAGCTATGGTTCAGCAAGATCCTCATATTCTTCCGGATACCGTGCGAGAGAACATTTCATTGGGACGTTCGGTAGACGATACCGAGATTTGGGATGCACTAGATAAAGTAGGATTGTCTGAACAAATCCGTCGCTACCCTAACGGGTTGGATACTCAGTTAGGTCAGGGTGAAACCAACCTTTCTGCGGGTCAGAAGCAGCTACTTGCTTTAGCTCGAGTACTGGTAGCTAAACCTAAGATTCTCATTTTAGATGAAGCAACGGCTAACATTGACTCTGGCACCGAAGCACTGATTCAAAAAAGCTTGTCGGTACTGCGTCAGAATATGACACTCGTCGTTATCGCTCACCGACTCTCTACCATTCTGGACGCAGACCAAATAGTCGTTCTCCACCATGGTGATTTGGTAGAAAAAGGAACGCACAAATCGCTTCTTTCTCAGAACGGACGCTACTCGCAAATGTACCAGTTACAGCAAGCGAGTCGGCATCTTCAAGAAATTGAGGAAGAAGAGGCAAATCAGTTGGAAGTGGCTGTCTGAAATAACCACCCGTGAACAGTTTTACCCAAATAACCTCAAGATTCATTTCCTGATGTTATTTGGGCCTTCATATCGATAAACGACATTAATTTTCTATTTCCTTGCCAATTATTGACATAACCACTCGCTAAGTAACCCGATGTCGTTGTAAAATCATCAATAAATTCAGCCTGCCTATTTAAATAGTGTTTGTTGGGCTGCATACATCATTCTAATTTTGCGTATTATTCTCACGACTGAAGTCAATGGACAAAGATAAGTTTACTAATATTTATCGTTTACCAGGCTCGATTCAAATTCGAATTGGTAAATGGCAAAAAACCTTTCGTGGTACGTCTGATTTAGTTTTACATCAGGCGTTAATGGAACGTAACAAACAATTCAAGAAACCAGACTTTCTTCCTAAAGGCTGGTGTATTGCTCCAATTGATGAAAAAGACATCACCGTTACGCATCACGGCAAATACATTCAGACGGTTATGAGAACCATGCTAGACAGAAAAGTCTCTTATAAAAGGCTTTTCCTCTCCCGCATGAGTGAAGATCAAGCTGAGAAAGTGCTTCGTGAATATAAGTTGGAGTGGGTCAGGAAACACAATCAAATCGCGAAAAAGTACAACCAGATTAAGAAAAAGCAGTACATGAACTTCTCAAGAGAAGAAGAGGAAACACTCTACCCTTCTATTCCTAAAGGCGAATTTGACAAGTCATTGTGGAATAAACTGGTTGTCTCTTCATTTGGTCCAGCTAAGAAATACAAAAACCCACACTACGTCCGTAAAGCGGACTTTTAATTTCATGCTATAAATGAGCAGTGACAGCGTTTTGTCACTGCTCTTATTCCTCCGCAAAGCACCCATCGTACGTATCGCTGAACACATTTGGAATCGAATCCAGGCTTTTGTATATGTCCAACCGCACGACTCCAGCCCTTTAATTTGCCTAAGGTAGCAAACTAGAAGCCCTCTGTTTAATAAGACATTACAACAGCGAGCTTGCATTCAACATTTTACTTGTGAGAGATGCTGCGGCATTGATAAAACGAATGAAAGCCGCAACGATGACAGATCGGATTAATGATGAGAGTCGGCGCGAAACTCTACTTCCTTATAGATATCAGCCAGTGATTTTTCTTTTGCTGAGCGCGCTCTCTTTGGTTGGTAATGATACTCTTGATCCTGCAATGCTTGTTCATGCTCTTTGGCTGACTCAACAAACTCAGGGTTCGCAAGTGCTTGTTGGCGTAAGCGGTTTACTCTTTCAATGGTTTCCCACAGCATACTTCACCTCCAAACTAATCTAAACCACAACACTGTTTATACATACAGTATTGTTTATGAATTTCCCCTAGTCAATATTTCTGCTCCTTTAATTTTCGTAGAATTTAAACCGAACTAGTACAGTGCTCAGGATACTTTTGAATAATTTGTTTTAGATAGACTTGGTGATCGCGTAAAACGTTGACACACTCGCCAGACAACAGACCTTCTTGTACCCATTTCTCTAGCTCAATTAATGCATACGGAATAGACCACGCCTGACGATGTGGATGATGTGTGGTCAATACATCGAATGAATTTGCTACAGCAACAATTTGCGCTGCGATTGGAATATCTTGCTCTTCTAATCCATACGGGTAGCCAGAGCCATTTAAGTTCTCATATTGATAGCTTACGATTTGCATGAAGAGCTCTACGCTCGGATGGACAGGGCTACCAATATTAGCAACGATAGCTCTAGCAGATTCGATACACTGCTCTATATGCTGAACTAATACCTCTTCTTGCTCTTTACTGAAATGAGTACGATAACAAGCAATATCTATTGGAAGTCTCGTATCACTTACAGCATGAAACTGCGCAAAAATACCGATTTGCTCAACGATTTCATCCGTCAGTTGATGACGCTCAGCAACTTTAGCCGCTATCAACTGGGCGTAGAGTCGCATGCGTCTGGCGTGCGCGTAGCACTCAGGGCAGTAGCCCGCCATCATGCTGTGTTTTCGATCCAATTGTCGTTCTATCTCATGAACAACGTGATCTTCCGATTCAACTGCGAATTCAACCATATCGATATAAGGTTTAAGGCTATCAAGTGCTTCTAACTTAAATGAACCAGGCTGCACTGAATTTAGAAAGACAAAACCAGAGAATGCTTTATTTTCGTAGCATGGAATTGCAACAGATGACCGATAGCCATGTTTTAGTAAGGTTTTAACACGTGAGTTTTGGTCAATCTCGTACAGGTCATCGACGACACGTGGAGTCCCAGTTTGGGAGGCAGCATATAAGTGAGGAAGTTTACGCAGAGGAGCTTCAAAGTGGGCTAAGTCCCAATTATCAAATTCAGTGTCCGCGAAGGATTTGAGCATATCTTGTTGGGGGTGATATTTTGCGAATGACACCCTATCAATGCAGGGTAAATGAGCCTGCATTCTATTTTTCAACGCTTGCAGCTGCTCATTTAGCGGTTTTGCAAACGGGTAAAAACTACGGTGTGTCATACTTTTACTCCCCAGTCATGCTTGTTACTAGGCGAAAAAGCTCATTATTATTAGCAACTTTATTGTGTTATCAGAGCAACTTTTCTCCACTCAAATTTTTGATACACCACAACATAAGTGTACAAAATAAACATAGATTTTCGCCAATTTTTTCAGCCAATATATCTCAGTAACTTGATCCAAATTAAAAAGCCAACGAGCATGACTCATTGGCTTTTAAGATTTTATTGAGCTGAAAATCTAACCTAGCGCAGGCAACACCCCGAGCGTGATTAACATCTGTGCGGTGACAATTCCCGTTCCTGCTAAACCAGTAAGAATTAATGCACCCTGCCCTCCAGCTACCCGGTACTCGCCGACAAAATCATCAGAACGGCGAACCTTAATAACCATAACCAGCGGTAAAAAGATAGCGAGGATCGCCAGAGCAATCGCTGCATAGCCTAACGCCATGATAAATCCCTGCGGGTAAAACAGAGCAAAGCCTAATGGTGGCGTAAATGTGATTAACGCGGCGATAATTCGATTTGGTTTTTCGCTACTGCCTTTGATCGTGTCACCCAAGAACTCAAACAAACCAAGACTTACACCAAGGAAAGATGTCAGTAGCGCTAAATCAGCAAATACACCAACTATATTACCCAGATTAGATTGAACAACAGTTTGAGATAACTGACCAATAAGCGAGCTCAAGCCGCCGTTCTGAATCAAGGTATCTTGGCTTACTACTCCCAACGTCACTATCTGCCAGAAAATGTAAATAACTAGCGGAATGGTAGAACCAATGATGACCGCTTTACGCAATGACGAAGTGTCACCATCCAAGTAGTTTACAATTGTAGGAATACTGCCGTGGAAGCCAAAGGAAGTAAAAATAACAGGAATTGCCGCCACAATAAGACCTTGCTCAATCGGCATACTTAGCAAGTAAGATTGTGTCACGTTTGGTGCCAAGAAAAATAGCACTGCAATCATCGCAACAAGCTTCATGGTGAACAACACACGGTTAACTTTATCTACCGTGCCCGTGCCTACTGTTACAACCAAAGTGACAATCACAGTGAAAATGATAGTTGACGTAGAACCGGAAAATTCCAGATCAAACCATTGAGTTAAGCGGTCACCAAATTGAGCACCGCCACCAGCGATGTATGCTGCACATAACGAGTAGAACAAAAATAACATTGAAAAACTCGCAATCCACTTACCTTTCTGGCCGAGGATTTGTTTGGCTAGAGTATGCAGCGTCGCGCTGCTTTCAGCATACTGATGAAGCTCTAACATGAGCAACGCTGTGAATGCCATTAGAGCCCACAAACCCAGCATAATGATGAGAGAGGTAGAGAAACCGATACCAGCGGAAGCAAGAGGAAGTGCCAACATACCAGCACCAATTGTTGTCCCTGCGATAATCAGGGTACTACCAAACACTTTAGAACTACTCATTGTATATTTATCTTTACATCTCATTGAAGATTATCAGTACCAAATCGGGCAATTTTCAACCTAACTGATACCATATTTTGTTATGAGCACGATACTGTAGGATCTTCATGAGAAGATCAAGAGAAGTGTAAGAATTAAAAACCACAAGCGTAAACCACAGTTTACAGACGGGTAATTCTAGCGAATTCTTGCCTAAAACGAGAAGATTCTAGTCAAATTTTAAAACTTGTAAGCCAAGGTAAGCATCGGACCATAAAAGCGATAGGTGATATCTAACGCCTTATTAGTACTCTCGTAATCAACGCCAACTTCGTAGTAGTTAAATGACCCCGTCATACTTAGATTGTCAGTAAAAAAATACTTCGCACCGACATCAACCTCTACTAAGTACCCCTCAATATTGTCATACGACAAGTAGAACACCTGCGCTTCGCTCTTTATCGTCCAATCTTGATTCAACAAGTACTCTGCCCTGATGCCTAAATCGGGTAATGGCGCGGTTAAGTCACTGAATAACGTCTCATCAACAAACAACGTGGGAACTTCTTCAATACCGCTGGCTTTTGCACCCAGCTTGCCATCCAAACCAAGCGACAACCACATTACGTGCATACCAACCAACACATCCAAAGCCCATTTATCAGAGGTATAAAACTGATATCCATAGCCAACTCGCGCGATATCTATATCTAAGTTCGTTGTCAGCCTTGAGCCAACCTGCACTACATACGTCACTGAATCAGAAGTGATCTCAAATGGTTTACTGATGGAGGTACGCGTCGCTTCACGATCAAGGCTGCGCCAATCGAGATAAACGTTGTGTTTTTGATTGAAGTAATACTCCAACTTAAGATAAGGGAGCACTGTAAACTCTTTTAATTCGAGGTCTGATTCGAAATCAATTTCACGGACCTTGTCGAAATAAGGATCGTAAGCGTTGAGTTTAGTGTCTGTATAGGAGAAAAAGCCGCCGATTTCCATCTCCCAATCACCTGCAAAAGTGGAAAATGAGGAGAATACCGCTAGGTATATTATCCAACTCGCTTTATCTAACATCTTTGAACCTAAGCTGTTCTATCTATGCGTAAAGAAAGTGTAGACAGTAGTATTATTTTAAGAAAGGAAATGGAGCGTAACGTTAGGTAAGAAGCATCTAAGTTTGACTACTCCGCAATTTCAGTCAGGAAAAAACTATTCTCTATAGATATTATGTTTATGAATTCTTAGTGGGGTATTAAAAGAAAATGAATGTAGTGAGTCGCCATCAACGACAGGTAAAGAAAGTATGTAACTTTATCAACAGTAACTTAGATAAAGAGTTTTCTCTAGATCAGCTAAGTTCAGTCGCTGCCAGTTCTAAGTACCATTTTCACCGTATCTTTAAATCGTTTATGGGAATTAGCACCATACAATACGTTCTGCTAGCCCGCATGAAGCGAGCTTCTTTCAGGTTAACATTTGAACCTAAGGCAAGTGTTACTGATATTGCTTTTGAAGCGCACTTCGAAAGTCTTGAGGCCTTTTCTCGCGCATTTTCGAGAGTATTTGGCCAGACTCCTTCCCAGTTTAGAGCTCAGCCAGATTGGAGTTCCTGGCACGCAAAATATGAATATCAACCCCTTATTTCAGGAGAAACTACGATGGATATAAAAGTCATCGATTTCGACAATAGAGAAGTCGCACTCATAGAGCACAGAGGGAGCCCAAAGCTCGTCTTTGAAACAGCCTCGAAATTCATCAACTGGAGACAATCTACAGGATTATCCCCCTTAAAAACCAGTGAGACATTTGGCATTCCTTATTCTGACCCGAGTAATACTCCTGATGAAGAATTCCGGTTCGATATCTGTGGTTCACATCAAGGAGATGTACCAGAAAATAGCTTTGGCGTTAAATCCGGAATGATTCCTGGTGGCAGGTGCGCGGTTGCTATCCACAAGGGTAGTCATGACACTATTGGTGATACTGTCTATTACCTATATCAAAAGTGGCTACCGGAGAGTGGCGAAGATTTAAGAGATTTTCCCTGTTTCTTCCGTTACTTAAATTTCGTTCATGAAGTAAATGAATGTAACTTAATAACAGAGGTCTATTTGCCGATAGAATAGTGGCTTACTCTAGCTGATGGCCTGAACATTGATGCAAAAACTCAGCACCGTCGGCTTTTGTATTTCCTGGTTTGAGTTTCCAAATCCTACTACTACGCTAACTGCAAATGCAGATGAATCGGAAACCCAATAGAGTAACGCTCTGCTAACTAACCTCAACTGGCAATATCCAACATATTGTCGCGCACACCATTGATTCGGAACCAACCTGCGATACTGAATCTATCAGCGTTAGTCGGCAACACCTCATGGGGGAATTGTTCGGACAAGAATACGAGCAGACGGCCTCCTCTGGGAGGTATTGTCGCAACGGTCTTATCATTTAAATCGTAAACCACCAGCTCGCCGGCATCTTCTTCGCTCCAAGACTCATTGAGATAAAACACTGTGGTTAAACGGCGATTTTCATTTCCTTTAAAACTATCCAGATGCTTCTTGTAGAAATCGCCTTTCTCATACTTAGCGAAATGCGCTTCATATTCGAACAAGCCAAGATACAAGTGGCGATTTGCCGCTTGTCGAACCTCTTCCAGCTTGCTTAGATAAGATGCGATTGGGCTACCCATCTCAGGCTTTAGCCACTGAATCTTGTCACTACGAATAGACTCTTCACGAGTAACTTCTTCATTTCGACCGATACGTGCTTTTTTCCAGTTATCAGGTATACAATCTCTCAGCTGCGTAACTTCTTCGTCTGATAGAAAGTCGTCCCAAATGTAATATCCATCGGTCGCTATGGCATCGATCAGTTCATTCATTTTTATTTGTTCATCGTTTGAATTGGAGCGTTTATATAAGTAATTCAACGAATAACAACAAATGGGATTTTTTGTCGACACGATAACGATTTGAGAATGACCGCAGATAACTATTCCACTTAGTGCATGAATACAGATAGAATTGAATAAACGAACACATCCACCAAGACAATAAACTATGGACTACATCACTCTATCCAGAATCAGTTTGAAGCACCTGACTGTGTTACACATGTTGCTATCTACACATAGCGTTACGCAAGCAGCTGAACGTCTCTGTGTGACGCCATCAAGTGTGAGTAAAACGCTTAGCCAGCTGCGCGAAACATTAAAGGATGAACTGTTCTACCGTGATGGAACACGCTTAGTACCTACCCCGTTTGCGACTAAAATTGGCCCATCGATTCATGGCATTTTGTCTAGTATGAATGGCTTGCTACACCAGGGTTCTTTCAATCCTGCTTATTATCAAGGAGAATTCTCGATTGCAATGCGTGAAAGTTCATTTGAACTGTTTGCGCCAGTCCTAGAACATTTATCAAAGCAACTTGGTAACCATACGGTTTTAAATGTTCATTCGAAAGATGAGATGAGTTTCGATGCGTTAATCAGGGGACAAATTGACTTTTTGCTGTTGCCCCACGATCTGAGTCAGCCGCCGACACATAACAAAGACCTGATTTGGCAGACCATATTGAAAGACGAGTTAGTATGTTTAATGAGAAAATCCCATCCACTTGCGCAAAAGCCGCTTACCATTGAAGGATACCTTTGTTCACGACACTTAGGCATTCACGATAAGGATCTTTCTCAGCCCTACTTTGAGCAAAACCTTCAGCAGAAATACCATAAGCGTAACCTCGCGATGAAAGTGGCGGACTTTGGCTCTGCAGCAGTTATGTGCCACCACTCAGACCATTTGTTCACTTGCCCTAAACTCTGGGCAAGAACCGCATTACAAACCAAAGGCTTAATTGAACAGCCCCTTCCATTTGATTTCGGCCAAGTGTCTTACAGTTTAGTTTGGAACAAGGCGAGTTTGAATGATCCGGCATTACGATGGCTACAGGAGCAATTACTTGATGCCTGTAAAGTGCTGGACGCTTGTGAAGTCGCATAAGCAACGCAAGACGTATGAGGTTAAAGAAGATATGAAAGGTGATTCCCCACCGGATTCCGTCATACATTAAAAAATATGTCACGACGTCATCAAATCGAACACTGTTATTACTATATAGCCAGGCATTTTAAATTAGATTATTGCTGATCTATCTCGTTACAGTGCGCGCAGTGGGTGCACTCCTCTTTAAGCCAAACAACGTTGTTGCTATTGTTGAACATTCAATGTTGTGTACTCTGGCACCCATATTTTCACCACGCTAGCAACTGCGGCAAAAATTTGGAGCGATACGCCTGTTTCAACATCGATAGTTACAACCCAGTAGAAAGATGACTAGGAAACCCTCTAAACGCTAACAAAGGGTAAAAGGAATTAAGTGCTGGAAACACAAACCACTTCGCCTAAACATCTTGACCTTATTACACATAATGAAAAACTCAGTGTAACCTACAGCTCACCCTCTTTAAGGCAAACCATAATATTCTTCGTATGACCACACGTGTGATTAAAATTTTGTGAAGTCACTTCCAAACCTTATCCTCATGACCCCGTAATCGCTAATGAAAAAAAATAAAACCACCTTTTCCATATTGGAAATAAGCAGTCACTACATTAGCATTTCATGCTCTATGAATTTCTTCCATATTTGACAGACAACGACCTTTGATATAAACAATAATCCAACAAATTCAATAATTTACAACAGAAGAATAATCAAACACAAGAAAAGACACAGTTGAGACAGGAAGGAAAAATTAGCACCATATAAAGGAAAATGGGTATAAAGCACTCGTTTATTGGGATATTACACTCTGAAATAAGTGAGATTAGAAACATTTTGAATCAAAAATGAATCAATTCGGAAGAAGCGGTTTATTCAAGAAAGTCTCAATGTAGGAACAGTATTACATTTTTCCAAAAAAGAAATTAGTATGACATCAAGAATATCTTCACTTACGTAGTTGAGACCCAAGTCTAGCTACAGTTTTAGTTTTATATACACAAATGACTTCAAGATGCTCTGAGTCCGGCATCTCGAAGTCATTTTGGTATAGGAGGTAATTTGTTTTGTTTTAGTAAACTACATCTACCTAAGCCGTTCAAAAACCACACTTTGATCAAGGTGCTCATGATATTGCGTGTAATCGAGTCCCATATCGAAGATGTATTTAGTTACAAGGTTTCTGACGCACTCTACCAATTGAACCGCCTGCCAGGGCTTTTCGAAATAACGGTCAATACCAGCGTCGTTTATCGCATTGATGGTGTCCGAATGGGTTGCCTGCCCCGTTAACAAAACCTTACGGGTATGAACAAATCGACTGTCTTTAGATATTTCAGCCAAGAACTCAACGCCGGTTTTACCTGGCATTACATGATCTGAAATAACTAGGGCAATCATTTCACCTTCAGCATCAAGCTCGTCCATTAATTCCAGTGCTTCAATGGCTGATTCACAATCTTCAATGTTTAGCCACTGAGCCAATGGTTCTAGATCAAGCAGAACCGCACTTAACACCTCTCGTTGGTCGTCAACGCAAATTAAATTAAGCTTCTCCATGTTCACCCTCTACCGGTAATTTGATTCTGAAAATAGTTTTGTCACTGTCGCTTTTCACAACCACTGATCCGTTGTAGCCTGCAACGATACGTTTTACGATCGACAACCCCAGGCCTAATCCGAACGACAGCCCGCCCTTCTTAGTCGTAAAATTTGGCTGAAAAATCTTTCTTCGTGTGGATTCATCTATCTCCGGGCCATTATTGCTAATCGTCACTAGAATTTTGCTTTTACTGAAACGTGTTTGTATCTCTATCGTAGGCGATTCAACATTAACTAATGCATCACACGCATTTTTTAAGATGTTTACCCAAATCTGCACAAGTTCCGTCTGTGAGCCGAGGAACAGTGGTAACTCTGCCGGACGAAAACGAACTTTTACCCGTCTCAAATCACTTTGTAGTAAAGCTAACGCCCGGTTGATTGAATCATTGATATTCAGTGTTTCATCCACATCAATATCGGTACGACCCAGTTGTTTGACGGAACGCACTATGCCCACAGTGTGTTTAGACGCAAGACGCAGATCGTGTAGGTCTCTTCCCATTTGCCAGTAGCGGATGGCATCTTGAGGATTTTTCAACCAATGTTCTGAGAGATAACCTTCCGGAACCGCCCTTGCTAAATCTCGCGCTAGTCCTCTGGATAGGCCGTAATGCTTTTCAAATTCACGGCCTCGGGCCCGCGCCTCGCTCGACGAGACTTTCTGACCCTGTAATAATCCAAAATCAAAGAACTGACTTGCCTCGGGATGCACTTCCTCTAACAAGTCCATGATTACCGCTTCTAATCGTTCGGATTTGCTGCTTACAACACCAATTGCATTATTAAGCTCATGGGCAATGCCTGCGGCAAGCTGTCCCAACGTTGTCATTTGTTCCGCAGTGTGGAGTTTTTGCAGCGCTTTTTCTTTGGCAAGCGCCTCTTCCATCGCACGATGCTGACGACGTGATAGCTCATTAACCATGACTGGCATGAACTGCGTTGTCAGGGGGCCAAACTTGGATTCTTCCACCGCAGGAGTGCTACGTTCTATCCATGCGAGTTCGGCATCCGATTGAGCCACCACCGTCGATGACGCTGTCCAGGTCCCTGAGAAGAAACTGTGTACACCGATAAATGCCCCTTCAGAAGCCGAGAAAACCTGAATTGGTTTTCTCTCCTCCTCAGCGTAGTAACCTGCTAACTGCCCCGAAAGAACAAAATACAGACGATCGTTATAGCCATCTTGTTCAATCAATGCCGAGCCGGCCGCAACAGTAATGCGACGCTCTGGTTGATTAAAATATCGCTCTACTAACGCATCTAACTTACTTTCATACATGTTTAATTTCGTACATAGGTTATCCAATAAATCCTACCGAATGCAGTACCCAAACCATCACAAAGCTTAGCAGCACTCCCACTACACCAAGCACCACACCAACACGTGCCATTTGGTTACTTTGTACATGACCAGTTGCGTGTGCCAGTGCATTAGGCGGTGTACTGATAGGCAGAGACATACCTAACGAAGCGGCAAAGGTAACCACGAGAATTAAGGTAACCTCACCACCAAGTGGCGTTAGTGATGCCATAGAAGCGCCCAGTGCTGCCATAATGGGCATCAACAAGTTAGCCGTAGCGGTATGGGACATAAAGTTAGCCATAAGCAAACAGAGGAAAGCCGCACCGAGCAACACCACGTATGGTGAGAACTCATCGAATGGGATGCTGTGGACGACCAATTTAGCCAAATCGGTTTTATCCAGCGCCAAACCAAGCGCGATACCACCAGACACTAACCAAAGCACATCCCAGGAAATTTTCTTTAAATCTTCTTTATTAATAATGCCGGTTAAAGAGAAAACTGCGACAGGTATAAGCGCTACCGTGTACGAGTTCATGCCATGAGCCGAGCCCATTAGCCAAAGAATGATCGTGCCTGCAAAGGTAATGTACACAACCATTGCTTTCGGCGTTTTAAAAACTTACTTTTAATATCGAGGTTAATGGTGGTTTGATCCGCTTTATAAAGTGCACTGATAAGTAGCCATGCGAGTGCCATCATCACAACAACAAAAGGCACACCAAACATCATCCATTCACCAAACGTAATCAGATTATCGCCAACAAGATATTTCAGGGCGATAGCGTTCGGTGGCGTACCAATCGGTGTTCCGATACCACCAATATTAGCCGCAACAGGGATACACAAAGCGAACGCAATACGACCCGGGTCTTTGGGGCCAAAAACGGCAATGACCGGAGTGAGGATAGACAACATCATGGCAGTCGTTGCGGTGTTAGACATGAACATGGAAAAAATAGCCGTGATCAGCATTAATCCCAGCATTACGTATTTAGGGTTTTGCCCAAAGGGCTTTAGTAACACGCGCGCTAAGTTAACATCCAAACGATACTTAGTGGCAGCCATCGCTAAGAAGAAACCGCCTAAGAACAGCATAATGATCGGACTGGCAAACGTTGCCATAATTTCATTGTAATGCAGTAATTCTCCGAAATGTGGCTGCCCTTCTTGCCCCCGAAACAGCACAATACTTTTGTCCGACACCAGCAATAGTTCCAGGACGATGATCACTACCGATGTCGCATAGATAGGGATAGGCTCAAACACCCAGCATAGAGCGGCAAGTAAGAATATTGCAATGACTCGCTGTTGGATGATGGTTATGCCATCGAATGGAAATGCAGACAGAGGCATCAGCCAGATGATTAACGGGATGATCGTTGGGATGATGTATTTGAGATAAGGGCGCATAGTGCTACTTCTCTTCCTGAGATGGTGTATTAACATTCGGAGTTCACTGAAACGTATAGCTATCTCGTACAGAAACTGAGTAACTGAGTAACTGAGTAACTGAGGCTTATCCGAAAGAGATAAAAAGGTGGTATCAAGTGACTCCAGTTAACAATTATGCACACTGTTTGGAAACAAAGGGGTGGTGTTAGATCAATGAACTTGTATTCAAATCACAAAACATCGTTTATATGTGTTCAAGCTCAATTATTGCGCCTCAAAGTTATATTGCTACGAGTAATTCTGAGTAAATTAATATGCCGACGTTAGTCGGCATATTTATAGAAAGACTGCTTTATTGATGGGTAAGGCGTACCTTCAGAGCAGCTAATTGTCTTGAGATAAAATAGGTAGCACCAACGACCATAACACTAGCCAGCATCACACCCAGACCAAATTGTGCAAAAGCGCCTTGGGCCTCGGCACCTTGAACTAACCCATGCGCTAAGCTGAACAATAATATTGCGCTCGCAGCTATCACGCTCTTCAGGCCACCTTTTTTTAAAACAAGGAGAGCAAGTGGTAAGCCGATTAATGAGCTCGCCACTAAAGTTTCTGCTGAGCTTGCACTACTCCACTCTAAACCAATAGCGTAGCCACCAATGATTGCTGCCATGATACCAGCTGAAATCTGACTCGCTCGGCGAAGTGCAAAACTGGAGAGAAACAAACCGATTAACGATAAAGCGAATAGATGATCCCAGCCAGTCAGCGGGTGTAAAAAGCCCTGAGAAAAACTAGCCTGCATGGTGTGCCCTGTATGAGCAAAGCTGCTAGCACTTACCAATACTAAACTTGCCGTCAATCCGTTGATTAATCCTTTCATTTCGCTATTCCTTATGCTTCCGTCACTTCAACTTTCACGCCACGCTTTTCCAGCATGCCGCGTTCAACAATAAAATCGATTACTTCCTGTAAACCGTCACCACGAATCAGGTTGGTGAACACAAATGGCTTAGCACCGCGCATCTTTTTAGCATCACGGTCCATTACCTCTAACGATGCATTAACCATGGGTGCTAAATCAGTTTTATTGATGATCAACAAATCCGATTTGGTGATGCCTGGGCCTCCTTTACGTGGGATTTTGTCACCCGCACAGACATCAATTACGTATAGCGTCAGATCGGACAACTCAGGGCTAAAGGTCGCACTCAAGTTGTCTCCCCCGCTTTCAACCAGTACGAACTCTAAGCTAGGATGACGTTCTTGCAGTTCGTCAATTGCCGCCAGATTCATCGAGGCGTCTTCACGAATCGCAGTATGCGGACAGCCACCGGTTTCCACGCCAAGAATACGATCGGACTCCAGAGCTTCATTGCGTAGTAAAAACTCCGCATCTTCTTTGGTGTAAATGTCGTTGGTTACCACGGCTAATTCATAGTGCTGACGCATGGCTAAACATAGCTGACGCAACAGTGCTGTTTTACCTGAGCCAACTGGACCACCCACACCAACTCGTAAACATTGTGTACTCATTATTAGCTCCTAAATAATCTTGAATATTGAGTTTCATGCCATGCACAGACCATTGCAAAATTCGGTAATGTCAGCCCGATAGCTTCATCTTCGACCAAAAACCCTGTTTTAATTGCATGTTCAATTTGTGGCATCAAAGTAATCAGAACGCGTTGCGCTGATGTTTGCCCCAACGGAACGGTCTTACATGCCACCGTAATTTGATTCTCTAGCCATGACCAAAGCCACCCCGTCGCCGCCTGCTCCAGTGAAACACCAAAGTGCTGACATGCTTTGGCGAACAGTGGCAAATAAGTCATCTTTTTCGCCTCTGGTGGCAAGTCAACTTCCAGACTCACCAACAAACGATAAAAAGTCTGCCCAAGCTTTTGCTCTTCCATTACCAGCTCAGCGGTTTCCCTGTTCGCCAGTAACACCGCTTGCCAATGATCAAGTGCTGCTAAATCGTCTTTTTGCCACGCTCGATAACAACGCACCAAAATTGGCACTTCCAAGTTCGCTTGCGCATGATTGAGGATTGGCTCTAACCAGGTTTGTAATGTGGCTTCGTCACTTACCCAATCCAGATCCACTGCCGTTTCTAACCCCTGGCTATAAGCGAACGCCCCGATAGGCAGGCTCGGGCTGCTAAGATGCAACAGAGAGAGCAATGACTGTACGTTCATTAGTGACTATGCTCCTCATGACTGTGACTATGGCCACTGCCGTGATAAGCACCTGACTCTGGATTGAACATCGCTTTATGGTGTCGACATTCCAGACCGAAGAGTTCCACCATTTCCTCCAGAACATGATCCGGCTGAAAAGCCAGCCACAGCTCACCAATTG
The DNA here is from genome assembly GCF_905175385.1 of Vibrio sp. B1FLJ16. Taxonomy (NCBI): domain Bacteria; kingdom Pseudomonadati; phylum Pseudomonadota; class Gammaproteobacteria; order Vibrionales; family Vibrionaceae; genus Vibrio; species Vibrio sp. B1FLJ16. The sequence goes on from NZ_HG992749.1 coordinate 1,679,710, forward strand.
CCATTGGCACGTGACGGTTTCCCATGTGGTAGCAAGCTTTGGAAAACGTTAACCAGTCTTTCGCACTGGCTGTCACGATCTCTTCCTCTTGCGCTTCGACCAGAAACACTTTTCCACATTCGGTAAACAGGCAGTCTCCATCTTGCAAAACATCGCCGCGCGGAAGAAAAACACCAACATCCATCCCCGTTTTGCTTGTTGCTCTGAAGCGTCCTCGTTGACGAACTTCATAGGCAAGTACAATTGAGTCATCTATTTCGCCATGATGATGATCTGAGCGACTAATTACTCGGTACATATTTCTATTCCTTCACTTAGAACAAGGTGTAACGCTGCGCCAACGGCAATTCTGTCGCTGGGTCGCAGGTTAATAGCTCGCCATCGGCGCGAACTTCGTAAGTTTGTGGGTCTACTGTCACTGTCGGCATGTAGTCGTTGAGAATCATGTCGTTCTTGGTTACGCTGCGGCAGTTTTTGCATGCCACCAGCTCGCGCTGCAAACCTAACTTTTCTTTGAGACCATTCTCACTCGCGACTTTACTGGTAAAGGTGACAGACGTTGCAGAAGCGGCGCTACCAAATCCACCAAACATCCGGCGATAATGAACAGGTTGCGGTGTTGGTATTGACGCATTGGCATCGCCCATCGGTGCCGCCGCAATAAAACCGCCTTTAATAATTAACGCTGGCTTAATCCCAAAGAACGCTGGTTTCCAAAGCACGATATCCGCCAATTTTCCGACTTCCAGTGAACCAACGGTATGATCCACACCGTGTGCAATAGCCGGATTAATGGTGTACTTTGCGATGTAGCGTTTAGCACGAAAGTTATCTGCCTCAATCGCTTTGTCTTGCTCAAGATAACCACGCTGCACTTTCATCTTGTGCGCGGTTTGCCAGGTTCGGGTAATGACTTCACCTACTCGTCCCATGGCTTGTGAATCCGAGGCAATCATAGAGAACGCGCCCAAGTCGTGGAGAATGTCTTCCGCAGCAATGGTTTCTTTGCGGATACGAGAATCGGCAAATGCGACATCTTCCGGAATATTTGGGTCAAGGTGATGGCACACCATCAACATATCTAAATGCTCGTCAACCGTATTGACCGTGTAAGGACGAGTTGGATTCGTTGACGATGGCAGAACATTTGGTTGACCACAGGCAACAATGATGTCCGGAGCATGACCACCACCCGCGCCTTCAGTATGGTAGGTGTGTATCGTACGTCCTTTAAATGCAGCAAGTGTATCTTCGACAAAGCCGGATTCATTTAGCGTGTCTGTATGAATAGCAACCTGCACGTCGTATTTCTCCGCGACTGACAAACAGTTGTCGATCGATGCTGGCGTTGTGCCCCAGTCTTCGTGCAGCTTTAACCCGCAAGCACCGGCTTCAATTTGCTCTGCAAGTGGCGCAGGCAAACTCGCGTTACCTTTACCAAGAAAACCAAAGTTCATCGGCATTTGGTCGGTACTGCGCAGCATTTGTGCCATGTTCCACGCACCGGGTGTACACGTGGTTGCGTTCGTGCCCGTAGCCGGGCCTGTACCACCACCAATCATGGTTGTGGTGCCCGCCATTAACGCTTCTTCTATCTGTTGCGGGCAGATAAAGTGGATATGCGCATCGATAGCACCAGCAGTGACGATATGCCCTTCACCAGCAATCACTTCGGTGCTTGCGCCAACATTAATCGTGACATCAGGTTGAATGTCTTTGTTACCCGCTTTACCGATAGCGGCGATGTTGCCATCTTTAATACCAATATCGGCTTTGACGATACCCCAGTGATCGAGAATTAACGCATTGGTGATCACGCAATCTACGACTTCATCACGACATAACTGACCTTGCCCCATCCCATCGCGAATGACTTTACCGCCACCAAACTTCACTTCATCACCGTATACGGTGTAATCCTGCTCAACTTGAATAAACAGCTCAGTGTCGGCAAGACGAACTTTGTCGCCGACTGTCGGCCCATACATATCGGCATAGGCTCGACGAGAAATTTCTGCCATTGGTCTACTCCCCTTAAACCTTGCCCATCACTTCGCCGCGGAAGCCATATATGGCTTTCGCACCATCAATCTCAACTAATTCAATGTTACGAGTCTGCCCCGGTTCAAAACGTACAGCAGTACCAGCAGCAATGTTGAGCCGCATTCCTTTGGCTTTTTCACGCTCAAAGTCCAGCGCTGGATTGGTTTCAAAAAAGTGGTAATGACTGCCAACTTGGATTGGACGATCACCATGATTGATCACCGCCAGTTGCAGCGTTCTACGTCCTTTATTCAGTTCAATTGGCGCGTCATTTAAAATGTATTCACCAGGCTTCATACTTGCTCCTATTGAATCGGATTGTGGACAGTGACAAGCTTTGTACCGTCAGGAAATGTCGCTTCTACCTGAACTTCCTCCAGCAGTTCGCAAATCCCTTCCATAACGTCATCTTTAGTCAGCAGATTGCGACCTTCACTCATCAGCTGGGCAACACTTTTGCCATCACGTGCGCCTTCCATAATCGCAGCGGAGATATAAGCCGACGCTTCCGGGTAGTTGAGTTTGACGCCACGCGCTAGCCGACGCTCAGCCACTAACGCCGCGGTAAACAGCAATAACTTGTCCTTGTCTCTTGGAGATAGTTCCATCGGTAAATCCTCTAAACTCTGCGTTACGTTTCTATTTATTACATCGTTACTTTTTGAGTTATTTTGCGCAGCGGGCTGCGGCTTAGGTGTTCCAAATTCTTGGAGCACATGCTGGACGCTGAAGCAGTTCCGGGCGAATAATTTGCCAACATGCACGTAATTGATGTTGCGCTTGTTCGCTACAATCACCTAGGTAGCGAACCAACAAGACGTTAAGTCGATAAGTCATACTCAGCGTACCTTGTGTCTCTGCAGAAAAGTGGTGACGCAGTAAGTCCACCATTGCCTGCCCATCATCTAATCCAACTACGGTTAAGGTTCCTGAAACCAGCTGTCCGTTGAAACCGCTGATCGCCGTCAGCAGTGGGTCGTCCGCTGCTAGATATTGGCGCTCAAGCAATAGTGGTGTGCCGTCGTGATAGATAGACAAGTGTTGCTCAACACTTCCCTGAGTAAACGGAAAGTGACTTTTGGGACGCCCTAAGCAGAAGACATCAATGCCAACAAACTTAGCGTCACCATAAAGATTAACGTTAGTGGTCAACTTGCCGTGTGCGCCATCGAAAACAATCGTTTCCATCGGTAACCACTCACACGCGGCATTCTCGACTTCAATATCAACACGCTGCTTTTGCTCAATATTTTTGCTGTCTGCCTTATAAATCTTTCCTGCAGAAGGCGTGGTGATAAGCGCATGACTCTCGTTCTGACAGTGGATCTGAATACTTAAATCATCTCCCGAAACGAGCCCTCCTGGAGGATGAAGCAGGTAAACATGGCAGACATCCATTTCTGGATAAAACGGACGTTGAACGCGCAACGGCCCCTGAAACTCCATACGCTTCATCTGAGTTTTGTCATCCGACTTACTAAAACCAAGCGAGAGATAAGCAGGCCAATGACGCTGCGTTTGGGTCGACATGTTAAATACACTATTCATCCGCTTACACCGTCAGATATTTCTTCACTAATGCATCATTAAGCTCTTGCATTTCACCCGTCGCCACTTGGCGTCCACGGTCGATAATGCAAAAGTTGTCAGCGACTTTACGTGCAAATGGTAGTTTCTGTTCGACCAGTAACACCGTCAGACCAATCTCTTTATTAAGGCGGCGGATAATGTCGCCAATCTCAGCGACGACATTGGGCTGGATGCCTTCGGTCGGTTCATCCAGAATAAGCAGTTTAGGGTCTATCACCAACGCACGGCCTATCGCCAGCTGTTGCTGCTGACCACCAGATAAGTCACCACCACGGCGGTGTAACATCTCTTTAAGCACCGGAAAAAGTTCGTAAATAAATTCAGGGATCTGTCTGGTACCATCTTTTCTCATCGGTAATCCGATACGTAAGTTCTCTTCTACGGTTAGCAATGGAAAGATCTGACGCCCCTGCGGCACATAACCAATTCCAATCGGTGCACGTTTCTCAGCAGCCAGTTTAGTGATGTTGTTCCCTAGGAAATTAATCTCACCACTCTTGGTTGGCAGCAGTCCCATAATGCATTGCAATAACGTGGTTTTGCCCACGCCATTGCGTCCCATTAAAACGGTACATTTTCCTTCTGGAATCTGCATGTCGAGGTCCCAAAGCGTATGGCTCTGTCCGTAGAACTGGTTTAATGCTTTAATCTCAATCATGCTTCTTCTCCAAGGTAGACTTCCACCACCTTACGGTTGCTCTGCACCTGATCCATAGAGCCTTCCGCTAATACACTGCCTTGGTGTAACACCGTTACGTCACGCGCTATCGAGCGAACAAAATCCATATCGTGCTCGACGAGTACAATAGTGTGATCGCCCGCTAATGAAGTCAGCAGCTCACCAGTTCTATCCATCTCCTGATGGGTCATTCCCGCAACAGGCTCATCCACCAGCAGCAGTTTCGGGTTTTGCATCAGCAACATGCCGATTTCTAACCACTGCTTTTGACCATGGGATAAAGCGCCAGCCAACAGAGCGCGCTGTTCGTATAAGTCAATTTGTTTAAGCACATGATCAATGTGATCCACCTGGCTCGGAGAGAGGGAAGCAAACAGCGTTGAAAACACCGTTTTCGGTCCGGCCATTGCCAGCTCTAAATTGTGGAATACCGATTGCGATTCAAAAACGGTCGGTTTCTGGAACTTACGGCCTATGCCCGCCTGGGCAATTTCAGGCTCACTCATTTGCAGCAAATTAATGTTTTGCCCAAACCAAGCGGTACCAGCGTCAGGTCGCGTTTTCCCCGTAATGATGTCCATCATGGTGGTTTTTCCGGCACCATTGGGTCCAATGATGCAGCGTAATTCCCCTTCTTTGATGTAAAGATTCAGATTATTGATCGCTTTAAAACCATCGAACGACACACTGATGTCTTCGAGATACAACAAGCATCCGTGCCCCACTTTGAGCATCGGGTTGACTTGAGGCTTCATAAACTCGTAAACGTGCTCTCGGTCGGTCAGTTCTTTAGCAATGCTTAAAATACTCATGCCTGCACCTCTTTACGTTTTATTAAGCCTGTCACTCCCTGAGGCAAAAACAAAGTAACCAGAACAAACATCGCACCCAAACTAAACAGCCATACTTCTGGCAGAGCTGCCGTTAAATAGGTTTTAGCGTAGTTGACCGCTAACGCACCAACTACCGCACCGTACAGAGTTGCGCGTCCGCCCAGTGCTACCCAAACCACTAATTCAATTGAGTTAATCGGAGAAAATTCTGATGGGTTGATGATGCCAACCTGAGGTACATACAAGGCACCAGCAATGCCAGCGAGCACAGCAGAAAAGGTGAAAATCGCCAGCTTGACGTACTCGACTTTATAACCGGTAAAGCGTGTACGAGCTTCAGCATCACGCACTGCCATGGCGACGCGCCCCAAACGACTGACAACGATAAATCGACAAGCCAGATAACCCAATCCGAGCGCGATACCTGACAGAACAAACAAAGTTAAGCGCGTGGCATTGGCTTGCAGGTCATAACCTAAGATATCTTTAAAGTCGGTTAATCCGTTGTTCCCACCAAAGCCCATTTCATTACGGAAGAAAGCCAGCAGTAAGGCGAACGTCAGTGCCTGAGTGATAATGGATAGATAAACACCCGTCACACGAGAACGAAATGCAAACCAGCCAAACACGAACGCGAGTAGGCCCGGCGCTAACACCACCATCAACATTGCAAACCAGAACTGATCAAACCCGTGCCAAAACCAAGGCAGCTCCTGCCAGTTAAGGAAAACCATAAAGTCAGGTAACTCTGGGTTGCCGTACACACCCCGGTCCCCAATCTGACGCATTAAATACATGCCCATCGCGTAACCACCCATCGCGAAAAACGCCGCATGACCTAAGCTCAGAATACCCAAATAACCCCAGACTAAATCCACCGCGACAGCGAGTAACGCATAAGTCAGATATTTACCCAGTAGCGTCACGGTATAAGTGGAAACATGAAGCGCCGAACCTTCAGCAAAGAACAGGTTCAATGCAGGTATCAAACAAAGCGCTGCACCTAGCACAATCAAAAACAGCAATGTAGAACGATCAAACAATTTTGATTGAAGATCCATGATTAACCCTCCGCCGAGCGACCCTTCTGAGGGAACAAGCCTCGGGGTTTCTTCTGAATAAAGAGAATGATAAATACCAGCACCAAAATTTTCGCCAGAACGGCGCCAGCCCAGGGCTCCATCACTTTGTTAGCAATACCAAGCGACATACCGGCCACCAGTGTTCCCCACAAGTTACCGACACCACCAAACACCACCACCATGAATGAGTCGATGATGTACTGCTGACCCAAGTTTGGTCCTACGTTGGTAAGTTGGCTGAGCGCCACGCCTGCAATACCTGCGATGCCAGAGCCCAAGCCGAAGGTCATTGCATCGACCCATTCCGAACGTACGCCCATCGCGCGCGCCATGCTGCGGTTTTGGGAAACGGCACGTACCTCAATACCTAAGCGGGTATAACGTAATACGGCAAATAAGAGCGCAAACACAATTAGACAGAAAACAATGATGTAGAAACGGTTGAGTGTCAGACTGAGCAAAGGATTTATTTCAATCACGCCTTGCATCCATTCGGGTGTCGACACCGAGCGGTTAAGCGGCGAGAAAATAGTACGCACGGTTTGTTGTAAAACCAGACTGATACCAAATGTCGCTAGCAGTGTTTCCAGCGGGCGTCCGTACAAAAAGCGAATCACCCCTCTTTCGATTAAGATCCCCACGGCTCCTGACACCAGAAATGCCACAGGTATTGAAACCACGATTGACCAACCAATATGATTCGGCATCAATGTTTGAATAACGTAAGTGGTATAAGCGCCTAGCATGATTAGCTCACCATGCGCCATGTTAATCACGCCCATAACACCGAACGTAATCGCAAGACCTATAGCCGCAAGCACCAATACAGAACCAAGGCTCAAACCAAAAAACAGCGTTTCGCCAAAATGGGCCAGACTCACGCGCTGCTCTATTTTTCCGAGTGCCCGGTTCGTCGCACTTGTGAGCGCTTCATTAGGTTCTGTGGCTAAAAACTGGTTAAGTGCATTACGAGCACTTGGTTGGTAGCTTTCACCTAGCGTCGCTATCGCGTTTTCCTGCCCCAGTTGGTCACTTGAATGTTCCAACTGATAAATCGCTAATGCGGTATCCAGTACCTGCTGAACATCGGAATCCTGCTCACTGATGCGAGCTTTTTCCAGTAAGGAATAACTCTGCTCATCCAACTCTCCCATCAACTGTGTTACCGCTTTAATGCGGACACTCGAGTCTGGATGACGAATATTAAGTGACGCTAACTGTGCTTTAATATCACCGCGAATCTGGTTGTTAATACCGATTTTCTTAACAGAACGGCGCTTTACTTGTTCTGGCTCTGCCGAGATTTCGGCAAAAAGTGGGGTAACAAGATAATTACTACCTTTTTTCTCGACGATTTTGACCAACTGCTCAGATTCTTTATCTAGGTAGATGTCGCCACCTAACAATAACTCTAAAACCTGAATGGAGCGTTCATCACCACTCTCACCAATATTATTCACTGCGATACGAATCTGATTGTAGTCTCTCGTAGTAAGACGCTGTAACTCACTTTCAAAGTCAGTGGTCTGGGCGAACGCATGCGTCGCTATAATGAAGCTAAAAATCACAACGAAAACGCGTGAAATGGTAGAGACCATTCCATCGCATAAATGCATTGGTCGTTGAAATCTGGAGATGTGAAACATCGCGGGCAAACCTCTGGTTAAACGAATAGTTTTCTCTACATAACAAGAAAATGAATTAAGACACTCAGCTTAGTGGCAGCGACCTAAATTACTCGGGCACTGCCACCTAAGCTGAAAAACGTTTAACAATCCGGATTAGAAGTTTTGGCCCGAACACTTGCCGGTTTTGGTGTTGTAGTTACCGCAAGATAGCGGTGCGCGCCAATCCGAGACAAGGTCTTTAGAGCCTGGTAAGAAATCAGACCATGCATCACCAGCCACTAAGCCCGATGTTTTCCATACGGTCTCAAACTGGCCATCGTCCTGAATTTCGCCGATAAGAACAGGCTTAGTAATGTGATGGTTAGGCATCATTGCTGAATAGCCGCCAGTCAGGTTAGGAACAGTGACACCAATCAGTGCATCACCCACAACTTTAGGGTCAGTTGTTCCCGCTTTCTTAACCGCTTCCACCCACATGTTGAAGCCAATGTAATGCGCTTCCATAGGGTCATTAGTCACACGCTCATCACTCTTGATGAATTTGTGCCATTTCTCGATGAACTCATCATTCACATCAGATTCAACGCTCATGAAGTAGTTCCATGCAGCTAAGTGACCTACCAATGCAGAGGTATCCATACCGGACAATTCTTCTTCACCTACTGAGAACGCAACCACTGGAATATCGTCTGCAGAAAGACCTTGGTTACCCAGCTCTTTGTAGAAAGGTACGTTCGCGTCGCCGTTGATAGTCGATACAACGGCAGTTTTCTTACCAGTAGAGCCGAACTTCTTAATGTCTGAAACAATTGACTGCCAGTCAGAGTGACCAAATGGTGTGTAATTGATCATGATATCGGCTTCAGCCACACCTTTGTCTTTTAGGTACGCTTCAAGAATTTTGTTGGTAGTACGCGGGTAAACGTAGTCTGTACCTGCCAGAACCCAACGCTGTACACCCTGGTCAAGAAGATAATCGACCGCAGGAATGGCTTGCTGATTTGGCGCAGCGCCAGTGTAGAATACGTTTTTCGAAGACTCTTCACCTTCATACTGAACTGGGTAGAACAGTAAACTGTCCAGCTCTTCAAATACGGGTAGTACGGACTTACGCGATACCGATGTCCAACAACCGAACACAGCATCGACTTTATCTTTGGAGATCAGCTCACGCGCTTTTTCCGCAAACAGAGGCCAGTCTGAAGCCGGGTCTACCACAACCGCTTCAAGCTTTTTGCCTAACAAGCCGCCTTTTTTATTCTGTTCATCAATCAGCATCAGCATTGTGTCTTTCAGTGTGGTTTCACTGATTGCCATGGTGCCTGATAGAGAGTGAAGTACACCCACTTTAATGGTGTCTTCTGCCATTGCGTATCCGCTTAGTAGTGACGCTGCTAATACCGAAGTCGCCAGGAAATTCCGTTTCATTCGTCTTCTTCCTTTCATTAATTTTGTTAATTACAAACACTAATTCATGTCACGGTCGTACTTATCCAATGGATAAACCCTGTTGACTAAATGAACAAAATTGAGTATCGACCAGAATGATGATCTTGAATATGCGTGGTTAGCGCACAAAAACTACGTTAAATTACGCATAGTTGAACTATCAAATGCGAGCTATACTTGCTTTCGCACAGGATGTGCATTGTTATTTGTATCAGTACCGTGTTGAAACCAACATTTTAATTCTCAAGGATGATGAATTATCTCTACACAACAAAAAGTCCACGTTACGAGGCGCCGCTACAATAAACTGGTCGGTAACGAGCTGCTTGAAGATTTCGCGTTACGCTTTACCGCCAAGCGCGCCAGAAAGTGGTCAGCAAGTTGGATTGCGAACACAGCGCTAGGTATCGTCTCATTTCTGGTGCTAGAGGCACTTGGTGGCACCATCACTCTTAACTACGGTGTCACGAACTCGCTTTGGGCTATCCTCGCCGTCGCCTTAGTCGTCATCTTTTCTGGAATTCCAATCTGTTATTACGCCGCAAAGCACGGCGTCGATATTGATTTATTAAGCCGTGGCGCAGGTTTCGGCTACATCGGTTCTACCATTGTTTCACTGATTTACGCCTCCTTTACCTTTATCTTTTTCGCGCTGGAAGCCGCCATCATGTCGATGGCTATCGAGCTACTGTTTGATATTCCGCTCGCCATTGCTTACGTAATCAGTTCCGTTATCGTCATCCCTCTCGTCGTGCTCGGTATTACCAATATCGGGCGCTTTCAGATGTGGTCTCAACCCATTTGGTTAATGCTGCAGATCGTACCGTTGCTCTATGTATTCACTCATGAAGACGCCAAAATAGATGAATGGTTAAATTACACCGGAGTGAATGATGTTGGCAGCGACTTTAACTGGCTGCTTTTTGGATCTGCATCGGCGGTATTACTCTCGGTTGTGGCTCAAATAGGCGAACAGGTCGACTTCTTACGTTTTCTCCCTGCTAAAGAACGTTGCGGAAAGCTGAAGTGGTGGAGTGCCATGCTTTTAGGTGGTCCGGGATGGATGATTTTCGGTTCGATGAAGCTTGTTTTGGGCAGCTTTTTGGCCTGGCTTGCCATCAGCCATGGTGTATTACCGAATCTGGCCGGTGACCCTGCACACATGTATTTCACTGTATTTAGCTATACCTCGGACAACACCCAACTCGCCTTACTTGCTGCCGGGCTGTTTGTGATCATTTCTCAGCTAAAAATTAATGTAGCGAACGCTTATGCCGGCTCGCTAGCTTGGTCAAACTTCTTTTCCCGACTCACCCATCACCATCCCGGGCGAGTAGTGTGGATGGTATTCAACGTCTTGATTGCCCTACTTCTCATGGAGCTTGGTGTTTATCAACTGATTGAGCAGACATTGCAGGTTTATTCCGTCCTGGTTCTAGCGTGGATAGGCTCTATTGTCGCAGATCTGGTGATCAACAAGCCTCTCGGTCTCAGCCCTAAAATCATCGAGTTTAAACGTTCGAAACTCTACGACGTTAATCCGGTTGGTGTCGGTTCAATGCTAATTGCATCGGGGATCGGCATTACCGCCCATCTCGATTTTTATGGTGAAATCACTAAAGCCTTTGCTTCCTATATTGCTTTTGTTCTGCCATTTATTACTGCACCACTCATCGCGATGCTCACCAAAAGCCGTTACTACCTTGTCCGTAACGAACTGGTTCACAGCGACATCATCATTTCCAGTGCAGATGAGGAGCATCAATGCTCTGTATGCGAACACACCTTTGAGCATGAAGATATGGCGTTATGCCCAGCTTACGGTGGCCACATCTGTTCTCTGTGCTGCTCGTTAGACGTTCGTTGCCAGGATAACTGCCGCCCCAATGCAACATTCAGTGCGCAGATAAAACAAGTACTCTCACCCTACTTTTCCACCATCTGGGTCAATCGGTTATCGTCAACAGTCGCCCATTTTGTGGTAGTTATGTTGACGGTCAGCCTGGCGATGGGAGCGATTCTCGCGCTGGCGTATTCTCAAATACCTCAGCTTGAACAAACGCATATGTCTGCCATATCGAATGGTTTAGTTAACGCTTTTGCCCTTCTGCTTATACCGATTGGTATCATCAGCTGGTTGTTCGTATTGGCGCGCACAAGTAACAGAACTGCAGTAAAAGAACTCAAATCACACACCGCTCTGCTGACAAAAGAGGTCAATGCGCACCACAAAACGTCTCAGGCCCTGCAGCAGGCGAAACGCTCGGCAGAAACCGCAAATAACGCCAAAAGCCGCTACCTTGCCAGTTTAAGCCATGAACTGCGTACCCCTTTAAATATATTGCTTGGCTACGCTCAATTACTGAGTTCCGACAACAAACTCGACAACCAGACGAGACAGTATGCAGAGGTGCTCAAGCGTAATGGTAAACACCTGTCCGATATGATTGAAGGCTTGTTAGAGATTTCAAAAATTGAAGCCGGACGTTTAGAACTTCATCGTGACGAGTTCAGCCTAACCGCATTGCTAGAACAACTGGTCAGCATGTTCTCGATGCAGGCGCAGCGCAAAGGATTAAATTTCGAATACGAAGCATCCGGTTATTTACCTACATTTGTTGCCACAGACAAACAGCGACTGCGTCAGATATTGATTAACCTTCTCGGTAATGCCATTAAATACACCGAAAACGGTACGATTTTGTTTAAAGTGAGTTACCGCAACCAAGTGGTGCATTTCACAGTTCAGGACACCGGAATAGGCTTATCAGAACAAGACTTACGTCTGATATTTAAACCTTTCGAGCGTATTAAGAATCAGAAAACCGAAGCAATTCCGGGATCCGGTTTGGGCTTAACCATCTCAAACGCGTTAGCCGAAATAATGGGCGGGGAAATTTCTTGCACCAGTAAAGTCGACCACGGTAGTGCTTTTGTATTAAAGCTAATGTTGCCTGAAGTCAAAGATGGGTTGCCAGAACCGGAGTTGTTAAGTGACGCGGTAACTGGATATACGGGCGAACGCAAGACAATCATGGTCGTAGATGATATCGAAGATCAGCGCCAGTTGATTTCTCGCATACTAACTCCATTAGGGTTTAATGTCTTGTTAGCGGATAATGCCCCACAAGCTCTCAAGTTGATAAAACAGCACCATGTTGATCTGTTTATGCTGGATATATTCATGCCGCAGGTCAATGGCTGGCAGCTGGCAATACAACTACGCAAAGAAGACTTCCGGCAGCCCATTCTGATGCTATCGGCAAATATTCAGGAGTTGGAAACCAACAACCAACTACAACGCTATCACAGTGACTATTTAACCAAGCCAGTATCAGTACCCATGCTACTGGCCAAGCTCAATCGCTTGCTCAACATTCACTGGCTATATGATGAAGCAGATGACCATGTATCGGATACCGCTGATGTCGATGCAAAAAAAACAGCTGGACGCGATCCCGAGTTACGAGCAACTAATTCAGCTAAAAGAGCACGCTGAGATTGGCTTTTTATCCGGAGTAAGCAGCGAGCTAGAAAAGATAGAACAGGCTCTGTCTGGAAGTAATGATTGGATTGTGAAGTTAAAACAGAACCTGCAGGAATGTAATTTCAATAATATTATTTTGCAAATAAACGGAATTCTTAATGAGCATTATAACAAGCAATAACATTACAGTTTTGGTCGTTGATGACTCACCTGAATCACTGAGCATGCTTAATGCGACGTTAAATCAGGCAGGGCTTACCGTACTGGTCGCACTCAACGGAGTTCAGGCACTTTCAATTATTGAAAAAGTACAGCCCGATGTAATCTTGCTCGATGCCATCATGCCTGAGATGGATGGATTTGATACTTGCGTCAGACTCAAAGAGCTTCTGCCCTCGACTCCAATTATCTTTATGACAGGGTTAAATGATTCGAAACACGTCATGCGGGGCTTTGAGTCCGGCGGCACAGACTACATAACCAAACCAGTGGTACCAGATGAGGTGTTAGCGCGAATTAAAGTCCATAGTCAGTCCGCTCGACTGGCGAAATCCGCGCAAGCAGCATTGGATTATGCTGGGCAATATATTTTTTGTGTTTCCAGTAATGGTAACCTCGAATGGGCCACCCCACACGCGCAAGAGTTACTTTCTACGCTCGGTGACGACTTTGCTGCTACCTGGCAAAGTATTCAGCAAGACATCGCCATTTGGTTGATGCAAACGCCAGCGGATGCGCCACTTATATTGAAACAATTTACGCCTCCGCTAGAGGCCAGTTATGCAGGTGATTACAATCGAATCCATTCGCTTGTACGTATTTCGACGCCAAAGCAAAACGGCTGTGAAAAAGATCTGCAAACCCATTTAGGTTTAACAAAACGCGAGTCACAGGTGCTTTACTGGCTATCATTTGGCAAGACCAACTGGGAAATAGCCCAAATTTTGGAGATGAGCCCTCGAACCGTGAACAAACATCTTGAGCAAGTGTACAAAAAGCTCGACGTTGATAACCGTACGTCGGCGGCAAGTGTCTCTATCAGGATTTTAGAACGGACTTGAATATCCGCTCTATGCTCGACTTTACATTCTCAATACTACGCGAGAAGCTTTATGACTTTTCTACATCCTTCAGGTGCACATCAAGCTGAGGGAAAGCAATTTCAATACTGCTCTCTTTAAACAGCTGACTGATTTTTTTATTGACTAAATGAAGGGTTGGTAAGCGGTCGTCAATTGAATTGATATAGAGTCTAAGTTCGAACTCTAAGCTGCTATCACCAAAAGTCAGAAAATACACTTGTGGTTCAGGGACGCTTAAGACGAGTGGGGAGCCTTCTATTGCGCGATACAATAGTTCTTCGACAAGGTCGATATCTGAACCATAGGCAACCCCAACAGGAATCACCACCCTGGTGACCGAGTCGGTTAAAGACCAGTTGATAAGTTTGTCTGTAATAAACACTTTGTTAGGGACGACTATCTCTTTATTATCCCAATCGATTATCGTTGTTGAACGAGTTTGAATTTTACTGACGGTTCCTGAAAGTTCATTAATAGTGACGGTGTCCCCTATCCTTATTGGCCTCTCAAAGAGAAGTATTAAACCAGAGATAAAGTTGGCAAAGATTTCCTGAAGACCAAAGCCTAAACCAACACCTATCGCAGCGACTAACCATTGCAATCGCTCCCACTCTATGCCGATAGTCGTGAATGCGATAGTAATACCAAGCATCAGTATGGCGTATCGTAACAGTGTGGTAATTGTATAGCCCGTTCCAGCCGCTAGGCTCATCCGACGTAAAACCAACAACTCTAACAGGCCGGGGATATTACGAATACTGACAAAAGAAATGATTAAAGTCAGTAGTGCATACATCAACGATTTCAACGTGATATCAACCGGCTCTGCACCAGTACCCGCAGACGGAGTAGACTGCCACAAAACAACGTTATCCATCCAGTTGGTTAGCTCAAGCTGATTTGACCATATTGTAGAAAGCGCGGTGACTAATAAGACCAAACAAAGCCCTTTCAACAACGTCATCGACTGCTCACTAATTAAAGCCTTATCTAACCCCTGATCTTCAGTTTCAAATGCTGACGCTTCTTCCGTTAACCCTTCACTTTCACGAGCGATCTTCTCTTCTCGCTTTGCAAGAAAGCGCTGATAGATCAATTGCCTCTGTTCAAGTATCAGCCAACGTTCACCAAGCTGATAAACCAAAAACACGCCGATTAACACGAATATGTTTAACTGTTGAAGAACGAGTATTTTCCAAGAAGCGACATACAAACCCAATATCGCCATCATCATGACAATAAAGTATGACCCCAAGACGGAATAATAAATAAAAAAGAACCCGACCCCCGATTGAAAAAAGGCAGGTAGATGAACGTTCATTTCTTTCAAATTTAATGCACTCTTATACAAGATAAAGAGTAAAGCAACGACGAGTAAAAATAGAAGACGCAAGATCTCGGCATCATTTTCTTGAGCTATCAAACGTAAAGAGTGAAACAGAATCAGAATAACGAGTAGCGGATACATGATGACTCTTACTCGATGGTGGATTGTTTGGCAGACTTCTTTAGACCAACGAAAGTGCAACTCCAACATCCCTTTATCCCTAGAAAAATGGTAAAGGAACCCAATACTCCATAGCAAGATGAAACTCGCAATCATAACTTCATCAAATAAAATTGACGGCTGACGTGTCCAATTGAAGTCAAGAAACCATACACAAGTGAAGAAAAATACCGGTAGGATTGCAGAGGCAACGAACGTGATCGTTAACACTACGATACTGTTTGAAAAGCTGTCCCTTAACGGATTACCAAACACCTTCTCTTGCCGCAATGAGACAAAGTCAAGTTTTAACTTTACCCACCAATTTAAAACAAACAAAACTACCGAGATCACCACAAAATAAACGAGTGAAATTCGAACCTTTGCCAAGTCGACATTTCGAGAAACTGAACTGTTCAGGGAAGTCACACCAAATAACTTTTTGGTATTCAGACTAAAAACATTTTTCCAAATGGGCGAGCTACTATAAGTCCAGACGACACGCTCTTGAAGAAAGGATCTGGCTTCTTCCAGTACGATGGAATAGTCACTAGAAACAGAGATCAGAGTATCTATCTGGTTTGAAAGAGACGTATACAGAGAAATTAATTGCTGAAGCTTTTCTAAGTCAACACTTTCGTCGTTACTCGAACTGCCTCTACGTACCAAGATCACAGCCCTCTCAGCTTTAGTCATTTCGTACAGTCTGATATTGACCTGAGAACGGTAATCATGAAGACGTTCCATGTCTATTCCTTGAGGCAACTGCTGTAACATTTCCCTCGTATAGGAACCGAAAGTGGTACTCTTACTCAGCCAGTCTAGGTTATTTTTAATCACCTCCATTTCACCGATGAGTTCAGCATACTCTAAACTCACTCTCTCCAAATCTGACGACATTTTGGTGACTTCTCGCTTAACTTTATCAACCTCCAACTTAAGTTCATGAGTGTCTAAAAAACTTGGTTGGTTGAACGCGACTTCGTTCTCTATGAAGCTTTCTCGATTTAGTACATTGGTGTATGTTGTGTCATCTTCAGTGGTTAAAAGATAAATGGTAATCGACATAACGATCATTGCTATGAATACAATGACGTATGAATAGATTTCCTTTTTTCTAATCACAAACACCTCTCGCCAACTACGATATATGTTGTTCGCCAAGACATGATGGAGTGCCAGTCCAGGCGACGAATGATGAACTCTTCTAATTCTAGTCAAAAAATAAACGTTTCATGACCTGAAGTGAGCCTAATTGATTAATTCCATAGACAAATTCTTCAGGTTTAGATTTGTGTCATTGCCTTGCTTATTAGGTAAAGGTATCCACCAGATATAGAGGCGCAACAAAAGTTCAAGGATAAAGAGTGGGAGGGAGAAGGAAGGAAAGCAAGCGCGACACTGCACTTGCTCCTTTGTCAGATTGAGACCGATTCAACTCAAAGCAGAACAGCACCATATATTAAGCTTGCGCAAATCACGTAAGTTGGGTGAACTTTCAACTTTTCCAAGCACAGTCCAGCCACAGCGAACAGAAATACAAAATGTCCCCAACCAGCCGCACTACCGGACATGATCAATTTGTAACTCAGCAATAGCATCAGAACAAAAATGATCGGCAGAACCCATGCCCCTAACGCTTTTACTTTTGGTGATTCGCGGTATTTATACAGCACACTCATCGCCGCAATCATGATGATAATAGTAGGAGCAACCGTGGCAAAAACGGCGATAACTGCACCTAATGTTCCACCGACTTCGTAACCTATATAACCAGCCATCTTTGTCGCAATAGGGCTTGGTAATGCGTTACCCAATGCCAGTACTTCTGCAAATTGGCTCGCATTCATCCATCCATAATGGCCAACAACTTGCGCTTCAACCAAAGGAATGATAGCCGGACCGCCGCCGTAACCGACTATGTTCGGAATAAAAAATGCCAGGAAAATATCGATATAAATTTGCATGTTTATCCCTTTTTATTTTCTGTATTCAGACTTTCCTCAGCCGTACTAGGCTTTGGGTCAGGTTTCACCAATACTGCTAACAGAACAGCTCCTACAACGAGCCCTGGATGAACACCCAGAACCACAATAAATAAGATAGACAGAGCAATACCGATGCCAGTTGCAAGCGCGCCCAGCGCCTTATAGCCTTTTATCAAGAAGTCATAGGTAAGCTTGGCCATCATCCAGGCAACAACGGGCAAAACACCCTGTGCCATACCTGCCACCCAAGGTTTGTCGCGGTACTCATTTAACAGACCTAAACCGGCGATCATGGCAATAATGAGCGGTATAATCGTCATGATAACAGCGTTGACACATCCAAATTTGCCACCCACTTTGTAGCCAATGTAGCCCGCCATTTTTGTCGCAATAGGACCTGGCAGCGTATTACCAATAGCAAGTACGTTGGCAAATTCGTCATCGCTCATCCATTTATAGTTGTCGACTACTTCTTTATGAACCAGAGGGATCATCGTAGGCCCGCCACCAAACCCGAACAAGCCTATGCGAAAAAATGCAATGGCAAGGTCTCGTTGTGTTTTCATCGTTATTATTACCTATCTCTTTAGACTGACTTTTTATAAACCGTTTGTTCTAACCACATTATATGCGGTTCCTGAATCCACTGCTGCCTTGGACTCGACAACATGGTTTCAATATCACTTAATTGAAAGTGTCTCTCGTCATACGCACAAATAAACACTTGATCACCTTCAACTAATTGATGGGTTTCTCCGTATGAGGTGTAACATGGTGCGCCAATCGCTATGGTGATTTCATTTGGGCGATTCGCTTGAGCAAGCAAAAGTTGTGTATTATGCAGTGCGCCTGCATCGGTTTGCTGATTCAGCGTTTCGACCAGCCAGTCTGTCAGGGATTGATAAAACACGTTGTACTCTGTCACCGACACATCCTGGCTGCACAGTTGCCATTGCCCGTTGCGGCTATGAAAACCACACAACCTCAGATGATCAAGTGGCGATTTCTCGACGAATGACTCTATCATCAGCTCTTGGTCAGCGATTCCCTTACTAAAAGGGCCCCAGTTTTTCTTTTCGGCTAACTTATTTACCGCTTTATTTCGGTAAGTTACGTCATTAATTAAGGTGAGTGCATAAGGAGTAAGCTCCGCAACCAGGCCTCGCTCGGTATAGCTGACGCCGCATTTAATCGCTATCTCTGGCTCAATCTGAACCTTGGCGTCTGATTCTTCCGGTAACAATAATTTAGAAGAACTGAATGGCATCTCACTAAGATACCTGTCTCTAAGATACGGGGCACTAAGCTGACGGACAAACATCGGAAATAATGCTCGCGGGCGCTGTGCTTCCTGCTGCTTTGCTCGCTCTTGCTCTGGTGTGAGCTGATCACTAAAAGCGGATATCTCCCCTGTCTGTGCCAGGTAACCCGGCGAGTTTCCTGCAATACCAAGCACGATAGAATGAATCTGTTCTTGTTTAGTTTCCATCCGTTTTGCGCTCCTGCAGGGCGAGGATCATTTGTGTTAAACACTGTAAGGCAACGGCAACATCATCCTCTTGAACACTTTCCAGTGGATTATGACTAATGCCTTTATCACAACGAACAAACAACATACCCACGGATGTTAAGTGCACCATCGCAAGTGCGTCATGCCCTGCACCACTTGGCAGAAATACAGGCTCAGATTCTGTTACCCGTGAGACAATATCGCCCCACTGGCTCTGCAAAGTCTCATCACAAGGCACTGCACTGGCTTGGTAAAGAAGTCGCTCCGAGAAACCGACACCACGTTGCTCAGCAATCGCGTTTAATGCGGTGAGTAGATCATCACACGCACTCTCTAATTGCGCCTGCTCCAGGCTGCGAATGTCCAGAGTAAAGTTCACTTCACCGGGAATAACATTAACTGACCCAGGTGAAACTTCACACTTACCGACTGTCGCTACAACTTTGTTTTCAGTCGCACTCTGTTCAGTAGCATAGTTCTCTATCGTCGTGATCATTTCAGCCACGGCGCACAACGCATCCATACGCATGCCCATTGGCACCGTACCTGCGTGCCCCGCTAAACCTTTCACCTGAAACTGGAAACGTTTCGCTCCCGCAATGCCAGTCACCACACCAACAGTCTGATTCTGCGCTTCTAGTACAGGGCCTTGCTCGATATGCACTTCTAGGTAAGCCATAACCTCATCTGGTGAGCGGCTGTCTTTCCCTACCTCTTCCGGAGACAGACCAAACTCAATCATCGCCTGCGCCATCGTGATATCATCCTGATCTTTCAGGGACAACCAGTTTGGGTCAAACACCCCCCCAACTGCACTTGATCCAATCAATGTGCTGTTAAAGCGGGTGCCTTCTTCATCAGCAAACGCGACCACATCGACATGAAATGGCAGCTCAACATTTTTCAGTTGTTCCAGCGCAGAGATACCGAGCAAAATACCCAAGTTCCCGTCATATTTGCCCGCATCCGCAACAGTATCGCTATGAGAGCCGATAATGAGCGTTGGCATAGTAGGGTTGGAAGAAACCTTCCTTCCCCATTGGTTGCCAACACTGTCCTGCCATGTTTCAAGACCGGCTTGCAGCATCCATTCTCCGATTTGGTGGTGCGCCTGCTTATGCTCTGGCGATAAGTAGGTGCGCTTTAGACCATCTTGCATGGAAGTAAACCTCGCTAGTTGATCAGCACGTTCCATTACGTGTTGGGCATCTATTTTACTCATCCTTGATATACCCTCTGGTGTTAAACGTATTTTTCCATAGCGGCAATCACTGCTTGCCCCGGTATGATTTTGGCTTTGTTTCGGATTAAAATCGCTTCTAGTGCCGCGAGCGTGGTTAGTACTGCTTCTTGACGTGCGTTATATCCCATGGTTCCGATGCGCCAGATTTTGCCGTCCAACGGACCAAATGACGTACCAATCTCAATACCGAAACTGGTAAGCAACTCCTGACGTACTTTGTTGCCGTCTACTTCTTCAGGAATGTAGACACCCACAACATTGTTCATCTTGTACTTTTGGTTACCAAATAGCTCTAACCCCATTGCTCTCAGACCACACGCCATTGCATCGCCCGCCAGTTTGTGACGAGCAATCACGTTATCTGCGCCTTCTTCAAGGTAGATTCGTGCACATTCACGCGCGGCATAAAGCATGCTGGTTGCCTCTGTATGGTGGTTAAGACGTTCAGGCCCCCAGTAATCCATAATCATCGATAAATCGAAGTAGTTCGAGCGAATGATCTCCTCTTCACCAGTTTCATGGTGATCAGCGCGGATACCAGCTTCTACATGTTTGCGACGATTAATAATGTCAGCGCATTGGTCGCTTAACGTAATAGGAGCGCTACCAGACGGTCCACCAAGGCATTTTTGCAAACCAGCAGAAACCGCATCAAGATGCCATTCATCAACTTTAAGTTCATTACCAGCGATCGATGCCGTTGCATCACAGTAGAACAACACTCCGTGGCGTTTACAGATTTCACCAAACTCTGCTAGTGGTTGGTTCATGGTTGTCGATGTATCACCTTGTACCGTTGCCAGTAACTTTGGCTGAAACTCTTTGATCGCTTTTTCAACCAACTCAGGGGGGCACACTTCACCCCATTCAACATCAATCGTTTGCACCTTAGCGCCAACACGATTGGCGATTTCACACAAAAGGTGCCCAAAACGACCAATAATTGGGATGAGTACTTTATCGCCCGGCTTAATGACTGAGACAAGTACCGCTTCGATGCCAGAGCGAGCCGTGCCATCCACCAGCATGGTCTGTTGGTTTTGTGTTTCAAATACACCACGGTATAACGACTGAACTTGTGTCATGTAACCAGTCATGACTGGGTCATACTGACCAATCAGCGCCTGCGAAATGGCCTGATGTACTCGTGGATAGGCATTAATTGGGCCTGGTCCCATCAACAAACGTTGTGGCGGGTTCAAAGTTTCAAATAGCGTCTGAGCTGTCATTCTTGTTCTCCTAAAAATATATCGCCATCACTACGAGGATCGCTCGTCGCATCTGCCTGTCCTTGCAGATTTAAGGCTATTGCTCCAGCATGTCCCATCAGTTCGTTCAAGTTTTCAACCTGAGTGACTTCGTGGCCCATCTGCGTTAATGCTTGGCCGTATTCGCTGTACAAATCTTCTTCAAGTCGTAAATTATTAGTGGTGTCACCCCATGTTCTGCCCAATAACCAGCGCGGCATAGATACGGCTTGTTGCAGAGACATGTTTTGGTAAATATGACGGCTGAACAAGCAAGCCTGTGTTTGTGGTTGTCCTTCTCCACCCATCGTTCCGTAAACGATACGTCGGCCATCTTTGAGCTCCGCATAAGCTGGATTTAGCGTGTGGAATGGTTTTTTACCTGCCACTAAAGTGTTGTGATGCTCTGTGTCGAGTGAGAAGCTTTTGCCTCTGACATTCCACATAATCCCGGTAGAGGGAAGCACCAGGCCGGAACCGAACTCCCAGTACACACTCTGGATAAAACTGACCATTGTGCCGTATTGATCCGTCGCGCCCATCCAGATGGTATCACCTGGTTTTGCCTGATGAGGCCACGGCTGGGCTTGGGTTAATGAGATACGTTCAGCGCACTCTGCCACCACACGGTCATCCAGATAATCTTGCAGAGGCTTGCTCAGATAACGTTCATCGGTGACTACTTTGTCACGGATAATGAATGCCTGCTTGGTTGCTTCAACCAGCAAATGCATATGATCCAGTTCAGAGTTAGCTTGCGGAGCTAAGCGATCGTATATCGCTAAAATTAACAGTGACGCCAGCCCTTGCGTTGGTGCACCCAGGTTATATAGCTGACCTTTTGACGTTGCGACAGTCAAAGGCGTTGTAGCCAGAGCTTGATGCTGATGAAAATCTTCAATGGTTAGCGGGCTTCCCGCCTCTTGCAGCTCTTTCGTAGCGAGTGCTGCAATCTCACCACGGTAGAAATCGTCCAATCCTACTTCTGCCAGTCTCTCGAGTGTCTTTGCCAGTGCAGGGTTTACTACCTTGCCACCAAGCTTCAGCGGTTCACCGTCGTCGAGGAATAAACGGGCAAATTCGGCTTGATCTTTTAAGCGTTCAAAGGTTTTAACGCTCGCATCAACCAGACTTTGAGTCACCTCAATGCCGTTTCGCGCTGCGTCGATAGAAGGCTGTAAAAGAGTGCTTAGAGGTAGTTCGCCACCATTAATTTCCAGGGCTTTTTGCCAGCCGGCGACGGTACCCGCCATAGTGATAGAAGCCTCACCGCCCTTCTCTGGCAGTTCAGTCCCCAGAGATCGATAATAGTCAGGGTCGATGGATAACGCAGCGGCCCCACACGCATCAATGGCAACTGGCGCTTCACCCGGTTTACTGATCAACCAAAAGCCATCACCGCCAATACTGTTCATATGCGGGTACTGCACAGCAATCATTGATGCAGCAGCAACCATGGCTTCAGATGCTGTTCCGCCTTCCTCCAAGATTTTTTTTCCCACTTCAGTTGCTTTGTGATGGGGGGCGGTAAATGCAGTTTGAAACACCATTAAGACTCTCCTTTAATTAAGGTCGACGCTGTCGCAATAAGATCATATTCGCTGCCGGCAGAACCAAGTAACGACACGCCACTGGGTCCATTTGCGATGTTTGTCATTGGAATATGAAGTTGAGGGAATCCACTTAAACCCGCGAGACTGGTTAAGCCCATCAGATCTGAGCGGTATTCCGCTAAATCTGCGTCTGCGGTCGTGAGTTTAGGTGATTTTCCTGGTGTGGTAGGCAACACCCATAACGTGTCCTTGCCCGACAGTTGCTCTGTCAGCCAGTTAGTAAACTCAGCTTGTTGATCTTTACCTTGCTCGTACGCTTGAGCGGTAATCGTACGCGCCCAAACCACGCGTTCTTGAATGGCTGGGGCTAGTGTATGTTGCCACTTGTCTAGCCATTCGCCATGACGAGCGATGATTTCATACCCCTGAATGGTTCTGAATAATGCGCTTAAAGTACCCAGATCATAGCCCGCTTGTTGTAAAGCATTGCTGTGCTCAATCTGAATGCTGGCCTTATCTGCCCAACGTTTCAGCTCGGTAAGACGCTCGCTGCCTAACGTCTTTGCCAAACTTTCATCCAGAATAAGGGTATGCGCTATGCTGTAGGACTGACGTTTTGGTCCAAGGCATGCGTACACGTTTTCTAGTGTTGATAGGCTTCGGCTAAATACGCCAGCTGTATCGAAGCTTTCTGCAAGTGTGAAGCTACTTTCTAACGACAGTTGACCCAATGTTGGGCGCAGACCGAACAGACCACAATAACTCGCAGGTACACGAACCGAACCGCCAGTATCTGTTCCGATAGAGAAATCGACATCGCCTTTTGCTACCGCAACAGCACTACCACTTGAAGAACCTCCAGGTAAACAATCCGGAGCTAACGGATTAACCGGGGTGCCATAATGAACATTGATACCATTTAAGCTGTAAGCCAGCTCATCGGTCTGAACCCGTCCCAGACACTCTGCCCCTTCATTGAGAAGCGAGGTTATAAGTGGTGAAGTACTTTGCGCCTTATTGTGAGTCTCTAGCCATTTAGGATTTCCTGCACCAGTAACAAATCCTTCGACATCAAAGAGGTCCTTAAAGACAAAAGTGAGTCCACTCAAATCTCCTTTCTTAAACGCAGGGAGATATTCAGGACCTTGAGTACAATAAATACGTTTATCGATTTCCATTCTTTTAATTCCTTTGAAGTAAACAAGCAACCCATAAGTCGCTTGTTTACTTTTTCCTTAAGTCGTCGATTTAGTTCAACTTAAATCCCTGCTTAAAGTCCTTTTTATTACTTTGCTAAAGCTGTTTTAGATACCCAAAACAATCTTTTCAGCATCAGTTGCTTATACACTATCGCAGAAACGAAGCCGCCTATAAACAACGCATAGTTCGCTAGTTCAGTGACAAAGAACGTTGCGATAATTGCCGCCACACTTGCGATAACTAACGCGTAGACGCTGTTCATATTGACACCATTCTTGTACCAATACTGACCTTGTGGCGACTCTGTGTAAAGTGAAGGAACATCGATTTGTCCTTTCTTTACAATGAAGTAATCAACAATGATGATGCCGTATAGAGGGCCAATCATCGCCGCCAGAACGTCAACCGTGTAGTGAATAACTTCTGGGTTGTTAAATAGGTTCCAGGGTGTCAGCAGGATTGAACCAAACGCTGCGACAAAACCGCCCATTTTGAAACTGATTTTTTGCGGTGACACATTCGAAAAGTCAAATGCCGGAGCCACAAAGTTAGCAACAATATTGATACCCACAGTTGCGAAGATAAATGTCAGCGCACCAAGCACGGTAATCAAACCTGAATCAAGACGTTTTACCGTTTCAACCGGATCAACAATCATCTCACCAAACACCGGAATCGACGCCGATACAATCACAACACTGAACAGAGAGAACACAATAAAGTTCACTGGCAGACCTAACAGATTGCCGAACTTGAGGTCTTTATAACTTGTGCAGTAACGTGAGAAGTCACTGAAGTTAAGTGTCGGGCCTGCAAAGTAACCAGCGACCAAAGCCGTAGCGACAAGCATTTGAATAATCGCGTCTGAACCAACCAGCGATTCTTTACCCAGGTTAAAACTAATGTTCTCCCATCCCGCAAGGTTAATCATGTAAGCACAAAGTGCGAACATCGCGATATAAATCGCAGGACCAGACCAGTCAATCACTTTGCGAATCATGTCCATACCGAACATAAATACGATAGCCTGAATTACCCACATCGAGCTAAAACCGACCCAACCCAGGTAAGATAACCCTAAGAACGAGTCATTCGCCAAATTCTCCATCGACGGGAAGAAGTACAACAGCAAAATAATAAATGAGCTTGATGCCAGGTAGGTTTGAATACCGTACCAGACAACTGCAATGATGCCTCGGATAACAGCCGGTATATTCGCACCAAATACCCCGAAGGACATACGGGCAACAACAGGGAACGGGACACCCGCTTTCTGTCCTGGTTTACCCATTAAGTTGGCAAATACTAATACAATTGATATACCTGCTAACAAGCTAATAAAGACTTGAATACCGTTTAATCCAAGCGCAAATAAACTTGCTGCAAATACATATCCCCCCACGCTGTGAACGTCTGACATCCAGAAAGCGAAAATGCTATACCACCCCCACTTTTGATCTTTCTCTGGTGCCAGATCTGCGTTGCTTAGCCTTGGGCTAATTGGTAATTCCTTTTCCATGAGCTCATCTCCATTACTGATTGTATACAATCCTAAATACAATTAGCATGCCAATTATAAAAAACCTTGTCATACAAGGAATCTATAAAAATCGCTCCAAAAAACCACCTCTATAACGCACCAACTTTGTACACAACGCCTCTTTTTGGTGCTTTCAAACTCATCACCATACTCAGTCTACCTGTCCTTTTAGTCAACTAATTTGAATCGATATATAGTAAACACACTAGAACCGGCAAACAATTAAAGGATTATTGTATACAATAATGCATGCAGGATTGTTTGGTGGTATATATATTGCTTTGTTAGGTTGGATACAAAATTGGATCGATTAACTATGTCAAACGATGAAAAGATCTATCAACAAATATTGAAAGCAATTGTTGAGCATAAACTTGAGCCTGGAGAGCGTCTTCCGGAAGATAAACTCTCAGAAGCTTTTGGTGTAAGCCGCACGGGTATTCGAAAAGTATTGCAGCGATTGGCGTTGGAACGATTTGTCGTGATTCAACCTAATAAAGGCGCACACGTTAACAACCCAAGCAAACAAGAAGCAGAAGAAGTACTGAACAGCCGGATTTTGCTTGAACCCTTGCTGATCAGCGACATTCTGCGTAACTGGGATGAAAAACAGTCTAACTACTTACGTTCCATTGTTACTCAAGAAAATAAAGCCAATCAGCATGGTGATTTAGCCGAATCTATTCAACTAACAGCAAGGTTTCATTATGAACTTGCCAAGATATCAGGCAATTCCGTCTTAGCCGAATTCGTAGAGCAGCTTTGCTACCGGTCTTCTCTTGTTATCGCTGCATACGGCTCAAAACATAGTGTTAGCTGCGATTGTGGCTCTCACTCAGAATTTATAGAACTGCTCGACAGTTTTCAGGATGAAAAAGCTCAGCAATGGATGAAACATCACCTAATCGTGATCAAATCGTCATTGGAGCTGGAGTCGAAATCTAAACAGCCGGTGAACTTTCATCAACTTTTTTGTGAAATGGACTAACACACAATGAAAATCAATTTGATCAACCCAAATACTTGTCAGGGTATGACTGATAAAATTGCGATCAGCGCACAAACCGTGGCCTTGCCTGGCACTGAAATCATTGCATCTTCGCCAGTTAACGGTCCGGAAAGTATTGAAAGTGCATTTGATGAAACGCTCGCTGCTGCCGCACTTCTTGATGTGATTCGTGCAGGAGAAGAGCAAGGTGTGGACGCGCACATTATTGCCTGCTTTGGCGATCCGGCGCTCGACGCGGCACGTGAAATTGCAACCAAGCCAGTTATTGGCATCGCGGGCGCGGCTTTCCAACTTGCGAGTTTGGTCTCTTACCGATTCGGTGTCGTCACGACAATGACCAGAACTTTGCCTGCAAGCGAGCACCTTCTCCAACGGTATGGTTACCACCACTTGTGCAGCGGCGTGCGGGCGACAGATATTCCGGTACTGGAACTTGAAACTCTGAGTGCACAAACGTATCAGCTACTAGCCGACGAATGTCGCAAAGCGATACAAGAAGATGGTGCCGAAGCAATTGTACTTGGCTGCGCTGGTATGTCTGACTTAGCCAGTGAGCTTTCAGAAGAGCTGAATGTCCCCGTAATTGATGGCGTTGCCGCAGCGGTTAAACTCGCAGAGTCACTGCACCAACTTAAGCTCACAACATCAAAAAGCGGCCAATACGCTGCACCTTTGGTAAAGCCAATCCACGGTATATTCGAACACTGGTCTCAATAGGCTCAACAGAATCACCCCCCTACTTTTTATAAGAAATTAATATCAAGGTTTGCTTTATGGAAGAAAATAACCCTAGAGATTATATCGGTTATGGAAGAGATAACCTCCCTCACGCTAACTGGCCTAATAACGCTAAGATTGCTGTACAATTTGTACTTAACTATGAAGAGGGTGGTGAAAACTGTGTTCTTCACGGTGACGAGCATTCCGAAACGTTCTTGTCTGAAATCGCTAATGCCGAAGCCTACAAAGACCGGCACATGAGCATGGAATCGCTCTATGAGTATGGTTCCCGAGTAGGTGTTTGGCGTATTCTTAATGAATTTAAACGTCGAGAACTGCCACTCACCGTGTTTGGTGTTGCCACTGCATTACAACGTAACCCAGAAGTTACTAAAGCAATCGTAGAAGACGGACACGAAATCGCCTGTCACGGTCTGAAATGGCTGCACTACCAAAATACACCAATTGATATTGAACGCGAGCACATGATTCAGGCGCTGGATATTATCGAAGCGCTTACAGGTAAACGCCCTATCGGTTGGTATACTGGTCGTGACTCACCCAATACTCGTCAGCTAGTCGCTGAACAAGATGGTTTGCTTTACGATTCCGATTACTACGGTGATGATCTGCCTTTATGGACTCAAGTACCAGACGCAAATAACGCAGGTATTAACCGACCACACCTTGTAGTCCCTTATACGCTGGATACTAACGATATGCGTTTTTCGTCTCCCTACGGCTTCAGCCACGGCGACGAATTTTTCCAGTACCTGAAAGATCACTTTGATTGTTTATATGAGGAAGGAGCAGAAAAACCCAAAATGATGTCGGTCGGCCTGCACTGCCGCGTAATTGGTAAGCCAGGTCGTTTTAAAGCGTTAACTCGTTTCCTAGATTACATTCAATCTCACGATGCCGTATGGGTCGCGACGCGAGAGGACATCGCTAGACACTGGATTGAGTATCATCCCGTATCTTAACGAGATGAAGGAATAAGCTAGGTGATGTCATCGAGAGTGTCAACATCACTCTCGATGGAACATCCCTAAAATTACACCGTTCTAGGTATGATCAAGTCTTACACCCAAAATCAATGACTGAAGTAGAAAGCAATCAAAGATTAGCTGCGTTCCCACTTATCATATATTTCAGTAAAGACGTCAAAGTTGTTAAGCAATATATCGACCAGTTCAGGATCAAAGTGATGACCTCTTTCTTTTTCGAACAGTTCATAAACTTTGTCAATCGACCAAGGTTTCTTATAAGGACGCTCACTCAACAAAGCTTCAAAAACATCTGCAACAGCAACGATTCGAGAAAAAATGTGAATTTCTTCTTTTTTCTTACCGAGTGGATAACCTTTTCCATTCCACTTTTCGTGATGTTCATGTGCAACGATAGAGGCTAGTTGTATCAACTCACAATCACTCCCTTGGAGTATTTTATACCCCATTGTGGTATGAGTTTTTATAATTTCAAACTCTTCTTCAGTCAATTTACTTTCTTTATATAACACCGCGTCCGGTGCACTAATTTTGCCAAGATCGTGCAATGGACTTATTATCTTAATCTGTTTAACTTCTTCATCTTGCAATCCATACAGTTCTGCTAATTTTTCCGATATTAATGAGACCCTCTTCACATGGGTTCCCATTTCTCCAGAGCGGCATTCTATCGAGTCAGCAAACATAGAAATCATATCTTCTTGACTTTTCATTAGCTGTAAACTTTTGAATTCAATTTCATTTTGCAGCCTATTTTTATACTTAACATGCATTAATGCTAATAAACTAAAACTGAAAAACATTAAAGCAAGGTGTGATGACTCAACTATTACTAAGCTCTTTCCACTTATCCCGCTATCAAAACTCGCCCACGAATAAATAGGGCATAATAAAATGACAATATGTGCAATCAACCCACAAGTATTAATAAAAACATTGGGCAACTTTATATGACGAATAAACATATTAGTAACTTAATAAAACGTAACTCTAGAAATTTCAGGTTTAAACTTAGCTTTATCTACGTACAGCGCATCATCTGCTCTGGTTATGGCTTTATCTATTGGCTCAAAATTATCTAACTCCACGACACCAGCAGATATCGATAGAGGCATGCTCTTGATAGTTTTCGACTTTATCGAGTCTTTTACTCTTTGAGCTAATAACTCGGCCTTAGTTAGATCGCAATTCGGTAAGACTGCTAAAAACTCATCACCACCCATCCGAATTAAATAGTCTTTATCACTGAAAACAAACTTAAGTGAATCAGCCATTGCTTTTATAGCCTGATCTCCGTAGGCATGACCAAGTCGATCATTTATTTTCTTTATATGGTTTCCATCAAATGCGATAATACTAATACACGTTCCATCCGCAATACTCAGAAACTCTTCGTCAGAAAGTATTTTTCTATTATTTAAACCCGTAAGTTCATCTAATAAAATATCTGCTTTAACCATAATTAACTCTTTGTCTTTTATGACTAAATCGTACCATTTGTAACCAATATAAAAAATAAAAACAAAAATACCAACAAAAACCCAATAGTATTCAAAATATCTATTCACAGTAGAAATCTGATATTTAAACACAGAAAGATTATCTATTTGATAAATTCTAGAATCGTAACTATCAAAGAACGATCTTTCTATTATTAAATTAGTTTTCACATTATCTTCAATATAGGCAACATAATCAAAATCGCTTGAAATATAGTCTTCTAAAAAAACATCCACTACAAACTCGCCTATGATTTCTTTTGTATTTTGATTTATAACAGGAGAAGAAATTGATATCACATCTTTTTTTGAAACCTTATCTTGATAGAATGTGGAGAAAATAACCCTATCCTCAAGCTGTTCTTTCGTTGCATACTTTGCGCATGATTCATTAATTGAACAATTTTCAACATTAGCTATTTTATAACGAGATAATATATCGTCACTTTCGTTGTAGTAAAAAACTTTTTCATTCTGATAAGATCTGTAATAATACTTTGAGTTTTCTTCTAAAAACAGCCTAGGAATATAGTTAACACTCATCTGCATTATTCTGTACACAACCAACTCTTCATCGGTTAATGCAGTATCTTTATTTGTATCTTTTGATGAGACATATACTATATTCACGTCATTTTCATTTTTTGAAAACACCGGAAGATTAATCTCTGTCTCCGCCAATAAACTAAGCAAGATAAGCTTTTGCTTATTCGCTTCCATCATGGAGGTAAAATCATTAAAAATAAGTCGCTTAGTTTCATCCACACTTTTGTAATAATCTTTAACGACAAAGTCAAATATTACCACACTCATTACCGCAGATATCAATGCCAATTTTAAAAATTTATTCATACGACAATCACTTAACTTTTAAATAGTCGTCAACAACAAGATCAAAAGTTTGTTTAATATTATTGTTATCTGTTATGCCATAAACAAAAGTTGCATCAACGTGAAGTTCTTTATTACCTAATGAAACATCAAATCCTTCGATGATTACTTTTAACTTTTCAATCATAGAGACAACCTTTTCTTCAGTAGCATAAGGTTGAGATATGATATAGACACCAGAACCTAAATAAGCATAAAAATCTGATGCTCTAATATTTTCCTTTATTAATGTTGAAAATCTAACAAGCATATCGTTTGTTAGTTCATATCCATATTCAATATTGTATTGTTTTAACCCCTTAATATTCACTAATACAACAGAATAAGTTGAGCCATATCTTTCAATTTCATTTTGTTTTTCGATAAAAAAGTGATCAATCGCCCTTACGTTTGGTAAACCAGTTAAAAAATCGACTCTAGATTGTAGCTTAGCTTCAGACAATTCATTTTTAGCATTAGTAGCAATATCACTAATGACAACTTTTATTGAATTCAGTTCAACAGGAAGATCAACTAAAATTTCACTATCGTAATTACCTTTGGATATTTCAGCTCCCCACCCTGATAACCTTTCAATATAAAACTTAATTGTAGACTTAATTTTTCTAAAATGAATAAATATAATCAACCCTAAAGCAATCATGATTAACTTATTTACAACATCTATTACATTAACAACAAATTGAATTGTATTTGCCTTTCCTTTAAGTCTATTTTTAATATAATTTACAGCAACTTCTCTTTTGTTAATAATTTTAGATTTTGCATAAAAATACGATTCATCTTGTAATTTTGATAAAGATAATTCCTGACCTACAACCTCTAAAGAGTCCATTACTGAAATTTCAACGTCAGACAAAATATTAGATTCATCTCTTGCTTTAAAAATGTAACTCAACTCAGGATTCTCTGAAGATAGATGTTTAAAGTAATCAGAAATATTATTCGAATCAATCACTTCCGGAATATAGCCCAAATGTATAATTTTCTTAGACATAAAACCATGGTACATATTTGGCAAACCACTGTTCCCATCTCTGATATCTTTAATTTCATCATAAATTTGTCTGTACTTTGATTCCCCAGTAAGTACATACATTTTTGACAAATGTGATAAATCATCAGATATTTTTTGGATGATACTACTAATATGAACGAACTCTAGTTGCTCATTTTGCAATTTAATCATCTCTTTCGCTAAGATTTTAATGGATAACTGCAACAAAATGGAAACAATTAGCAGAGACACCACTAACACTATCGTTGTAGATGTTTTTTTAAATATACTTTGTGATTTCATCGAAAATAACAAGCCTAAAGTTTTTACTCTAAAATTTAAGTAAAATAAAATGCCATCAGGTTTACTTCGAGCTAGATGACATTTATTTTTGAGGCTGGACATTATACAAGCCTCCAGATTCAACCCACGTAGTCACCCCCCTCCTGTCCTGTAAGATACTTCCGAAAACCATAGACTTTATTGCTTACTTCAGAGATAAGACATACCTGCCCTATGCTCAATTCTTTAACGACATACTGAGTTTCAGGCATACCTAGCCCAGTAAGTTTGGTCAATGCCAAATCGTTGCCGCGCCTGTAAGTCAATGCAATCTCGCTGAACCAAGCATCTTGAGGTTATTTGGGTATACAGTATTTAGATTTCCATTAAGAGCTCACTGGTAAACTGGAGTTGGATTGTTCCTCAAGCTTTATAAACGCGGTTAAAAGTTCACAACAAACAAACTTAAACAGAAGGTCACTTTCTGTATCGTACGATAAGTCCAGATGCAGCTTCGTTGTACTTCCTTTACCTGCTACTTCAACCAGAAGTTTTCGTTCGTCACCTTCCAAGGGGATGTTGAATAGTCGCAGGAACGTTTCAGCTTGATAGGAGGCGTTGTCAAAATCCAGATTATGCTGATATTCAATGAAGACCTCATCGCCTCGCACTCTGCACGAGTAACGACCAGGTTGAAGATATGTGCCAAGCTGAAACTCGAGATCAGCCATGTGCTCAGCGACAGTAGAAAGACGATTGTTTAGTTTACTTAACATGGTGCCACCTATCTTTACTCTCATTTGTGTACATTAAAGTAAAGCCTATAAAGGAGTAGTTAAGTTGGATTTATTCTAAACTTTACTGAATTCTTCGAGTACTCAGTAGATCTATTCTTACTAGTCAAACCTACTAACAATAAAATTCACAACAAAGCATTCTTTCAACAATAAAGACAAAGAGATTTAAAACACGTTGATATGTGACCAAAGTGTCGGATTTTCGACTTGTAATGCATTACACTAATCAATCCCCTAAGACTATAAATGTGATTAAGATGAAAACCCTTATTTATGACACGCTAGTTAGCCTTGCGAACCAGGAACCGGAACAGCATGCACAAATCCGTCAGCATTTATACGAGCAGTTGGATCTACCCTTCGAGAAACAACTAGTTTTGTATACATGTGCACTTGGCCCTGCAGGGTCTGGCAAACTTGATAATGATGAAGCGCTCAACAATACTGTTGAAGCCGTAGTTAAGATGTTAGAAACTCCTGAGCGTTGATTTAAACCTGAATATCTAGGCTCGTAACCCCAAACGAGCCTGTTCATAAATCCTCATAGCACTATATTTATCTATAATTTATATCCACCCCGACAATATGTTTCCATGTTATAAATACAAATCATCAATATTTAGGCATGGAAAGATAGACACTTTTCGATACAAGACTCTACCAAACGCCTACATTCAGTTGATGAAAACTTATCAGAATAAAAGATAGCTGCATACTCTTCAGTCGTATAATCATTCGGGTCAAAATCGATTTGTAGAACAAAATATTCTTCTGATAGGGCTTTTGCCGTAAAGCTATGAACCGGAAGAATCGCATCTGAATTTTTAATACAAGCCAAACGAACGTTTGCATTATCGCTTCTTAATATGACATTTGCAGGTAATCCTAACTTATAGAGTGCTCGTTCTATCTTACTACCCTGATGTGTGTAGTTAGGAATAACCGACGTGACAAATGGATACTGGCTCAGCTCCTTAGCACTTACTATCTGATTGGCAAGTGGATGACTTTTTCTCACCAAAAAACTAAAGTCGATAGGTCTAATAATTCTTTTTGATTTTAGGTCCTTAGATATCCGAACCGAAGAGTAGTTAATGCCCAGCTGAATTTTTCCATCTAATAGGTTTTTTTCCGTAGCATCAGACCAAATACTGATACTTATAGTCGTATTAGGAAACTTTTCGCGAAGACAACTATATAGCTTTTCACTAAATCCATGAGCAAACGAGCTACTAATGGCGACACTAAGTTCACGATTATTAACTTCTGGGTTCACAGAGCCAGACATCTTATATATTTGCTCGATAGTTAACAATGCCGGTTCAACTTCTGCAACAATCTCATCACATAATGGTGTGGGCACAAATCCATTTCTTACCCTAACAAACAAAGGATCGTTAAGCTGCTCACGCAGTTTTTTTAATCCCTTACTGATTGCTGATTGAGTTACAAACAGCCTTTCTGCTGTTTTTTCTGTATTTCTTTCTTTATATAAAACGACAAGAACTAAAAATAAGTTCAGATCTTTTTTTATTAATACTCTTTCGCTTATCACAACAATTCCAAATAGGACTTGGGTTAATGAATACAAATCCCTTTAATGTTATCAATCTACTCTTTACAATATACTAACAGGGAATAAAAAGAGCTTTGATTTATATCATAGCAACCTAGAAACAAACAAAAAACAACTAAAAACAACAACTTAAAGAAGTTTTATTTTTATAAAGCAGGATTTAAAGTAACGGAATGTTGGGCTATGGCAGATAAGAAAACGATTACATGTCTAATATTAGATAGAAACCTAGACTCTGATTTCTCAGCTAAACTCTTATCAGAAGGTTCAAAAAGATTTAAGGAAGTCATAACTGAGTCATCAGAAACTCAAATTATAAAAACTTTATCACAGAAAAACATAGACTTGGTAATTATTGATGAAAGTTTTGACATTTTTGAAAACCTGGTTGTATTAAAAAGAATTTTCCAAGAAAACTTTAACGGAAAAATAATAATTTTATCACCATTTATTAACCCTTTGCATTCTGAAATATATATGCAATCAAGTGTGGACGCGTACATTTCTAAGAAAGAAACGATGGGCTTTGTATTTTCTTGCATTAATAACGTATTAAATGGCTATATCCTATTTGAGGCACAAAAATCAGACAGCACCCACCCTTATTTTTACATAAATAAGTTAATGGTATTACTACTTCTACTTCAAGGTCAGCCAACACATATCATTAGCAATACATTAGCCTTAGATGAAACCTTGGTTAATCAGATTAAATCTAGAATTCAAACAAAATATAATATTAAAAATATACCGGAACTTTGTGAACAGCATTAATAGCTTATAAGTAGTACATTACGACGTTGTTATACTCAAGTGACCTCAAGATGCAGGATTCAGAGCATTGTCACAGGCATGAGGTCAAAGCCTTCAGTTTCAAAAGGAATAACGCAGTGGAATAGCTAGCTCTTTCCAAGTTATATGACGCAGAAATTGGGCCAGTGACACGCTCCCGAAGGGCGAGTTGCCTTGGTTCACTGCCTTTGTTAACGATTTTTGATTTAGAACCACTAGATCTTCAAATCGTTGGCGCGTCTGTGAACCAAGTCATTCTCGCTGAACCCAGGCATCTTGAGGTTATTTGGGTATATACCCAAATAACCTCAAGATGCCTGGGTTTATAGCACATCAGCTAAGGAGCGAATCTTTCCCCGGTTAAGTAACCCTTTAGGATCGTTCTCTCGCTTACTTTTAAGGATATCTTCACTCAATAAACCCGCATGTTTTCCATCCTCTAGAGTAAACACATGTGGGTTATTAATTGAGATCCCGCAGTGGCGGTGCAGGTCTATAAGCGCTTCTAACCTCTCTGGTGTGGAATATTGAATCAGAGGAAGTCCTGCGACCATAGGCTCCTTCATCGCGTTCAAAATAAACTCAAGGTGGATGGTTACTTCCCCACGAGCATGAGATTCAATCTCCTTCAGCTGATCGACTACTCTGGTCACATCATAATTCGCTTGAAGGTAGGTTAACGACTTGTCGTGCTTTAATGCATGGAGAGTAGAATGGTTCCAGCAACTTTCAATCATGGTTTCTGATTGTTCAGTCATCTCGGTGTATTGTTGATTCCAGGCAATTCGTCCGCCATGATCTTTCAACAAGCCTTGGAGGGATTTTCGTCCATTATTCGCTACTATCGCGATGACCAAGTACTCGCCAGAGTTTAACTGCTCGCCATTCGGCAGATACTTCGCGCTGTCATAGCTAAATAGCGCGACATTGCGCTTATCAATACCTGAGCTGTAGGCCAATGAGTAAGCTGCCTGATATGCAGATTCCAAAGTAGAGAACGCCAGCATATATTCGTCCCAATGGCGCTTAGGTGCTAAGGCAATTTCCAGCTCGACAACGATGCCATTGGTACCATAAGTGTGATGATAGTTTAAAATCTCCGCGCCACTGAGTTCGATGATTTTCGGCTCAGGCTCTATGGTCAATACTTTGATTCCGAGTATGGTGCCACTTGCAGCCAACGGACCGTAATTGATGGAGCCAACGCCACCAAACCCACCGGAAAACAGTCCGCCTACCGTCGCCATCTTGTAGGTTGATGGCATACAGCGCATTTCGTAGCCATGTTCTTTAGCTTTGCCTTCGAGTTCGGATATTTTAAGGCCGGGCTCAACCGTCGCAACACCTTCATCAAAATTTACAAGTGAAGCATACTTAGTCATGTCAATCACGATTCCGCCGCACAATGGCACTGATTGACCATAGTTGCCTGTACCGCCACCTCGAACCGTGACAGGAGCATCAAGCTCGACACATTTACTGATGAGCTCTTTCAGTTCTTCCAGTGACTTGGGTTTTACAATGACATCAGCCACCTTTCCGGCTAACTGCTCTGTTAAGACAGGGCTGAACCAATGAAAATCTTTTGATAATCGTTTAACGTGAATGGGCACTTTAACCCATTCCAGGTGAGCCAGTTGGTTCATCACCTGTAGACTACTTTGTTTGGTATCCATATTTCTCTTTCCTAATCCGTTTACAATTCCGTTTAATGGACTTCACTCTCGTGCCAATGGCCGATAAACACTTTGGTTAAAAGTGACATCGCAACAAACAGTGCAACACCAGTCCATGAAATCAGCGCAAGAGCGGCAAACATCCGTGGGATATTAAGCTGATAACCAGCTTGTAAGATTTGATACGCCAAACCTGTGTTCGCGCCACCGGTACCTGCAACAAACTCTGCAACTACGGCACCAACAAGTGATAAGCCACAAGCAATTTTCAGCGCCGCAAAGAAATACGGCATTGACGAGGGAATTCTCAAACGCAGCAGCACTTGTATTCTTGAGGCATTTCTCAGTTTAAAGTACGCCAGTAAGTTGGGAGAGACACTTCTTAATCCCAATGTGGTGTTAGAAATGATCGGAAACACTGCTACAAGCGTTGAGCAAACGACCAGCGCAGCGGTGGTATTGTTAATCCAGATAATAATAAGCGGTGCGATCGCGACTATTGGCGTCACTTGTAGCAAAACCGCATAAGGAAAAAATGCGTTCTCTATAAAGCGACTTTGAACAAAGAAGAACGCCACCACAACACCAATAGCAATGGCTAATGCAAATGACAACGCAGTGATCTTCAACGTATAAAGCAACGAAGGTCCAAGTAGCGCCCAATCCTGCCACATCGCTTCCAGGGTTCTGATTGGCGAAGGTAGAATGTACTCAGGAATTTGCGCGATATCGGTGGTTAACTGCCAAACAGTTAAAAGCACCATGGTTACCAACGTTGGGAAGGCTACCTTGCGAAACTTCTCATGCTTCATCAGTGGCCAGATAGATTCTTTTACGGCACTGCTCATATCACCTCCTCGACCGAAGCCTTCGTTAGTAATCGATGCAACTTCATCGAATATTCTGAGAACTTCTTAGTTAAACGGAAGTCTTCTGAGCGAGGGAAAGGCTCATCAATTATAACTTCCTCGATGATTCGCCCGGGTCTTGCTGCCATGACGACAACACGTTGTGACAGGAACACTGCTTCATGTATTGAATGGGTCACAAACATCACTGTGAGGCCATTCTCACGCCACAACTGAAGTAGCTCACTATCGAGTTTAAAACGAGTAATTTCGTCAAGAGCACCAAATGGTTCGTCCATCAAGAGTAAGTCTGGGTTAACAACTAAGCCTCGCGCGATAGAAACGCGCATTTGCATCCCGCCCGACAACTCTTTAGGCAGCGCATCAGCAAACTTAGATAAGCCAACCAGCTCTAATGCCTGATCGACTCTCCTATCAGCTTCTTCACCTTTTATCCCCTCTAGATCAAGTGCGAGTTGCACGTTTTTACGCACACTCGACCAGACCATCAGAGATGCTTCCTGAAAAACAAACGACAGCGAACGATTCTGGGCTGCCAGTTTATCAACCGGTTTACGCCACAACAGCAAACGTCCGTCTGAAGGTTCTTCCAGCCCTGCTACCATTTTTAACAGCGTACTCTTGCCACAACCAGAAGGACCCAGCAAGGTGACAAACTCACCCTGCCTTACTTTCAGGTCCACGGGCAATAATGCCCGTGTTCCATTGCTGTAAACCTTCTCGGTCGATAGCAGCTCAACTGCTGCTATCGGTTCTTCGGTGTGGTTTGCATTGAGCTCCTGTTCGCTGTTATTTTTAATAACGGCTAAACTCATGGCGTCACCTTCACGTCATTGATGAACTCTGTGGTGTAAACTTTATTAAGATCAACCTCTTCTGCTTTGAACAAGCCGTTATTAACCGCCATCTGCCAGGTCTTTTTCATACGCTCTGGGGTGATGATACCAATGCCTTTAGTCTGAGCATCACCGCCAGTAATGATGCCTGATGCGCGAAGTTTTTCGACAGAGTATGCGATTTGATCGTCCGCCATACTTGGGTTGGCTTGCTGAATTGCTTTGTTACCGAGGCTTGGGTCTGCGAGGTAGTTTTTCCAGCCATTCATCGAAGCCGATAGGAACGCCTTCACTACTTCTGGATTCTCATCAATGACATTTTGACGGCACGCTACAGAGTTGCCGTAAGGTGGGTAGCCTTCCTGACCAATAGAATAAACGTTAAATCCAACTCCGGTCTTTTGCAGGGCAAATGGTTCTGAAGTCATATAACCCTGCTGAGCAACCTTGTTATCCATAACGAATGGCTGAACATTAAAGGTGTATGGACGCGTCATTTCATCAGTAAAACCGTATTTTTTCTTCGCCCATGGCCACCAGCTTGAGTGTGCCGCCGTCGAAATAAGAACGGTATGATCTTTTAGTTCTCCAAGCGCATTGACGTCGCTGTGAGTAATAACTACCGTAGGGTCATACTGGAAACTGGTGCCGACAAGTTGAACAGGCAGTCCACGTATCTGCGACATCATCACGCCAATATCATCAGTGATAATACAGTCGGCTTTACCTGCCACCAGCAACTGTGTGTTGTTGACCTGCGGGCCACCCATCTTGATCGTGACATCTAACCCTTTTTGTTTGTACAAACCCTGCTCTTTGGCCTGATAAAAACCACCATGTTCAGCTTGTGCATACCAGTTTGTTATTAAGGTAAATGGTGTCTCTTTTGCAAACGCGGCCGATGACATAGATCCAGCGACCAAAACAGCAAGTAAAGAGCGATTAAGTACGTTTTTAACTTCCATGTTGCTTCCTTCTTATTTCTGACTTTATGATGTTTAAGTTGTCGTTATAGTTTCGGTTTATCTAGAGTTCCGTTAGAGATGGCGTTGAATAAAGCCGTTGTAATGCCCTTTCCCCCAGGAAGGTTCCGAGCGTTTTATCCATTGCGCCTGATGAACTTCGGTAATGGCATTCGCCCATTGCGTACCTAACTGTTCAAGCAGCTTCTTTCCAAGCTCCAACGTAGCTTGGGTCGGATCGCCAATAACGCCTGTCGGACCAAAATCAAAGCTTGCCCAAGCTGCAGCAGGGCGACCCGTCGTTAATGTCGGGCATGGGAAGGGTTGTGGGTAGTGAGATTCGGCTCTGTCCATGTGAACATGTTCACCAAGCAGTGCCATCATAATCGCAGTTTCACCATGTCCTGCGTGCATAGCTAACTGTTTTTCCTGCTCACTAAACTCACTGTTGTCGTGAGGCACACTCCAAGCCGAACGTGGGACCACCATGTAATCTCCATGGCGAAGACGCAGTTCTCTCGCTGCCATTTCCAAAGGTTGCGGCTGTCCCCCGTGAGCATTAATCATGACAAGCTTACGAAACCCTGCGCGATACACTGACTCACCGATTTCAGTAATAGTGTGAAGCAGAAGCTCACCAGTTAGCGTAATCGTACCGGGAAAATGGAGATGCTCATCAGACTTGCCATATACAATTGGTGCGAGTCCATATGCCGATACGTTATCTGGCAACAAGCTCAACGCTTTACCAGCCACACCCGCAGCGACTGTCGCATCAACAGAGCAAGGAAGGTGTGGACCGTGTTGCTCTATCGCGCCAACGGGCAATACGATTACGGTATTTTCTTTGTCTTCGATGGCATCAATGTCAGTCCAGGTAAGGTAAGGAAGAAAACGGTCTGCGGGTGTATATCCATGTAGCATAATTAAGTCCTTTTAAAATTGATGCTTTATTAATTCAGTGGCAAATACGCAGTCGCTTCGACTTCAATCAAAATATCTTCGGTCGGCAACATGGCACTGACTTCAACAATGGTTGAGACCGGCGACTCATCAGGGAAAAATTGTTTACGAACTTCACTGTAATATGGAAAGTGATCTAAGTTTTTGAAGTACTGAACTAACTTGAACACATCATTCATTGTCCCGCCCTGGGATTCGATCATGTTTTTGATCGCGTTAAGCACATACCAACTTTGCGCCAGAATCGGCCCTTTCTTGATATCGCTTGAAAACTCCCCTGTTTGTCCAAGCATCTGAGCGGCGTGGTATGGAATGTCTTCAAACCCTTTGACGATCTTTCTCTCTTCTGGGTTTACCGCGATGACACCAGAAAAATAAATCAGATCACCGACTCTGCGAAACGAAGCGTACCTTGCGAGCGGCGCACCATCTGTCACTGCTTTTTCCATTTATCTGTCCTAATTTTCTACTTGTTTTAATTGCTTTAATCACTCTTTAACCACTGTCCTTTTCTCATAATCTGCACATGCTGATGTTCGGGCCAAATGTGAACATTGCCATGGTCGAACACGACAAAGTCTGCTGGCTGTCCGATCAAAACTGAATGTGGAGAACCTGAAAGCGGTTTGATTGTGCTGATCGCCTGGGACCAATCTTCAAAAGGGTTATCTAGCTGAGAGGTAATACAAGCAAGCTTTAACACTGATACTGGATTGTAATCTCCGTATGGACAAAACGCGTCCGCTACGTTGTCACTGGAGAACATCACATCCACACCGCTGTTTAATGCTTCTTTGACTAAGGTAATACCTCGGTGACTAGGTGTTGCATCAGTCACTGCATCCTGAAGTAAC
Organism: Vibrio sp. B1FLJ16; assembly: GCF_905175385.1. Classification (NCBI taxonomy): domain Bacteria; kingdom Pseudomonadati; phylum Pseudomonadota; class Gammaproteobacteria; order Vibrionales; family Vibrionaceae; genus Vibrio; species Vibrio sp. B1FLJ16. The sequence goes on from NZ_HG992749.1 coordinate 1,721,080, forward strand.
AAGTTCGTCGTCGGTAGCGCAACAATTGTCACTTTGTGCTTTGCGAAGGTAGAAAGAATATATTCGACTTCATCACTATTTAGGGCGTGTAAACCGCACGCATGACCACAGGTAATTTTCTGATTGAATGAGTGATTGTTGAGATACTCCGCTAACCAAACCAGACCATCTGCACTGTGTAATTCTTCATTAATGTGTAGATCTAAATCGAGCTCAAATTCATTCGCTATTGCCAGTAAGTTTGACATCGCACTTGGGCTAAAATTACTTGAATGGATAAAAGCACCTAACAAGCTGTTTTGACTCTGTTTAATTAACGCTGCAATGGTCATCGCAATATCAACATTCTCAAACGTTGGCAGAGGTATCAAAGCAACGCGCTCAATCTCAATCTTGTTGCGCCATTGCGTCGATAAATCATCAAGGATTTGCCATGCCAAAGGCTGCGTTAAATCGAACCAGTCAATGTGCGTTCTCATTTTAGTTACGCCATTGATATAGGCTCGTTCTAATGCTTGCTGCATACGCGGTAACAGGTCCACACCATTCCAGTTACGTTTGTCGGTATCCATCGCCTGAATCGCATTTAATAGACCAGGCTTAATATCGCCTAATCGGTGACGGGTGTAGGTCTTATCTAAATGCGTGTGCATTTCGCAAAGCCCAGAGATAACGAGCTTGCCATCGCCTTCCCAAACCGGATCATGCTCATTAACTAACAAGTCATCTGTACGAACAATGGCGGTGACAAGGCCATCTTCAATAGCAACGGATACACGTTCTGACTTCGCGCGACCAGATAACCACTTGGGTAAAATTACATTGTTCATCCAGTAAGTCATGGCTAGATCTCCAATGTCAGTGACTTGGAACTGCAACCTGCACAACACAGTGCTACATATTCGCTGCGCTCTTCATCAGTCATGCATTCGTCGTTGTGAATGGGCTCTCCATCACGCCAGGAGACAACGCAACTGCCACAGACCCCTTGTTCGCATACTGTATCGACGGGGATTCCTGCCAAGCGTATCGCATCTATCATGCTACCGCCGGAAGGCAGTTTAATTACTTTATTGCTCTCTGAAAGCGTTAGCGTTACCGCGCTGTCAACGACAGTTTCATTAGTTGGTGTAAAGCTCTCCTGGTGCCAGCGCTCGTCCTCAACACCACTTATCTGACGTATGTGTTCCATAAACTCATTCGGCCCACAGCAGTAGATGTCTAACTTATTGTTATGATGAGAAATAAAATGCTCTAAACACAAACTATCTTTACCCTGATTCATGAAATGTAAGTCGGCGCCAAGGTTCTCTAACTCAGTTTCAAAAAGAGGTTTTGAATAACGTGAAGAGCAAAATATAACACTAAACGGAATGTTTTTACGCTTAAGCACATAGGCCATACTTAACAAAGGTGTAATACCAATCCCGCCGCCAACTAACAATACTTGATCAGCTTCTTCATTTAGGGAGAAATAGTTCTTCGGTTGCGATATCGTGACTTTATCGCCTTGGCGGAGATGGTCATGGATAAAATCCGAGCCACCTCTGCTTACCAACTCTCGTTTCACCGAAATTCGATATATTGAACGTTCGTCAGGATCACTACAGAGCGAATAAACGCGAGTCATCGTATCGGTTAACTTCAACTCTATATGAGAGCCCGCATCAAACGGCGGCAGCTTCCCTCCATTCTCTAACGCTAACGTCAGGCACACTACATCATCTGCAATTTCGCGCTTATCAATAACAACTACTTCAAATTTTTCTTTCGCAACCATTCTTTAACCAACCAGTTTGTCCGATCGGTCAAATCAATGCATGAACAATGCCACCTACAGTTTCTTAGCAACAAACCGTTAACGTTTTTAAGTAGTAAATGGAATATAGAGATTTAGAGATACTTATTAAATTCAATTAGTTAAAGAAATGCCATTTAGTACAAATGTTATTAATTCCTGCTTAATTTCTTCTTGTACCTCTGGGTCGGTGATCGGTTTTTTAAGTATTTTCTCTACCTGTAGAGCGTAGTCAGCGTAATGTTGTGTCATCGCCCAAATATTCATGAGCAAAAGTCGCCCGTCTAAATCCCTGATTTTATTGCCCTTAACCCATAAATCTATGATATCAGCTCTAATTAGCGCGCTGCTCACTGTACGATCCCAATACGTTTCCAGATAACGTCCCCCGCCCATCACTTCCATGGTAAATACACGCGATAATTCCGGGTAAGTGACTGCAAAATCAAACTTCTGACTGATGTATTGGCTGAGTGTCTCTTCCGGTGTATCGCCCTGCTCTGGGTTGTATTCAAACAGCGCATCCCAAGTGTTAAATATCGTCTCAAGTACTTGATAATAAAGGGCCTCCTTATCATCAATGTAATAGTGAAGCTGAGATTTTTTCATCCCTGCCCGAAGCGCTATTCCTTGGGTTGAAGCACCAACAAAACCGTGCAGACTGAACTCAGTAATTGCGGCTTGAAGAATTTTTTCCTTTATTTGCTCACGATTAGCTTTTACTAGTCCTTTGTTATTCATATCGACTTCCATTTATTCTAGCTTGGTGCAAACAGGCACATAGTTGCACCACAAAATACACACAATTATTGCAACGACACCATATGGATTGGGCAGAGATAAACCTACCATTACGAATCCAGATGTATGAGCACTTTCAAACATGACTCAGTTTATCGTAGATACGTTATGACGCTTTGGAAAAACCATGCCACAAACCATTAATGACAAAATAATCACTACAGTTACCACTAATGACTATTTATTCCTAAACTACAAAGAATGTATTTCTCATCTTGATAAGATGGAGGTCCGACATGGTCATGCAAAAATCCTTTCCCACTCAACAAGATGGACGATTCTATCTGACTGAGGGTGGCACAGAAACAGAACTCATGTACAAATATGGTTTTGAGTTACCTCAGTTTGCTATGTACCCCCTACTCGACAACCCTGCCGCTGTTGAAAAGATGCAAGAGATGTTTCGCAATTATCTGGACGTCGCGGCTAAACACAACATGTGTGCTCTCATGGGTGGGCTTGACTATCGTGCCAGTCCTGATTGGGGAAAATTATTAGGTTACTCCCCACAAAGCCTGGCTGATGCAAATATTCAATGTATTGAGTTCTTGCGTGAGGTCGCAAAAGAGTACACTGCTGATATCCCCGAAATTTTATATCAAGGACTGATTGGCCCCCGTGGTGATGCATACTCAACCAATCATAAGATCACAGAGAATGAAGCCGAAGACTATCACTCGGTTCAACTCGAAACCTTGAAAAAAGCAGACGTCGATTTGGCGTTGGCCATAACCTTCAACAACATCCCGGAGTCCATCGGCGTCGTCCGAGCCGCGCAGAAATTAGGCGTACCACTTGCCATTTCACTCACATTAGATAGTACTTCCAAACTGAATTCCGGACCAAGCTTAGCCGAAGCCATCACAACCATTGATCGCGAAACAGATAACGCAGCCGAGTTTTATTTGATCAACTGCTCTCACCCAGTGGAATACGAACCTGCGATTGAAGATAGAGAGTGGATTCATCGGATTAGGGGCGTCAGACCAAACGCGTCCAAAATGGAAAAAATAGCACTGTGTAAACTCGGACACCTAGAAGACGGTGATCCGGTAGAATTAGGCGAGCAGTGTGGCGACCTTGCTAAACGTTACCCGCACATGGACATTTGGGGTGGCTGCTGCGGCACTTGGGACAGCCATCTGGATCAGATTGCCAAACAAGTCATCAAAGCAAAAAGTAACGAATGAGGTCAAATAAATGATATAGTTGCGCCCCAGTTAAACGGGGATCATTTGATGGCAAACTTACTGAAAAAAATACAAAACACATTGAGTGAAGTTTTGGACTTTCAATCTCGGATTTGGGTCGTTAACGTTTATGGAGGTCCGCAAAAGGGCGAATCTTTTATCGTCAATGAGGATTCATTTTCTGCCCCTTTGCAATGGATGAAACGCAAAGGCTACAACACGGCTATGCTTCAACAAGTTGAAACCATGGAGCGCTCTCAAATACTTGAGTTTGACCTAGACGACGTTCAACACCGATTAATGCGCGTAAAGTAGACAAGCGAAAAAGAGATGTTTGAAACTCAGATACAACAAAGCCCGCTAAAAAGCGGGCTTTGTGCGTTCATGAAGAACAAAATTTGGTGGGTCCGGGCGAACTCGAATCGCCGACCCCTACCATGTCAAGGTAGTACTCTAACCAACTGAGCTACGGACCCAAATTTTTGTTTCCAGTACCATTCAATTCAGAATGGTGCGTCCGAGTGGACTCGAACCACCGACCCCCGCCATGTCAAGGCGATACTCTAACCAGCTGAGCTACGGACGCATTTCTCTGGAACGACAAGGATATTAGCTATAAGCCTTCTAGGGTGCAAGTATAAATTCGCTAACTTTGAATCGTTTGCTGAAAATGTAAACTCAACACTCGTTTTCCGGTGATTTTATCAGCGAAATCCACCTGCTAACGCTTTAAGAATGTGATCTGAGTGACGTTCCTTTCGCGCTTACTCATCGAAAGGAACATCACTCAACATCCAGATCTGCAAAGTGTAGGAAACATCCGGACAAGAACCGAAAAGGATTTGATATTTAGGCTCAAACGGTTCGCCAATATAGGTAGTACGAACCAGCTCCCCGGTTTTTAAATCTACCTGAGTACTTACCCGTCCTTTAAAATTTTGAAAGATAACAAACTGCTCGCTGTGATAAACCATCTGTTCACGGTAAAACAAAAAATGATCTTGAGGCGAGTCATTAAGCTGACATTCCAATGGTTTCAGGTTCGGTGACGCATTCGCGTTTGATGCGAGCAGCAGAGAAAGCATCCATCCATATCGCATAGCACGTACCCACTTTATTAAAGTTTCTTAAAGTATAGGTGTGATAGCGCCGCAACTAATTACAAGCGTTAAAAAAGGCTTTGACTCATGCAAGCCAAAGCCTTTCGAAATTTTATATGTTTGCTACTCGCCTTCGACGTCAAACACCACGTTGTAGTTCTCAGTGTAGGTACAGTTTGGCTGACGACTACAGGTGAAAAAGCGTCGCCCTTTAAACTCACCTTGATTGGCGGTTTTGATTATCATGGGGCTGCCACATTTTTTACAAAAACGAACCTCTTTCTCCGGTTCTATCAAATCTAAGTGCGCAGCTAGCAAACGCCGCAAACGACCCACTTGGTAACTGTGTTTTATTGAGGTACCAATTAATGGCAAGTTGGCAGTTTTACACACATGAATAAGCAGCTTCTGCCTTTCTGCCTTGCCTTTATTAAGCGGCTTTCCGTCATCCAGTTCGAGTATCACCCGTGGCTCTAATGTACGCGGGTCACATATAACATAGTCAAAATAGCTTTTTGAAATACGGTTACTAGCGACAAACAGCTGCTTCTTGTTTTTAATTTCCTTCGGTGCCACCAAACTGGACATATTCACTTTGGCAAATACGACGGCATGATCTCCGACTGCAGCCCTTAACGCATTAAAAACAGCCCCCTCTTGCCCTTTTAGCAACGCACCTTTAGAGCGATACGGATAGTCACGAGTATCGTCCTGCTTGAGTACATACTTTTGAATAATTAAGAAAAAGACAACTAAAAGAGCAACGATGATAAAGATGTTGGTCATAGATAAAGTGGGCCTAAAACAACAAGTTGCTCAAAGCGTAAATGGAAACGCCAACCAGAGCAACTTATCGACTCAGATTTGTGTGCTTAGCTTTATGTTTACAGTGAGAAGAGTTTGATTAGGCTCTCCTGTCGTAACAACGCAATTTTAAGGGAGAGTCACCGCTTTTTTTTCTATCGCTTTCGGTGATACTCTTGCACATTATTTTTTAGTTGGAAAACCTTATGCCTCAAGCTAACTCTGTCGTCGTACTCGACTTTGAAACCACTGGCCTCTCTCCCAACCTTGGAGATAGGGCAATTGAGATTGGTGCAGTTAAGTTAGTCGATGGTGAGATTGTAGATAGTTTTCAGCAACTAATGAATCCAGGCTTCAGAGTGAGTTCATTCATCGAAGGTTATACCGGCATCACTAATAACATGCTGCGTACAGCACCAAGCTGCGACGAGGTGATGGCATCATTTAGTGAGTTTATTGCCGGTGAGAATCTTATCGCGCACAACGCTTCGTTCGATAAACGATTTCTGGACGCTGAACTTGAAAGAATTAACTGTGGTTATTCAGGAGAGTTTGCTTGCTCTTTATTAGTAGCCAGACGGCTAATTCAGGACGCTCCGTCCCACAAACTAGGTGAGCTTGTTCGCTACAAAAATATCGAAAACAATGGTGTTTTTCACCGGGCATTAGCTGACGCACAAATGACAGCCAAACTTTGGATTCGAATGGTGGAGGAGTTAGAGCAATCCGGAATAGTCACGCCAAGCTTTCAGTTTATGCAAACCGTGAGCAAAACCGCGAAAGGGAAAGTGAACGAGCTACTTGCTAAAAGTCGTCTTTAATTCACCCTAATCTCGTTGCGTGCACTAAACAAAACTTTAATTGACTTGAAGCTGCCTTCGCAAAATTCTTTTATCAAAGACTATTTTTCTAAGAAAAATATTAGACCGGAGCGAGTTAGGACAGCCCGTCAGATCACACCCTGCCGTATCCAAATTTATCGTATGTTGATACCGACAGGTTGTGTCCGGGCTAACTCATCTTAGGTCTAACTATTGGCATCCGGTTGATGCTCAGGCATAGCATCAATGAAAGCAGGAAGTTGGTAACACGCTTCAACAATCGAGTTAATGACTGGATACGGAGTTAAATCGACACCAAAGCGCAGCGCATTGTAAACTTGTGGTACCAGACAAATATCAACAATAGACGGCGAATCAGTCAGGCTAAACTGGCAATCTCCATGCTCCTTACGATGGTTAGCCAGTTTCTCTTCTAGTGACGAAAAACCTTTGTTAATCCAATGATGAATCCAGGCGACTTTACTGCCCTGATCGCATGCTAACTCACCTTCCAGATATTGCAAGACACGCAAGTTGTTCAGCGGATGGATCTCCATCGCAATGTCCTGTGCTAATGCCAGTGCCTGATATCGCTGTGGAGCGTTCTCGGGAATCACAGCAACTTCCGGATAAGTTTCTTCAAGATACTGAATAATAGCCAGCGACTGGTTTAACCGAAGTTCACCATCCACCAGCACAGGAACCAGTTCCGAAGCATTCAAATCATGATACTCGTCGCTATGCTGCTCTCCCCCATTGCGGACTAAATGAACCGACTTGGAATCGTACTTCAGACCTTTAAGGTTCAAACAAATACGCACGCGATACGCCGCTGAAGACCGCCAATATCCATAAAGCGTGATTGATTCGCTCATCTATTATTTCCCATGTGAGATTGTAATTAGTGCTTCAGATACTGGCTAACTTGTTGGTCGATCGCACCAAAGATACTGTTGCCCTCTTTATCGAACATCTCAAGCTTGATTGAGTCGCCAAACGCCATAAAGTTTGTCGATGGCTTACCGTCACGAATGGTTTCAATCATACGCACTTCAGCAATGCATGAGTAACCGACGCCACCTTCTTCAATCGAAGTACCGTATTCGGTTCCCTGCTTGTTCGACACCGTACCTGAACCGATGATTGCGCCTGCTGACAACGGACGTGTTTTGGTCGCATGTACAATTAAGTCCGCGAAGTCGAACGTCATGTCCACACCTGCGTTCGGACAACCAAACGACTTGTGGTTATAGGTAGAAACCAGTGGCAAGTGGACTTTATTTTCGTACCATGCATCACCTAATTCGTCAGGGGTGACCGCGACCGGAGAGAACGCTGAAGATGGCTTAGATTGGAAGAAGCCAAACCCTTTCGCTAACTCGGCCGGAATTAATCCGCGCAGCGAAACATCGTTCACCAACATGATGAGGCGAATCGATTCTTGTGCCTCAGCAATACTTGCTCCCATTGGCACATCACCAGTTACCACTGCAACTTCACCTTCAAAATCGATGCCCCATTCGGAACTGGCAAACTCAATATTATCGCAAGGACCAATAAAAGCGTCCGACCCGCCCTGATACATCAGTGGATCGGTCCAAAAACTCTCTGGCATTTGTGCGCCACGGGCTTTGCGAACCAGCTCTACGTGGTTGACGTACGCACTGCCATCCGCCCACTGATAAGCACGAGGAAGCGGTGATTCACAATAATGCGCTTCGAACTCTTCAAAGCCTGCGACGGTTCCACTATTCAGCGCGGTGTATAGCTCTTCCAGCTGCGGCGCAACGGTTTCCCAGTTATCGAGTGCGACTTGCATGGTCGGTGCTAAATTTCTTGGGTGGAAAACTTCTGTCGCCGGTACGCAGCGTGTTAAGTCTTTACTCACGACCATCAACAGGCCATCGCGAGTTCCATTTTTTTTTAGTTGCTAGTTTCATCCTTGCCTCTTACTTGTCTTGGCTGCTACTTCTCTTGCCAACTGTAGACGTATTCTTTGTTTTCTACTTTTTCCAGTTCATCCGAAAACTTAAGTGCGTGGCGGGTATCAATCATCACCGCTACTTCATCAGTAAACTTCTTCTTATACTCCCGCCCCGCTTTGAAAGCTTTAGGATGTGGGCCATGAGTAAAACCGGCGGGGTGGAATGTCACCATGCCCGCTTCAATATTGTCGCGGCTAAAGAAGTCACCTGCGTGGTAGAACAAGACTTCATCATAATCATCATTGTTATGGTAGAACGGTACCTTAAGCGCGCCGGGATCACTCTCAATCGGACGAGGCACAAAGGTACACACCACAAAACCTGCTCCTACAAATGTAGTATGCGCGGACGGTGGTAAGTGATAGCGATGTGACATAAGGGGACGAATATCACGCCAGTTCACCTTCACCACTGCTAAATCGCCATGCCAGCCAATTGCGTCTAAAGGATTAAACGGATAGGTAATTACACTGACTTTATCGTGACGCTTAACCTGTACCTGAGTTCGATTCTCAGAATATTGCGCGCGGAACTCGTCGTTGATCGAAGGGACTTCCAATACGGCCGGATCAAACACGGCGTGGTTCCCCACCATGCCTTTTTCAGGCAATGAATAGGCAGCATCGGTGTTTTCGATCATCAGGATAAACATCTGTTCGCTGGGCTCTAAACGCCAACTGGTCGAACGCGGGATCATCACATAATCCCCTTCGCTCACCTTCAGATGACCGTAGTCACAGTAAAGATCCGCCGTACCTTGGTGAATGAACAACAGCTCATCACCATCAGCGTTTCTTACCAGGAAATCCATCTTTTCATCCATTCGCCAAACACGGATTTTACAGTCTGCGTTATGCAGTAAATGTGGTACTGCCCAGGGCGAAATCTGGCTTGCCTTATCCACTAAAGTGAAATCAAAAGCACGCGGGCGTAACTCACCCTCCCACTCAGCCCAACCTGTTGGGGCATGTCGATGATGAAAGTGTGCCGCAGGGCCAAAGAATCCACTCCGGCCTGCTTCTCGCTCAAAAATTGCCTCTTCCGGGAAATCAGCATGTGCTTGTTTAGAGCACACTCCCTCCCGATGAGGGAATGTGATCCATTTATGCATCGCTCAGTACTCCACGGCGGATTTGGTCTTCTTCAATCGATTCAAACAACGCTTTAAAGTTGCCTTCACCAAAGCCTTCATTGCCTTTACGCTGAATGATTTCGAAGAACACAGGGCCAATTACAGTCTGGGTAAAGATTTGCAGTAAGATACCGTCTTTCGTCGGCGCACCATCAATCAGGATCTGCAAGTCGCGAAGTTTGCTTACGTCTTCACCATGGCCTTTCACGCGCTCATCAACTTTTTCGTAGTAGGTGTCCGGCGTTGGCATAAAGTCCATACCGCGATCACGCAGTGTCTGTACGGTTTGATAGATATCATCCGTTGTCAAAGCGATATGCTGAATGCCTTCGCCGTTGTATTCGCGAATAAACTCTTCGATTTGCGATTTGTCGTCAGACGATTCATTGATAGGTATACGAATTTTGCCGCACGGCGCCGTCATTGCTCGGCTGACAAGGCCGGTCAGTTTACCTTCTATATCGAAGTAACGGATTTCACGGAAGTTACCGATACGCTCATAGAAACCGGACCACACGTCCATGTTGCCTTGTTTAACGTTATGCGTCAGATGGTCAATCTCGTAAAGGCCGACATCAGATTTCGATAAACGCTGGTCAGCATCGTCGTAAAAACGGAAATCAACGGCATAAATACTCTGCTTACCGTAACGGTCGACAAAATAAAGCAGGCTCTCACCGATGCCGTAAATGGCCGGGATGCTCAGTTCCATTGGACCAATTTCGGTTTTGTACTCTGTACCGCCGTTTTGAATTGCATGCTCCAGCGCAACCGTTGCGTCTTTCACACGAAACGCCATGCCACACACTGATGGACCATGAACTTTAGCAAACTCCTCCGCTTGGCTATGAGGCTGAGCATTAACAATAAAGCTGATATCACCTTGTCGATACAGCCATGCTTCTTTAGAACGGTGTTTGGCGATTTCTGCAAAGCCTAACGAGACAAACAACGCTTTCAGTTGTTCAATGCCCTTGCTGTCTGCCGCTGTGTATTCAACAAACTCAAATCCGTCTGTACCTAATGGGTTGTATGCATCCACCATGACTTTCTCCTTGCGTCATTAATTTATTTGCAGCTGTCTAAGCCGCCTTAACTGATTTTTCTAACTTGGCGCAGGCGGAGAAAAAATGGAATACATCAACAAAAATCTCTGTTTTTGAGTTTTGAATACCTGAATGTAAAATAATTGTTACGCAAAATAAAAATCTTTCATGCAAACATCATGAATATATATAAATTTAATAATTTCATTATCTTAAATTGTCATGTTGATATTTACGCACGCCACCAAAATGTAAACAAGTTGTTACCATGGCGATTTTTATTGGCAGTGTGGTGCTGTTTTAAACAAACTACACACTGACAACAGTCCCTTACCTATCTGGTGATAATTGGGTCAGGTCGCTCATTTTTTTGATTCATCTCAGTATTCGTGCCCCTTTCCTGTGTAATAACAACCGCCCTGTTCCGTTTAGAGGTCGTTCACTAGCGTCACTGTTAGCGCCCTCGCCCCTGCAAAATGAGGCATCCAAATGACACAAATTAATCAAGAACGTCTAGTTGAACACTTCTGCCAATTGGTTCGCATAGACAGCGAAACGATGAATGAAAAACAAATCGCAGAAACTCTGGTTGAGCAACTAGGCGAGATGGGATTTACCGTTCACAAACTTCCTGTTCCGGAGCATATTTCAAACGGTTTCAACATTTATGCACGTCTGGAAGGCAAAAAAGAAGGCTCAATTTTAATGAGCTGTCATATGGACACGGTAACGCCGGGTATCGGTATTGAGCCAATCATCGAAGACGGCATTATTCGTTCAAAAGGCAATACCATCCTTGGTGGTGACGACAAATCCGGTATCGCTGCAATCATGGAAGCGGTACGCTGCATCCAGGCAGAAAACCTGGAGCACAAAACCTTAGAGCTTGCGTTCACGGTTCATGAAGAAGGTGGACTGCATGGCTCTGAGTGTTTCGACATGGCGCACGTAACATCTAAAGAAGCGATCGTTCTTGATACAGGCGGTCCAATCGGTACCATCGTCACAGCGGCACCGGGTCAACAACGAATCGAAGTAACAATTACAGGCCGTCCAGCGCACGCTGGTCTTGCTCCCGAAGAAGGCATCAGTGCAATCATGGTGGCAGCAGACGCAATCAATCAGATGAAACTACTGCGCATCGATGAAGAAACGACAGCGAATATCGGCATGGTAAACGGCGGTCAGGCAACAAACATTGTTATGCCAGAGCTAAAAATCGTAGCGGAAGCGCGCTCTCTAAATAGCGATAAACTGGAAGCTCAGGTTAATCACATGATCTCGACATTTGAAGCTGTGGCGAAAAAACACAGTGCAGAAGTGGAGATCGAATCCAGCCGCGCGTACGATGCATTCGTTATTGAAGACAGTAATCCGCACGTCATGGACATCAAAGCGGCATTTGCTGACATGGGTATTGAAGCATTAACCACAGGCACTGGCGGTGGTAGCGATGCGAACAACTTTGCGAAGAAAGGCTTAACTACGGTTAACATCTCTACGGGTATGGCAAAAGTTCATACAACTGAAGAGTACATCGCGGTTGATGACATGGTGAAAATTACTCAGTTCATCAAACATTACTTAGTTAAGTAATCGTGAGCAGACCACATCGTTCCTAGTTAACGGTGCTTGCACTAATTCACAGGCTCTCATCGAGAGCCTGTATTATTTTATCGAGCACCTTGCTACCAAAGACTATTCTATATATTTTCAGTGCGCTTATATTAGGTTCCTAATCTCGCTTAAGTTCGCTGGAATGACCCATAAAGTAATTGGTATTTGCGTTATAGACGCGCCTCTCAGCCTCACGCTAAAATGCACCATCTTTGACAACTTCGTAAGACTCTATGACCGACGCTGACATCGAACTTCAACACATCTGGCTCGAAGTTCAGGCACAACGCTGGCACAACATCTCCCGTTTTCTGTTCAGCTACTATTGCTACAAACATAAACACGTTAGCAAAACCAACAAACCATGCTGGGAAACAGCCCGAAAAACTCTACCTGCATCAAGCGCAGTTCAGACTCGCAAGAACTGTGTTATTGAATCTTTGGTTCCCGAAGATGCCGTGGTCGGTTTACTCAAAACTCTGAGTAAAGACGGAGAAATGTCTTTCGATGCAATGGCACAAACAGTACAAGATTTTTCGTACTACGTAGTGATCACTAAGCAAGAGCAAACAAAGTTGAAGCCAAATATGCCAGCGAGTTGGTATCAGGAAGATGAAAAGCCGTTAAATGCGCGCTTTGAGCTGGCAGGCATCTCGATTTAAGAGAAGTGTGTGAATGAGCAGATTTCGGGAAATGAATTGAAAAAATAAAGCCGAAGTTAATCGAGAAAGATTATCTTCGGCTCTAAAATGATTACATCGTTAGTTTAAAGCTTAGTCATGAACGTACCAGCAGGTTTAATCGGCAGGTACTTGTCATAAAAACTTTCGTAAGCCGCTTCCGGGTTTAAGTCACTGAATACTTCAGGGTACATCACCTTAGCGTAAAACTGGATCAACGCACCATCAATGATAGTACGGCAAGCGCCGTGGTAAGCCGCGTACATACGATTGTTTTGTACGGCAGAAATAGAAGACCAGCCAATGCGCTTTTTAAAGCCAGCTAATCTTTCTTTTGCTAATGCTTCGTCAACGCCTTCACCCATGATCATTGAATCATCAGCACTACCTGACTCATAACCAGTCATTACGATAACATCCGGGTTTGCAGCAATGATTTGCTCTGGGTTCAGCTTGCCCCACCACTCAACGAATGGAGCAGAAATGTTGTCGCCACCCGCCATTGTTGCGATTGCGCCCCACATGTTTTTGCCAAACGTATAACCGACTTCACCAACGCCAGAAGCGCCGTATTCAGTGTAAACTTTTGGCTTAGTCAGGTTTGCTTTCTCTAATCGCTCGGTGATCATCTCAACGTTTTGCTTATATTCATTAGCGATCGTTTTTGCGCGGTCTTGTTGACCGGTGATTTCACCAATAAGCTTCGTAGTCTGAACATGGCGCTCTACGGTTTGCGCATTGTAATCGACAACAACGACCGCAATACCCGCACTCTTAATGCGCTCTACGTCCGCTTCCAGTGCTTTGAACTGCCAGTCTGCAAGCATAACTACATCTGGGCTAAGACTGATTACCTTCTCAACTGAAAACGCATTAGTGTCTACTCGACCTATTTCCGGGATCTTATCAAGTGATGGGCGATGTGCCACATACGCATTCCAGCTTGCTGAACGTGCCTGCCAAATGTACTTAGACATGCCGACTACATTGTCGTACGCCGCTTCAGTACCAATCGCCATGTAATCTTCCGGGTAGAATCCTACTACCACTCTTTGTGCTGGTGACTCAAACGTCACTTCACGTCCTAATACATCGGTAACGGTGGTTTGCTGGGCAAAAGACATCGAGCTGACGCAAACGGCAGCAAGCGCAAATAAGTTTTTCAACATCAAGAAGATTCCTTTTTATTCTATAAGTCGACGATCTACTTCCGCCGTTGTGGCGTATATTAATTCTTTTATTAATGATAATGCAACTAACTATCATTAATGATAATATCACGACCTTCCAACGAGCCGAGTAAGTCTATCTACTGGCCGTAATCAAATAATAAGTAGACACTAATTAGGTAGTAAGTCGTGCAATCTGTAGTTTTAGAAGAGCTCATCCAACAACAGCGTAAGAGCGAAAAGCGTCGTATTTTGGTCATTGGTGCATTCAGCGCGCTCATTCTGATGACTTTCGTTCTCGACATCATGACAGGCCCATCCCTACTTGATGCAACAAAAGTTCTCCACTCTCTGTTCGAATTTATCGGCTTGCCATACCAGGTAGAACCTTCCACTCAAATCATAGTGACGGAGCTAAGATTGCCGATTGCGATCATGGCGATTGTGGTTGGTGGTGCGCTCGGAATGGGCGGCGCAGAGATGCAAACCTTGCTCAATAACACGATGGCAAGCCCGTACACTTTAGGCATGGCGGCCGCAGCTGGCTTTGGTGCTGCTATTACTCTGTATATGGGATCATTTGGATTGAGCAGCTACTACGCTGTTCCGATGGGGGCGTTTTTATGCTGTATGTTGTCTGCCTGTTTCCTATTCTCGTTAGCGTCAGCTCGTCATATCAGCTCGGGACAGCTTATTCTGGCTGGTATTGCCCTGTTATTCTTGTTCCAGTCACTGCTTTCACTGGTTCAGTTCGTGTCTTCTCCGGAACTTAGCCAACAGATACTGTTTTGGCTGTTTGGTAGCTTAACTAAAGCAACGTGGAATACCGTCGCAATTACCTCTGCGGTTGTGCTTATTGGTGGCTTACTATTACTTAAAGACGCCTGGAAACTGACTGCGCTTCGACTCGGTGAAGAACGTGCCAAAAGTGTTGGTGTAAACATCACTCGCTTACGTCTGAAAACGTTGTTTATCGTCGCGGTTATTACTGCTACCGTAACTAGCTTTGTTGGTATCATTGGCTTTGTCGGCATCGTTGCGCCAAACATGGCGAAATCCATGGTGGGTGAAGATCAACGTTTCTTCTTACCCCTCTCCTTCCTGATTGGTGCTTTCCTTCTTTCTGGCGCATCTGTTCTGTCTAAAATCATCGTCCCAGGCGCGCTATTCCCTATTGGTATCGTTACCGCAATCATCGGCGTACCTTTCTTCTTCTGGCTAATTTTGGCGAAGCGAGGTTAATGATGTTAGTCGCGAACAACGTAAATATTCAGATTGATACACTTACCCTTGCTAATAACTTCAATTTCCAGCTGGTACCTGGTCAGGTAACTGCCGTGCTAGGTCCGAATGGTGCGGGGAAAAGTACCCTGCTTAAAGCCATTTTTGGTGATGTAAATATGGCCAGTGGATCGATTTCTCACTACGATGACGAACTAAATAACAAATCTCTCTCTTCATGGCGTGCCAAATTCGGCTATATGCCGCAAGATATTGGCTTAGAAGTAAGCTTGACTGTTATTGAAGTCGTACTGATGGGACGTTTAGACAGCTTAAGTTTACGTATTGATGACAAGTTACTGGGTGAAGGCTTACAGATACTGAACAGTATCGGCATGGCACATCTTGCAAACCGTAACGTAAGTTCTCTCAGTGGTGGTCAGCGTCAAATGATTTTGTTCGCACAAGCCATCATGCGTAATCCACAAATCATGCTGCTTGATGAGCCCGTCAGCGCGCTCGACCTGCACCATCAACACGTATTGCTCAACCACCTTGTGACCCAAACTCGCGCGCAAAGCTACGTGAGCATCATGGTGTTGCACGACCTCAACCTTGCAGCTCAGTACGCGGATAACCTCTTAGTGATAAAGCAAGGTGAATTAGTCAGTGTAGGATCACCAAAAGATGTTCTAACCACAGACCTAGTCAAGGACATCTATCAGGTTGAAGCGAGCGTCCATCATGATGAAGACGGCGTGCCATTCGTAAGGACGATGAAAGCCAGTTAATGAGGACCAAAAGCGTTCAGTAAGGCTTAGTTTTGGGCAATAACGTTATTGCTCAAAATGGCTGGCTTAAATTATCCCGAGCTGAGGCTACTGATCATCCGATACATTTATTGTGATCAAACCAGCTTCGAGCGCCATATCAACCACCTTTTGAAACTCAGCCGGATGAAGCATTACGTACCCCTTCAAAGCGTACCCGTCATGTTTTGACGTTGGATCTCTTTCACCGCTGCCACTGATTAGAATCTCTCCGGAGACTAACTCCGCCTTACCCAATACGACAATACATTCGTCTTCTTCAATTTGGCCGGTTGAAGAATATTCTCTGGCAATTCCTACCTTCATGTTTATCCACTCATACAAGGAAGTTTATTGAATATTAGTAATGCTCTGAAAGTACGTCAAAACAGAAAGTCATCGTCTAACACGGCATATTCAGTTCAGAGTTGACATGAGGTTTAGGCAGGAAAGAAGGTAACAATCCATCCGCTCTGATTCCGACCGGTTCCTGAACTGACAGATTGAATAGTGGATTTACAGTTATGGTGATTTGTTCATGTCAGGGTGACGGCTACAAGTTGCTTTTACTATTCAGCTTTTATATTTTTCGTAAACTGAATCAAACAGCTGATTGTCAATTTGCTTTTTCTCAATGAATGGCCACCATGACATCTGTGTCTTAGTCGTTGAACAGCGCATTTCTGATTTGTTGTCAGTGGTTCGCTTCATCTCAATATTCTGTGAAGCAAGGTGCTCCAAACATAAGCCAGGGATGAGTGAACTTAACTCCCGGTCCAAGTTGGAAGCAGGAATAGAGACCACCACTTCTACGTTCTTATTAAACCAAAGATACCGTTCAACGCCACCAACGACGCAGCTAACAGGTACAGCAAGAAACAGCAGTGCTATAAGTATATTTCCCACCATTGTTTAAATCCTTCTACTGCGTGGGGAGTTGGGAACATCATATCTCCATTGGTTCACCCAGTCCTTGACTCATGTTGCGAATACGAGAAAGTCGATTTCTAATATCCGAACCGAGATCTCATAATATTGCCCAACCTAATACCTAACCGCCAATAAACGTTTGCTTCCAACCCCCCGATTTCAGATAAGAACTACAACAATGTTTCCCAGCCTTTGGCTAATCTTCAATAGATTTTTAACGATTGACTCAACCACTTGTACGCTGAAATACTTTGTTGTATTCGAGGTTCATTAGTCCCTTTATTTTTTGATAGAACGGAATTTTGTGGTGATGTCTCGTAATAAACACCACTGAAAATAAAAATAAGACAAGGAATAAAAATAAGTTTAATTTTTCTGCATACTGACCAAAAATATTAAGTATGACATTACCCAACGTGTATGAAATCAAGGAAGAAGTACCGATTGGCAATAAATATAAAATAAACCTTGGTACCTTTACCCTTTCAAAAATAAATGCAAGTGTTGAAATTACAATTAAACTACATATCGTTCCAATAATAAAATAAGCTGGGGCATTGTGTTTTCTGTAAGTAAAATCAGAAAAGTAAGTCCAGGCATCTTTTGGTGTATCACTAATTAGCACCCAGCCAGCAATCACAAAGAAAATAAAGAGTATTGCTGTTTGTTTATAGAAGTTAAACGTAAGTTGCTTACTGGAATTTGACCGTAAGCTTGAGGCCGCAATCATTCCTGAAAAATAGAAAACTAAGGCTCCCACAATGCTTGGCCCACCTAAACTATTGCCGATTCCAAAAAGAATATTCAACGGCCTACCTGCCAGATTAAAATCAAAGGACTGGAGTGGTGGTAAGTAGAAAAGCACAATGAGAAGCAAAGTAATAAAAAAATACAATGACTTAATCCCATGCTTTATTCTTATATTTATAATAGTCGGAGTCAAAAGCAATATAATGCAGTAAACCCTTAAGATATTTCCAAAATGTGCATTAGAAAGAAAAACAAGAGAGGCTAAAACATCTTCTATTGTCTTATATCCTCCAAAATACGCACTTAAGCTTGTTAAAGCATACGCGACATAACATTGAAAACTCCTAATGTATAACCACTTAGAAACAGAACTTTGTTTTTGCTCTACGCGTTTAACGTAGACTAATTCCACCATGAACCCAAACATAAAGACAAACATTGGGGTAGCCATTCGCGTGAATTGTCTTATGTACACACTATCGGATCCTAACTGATCAAATAGATTTATCGTTTCAAGTGCGTGAGTAAGTAAAGCTAAAATAACAGCATAAGTTCGTGCAACATCTATAAACACTAACCTGTCTGATTTGTTTTCCATGCCACCTTGAACCGAAGTATGAGCCAAGACCATTACATCCTGTTAAGTTGAGGAGACCAATACCGAGTCTCTGTAAAACGCCAAAAGCAAAGCAGCATAGGCATGCAGCATATTGCGAACCAAACATGCCTGCTTAAATTGCTGTTTTCTGCGTTAAGCCAAAGATCTACGGAAGATAAATCCTTCGATTCAATGTTGTGAAGTAATAAGGTTTATTTGTTCTTGAAATACTAAAAATCAGCTTAGTTAACGAAAGGAGGTTAGTCAAAACGACTTGTGGCTAGTCTAGACACTATCTACCCGCTCTCATTAGAGAGTGATAGATAGTGAAATTAAGCACTAATTAATTCAATTTATTTAATTATTTCAGAGCCATCCATACCTTTCGCTCTTCTTTATCCATGTAAGACCAGGCAATAAAACGACTTACCTTTTGTCCCTGGCTCATTTCTACGACGCGAATGGCTTTTACACCTAACTTTTCAAGTTGCTTACGCATCGGACGAACATTATCTCTCTTAGAGATCAGTGTCGTAAACCAAAGTACTTGAGCACTAAAGGCTTGACTCTCGTTCGCCATCTTACGGATAAATGCGGCTTCTCCCCTTTCACACCAGAGCTCCGCATTTTGTCCACCAAAGTTAAGGGTTGGTTTGCTAGAATTGGCATGCGCAGGCTTCACACCTTTTTTGCGTTGGTTTGCTCTTAGGTTATCGACTTTACGCTGGCTGCCCATCGCCGCTTCTTCTGCTGAGCGATGGAATGGCGGATTACAAGTTGTGACATCGTAACGCTCATTGGGCTGAATCACTCCGCGATAGATGTTTGCCTGATTCGTCTGACGAACCAGTTCAATTCTGCCATTCAGAGAAACATTACCATCGACTATCGCCTGCGCCGATTCAATTGACTTTGGATCAACATCGCTACCGGTATAGCGCCATCCGTATTCTGTCACCCCAACAATCGGATAGATGCAGTTGGCACCAACACCAATATCCAAAGCACGGACCTCATGGTGCGGGTATTTACCCTTTACTTCACCATCCAGCAACTCTGCGACACGGTGAATGTAATCTGCACGTCCCGGAATTGGTGGGCATAAATAGTGCTCGGGAATATCCCAGAACTCAATACCGTAATGCGCAGCGAGTAAAGCTCTGTTGAGCATTTTCACTGCTTTTGGATCAGAGAAATTGATTGAGTCTTCCCCTTTAGGGTTCTTAATCACAAAGGGTTTTAATCGTGGCTCACTCGCCGTCAGCTTTTTAAAATCATAGCGTCCGCGATGCGGGTTACGCTCATGCAGTCCACTTTTTGCAACTTTTATAAACTCCACATCGCTCTTTACTGCTGAAGATTGCACTTTGGTAGCAGATTTGTTCTTCACACGCTTCTGCGCTTTCACGTCACCTTTCACCTGCTTTGGCTTAGCTACTTTTGGGGACTTTTCTTGTTTAGCGGTATGGTTATTCTTCTTCATTCGAGTTCGCTTTCAAATCGAGGTAAATCATAAACAGACGTGCATCAAATTCGAGTTGATGATACTCAGGCTCCATGTAACAGCACAGTTGGTAGAACGCTTTATCGTGATTTTTTTCGCGAGTATGGGCCAATTCATGTACCACCAGCATGCGTAACAACGCTTCAGGTGCGTCTTTGAACACGTTCGCAATACGAATTTCATTCTTTGATTTGAGCTTGCCACCATGGTTGCGGCTGATAACACTGTGCAGCCCAAGTGCATTGTTCACCGCATGAATCTTCTTATCGTAGATCACTTTACTGATCGGCGCGGCTTTCTTCATATAACGGTTTTTAATCGCTATCGCATACTCATAGAGTGCCTTCTCGCTTTTAATTTGATGCCTGTCAGGATAGCGCTTCTCGAACCAGGAGATCAGTTTCCCGTTATCGACGAGTGAGCTCACCTGATCAACGATGTTCTGCGGATAACCTTGAATATAGCGAAGTGACGGATGCATGATATAAAGTCTGCTATGACAAAATAAAGGCGCTAAATATACCTGAGATAATCGATACTTTCACCTTAGCTTTAACTCTTACCCTGGGTAATCGTTTTCGCCTTTTAATTGTTAGCAAAGGTAGTTAAACTTCGCCTCCCAAAGATAATGGAGAGAAATTCAATGAAACGTGTTGTGTTGTACATCAAAGATAAATGCCCCCACTGCAAAGATGCTCAACGTTATCTGGACTCTAAAAACATCAACTACCGACTGTGTAATGCGAAAATGCAACGAGGCCGCAAGGAGCTGGATGCACTGGGTGCACGCTCAGTCCCAGTACTAAAGATTGGTGATCAGGTGATGATTGGCTGGAATCCGAAGAACTTCGAAAAGATGTACAAAGACAGCTAACTTCATAACCTATCTAATCCGACACAGGACTATTACAGGTAGCGCTTAATGAAATCAATAAACGTTCTGTCAGCAATCGATAGATAGCCTTCTTTCCGCCATGCTAACGCAAGATCAAGCGTGACTGGCGGATTAAACGGAATCCCTACTACCTCTTTTTCATTCTGTGTGACCAATTCTAGTAAAGCGGTGATCGCAAACTCTTGCTTTACGATGCTGAGGATCAGGGGCAGTAAGTTAGTCTCAAAAGACGACTTCATGGTAAAACCGTGTTCTTCGCTGACGTGATCTAGAAACTCACGATGGAAATAACCACGCTGAAACATCACCAGGTCATGTTCAAAGAACTCGTCAAAGGTGAGTGATTCTCGATGAGCCAGCTCATGCTCTGGCGCAACAACAGCAACCATCTGACTCGTGAACAGGTGGTCAGTTTCGAGATCGTCGGGAACATTGTCACAACTGATAACGCCGATATCTAGCTGCCCGTTGAGAAGCATATTTCTGACCGATTGTGTCCCCGCTTCCACCAGCGTTAATTTCAAATCCGGAAACTGACTTTTAAACGCCATGACTATACGCGGGAAAAAATAGCTTCCCATCATCGAAGGTGTTCCTAAACGCACCTCACCTTTCGCTAACCCTTTCAGTTCGTTAATCGCGAGCTGTGCATCGTGCAACTGCTGAATGACACGTTTAGCGTGCACCAGCAAGGTTTCTCCCTCTTGTGTCAAACTGATTTTCTTATCTTCACGGCGAAAAAGTGTCACTCCCAGTGACTGCTCGAATTTTTTAATAGAGATGCTTAAGGCTGGCTGAGCAATGTTCAGCACCTTAGCGGCATGGGTTATGTTGCCTTGCTCTGCGACAGCAAGAAAATGTTTGAGCTGCTTCGATTCCACTAGATCAAAAATATATGGTTTCCATATTTTTAATATATTTTTTTAATTCCGAATTCGCTGATACATTGATCACAGTTTCTTTTTATTTGCGTTCGCGCATCAGGCAGGACATATGGTCATCTTCGGCACGCCGGAATACAAACGAATCACGTTAGCCCTAGCGCTTGGTTCATTCTTGGTCTTCTCAAATTTGTATCTTTTTCAGCCAATGCTGCCGACCTTTGCTCAGGTGTTTGCTATTTCAGAAACTCAGGTTAACTGGTTATTCGCGTCTTCCACCTTAGCGCTCTCTTTCAGCTTAGTGCCAATGGCTGTGCTCTCCGAGTCTATCGGACGTAAGCCGGTTATGATGGCTGGCTTGTTCGCCATTCCAGCACTCTCTGCATTGATGTTGCTTGGAGATTCTTTCCTGTTTTTGGTCATCTGCCGCGCCTTAATTGGTGTTGCGCTAGCAGCATTTGCTGCCGTTGCAGTCGCTTATATGGCAGAAGAGCTCGACAGACACGCTTTCTCAATGGCGATAGGCACCTACATTGCCGCGAACTCGTTAGGCGGAATAGCCGGACGTATTAGTGGTGGTCTGCTGGCCGACAACTTCAGTGTTAATGTCGCTATTGAAGCTATTATGGTGGTAACACTTCTGGGTGTTATCTGCGTGCATTATTTACTGCCAAAGCAACGCAACTTCACACCATCTTCTAGTGGGTTAAGACAACAAAACCGCGCCATAATCGGCCACTTCCGAAACCAACGTGTATGGTTCGCCATGTTAATTGGTGGCCTCAATTTCGCGTTATTCGTCAACCTGTATTCGGTAATGGGCTTCCGACTAGTGAGTGAACCGCACAGTATTCCTGTTGGTTTGGCATCACTGATCTTTGTCTGCTATTTAGGGGGAACTTTCTCATCCCGTTGCGCAGGTCACTGGAGTAAACGTTACTCTTCAATCCTTGGCATGTTCTTAGGCGCAGTTATCAGCCTGAGTGGTATGTGGATTGCGGCCATTGAGAGTGTGGTAGCGATGTTGTTTGGTTTACTGCTGATAAGTTTCGGCGCTTTCTTCACCCACACATTGGCATACGGCTGGGTGGGTCAAAAAGCAACAACCGCGAAAGCGACGGCAACCGCTTTGTATCTCGTTCATTACTATGTGGGCGGAAGTCTTGGTGGGTTCTTACTACTCTACTGCTGGCAGCATGGTGGATGGCCAACAGTACTGGTTGGCGGCAGTACGTTATACCTAGCAATGTTCAGTGCGATGGCATACTTAAAACGCGTAGAAAAATCTTACGATACCGAAGAAAATACAGATATAACCGGATTGAGAAGAAGTTAGATGACTTCTCTGCTATGCTTGCGCCACTTTTAAAAGTCTAAAAGCATATTATGTCAACGCGCTCAACACCAGAAACAACAGTCCCACGCACAGATATCAATGCCATCGCTCAACAAGTTGATCAATGGTTAAACGATGTCGTTATAGGACTCAATTTATGCCCGTTTGCGGCTAAGCCACAACGTAACAAACAGATAAAAATTTTCGTTAGCGAAGCATCTGAAGAAGAAGCCTTACTTGAAGACATTCTCCTTCAGCTCATAGATCTAAGTAATACCGAGCCCGAAACACTGGAAACGACTTTAGTTGTGGTTCCAAACATGCTGAACGACTTCTGGGACTACAACCTGTACATTGATTGGGTTGAAGGATTGATTAAACAGCAAGATTGGGAAGGTATTTTCCAGGTAGCAACATTCCACCCGGATTACTGTTTTGGCGGCGCAGAGCCAGAAGACGACGAGAACCTGACCAACCGTTCTCCATATCCTGTCTTCCACCTTATTCGTGAAGAGAGCATGGAAAAGGTGTTGAAGCACTACCCTGATCCTGAGTCGATTCCAGACACCAACATCGCCCGTGTTTCCGCCCTCTCAGAAGAAGAGCGTAAAAAGCTTTTCCCTTATTTATTCAGATAGAGATAGTTGTTCAGATAGAAACAGCGATTTAGATAAGAAAAATTAAGCATCACTCGAGAGACAGATTTCTAATCACTTAGACTCTTGTCACTTGGGGAATAAAGAGCGGTTTGTTATCATTGCCGCTTCAATTGATTCAATGGATACCAGAATGCAACTGTCAAAGCTAACCCAAGAGATTTTTGATCACCTATACCGTGACATCACCGAATTCCGTAGTACGTTCGACCTACCAGTCGCAGACGAAGCTAGTCTGGATGCACAGGCAGATACGCTACACACATCTTTGGCGATCGAAGAGCTTACTGAGCTGGCAGAAGCAGATTGTAAAACAGAACAAGCAGACGCAATCGTAGACAGCGTTTATGTTCTTATGGGTCGCCTTGTTCACCTTGGTAATAGTAAAGTCGAAGACAATCTGGCAATCAGCTACCTAATTGACCTGCTGCTCAATGTTGCGGTAAACCGTGGTATCGACTTTATCCCTTGCTGGGATGAAGTGCATTCGAGCAATATGAGCAAAGTGTGCCGTAACGAAAAAGAGTTTACGGAAACAGAAGCATTCTACGCAGAGCAAGGCATCAAATTGATGGCGGTACACCAGGGTGAGTACATCATCGCTAAGTGTGCAGAAGACTTCGTATCTGAAGGTAAAACAGTTCGTAAAGGTAAGGTGCTGAAATCAGTTTACTACCGTCCTGCGGATCTTAAGCCGCTGACACAATAAGCAGTCGCGAACACATTACATTGAAAAACGACCCTGATGGGTCGTTTTTATTTTATGGGAGGAATCGGTCAGATCACTTTATTCAAATAACAGGTAAGGCTTATCCTCGACCATCACTCTCCTGACCTGAGTATTGAATACCTCACCTAATCCCTCTTCCGTTAATACATCTTCCGCTTTACCTGAAGAATGCAGTACACCGTTACTTAACAGCAATACTTTATCTGCGTGTCTTAAGGTTCGGTTCAGGTCGTGGTTTGCAACCAATACACCAATACCCTGGGCTGCAACTTCGGCAATAAGTTGATAGAGCAAACCTTCCTGAGCGATATCTAAAGGCGCAGCAGGCTCATCCAGTATCAGTATTTGCGAGTATGGATTAATGCTACGCCAAACCTGCAAACAGACGCCTGCAAGCCGAACCCGTTGCCATTCACCTCCCGAAAGTGTCTGAATGCTTCGGTGTAATTTTTCCTGCAACTGCACCAGTTGTATGACCTCATTGACAGCGTCGCGTGCTTTACTGTCTGTAATCTTCACACCAAATGGTAGAGACAGTGCCAGATACTGGAATACATCGACGTTAAATACTGGTCTGGATTGCTGACACAAGTACCCTCTCAGGTAAGCTTGCTCAGAAAGTGGCATCGCGAGTAAATCGCTATTATTGCCATTATCGCCATTACTGATATAGACCTCGCCGCTCACTGAATCCTGACTGGAGAGTGTCCCTGATATCGCAGAGAGTAATGTGCTTTTACCGGAACCATTAGGCCCGACTACATGCACTACTTCCCCGGGGGTACAGTTAAATGAAAGAGGTAATAGGCGATTACCAACTGCAATGTGCTTAACGTGCATCATGACTTTTCACCAGCATCCAAATGAAAACAGGCGCACCAATCGAAGTTGTCATAACGCCCAATGGCAGCTCGGCCGAGTCGAGTAAGAGTCTCGCGCCGATATCAGCAAACACGAGCAGAGTCGCGCCTGCTATTGCAGATAGCGGTAATAAGTATCGGTTCTCCGAGCCAAAGGCAAGTCGCAGTAAATGTGGGACAACCAAACCGACAAAACTTACAATGCCTCCAAGTGCTACCGAACCGCCTACAAGAATGGAAATCGCCAATATCAGTTTCCAGCGCAACTGATTTACATCGATACCAAGCTGAGTTGCATGGATTTCACCAAGCATCAGCTTATCGAGTGGTTTTCCCTTACAGCACAACCACACCAGCACAGGCAGCATCACCAGAGTCACTGAGTGCTGATACCAACTGGCACCACCAATATTGCCCATGAGCCAGTACATTAACTGGCGCAGGCTCAAATCATCACTAAAATAAAATGCCCAGGTGACAATCGCGCTAGATAGAATTCCCAATGCAACACCAACAAGCAGTAGTCGAGTTGTTGTCAGGTGCATCCCTCTCGCGATCGCGACCAATATAAAAGTAAACAACATAGATCCTGCAATGGCTGCCAGCATAAAGATCATCGGCGTCTGCATCGAAGGAATCGCAAACATCACCAATACCATGGCAAGACTGGCACCACCAGAGATACCAAGCACTCCAGGCTCTGCGAGCACATTTCCTAACAGCACTTGCAGCGTCGCGCCAGAAACAGCAAGAGCCGCCCCAATGATAGCTGCAGCTAGTAATCTTGGCAGGCGCAGATCCAGCAATAGTTTTTGCTCAAATGAAGAAAGTGATTGAAAAGGAGAAAGGAAAACCTCTCCGACCATAAGATGTATGGCAGAGAGCATTATGAGCACAACGGACATGATCAAAAGATTTCTCTGCCAACGTCGCTCTTTGTTCAGGATAAGTTGTTGAAAATCCATAATAGCCGATAAAAACAAACGAGGCCTAACCTTACAGTTAAGCCTCAGTAGATTGCAACGACTTCGAATCGTTATACGGAAAAACCCTACTATTTAGGTCTGGCTAAATCATCCTGATCTCAGGTTAACCTATTAATCGTATACCAGTTCGCCGTCTTCAAAACGGGTTTTGACTTCACAAACCATCAAAGCGGCACGTTGGCCAACGGCAACATTGCGGTTCGGAAAAACAATTGCTTCGTTTTCGTTTTTAGCCATCAGTGGTTTGTCGCCGTCGTGACCAAAAACTTCACCATGAACAAATGAAGTGAAGTTCTCAACATTGTCATCAAACATGAAGTCAAAATCATCATGCAGACGCACAATCGTACGGCTGACACGGTACTTGATACACGGCTTAGACAAATGTTCTGCTTTAGCACCTGATACTAAATTACGCAGTGCCAGATCAAAGGCCGTTAGCTTATCGAGATCGTTTTCACCGATGCGGGCAACACGTCCAAGCTCCATGGTGAGCGCCTGAGCACCGAAATTTTCCGCGCTGTACCAACTGAATGTACTTGCCGGGGAGTTAGAAAGCAGAACCGCTTCAATATGACCACTATCTAAGAAGTCCATCAACGCCTGGCTGCGAACCGGGTGTCGGGTCTTAGGGCTCACGGCGAACGTGTAGTGTTTAGAACCGCGAATCGCACAGTGTAAATCAAGATGCCAGCGTGTTTCAGGCGCAGTTCCTTTAAAGAAATCACACACCTTCAACTTCAGGGTGTCTGCAATAACCAACTCTTTGGTTTGGTTATGTTCTTTTTCATCGAACAAACGATTGAGGTTTTCTTCAAGAAAACGAGTGTGAGCCAGTGTCGACTCAGGATGAGCGATGATGAACAGGCAACGTGCATCGACCTTCATAAAGCCGGACTCAATGTCTTTAACCATTGAGTCCACCAGTTCCATCGGTGCTGTTT
Organism: Vibrio sp. B1FLJ16; assembly: GCF_905175385.1. NCBI lineage: Bacteria > Pseudomonadati > Pseudomonadota > Gammaproteobacteria > Vibrionales > Vibrionaceae > Vibrio > Vibrio sp. B1FLJ16. The sequence goes on from NZ_HG992749.1 coordinate 1,748,323, forward strand.
CGTCACCGTGAATACCGGTTGAGATGATAATATTTTTCGTCTCCTCAGAGTAATTCTCCGGGAGAACTTCTAGTACGCCACGCTGATAGAGTTTTAGTGTTACTCCGTTAGATAAGCTCAGCTCCGCTGGCTCAACATCAATATGCATATCTAACGTATCAGCTAAAAACGATTGGCGAAAGAAAGACTTCGTCATGCGTTACTCCTTAATTGCACGGCGGACATGTTAATAAATTGTACAATGGATTTTTGTTGCTGCGATCCCACTTATGAGCAGAAGTCAGGGTTTTCTTTGAAAACCCAATACCGTTTCGCGCTATACGCTCGAACCATGCGGTAAACTGGTCGCTAATTAATCACTTATACCTAAACAACTCGGGAGTGATTAAATCCTGAAATCACCTAAGTATAAGGCTGCGAATTTTAACACAGCCCTAGTTAAGTTCGTTATCATTTCACAAAATTTTTGCAGGTGAAATCATAAACCCGACCACCTTAGTTTCTCTGGGTTAGCAGGCGTTCAAACTCATCAATTTTTTCTCGAACCAGAGCCACACTCTGCAGCCAAAAATCTGGTTTAGTCAGATCCATTGATAAGTGTTTTTCAACAACCTGCTCTGCAGTCATGTTACCCGTATCGCGAAGCAGATTAATGTAATCGGCGTAAAAGTTTTCGCCCTTTGATTCGCGCTGGGCATAAATGCCCTTACTGAACAAGAAACCGAACAAGTATGGATAGTTGTAGAAGCTAACATCGGAAATAGAGAAATGCAGTTTGCTTGCCCAGAAATACGGGTCAGCTTCACTCATTGCGTCGCCATACCACTCTTTCCAAGTCTCGGACATCAAATCACAGAACTCTTGTGCGGTCAGCTCACCAGATTGACGACGTTCATAAAACGCTTTCTCAAACTCATAACGTACTGGGATATTCACCATAAGAGCAAGCGCAGAAGATAACTCTTCCCAGAGCATTTCCAGTTTTTCGTCGGTACTTTCTGCTTTTGCAATCAGATGATCGCGAACGATGTTTTCAGCAAAGATAGAAGCGGTTTCCGCCAGAGTCATCGGATAGTACGTCTGACAAAGCGGTAAATCACGAATCACCCAGTTATGGAAAGCATGACCTAACTCATGAGCCAGTGTCATCAGGTCGGAGCGACTGCCACTCCAGGTCATAAATACCAGTGGCGTACGTGTTGCGGGTAGTTTAGTGCAGTACGCGCCAAGGCGTTTATTCGCACTGGGTTTGGCGTCTATCCAGCCATTTTTCACCATCATTCGAACGAACTCTGACATGTCAGGGTTAACCGTTTCAAACGCTTCACAAATTACATTAATCGCTTCGTCAAAATCATAAACCTTTGCATCTCCGCTAAGGGCTGGCATTGCTGCGAGATGGTTCCAGGGCTTCATCTCATCCAGACCATGTACCTGCGCCATCAGTAAACCCGCTTTCTGACCAATATCTCGGTTTGCTTTCGCCACACTCATCATATAATCTAAGGTTTCAGCTTGAATACGACTTCCGTGCAAACTCGGCTCTAAGAAGTGAACATTACGTTTGGTCGAGCGTTTTTTATTTTCGGTGAGACGCCAACCGGCAAGTGCATTAAGGATTGCAGCAAATGACTCCTGATGCGTTTCCATCGCTTTTTGTACGCCGCGCCAGGCCGCTTCTTGTCGGTTAAACTCAGAGCCATATAGGATACTTGCAGCTTGAGAAAAACCGAGCTCTTCACTACTACCATCGACGTAATCCAGGGTCACTTTTAGCGACCCCGTCAAATTGTCGTACAACTTACCCCAAGCCGATTTTCCATCGACACTCATTGCCGACAACAGCTTTTCTTCATCGTTACTCAAGCGAGTATTGGCTAACTTTCTCAAATTCAAAATAGAAAATGCCTGACCACTGATATCAGGATTTTCATGATCCAACACACGCGCTATGAACTCATCATCTGCATGCGTTAAAGTAAGTTCAAACGCGCTGAATGCCTGAGATAGTTCAGAAAAGATACGGGTCATGCGACCCAACAACGCTTTTGCGTCAGCATTAGTTGCATCAACAGATGAGTAACAGTTAGCAAAATTTGAGATAGTACCTGCTAATCTGCTCGCAGCTTCCTTAGTCAAAATAGCGTTTTGCATCACTTCAACATTTTGGCAATCCGCAGATTGCTTATTGAGAAGCTCAATACATTGCTCGACTAGCGCAATGTCATCCTGAATTCGTTGATCTGAGAGATCCTGATATGCGATGGATAAGTCCCAACTTGGAGTGGTCATCTTTATTTCCTTTCTATGTTTAATCTGGTCAACGCCTTCCCATTAATATTACGTTAGGTAAAGAAGCTAACCTCTTCCGTGACTAATTAATCAAACGAGCGGAGGCTTTGATTTTGGCCTTTAATCGTAATGATTTAAGTGCAGCCGACTTTTACCGCTAAGTAAAGTATGCACTAATCTGGCAATCAGCTATCGAGAAGCCGACACGTGAACGAAAATCATTCTAATAGCCAACTACCATGCGCGAAAAATAACAAGTTGTCATTATTACGACTAACATTTTGAGACCAAACATAACTTAAGGGCTCACAAAATGGGCTCCAACCATCAAGATCGCGATTTCTGAATTTCTTTTGTACAGAGACACCTACTCCTCGTTGCTCAATTTATCGCAGCCCTGAATAGAACTACCGTCACCGCGCTCCACACCTTTAGCAAAAAACAAGTATAAGCAATTGAAATCAGCTACAATTGTTTGGTACTCGTTGTCTGACAGGAGAAGGAATATGAGCAACAATACCTGTGTAATCATCGCCGGAGCGACCGGCTTAGTTGGCAGCAAAGTGGTTACGCACCTTGTTTCCCAGCCGGGTATCCACACTTTATATTCACTTTCAAGACGCCCTCTCGACAACATCTCTGATCCTAAAAATAAAATCATCCCGATGATAGATGCTGATCTTTCTATTCTTAACTGGGATGACCAGCAATCAACTCCGGAAATCGGTTTTATCTGTCTGGGTACAACGCTCAAACAAGCCGGAAGCAAAGAGAACTTGCGCAAGGTTGATGTAGACCTGGTAACGAACGTCGCACGTCAAATGAAGATGATTGGAGTAACGCGGTTAGCGGTCGTTTCCAGTCTCGGAGCAAATAGTAAGTCTTCGTCCCATTACCTTGCATGTAAAGGACAAATGGAAGAGAACATTAAAGAATTAGGATTTGATGAAGTAGTTTTTGTTCGTCCGGGTCCACTTGTAGGCCAACGAGTCCAATCAAGAACAGACGAAAAAATCGTACAAGGTATATTCAGCGTAATTCGCCCTTTCATGTTGGGAAAATTGGCCAATTTTGTTCCTATCGATGCAGAAGACGTCGCTAAAGCAATGATTTATCAAATTTTTAGTTATCAGCAAGATCCGGTGGTTTACTTACATCGCAGAGAAATGCTCGATTTACTGCAACACTATGACTTGTGAAAGCGCATAAATTTCAAACAAAACCAGACTTTAGCCAGATCTGTCTCTCATTTTAATATTCACTTTTGTTCTAACTAATACCTGTTTGTCATTTTTAAAGTTATATCTTGAGAGATATCTTACCGCTCCTCTATACAACCTCATATAAAAGCATTCAGCGCTTCAGCTCTGAATAATAAAGGTAAGATTATGAATTTTGCAGTAATTGCCTCTTTAGCAGTATTTATAGGCATATTATTCTTTCTCTTTAGCCAGCAACAAAAGCAAAACACCCTTTCTCGTCTCGTTTTAATTGGTCTTGTAACTGGTTCCCTTTTTGGTCTTGCACTTCAACTGATCCACGGTGAAGGCAGCAGCATCATCTCAGAAACACTTTCATGGGTTGCCATCGTTGGTAGCGGTTATGTCGGCCTACTGAAAATGGTGATCATGCCACTTGTGCTGGTATCGATGATCTCAGCTGTAGTTAAGCTAGAAAAAGGTGGCTCGCTAGGCAAGATTTCTGGCCTGACAATTGCGGTTCTGCTTATCACAACGGCAATCTCTGCACTAATCGGTATTCTGGTCACGACTACTTTTGGTTTATCGGCTGAAGGTTTGACTGAAGGTGCTCGTGAAACCGCTCGCATCGCTGTACTTGAAAACCGTGCTGGCGCAGTTAGCAACCTGACCATTCCACAAATGCTGGTTAGCTTTATTCCAACTAATCCATTTGCTGACCTGACTGGCGCGCGCTCAACCTCTATCATTGCTGTTGTTATCTTCGGTGTCCTGACCGGTATTGCGGCACGTAAAGTAATGGCAGAGAAAGCAGAGCTGGAATACCCTATCCGTACTTTCGTTGAAGCGGCTCAATCTATCGTAATGCGCTTAGTTAAGATGATCATGGCGCTAACACCTTACGGCATTGCAGCGCTGATGACTAAAGTAGTCGCGACATCAAGCGCAGGAGACATTCTAAACCTGCTTGGCTTTATCGTTGCGTCTTACATTGCAATTGCACTGATGTTTGTTGTACACGGCATTCTTGTTTCTTTTGTTGGCGTTAGCCCGGCAGAATACTTTAAGAAAATTTGGCCTGTACTGACGTTTGCGTTCACATCGCGCAGCTCGGCAGCAACTATCCCTCTTAACGTAGAAGCGCAAATCACTAAGTTAAACGTACCACCAGCAATTGCGAACCTTTCAGCATCATTTGGAGCGACGATCGGTCAAAATGGCTGTGCGGGTATTTACCCAGCAATGCTGGCTGTAATGGTAGCGCCGACAATGGGCATTAACCCTCTGGAGTTCAACTTCATTCTGTCACTGATCGCAATTATTACTATCAGTTCATTTGGTATCGCAGGTGTGGGTGGCGGTGCTACTTTTGCTGCTCTGATTGTACTTCCGGCAATGGGCTTACCAGTGACTATCGCTGCACTGCTTATCTCTATCGAACCACTAATCGATATGGCTCGCACTGCACTAAACGTATCAGGTGCAATGACGGCAGGTACTATTACCAGCCGACTATTCAAATCAACCGAGTCCGAAGGTGAAGCAACTCTGGAAGAGAAACAAGCGTAACCTGCCAGATTTCAAAGCATTTCACTAAAATTAATGAAGCCGTTGGGAAACCATCGGCTTTTTTGTTCACGACTTGTATTCTGTAACATATTTAACGGCTCAATCATCCATTCACTCTAAAACACTGGCTTAACTAACTTTCATTATCCTCGTCGGGCGCGCTAAACGCCTTACTGTAGTAACCGTAATTGTCAAAACAACAAACTCTTTTCTTACCACCCGACTTAACAACACTCATACCTTCGCCCACAAACGCTTTACTATTTAGTTTTTATAAACCAGCCCAAACTAACGCACGCCGAATAAACTAAGCCAAGCATTAAGTATGACTCTGAAATGCTCTGTTATGTCTTTTTCTACTATTTGTCTAAAATGACGTCAAAACCACCATAAATAATGCGCTTACCGTCAAATGGCATCGGATTGTTTTCAGGGTTCATGCGGGGGTCATTCATGATTTTCTGCCAACCGTCGTCACGGACTTGTTTTGAAGGCCAGATAACCCATGAAAACACCACCGTTTCATTATCTTCAGCTTTGACAGCCATTGGGAATGAAGTTACTTCACCATCAGGCACGTCACTTCCCCAAGCCTCTACAACCTTTAAAGCTCCGTATTCTTTGAACATTTCTGCAGCAATTTCCACATGCGCAATGTACTGCTCTTTATTTGCTGTTGGTACTGCTGCTACAAAACCATCGACATATGACATAAGTTAACTCCTTTAGTTGGAGTTATAACCATAGTCCAACGACGCAAGAGCACATAACGAATGACATGGACTACCTCTCCTAGGTTCGCCCACACTTATATAGTAATTATTTTCACTGGAGGCACCTTGTGGTGCCGCAGCGTTCTTGAACGTCGGGGCATGAACCGAGCTATTGTCGCTCTCGCAGCAAAGAATGCTCGAATTATCTGGTCACTATTACACAACCAAACGGTATATGAGAATTACGCTGCTTAAGAAAGCATTAACTCAAGTAGCGTAACAAGAGTACACCCACCGGGTCATAGCAGACGCAATGGATGGAGATAGGTTAAGACCAATAGCGGAGAGCCTGTTAATGCGGCGGACACATTAGATGTCATCTAACGAATAAGGCACCGCTGTCGCGCAAAGTCATCAGGGTCACAACGTATGTGAATCGTTGATATAAAGACCGAATGTAGAGCGGCAGTCCAAAACCCATCACTTGAAGTTTAGCGGATGTTTGACAACCGGGGGAATCCATGTAGCCGCGTTAAGTGGTGAACAACGCAACCACCTTACCTAAACCATTGCGCCGTAAACACTAAAGCCAAATTAAACTAAAAATGCCACGCGTTGTGAATCCGTCTTAAACGCCTTGTTATAACACAGTTTTACACGTCATCTTCAGACAATATTTGGCGACAATTACGAACTGTTAGTACGCGAATTTCATGACTTAAACTGTAGATAATACGATAGTGACCAAAGATGATTTCGCGATAGTTCGTATGGGGCATTTCAGGAACAAAGCGCCCCATTTCAGGCATACTTCCAAGGAGTTCAGTTTTATCAAAAACTTCATTTACCCACTTTTCTGCCGCAGATGGATTATCCAAAGAAATAAACTCCGCTGCATCGCCTAGCTTTTGAAGCGCTAAAGGAGACCAAACTACTTTCATTTCTTAATGCGTCCCAATACTTGAGCGCGAGCATCAGCATTGGAAACACCAAGACCTGAAGCTAATTGAGCTTCAGCTGTACGCATTTCTTCTAGTAACTCAATTTTCTCTTGCATTGCTTCATACTCTGCAACGTCAAGAACAACAGCAACACCTTTACCACGTTGTGTAATGACCAATGGACGGCGAGTCTCATTGATTTGTTTTATGTAAGAAGCTACACCTGCACGAAATTCAGATAACGGCTGAATATCTTGATCGAAATGAATACGACTCATATTGAACTCCAACTAGTACAAAATAACGTACAAATAATAGTTCAACCAACCGTTTTGAGCAAGAGGTTGATTCTGTGTTATAACGCCCAATTAACGTGTGAGCAACGCATGCACTGAACTTGAACAATGCACCGTAAACACTAAACTCAACCCGAAGTGAAAGCGCCAAGCGTTGCGAATCACTGTTGAATTGTTTGTTATGGCGCAGTTTCAGATAGCCCTAGTTTCTCTTTAGCTAACTTAAGAAAGTCTTGACGAGATAACTCTCGGTCTTGTTTACCAAGATTCAAGTGCTCCCCAGCACCATCAAAGAGACCAAAGAAATTTGCATCTGTCATACCTGTTTCGAGAGTAAACATTGCTATTGGTTTATTTGTGGTCTTACTTATAAGGGCTACAACCTGTAAATAAAATAACGGGTGTTCTCCATCGCCGCCAAACTTTTTGAATAATGAAGGAACATTCTCTACTTGGATTAAGATTGTTCCATCATATTCTTGCATTGCAACAGGCTGAGCGGACATGATATCTGGCATATTAGGGGTAAACTCGAACCCTTTATTTTCTGCATCAATATCTATTCCCAACCACTCATTTGCTTTGTCAGTAAACCGTTGAACCAAAGCCTGTTCCACAAGACCTTTCGACAACCAATCTTGTTGAACAAACTTTGTTTGATTTAGGATCTCTAGCGCTTTGTTTTTGTCTCTTTTGAGGTAACCAGATACTACGAGATAAGACACATAGAGCGCTCCCTCATATTCGTTGTACTTCTGTTGCCAAGCAATATCCAATACATTCAGGGTTTTCATAACTCCCGCTTCCTCTAGATCAAATCCAAATGCGGGCAGCAACGCTGACACCTTTCCGTTGTATTTTTTTCTTCGATTAAAAAACATAGTTCCCTCTATAGTTCATTTTTGATCAGAGCCATAACGCCCTGTTAAGGGGTGAGCAACGCAATACCAAAGCCGCCGCATACCACCTTAATCACTTAAACCAACGCACAGTAAAAATGCCACGCGTTGCGAATCCCTCTTGAACAGTTTGTTAGGTATTTCTATTTCGGTGTGCCAACACCATATAGCCTTGCTACACCTTTGACTGATTTAACTAGATACATAATCAATACCCACAAACGTGATCCCCCGTTTGACATTACACTATCCTTTGCTTCTACTTGTGCCATCAGCTTAAGTGCTTTTCTATTTGGAAACAGCACTGCCTTACAATAGGCATTTATCAGCAATGTAAGTTTAAGTAACTTAACAACTTGTTTCAGGCTTATATCTAATGGATTACCCCATCTATCAATGATATATCCGTCCTTCTTCATCGCCATAACTTCTGATTTAGGAGGATACAATATTGCAAATACATCACCTGATATTGTTTGAGAAAACACCAACCTAGCTTGCTGTTCACTTAACACCCTTGTTCTACCTTTCACTGGAACTACTGCACGTATACCAAATACTGGTAAATGCCCAAGGGATAAAAAAATGGAATCAGACCAGATTTCATTTTCCTGAGCTTCGTAGTATGTTTTCCAGTTTTCACTAAGCACTTCTAGATCAACCCCTACAGCTCCGTAATCTTGGATAGACTCGGAGTAACTGTCGACAGCTTCTCTGACTAAAGGGAGCAAATGATATTTAAAGTTGACTCTCTTAAAGTAATTATCGAGCGCAATCTTATTAATTTTATCAATTACTTTCATTCAACTCTTTCTCAATGAAATACCTAACGCCCGCTTAAGTGGTGAGCAACGCTAACACAATACTCAATTATTGCACCGTAAACACAAAAGCTAAGTCAAACCAACACCGCCAAGCGTTGCGAATCCGTCTTAAAGCGTTTGTTAGCAGTTTTTTCTACAACAGATTATGCTTTTATTGCATACAACGTTATGTGGTTTGAAGTATCACGTTCGTAGACTCTGACATTGAGCACTTGAAACCCCGCTTGCTCTAGTTCAATGACTAAACCACTTTGAGAGGCAATGTGACGATATGGACTGCTATCCCTATAAGTTTCATAGCTATTTTCATCTTTAGAACACAAGCTACTGACAAAAAAAACACCACTTTCAGATAAATTACGGTAAACATGATCCAAGAATATGCTCGATCTGCGCCGATAATGCAATGTAAGCAATTGCCATCAATCACTACATCATAACGTTCTGGAAGTTGAAAAGACTCTACCGTTAGGTCAGCAGTGTAATATTTACCCTCAATTCCTGTTGCTTTAGCCTTTTCCTTTGCCCACGCAATTGCTGTTGGCGAGATATCAATACCTGTTACCTCAAAACCCAACTTCTGAAAAGCTCGGCAATGATGCCCTTCACCACACCCTAATTCGAGCAGCTTACCTTGTTTTGGTCGATCACATAGATCTAGAAAACGCTCCACTATAACTGCTTTAGACATTCGCTCGTTACCACCCCAACCTTCCCAGCCAGCTTGGCGAGCTTCAACATACATGGATTCATGCACGTGATAATTTGGTTTCATATTCATCCTTGACTGCTAACGCCCAATTAAGGGGTGAACAACGCTACCACCCACACCTAAAGCATTGTGCCATAAACACTAAATTTGAAGTAGAAGCAAAAGTGCCAAGCGTTGTGAATCCCTCTTAAATTGCTTGTTAGCTCTTCTTCCTCAATTCGTCGATTGACTTACCTTTGAGCTCAGGTGCTTCTACGATACTGTCAGCAGAAAACGCCATGGGTACGACTTTATCTCTCAAAAGTATGTGACTACTTAAATCTATGATATCGGACCTAACAGCACCATAAGGCCAATGCTGCTCAAATGGCAGTGGCATTGTTATTGATGGAATTTTGTTACCATTCAACAAGGCATCTAAACTTGATGGTAAGATTAACTGAAACACTACGTTGCCAAATCCGACAACGAGAAGATAATTTGGTTTAATACTGACTAGATCTCGTTTTTTTAGAACCAATACAACTAACTTGCGATTTGGTCTTGGACCGGGAACAAAAGACTGAGTTAAAAGTAACGGATTCAAGAACTTTACACTATGGTCTTCAGTTAGTATCCATCGAATAGTATGCTTAAAGTTATCCAGTTCACCTTCTTCTATAACAGAAAGTCCAATTTTCACTAAACACTTATAGACTGCAGCTGGTATATGAGGCTCAATTTCAAACTTATACGTTAGAGTTTTATTTTCCACATCAATGCACGTCAGTTCGCTGTCCTCGGGAGACACAATTATCGACTTATCTCCTGGCTTGAAGTCAAACCGTGTTCTTTTATCTTTCGATTTATTTGAAGGTACCTTTTTCTTGCCCTTTATCTGCGCAGAAGTTCGATAAGGCTTTGTATATTTGTCTAGATGATCCTCTAAGTTGTTAGAGAAAAATTCGTTACACGCGTCACATTCATTACGAAGTATAAGTTGCTTATTGCCTAAGAATTCTGGAACAGCATGAGCAATTGTTCTAAATGTAACGTCTGGTTCACTTTGGCCACAAAATCGACATGGAAGGCCTTTGTCTCCAATATATTGATTTCGACCACCTCCTAGGAACTTATTACACAAAATGTCATAGTTCTTGTCGAAATAATCCAATCTTTCATCAAAATTCATTATTTACTCCAAATGAGAGCTAACGCCGCGTTAAGGGGCAGAAACGCGCCACCACCAAACTTCAATTTACCACCGTAAACACAAATACCAAGACTTAAGCCAAACTCGCCACGCGTTGACTGTCCCTCTTGAACGCTTTGTTATGTTTATTTTTCATACAACTCTAAAGGTAAACCATCTGGGTCTTTGAAAAACGTGAATTTTTTACCTGTAAATTCGTCAATGCGGATAGGCTCAACATACACACCATGCGAACGTAGATAATTTGCTGTGGACTCAACGGAGCTAACAACAAAGGCTAAGTGCCTAAGACTTTGTGCTTCTGGGCTACTAGGTCTTGGTGATGATGGAAAAGAGAAGAGCTCTATTTGCTCGCCATTTGGTAATGCTAGGTCTAACTTGTATGAATTTCGATGTTCTCGATAATTTTCCGCAATGATCTTTAAGCCTAGGGTTTCCGTGTAGAATGCTTTAGATCTAAGATAATCAGAGCAAATTATGGCTACATGGTGGATTCTTTCTAGGATCATTAAACTCTCCTGCTAGTCAAATTGTGCAATAAACATAACGCCGCATTAAGGTGTGAGCGGCGCTTGGCTATACTTGAGCGAAGCGAAAGCGCCAAGCGTTGCGAATCACTCTTAAATGCTTTGTTAGCAGTATTTTTTAACGTCTGCGCTGTATTATCGTACGAATAAAAGCCGCCGACATATGAAGCGCAAGCTCTGCATCATACTCGAGCACCTTTGACTCTTTATCACTTCCATGTCTGACTGCAGGCTCTGAATTTGTATATGCATAAAATTTTTCAAAGACTGTAATTAGCATTGGTGAAATCATTTGCTCTTTTTTCATCGATTTCAGAGCATCACCCAACGTTGCTGTTTTTGGATACAATGCCTTACACACGCTTTCTACAGCACTTACTGATTCTTTTATTGAATTTTCAGGATCTGTTGATGGGCTAAGGATATAAGCTCTAGCCTTAGCATAGTGTTTTCTTGCTGGCTCAAATTGGTCTTTTAGCTGGCTATCCGTTTGCTGAACTCTGATTTCTAGATCTTTTGGTAAAGAGCTTTCTAGGCAACCCGATTCACTAAGTTTCCATTGCACTTTATGCTGAGAGAACAAGTCATTCACTTTCTGCCGATATGATGCATACATAAATGACTCAAAGTCGTTGCTGCTCAGTATATCAGAGTACAAGTATTCATTAGCTTTGATTAATTCACCTATGATCTCAACGGCATCATAGAATTGATACCACTCCAAAGCACCTATCCTAAATTTTAGAGCGTCCCAACACGTCCAAGAATCATAGTCTTCTTGGTCTGTTTCCTGACCATTTTCAGCACAAAGACGCTCTATGAGAGACTTAACTCCTAAGGGCTTTTGTTCATTATTGCTAACGCGACTATCGCCATCTACGTACAGCAATGGCTCTAACACCTTAAGAAAAAACATATTCTTCAGCCATTTGGGCGCATCTCGACTGATAGGCTCATTCTTGTATTCCGGGTCAAACCCAAATCTATGTGAGAACTTCATTGTTTCCTCTTAATACTGCTAACGCCCAATTAAGGTGTGAAGCACGCAACCACGACATTTAATTTGACCACCGTAAACACTGAGCTAAACCCAAGCCAAAAGTGCCAAGCGTGCTGAATCACTCTTAAATTGTTTGTTATGCGTCAAATGCTATGCACCATTGTAAGCCCGTGATATCTCGTACTAGTTTCAATTGCAAGATACTATTTAGTATAGGGTATTGTTTAATGTTTCTCTCAACAAACGGTTCATACAATGCTACGAATGCCCGGTTTAGCTCGGTCTTCATAATCACACTCACTACATTTTCAACAAACTCATGTAGCTGCTCTTCTGTATTTTCTGTATTTGTATCTAACCGTGCTAGGTGCTCTAGCAAGTCGAAGCTCTCCAGCTTTTCTGGCTCACTACATGCTATTGAATATAAGCCCGATTTTATATAAGTATTTTTATGGTGACCTTTAAGTTCCTCTGCAGGTCGAAAGTTTGTCGATTTTATAATTTTTCTTAGTTGCTTTGTTTTCACTAACTCATCCACATCATTTATCGCTGGAGAAGCATATAAAATGAGAGCCTTACCTTTGAGTGTTTGGCTTAACTCTTCAAGCATAAGTTGCTGTTTCTGATAAATATCATACCTATAATAAGGTTGAGACCAATGTTTCCACTCACCACCCAAATGGCTTGCTATATATTCTGGCTTTTTATATTGAAATAAAATATTAGTTTTAATATTTGGCAGATTTTTAATTTCATGTCCCATGTACTTTTCCATGATGCCAGCCATTTCTGAAAATTCTACACCTTCAAATGGTAAGCTAAAAATAAATGGGTGCCCTAACCTCCACCATAGTCGTCGATTTTTTGAAAAGGCAGCAGAGTCAGCGCCAATACTACCTTCCTGAACTTGTCCAAAAGGAAAGTAAACTGAAGTACATGAATCTAGTTCATTATTGAAGTAACTTTCAAAAGTTTTTTCTTCGTAATTTACTCGCATATTATTCCTAAATTTCTGAATGACGCATAACGCCGCGTTAAGTAGTGAGCAACGCCACCACAGAACCTAAACTATTGTGCCATAAACACTTAAGCTAAACTTTGAACTGAAACCGCCATGCGTTGGGAATCTACCTTAAACGCTTTGTTATATTTATTTTTCTCGAACCATTTGTGGGTATCCACTTTGGGCTACTTCATACACACGAAATCCAAACTTTTCATACAATTTTATCGCTGAGGTATTCTGAGGATGCACACCAAGCCTTAAACCCGAGACTGAGTTTTCAACCAAGTGTTGCATCAAAGAAGAAGCTACGCCTAAACCTCGATATTCCGGATGCACAGCAATCGCAATTTCAGGGTAGTCAGCATATTTTTGAGTTTGGCTAGATTTGTGGCGTAATTGGATTAAACCCACCGGCTTGTCTTCAGATGAAAAAGCAAAGAAACCAAGGTCACCATCCTTGCCCCAGTTTGCATAATACTCTTTGATATGAGGAATATCCAAAATATCAGGCTTATGGTTTGGCTCATTATCAGGAGTCCAAAGAGCTATCAATAGAAACTCTTTCTGTAATTCTACATCCGATTCTTTAACTACTTGAAATCGCATAACTTACCTATAAATATAACGCCCAATTAAGGTGTGAAGCACGCAACCACGACACTCAATTTAACCACCGTAATCACCAAACTTAACCCAAACTAAAAATGCCAAGCGTGCTGAATCACTCTTAAATTGATTGTTAGCCCTATGCCCAAAGGTTGCGCGCCTCTACCGCTTCGATTTTGACACCGAAACTAGAAATACTAGATAACGTGGCATTGTGATGCTCTCGAATTTGAGCCCCACTGGCGTGCTCCTTATCATGAGTTGTGTGAGCATCCGAAACCAAAGTTACGGGATAGCCTAAACCTGCAGCTCTGCGAATGGTAGTATCAACGCAAAACTCTGATGCGTAACCACACACAATTAAGCTATCTACATCAAGTTCATTCAAAACACTTTGAAGATTAGTATTCAAGAACGAGTCTGGTGTTGTTTTGCGGACGAAATGGTCACCAGTTTGTGTAATTAAGCTGGACTGCAATGCCCAACCAGCACTTTCGTATTCAATAACAGATTTAGTTTGCTCGTGCTGGACAAAGATAACTGGGACAGACTTAGCACGCGCCAATTTCGTAACCTCATTAATTTTGGTGAGTACGATTTGTGATTCAAATGGTTGAGGTTCCGGGTCGAACAGAATCGACTGAACATCAATAACTAATACTGCAGATTTCATTATTTTCCTCTGATAGGGCTAACGCCCAATTAAGGTGTGAGCCACGCTACCACTGCACTCAATTTGGACACCGTAAACACTGAACTAAACCCAAACCAAAAGTGCCAAGCGTGGGGAATCACTCTTAAATTGTTTGTTATGTACGTTCTTTTAGTTGCACATATTTAGCCAAGCCAATACCTTTATTTAGCTCAGTTACATAGTTTGTGCTCATTCTAGCTTCGGTGACTAATGTACTGATACTTATGCTTTTTGTTCGGATTACGTCACCAAATTTAATACCAAACAGATGAATCATTAACACCTGCTCACCGCGGGGAGCATCCTGATACATGGCACGCAAAACCTCCGCAAAATCACGGATTGAGCTCGACTCGTTGAGAACTTTATGTACATCCAGCTTAGATTCAAGATAAGTTCCGCTTGTCCTTTCACGACGAACTGTTTGTTTGCAGTAAGGGCAGTCGATATCTTCTAGCTCTTCACCACCAGCAAAGCCTGCACCAGAAACAAAAACTTTAAATGCCTTTCCACATTTCTCGTTTGAGCAAATTTCCACTTTTTCCTCCAAAGTACATAACGCCCTGTTAAGGGGTGAGCAACGCAATACAGAAGCCGCCGCATATCACCTTAATCACTAAAACCAACGCATAATGAAAATGCCACGCGTTGCGAATCCCTCTTGAACAGTTTGTTATATTTTTGTTTTGTAGTATTTATTTTTACATTTGTTCAACTGTATTTTCTTGATCAATCTTGGCGTGCCAAATACGGATACAACAAAGAGCAAGCAAATAATCAACAATTCTTCGTATATACCAGCTAGTAAGCTATAGCTTTGTAATTTACCCACAAGTTTACTGTCTAAGAGTAAAGTGGAAAACCCACCCCAAATGACAAGAGAAGCTAGACCAATAGTGGTTATTGATATTGAACGCGTGTCAGCCTCTAATTTTGCCCTTTCCCAATCATGCTTGAGTAGTGTGCAAATCTGCTTTTCCAAGCATTGAAAGTAGATATATTGTGGGTTTTTACAAAGTTTATTAAGCAACCTTAAAATATCTCGATCCAAGGACTCTGATGACACATTATTCAAGTTCAGTTTAAGCAATGTAGCTAATTTCCGGGTTTTCTGTATATGGACATCATGCAAACGCGGTGCATGAACTGCATCACATAAGTCACCCATTATTACTTTAATATTTTCACGCCATTTTCGACGCTCGTCTGTAACGTATTTTAACGTAACATTGTCTTCATGGGACTTCCGAGTAAACAGCATAGTAAAAAATGCAGCTATTCCACCAGAGCCCAAGACTGCAAGTACAATATCTTCCACCAATGTATCCTCAAAAATATAACGCCCAATTAACGTGTGAGCAGCGCATACACTGAACTTAAACACTGCGCCGTAAACACTAAACTCAACTCGAAGTGAGAGCGCCAAGCGTTGCGAATCACTGTTGAATTGTTTGTTAGGTAGCTTACTCGCCTTTATAATTTTTAATTTCTTCAAGCTCTTCTGGGGTTAAGCTCGCAAACCACTTTTTGCCTGCCTCTATTATCTCTTCAGTATTGTTATCCCCAAGTAACTCTTCTATATCAATATTTTGATCTATTTTAAATTCATTTGGTTCAGGAAGTTCAGCTAATAGCTCCTTACATTTTTCAATGACCTTTAAAATCTGTTGTTTATCTCTAGCTTTACCAGCGATAGATTCATTTAATCTATCGTCAGCGAATAGCATGTATTGTTCTATAGCGTGGTGTAGATTTGACTCACGTCTTTTATATTTTTCTCGGATAGATCTTTTTAAGTTCTTTGTCATAGTACACCTAATAGTTAACACTGATACCTAACGCCCTGTTAAGGGGTGAGCAACGCAATACCGAAGTTACCGCATACCACCTTAATCACTTAAACCAACGCATAGTGAGAATGCCACGCGTTGCGAATCCCTCTTAAACAGTTTGTTATACGCTTTTTGACCCAACATATATGCCACTTGCATGGGAGGCGCTTTCATAACGTTTAATATTTGTGATTATGTATTTAATACTCTCTTCATCATCACCCAAACCTTTAGATATACGTACCATGAAATACACGATACGAGACCATGCTTTGAAGTGGTCATCAGTTAATTCAGATGCTACCGGAAGCAAGTTGCCAAAGGTATTTAGGTCAATGTCACATTGAGCACGAATTGCATCAATCTCTTGCGTAGCTAAGCCATTTGCTTTGATAAAATCGAACAAATTGTCTAGGTACTCAATGTTCTGTTCATGTTCTTCACCATAAAAGTTACCTACACGATACTTACGGGGTAATGTTTTAAATCCGTGTCGTAAGAAAAAAATCAAGTACTCGCGTAGACGCTTCTCTTTGACGATTAAAAGCTGTATTCGGTTTTGTTCCTGCCATCGATCTACGATGAACAATATAATACATAGCTCGATCAGCATGCCGGTCAGTTCGGGCAACAGATTTCCCGAAAAGTACTCCGCTGGTTCATTTATATAGAACCCAACTCGGATACACACTAACAGTAGGATGACAATCACGATGGTAAATGTCCCCTGCTTAGTATTACCTGGTATCCAATTCATTCTTTCTTATTTTCCTCTGACTACGTATAACGCCGCGTTAAGTGGTGAACAACGTAACCACCTAACCTAAACCTTTGTGCCGTAAACACTAAAGCCGATTCAAACTAAAAATGCCAAGCGTTGTGAATCCGCCTTAAACGCTTTGTTATGCATCAGCCCAAGCCATGAAATTTAACCTTATCTATTCTTTCAATAAAATCAGTTACACCTTTATGCTTTTTATTAATGAAACCTTTGCTTCGCTTTGCGGAAAAACTCACTGATTTCCCTCTAAATGTTCCATCTCTAAGTAACAAATTGACCGTAAATAAATTACCAGCCCGAGTTATGTACTGCGCATGAACAATATCTTTAAAATCAATGATATAAAACTCACTATTATTCCAAACTTTCAAATGGTTCCCACAGTCATAAACCTCATCTAAAATTGTGTTTTTGAAGTGCCTTTTTAACGCTAATCCTGAAGCAATAAACAGCATTAGGAAAACTAAATTAACCAAGTTTTCGGTTAAAGATGGAAGCATAGCTATGAAAATTAGCAACGCACCAAACACAATTGTATTCGGAAGTATTATTTTAAATAAGAAAGGTGATCTAGATATTTTCCTCATTTGATTGCCACTCCCTAGTTCCTCATTGTTGCATAACGCTTTCTATACGGCTTTTTGCCGTCTTTCAGGCAATGCTACCGCCTTCTTTCCCACAAAAGCAAATATGGATGGTAGCAGTTATATATCTGAAACAGTTAGAGAATTAGTATGACTATGTGTGCTCGAACGCGCAATTAGACGGCTAAATGCAGGTTAATCCGGTTTGAAGTGCTAAGTTAATGGAACTGTACAAATAAACAGGCAACTACCCACTTCATGAAATCCCAATTTTTACTCAGTTTAAAAGAGCATATGCTTACGCGTCATTATTCAAACAAGACGATCAAAAGCTACCTGTTTTGGATAAAACGATATATCGTCTTCCATGAGTTTGCTCACCCCTCTAAGTTATTAGATGAACATGTGGTTCAATTTCTTAGCCACCTTGCGGTCAAAGATAAAGTCGCGGTCAAAACACAAGCTTTAGCACTTAGTGCCGTCGTATTCTTGTACAAAGATTTTCTTAAGACACCTCTTTCACTGGAAATGAAATTTCAAAAATCACTTACTGAGAGAAAACTTCCCGTCGTATTAACACGGGATGAAATCCGTAGGTTTATTCAACATGTCGATCCAAAATACAAGCTTCACACACTCCTCCTATATGGTTCGGGGCTTCGAGTGATGGAGTGCTTGCGATTAAGAATTCAGGACATCGACTTTGATTATGGCGCAATTCGGATTTGGCAAGGCAAAGGTGGAAAGAACCGCACAGTCACCTTGGCGAAAGAGTTACACGCCCCTCTTAAAGCTCAAATTGTTTTAGCGAGAAACTATTATCAAAAGGACCTGCACGTTCCTGGTTATGCTGGTGTCTTTATTTCGGAAGGGCTACAGCGTAAGTACCCTGACGCTCAACTGGACTTTAATTGGCACTTTCTATTTCCATCCGCCAAGCTCAGTGTGGATCGAGAAACTGGCCAGTTGCGAAGGCATCATATCAATGAGAGTGCTATTCAAAGAACAGTTAAGCATTCAGCAAAAGAAGCAGGCATAGCAAAAACGGTCACTTGCCATACTCTTCGTCATAGCTTTGCAACGCATTTACTTGAGTCAGGAGCCGATATCAGAACGGTTCAGGAACAGTTAGGCCACTCAGATGTAAAGACCACACAAATTTACACTCACGTTATAGAGCGGGGAGCAAGTGGGGTTCTAAGTCCCCTATCAAGTTTATAAACAATAAAAAGCCACCTTGAGATTGGTGGCTTTATCTATATTTCTAATTTTAAGCAACTTACTGGCGTTCACCCAGCTTAACGTTACCTTTTGAGTCGAACCAAAGCGCTTGAGATCGGCGGCGACCAAGTAGCATTGGACCATCATCGTAGAAGAGGAAGTTCTTCCAGTGCTTTTTGAAGATCGACCATTTAGTTTCGATAACGTTATATTTCTCGTAACAGAAATAAACCGTCACATCATCTTGCCAATCTATGTGCGCTTCCACATCAACAGGCATTTCAGGATCATCCGACTCCCATGCGACCATCCAGTCAACAGTGTCTGACCAATTGGACTCGTTCATTGGCCAATCTTGAGAGCTCAAGCGGTCCATATCAGGGCTTTGCGCACTAATATTCTCTTTCCAGAACTGAGCAGAACGCGCCTGACTCATTGGCTTGATCTGCGCTAAGTCTTCTTCCGGCACCGGCATCGACTGGTGAGTAAAAATCCATTTTCTTTGGTATTCGTCCAAAGGCAAATAAGACATCAAGTCTCCTTTATTACGACTTCAGCCAACCTTTCTCGGTGGCATCTTCAATCATTTCTTTGGCTTTGTCCCACAGAGTGACAGAGCCAAGTTCAATTCGTTTATTTATAGTAATCGCTTGTTCGCGCGATACGCCATTTTCTTTCCAGCTTTGACCATTATTGTGATAGTTAAGAAGCATCGGTATTAACCGGTCAAGTGCTTTCGCGTACTTCGCGTCATCAGTCTGCGCAGCTTCAAATTCATGCCACAGCTCTAAAAGCTCATCGCCCTGTTCACCTGGTAACATACCGAACAAACGCTCTGCGGCTTTGACTTCTTTCTCCGCCTGCTCCTTTGCAGCAGCGATATCATAGACAAAGGTATCACCCGCGTCGATCTCAACAACATCGTGGATCAACAGCATTTTCATCACACGGCAAATATCAACAGGAGCATTGGCGTGCTCTTCCATCAAAACGGCCATTAAGGCAACGTGCCAGCTGTGTTCACCACTGTTTTCCAGTCGGCCATCGGCGCTTTTAACGCGGGTGCGGCGCAGCACGCTTTTCAACTGATCCAGTTCTATCAAAAGCTTGAGTTGCTTCTCTAACCTGTCCATATCATTACGCCTTAGGTTGCCAGTTAAGTTTAGTCAGAGACATTAAGATATGGTCTTCCCACTTACCATCTATCAGAAGATAGTCCTTGGCGTAACCTTCTCTGATAAATCCCGCACGTTCAAGAACGGCTTCGCTGGATTTGTTATGCGGCATATAACCAGCCTGAATCCGATGCATGTTTTGTACGTCAAACATATAGTCACATGCCATTTTCAGGCCCCGACTCATGTAACCATTACCTTGTTCCGCTTGAGCGAGAGAATAACCCACGCTGCAAGAGTGAAACGGGAATCGTGTAATACTACTGAATGAAATCGTACCTAACATACGCTGAGTTTTCGCATCAATGAGAAGGCAATAATAACCCAATCCCAAACGGTGTAGCTCAGTGAGTTTAATCAGCCTTTGCAGCCAACCATTCACTGTGAAGAATGCCTCTTCTCGGGTAGGTTCAAACGGTTTGAGATACTCACGATTCGCTTTAAAGTAGTCAGCGATCATATCTGCGTCAGCAATTTCAGCCGTACGCAGAAGTAATCCGCCGTCCAGTTTATGAACTGCGACTGATGAGCTTTTATCTTCCATGACTAATGACAACTTTCGTTACTCTTATTAATTCTTGCGAATACCATAATCGCGAAGTTTATTAGCAATTGAGGTATGTGACACATTCAGGCGCTTAGCCAGCTTACGGCTCGACGGGAAAGACTGATACAAACGCTCTAATACTTGTGACTCGTAATCACGCATGATTTCATCAAGTGAACCATCGATGTTAATCGTCGCACTACCGCTAACAGACTGTGGCTGAGGCAAATTGAAGTGTTCAGCCTTTAATAGATTGTCATCCATCTCAGTCAAGGCCCGCAGTACCATATTGTCTAGCTGACGCATATTGCCCGGCCATTGATAATTTGCCAGTGCATCCACCAGGCCTTCGTCAAGTTCAGGCTTGTCGATACCCAGTTGTTGTGAGTGTTTAGTAACAAACAACTCCAGTAGCGGTGCGACATCATTAGAACGCTTACGTAAAGGAGGAATACTCAGCGTCAGTACATTCAAGCGATAATACAAGTCTTCGCGGAACATACCGGCTTCAGATAGCTCAGCAAGGTTGTGTTTTGTAGAAGCAATAATGCGGACATCAACATGCATTTCATCTTCAGCGCCGACACGGCGGAAGTTACCATCCTGAAGAAAACGCAGCAGCTTGATTTGCAGGTGGGAGCTCATCTCACCGATTTCATCTAAGAAAACAGTGCCGCCATTCGCTTGCTCAAAAATACCTTTATGCCCTTGCTCATGATTAAAAGACCCCGGAGCATGGCCAAACAACTCGGTTTCAGCCACATCGTCGGGCATAGACGCACAACTGAGTACAAGGAATGGCTTGCTCGCGCGACCAGAGCGGCTGTGACATGCTTTTGCCAGCATCTCTTTACCTGTACCTGTTTCACCTTCAATCAGTAATGGCTGGTCGAGAACAGACAACTTCTTAGCCTGAGTAATCAGCGCCTTATGACGATTGGATAACCCAACAAAATGTTCAAAGCCAAGAGGGTTATGCAGCGGCACAGCTTCTTCAATTTTCGAAACTTGCTGGCTGGAGCGAATCGTAATTAAGGTGCTAGCTAATGTCGAATTCTGCGCTTCATCTTTGATATATACAGGCATTAGTTCGAGAATATAATCCAAGCCTTCGATAACCAGATTTTCACGAGTTCTGGCATTCACACCTTCTGACCAGCGTGAGAACTGCATGCTTGGCAGTAGAGTACCAATCTGCGTGCCGATGACTTCTTGCTTGTGCAAACCCAACAAAGATAATGCAGACATGTTGGCCATATCCACCGCACCTTTGAGGTCGATAGCAAATACTGGATCTGGCAGATTATCTACCAGAGAAAGCAATTCAGTGTTATGACGTTCCATTGGCATAAACTGGATTTTACGTACGTCTTTTACGCCCGAAATACGACGAATTTCGGCCATTAACTCGCTGAAGGTGTCAAAATCAATATCCGGGCAATTCAGGTAAATAATGCCACTGATATCGATTTCGATACCGCGTAAATCGATACTCTTAGACGCTAAAATATCGAGCAGTTCTCGGGTAAGCCCGAGTCTATCTTCACATAAGACTTCAAGACGCACTGAAAATATCCCAATTCATAAACTGTCAGGAAAAGTTGACAGTAGTTTCTATCAAGCCAGTGATGGCGTCAAGCAATCCTATCTCTATTAGTTAACGTTTCATCGTGATTGATGCAACTTTCGCCGCTACCGCTTTACGAATGGTTCCCAGTTTGACCTGACGCTCAGGATTCCAAGGGAGCGGACGCAGCAGCGCCATCGCTTTTAAACCTAAGCGCGCAGTCATAATGCCGACTCCAAGCCCCTGCCCTGCCCGTGCTGATACTTTTCCGGCAAGATCCATAGACATCAAATCCATACTTGCATGAACCGCCAACTCACTGGCTCCAGCGGCCGCCATATTGACAAATACCGATTTAAGTAATTGAATCCGCGATGCATAGCCTAGCTCAATACCATAAATTTTTGACAGGTTATCGAGCATCTTGAAATTGCGCCACGCAACCAACAGCATATCTGCAATCGCGAGAGGACTAACAGCCACTAATGCAGCACACTCAGTAGCATGCTGAGATACGATTTTAGTTGCGAGTTTGTCTTGCTGACTAACGACCATCGAGTCGTACATATCCAGAATTTCCGCATCGCTATGAGCTGGGTTGATGCTGTTTTTCCAGCGGTCAAAACCTGGATTCTCCGCTAAAATACCGCTCTGCGCCGCCACCTTTTCACAAAACGCTTCACCTTTTCCGACACTGTCGCTGTGTAACAGCAGCTCGCTTTCTTCCTGAATACTGAAGTGATTTCTAAGTTTACGAAGCTTCCACAACTCTTTGCTCAGTGCTCCGACACCAAACAGCGCGATGGTCGAGATAAAACCTGTCCAGCCTAATGCCAGCCAGTCGGATGTTTGCACTGCAGTAACGATCGAATCCACCGCCTGCCAGCCGATAAGACCCGTAAATGTTGCCAGCATGCCCGTTGCTAACCACTTTCGACCAGGTTTCGGACGAATAACATGCTCAAGCTCCAACTCCTGCTCGGTTTCAGGCTCTTCTTCCTGCACCTTAACGGGAACGAAAGTTTCTTCTTCGCTAAAAGCTTTCTGAGCCGTCAGTTCCTCCAACTCGATGTCTTGCTCTTTCTTTAAACCATCATCGGAGAATACTTGCTTCTGTTTAAATTCACTCATTTCAACTTATCTCCGATCAGGTAATCCAGTGCTTTGTCTAAACGTATGTGGTTCATTGGCTCATCATTGGCCGAGGGTATTGGACGGAAAGAGGTAAAATCAAAACCACTGCTTTGCCAAAACGCAGCGCTCGGTAATTTTTTCGGCACCTCTCCCGGGAACATCGTCATTGGTTCGCCATCAAGTGTTGTACCTTGCAACGCAGGAATTGTTTTATCACCAGAGGCGATGAACCCCGGCGTCGTTGCCTGAATTGAGGCAATGCTCATACAGCTCATCTCAATATTTTCATACGCTGCGGTTTGCCAGGCAGGATGTACAATTTGCTGAAGCAGAGAAACTAAATTGGGGTGCTGTTCAGGCGTTACATGATCCGCTTTGGTCGCAGCGAAAAGTACTTTGTCGATTTTCGGCGAGAACAGCCTGCGCAAAAAACTGCTGCGTCCGTAGCGGAAACTGTGCATGATTTGCTCCAGCGCCTGACGCATATCATGAAACGCCTCGTCTCCAGCATTTAAAGGCTGTAAACAGTCCACCAGCACGATCTGACGGTCAAAAGTCGCAAAGTGATGCTTATAAAATGCCTTAACCACTTTTTGCTGATATTCCTGAAAACGTGCTTCAAGCATCGCTAAGTTACTTCCTTTAGCTGGTTTAGCTTCATCTTCAAGCACACAGGGGAAAAATTGCAGTACCGGCGCACCAGCAAGCTCACCAGGTAATACAAACCTACCCGGTTGTACCCAATGCAGTCCTGCCGCTTTACATGCATGAAGGTATTCTGTGTACGTATGAGCAATACTCTCAAGCTGCTTTTCATTGACACTCTCATTAAGATTGAGGCTTTCCAGTTCAGCAAGCCACGCTTTAGCCAACTCGTGACGCTGTCCTTTAAGTGCATTCAACTGCGTTTTCGACCATGTGGTGAAGTCCATATCCAGCAAAGGTAAGTCAAGCAGCCACTCCCCCGGATAATCGATGATGTCCACGTTAAGTACCGCGGTTTTGCTCAACAACTTTTTAGTGGTTTTGTTGGGCTTATATTTAAGTGATAAGCGAATTTCACTCACATCGCGTGTCGGTACAGGCCAATGAGGTGGAGTCGCATGCAGTTGGCTTATCGCTTCATCATAAGCAAAACGAGGGACCATCATATTAGACTGCGGCTCACGCTTAGCACCAATCAGGCGCTTATCTCTCGCAGCCCTGAGCAAGGGTAAATTGTCATGCGTAGCGGTGTAGAGAAGTTGGTTAACCAAAGAAGTAATAAAGGCGGTTTTACCTGCCCGGGACAAACCTGTAACGGCAATTCGAACATTCGAATCCAGACCACGGCTTATAAAATCATTCACTTCTCTGGTTATGCTTTTCATATTTTTATTATCTCTTTTATTGTGCCAACTCGATTTAAATAGAAACTTTCATGTTTTCTATCTCTAGCATTAGTGGCATTGCTGAGAATATCGCACCTTGACCACGTTTCACGATATAAAGTTAATATGAGTTTAATTTTACATCCCTTAATCAAAGATGAACAAAATTAAATAACCAGAAACACAAAAGCCTCTGAGTACACTCAGAGGCTTCAATATTCTGACTACCGCTAAAGCAACTCTAGCCTGAACGTCCTAGTCATCTTCAATCAGTTTGTAGATTACAAACAGAGCAATCTCAACCAACACCCATAGCACCGAGGTGATAACGACATATTTTTCATTAAAGATACTGATACCGCGAAGAACCATGTCATAGCCAATAAAGCCACCCACCACAACAGCAAGAAGAATCTGTAGAAATTTAATAAAGCGAGTCATGCCCTCTCCTAATCATTGTTTGCATAACGCCTGTAGCTATGCGCTAAGGTTGATATCTACATTATACAAACAAAAAGTGCAGCTTGCGCTGCACTTTTGTCAATTGTTTGCTAGGTAAATCAGCACCTTGTCACATTCTCACGATTGAGGTGTTGGCAAAGTGCCATCTACATTATGCTTCCATCTCTTGAATTTTCACTTTCCAAGTGTCCGGACCGATCTGGTGGGCATTCACACCATTCGAGTCCACAGCCACAGTAACTGGCATATCTTCCACTTCAAATTCGTAGATCGCTTCCATACCCAGATCTTCAAACGCAACTACGCGAGCTTTCTTAATCGCTTTCGCAACCAGGTAAGCCGCACCGCCAACCGCCATTAGGTAAACCGCTTTGTGCTTCTTAATAGATTCAACTGTCGCAGGGCCGCGCTCCGCTTTACCAATCATGCCCATAATGCCAGTTTCATCAAGCATCATGTCAGTGAATTTATCCATTCGAGTCGACGTTGTCGGGCCAGCAGGACCTACGGCTTCATCACCCACAGCGTCGACAGGGCCCACGTAGTAGATAAACTTACCTTTAAAATCGACGCCTTCAGGTAGACCCTCACCATTTTGCAACATCGTCTGGATGCGTTTGTGTGCCGCATCGCGACCAGTAAGAATCTTACCAGAAAGAAGAACCGTCTCGCCGGTCTTCCACTGCTCAACATCTGCTTGTGTCACTTCGTCTAAGTTAACACGACGAGTATTCGCGCCCGCTTCCCACGTTATATCTGGCCACTCTTCTAGCTTAGGCGGCGTTAAGTCTGCCGGGCCGGAACCATCTAGCGTGAAGTGTACGTGACGAGTCGCTGCACAGTTCGGGATCAAACACACTGGCTTAGAAGCTGCGTGCGTTGGCGCTGTTTTGATCTTAACATCAACTACAGTAGTCAGACCGCCAAGACCTTGTGCACCGATACCAAGTTTGTTCACGCGATTGAAGATATCAAGACGAAGTTCTTCTTCTGCGTTTTGTGGGCCACGCTCGATAAGTTCTTGAATATCGATGTGCTCCATCAAAGATTCTTTTGCCAGTACGGCTGCTTTTTCAGCCGTACCGCCGATACCAATACCCAGCATGCCCGGTGGACACCAACCTGCTCCCATTGTAGGTAACGTTTTCTCTACCCACTCGGCAATATCGTCAGATGGGTTTAGCATCACCATCTTCGTTTTGTTTTCACTACCGCCGCCTTTTGCAGCGATCTGAATTTCAACTTTATCACCCGGTACCATGTTAATGTGAACGACCGCCGGTGTGTTGTCTTTGGTGTTAATACGCTTACCAGCAGGGTCCATCAGAACCGACGCACGCAATGGGTTATCCGGGTTCGTGTAAGCCTGACGCACACCCTCATCCACCATTTGTTGAACCGTCATGTCCGTTGAGTCCCACTGAACACCCATGCCGATGTTAACAAAACAGGTCACAATCCCCGTATCCTGACAGATTGGGCGATGGCCTTCTGCCGACATACGGGAGTTAATTAAAATCTGCGCAATCGCGTCTTTCGCGGCTTGGCTCTCTTCGCGGTGGTAGGCTTTTTCAAGGGCTTGAACAAAGTCTAGCGGGTGGTAGTAAGAAATGTACTGTAGCGCATCAGCAACACTGCTGATGACATCCTGCTTGCGAATTACCGTCATTACATGCCTCGTTATAGTTATGCTTCCAATAGTGGCTTAACTTCAATCGTGTTTGTTGAGCGAGTTGCTCTGTTGAGCTTCATTTTTATAAACACATATTTGTAAACAATCGTCGAATGGCTGATTTCGACACACGAATTGCTGAAGTCGCCTGCTGTATAGTCAAACCTACCCAGGAACCATTGTGTAGAGGAAGTTTGGCTATACCGAGGAATATGATACTCTTGCTGCCCATGACATGCCATGCAGTGAACGATCTCTTTGTCACAATTTAAACAAATGAACAACATGGATAATCAATTCGTTGATTTTAAAGCGTTGGATTACGCACCAGACATAGCGCTTCACCTTTTTTCTCGTATTCAGCACCAGCCTTGGGCCATGTTGCTACACTCAGCATCAGAGACTCATATCGACAGTCGATTCGATATTATTGTTGCTAAACCGATAGCGACGATAGAAACCATTGCCAATAACACTCATATCAAAACACCCACTGACGAGTATGTGTCAGCTGATGACCCGTTTACCCTGCTCGATCAGTTGCAACAGCAATGGCTGCCGGGTATAGAGCTCAACTCAGAATGGGATCTGCCGTTTGTTGGTGGCGCACTGGGTTATTTTAGCTACGATTTAGGTCGCCGCGTTGAAACTATGCCTGAGCTCGCGGAGAAAGATCTGCAGACGCCCGATATGGCCGTTGGACTCTATGAGTGGGCGTTCGTTGTCGATCATAAGCTTAAAAAAGCCGTTATGGTCGGGCAAAACATTGCGCAAGCCTGGGATTGGTTTAATGAGCAGACAGAACGCAAAGATGCTGAGTTCTCTTTAAGTGGCCCTTGGCAATCGAACATGACTCAAGAGTCGTATGCCTCTCGCTTTGACTGCGTTCAGAACTACCTGTTGAGTGGAGATTGCTACCAAATTAACTTAGCTCAGCGTTTTAATGCACCATATACAGGCAGTGAATGGCAAGCGTACCTGAAGCTGGAGTCGGCTAATAAGGCGCCTTTTTCTGCCTTTATCCGCATGCCTGAGTCGTCAATTTTAAGTATCTCGCCAGAGCGCTTTTTAGAGCTTAAAGATCGTGTCATCGAGACAAAGCCGATCAAAGGTACACGACCACGCAGCTTGGATGCTGAACAGGATGAGGCGAACGCATACGATTTACAAACCGCAGAGAAAGATCAGGCTGAAAACCTGATGATTGTAGACCTATTGCGGAATGATATTGGCCGAGTGGCATCGCCGGGTAGTGTTCATGTGCCTAAATTGTTTGATATTGAAAGCTTCCCTGCCGTTCATCACCTAGTGAGCACTATCCGCGCCGATTTGGACAAACAGTACAGTCCTACAGATTTGTTGCGGGCGTGCTTCCCTGGCGGCTCAATCACCGGCGCTCCTAAAGTGCGTGCAATGCAGATCATTGAAGAGTTAGAGCCTCATCGCCGCAATGCTTACTGTGGCAGTATTGGCTATATTTCCCGCCATGGTCGCATGGACACCAGTATTACCATTCGCACTTTGGTTGCAGAGAACGGTAACCTGTATGCCTGGGCTGGCGGTGGTGTTGTCGCAGACAGTGAATGCGCTGCTGAATACCAGGAGACACTGGATAAGCTCTCGAAAATACTGCCGGCGTTAAAATAACCCAGCAATCTTATCTTCAACCTTGTTTCAGCGCCTCCAAGAATGGAGGCGTTTTTTCTTAGAACAAACAGTGTATGCCAATGTTGTACAACTATATAAATTACTACGTTAGAGTATCGTCATAATCTTGATTACAAGTTGAGCCACAGAGCCAAGCCTCTATATACTTATAAACAGACGCTAGACAATAGATGTTAGGTTAAAGGACACAATTTGGTTATCGACAAAACTAAGCTGCTGCAAAACTTTCAATTGCAGTTACCTACCGGTTATCACAAGGAATCACTTGCCCGCTTTAGCTTTTTAAAGGGAAAGCCTTTACGCGACGCGGCGGTGTTGATTGGTTTTGTCGAACGACCAGAAGGGCTACAGGTAATTTTAACCAAACGCGCAGAACATTTACGTCATCATCCGGGACAGATTAGCTTTCCGGGTGGTAAGTTCGAACCTGAAGACATTCAACTGGTCAATACCGCTCTCCGGGAGACGAAAGAAGAAGTCGGAATCGATAATAGTTGCATCCGCGTATTTGGCCAGTTACCTAAACTGCCTACTATTAGCCGTTTTAATGTAACCCCGTTCTTGGCTTTTGTTTCTCCGGACTACACCACTCATATAGACCCAAATGAGGTAGAGTACGTCTTCGAAGTTCCTGCCAATCATATTTTGAATCCGGATAAGCTCTACAGTTCTAAATTTGAACTAAAACAAACCAGTCACCGCGTGTTTGCGATTCCCTACCGCCAGCACTTCATTTGGGGCATGACTGCTCAAATCATCGAATCCATGCAAAAGCACATCATCTCACACTGACCTACTGCTATTTTTTCTGTAAGAACAACAATATTTGTCTAATAAACCAGCACCTTATACCGAACCGTTCAGATTAGTTTAATTGTCGATCCCCAAAGCAAGCGTTTGCAGAGAACAAAATATACACAATCCACCTTTCAGATTATATTTACTAATCCCAAGCATTAGCAATA
This sequence comes from Vibrio sp. B1FLJ16, assembly GCF_905175385.1. Taxonomy (NCBI): domain Bacteria; kingdom Pseudomonadati; phylum Pseudomonadota; class Gammaproteobacteria; order Vibrionales; family Vibrionaceae; genus Vibrio; species Vibrio sp. B1FLJ16. The sequence continues at coordinate 1,777,771 of NZ_HG992749.1, forward strand.
ATCACCAGTAGCACATCATTTTCGTGATTAAAAACAGGTTTTTGACATATCATTCAATAGCTAAAATCAATACATGACCTAGATCTAATTTTCCAAATGCAAAATCTTGCAAAATTGCGACCGACTTATTTCCTGTTCCCAAAATGAGTAAACGTAAAATGAATTCAATTAATTCAGCGGTTGAAACCGCACAATCGTCTAGTAAGTTTTCTTACAAAGACTTCACCTGGTGTCTGTCTCTGTTCGGTACGGCAGTAGGTGCAGGTGTACTATTCCTTCCTATTAAAGCTGGTGCAGGTGGTTTTTGGCCATTAGTTATCCTAGCCCTAATTGCAGCACCAATGACTTGGTTCGCACACAAATCTCTTGCCCGCTTCGTTCTTTCCGCTAAGAACCCAGAAGCAGATATCACTGACACGGTAGAAGAACACTTCGGTAAAACTGGCGCAAACCTTATTACTTTCGCTTACTTTTTTGCTATTTACCCAATCGTACTTATCTACGGTGTTGGTATTACAAACACGGTTGATTCATTCCTGGTTAACCAAATGGGCATGGAGTCAATTCCTCGTTGGCTACTGTCTGGTGCACTTATCGCTGCTATGACAGCGGGTGTGGTATTTGGTAAAGAGCTAATGCTGAAAGCAACATCAGCAATGGTTTACCCACTGGTATTCATCCTGCTGGCACTGTCTTTCTACCTGATTCCTGACTGGAACACATCAATGATGTCTGTAGCGCCAAACTGGGGTGAAATGCCTTCTATCGTTTGGTTAGCAATTCCAATCATCGTATTCTCATTCAACCACAGCCCTATCATTTCGCAGTTCTCTAAAGAACAACGTCGTGTGTACGGTGATGACGCAGTGAAGAAAACTGATGCGATCACTGGTGGCGCAGCGATGATGCTAATGGGCTTCGTTATGTTCTTCGTGTTCTCTGTCGTTCTTTCTCTGTCTCCGGAGCAACTGGCAACTGCACAGTCACAAAACATCTCTGTGCTTTCTTACCTGGCGAACGTTCATGAGTCTCCGCTGATCTCTTACTTAGGTCCGCTGGTTGCGTTTGCAGCAATCACTTCTAGCTACTTTGGTCACTTCCTGGGTGCTCATGAAGGTCTGGTTGGTCTAATCAAGTCTCGTTCTAACACCCAGATAAGCAAGATCGAAAAAGCGTCTTTGATCTTCATCGTAGTGACTACCTGGATCGTTGCTATCGTTAACCCTAGTATCCTGGGCATGATCGAAACTATGGGTGCGCCAATGATTGCGGCAATCCTGTTCCTGATGCCTGTTTTCGCTATGCAAAAAGTTCCGGCAATGGCGAAGTACAAAACTTCAGCACCTGTGCAAATTTTCACAGCTATCTGTGGTCTTGCAGCGATTAGTTCTGTAATCTACGGCGCTCTTTAATCTCAGCTGAAATATCAGCGTGATTAATTTAAAAATATAACGATAAAAATTAAGCCTCCCAACTCCCCTTGGGAGGCTTTCTTCTGAGGTAATCGATATGATTAGTGTTTTTGATATCTATAAAATCGGTGTTGGACCTTCAAGCTCACACACTGTAGGCCCAATGAAAGCGGGTAAAGAGTTTATTGATGATCTGCGCGCAATGGGAAAATTGCGTGACATCACTAAAATCACCGTTGACGTTTATGGATCACTATCACTGACAGGGAAAGGTCACCACACAGATATTGCTATCATCATGGGTCTTGCAGGTAATTCCCCTGAGAAAGTAGATATCGATTCTATCCCGGGCTTTATTGCTCGCGTAGAAGAAACTGAGCGTCTTCCTGTTGGCATGCACTGTCATACAGTATCGTTTCCGCGTGAAGGTGGAATGAACTTCCACAAAACTAACCTGGAACTTCACGAAAACGGTATGCAAATCCACGCGTGGATTGACGATGAGAAAGCCTACTCAAAAACCTACTACTCTATCGGTGGTGGCTTTATCGTTGACGAAGAAAGCTTCGGTAAAGAAGTTGAGAATCCGATTAAAGTACCTTACGAATTCACTTCAGCGGAAGAGCTACTAAGTCAGTGTCGCGAAAGTGGTCTGTCTATTAGTACGTTGGTAATGAAGAACGAAAAAGCGCTTCATTCTGACGAAGAAACTCGCACGTACTTTGCGAATATCTGGCGCACAATGCGTGAGTGTATGGATCGCGGTATGAATGAAGAAGGTATCCTGCCAGGTCCGCTACGTGTACCTCGCCGCGCAGCTGCACTTCGTCAACAACTGCTCACTTCAGAAAAAACCACCAATGACCCAATGTCCGTCGTTGACTGGGTAAACATGTTTGCTTTTGCAGTAAACGAAGAAAACGCAGCCGGTGGTCGTGTTGTAACTGCACCAACTAACGGCGCGTGTGGCATCATCCCTGCGGTACTGGCTTACTACGATAAGTTCATCCAAACCGTTACTGAAAAAGACTACATCCGTTACTTTGCTGCTTCTGGTGCAATCGGCGGTCTGTACAAACGTAACGCATCTATCTCTGGCGCAGAAGTTGGCTGTCAGGGTGAAGTTGGTGTGGCATGTTCGATGGCTGCTGCTGGTCTAGCAGAATTGATGGGTGGTAGCCCAGAACAGGTTTGTATGGCGGCGGAAATCGCAATGGAGCATAACCTTGGTCTGACATGTGACCCGGTAGCTGGTCAGGTACAGGTTCCTTGTATCGAGCGTAACGGTATCGCAGCAGTGAAAGCGATCAACTCGACCCGTATGGCACTGCGTCGTTCTTCAGCTCCGACTGTATCTCTGGATAAGGTTATCGAAACCATGCTAGAGACTGGTAAGGACATGAACGCGAAGTACCGCGAAACCTCTCAAGGTGGACTGGCAATTAAAGTTATCTGCTAGCCCTAACCCCTACTCTCTTTTATCAAGCCCGAACAATTTGTTTGGGCTTTTTTGTTGGACGAACGGCCGCCTAAGTCATTTTCACGGTTACAGATACAACAAAGACAAGCACGAGGCTTGCCTTTGTTTAATACCAACCCAGATAAGTAAGTGCTCTGCTTATTAAGATTGGTAAAAGTGTTCACCGCGATTACTCGCCTTTATAGATACAACCCGCGGTACAGGTCTCTTTAATCTCAACTTTGCTTAGCAACGGAAGGCTTGGTTTGAGTTGCTGCCAAATCCACTTTGCTAGCACTTCGCTAGTCGGGTTCTCTAAACCTTCAATATCGTTTAAGTAGTAGTGGTCTAAACGATCGTAAATTGGTTTAAAAGCGGCTTTGATTTCTGCAAAGTCCACAACCCAACCCGTATGCGGGTCTACCTCACCTTCTACATAAAGACGAACAAGGAAAGAGTGTCCGTGCAAACGCCCACATTTATGCCCTTCAGGTACATGTGGCAGGTGGTGTGCCGCTTCGAACATAAACTCTTTGTACAACTCTGTTTTCATCTTGATTCTCAGGCTTTAAAAAAGACCCGACATACTAAGGAAATCGCAGCCAAGAGACAAGCATTAGTTCCCCCGATTGAGCCATAAACCCTTTGCATTTTTCACCGCCCGCGGCTTGCGCCGTCAAACTTTTGTCATCCGCCAATTATTTGATTACATGATACTCACATCACAATTACATATCCACAACATGAGTGTGGTCACAGTCATTGATCTGGTTAATCGCAAACCCGTGTTATCAACATTAATATTGTGCGGTTTATTCCAATTACACTAATAAAAATATGCGCTCTACAATTACTTTTAAGCTTCTGCTCGCACTTACTGTTGTATTCGGCTGTGTACTCGCTGTTTCGACTGCCTATCAACACTACCAACAAAAAACTCTAATCAATGATGTTCTAAGTGAACAGCTACATGATAAAGCAAGTAACTATTTTGATAGTCTTAACATGATGATGTTAACTGGCACAATGGCACAGAAAGATACTCTCCGTGAAAAAGCACTTGCTCAGGAAGGTATAGAGCAAGTCAGGGTGCTTCGTGCAGACGCGGTAAAGAAACTGTACGGTGAAGGCGGTTCTGATCAGCAACCGGTGGATGAAATCGATCACCGTGCTCTAAACGGTGAACTGGTTATTGAACCCATCGAAGCAGACTGGGGACAAGGCATTGTCGTCGCGCTCCCAATGAAATCAAGTAACAATTATCGCGGCACCAACTGTGTTGCCTGCCATATGGCACCTGAAGGAGAAGTACTCGGTGCAATTCGTCTGGAGTACAACACCAACCACGTTGACTCAATGATCAATAAGCAAGCCTTGTTCGCTATAGGTATTATGTCTGCTATCGCGCTGATTGGTTTTTTAATCACGGTAGGCCTGATCCGAAAAATTATCGTACGCCCAATTCAGCAAACCTCACGCTTTATGTCGAACGTCAGTGCAAGCAAAAACCTTTCTCACCGCCTGAAACAAACACAGAACGACGAAGTCGGCCAACTCTCAACGTCGATTAACTCTTTTATGGATACCGTAGTGGAGAGCCTGGAAAGAGTACAAGAAACCGCACACTCTGTTTCAGGCTCGGCCGGTCGTCTGACTGAAGTAGCGCACTCTACTGATCAGGCTGCCAACAACCAGCAAAGCGAAACCAGTGAAGTTCAAAACAACATCGCCGACATGCTGCAGCAGCAAGGTGTTGTTGAGCACGCTACGATTGATGCGACCACTTTGGTGAACCATACCGTAGAAGTCGCCACACACAGTGCCGATCAGGCTCACAATGTGAGTGAAGATATTAAGAATTTAGTCAGTGATATCGATCAGGTACGTGAAAAGATTAACTCGCTAAACCAAAGTACGAACGAAGTTTCTTCTATTCTCAGCGTAATTAAAGGCATTGCGGAACAAACTAATCTGTTGGCTCTAAATGCAGCAATTGAAGCCGCCCGTGCCGGCGACCAAGGCCGTGGATTCGCCGTTGTAGCTGAAGAAGTGCGCAATCTAGCTTCTCGCACTGCAGAGGCAACCAATAGCATCGAAACTATCATTTCTCACTTTCAGCAAAGTAGCGAAGCATCACTTGCCTCTGTGGATCAGGTTTGTCAGTTTGCCCACCAACGCTCTGTTGATGTTGAAGCACTATCTGGGACAATGAGAAATGTGGTCGGTGAAATGTCTCAGGTTCTCAAGCATGCGGAAAGCATTCAACATCAAACCCAGGCGACGTCAGATGTAAGTAAGCATATTCAATCTAAAATAGACGTAATCACTCTCCATGCGAATGATACCTCTCAGTCAGCTGCTCACACGCGAGATATTAGCGTGGACTTAGAATCACTTTCGGAGCGTTTAGAGCATTTACTTAACCAATTCACTCTTTCAGAACAACAAACGAAGGCGAAATAAGCCTTTTCTGACGTTTAAAGTGAATATAAAGGTTGAAGCTGACGAATTGACAGGTAATATGTCTCGTTGAATCTGTGAAATTCTACCCAACTCAGTGCTTTGCCTGTTTTTTAAACAAAAACATGATTAAACAAGGGCTTTAGTAGCATTGAGTTGAATTTATACCTCTATGGAGAATATTGAAAACATGACTTACGCGCCTGTATCAGACGTTTTGAAAGGTCAGCTAGCAGTAGACAGTGAAGTTACTGTTCGTGGCTGGATCCGTTCACGTCGTGATTCCAAAGCTGGAATCTCTTTCCTTGCCATTTATGACGGCTCTTGTTTCGACCCGATTCAGGCCGTGGTCCCAAGTAATCTTAATAATTACGAAGACGAAGTGCTAAAGCTAACAACCGGCTGCTCTGTTGAAGTAACTGGTAAGATTGTTGAGTCTCCTGCAAAAGGCCAAGACTTTGAGCTAGCAGCAACTGACGTTAAAGTTGTTGGCTGGGTTGAAGATGCTGAAACTTACCCGATGGCGAAAACTCGTCACTCAATCGAGTACCTACGTGAAGTAGCGCACCTTCGTCCACGTACTAACGTGATTGGCGCTGTTGCTCGCGTTCGTAACTGTTTATCTCAAGCAATTCACCGTTTCTACCACGAGCAAGGTTACTTCTGGGTATCTGCTCCGCTAATCACAGCTTCTGACGCTGAAGGTGCTGGTGAAATGTTCCGCGTTTCTACGTTGGACATGGAAAACCTGCCTCGCACAGACGCAGGCAAAGTGGACTACAACGAAGACTTCTTCGGCAAAGAAACATTCCTGACGGTATCTGGCCAGCTTAACGCGGAAGCTTACGCTTGTGCACTAAGCAAAGTTTACACATTCGGCCCTACTTTCCGTGCTGAAAACTCAAACACAAGCCGCCACTTAGCTGAGTTCTGGATGGTTGAGCCTGAAGTTGCGTTTGCTGAGCTAGACGATGTAGCAAAACTTGCTGAAGACATGCTTAAGTACGTGTTTAAAGCTGTACTGGAAGAGCGTCGTGATGACCTTGAATTCTTCGCACAACGTATCGACAAAGAAGCAGTAACTCGTCTTGAGCAGTTCGTTTCTTCTGACTTTGCGCAGGTAGACTACACAGACGCAATCCAAATCCTTCTGGATTCTGGTCGTGAGTTCGAATTCCCTGTTGAGTGGGGTATCGATATGTCTTCTGAGCATGAGCGTTACCTGGCTGAAGAGCACTTCAAAGCACCAGTAATCGTGAAGAACTACCCGAAAGACATCAAAGCATTCTACATGCGTATGAACGACGATGGTAAGACTGTTGCGGCAATGGACGTTCTGGCACCTGGTATCGGCGAAATCATCGGTGGTTCTCAGCGTGAAGAACGTCTGGACGTTCTTGATTCACGTATGCGTGATATGGGTATCGATCCTGAGCACATGAGCTGGTACCGCGACCTACGCCGTTACGGCACAGTGCCACACGCTGGTTTCGGTCTGGGCTTCGAGCGCCTGGTTTCTTACGTAACAGGCATGGGCAACGTTCGTGACGTGATCCCATTCCCACGTACTCCTCGCTCAGCGAACTTCTAATCACACATTAGTGATAAAGAAGTAAGTGATACAAATAGCAAAAGGCCTCCCTAGTGGAGGCCTTTTATTTTGTCTGCGTGTTGATCTATTCTTCCTGGTCAGCTTTCTGCGCGTATTTCACACCGACAAAACAGAGGCCAAATATCACGAACGGAATCACCGCAGCGGTGTATTCCACCCAGGCGTAATGAGCAAAAGATTTCGATAAAATCAGGTGAGCGAACACTAACAAAAATGCGCTAAATATCGCCACCACGATCAGCTTTAACTCATCCTTTACCAACTGTTTTTTCATCATCACTCCTAGCCAGGAAATTGTTATTGCAGTGATTTAACCACACTCTAAGCCAAACGAACTGATACAGTTTTGATGAAAAACAGCTAAACAGCTGTCAGCAACTCACCAATTTTCTTAATGGCACTTTCTATATCTTTATCAACTGACATCGAGGTATTGAGTCTCAGGTAGTTACTATAATCTGCACCCGTAGAAAACAGATTCCCGTACGCAACCGTTATTTGCTGTGATAATAAAGCCTGATAAGTTGCCTTACTGTCAACGCCATCAGGTAGCTTCACCCATAAAAAATAGCCACCTTCAGGGATCGAATATTGCACTTGTTTGGGAAAATACTGTTCTAATAGTTCGATAAATCTACTTTGACGCTGCTTCATGACTTTACGTAACTTTCGCAAGTGATTATCGTAGCTGTCATTTTGCAGGTAATGTGCAATACCCTGCTGAATTGGCGCGCTTCCGGATAAAGTAGAGACAAGTTGAAGCTTTTGAATTTGCTCATTAAAGCGCTTGTTCACTACCCACCCTAACCTGTATCCCGGGCAAAGACTCTTTGATAATGAAGCACAATGAAGTACACGTTCCTGTTTATCGAAGCTTTTCAAAGACGCGGGCTTATTTTCAGAAAAATAGAGCTCTGAATACACATCATCTTCGATTATGAACACGTCGTGCTCATCGGCTAATCTGACTACATGCTTCTTTTGTTCATCAGAAAGCGAAATACCAGTAGGGTTCTGAAAGTTGGTCATCAACCAACAAGCCCGAACGTTATGATTGCTAAATGCCGCCTCTAATTTTTCTAGGCCATGCCCTTTCTGAGCATCAACAGGGACCTCTATTACCTTCAGTCCGAGACGTTCGATGGCCTGCAAAGCGCCGTAGAAAGCTGGCGATTCCATAACGACCGTATCTCCCGCTCGGGTAACCGCTTGCAAACTCAGATTAAGCGCCTCTAATGCCCCGGATGTAATCACAATATCATCATGTGAAGTCGATATACCTTGCTGTATGTAACGCTGGGCTATGAGCCGGCGTAATGACTCACTGCCTGGGGGCAAGTTATCAAGCAGGCTTTCCGGTGCCATCTTACGTCCGGAACTAGCGAGGTTGCGATTAAGCGCTTCTAACGGGAACAGAGTAGGATCAGGAAAAGCAGAGCCTAACCGAACAGCATTGGGCAATCCTTGCTGTTTGAGATACGTATACAATTCATCATTAATATTAGAATGAGCGACATTTTTTGTTGCACAGGTTGGCTCTAGGCGTTCTAACTCTGCGGTAACATAATAGCCAGATTGAGGCTTGGCCATTACCCATCCTTGGGCTTCCAGCAACTGGTAGGCCTGCAAAACTGTACCTGAGCTTACTAAATGACTGCGGCTAGTGGCACGCACAGAGGGCAGTTTCTCCCCCGCCCTCCAGGTATTCTGCTGAATCTGGCTCTTAAATAGCTCTGCTAATTGACGGTATCGGTTCATCTATCTCTCACTCCACATTCGAGTGCACCTTAGCATACTTCGCGCCGACATACTGATATCGTGCGTCTCGTTCTTGCAAGGTAATTACTCAAACTTGGTACTACAAATTCCCGATCCTAAATACAAAATTATGTTCCATACTTTCAAGGGAATGACAATTTTTTGGAGGAAGTCATGAAAGTGTTTACCATGGATGACCTCTCTTACAGAGGTGCACATAAAGGCGTTCATAGCTGGGATCATCCCGGAGCCACTAATCCTTATTACTGGCACCCCGATTGGCTCCATATAGCTGAAGACGCAATGGGCGTACACAAAACAGCGGATCTCGTCGTGCCTCCGGGTGAAGAAGCGACAAAAGAACACGCTGAAGAGGCAATTGTTAAACACCTTAATGAAGAAGGTGCTGACGAAGAAGAAAAGTAAGACTAGCTGACAGATCAAAAGTATTTTCTGTGCATCGTTGTCGACGAACTAGTGTCTCAACTCGATGATTAGCTATGCTATTTGCATTGAGTCCGCAATCTGAGTAAGTGATGATGGTGCACCCCTCCACTCGGTACAACGAATGTCGTTGTTCTGTACGACTGTAGCCTGTTAAGTTTGGTAAGTTCCAGCCCCCCTCTATTTAACCTTATCCATTATCACATCCGATATATTAATGTAGAAAATGAACCATCAGCTCGGATATTTAACCCAATGCATGTAAACCTGAAAAATACAGCATTAACTGGTTATTAAGATGAATAAGAAATGAAGATTGATTGCATCTTTATTTGATGTTCCGGTGTCAATTCCTATACCGCCATTTGTATAGAGCCAACAATGGCTATTTGTTAAATCAGGACAAAAAATTTGTGAGCTTTTTGTAACAACAACGCTTAACCTAGCCCACAAAGAAAACGATTGCATTAGATGGGTAATTTAACGCCAATTCGAGATAAAGCGCGCGTCGAACTGTCTTTATCAGCTATGTTTGCATAGTAAAAGTCTGGCTTATCGTAGATTTCAATTTCAAATCGCATCTTTTTTAAGTTTTCTTAACACTAAGTGTTGTAACAAGTAATGCTGAAAGGTATAAATACGAGCACACCCTTCGATTAACATGGATGAAGATTATGTTTGAAAAAGTAGTAGCCGCTCCGGCCGACCCTATTCTTGGTCTTACTGAAGAATTTAAAAAAGATACTCGCTCAGAAAAAATCAACCTTGGCGTAGGTATTTACAAGAACGAACAAGGCGAAACCCCTGTTCTTGCAACAGTAAAGAAAGCTGAAGCAGCTCTGATTGAAACTGAAAAAACCAAATCTTACCTAACTATCGAAGGGACAGCGGAATACGCTCTGGCAGTACAAAAACTGCTATTCGGTGATAACGCAGAAGTTGTTACAGGCAAGCGTGCTAAAACAGCTCAAGCTCCTGGTGGTACAGGTGCATTGCGTGTAGCAGGCGAGTTCATTAAGCGTCAGCTAGGCGATGTAAAAATCTGGATCAGTAACCCGACTTGGGCAAACCATAACGGTGTTTTCACTGCTGCTGGTATCGAAACAGCACAATACAGCTACTACAATGCTGAAACTAAAGATAAAGACTTCGATGCAATGCTTAGCGACCTTCAAGCTGCATCAGAAGGTGATATTGTTCTTCTTCACGGCTGCTGTCACAACCCGACGGGTATTGATCCAACAGCAGATGAGTGGGAAACACTGGCTAAGCTAGTTGCAGAGAAAAAACTACTGCCGCTATTTGATTTCGCTTACCAAGGTTTCGCGAAAGGGGTTGAGGAAGATGCTGCGGGTCTGCGTACTTTTGCTAAATACAACAAAGAAATCCTTGTTGCTAGCTCGTTCTCTAAAAACTTTGGTTTGTACAACGAGCGTGTAGGAGCTTTCACTCTTGTTGCTGAAACTGAAGAAGTTGCAACAACAGCGTTCTCGCAAGTTAAAGCGATCATCCGCTCTATCTACTCTAACCCACCAGCTCACGGTAGCGCAGTGGTTACACACATCCTGAACAACGCTGAGCTTCGCGCAGAGTGGGAAGCGGAAGTCGCAGAAATGCGTGACCGCATCCAGGAGATGCGTGAGTTGTTTGTGGCGACACTGAAAGAGGAAGGCGTAGACGCAGACTTCAGCTTCATCGAACGTCAAAACGGCATGTTCTCGTTCTCTGGTCTGTCTAAAGAGCAGGTAAACCGTCTGAAAGAAGAGTTCGCTATTTACATCGTAGGCTCAGGCCGAATCAGTGTGGCTGGTATGACTAAGTCAAACATGGGCCCTCTATGTAAAGGCATTGCAGCGGTTCTTTAGTCTGTAGCCCCACATTAAGAAAAAGGTCAGCACTCGCTGACCTTTTTTGTTTTTTCGCTGATGTTCGCACGCTTAGTAAAGAAACTTGAGACTCAAACCAACCTCGTTGATGTAATCTGAGCTTGCTCCCGCATAATCGGTATCTCGATACTGGTAGTAAAGCCCCGTACCTATAACGTCATGCCATTGGTAGTTGAAACCGACGGTTATTTTGTTTTCATCAACAATATCACTGCGGTTGGCTTCGGCCTCAGCAGTTACAATAAAGTTTTCGCGTAGCAGGTAACTCGCGCCAATAACAGCAGCATGAATAAAATCGGTGTCTGATACCAGGGCTTTATCTGTGTCGTTATCGGTCGCTTTTGCTTTTATCGCACCTAATCGATACAGGCCGTATATATCAAATTGTGGTGCCAAGCCGTAGCGGTAACCACCACCAAATGTTAAGCGGTCGATTCGCAGAGTGTAAGTGTCAGGATGAAAAAATTGCGCCGTATAATCAAAGTTAAATAGCCAGTTATTCGTATACAGATAGTTACCACCTAAAACCATGGTTGTAACGTTAGAATTCTCTAACCACTCTTTGTCTGTTGTGCCAGCACCAATGTTCAGATGAATGTGCTCATACCCAAATCTCTCAGCCTGTTCCAATTCAGAAGCACTGCTTAAGGCAGGAGCAGCTAACAGTGAAACAAGTAATAAACTTCTCAACATTCGATATCCTTTCTGAGAGTTATTAAAAACTCTGTACCCACTAGATTAATTCGATATTAGACGAATGGCATTGCTCTGTCGTGCCAGATGTCAGAATCTTATGATTAATACCCCAAAACAGCAATCGAGTAAGACTCTGTTTTAAAACTAAGTTAAGATTACTTTATTACCTGAAAATCAAAAGGCAACCAGATGGATGCAGAGCTACTTGAGATTTTTAACTTTCTCGCCAAGTATCCCCCTTTCAATGAACTCCCTGAAGAAAAGCTAAGTAAAGTCACGGAAAGTGTCGAGATCTCATACTACCGACAAGATACCCCCATAATCCATTTTGGTGATGACATTCAAGACCTTTATGTAGTACGCAGTGGCGTTGTGGAAGTGTACCGACGTAAAGGTGAGCTCTATAACCGTCTGGATGAAGGTGACCTGTTCGGCCAAATGGGCCTGCTCACCAACAACAAGGTTCGTTTCCCAGTCAAGGCGATAGAAGATACTCTGCTCTACTGTATCCCTGGTGATGTTTTCCAGGATTTATACGACAATTTCGACACATTTGCCGACTTTGTTGAGGTAGAAGACAGTGCGCGTTTACGCCAGGCAATTTCTGAGAACAAAGACGCCAATGATCTCACAACTTCGAAAGTAAAGACGTTATTGACCGGCGATACACCAACCATTGAGCGTGGCCAGACAATACAGCAAGCAGCGCAAATCATGGCAAACGAGAACGTCTCTGCCCTGCTCGTCATCGATCCAGACTTTGTAAGAGATGAAGATGACCCGCAATCTCCGGTATTAGGTATTATTACTGACAGAGACTTGTGTACCAGGGTATTAGCAGAAGGGCTATCACCACAAGATGAAGTCTCTACTGCGATGACCACCGAAGTCATCTCGCTCGACCACAATGCTTACATTTATGAAGCAATGCTGACTATGCTGCGCTACAACGTGCACCATCTTCCTGTAGTCAAAAACCAGCAGCCTATCGGAATTATTGAAACGACAGATATTGTTCGCTATGAATCACAAAACTCGCTTCTGTTAGTGAGCAGTATTTTCCAGCAACAATCGATTGAAGATCTTGCTGCTGTCGCTGAGGAAGTAAAGAGTAGTTTTGTTCGATTAGTAAACGAAGACGCAAACTCACACATGGTAGGCACTGCTATGTCGGTGATTGGCCGCAGTTTCAAACAACGCTTGTTAGAAATGGCCGAAGAAAAACTTGGTCCACCACCGGTTCCATACTGTTACCTCGCTTTAGGCTCGATGGGTCGGGATGAGCAACTTCTAGTAACAGATCAGGATAATGCAATCATTCTCGACGAAAGCTATGAAGCAGAAAAACACGGTAAGTACTTTGAAGAACTAGCCAAATTTGTCAGCGATGGCTTAGATGCTTGTGGCTACAAATATTGTACCGGCGATATCATGGCAACCAATCCGATGTGGCGCATGACGCGATCAGAATGGGAAGAGTGCTTTGCAGACTGGATTGATGACCCAAACCCGAAAGCCCTGCTTAACGCTTCCATTTTCTTCGATCTAGATGGTGTCTACGGTCGCCTGAAATGGGCAGAGCAACTGACCAGCTTCATTGTGCGTCGCGCACGTAAAAACAATCGTTTCCTCGCATGTCTGGCGCGAAACGCACTTAACCGCACACCGCCACTCGGGTTCTTCAAAAGCTTTGTGGTTGAGAAAGACGGCCAGCATAAAAACTCCATAAACTTGAAACGTCGTGGTACAGCTCCGTTAGTCGACTTAATCCGTGTCCATGCACTTGCTGTTGGCTCGCGTGCCCAAAATTCCTTCGAGCGCTTAGATGACATTATAGATGCGGGTATTTTGCCGAAAGGACGAGCTCAGGACCTAAAGGACGCATTGGAGTTTATCTCTATGGTCAGGATCCGACATCAGGCTTATGATGTTGAGATGGGTATTGAGCCGGACAACAACATCGAGCCGGAGAGCTTGTCCGATTTTGAACGTAGAAACCTAAAGGACGCATTCCAAAACCTGAGTAACGGCCAGAACTTCCTTAAATTCCGCTATCAAGCGAACAAGAGCTTTCAGTGAGGTTTATCATGTTGAAAAAGCTCTTTCAAAAACCAAGTATTCAATGGAACTCTAAATTTGAGCAAAAGCTTGCGCTGACTTCTGATCAAAATCTAGTCGCCTACTATAGCGCTGGTCTGCCCGCGCCTGATACGCCGCTTTCTGAGGTGGATTTCGTTGCGATAGATTTTGAAACCACAGGTCTGGACCCGGATGAAAACGATATTATTACTATCGGTCTCGTCCCTTTCAATTTAAAGCGGATTTACTTGCGAGAATCCCGCCATTGGAAAGTGAGACCCAAACAAAAACTGGATGAAGATTCTGTCATCATCCATGGTATTACGCATAGCGAACTTATCGACGCGCCGGATTTAGGCGATATTCTCGGCGAACTGCTACCTTGCCTGAGTGGCAAAATAGTCGTCGTGCATTACCGCCGTATTGAGCGGGAATTTCTTGATAAAGCACTCAGAGATCGTATCGGAGAAGGGATTGAATTCCCGGTACTGGATACCTTGCAACTTGAGGAAGATATTCAGAAAAATCTCACCAGTAGCCTGTGGGACAAGATAAAAGGTAAAAAACCGGAGTCATTAAGGCTGGCACAATCACGACGCCGCTATGGCTTACCTGATTACACCCCTCACCATGCCCTGACGGATGCTATAGCAACTGCTGAGCTGTTTCAGGCACAGATAGCTCATCATTATCGTGATAGTCAGGCCATCAGTGAGTTTTGGCTGTAAATAACGCTAAAGTAAAAGAAAAAATAAAGGAGCCAAACGGCTCCTTTTGATTTTCGCAGTTAACGTATTTCACTCTGAATTACGTTTCTAAAGCTTTATTAACTACAGCTTGAAACGTTTAATCTCTTGTTCTAGCTCGTGTGACAGCTCAGATAACTGAGCGGCCTGCTCAGCGGCATGATGAGCTTCTGTAGCCAGTTCATTAGAAACGTCACGGATGCCTTCGGTGTTACGAGTGATCTCAGTAGTAACTGACGCTTGCTCTTCCGCTGCTGAAGCAATTTGCGTCGCCATGTCGCTGATTTGCTCTACTGCACTGTGAATCTGAGTCAGACTTACTGCTGCTGAGTTTGCGTCATCAACACTGGTGTCAGCCAAACGACGGCTATCACCCATAATCCCTACAGCTTTCGCTGTTGTGCCCTGCAACAATTCAATTGTTTCTTGAATCTCTTTCGTTGAAGCATGTGTACGTTGACTCAACACACGCACTTCATCGGCAACAACTGCAAATCCACGCCCCTGTTCACCGGCACGGGCAGCTTCAATAGCCGCATTAAGCGCAAGTAAGTTAGTTTGCTCTGCAATACCCTGGATGGTCGAAAGAATCGCATTAATGCTGTTTCCGTGCGCTTCCAGATCCTGAATAACATCAGTCGCGACCTGAACTTCTTGTGCAAGACTCTGAATAGAGCTTTGCGTCTGTGACACCTGGCTAGAACCGTGAGAACAGGCTTGTACTGCTTCTTCCGAGTTACTCGCGGTGCTGTCTGCATTACCTGCAATCTCTTGCGTCGCTGCAGCCATTTCATTAACAGCCGTTGCAACCATGTTGATTTCATCTTGCTGGTAAGAAATACGCTGACTACGCTCTTCTGCTTGCTGAGCTGTTGTACGAGCCTGTTCAGACAAAGACGAAGAAACATGGCTTAGTTTCGTTACCATGGTATGCATGTTACCAACAAAACGGTTAAAGTTTTCAGCCAACTTACCCACTTCATCGTCACTACGCGGCTCAAGACGCTGAGTCAGGTCACCTTCACCAGAAGCAATCTCTTCTAGTGCCTGTGATACACGATTTAGGTCGCGGAATAAGAAACCCACCAGCCAAGATACAGCAGCGATGACAGCGATAGTGATCATCACAGCAGTGATCAGCAAATCACGCAATAGCACTGTATTCGCCGCTTCTTCGGTTGCGCGATCCATCTCTATCGCGAACATCCAATGTGTTCCCTCTACCTTGTGGAAGAAGTACAGTTTTTCTACGCCATTAATGGTCGTGCTTTCAATTTTGGCTTCATCAGCAGCACGCTCAATAGCTTGTTTTGAAAAGTCTTTTGATAAGGTAGTGATAGGTTTTAGTGTTAAGCTTTTGTCGGGATGCGCGAGGAAAGTACTGTCATTCATATCAATCAGCATTGCATTGGCATTTTTACCCGCATCCAAATTGATCACGTCATTGATAAGCTGATCGATAAGTACATCTGCACCCACTACACCAACAAACTGACCATTTTTCATTACTGGTTCAGCGATCGTGATTAACAGTGCGTTAGTAATTGCATCCTGATAAGCCTCAGTAATGATCTGCTTACCAGCTGCATTAGCATCTTTATACCAAGGACGGGTTCTCGGATCATAACCCGCACGATTACGTTCAGGGTGAGAACGGAACATATCGCCTTTCGGCGTACCAAGGAAGATGTCATCAAAACCACCCGCCTTACGTGCTTGCTGCAAGAACGGTACAACATCTTGCTCAGTTGAGTAATCGTTAAATGCACTAGCAATGTCTTTACGGATCGTAACCCAGTCAGAAATTCCTTCTGACGCGACAGTGCTCAGGCTTTGTGCCCGGGAATAGACACCTGAAGAAGTCTGATCAAACAATTGACCAGCCGACAACCAAGTAAGCGCTGCAGCCATTACGACAACAGCGGACAGACTCGCTCCAATAAGCTTTTGTTTTAGTGAAAGTTTCATATTTATTTTTAAAATGGGAGGACAACCAAGGAGCGTGAATATTACACACATTCCTACAACTATTCACTAAATTTTACAACTTTAGGTTCTGGCATAAGCCCTTGTAAACAATAGGATTATTAGCGTCATTATTTTGTCTGCGTCAGAAAATTCGCACAAAAAAGCCAGCTTAGCTGGCTTTTACAATTTTGTACGGACGGTATTGTTTACTGACGCTCGGTTCTCATACCCATCAGCAAGCTGACACACATTGCAAGCAGGATAACAGTGAAAGGTAATGCCGTCGAAATAGCACCAGCTTGCAGAGCCTGAACTGCTTCTGAGCCACCGACCCAAAGTAAAGCAACTGCAACTGCCCCTTCCATTACTGCCCAGAAAATACGCTGTGGTACCGGTGCATCTACCTTACCGCCAGCAGTAATACTATCAATTACCAACGAACCTGAATCTGAAGAGGTAATGAAGAATACCAGTACCAAAACAATCGCAATGACTGACAAGATATGACCGAATGGCAGTGAATCAAACATTTGGAACATTGCTAGTGAAACGTCGGTCAGACCATTTGCGCCAAGATCACCGACTTTATCAACGACCTGCTCAATCGCGAGACCACCAAACACTGACATCCAAACAACCGTTACCGCAGTAGGTACTAGAAGAACTGCAGTAATGAACTCACGAACAGTACGACCACGAGAAACACGTGCGATGAACATACCAACGAATGGTGACCATGAAATCCACCAAGCCCAGTAGAATACAGTCCACCCCTGGAACCACGCTTCATCGGTACGACCAAACGGATTACTTAGTGGAATAATATTTTCTGCGTACGCCATTAATGTCGTCGGAATCGAACCAAGCGTCGTCGCCCAACCAATCAAACCGACTAAAATCAGCAACAAGAAAGCCACGATCATGTTGATGTTACTGATGACTTTCACACCACCATCGATACCGCGTACCACTGAGATCACCGCCAACAGTGTAACCACTGTAATCACGACAACCTGAAGACCTATACCCGAGTCGATACCAAACACATGATGAATACCGCTCGCAGCCTGTTGTGCACCTAAACCCAGCGAGGTCGCCAGACCAAATAAGGTAGCCAATACCGCTAAAATATCAACAATGTGTCCAGCCCAACCCCATGCACGATCACCTAGTAACGGGTAAAAGATCGAGCGCATCGACAGTGGCAGTCCTTTGTTATAGGAAAAAAATGCCAGAGAAAGAGCTACTACACCATAAATTGCCCAAGGGTGAAGGCCCCAGTGGAACATAGTGGCACCAAGTGCCAGTCTTGCTGCTTCCGGTGTATTCGCTTCAACACCAAGTGGTGTTTCATACCACCCGGTGAAGTAAGCCACAGGCTCCGCAACACTCCAGAACATAAGTCCAATACCCATCCCTGCAGCAAACAACATTGCAAGCCAAGACATGAACGAGTAATCAGATACCGCATCCTTGCCGCCTAAACGGATTTTGCCCAGCGGAGAAACAATCAGCGCTAAACAGAAAATAACGAAAATGTTACCCGAAATAATAAACAACCAATCAAATGTGCCAATGATCTGCCATTTGATCCCATCAAGTACCGTCTTAGCAGTGTGTGCATCCAGTACCAAAGCGGCAACAAGAAACAGCGCAATAAAGCCCGCACTTATGCCAAAAACAGGGTTGTGAACATCAAAGCCCCATTTCTGAACGTTATCCTGACCCACTGTATAGTCAGTACTGTCGATACTGTACTTATCTACACCTTTTGTCATGGTCCCTCTCTTAACTCTTGTAATCTCTAACGCATCAAACAGAAAAATAGTTCGAACACGATACACTTCACATCTTCTTAAAGCCTAAGATCCTAACATTTGAGGTGTTTTTGTCTAGAATTACGCGAAAAAAAACCTAATTTACTACTCTAACATCAGAAATTTCCTACCAAAACAGTGCGACTGATTGCTTTATTAATTAGACCACAAATAATTGTTGCTATAATAATTCTAAGTCTTGGTGTGTTAGTTGCTCTGACATCGATATCAAAGTGAGCTCAACAAGCCGCTTATTTGAGTATACAAACAAATTAGAACACCCGAGCGAGTAGTGAAAGATTATCGAGGTATTTTTAATACAGAGCTTTAAATAACAAGGCTTTTGAGTTAGTGTCGCCTAGTTAATTGTTACTACAGACTGGATGAATAAATTGGAAAAATACGAAGAAGTATTGGTCTCGATTCGTCAGATCATCCGCGCTATTGATTTACATTCTAAAAAGCTGAGCAAAGAGTCTGGTCTGACTGCACCTCAGTTGATTTTAATGCGTGCTATCGACGAACTAGACAACGTTACTATCAAGCAGCTGTCTAGCCATACCAATATGAGTCAGGCAACGGCGACAACCATTCTAGATAGATTAGAGCGTAATCAGTTTGTAGAGCGACGTCGTAGTGTCGAAGATAAACGAAAAGTACATGCTGTACTGACAGAAAAGGGGCAAGAGGTTCTGAAACAAGCGCCTACCCCTCTGCAAGAACACTTCATTAACCGATTTCAGAAGCTGGAAGAATGGGAACAATCTCTTCTTTTATCTTCTGTACAGCGTATCTCGACCATGATGAACGCTGAAGACATTGATGTAGCGCCAATGCTTGAGATTGGCAGCATCACTAAAGCAGAATAGTTACGCACTCTTTACAAATCTCAGCGCCCGCATCAAGCGGGCACTTTTCAACAATGCCTTCTTACGTTAACCCCGTTTCAAATGCATATTTCGCCAACTCAGCCGTCGAATGTAGATCTAACTTATGTTTGATGTTATGACGGTGAGTCTCTACCGTCCGGTAACTTATATTCAGCAGTGAAGCGATCTTTTTGCTGCTATGACCTTGTGCAACAAGCTTCAAAACGGCTTCTTCTCTACGGCTCAGTGGATTAGGTCTTTGAGTTACAGGCGCAACTTCTTGAGTGAAAAGTGTTTGCGTGACCGACTCGCAAAAATATGTCGAACCTTGATTCACGGTTTTGATCGCTTGCACCATTTTTTCTGCTGAGATCTCTTTGAGCATATAACCCACTGCTCCCGCTTGCATGACCTTCATGATGTACTCTCGATTATCATGCATGGTTAACATCAGAATTCTGCTCTCGGGTAACTCC
Organism: Vibrio sp. B1FLJ16; assembly: GCF_905175385.1. NCBI lineage: Bacteria > Pseudomonadati > Pseudomonadota > Gammaproteobacteria > Vibrionales > Vibrionaceae > Vibrio > Vibrio sp. B1FLJ16. The sequence continues at coordinate 1,797,453 of NZ_HG992749.1, forward strand.
TCTTTAATGATACCCGTCGCCTCTATCCCGTTCATTATAGGCATACTGATATCCATCAGAATAACGTCGGGCTGAAGCGATTTAGCCATTTCTACGGCTTCCATTCCGTTGCTAGCAGTACCGACAACTTCAATATCGGATTCCAATTCCAAACGAGCCAGAAAGCCATCTATTACAACCTGATGATCATCGACGATCAGAACACTAATCTTACCCATAAATTAATTCATCCAAATTCAGTAGCACTGTAATTTCCGTCCCGAGGCCCAGCTCACTGATAAGCTCAAACTCGCCACCTATAAACTCTACGCGCTCCTGCATATTGCGGAGCCCTATTCCCTGACGATGTACTGCCTGGTTTACAATAAAACCTATCCCGTCATCACGGATCAGCAATTGGAGCATATTGCCCATTTTTTGCAGAGTAACCGTCACTTTCTTTGCTTTTGCATGTTTCTCGATGTTGTTTAACGACTCTTGAGCAATACGATAAAGAGTCGTAGCCACTTCAGAGCTCAGACGCTGTTGCTGGGTATCAAAATGACTGTCGATATCAATACCGGAATGTGAGTGAAAATCCTGAAGTAAGGTCGTCAGTGCAGCCTCTAAGCCTATATCATCTAGTGCACTAGGTCGTAGCTGATGAGAAATATGCCTGACTTCGTTAATCGCTGTGAGTAATGAACGTTGGGATTTCTCTAAATGTAATTTGAGTTTTTCATCTTCCAGACGATGACTCATCAGGTCTAAATGGCATTTACTGGAAACCAACAACTGGTTAATTCCATCATGTAGCTCACGAGCAAGATGCTTTTTCTCGTCTTCCTGAAACATCACGGTTTTATGGGCGAGTTCTTTAAGGTTCTTGTCGGCCAAACGATGTTCATGCAGATTAATAGCAAGAGTGAGCACAATAATTACCGCGACCGTCACGACCAGAATTATAACCACCGAGAAAAAAGTAGTTTCAATATTTTTATTTACAGCTGCGCGCATAGTTGCGACTTCACGGCTCACATCTTCAATGTACAATCCGGTTCCAACCATCCATTCCCACTTGTCTAACCACCCTGAATAACTCAACTTAGGAACAACTTCCCCTGTCGACGGTTTTTGCCACAAATATTGGTGAAACCCACCGCCGGATTGTGCCTGATACAGCAAAGCTTCGATGAGCCGATCGCCATTCTCATCTTTTAGGCCTAATAAGTTTTGTCCCACCAAATTCGGTTGGGCAGGATGAACAAGGTTAGTACCGTATTTGTCGTAAGCAAAAAAATAGCCATCTGAGCCATAAGTTAAACGATTCAAAATCGCCTTTACACGCTCTTTGGCAACACTTTCTTCGATGGTCGGGTCGTTATAGATATGTGAGATAGAGTCAAAAGCAACATTCACTGTGTCTTTCAGTGCTGCTTCTTTTGATTGAATGAGATTTTGTTGAAAGAGTTCTACCTCTCGCTGGCCGAGAGTTTTTGCCTGGTAGATCGAAATCCAACTGATACTGGCTGACACCAATACCACAGGTATCAGTGCCAGCAGAATTAATTTTGCTTTGAGAGGCATCCCTTCACTCCATGAAACCGCTGCCGAACGCTCAACTGACAAACAGCTTAACAACTTGTTTCAGAAGGTGGAAACTCTCAGTTCACAAAATCTCTTTTTAACCCATACCGTAGAAGCCTGGGAAGAATAGTAGTGACGCAAGTACAGCAATCTGGATAGCAATAAACGGCATTACCCCCCTATAGATATCACGCGTTGTGACGCCGGAAGGTGCCACCCCTTTCAGGTAAAACAAGCTGAATCCGAATGGCGGGGTTAAGAAGGATGTCTGTAAGTTCATTGCTACGAGAATCGCAAACCAAGTCATATTGATGCCCAGCGTTTCAGCAACAGGGGCAATAATAGGAACAATGATGAAACAGATTTCTACGAAATCAATAAAGAAACCCAGAATCAAAATGACGACCATAGTTATGATCAAAAAGCCCCACTTCTCACCAGGAATACTGAGCATCCATTCTTCAACCAGGTAGTCACCACCTGTATAGGTAAAGGCCATTGAAAACGCAGTCGCACCGAGCAAAATGGCGAATACCATTGCCGTTACTTTTACGGTTTCTTTCGAAGCATCATAAACCATAGACCAGCTGAACTGCTTGTATAGCAGTGCAAGCACGATTGCACCCGCGCCGCCCAGAGCAGCAGATTCTGTTGGTGTAGCAACACCGGCAAAGATAGAACCTAATACGACTACGATTAACGCAAGTGGTGGTAGCACGGCTTTCAGCGCGCTGATGACTTCCTCTTGTCGACTGACAGATTCGTCACGTTCAATAGGCTGAGCAGCCTCGGGATTAAATTTTGCGTAGATAAGAATGTAGATAACATACGCAACGACTAGTGTTATACCCGGCCATACTGCGGCTTGGAAAAGGTCACCAACGGGTACACCGAGCACGTCACCTAACAAGATTAAAACTATAGACGGCGGAATAATTTGCCCCAGCGTACCGGACGCACAGATGGTTCCGCAGGCAAGCCCTTTATCATAGTTATATTTGAGCATTACTGGCAGCGAGATTAAGCCCATCGCTACTACAGATGCACCAACAACACCAGTTGAGGCTGCAAGCAAAGCACCTACAAGTACCGTCGAAATTGCGATACCGCCACGAACGCCACCGAACAAGCGCCCCATTGATTCAAGCAGCTGCTCTGCCAGTTTGGTTTTTTGTAAAACCAGCCCCATAAACACGAACAGAGGTACGGCCATCAATACCGTATTTTGCATGATGGACTGAATGCGATATGGCATGAAGGCAAACATTTCGATACCTTCTGCCCAGACACCAAAAATCAGGGCAATACCGCCAAAAGTAAAGGCGACAGGGAAACCTAAAAGTAGCGCAAACAAGGCTACGAAAAACATCACTATACCGATCATAATGACTTCCTTTTACGACTTACCGGAAGTACCGGCATAGATGAGGTGGGGGTTAACAATCTTATTGATAGAGTGCAGCAGCAAACCGATACCACTGACCGCCATAAAGAAGAACGAAACTGGAATCATGGCTTTAATTATCCAGCGATAAGGAAGACCACCTGGGTCGCCCGATGTTTCGCCCAGAGCATAACTCTCTTTAGCAAAGTCGATTCCGAACCACGCAACCAATAAGCAAAAAGGAAACAGGAAAAGTAGCGTGCCTATAATGTCGATGATGGATTGCGCTTTATAAGACAGACGCTCATAGAAAATATCGACCCGAACATGGCCGCCAGATTTAATGGCGTATGGCACACCAAGTAAGAATACCGACGCAAATAGGTGCCACTCCATCTCCTGAAAGGCGATAGATACATCGTTAAACACGTAACGCATGATGACGTCATAAACCACGTTCAATAGCAAAATGATAAATAGGATGCTGGACAGCCAACCTAAAAAATCGCTGAAGCGGTTAAAGATTCGCTCAATATAAATAAGACTTCTCATTCCGAACTCCGTGGAACGTATGATGGGCTCCGCAAATTCTTTCACGGAGCATTATTATGATTTCAAAAGAAGTTTTCTTGGGCTTCATCGCCGACCAAACGATATAGCTTGGTCAGCGTATAGACTTACTAATCAGCCTGGCTGTTTAGGTAAGCGCGTTGTGAGATATTGGTCCATGGACGTACTTGATTCATGTAAGCCGCTTGTGACTCTTGAATCTCTTTCGCCAACGGATCTTCATCTGCGTGCTTTTTAAGAAGTCGGTCATTGGCTTCTGCCATTGCAGCCATAACTTCAGGCGGGAAATCTTTAACTTCTACGTTCGGGTACTCTGACTTGATAGACGCCCAGTTCTTACCGCTTTCATGCTTAGACTGAGTGTACATGTCGTAAGCAGCCGTTTTCATTGCTACTTGTAAGATTGCTTTGAGATCATCAGGTAACTTTTCCCAGGTACGCTTGTTTACAAGGAACTGAAGCTCTGTTGCTGGCTCATGCCAACCTGTGTAGTAGTAAGGCGCGATTTTGTGGAAACCCATACGTAAGTCCAGTGAAGGACCAACCCACTCTAGAGCATCGATTGTGCGGCGCTCTAAAGAGGTGTATAGCTCGCCAGGTGCGATGTTGGTTGGTTTCGCTCCCAGTTCCGCTAAGATTTCGCCAGCAAAACCCGGAATACGCATTTTCAGGCCTTGAAGATCATCCAGTGTTTTAATCTCTTTCTGGAACCAGCCACCCATCTGAGTATCCGTATTACCGCCAGGGAATGACATCATGTTATGCGGAGCATACACTTTCTCCATCAGCTCCATACCGCCACCGTAGTAGAACCAGGCATACTGTTCTGTTGGCAGCATACCGAATGGCATAGAGGTAAAGTAAAGTGTGTTTGGTACTTTGCCTTTCCAGTAATAAGAAGCAGAGTGTCCCAGGTCGTACTGACCTGATTTGACCATGTCAAATACACCAAATGGCGCTTTATGTTTGTTAGCTGAATCAATGCGGATTTGAAGACGTCCGTTCGACATCTCCTCTGCCATTTTGGCCATATTTTTAGTTGTATCACCAAAGATTGGGAAGTTAGGCCCCCAAGTTTCAGCAAGTTTAAGACGGTACACTTTATCAGCAGCATTAGCAGAAGTAGCGGCTAACGTCATCGCTGCAACTACAGCAGTCGCTTTAAGCACTCGTTTCAAAGATTTTTGGATTAGACTCATCGTTCACGTCCTTTGTCACCAAGGTTATTGTTATCATCCGTTTGATAAGGATTTTTATTACGACCAACTAAAAACAAAATGAGTGTCATCTGACCGCTTCTTAAACGGTACCAATGCGCTCTCTTGTCATCACCTGACGTAACTTGGTGCTAAAGATGTAACAATAATGTTTATTTCGAAATCGGCGTGAACACGCAGTTTCTTTTAGTGACAAACCTGATATTAGCCATTGGTCTTACGTATAAACACGTAGTATTTATTCCATAAACCACGACATACTCCTGAAAAAAGGCATCTTTTAGTTTGGAAGCAAAATCTCATAGCGAGATTAATACGTACGCGTTAATTTTCCTAAAATTTGCATAGTATTTAAAGAAATGTGACAAAAGGCATTTTGACGAAGCTAGACTAGCCGAACGAATGAATGGAACTGGATAAATTCAACCTAAAAAAATACCCCGACATTCGTCGAGGTATTAGATAGTTTCTATTAGAAACAGAATGATACCGAAGTAACTTTTCAGGAGGAATCGGCCATCCTGAAGTTATTTGGATATACAGCAGCTATTACACTGCTTTGTAGATAACCTTGTTACCTGCTAACTGCTCTTTTTGAACTAGGTTTTCTTCAAGAAGCTTCTTCAATGCGCCTGTAGCCCATGATGCCGCCTTCGCTTCTTCCTGACCCGCAGCCAGACCGATACCTTTAGGATTAATACCTTCCGCATTCGCCACAACGATATCCAGTACTTGTTGTTGCTTAGGAGTCAGGGCAACATCAACAGTTTTCGCTACAGCAACTTTCTTCTCAGCTACTACTTTCTCCGCAACAGTTTTTTCTGCTACAGAAGGCGCTGCTTTTTCAGCAACAGGCTTAGCTGGTTTTTGTACCGCAGCAGTCTTTGCTACTGTCGCTTTAGTGCGCTTTTGCAGTTTCATTTGCACTTTACGCTTATGAGCAAGTCTCATTGAATATTTCTCCAGTTCACTGCATCTCAGCAGGGATGAAAATTTGAAGCGCGTTTTATACCAAAATTCACAAGCAATTTGTAGGTTTTGGCGTCTAAACGAGAGGAAAAATGCGTCCAAAGTGCAGAGCGACTACTATTTAATCAAACAAATTGTGCTTATTCTTATTGAATACTGGATATAAAAACAGAGGCTTCTTTCCTACGAGATGCACTTAGTTTCACACATAACAGTGGTGTGTTTATTCTCCTATCTAACAAGATAGTTGCTAATGAGGTAGATGGTATGGAAACGCTGTATCTGACGAACTCACATTTTAAATCTGACTCCCCGACTACCAGAATCATCTTACTGCTCGTCGCTCTGATTACCCTCTTTCTGGTTTTGATGGCACCGGGATGGAAACAAGCCATGCTGTCTGTAATTTTGATGTCCGCCATCGTTGGTTTTGCTGTACTGATGATTAAAAAAAGCCAGGTCGCTTTCACTCTAACCGCAACGCATTTTCAGCAACATTTGTTTAAAGGTGGTTGGGTAGTACGCTGGCGCAACATCGAGTCAATTGGGATATGTGGATACCAGCAGGATGGTTGGTATCAGCCCCTTCCTTGGATTGGTGTCCGTTTAAAACACTACTCCCCTTACCTTGACGCAATATGTCCCCGGATAGCCACAGAGATACTTCTTGGCCAACGAGCATTACTTTATTTAGGGGCGAGACAAAATAAGTGTGAAGAAAAGTTTGAGGATATGGTGTTGGACCCAAGTCCGTACACCAATAGTAACGGCATGCAATATAAAGGGTTGCAGGCTATGCTAGCAAACCGAATGAAATATCAAAGAGATTTCTACGGTTATGACATATTTATCTCTGCCAGTGATTTAGACAGAGAAGCAGAAGACTTTGTCGGATTGACTCGGCGCTACTTAGCAGCAGCCGAGCCGGACTAATTTTAACGTCTGTTATTAGTAAAGTGGCATCTCATCAGCAACAAACGGGTTAGTTTTGCGCTCATGACCAAAAGTAGATTGCGGGCCATGACCAGGAACAAAAGTGACATCGTTTCCAAGTGGCCACAATTTCTCTTTTATCGAGCTGATCAATGTATTGAAATCACCTTGCGGGAAATCTGTTCGGCCAACACTTCCGTTAAACAGAACATCCCCCACAAACGCTAAGCGCGCTTCTTCACTGTAAAGCACAACGTGACCAGGTGTATGCCCCGGAGTGTGGATGACATTCAAAACTTGATTACCAAAAGTGACAACGTCACCCTCATTTAACCATTGATGGGGTTCAAATGCTTCCGTAAGAGGGAAACCAAACATTTTGCTCTGCCCTTCAAGGCCTTGTAACCAGAAGTTGTCAGCTTTATGAGGCCCTACAATTTCTGTTCCGCCTAGCAATGCAGCTAAAGGCTGAGTACCACCAACATGATCTAAGTGGCCATGCGTCAATACCAATTTCACCACTTCGACACCCAGCTCTTTAATTAGCATCGCAAGTTGCTTTTCGTCGCCACCCGGATCAACCACGATGCCTTTCATTGTTTCGTCACACCAGACGATAGAACAGTTTTGAGAAAAAGAAGTCACAGGGACAATTTGATATTGCAGAGACATAGAGAACCTATTAACACATAAAATTACGTTTAAACTTTGGCAACTATGACACTAAGCCTAGGTGACTTCAAGAATAAGCTATTTACCAAGAACGCACTGGTCCTGTATCAATATGAACGAAGTTACTACTTGGGTAGTAGCCGACTCCCCCTGCTTTCAAACTCAACGCAGCCTCACGAACGGTAGACAACTTGACGCCATCCAAGCGGAAATCTATGGCCCTACCTTGCATATGAAAGCTTTTCTTCGCCACCGTGGATGAACGGCTGCGCAAAGCGGTGTTTGTTGCAGGTGAACGATAGCCTGAGATAACAACAACTTCAGAGTCTTTACCTATCAGCTTCTGAATTTGGCTGATCTGATCAAACAATCGGCGATCCATCGGAAAAGCCTCGTTGCGGCGGTGATCGCGGCAGAACTGATCTAACCTTTGAAGCTCTTTTTTCACGTACCCGTTGCCATCAAAATAGCACGTTTCTAATTGCTCACCTGTATTAAGGTTGTTCATTGCCAAAACACGGGGTTTATCGGGAAGGGACGCCCACGCAAACGTTGGCATAGCAGATGACAAAACAATACCGCCAGCGGTCATTTTAAGGAAATCACGACGAGAAAAATTACGACTTACCATTATTGAAACACTGCTCTAAAAACTCCATTAGCAGTGAAAAGTAACCAAACGAGTCACTGTCGTCAAACGCACCAACCAGCATAGAACGTACCAATCGACAACGGCAGATTGTTTACTTATTGAACGGCAAGTAAATTTTCAGCAATGTAAATTTATTCAAAATTTTTCAGCTAAATAATACTGAATGCTGGTTTAGCGAAAAATACTCTCGAACACACGTTTTAGCAAAGCGGTACACTCGCTTACCCTTTACTATCGTAAGAGTAAATATCATCGCGGTAATTCAGTACTCCCTCTTCCAGCCAAGCAGTTTGATAGATGAAATGCACCGGAATCCGCTCACCTAATGGAACTGACGTGTTCGAACTATATGAGCGGTATGCACTTTCCCTCTTCTTAGCGAAACGCTCTTCCAGTCCTTGCGTTCTAAAAAGCATTTCCGCAAGTTGATCCGCATTTTCCACTCGGACACAGCCAGAACTGAATGCGCGTCGGTCCTTCTCAAACAAGTACTTACTTGGGGTATCATGCATATAAATCGCCTGTGGATTTGGCATATAGAACTTGTAGAGCCCCAGTGCGTTCTTGGTTCCTGAGTCTTGCCGCATACGGTAAGGGAAAGTTCTGGGGTTGACCTCAGCCCAATTAATCGTTGTCGGGTCAATAACTTCAGGAGACGTCCAGGAGCGGATAATTTCAATGTTATGATGAACCAGGTACATTGGATTGCGTTTAACTTTAGGAATGATGTCTTTCACCATGATTTTCCATGGCACATTCCAGGTTGGATTCAAAATAACCGATTCCATGTTAACGGTCATAATTGGCGTTTTTCTGGAGCTCTTTCCAACCACGACTTTCGATTCAAACAGAGGTCTGCCATCGTGCCAATATGTCACCTGATATCCCGGAACGTTAACAAACACGACATTATCGCGCTCTTTTGCCCAGATCCTGGACCGCTCTGAATTAAGTGCGAGCAAATGTAAACGTTGCTTTGGAGAAAAGTTTATCCAGCGTAGAGTATTTGGCCCTATTACACCATCCTCTTTCAATCCATGTATTCGTTGAAACTCTTTTATCGCCAGTTCCAGGTCTTCGTCGTACCACGGTTTGTCCAAAGAAACATAACTAACATCAACGCCCACTACGGCTATACGCTCGACCAACCAACTTTTATTTTTCATCGGCTCCCCAACTTTCAGAGAACCCGATTGCAGATATAACGGATACTGGTATTGCGTATGCTCTGTCAACGAGGAGAAAGCGGCGTTAAAGTCGGAGTTCATTTGCAGCGGCGAACGAAGACTAGCCAAAAAACTACCTAGCTTACCAACCGTAAGTTCATTACTAAGAACTGAGAGTGTTTCGATACTTGGAGAAGGAAGTGTTACGTTGGTCTTGTTAGCAAACAACCAATTAACCCCTTGGAGTGGAAGCTGCTCGAGATAGCTCAAATACATAAGTAATGAGTCAGTCATAACCAGATCAAAATCTAGATTATCACCATGAAATCTGATCTGATTAATTCTCTGTACTTGATTCTCAAACTCTCTTGTGACATCTGCAAGCGCGACCAGTTTTAACTGAAAGATGAATTGCTCTATATCACTTTCGTTTTTCCAGTTCAGGCGATAATTGGTGCTCTGGTATAACTGATCGATAACCCCTGGATAGTGGATCATCTTTTCAATTGAGAGTTGGTGTACCGCTCCTTTCTGCTCTGTTTCTGACGCATTATCGAACGAAACTGTAGTAGAGAAGCTGCAAAACGGCACTAACAGTGCTGTTATTATCATTAATCTAGCAAACACTGAGACGCCCCTTTCTCTATCTAACGATATTAAAAGTATGGCAAAGATCCCATGTCTTGCAGATTTAAAAACAAGATCCCAATAATCTTTTGCTCAATCTGTTTTACAGCACAGTATAAAACCAGATGAATATTAGCTAATCCTAGACCAGTGATTATCCCATTGTATTCCGCTTGAGAAGGTATTCTTAAACTCTCCCGGCAACTGTTCAACCACTTTACCTGCGCCTGAACTGACGCGGAACTCATCACCATAGATAACAACGCCTGATGCATCAGGCAGTGCGTTCAGTTCTACCAGTTCACCCGTTTCTTTAGACCAAATACCATAGCAATTCCCGGGAGGAGAGGTAGCCAAAATCCAGTCTTTGGTTGCCGCAATACTGGCGACATAATGGTTGAACCGTGCCCATTGCTCAGGCTCTGCTCTCAGTTCAGACATACCTTCACCGCGCTTATGCGTAGCGATCAGTGCCGGATACTCATCAGGTTCCCCTCGATATTGCTGCCCACATAGCACGGTTTCAGATCCATCGTGAGCCAAATGGCGAATGCTCAGTTTATGGTCGGACAACGAGACTTGGTCGAGCAACTCTCCGTCCTGAGAAAGATAGCTAAGGGTGGGTGTCATTGACTCTAGGTTCAGCGGCTCCCGCCCGTTAGTATGTACCCCACCGACACCAATCGCTAATGTTCCATCAGGCATCATAATGACTTCATGCGGGCCTATCCCAAAGCCTGACAATTCATCGATTTTTTGATATTGGTTACGCGCATCGTAAACGCCGATAATACCGCGACTCGTCCCGCTTTCGCCTTCCGTTGCGAACAGATAGTGCCCATCGTGCGAGTAAACGCCATGACCATAGAAGTGGCGGCTTCCTAAAGCAGGCTGAAGTTTAATCACTTGCTCGGTACGATAGTCAAATACCATAAAAAAGGTACCAGGACGGCGACCAAACACCACCGCATGACCGTGTTGATTTATCGCGACACCGTGACCGCGCTCAGGAATGGGAAATGTGGAAATCGGCATACCATGCTCGTCTGCAACGACCGCAGCAAATTTATCCCGTCCTATAATAGAGCAGCCGATTAAAGCCGGTATCCGTCGTTCAGTTGCCGCACAACCAAACGGCAGTATTGGCATGGCCGCACCAAATAATGCGGCTTTGAGTAAAGTACGACGCGTTTTATCAGTCACCATCGGTAGCATTGAATCCTATAACTACTCCAAGCTCGATCGCTACCTCTTCATGGATAAGGTACTTCAGCTGCTCTAACTTATTGTATTGAGCCAATACATTGCGATAACCATCGACGGTTTGTAACGCTGTAAACAGGCTCTGCTCTTCTGGCCAGGTATCAAGTGTCAGCTCAAACTGTCGAGCAACTCTATCAGCTAACTCTACCTTACCCTGCTCTCGTAAAAGTGAATCCAAACCACTGCCGTTGGCCAGATACAGGGCTTGCATGCTTTGTAGATTCGCTTTCAAATTCGCCAAAGAGGTGCCTGACCGCCACGACTCAGAAAAGTAAGGTCTTGGGTGGCCGATTTTCGCCATTGGGCGGCTTAGCTTCTTCATACTGTATTCAAGCTGATTAGACAGCAGTGAAATATATTCTGATTCCCACTCGGTCTTTTTCAGCGACTTCCATGGATTCTGAGCCCAAGAGTCCGCGATGATTTGTGCTTTGTCTTGTAAGTTTTGTGCAATTGATACGCCTGTGGAACAGGTTAGATCGTTAGTAGCTAGTGTTGAAGATTCATCATAAAGCAGCCATTCAAGAGCACCTAGCCCTTGTACAGTAACGCTTTGGGTCGATATCTGTTCCGAGATCCAAGCATGGTCAGCGTTGATGAGTGAAGACATTTTTCGACCCGTCGTGTTCTTCTTATCCGGCCAGAACTGCACATTCCAGCTTTGCTCTAATGCCCTGGCAGGGCCTCTCTCCTGCCCTTGCAAAGCCATCCACGCTCGCATGGTTTCATGCCATTGTTGTTTGACTGCTGTCTGGTCTCTGTTTTCTGCTTGGCAGTAGGCACTGAAACTCTGCTTTAGTTTTTGACTTTGGTTTAAAAACCTGTGTGCTGACTGATACTCAACTTCATACACACTTTGCGAAATATGGTTCGTTTTCTCAGCAATGCTTGTTTCTGAACTCAATGTCGATTGACAACCAGTCAGGCCGAGTACTGCAGTCACAGAACTAACTAATAGTGTTTTATTCAAGATGAGTTCCTTATAAAGAATCTAAGAAAGCAATAAGGGCATCACGCTCATTCTTGCTTAAAGCCAATACGTTTTGCTTGGAAGCTTCCGCCTCACCACCGTGCCAAAGTACGGCTTCCATGACATTACGTGCGCGACCGTCATGCAGATAGTATGTGTGCCCGTTAACTTCTTCGGTATATCCTAATCCCCATAGAGGCGGAGTACGCCACTCACGACCGTTTGCAAGATATTCAGGTCTATTATCCGCGAGCCCTTCCCCCATATCGTGTAGTAGCAAGTCTGTATATGGGTGAATATTTTGCTCAGAAAGCGCTGGTAAACCTGAGCGCTTTGCGGTTTTTACGTTGGTTTTGTGGCAGCTTTCGCAACCGGACGACGCGAAAAGTTTCTGACCGAGCTGAACTTTAGGATCGTCCATATTGCGACGAATCGGCACTGCTAAGTGCTGACTGTAAAACTCAACAAAGTCCAATATATTCTGGCTTACCTCTGGATCACCACCATTTGGCAACTCTTTACAGATTGTCTGCTTTGAAGTGCAGTTTTCATTTGGGAACAAATGACTTGTCAAACCGACATCGCCATTAAAGGCTGCTGCATTTTGCTGCATCAACGTCGGTTGGCCCGCTTTCCAGCCAAATCGACCGAGTGCGAAATCTCCTTTCTCGATATCCCAGACTTTATTCACTTTGCCTGAAATACCATTGTTATCGCTGTCGTTTTCATCCGCCCAGGCAAGCAACGTTTCATCAGGAATGCTTTCCAATAACCCTAAGCCAATCATTGGCGGTGCAACACGAGCAGAAAACTCAGTATCCGGATGCATAGCTCCGTAACCTAAGTCCGTTATCTTGAGGTCCGGTTTTCTCAGCGTCACCGTTGTGCCATCGTTAAACTGTACCGGAACTTCCTTATATGTAATTTTGATTTTGCCTTCTGGCTTCTGGTCCTGAAGGGCGAAGTCTTGTAACTGACCGCCGTAGGTCGGCTCAGGTATACCGCCATCAAGGATGTATGCTTTTTTTTTGCTCTGGTGTTACCGCAGGGATGCTCAGACGCACTAGCATTGAAACCGCATGAATGTCACCTTCTTCCGGCGGATGGCCCCTGCCATCTTTAATATGGCAGTTTTGGCAACCATTGGTGTTGAATAGTGGCCCAAGACCGTCACGTGCGTCGGTTGAGGCGGGAGCTTGCACCCAAGGGTTTCTGAAAAAGCTATTCCCCACACTAAAATCCAGTCGCTTGCTCATTGGTAAATTCGCAGCTGGAAGAGAATAGGCATTCGCGCCGTCTTTTTTAACGCTTGTTCTCCCGCCAGAACGAACGTCATAAGCGGATGCAGAAAAAGAAAGCAAAGCGGTAAATGCTAGCGCTAAGTTGAATTGATTAATGGATGGCTTCATATCATTGCTCTTAAATGAATTGATAACAGCGAGCTCAAACGGCAAAGGGCTCAATCTGTAAGATGAGCCCTTGGGTAATTACTTTACTTTGATTTTAAAACTCGTGGTCAGCAGTGTCCGGGCTCAGGCTATCAATGCCTACGATACCGGCAGCACGTTCTATTGCACCAGTTTGCGCAACAAGAGCCATGATAGTCTCATTAACCAGCGCGTTGCCTTGCTCGTTTCCAGCAGCGATCAGCTGATCAAAGTGCTGGTTATTCTTCTCAGCAGATGTCACCAGCTCGCCGACTTGATTACGTGTATCATCAAACTGCTTTTGAATCTCTTTGCCTGCTTGCGCATCTTTCTGTGTAACTAAATTAGCAATGCTTGGGCCACTAAGTAGCGTACCGTCTTGACGCTTATACGAACCGGTGTAAACGTTGTAGATGCCTTGCTCATTGTAGTAATGAGAGTTGTGCGTGTTATCAGAGAAACAATCGTGCTCATCTTCTGTTGAGTTAGCTTCCAGAGCTACTTTCATGCGTTCGCCAGCCAGTTCTCCAAGAGAAAGAGAACCCATGCCGAACAGCATTTTACGCAGACCATTTTGAGCTGAATCTGCTAATAGCTCCTGACGGTAATTGTCTTTTACATCAGAAGACCACTGCTTCTCCATCCACTCCAGATCTTGAATTAACAGACCCGCAGCCGCTTTAAGGTACTCACCGCGACGGTCACAGTTGCCGTTAGTACAGCCAGAGCCAACAACGAAGTCCGTGTATGCTCGTTGACCAGCACCCGCATTGTTACCGTTAAGATCCTGACCCCAAAGCAGAAACTCAATTGCGTGATAGCCAGAAGCAACGTTCGCTTCAGAACCACCGACTTCATTTAGATCTGCAATCAGTTCAGGGGTAATTTTTGAAACATCCAGTTTCGTTGAACCAATAGTGAGGTTTGTGTTTGCAACAATGTTAGCCGCTGCACCTTCGTTACCGAGTTCATATTGGTAATCTGCTGCAACGTAATCGATAAGGCCTTCATCTAACGGCCATGCATTAAGCTGACCTTCCCAGTCGTCTACAACTGCGTTACCAAAACGGAATACTTCAGATTGTTGATAAGGTACGCGAGAGTCAAGCCAAGCCTGCTTTACTTCTTCAAGCTTTGCAGCAGAAGGAGTATTCAGAAATTCATCAATTTTTACATTAAGCGTTTTTGCCGTTGTCAGTGAGTCTGCAAATACTGCATGAGCAACATCAGCGTAGTGCTCGACAACTTGTTGTTCAGTTATCTGAGTAGCAACCGCAGCACCACTGGAAATGAGAAAAGAGGCAGCAATAGCTTGGACTAAAACTGTTTTTGCATTCATTTGAAGCATCCTTGTTGAGCAATGTAATTCTGTAGTAATAGTGCTAATTATTCTTATTTACACTTTTAATCACGAGATAATACAAATTTACAATTTTTTTGCAACTTGAGATTCAAAAAAAAGCGTTGTCTGTGTGACAGAGTCGTCTATGTGAGTTCCTGACTAACGTGTTTCGTAAAGGAATTGGGATTTCGAAGGCTATGTTCGAAGATGAGTACGATAAAAGCAGACTACGGATATAAAAAACGGCCCTAATAAAGGACCGTATGGAAGAGTGAATATGCCTAATCAGTACGCTGGAAAGCCTGATAATGTGTAGTAAGTAACCTAAGAGACTTTTCAGAACCTGCTCTGACAATCAAGGAGTTACTTCCCTAATGCTTCTTTGTAATGCTGACGGCAAACTGAAACGTAACGATCGTTACCACCAATCGCAACCTGGTCACCCTCTTTAATTGCCACGCCGAGCTCATCAGTACGGATAACCATGTTTGCCTTGCGGCCACAGTGACAAATTGTTTTAAGTTCAACCAACTTATCAGCCCAGGAAAGCAAATACTTGCTGCCTTCAAAAAGGTCACCAAGAAAATCGGTACGAAGACCATAACAAAGTACGGGAATGTGTAATTTGTCGACCACTTCAGTCAACTGATACACCTGCTCTTTTGATAAGAACTGACATTCATCGACTAAAATACAATGACGTTTTTCCACTTCATTTAAAGCTGCAATTTCCTGGTATAAATTGCTGTCCGGGCGGAATAGGTGCGCATCAGACTGCAAACCAATCCGTGAACTCACCTTGCCAACACCATAGCGGTCATCGAGCGCTGCGGTGAAGATCACTGGCGTCATACCACGTTCTTGATAGTTAAAAGAAGATTGAAGAAGAGTTGTCGATTTACCCGCATTCATTGCCGAGTAATAGAAATACATCTGAGCCACAGTGCATTACCTTGTTAAAATATATAATAGCTAGCAAAGAAAAGGGCTGAATCATCAGCCCTTTTATAAAATTCAATTACTTACGACGCCACGTTGTACCTTCAGGGCCATCTTCAAGTACGATGCCCATTTCAGTCAGCTTATCACGCGCCATGTCTGCATTTGCCCAATCTTTAGCAGCACGAGAATCGTTACGCAGCTTGATCAGCGCTTCAATTTCTGCCACTTCGTCATCGTTACCCGCATCACCTTTAAGGAAGGCCTCAGGATCCTGATGAAGAATGCCGATAACCTCAGCCAGCTCACGCATTAATGCGCCAAGCTCACTCGCTTTCTCAAGGTTTTCGGTCTTCAGACGGTTGACTTCACGCGCCATGTCGAACAGCACTGAGTACGCTTCTGGTGTATTGAAATCATCATTCATCGCAGCAGTGAAGCGAGTAACATACTCTTCACCACCAGCAGGTGCAGCTTTCAAATCAAGACCACGCAGCGACGTATACAGACGCTCAAGAGACGCACGCGCTTGGTTCAGGTTCTCTTCGCTGTAGTTCAGCTGACTACGGTAGTGACCTGACATTAGGAAGTAACGCACTGTTTCAGCATCGTAATGACCTAATACGTCACGGATCGTAAAGAAGTTACCCAGAGACTTAGACATTTTCTCGCGGTCTACCATCACCATTCCGCTGTGCATCCAGGTATTCACGTACTGAGTGTCGTGAGCACAGCATGACTGAGCGATTTCATTCTCATGGTGAGGAAACTGAAGGTCAGAGCCGCCGCCGTGGATATCAAAGTGGTTCCCCAGAATAGAAGAGTTCATCGCAGAACACTCAATGTGCCACCCCGGACGGCCTGGGCCCCATGGGGATTCCCATGTCGGTTCGCCAGGCTTAGACATTTTCCACAGAACAAAATCCAGTGGGCTGCGTTTTGCGGTTTCGATATCGACACGAGCACCAGCCTGAAGCTGATCAAGGTCTTGTTTAGACAGTTTACCGTATTCGTCAAACTTGCCTACTTCGAACATTACGTCACCATTATCTGCAACGTATGCAAAACCACGTTCAATCAGCTTTTCAACTAACTCGATGATTTCAGAAATAAACTGCGTGGCACGAGGCTCAACGTCTGGACGTTTCATGTTCAGCGCATCAAAATCAGCGTGCATTTCACCGATAAGACGCTCGGTCAGTGAGTCACAAGATTCACCGTTTTCTGCCGCGCGCTTGATGATTTTGTCGTCGATATCCGTGATATTACGAACGAATGTCAGATCGTAACCCAAGTAACGCAGGTAACGTGATACAACATCAAAAGAGACAAAAGTACGACCGTGGCCGATGTGACAGAGATCGTAGATGGTAACTCCACAGACATACATGCCAACTTTACCGGCCGTAATTGGTTTGAATTCCTCTTTCTGTCTTGTGAGTGTGTTATATATCTTTAACATGATCTCTATCTATGATTGTGAATGAATAAAAGAAGGCCGAGTATAACAATTCCAGCCTTATTAGGTAATAACAATTGATCGATAAAAAGGATAATTGGCTAAACTTCATCCATACAACGATTAATTTCCTCTTCCTGAGTTTTTAAAGCGTGACAACTTAGGCTAGAATCTCGGATTCAATACAACACAGTAAAGGACAGTAGCATGATCACCCTTCACACTAATTTTGGTGACATCAAGATTCAACTAAACGAAGAAAAAGCGCCAGAAACAAGCGCAAACTTCCTTCAGTACTGCCGCGACGGTTTTTACGACAACACGCTTTTCCACCGTGTTATTGATGGTTTCATGATCCAAGGTGGTGGCATGGAATCAGGTCTGCGTGAAAAAGCAACACGTGCACCTATCAAAAACGAAGCAAACAACGGTCTGAGCAACAAAGTCGGTACACTTGCTATGGCACGTACAATGGAGCCGCACTCAGCAAGCTCTCAGTTCTTCATTAACGTAAATAACAATACATTCCTGGATTTCCGTAGCGAAAGCCTGGACGGTTGGGGTTACTGTGTTTTTGGTGAAGTAGTTGAAGGCATGGACATCGTAAACAAGATCAAAGGCGTTAGCACTGGTTCTTACGGCATGCACCAAGACGTACCACTAGAAGACGTAGTCATTACTGGTACAACAATTGAAGAGTAATTCGTAAGAATTATTACCCAGAACTAATTTAAATGGGGAGGCATCGCCTCCCCTTATTTCTATGACGACATTATTTATATCTGATCTACACCTTACTCCTAAGCGTCCTGACATTACGCAGTGTTTTATGACCTTTATGCGTACAGAAGCAAAAACTGCCGATGCACTTTACGTATTGGGTGATCTTTTCGAGTTTTGGGTCGGCGACGATGATAAGACCCCTTTCGCGAATCAAATTCGGTCAGAATTTAAAAATCTTACTGATAATGGTGTCGCGGTATTCTTTATTCAGGGAAACAGGGATTTCCTATTGGGTGAGCGTTTTTGTAAACAGACCGGAATAACACTACTTGAAGATGTTTGTACCATTGATCTTTATGGAACCCGAGCTGTGATTTTGCATGGCGACACACTCTGTACTGACGACGTGGATTACCAAAAATTTCGTAAGACTGTTCACCAACCTTGGCTACAATGGGTATTCAATCATATCCCGTGGTTTATTAAGAAAAAGATAGTTGCGAAAGTTCAGTCGGATATTCGAGATGACAAAAAAAGTAAGCCTATGGATATTATGGACGTGAATCAGAGTGAAGTTGAGCAAGTGATGTCACAATATTCTGTCGACCTCATGATTCATGGTCACACGCATCGTCCGAAGACTCATGTGTTTGACGTCAATGGCATGCCCAAAACTCGTATCGTTTTAGGTGATTGGTATACGCAAGGGTCTGTATTGCATGTGGATTACAACGGTTTAGACCTTAAAACAAGGCCATTTGACACATAATTTACACAAAACCCCTCTATCACTCACAATATTAAGACGTTAAGCATAGATATTTCACAAAAAAGTAATTATTATCACATCAGTCAGTTAAGCCAAAAGAAGTACCTAATTGAAGTATTCTTACGTAGCCCGTCAGCCAATTTTAGATAGAGAAAAGCGAACCATAGGTTATGAGCTTCTATTTCGCGACGGCCCTAAAAATACCTTCCCTGAAGTAGAACCAGAACTGGCTACTAGTCGTTTGCTATCTGACCATTTTATGTCGACACACTACAATACTTTGGGCAATAAGCTCGGGTTTGTTAACTTCCCGCAGCAAAGCCTAATAAATTTAGTACCGACCCTGTTTCCAAAAGACTCATTAGTTATTGAAGTTCTGGAGGATTGCGAGCCAACTGAAGCGCTTCTTGGAGCTGTAAAGCACCTACATAAGTTAGGCTATCGAATCGCTCTGGACGATTTCGTCCCAACTAAAGCCTGGATACAATTCCTTCCATACATATCAATCATTAAGTTTGATATTCGTATGGTTCCTATCAATAAAGCAGCGAGTTATATTAAAGCACTCAGCCAATACAAAATTAGCTTTCTTGCTGAAAAAGTTGAGACATACGAAGAGTTTACACAAGCACTAGATGCTGGGTTTAACTACTTTCAGGGTTATTTCTTTAGTAAGCCAGAAATGATAAAGAAAAAACGCCTGAAGCCCTCTTTTTTGGCTGTCATCCAACTGTGTAAAGAGATTGCAGATAAGCCTATCGATTTTGATGAAGTAGAACGACTATTTTCAATTGATATTACGCTTTCATACAAACTGCTTACTTTCGTCAATTCTGGTTATACGCTTAGCACGAAAATTAAGTCGTTCAGACAAGCTTTGATTTATCTTGGCGAAGATCGCTTAAGACGCTTTATATCACTCGTAGCTATCGCATCAGTACAAGACGACAAGCCCGATTCCTTGTATGCACTTGCTATTCAGCGTGCTCGCATGTGTGAACTTTTGCTAAGCCAGATGAAGACTAAATACGATCCCGGGCAAGCTTTTCTGACTGGCATGTTTTCACTACTGGGCTCATTGCTCGATCAACCGCTTGCAGACGTGATAGACGACATCCCTGTAGACGATGATATTAAGCTCGCGTTAACCAGCCGAAAAGGGGTTTTGGGCTACCTACTCTCCCTCTCTATTACTTACGAGCAAGCTGACTGGGAAACCATCGAGAAATATTGTTCAGCCCTGAAACTTTCAGAAACCCAACTTGTAGAAGCATTTAATGAGTCTATGGAATGGGCTCAGGATTTAATGTCCCAAAGCGCTTAAACCAACAGGCTAGATTTATATAGACATTCGAAGTTTCGACGAATATGGGTGTATAATGCCCCTTCCCTACTAGATTATTATTCATTCGAGATTTCTTTTTATGTCTTCTTCTTGCCCATGTGGTTCTACTCTGACTTATCAGCAATGCTGCGAAGATGCTCACAACGACCACGCCAACGTAAAAACACCAGAACAACTCATGCGCTCACGCTACAGCGCTCATGTTTTAGGTTTGGTTGATTTTGTTGTTGCCACTTACCACCCAAGTTGCAATGCAGAAGAACAACGTGAAGGTATTGCACAATCTATTGATAGCGACTGGTGCAAACTCGAAGTAATAAAGGCCGAACCAGGCTGTAGCGAAAATGAAGGTTTTGTAGAGTTTAACGCTTACTTCAATGAAGACGGTAAACGATACTGTCTCACTGAACGCTCACGCTTTGTTAAAGAAAATGGTCTTTGGTACTACATTGACGGTACATTTCCAGAAGAAGAAACGGAGCAAGATCCTCGCCTCAGCCAGCCAGTGAACGCTCTTAAAGTCGGCCGTAACGATCCGTGTATATGCGGCAGCGGTAAGAAATTTAAGAAGTGTTGTGGGTAAAAGAAGGTCCTAGATGTTAGGTTCTAGGATCCTAGAGGAGTTTATTGGTAGTTCAGTAATAAACGCAAGGTTAAGTGGGTAGCGGCATGATATTACGGATTATTGTTCAATATAATATCAAATACGTCTGTACTCTGTAATCAGTATTCCAAAACAACAAGAACAAAAATCGCTAGTTGGCACATAAACTTCAGCGCTCTCCCTTAGAAACCTAGGATCCTAAAACCTAGGATCCTAGTTCCTTTCTTTTTCCTACTTATGGCGTTCTTTCAGCTTGTTTACGACATCATTCATCGACAAGCCCTGATCCTGAAGCAACACCAGCAAGTGATAAACTAAATCAGCGGATTCACACACTAGTTCCGCCTTATCACCCGACGTTGCCGCAAGCGCGACTTCAACACCTTCTTCGCCCACTTTCTGCGAAATACGCTTCGTGCCACGGGCATAAAGACTCGCGGTATACGAGGATTCAGGGTCGGAGTTCTTGCGGGCAGCCAGTAACTGCTCAAGTTGATGAAGCCACACCATCTGAGACTCTTCCTGTGGATCACCGTCCCAGCATGTTGTGGTACCTGTGTGGCACGTAGGACCAATCGGATTAACTTTCACAAGCAAAGTATCATCGTCACAATCCAGTGAGATATTCACCAACTGAAGAACGTTACCTGAGGTTTCTCCTTTGGTCCACAAACGTTCTTTAGTACGGGAGAAAAACGTTACCTGACCTGTTTCACCTGTTTTAGCTAGCGCGTCCTGATTCATGTAACCCATCATCAGCACTTGGCTGGACTGGAAGTCCTGGACAATAGCAGGTACCAGACCATCCACCTTCTCCCAGTTGATTCGCTCTTGTAGCGAACTTACTTCGGCGGCTGTAAAACTCATACTCGTACCTCTATCCCTTGCTGTTTTAAATACTTTTTCAACTCGCCAATATTGATGACTTGTTTGTGGAACACTGACGCAGCTAATGCACCGTCGACATTCGCTTTTTGATACGCCTCTGCGAAGTGCTCCATTGCACCAGCGCCGCCAGAAGCAATCAGAGGAACTTTACATACTTCGCGTACCATATTGAGCTGTTCAATATCGTAACCGTTGCGCACGCCATCTTGGTTCATCATGTTCAATACGATTTCACCGGCTCCGCGCTTTTGCACTTCTTGTACCCAATCACGAGTTTCCCATTGCGTCGCTTTCGTTCGCTCTTCATCACCCGTAAACTGGTAAACTTGGTACTTACCAGTATCTTTGTCGTAGTATGAGTCGATACCAACAACGATACATTGCACACCGAACTTATCTGCAAGATCAGTAATCAATTGCGGATCAGCCAACGCAGGAGAGTTTATAGACACTTTATCTGCACCAAACTCCAAGATTCGTGCTGCGTCTTCTGCTGATTTAATACCACCTGCGACACAGAAAGGAATGTCAATAACTTCGGCTACGCGTTTCACCCAGCTTTTATCTACCACACGTCCGTCACTAGATGCGGTGATATCGTAGAATACTAACTCATCTGCGCCTTCTTCCGCATAACGCTTCGCCAGAGGGACAATGTCACCGATGATTTCATGGTTACGAAATTGAACGCCTTTAACTACCTGACCATCACGCACATCTAGACATGGGATTATTCGCTTTGCCAGCATGCAAATGCCTCCTCTGCTGTAAACTTACCGTCGAGTAACGCTCGGCCAACAATAACACCAGCCACTCCGCTACCTCTAAGTGCTTCGATATCCGCCAGTGAGCCGATACCACCTGAAGACTGGAATTGCACTTGAGGATACTGATTGCAAAGATCCACGTACAACTCAACGTTTGACCCTTCTAACGTTCCATCTCGGGAGATATCCGTACACAGTACGTGCTTTAAACCAACAGTTAGGTAGTCATCAATCAGTGCTTCAATCGTAACACCTGAATCTTCCTGCCAGCCAGAAATTGCCACTTTACGCGTTCCGTCCGCGTCAATGTTAATATCCAAAGCCAGTACAATCTTTTCTGCACCGTATTTTTCCATCCATCCTTTAACTAACTCTGGCTGTTTAACTGCCGTCGAGCCAATTACGACTCGCTGAGCGCCGGCTTCAAGTAAATCCATAACATCTTGCTCACTGCGGACGCCACCACCAATCTGGATATTTGCTGGCGTGCTAGCAAGCAGTTTTGCAATCAAATCAAGCTGACGTGCTGATGTGTCTTTTGCACCAGTTAAATCCACTAGGTGAAGCCAGTTTGCACCTGCCTGATGGTATAAGTTGAACTGCTCTGCTGGATCAACTTTGTATTCGGTTACTTGGCCGTAATCACCTTGGTAAAGACGAACCACCTGTCCTTCAATTAAATCAAGAGCTGGAATAATCACACTAAATCCCTTTTTATAGTTCTAAGAAGTTCTGAATAAGCTTCGCGCCCGCTTTTGAAGAACGCTCTGGGTGGAACTGAACACCATAGTAGTTGCCACTTTGTACTGCCGCAGTAAACGGATTTCCATAATCACACTCTGCAATTGTGTAATCCCCCACTGGCATAGCAAAACTGTGTACAAAGTAGAAATACTCACCTTCTTCAATATCTTTAAACAACGGATTACCAGATTTCGCTGACACCGTATTCCAGCCCATGTGAGGGAGAGGTAAATCGCCGGTTTGAAGCAATTTTACTTCTCCATCGCAAAGCCCCAAACACTCTACTAACTCGTCCGCTTTCTGGCCTTTTTCTTGAGAAACTTTACCGAGTAATTGCATTCCGAGGCAAATACCAAGAAGCGGCTTTTCAACTTTCTTAACCAGCTCAATAAGGTCGCGTTCCTTAAGATTTTTCATCGCTTCGCTTGCTGTACCAACACCAGGTAAGAAAAGTTTGTCGGCCGACAATACGACTAGAGGATCTTTCGAAATTGTTACTTTGTAGCCAAGACGCTCAATGGCAAATTTCACCGAAGAAACGTTGGCACAGCCAGTATCAATTATCACAACTTTTTGTTCTGTCACTGTACTCATCTCCTAACTTTACTCTGAGGCATACCTTAGAGAACGCCCTTACTACTTGGCAGCTCATTACCTTCTACTTTGATCGCCTGACGAAGAGTGCGACCAAACGCTTTAAACAAGCTCTCGATGATGTGGTGATCGTTATCACCCGCAGAAGAAAGGTGTAGCGTACATGCCAGAGTATCCGTTAGAGAGCGGAAGAAGTGCACAACCATCTCCGTAGATAAATCACCTACCTGATCGCGGCCAAATTCAGCATCGAACTTGAGGTATGGACGACCGGATAAATCCAACGCGCATTGCGCCAGACATTCATCCATCGGAAGGCTGAAACCGAATCGACCTATACCACGTTTATCACCTAATGCTTCTTTCAATGCCTGACCAAGGGCCAGTGCTGTATCTTCGATTGTGTGGTGATCATCGATGTGAAGATCGCCTTCGACCTTACACACAAGCTGAAAGCCACCGTGAGTCGCTATCTGATCAAGCATATGGTCAAAGAACCCCAAACCAGTTGAGATCTCATTGCCACCTTGTTCATCAAGGTTGACTGCCACTTTAATATCAGTTTCTTTAGTCGTGCGTGTAACTTCGGCAACACGAGCTTTCACAGTCAGATCTTTAAGGATTTGCTTCCAGCCCATGGTTTCAGGGTTGTATTGAATACCGCGAATCGCCATATTTTCAGCAAGTTGTAGGTCCGTTGCTCGGTCACCAATCACTACCGAGTTTTGGAAATCTACTTTGCCACCCTGAAGGTATTCTTTCACCATGCCAAGCTTAGGCTTACGACAAGAACAGTTATCTTCATCAAAGTGAGGACAAATCAGTACGTCATCAAACTTTACGCCTTGAGATTCGAAAATCTCCATCATCATATTGTGTGGCGCATCAAAGTCTTCTTGTGGGTAGCTGTCTGTACCTAAACCATCCTGGTTGGTCACCATCACTAAACAGTAACCAGCATCCTGAAGAGCTAACAGGCTCGGGATCACGTATGGCTCGAGTTGCAGCTTGTCTAAGCGATCTACTTGAAAATCAATCGGCGGCTCAACAATCAATGTGCCATCACGGTCGATAAAAAGGATTTTTTGTTGTTTACTCACTGGAACATCCTTATTGCTAATCTTCGTTGGCCCCCACTCAAGAATGGAAGCTTGGTAACTTTACGGCTTTACTACTTTACGGCTGTACAACTTTACGAATAGTGGTTTCGAATAAATCCAAGTGTCTTTTCGCATTCTTCGCGGTTTCCAACACTGATACGTACACAGTTTTCGATTGGTGAATTACGTAAAATAATTCCTGTATCCCATGCAGCTTTAAACAATGCATCGCCGTCAGGGAACTTAACCAATAAGTAGTTCCCCCATCCTTCGAACACCTCAAGACCCGGAATCATAGTTAACCCGACTTGCAGGTAAGCTCGGTTCGCATTGAGGTCAAGAACCTGATATTTAGCGCGGGCCAGACCGGCCTCTGATAACGCTTGTATTGCAATTTCTGCAACCGGAACCGGAACCGGATAAGGCGCAATGACTTTAAGAAGCACATTAATCAGCTCTTCATTAGCAAGCGTAAAGCCACAGCGAAGACCAGCGAGAGCAAAGGCTTTCGATAACGTACGTAAGATCGCTAAGTTCGGGTACTGTTCCAATAAGTCTACGGTTGACGCTTCCGGGCAAAAATCGATATACGCTTCGTCCATAACCACTATGGCCCGGTCTTTAGTCATCTCAAGTAATGAGACGATATCTTCGCGCTTAACTAAATTACCCGTCGGGTTGTTCGGCGAACATACAAACACAAGCTTAACGTTTTCCAGATTTGCTTCGATACCAGCGAGATCCAGCTGCCAGTCCGAAGTCAAAGGTACTGTTTTGCGCTCAACACCGATAGTCTCTGCGCTAATCGCATACATACCGTAAGTAGGCGGACAGTAGAGAATGGCATCTTCACCCGGTTCACAAAAGGCGCGAACAAGTAGTTCAATACCCTCGTCTGCACCGCGAGAAGTCAGAGTCTGTTCTGGTTTGACACCAGCATAAGCAGCATATGCAGAAATAAGCTCTTTTGGCTGACATTCGCTGTAACGGTTAAGACGAGCAAATTCCGTTTTGTATTCATTATCAAATGGTGATTCGTTGGCGTTGAGCCACACATCACCACTACCTCCAATACGACGAGCAGATAGGTAAGGTGTTAGTTTCTGGACTTGTTTACGCGCTAGCTTTTCCATCTCAATATTCCCTTCTTACTTCGCTGCCAGTTTTTCTACACGTATCGTCACTGCACGTTTGTGTGCATCCAAACCTTCCGCTTCTGCCATCGTAACAACTGTTGGAGCCAGATTCTTAAGCCCTTCTTCAGACAGTTCCTGTACCGTCATACGCTTGGAGAAGTCCGCTAAACCCAAGCTGGAATAGGTACGCGTGTAACCATACGTCGGAAGTACGTGGTTAGTACCTGACGCATAATCACCCGCAGACTCAGGTGACCAGTCGCCCAAGAATATAGAGCCTGCATTATCAAGAAGTGGTAGCAACTCACGCGGATTTTTAGTCTGTACAATTAAGTGTTCAGGGCCGTAAAAGTTCGAGATAGACACAGCTTGAGTTAAGGACTCGGCAATAATAATTAAACTTGAACCTAGTGCTTTTTCAGCAATATCGGCACGCGACAATTGCTTCAATTGGCGTTGAACCGCATCTGTCACTTGATCAGCAATGATCGGTGAAGGAGTAACCAATACCACTTGTGAATCTGGACCGTGCTCTGCCTGGCTAAGTAAATCAGCCGCAATAAAGTCAGGGTCAGCGGTTTCATCAGCAAGTACCAGTACCTCAGAAGGACCTGCAGGCATATCAATTGCTGCACCACGGAAATCATTACTTACCTGACGTTTTGCCTCAGTGACATAGGCGTTACCCGGACCAAAGATTTTATCGACTTTAGCCACTGTTTTTGTTCCGTAAGCCATCGCAGCAACAGCTTGACCGCCGCCAACGTTATATACCTCATCGATACCGCAAAGTTTCGCTACGTAGAGGATTTCGTCAGCGATAGGTGGCGGAGAGCACAAGACTACTTTACGACAACCAGCAATTTTGGCAGGTACACCAAGCATCAGCACTGTCGATGGCAGTGGTGCACTACCACCAGGAATATATAAACCCACTTTTTGAATTGGACGGGTAACTTGCTCACACATGACACCAGGCTGTGTCTCTACCTTGATAGGCTGAGGCTTTTGCGCTTTGTGAAATTTGGAGATGTTTGCATAAGCTTGGTTTAGAGCTCCTTTCATCTGCTCTGATAGACGTTCTGATGCAGCATCAATCTCTTTAGCTGAAACGCGAATTGAATCTGGTTTTACCCGGTCAAATTTCTCTGTCAGCTCTAAAAGTGCAGCATCACCTTCGTTACGAACTTTCGCAATTACTTCTGCGACCGCAGCAGTAATATTTGCACCTTCTGTGATAGCCGGACGTTCCAAAATTGAATCTTGCTGATTTTCACTTAACGATTGCCAAACGACTGTTCTCATTGTGCTTACTCCATCATTTTATCAATTGGTAGCACTAGAATTGAGCTAGCACCAAGCTCTTTCAGCTGCTCCATTGTTTCCCAGAACAGATTCTCGGAACTTACTAAGTGAACAGCCATTTTTGATTTGTCTGCTGAGAGTGGTAACACCGTTGGATCTTCTGCGCCTGGTAACAAGGCTTTAATTTGCTCAAGCTTGTCGGCTGGAGCATGCAGCATGATGTACTTTGATTCTTTGGCTTGCTGTACGCCCTGCATACGCGTAAGCAGTTTATTAATCAGGGCCGTCTTATCCGCGTCGAATTCACCGGTACGTTGAATCAACGTTGCTTTTGATTTAAAGATGATTTCAGCTTCTTTTAGCCCGTTTGCTTCCAGCGTTGCACCGGTAGAAACTAAATCCGCAATCGCATCAGCCAGACCTGCTCGTGGAGCAACTTCAACCGAGCCTGTTAGCATACAGGTTGAGAAAGCTACGCCAGCTTGATCCATATACGCTTTAAGTAAGTGTGGGTAGGTTGTAGCAATACGCTTACCTGCTAAGTCTTGGGGACCGTTGTATTCTTCGTCTTTGTCGATGGCAATAGACAATCGACACCCGCCGAAATCAAGACGACGAAGCTGAACAAATTCCGATGGTTCTCCCTGCGCTTTGCGGTCTAAACGTACTTCTTCCAGTTCATTTTCACCGATAAAGCCAAGATCTACGACACCATCCATAACCAGTCCTGGAATGTCGTCATCACGAACTAGCAACAAATCGATTGGCATATTTTCTGAATGAACCACAAGTCGCTCACCCATTAAATTAAATTTGACACCACATTGTTTAAGTAGAGCCTGGCTCTCTTTGCTAAGGCGACCTTTTTTCTGAATTGCGATTCTTAAGCGTTGTGTTTGCATTGCTTTGTCCCTATCCAAGATATTGAAATCTAAATTATTTTAAAAGCCAAAAACGAAAAAACCCTCGGGAGATTGTTCTCTCCCGAGGGTTTTAAATCTGAATTTCTTTGATTTCAACCGCCGGGAGCTTCCTGCCTCCCGGGTATGCGCGCATCTCCCGAAAGACTAGATTGGGTGATGATGGTGATGAATGTTCATTACAAAATTGCGCATAGTTATTTAAACTTATATCCGTTGAGTTGTTAACAACCACACTAACCAAGGATTCGATTTTTTTCAACCAAAAATTTATCTTTCTTTGTTCCATCAACCTAAACCATTGATTTTGAACAATCATCATCCAAAATAATAAGTAAGCAATTAGGTAACTAACGTTTAATTTAGCTCATTAATCGTAAATCAAACTAATTACTAAGTTGTTAATAAGCATATTTTTAGACACATTTGCTATATGAAATCAATAAATGTCTCAATAAAGAGACAATCACTTCGCCTTCAGGCCACTCATTAAAAACTATTATTTTAGCGGGTCTAAACTAAACCTAAATAACCAATAAAATTAGAATTATATGAAATGGCATACCAATAACGCGAACCGAGATGCGGGTGTCTGCGATGCTGATATACATTCATTAATTGGAAACACCGAGTGTATTCAAAAACTCCGTAAGGTAATCAGGAAGTACGCCCAATGCGATGCCGAAGTACTCATCCAGGGTGAGACAGGTGTAGGCAAAGGCTTGTGTGCTCGCCTCATCCATCAATTTTCGACGAGAAGATTGAAACCTTTTATCGAAGTAAATTGTGGTGCGATACCAAGTGGCCTAGTAGCGACAGAATTATTTGGGCATGAAAAAGGCGCATTTACCGGCGCCATTTCTGATCGCATCGGGTTTATTCAAAAAGCGGATAAAGGAACTCTGTTTTTGGATGAAATCGGAGATATGCCTCCTGAACTTCAAACTCACCTCTTACATTTTTTGGAAAGCAAAGAAATAAGCAAAGTCGGAGCAGCTAAAAAGATTAATGTAGACTGCCGTGTCATAGCGGCCAGTAACGTAAACTTACTAAGTGAAGTAGTACATGGTGACTTTCGGGAAGACTTGTTCTACAGACTTAATATTTTACCCCTCTCTATACCGCCACTTAGAGAAAGAGGACTAGATATTCTTATGCTAGCGGAGCATTTCTTGAGAAACCTATCAGGCGGACCGTTAAATACTATGTCTCCAGAAGTAGAGGCGATACTTTTAAAACACCAATGGCCGGGAAATGTCCGTGAGTTGCGGAACGTAATTCAGCGCGCGATTGTTTTGTGTGAGGATCGTACGCTACTTGCTGAGAATTTGGGTCTTGAAAATATCGAAAGTACGTCTCCTTCTCCCCGTAAGCAAATTGACCTTAACTACCTCTTACAAGCTATAGAAAGAAATAAGCATAATATGACGGCTACCGCCCGTAGCCTCGGCATATCCAGAACCACGTTGTATCGTTTGATCAAAAAACACAATTTGAGTGTTTAGATTTGTAAACCTGTAACGTGACATTGTGTAACAGCATTATCCAAACATTTCATTTACTTAAGCTCTGATCGCTTAAACAGTCCAACCTAAGTAACGACTGTAGTGATATCTTCCATGGATCTCGTATATTCAATGTCGACTTTTACGAGGTTGGATGACGCCATCATATTCACAACAACCTCTTTGGGCTACATCGTCAATGAGTAGCGCAAGTTGCTCACAAGCCAAGCGATATTTTAAACACTAAATCGCAAAAAAGCTCCGCTATTTCTAGCGGAGCTTTCTAATTTTTAGCTAACCTAAATTCATTATACTTTTTGGTACGATGCCATTTTAGATTTAGACAACCACGACAAAACCGCACAAACAATAACAAACGTAATCGATGCCGCCATGAAAGAGAGAGCCACAGATGCTGTCATGCCTAAGCTGATAAAGCCTACACAAGATACAAGCGCGACTGACAATGCATAAGGTAACTGTGTAGCTACGTGATCAATATGATTACAACGTGCGCCAGTCGATGAAAGAATCGTAGTATCAGAAATTGGAGAACAGTGGTCACCAAACACCGCACCCGCTAACACCGCACTTAGCATTGGTAGCATAAGAGCAATATCAGTTGCGCCTGCCATATCGCCTGCAATAGGTAACATGATACCGAAAGTACCCCAAGATGTGCCGGTCGAAAATGCCATCAAGCCAGACAATAAGAACAGAATTACTGGAAGCCAGTGTGGGTTAATATTACCTTGTGCCAGTGTAGACAAGTAAGACCCTGTTTTCATGTCACCGATAACAGAACCAATCGTCCATGCAAAAACAAGGATTAGAATCGCGCCAAACATTGATTTAGCACCAATCCAAAGCGTGCGGATAATCTCAGCCATTGGGATGCCTTGCTTAAGCACTGTATACAAGCCAACCGCTAAACCAAGTAAGCTACCGTAGATAAGAGAAGTACCGACATCTGTATTCTCAAATGCGCCTAGCAACGCGAACTCTTTACCGTCAGCAGCCAACGCCTGACCACCGGTGTAAAGCATAGAAGCGATGGTCGCGACGATGAGCGTTACGATAGGCAGCACTAGGTCAGAAACCCGGCCTTTATCGCTCTCACGGATATCAAGCTCTTCATTGATCTCATGTGCCTCGGGAGCATCATTCTCGGTATCTTTATCAAAGCCTCGGCCTTGAGATGCAGAAATTTCATGCTCACGCATCTTACCAATATCTAGCCCGAACCAAGCAACAGCAAAAACCATTAGTAAGGCAAATACCGCATAAAAGTTCATCGGAACCAAGCGAATATATGCCCCTAGAGCCGAGTACTCGGTAATACCATGCGAAACCAAAATCCCACCAATAATTGTAATGATATAAGCACCCCAGCTAGAAGCCGGCATAATCACACACATTGGTGCTGCTGTGGAATCCAGGATATACGCTAGTTTAGCTCGCGAGACATAAAAGCGATCCGTTACCGGACGTGAGATCGCGCCAACAGCAAGACTGTTAAAGTAATCGTCGACAAAAATGAACACACCTAAAAAGGCAGCAAGAAGTTTAGAGCCGCGCTTACTTTTTACTCGAGATTGAGCCCATTCAGCAAATGCACGAGTACCGCCAGATAGCGTTAACAAAGCCGTTGTCATCCCTAATAGAATAAGGAAGCCAACAATACTCATATTCCAAGTATTCAGACCACCATCTTCTATAAAAACAGAAGACACTTTTGAACTGACATAACTGGCGGAATCAACGATAGACCAGTCGTTGAGTAGAATCGCACCCAGTACGACACCTACGCCCAGGGAAATTAATACTTTTCGAGTCAAAATCGCCAGTGTCAATGCGACAAGCGGCGGTAATAACGAAACAGGGTCACTAGAGAAATCTATTAAATTCATGATCTTCAAAAACCAAAGTTTGGCTAGAGATCTACTGCAGACAAGTCATGCTATTTTAAAGCACGCTCATGTTGAACTTAGCGACAGGGAAGCGAACACTCCACCCAACCCTACAGTAGCGCTCCATAGTTTAATGTAAATATACTATGGCAGTGTTGTTCCTTTCGAATACAACCCCAGCAAGTAACTTTGATGGATTACTTACTTCGGCAATCTTCGCCTTCCACTATTATTCATTGGCATCACCCCAATAATAGCTACTCTTCGAGACTGCACCTCTACGGCAATAACAAACAATCGACCACTAAATAAACAATTTAGCAACAATATATCTGCAATATTGCATCAGGTGACGTTATTGTACTCATGATGAGGACCAATGCAACACATCAAACTAAAATAAATCTATAACAAACGCTTAAATTCAGTAACCTTAAGTGATTATTGTGCAACTAGCATCATTTCAATTGAATCTATTATGAAACCTCTTTGCCATTAACAAATGTCATAATTCACTTTGATTTGATAAATAAGGTTAATGAGAAGTGGAAAACTTCGATTACTTTGCTATTACACGATGGAGAAAGCGCGATTTAGATTTATTAACAAAAATTATCAATAGTAATGAACACGCGATAATGCGACAGAACTTGAATTTTCATCTCATTAAGTAATATTTACTAATTAATAATATTACTTATCTAGAAAAACTCGCAAAAATTAAACAAAAACTCAATTTAGTATTTGCACATAACCAAAAGATAAAGTTAAATATAAGGACTTACTATTTATTTGTAGAATGGCATTATTCGGTCGTAGCGATAAAAAGTGCCAAACACATTAATCTATTAATAGGAATCGTTATGTCAGAGCTGACTAAAACACTTCTAAATATCCGTAGCCTTCGTGCATTTTCTCGTGAGCTGACTCTAGAACAATTGGAAGAAGCTCTAGATAAACTGACTACTGTTGTAGCAGAACGCATCGAAGCGGAAGAAGCAGAACGCGCAGCGCAAGCTGAGCAAGAAGCTAAACTAGCTGAAATTGCAGATAAAATTGCTCAAGACGGCATCGACGTTGAAGCACTTATTAGTGCACTTTCTGGCGAAACTAAGTCTAAAGCCAAGTCTAAGCGTGCTCCTCGCCCTGCAAAATACAAGTACACTGACACTAATGGCCAAGAAAAAACTTGGACAGGTCAAGGTCGTACACCTTCTGCAATCCAAGAGCAGCTTGATGCTGGTAAATCGCTGGACGATTTCCTAATCTAAAATTGCTTTTTATAAAAAAGGCTCCTCAGGGAGCCTTTTTTTTTTGTAACAACAAATAAATATGGCGCATATCCTAACGCGCCATATTTACATTCATGAACAAACTGTTAATTCATAAATAAATTAACGTTCCCAATATGCTTCTTCAAGACTATCTTCACGCTCAGGAAGACCACGTGAGAGACGTGGAGAGTGCTGAACAAGAACCTCATAGCTCGCGCGGTTAGCATATTTACAAACCTGTGAGAAAGAAGAGTAAGTTAAATACTCATGACTATGCTTACTTGAGTTAGGCACATTTTCTTTGTGGTATTTATTGGCAGCCATATCATGAAGAACAGCAGATAATGCAGCATCACCTGCCCCATTGGTATTCTTAATTTTTTCAGGCCCGCCCATATATGGAGATATATGTGAGTACACTTTTATTGGCGATTCACATGACTCTTTTTTCGCTGGGCGACTAAATTCATAACGGTTAAATTCCGCTATTGAGCCTGGAAGTAATGGCAACGTCGTTTCACGTTTCGCACTTTCTTCCGTGTAACCGGCCATAAACAAACCAACAGGCCCTGCAGTACAAAGCACTAAATCAGCCCATTCTAGCGTTTTATCTGATGCAGCTAACGGATCAGACTCTCCTGTTAACGCTTCTGCTTCATCTTCATTCATTGCAACAACAGAAACATTGTCACGAATAAATTCTTGCCAGTACTCTGGATCATCCTGAATAACAAATTTAGTTCCCAGCGTTAATACAACTGGCACATCGTATTTTTTCGCAAACTCAATGGCCTTCATCGTTGCTTCAGGCATTGGGTCGCCTTCTTTACAACGAACCAAATACGATGTGAGCACCAATGCAGAAGCATTTTTGAAGATTTTTTCAGGGATATTATCAGGGTGAAGCTGATTCATCTGACCTTCGCTAATTGCAAAGGTGCGTTCACCATCTTCAGTGATCAGGGCAAAACAGCGCCCAATCGCACCGTCAACGCCTTGAAGATAATTTAGATCCATGCGGCTGGACGTTTTGCAAAGGTATCGATAGCCGTAACTACCAATTTTGATGTCCTGGCTCATCACTCCCAGCAGCGTCGAACGGTCATCAGCGAGAACCGAGTAGTTGTGGAGCGTATTTCCAATCGTACCACCGGCGTATTCGTTGCTGATGAGATTCTCTTCTCTCAGGTGCTGGTAAAGTGCTTCTGCTGTTGCATCATCAATAACCAACGAATGACCTTTACTCAACCCGTACTTTTCAATCACATCTGAGGTAACTTTAGCTTCAATATCTACCAAAGTTTGGTCGATGCCAATGATATGAGTGCGCGTCATCTTCTTGCTTTCTTGTGCTTGACTCACTAATGGGTCGCGAGCATGTACAGGAAAATAATGCTTGGATTTGCGTTGTCCAGGAAATTTCATATTGTTCGTCTGAGTAAGGGAAGAAAAAGAGAACGGATTCTATAACGCTATTAACAAAGCAGCAATAAAAGCAATTATAGCAAACGATTACCTTCCTCTTTTTTTATTTTCGACGAGTTATTCCCCTTCCATAAAGCTTAAATCCGGAAGCTGTTCCAGGTGCTCGCTATAACGCTTCAGGTTAAATTCACCTTCATTTTTCATAACATCAAACACCTCAATTGACATAGCGCAAGCCATCATGGCGATTGCGTCTTCACGCGGTGTTCCCGTCATCATTAAGCGCATTAATGTTTCTTTTACTTTGATTGGGTTGCCATCTTCTAACTGGTTTTCAACAATCTCAATTAACTCAGCTTCTTGCATGAACTTATTTTCGTCTGTCATCTTCATATTACCTCTTGGATTTTGGGTAACTATGCCATATATAAGTCCTCTATACTTAGGGAAATTATCAATCGATAGTTTTGCTGCTTGAAAATACAGCAAAAACAAATTGTGATTTCCGTCTCGGATCTGTCACCGGTGTGTGGTTTCTGTTAGAATCTGCGTCCCGTTTATTTTAGTGGTGTTTAGTAATGTCTGATAACAGCCAAAAGAAAGTCATCGTCGGTATGTCCGGCGGCGTTGATTCATCTGTTTCTGCGTATCTTCTAAAGCAACAAGGCTACCAGGTAGAAGGCCTGTTTATGAAGAACTGGGAAGAGGATGACAACGAAGAATATTGCACAGCGGCAGAAGATTTAGCCGACGCTCAGGCAGTATGTGACAAACTTGGCATCCACCTACACACCATTAACTTTGCAGCAGAGTACTGGGATAACGTGTTTGAATACTTCCTTGCTGAGTACAAAGCAGGTCGTACGCCTAACCCTGACATTCTTTGTAACAAAGAAATCAAATTCAAAGCATTCCTAGAATTTGCTGACGAAGCACTCGATGCCGATTACATCGCTATGGGTCACTATGTACGTCGTTCTTTCCCGGAAAACGGTGAAAAACCTCAAATGCTACGTGGTCTGGATAGTAATAAAGATCAGAGCTATTTCCTGTATACACTAAGCCACGAACAAGTTGCTCGCAGTCTGTTCCCTGTTGGTGATTTAGAAAAGCCAGAAGTACGACGTATCGCGGAAGAGCAAGATTTAATTACGGCGAAGAAGAAAGACTCAACTGGTATCTGCTTCATCGGAGAGCGCAAGTTTACTGACTTCTTAGGTCGTTACCTGCCAGCGCAACCTGGTAACATCGAAACACCAGAAGGTGAAGTCATTGGCCAGCACCAAGGTCTGATGTACCACACGCTAGGTCAACGCAAAGGCCTGCATATTGGAGGCCGCAAAGGCGGTGGTGGTAATGAAGAACCATGGTTTGTTGGTGAAAAAGATCTAAAACGTAACGTGTTAATAGCGGTACAAGGCAAAGACCATCCAATGCTTAAATCAGAAGGTCTACTTGCATCACAACTTCATTGGGTAGATCGTGAGCCAATTCGCGATGTTATGAAGTGCACGGTAAAAACCCGTTACCGTCAACAAGATATTCCTTGTACAATCATTCCAATTGATGATGAGAACATTAAAGTTATCTTTGATGAACCACAAATTGCAGTGACTCCGGGTCAATCTGCTGTGTTCTATAAAGATGACGTTTGCCTTGGTGGCGGCATCATCGAGCAACGCATTAAATATTCTCAAGCTTAGGAGTTGTTACGTGGCGAATACACTTTATGACCGTACTATCGCGTTTGCTGGCATTTGCCAAGCTGTAGCTTTGGTTCAACAAGTTGCGAGAAACGGACATTGTGACCAAGATGCTTTTGAAACATCCATCAACGCCATTTTGAACACGAATCCAGCCAACACAATTGGCGTATTCGGTCGCGAAGCAGATCTGAGACTCGGCCTTGAATGTCTGGTAAAAGGTATTGATAGCACGCCATCAGGCAGTGAGATCACTCGTTATATTATTAGCCTGATGGCATTGGAACGTAAGTTGACATCTCGCAACGATGCGATGTCGCAGCTTGGTGATCGTATCCAAATGGCCCAACGCCAAACAGAACATTTTGAGTTGCTGGAAGATCAGATGATCAGTAATCTAGCAAGCATTTACCTGGATGTAGTTAGCCCGATTGGCCCTCGTATCCAAGTAACAGGTACACCGGCAGTCCTACAACAGACATCTGTTCAGCATAAAGTTCGAGCACTACTGCTGTCTGGCATTCGTTGTTCAGTTCTTTGGCGTCAGGTTGGTGGCAAACGTCGTCACTTAATCTTCGGACGCAAAAAAATGGTCGAGCAGGCGCAGATCCTGTTAGCCCGAATCTAATTGATAGCTCGCGTTCATCGCGAGCTAATTTTTTGACTAAAACAAATCTCGCGCAAACGTTTGCGCAATGTTCGTGACAATTGCCACAGTTATTGGTATAACGCTCACGAAATTTAGAAACCCAATTCAGGAGAACATCATGGAACTGTCAGCATTGACTGCTGTTTCACCAGTAGACGGCCGTTACGGAAGTAAGACGATTGCGTTACGCGAAATTTTCAGTGAGTACGGTCTGCTAAAATACCGCACTATCGTTGAAGTCCGCTGGTTACAAAAGCTAGCTGCTACTGCTGAAATCGCAGAAGTGCCAGCCTTCAGTGCAGAAGCTAACCAATTCCTAGACGACCTTGCTGCAAACTTCTCTGAAGAAGATGCGCGCCGAATCAAAGAGATTGAGCGCACCACTAACCACGACGTAAAAGCGGTTGAGTACTTCCTAAAAGAAAAAGTGGCTGATGTTCCTGAACTGCACGCAGTAAACGAATTCTTCCACTTTGCTTGTACTTCTGAAGACATCAACAACACTTCTCACGCTCTAATGCTTAAAGAAGCGCGCGAAACGGTAATTCTTCCAGAAATCCGCAACCTGATCGATGCGATTAAAGCACTTGCTGTTGAGTACCGTGACATTCCCCTTCTGTCTCGTACACACGGTCAGCCTGCTTCTCCATCTACAATGGGTAAAGAAATGGCTAACGTGGCGTACCGCATGGAACGTCAATACAAACAGATCGAGAACGTTGAGATCCTAGCGAAAATCAACGGCGCGGTAGGTAACTACAACGCACACCTGTCTGCTTACCCAGAGCTAGACTGGCACAAGTTCTCTGAAGAGTTCATCACTGAGTCTCTAGGCGTAACTTGGAACCCATACACCACGCAGATCGAACCGCACGATTACATCGCAGAGCTATTCGATGCAGTTGCACGTTTCAACACAATCCTTATCGACTTCGATCGTGACGTTTGGGGTTACATTGCACTAGGTCACTTCAAGCAAAAAACGATTGCTGGTGAGATCGGCTCTTCAACAATGCCGCACAAAGTTAACCCAATCGACTTTGAAAACTCTGAAGGTAACCTGGGTCTTGCGAACGCAGTATTCGGTCACCTTGCGCAAAAACTGCCTATCTCTCGCTGGCAGCGTGACCTGACAGACTCAACTGTTCTACGTAACTTAGGTGTTGGTGTTGGCTACGCAGTAATTGCATACACTTCAACGTTGAAAGGTATCAGTAAGCTGGAAGTCAACCGCGAAGCACTGCTTAAAGAGCTAGACCAAAACTGGGAAGTACTTGCTGAGCCAGTACAAACAGTAATGCGTCGTTACGGCATCGAGAAACCATACGAGAAACTAAAAGAGCTAACTCGTGGTAAGCGTGTAGACGGCGAAGCAATGCGTAACTTCATCGACGGCCTTGAGCTTCCTGAGCATGAGAAAGTACGTCTTAAAGAGATGACGCCAGCAAATTACATTGGTCAGGCAATCGAGCTGACTGACAAGCTATAAGTACTAAACTATTAGCCAGAAATTGAAAAGGTTGACGTGAAAGCGTCAACCTTTTTTTGTTAGCAGGGTATAGACGCTTAAGGCTGCTTTTGGAAAAACAGCGTTATTGTCCCCACTTCTACGCCGAATTTCTTAATTTTGGTAAGGTTAAACACATGCTTATCGTCTTGACGATATAGCCAGTCGTCAAACGCAACCGTGATAGTTGAATCATCCGTTTTCAGTTCAAAATCATAGCGCCATTGCAGAGCATTACCTCGTTCTTGCCCCGCCGCTAGACCTATAATGTCATCCGCTTCGCCTTGGTAACTGCCGTCATCTAATTTGGTGATAAACCATATTCGCTGGTCTAGCTCTCCATCATCAAAAACGAAGTCTTCCACCAGCGTAAGCCTGTTGCCTTCTACAGTACCAACTATCTCCACTTCAAAGCGACGCGTCTGCTGTTCGGTATAGTCTTGCACCATCCCCCACGCTCTTACGTTTCCTTCGAAGTATCCAAACAGGTCAAAACGTGGTGCGGATGATTGATAATTATCTATGTCGGCAGAACAAGAACCCAGAAAAACAGCTAACACAGCAACAGCTAATCGCTTAAAAAGGATCATGGTCTCACCTGCCCTATAAGTTGTTTGCGCAGTTTTGGGTACTCAGTGTTAGGCGACAACCAGATAGAAAGAAACGCATCATTAAGTTTCTCATCCCTTACGTATCCAAGCGTTTGATCCACACTTTTGCCCGCTTGACGGTAAATAAGTTGCCCTACTTTACCGTCTGTCAGATAAGTCAGTTCATCTCCCTTTTTAATTTCTGGGAAGAGAGTATTTAGATTTGAAAGCCATTGCCGACGATAAGAGTCAGTGAATCCAAGCTTTTGCCATTGCTCGTCGGTAACATCGAGTAACTGCTGCTTACTGATATCACGTTGATAGTTTATTTCCAGCGCGAACGGATGAGGTGAAATATCACCCGACAATTTGTACTCACCGTCTGGCGTCTTTAAGCGAGAAGTATAGATATCGAAAATAAACCAGGTTAGCTTCGCCTCTCCAACGGTTTTCCATTCACGCCAGTCTGAGCTATTCGACTTACCAGAACTGCTGTTTACAGTTTGGGCTTGTAAAGAAGTACCCATCAGTAAGCAGGCTAGTATTACCCCTCTAATCAGTCTCTCGGTTAAGTTTCCCTGTAAGCGTTTCATTTCCGTATACCTTAAGTATCAAAAACATCACAACACACCACTCGATGAACAGCGCCATTAAAGTAACGGTGACGTCATAGTTAAATTCAACGGCCTGTAGCCGGTAACCAGCGTAATAACTAGCCCCTCCCCCAAAGCCACCTACTAGTGATACGTAAACTTTTGGGAAACGATGCAAAACTGGCTTAAGTTGATAGGCATACCACGCAAACAAAGCCCACAGACAGAGTAACCAAATTGGCAACCATGAAGTTGGAAATTTAAGAAGGGTAAAGTGTTGATTCAGAGTATCAACAACCAACCCTATCAAGGTAACTACAGCGATACTCTTCAGGGAAGCGGCATCGCTGACAACACAATACCCCAGGGTCACTAACGTCAACAAAACAGTAACCCATTGCCATTGATAGGTACCGAGAACAGCGGCAAACCAACAGAGTTGAAACCATGTTGACGCCAGAAACACTCTCATCTGGCCTACGGACGCTGAAACGTCATATGAACCGCACTGATAGTACGTGCAAGAAAACCGCCTTCACAGTAGCTCAAGTAAAAGCGCCACATACGAATAAACTTATCGTCATAGCCAAAACGACGAACAACTTGTTCTGATTGGTTAAAACGGGAATGCCATTCACTGAGTGTTTTCGCGTAGTCGATACCAATATCGAACAAGTCTCTGACTACTAGGTCACTGTACTTAGTAGCCGCGTGAGTAAGCGAAGTGACAGAGGGCAGGAAGCCACCTGGGAAAATGTACTTCTGTATAAAATCGACGTTGTTGCTGTAGTATTCATAACGCTGATCGGCGATGGTGATTGCCTGTATTGCCATTATACCGCCAGACTTAAGTAGCGATTCACACTTCTTTATGTAAGATGGCAAATACGCTTTCCCTACGGCTTCAATCATCTCAATTGACACAAGTTTGTCGTAACTGCCGGAAAGGTTTCGATAGTCTTCTTTTAACAACGTAATTCTGTCAGCCAACCCTTTCTCTTCTATCTTACGTTGCGTGTACAAGTGCTGCTCTTCAGATATCGTCGTTGTCGTCACCTGACAACCATATTGCTCAGCCATGTATATAGCCATAGCACCCCAACCCGTTCCAATCTCGATAACATGATCGGATGGCTGGAGGTTGAGCTGCTGGCACAGACGCTCCATTTTGTTTATTTGCGCTTGCTCCAACGAGTCAGAGTCTTGTAAGTAGAGAGCTGACGAATAAAGCATGTAGCTATCGAGAAATGACTCGTATAGAGAATTACCCAGATCGTAGTGTGCGTGAATATTTTGACGGGAATTCTCCTGGGAGTTTCGATTTGCCCAGTGACTGATTTTGTACAGCAGCTTAGTTAACCAGCTTCCCCGCTCTTCAATCTGATCTAACGCTCGCATATTGAGCGCCATGAGTTTCATCAATGCCGTAAGATCCGGGCTATCCCACCAGCCATCCATATAAGCCTCTCCCGCCGCTATACTGCCGCCACGTAGTACGCGTGAATACAGGCCGGGATGTTTCACCTCTATGGTCGCCGACACTTTTTTTCCGAGATGAGTTTCAACCTCAGCATCAAAACGTTCACTCGTTTGGTTGCTTTCTGAAGCATAGGTCTCAATCAAAGTTAAACTGCCCACTTCCATGTTTTTTAAACACTGAACGATAACTCTGCGAGCCGCTTTTTGAGTCGTACTTAGTTCGCACGGCCATGTTATAGCACCACTATTCAACATGCAGAATTCTCCTTGTTATTGCTTTCCTTATTTTTCTCTTCTGGCTTAGTTTTATTTTCATTCTTAACGGAATATTTAGGATGAGAATAAAAAGGCGCACCTTTGACCCAGAGTTTTAATGCGTGCCAGTAGATTCCGAAGACCACTTTTATGGTTTGTATCGGAGTGACTATCAAACACTTCAACAGATTCTTGCTCGACAAGGTTTTCGCTTTCATTGCCATCGTGGCATCAAAATGCTTTTCGCCTTTGTGGCATTCCAAATGAATATTTAACTTATCCGTCAGCGGTTTTATCTTCCATAAATACTGTTGGTCAATAGGATTAAAAGGAGAAACATGGAACGCTTTATCTTGTTTCCAACCAAAGTGTTCGTCATCACTATTTGCCGCTATCGCATAATAATGACGCTCATTCCAAGGCGTATTGCTCACTTCAGCCAGAATGTATTTCCACTCCCCCTTCTTGTTATAAACATAGTAGAAATTAACAGGACTAAAATAGAAGCCTAAATAGCGCAAATGGCAAACAGCGATCACTTTACCGTCACATTTATTGCCAGTTAACGCTGCTAATTTATCCCGTACCGCTGTTTTTAAACTACCTTGACCGACGTAATCGCTTCGTTTAAACCTTGCCCAATGCCACCAGCGCGTACCGAATCCCCATACTTTGCTTTCAAGTTCATCAATCTCATCAACATCAATGGCCGGCATAAATAACGAGTAGTTCAACTCATGCAAAACGGGGGTGAATCGACGATGTCGCACACTACCAATAAATAGCCGACTCTTAATTTCGCTGGCCATATTACGCCGCGCCTTGGTGCAACGTGACCGCGTCACGCTGTTGATATTTATTTTCCAGCGCTTTCACCACATCTAGTGCACTACGCACACCATCTTCATGGAATCCGTTGTACCAATAAGCGCCGCAGAACCACGTATTCGTAATGCCCTGAATTTCGTCTTTTCTTTGTTGAGCAGCAATAGATTCGGTGGTGAATACAGGATGATGATACGTGAACGTACGCAACATTTTTCGTTCGTCTATTTGCTCTGTACTATTTAACGTCACACAGAAGGTATGCTCCGAATTCAAATGCTGGAGGATATTCATGTTGTAAGTCAGTGACGGCAACTTTAGATGATCACCCTTTTTACCGTCGAGAAGATAATTCCACGATGCCCAAGCCGCTTTACGTTTTGGAAGCAAACTGGTATCTGTATGCAACACAACTTCATTAGCTTGATACGCCATATCGCCAAGAATAGTGCGCTCATCAACACTTGAGTCATCAAGCATTTTCATAGCTTGGTCGCTATGGCAGGCAAAGATTACTTCGTCAAACCATTCCGTTGTACCATTGACGTGCAGTAAGACACGACCTTTACTGCGTGTAACACTTTCGACAGGGCTGTTGAGGCGAATTTTATCTGCAAACCCTTTAGTAAGTGGTGGGATGTAAGCGCGTGAACCTCCCTTAATGACATACCACTGCGGACGATTCGTCACATCTAACAATCCATGGTTCAGGAAAAAACGCAGGAAAAACATTAAGGGAAAGGCGCGCATATCTGCCAAGGTAGAAGACCAAATCGCCGCCCCCATAGGAAGAATGTAATTATCCGAAAAGTATGCGCTGAATTTGTTCTCATCGAGAAACTCACCCAGCGTTTGTATGCTGGTATCTTCTTTGTCTGCGAACGACTTCGCTAACTTGTTAAAGCGAAGGATCTCGAAAATAAAGCGGTAAAAAGCTGGATTTGCCCAGTTACGCTTTTGGGCAAATAGTGTCGTAATTGTATGTCCGTTGTACTCTAATCCGCTTCCGTTATTTCGCACACTAAAGCTCATCTGGGTCGGTACGCCTTCGACACCAATTTCCTTCATCATGTTAATGAAATTAGGATAAGTGCGGTCGTTATAAACGATGAACCCCGTGTCAACGGCATAATCATTGCCGTCAATATTTACATCAACCGTTGCTGTGTGCCCACCAATATAATCATTTGCTTCAAACAAGGTAATTTCATGTTCCTTGTGCAAATAATAACCACACGTTAATCCTGATATTCCAGTCCCTACAATTGCAATTTTCATATTTAATCCTTTTTACGACAAAAGTTTACGCGTTAAACGAGCTTGCCAGTTGTACGGAAGCAATGAAATAAAACGAAGAATGCTGGTAAATCTCGTCGGGAAATAGATATGATTTTTGTTCGACAAGAGTTGCTTTCTTATCGACTCAGACGCTTGTTCTACGGAGATAATCATTGGCATCTCGAAGTTATTTCTGTCGGTTAACGGGGTTTCCACGAAACCGGGAAATACAGTTATCACCTTAATGCCGTTCTTTTGCAGATCTAGCGCCAGTGAACGAGCAAAGTAACTAACGGCCGCTTTTGATGCGCCATACGCTTCCGCTCTCGGCAGCGCAACCTCGGATGCTATCGAACCGATAATCACAACTCGGTGGCCAGGCTTGAAATAGCCCTGACACCCTTCAACACAATTCGCTACCCCAAGCACATTGACATTAAGTACTCTCGACATGAGTTTCGCATCTACTTGGCCGTGGTCCATGTACTCACAATCACCGGCATTAAATATCCAGGTATCCGGGACAACGTTCAGTGATGACAACGTTCTAAGAGTTTCATCGTAGTCCGTCACGTCAAATTTAAGCATGTCGATAAGAGCAGAGCCGTTGCTCAGTTCAGTAAGCACTCTTTCGTTACGTCCACAGGCAATCACTTTCCAGCCTGACTGCGCATAATCTTGCGCAAGCTGCTTACCGATACCTGACGTGGCACCAGTGATTAATACTGTACTACTCATTGCCCTAGCCTCTGCTTAACGAGCCTTATCACCGAACCAAGTAGAGGTAGGTTTTCATAGAGCATTTCACCGAGATCAAAGTAGTCGCGATGGTAGATAACCTGCCCTTGAGAAAACTTGAGATGGGACGCTCCATTAACCAGAATAGGAGCACCGTTTTGGAGCTTAGGGTGCTGGAGTTCCATTCTCCAGGTGAGAAAGCCAGTATCTCCGACCTGCTGTTGCTCATCTATCACAAAGTCACAGCGGTTTACATTGGCGTAAAGTGACTGAAAGTAATCATAAAGCGCAGTTCTCCCTTCAAGCCGATGTGCCGCATCCTCAAAAACCACGTCAGGGTGATAAATCTCTTCCAATAGATGTAAGTTTTGCTTATCGAGTTTTTGGTAAACCTCGACAACAGAGCCTATCTCCATGTTTTGCTCCTGCTTACTTAAAATAGTTATACAAAAACATCATATGTATAACTTAGCGCAATCACACAAAGTTATACAAAAAATATTTTGTATAACTTTATTACTGAGGATTGATACGTGAAGGAGTAAACGAACGATCAGACAGGCGAAAAAAAAGGCTTGGTAAAAACCAAGCCTTTTCAGAAAATTAGTTAATTAAGCTTATTGATTACGTAATGCGTTAATACGTTTATCTAATGGCGGGTGGCTCATTAGTAGCTCAGTCAGAGACTGCTTACCGTTGATCCCAAATGCCATCATGGTACCGTCCAACTTTGACTCCTGGCTCATTTTCAAGCGTTCAAGTGCCGCAATCATTTTCTCTTTACCGACTAATCTAGCCGCACCCGCATCTGCGTGGAACTCACGATGA
Organism: Vibrio sp. B1FLJ16; assembly: GCF_905175385.1. Taxonomy (NCBI): domain Bacteria; kingdom Pseudomonadati; phylum Pseudomonadota; class Gammaproteobacteria; order Vibrionales; family Vibrionaceae; genus Vibrio; species Vibrio sp. B1FLJ16. Next base: position 1,842,063 of record NZ_HG992749.1, read on the forward strand.
CGGCTGTACCACATGGTAATAAAGCTTGCCAGGAAACCGAACACTAGTTCCAACACCATGGAGACACCAAAGTACACCATCATGTTTGAACCGCCTTCGCCTTCTTCATTGTCATTCGACGCGACAATATTGGCAATAAAGCGAGAAAGGAAGATAACAAACGTATTCACTACGCCTTGCATCAAGGTCATAGTAACCATATCACCATTCGAGATATGGCTAACCTCATGTGCTAGTACCGCTTCGGCTTCATCACGGGTCATGTTGTGTAAAAGCCCCGTTGATACTGCTACGAGAGAGTCATCTCGCTTTGCACCTGTCGCGAAAGCGTTAATGTCAGGTGAGTCGTAGATAGCTACGGTTGGCATACCAATACCCGCTTGCTGAGCCTGACGACCGACCGTTTCTAATAACCAGTGCTCTGTTTCGTTGCGCGGGCTTTCAATGACCATACCCCCAACTGAACGTAATGCCATGCCTTTAGACATCATTAACGAAATCAGTGCACCACCAAAACCAAAGACTGCTGCCATGACGAGTAGACCAGACAGACTGCCTGGCTGCATTCCAGTGGTAGCGTAAACAATATTCAGAACAACGCTTAGTACCAGCACGACTGCTAGGTTTGTTGCCAGGAATAACATAATTCGCTTCATTTCTTTTCTCCGAGGAAGCTTATCGTTTTTTTAAAACGGATTGTTATTAGGGTCTGTTGACCTTAGAAATTATTGCTCTAAAAGCCGATTCCGCTTGGTTTCGCGCTCCGTGCCTTATAGATATAGTTTATCTCTATTAAAAACAAGGTTAAGCAATAAATTGCAACATTTGTTTTCTTAGCTGAATTATTCAAACATTTTTATAGCTTAAAAACAGTATATTAGAATAGGTTTAGACTTTGGTCTTATTGCCCTCATCAATAAGCATGCTAAATTCAATTCAAACGAACGGTAAAGAGCTAACTAAAGTTTAGTGGCTCAAAACTTCCATGTCATGAGGGAAAAATCATGGTAGAAACTAACGACTATCAAATGGCTATCGATTTACTGCGCTGTCACCTAGGGATCTCAGAGGATGAGGCAAAGCAACAGCTTGGTATTTCAACTGATGACCACATGGCCAATCGTGTCGCAGAAACACAACATGCCCTAATGGGACTTAGTAACGAGAAGTAAACCTTAATAAGGTTGAATATAAAAAGGAAAGGGCTGCACTACGCAGCCCTTTCAGTATTTTAATTTCGGGTCTATTGACCTGGTAATCAAAGATTGAGCAATGGCTCGACGTCAATGTACTTACCGAGTTCCTGACGCTTAGCACTTGGGACATAAGGGATTTCACCTATCTTAGGTGTATCCAGTCTCTCCTCCAGCATTTCAATAATCTCTGCGTAATGCTCAGTACCCGGATTTACTCGGCTAGCTACCCATCCTATAAGGTTCAGACCGTCAGCTCTAATCGTCTCTGCTGTTAATAGTGCATGGCTCAGACACCCAAGCTTGATCCCTACCACTAAGACAACCGGTAACTGTTCTTGTTTGACCCAAGTTGACAGGCTGTCAGTGTCAGAAACAGGTACACGCCACCCACCAGCTCCTTCAACTAATACAACGTCTGCTCTTGCTTTGTGCTGAGCTAGTTTCTCGCTTAATACGTTGTACTCGATCGTCACGTGTTCATGTTTCGCCGCAATATGAGGTGACGTAGGCAATTCTAAGGCGTACGGATTAATATCATCATAAGCCGCTTCTACCGTCGCGACCTTTTGCAGATGCAGCGCATCATCGTTACGCAAGCCTTGCTCTGTCTTTTCGCTTCCTGCAGCCACCGGCTTATAGCCAATGGTACTCAACCCTTTAGCCGCCAAAGCTTGTAAAATAGCTTTCGAAGCGACTGTTTTTCCTACATCAGTATCCGTACCAGCAATAAAAAAAAGCATCAATCATAGATGTATTACTCCAAAACAAACCTGATAACTTGCAGGTAAAAGACCTTTATCGTTTTTAAATTTTTGGTACTCGCGGTCTACTTGCAACAAAGTGCTTCGACTCGTAAGAGCAGGTGAACGCCCACTGACGTGATTTGCACCAATGCCTTTTAAGTCACGCATTACAGAAAATGCAGCGTCGTACCAAACTGTGATCAAGTTCAAGTCTAGATGATGGTTATGGCATTGAGATTGCGCCAACGCAATTTTTACCTGATTGATAGTTATAAAGTTATTCACGTGTTGATATGCATCAATTTTTTTCCAGGATTCACGTAGCTCGTAGAGTGAGCCGTCTGTAAGTGTGGAAAAAAGTCCCTTACCACCCTCTCTTAATACTCTTCGTATTTCTTTAAGGGGATAACTCAAATCACAGCACCACTGAAGTGCCAGGCTTGAGAACACATAGTCAAAGCTGTTTTCTCCAAAGGGCAAGTTTTCCGCATCGGCAAGAACAAAGGTTGCTCTGCCTTTTTTTCCACAACGTTGCTGAGCTTTATCTAGCATCCCTTGCGAGATATCAACACATACCAGGTCTGCTCCACGTTCCTGTAACAGCGCGGAGAAATAGCCGGTTCCACATCCAAGGTCTAACACCCGCTTGCCAGATAAATCGCTCGGGAGTTTCTCCAATAGCCGATGCCCTACATCTCTTTGAAAAGCCGCATGCTTATCATAAGTCTCAGCAGCTTTACCAAAGGAAGTCGCGATGGCTTTCTTGTCTTGTACTTCAAGTTGTGATGCTATTTGTTCAGCATGCTCCATTACCGCGCTCCTAATGCTTGTTCAAGTGCGTGAGACAGTGTTTTAATTTGGTCTTTGCTGTGATTCGCGGTCACGGTGATACGCAGCCGGGACGTACCTAGAGGTACCGTAGGCGGTCGAATAGCTGTAACCCAAAAACCATGCTGCCGACAAGAGTTGGCTACACTTAATGCCTGTTCTGATTCACCAACAACGAAAGGCTTAATCGGAGTCATGGTATCTACAAAGCCCTCCGTATTTTGTAAGCACTCTTTATAGTAAGCACCTAACTCAGCCAGTTTTTCACGCCTCCAGCTCTGCTCTTGAACAATAGAAACGGCATGCGTTAACGCAAAAGCTTGTGCAGGTGGCATGGCCGTAGAATACACATGATGTCTCGCAAACTGAGTCAGAAAGTCACCAGTTACTCGATCACATAAAATAGCCGCTCCGGACATACCGAATGCTTTACCAAAGGTAACAACCAGAATCTCAGGTTTGACGTTAGCGTACTCACAGGAACCACCACCAGTATTACCAAGGACACCAATACCATGCGCGTCATCCACAGCAAGCCAAGCGTCATTAGCTTGGGTAAGTTTGGCTATCTCATCTAATGGCGAACAGTCACCATCCATACTGAAGACGCCTTCCGTAACCACAAGATGATTGCTCTCTTCATCAATCAAAGACTTCAGGTGAACTAGATCATTATGCTTAAAACGTTTCATTTTAGCCGGAGACAAAGCACCAGCCTCCATCAAAGAGGCGTGATTGAGCCTGTCTTGCAGTAAGACATCGGATTTTTCCAGTAAGGTAAACAGTAAGGCTTGATTGGCGCTGAATCCCGAACCAAAAAGTATTGCCCGTTCATAACCTAGCCACTCAGTCAGCGCTGCTTCTAAGTTGCTGTGGGCAGCACTAAATCCAGTAACCATCGGTGAAGCACCACTACCACTACCGTAAACACTTAACCCTTGCTGCCAAGCACGGATCAGCGCTTGGTCATTAGCCAATCCGAGATAATCGTTACTGGAAAAATTGATATAGCGTTTGCCATCGTGTTCCAGAATGGACTGATTACCGGCAAACACTAGGTTGAGGGAACGATTAAGTCCCTGCTCTTTTCGTTGAGAAAGTGCTGATTCGATACGGGATTTAAACGCTGGCATCGTAGAAAAGATCGTCTTTCGTCGGTCGAGCCGCAACACGCTCTACTACGCGGTCAAGCAACTCGTTCTCTTCGATTTCATCTGGCTTCTGAGAAACTTGTTGGCTGTTAATCCCAAGTTTCTTAAATAGCATCATATCTTTGTCTTCTGAAGGGTTTGGGGTCGTCAGAAGCTTACAGCCGTAGAAAACTGAGTTCGCGCCTGCCATAAAACACAGCGCTTGCATCTGCTCGTTCATGTTTTCGCGACCTGCGGATAAACGGACGGCAGACTGAGGCATCATGATGCGTGCGATGGCGATCAGGCGAATGAAGTCGAATGGATCAACGTCTTCCACTTTTTCTAGTGGCGTACCTTTGACCTTCACGAGCATATTGATAGGTACACTTTCCGGATGAGTAGGTAGATTTGCCAGCTCAACTAATAGACCAGCACGGTCATTAGCACTTTCGCCCATACCAATAATGCCACCGGAGCAAATTTTCATCCCAGCATCGCGGACATGAGACAAGGTATCCAAGCGATCCTGATAAGTGCGAGTAGTAATGATATTGCCGTAAAACTCAGGCGAAGTATCTAGGTTGTGGTTATAGTAATCCAGGCCTGCATCGGCAAGTTGCTGCGCTTGATCTGGTGTCAGCATGCCCAGCGTCATACAGGTTTCTAAGCCCATGCTTTTCACGCCTTTGATCATATCCGTCAAATGTGGCATATCACGCTGTTTCGGATTCTTCCACGCTGCACCCATGCAGAATCGGGTTGAACCAGCATTCTTTGCTTTTTGAGCGGCGTCGAGTACGCGCTCCACTTCCATCAAGCGCTCTTTTTCTATGTCTGTTGTGTATCTGGCACTTTGAGGACAGTACTTACAGTCTTCCGGGCATGCACCCGTCTTGATTGATAGCAGTGTGCTGACTTGAACATGATTAGTTTGTTGGTATTGACGGTGAACAAGCTGAGCTTCGAACAGAAGATCCATGAATGGTTTTTCCATTAGAGCTTGAACTTCTGCATGCGTCCAGTTGTGACGAACTTCCACGTGTATTCCTTTGATCACTTTTTTTGTTGTGTTGACAGTCTACTGAGTCTCGATAAACTGTCAACACAACCAAAAACAACAAAGTTTACATTTGGTTATACTTTAATCTAGACGATAGTTGGAATTAGACATGGATCTTGCCTTTGACCGCCAGCACATCTGGCATCCCTACACTTCGACTCTTACACCTCTGACCTGTTACCCAGTCGCCTCGGCAAGTGGTGTCCACATAAAACTAGAAGACGGAACTAAGCTCGTAGATGGCATGTCATCATGGTGGTCAACGATTCATGGCTACAATCACCCTCATTTAAACCAAGCCGCACACCAACAAATTGATCAGGTATCGCACGTCATGTTTGGTGGTATTACCCACCAGCCAGCCATCAATTTATGTAAGAAGCTTCTTTCCCTCGCGCCGAGTAATCTTGAGCATGTTTTCCTGGCAGACTCTGGTTCCGTAGCTGTTGAAGTCAGCCTGAAAATGGCATTGCAATATTGGCATGCAAAAGGCGAACGCAGACCTAAGTTCCTTACTCTAAAACACGGCTATCATGGTGACACTTTCGCTGCAATGTCAGTCACCGATCCAGATAACTCGATGCATTCACTGTATAAAGGATTTTTACCCGAGCACATTTTCGCTGAGTCACCAGCTACAGGTTACTGGGATGAATGGAACCCGCAAGACTTGGCAGATTTCGAACAAAAACTTAAGCAGCACCAACACGAACTCGCCGCCGTGATCCTAGAACCTATCGTTCAGGGTGCAGGTGGTATGCGAATCTATCATCCAGAGTTCTTAAGAGGCGTTCGAAAACTTTGCGACCAACATGACTTGCTATTAATAGCTGATGAGATTGCAACGGGATTCGGGCGTACCGGTAAACTGTTTGCGTGTGAACATGCCGATATTCAGCCAGACATCCTCTGTGTCGGTAAAGCACTTACGGGGGGCTACATGACGTTATCCGCTACGTTAGCAACCAAGCAGGTTGCTGATACCGTGTGTGGCGGCGAAGCTGGCTGTTTTATGCACGGACCAACTTTTATGGGTAACCCACTCGCTTGCGCCGTCGCAACGGCAAGTTTAGAGCTAATAGAGCAAGGTAACTGGAAGCAGCAAACCAAACAAATCGAGACGCTATTTTCGGAGTTATTACCAAAATTAGAACAGTACGAATTAGTCAAAGATACACGCTGGCTTGGTACAATTGGCGTTGTAGAAACTCATCGTCCCGTCAACATGGAAAAAATCCAAGCGTTGTTTGTTGAACAAGGTGTGTGGATTCGACCGTTCGGAAAACTTATTTATATGATGCCACCATTTATAAGCGAGCCAGAGCACATTGAAAAGCTGGTTAATGCGATTGCTACCGCGCTTCAACGCCAAGACTGTTTCATTTAACAAGCTCTTTGAAAACGGAAAAACGGTTTGAGGACTTGGTCAAACCGTTTCTTACACACCGATGTAAATTAGATTAATAACGTATTCTTGTTGCATCTTTACTATTCGGGAAAAATTTGCATTACTCTTTGAAAAGTAGACTTAAGTTACTGGAACTACCCGCTTCACATTCGAAATATTGAGTTTGCTTTAAGTGCTTTAGAGTAACGCTAATTATCGTTTCAGCCTCACCAAACTCTTCGCTATGATACTCGCTTAACAATATGGAGCGCTCACCTAGATTAAATGTTACTGACTTTTCGTCAACTAAGGCTCGATGATATTGATCCAACGTAAAGTCAGTTAGCAGCTCTGGTTGGCTTAAACTTTTTCCCTTAAAACTAAAAGCCACCAACTCTAAATGACTATTTTTCTGGTGTATTGTAATTTCTATAAGGATAGGTTGTGATGAAAAACACTCGAATACTAGAGACTCCATGTCACTTGAAGCACATGCCGAAGAACTAATAAGAGACCAAAGTACTACTGTTTTATGAAGCAACTTTAATCGAAGCATATTTTCTATAAGCCTTTTCTAATTTCAAATCATATTGATTTTTTTGGTACTGAGATCCATTGTAACCACGAGCAAAAGACGCCCAGTTTTTATCACGGATATGCTCCGCTAAACCGGATTTTTCAATAAATGCAACGAAAGCATATAATTGCGCTTTCTCCGATTTAAACATCCCTTCTACAAATGACTCTGCTGTCGAATAGCCTGCCAGTTTAAAATTGAACCCCATGATTTGGAAACGTCCCCAAGACGCCGCTTGAATGGCTGCATTTGGATTTAGCTTAATAGCTTTATTCAAGCGAGTGTATTCTGAGACACCACCAATATATAAACTTCTATTCCAACTTCTACTTGAAATGCTTGGATAACTCGTATCATATACCCTTGAGGTCAGCCTAGAAAATATATGTGCTTCAAATAAGATCTTTGGTTTCCCATTACTAAAATAAGCGTCACCATGACTTTCTACTTCTGATACAGCTTTAATAGCAGCAGCTTCACAGCCAAGTTTTTGGGCAACGTTTATATAATCAGACTCAGTTAAAGACTCTTTAGAACTAACTATTGGCAGTGTATATACAGTGGCAAGAGATTGTCGGACAACCTGTCCACTTAACTTACGATGACTTCTCCCATTAACATCTATACGTCCGTCAGGGCGAACCATTCCAACAACGCTTTTTTGAAAAACCTTGATTGCAGCTACAGTCTTCGAGTTCTCCGGTCTTGAGCCTAACTTTCCATCAACTTTAAGTTCATTTACTCCTCTCAATGAACTAAGCAATTGGTTAATAGACCTTTGTACCATCCGGACATCAGCATCTGCGTTTTTGCCACCTAAACCAACGGATCCATTTAATCTTAACGAACCCATAAAGCTACCTCCTTACGTAAGTATTGGAGGAGCTTGTCAGTTCAAAGAAGCTTAGAAAAATATCATTAATATAGTTTCGGTTAACTATGCATTCGCCCATAATTGAATTACATCGTAACCTTGTTTTACTCGACGCAGATAACAAAAAACCCAGCTAAAAAGCTGGGTTTTAATGTTCTACAGGTTAAGAAATTAACCGATGTGCGTTGCGCCGCCCATGTACTTCTGTAGTACTGTCGGGATTGCAATGCGGCCGTCTGCTTCCTGGTTGTTTTCCAAAATAGCAACCATTGTACGGCCAACTGCTAAGCCAGAACCGTTTAGCGTGTGTACAAGCTCAGGTTTTTTCTCGCCTTTACGACGGAAACGAGCTTGCATACGACGAGCCTGGAAGTCCCACATGTTAGAACATGACGAGATTTCACGGTAAGTTTCCTGAGCTGGTACCCATACTTCTAAGTCGTAAGTCTTACGTGCCCCAAAGCCCATATCACCAGTACACAGAACTACTTTACGGTAAGGAAGTTCTAACAGTTGAAGAACTTTCTCTGCATGGCAAGTCAGCTCTTCAAGAGCGTTCATTGAATCTTCTGGTTTGGTAATTTGTACTAGCTCAACCTTGTCGAACTGGTGCATACGGATCAAGCCACGAGTATCACGACCGTATGAACCCGCTTCTGAACGGAAACATGGCGTGTGAGCTGTCATTTTAAGCGGTAGATCCGCTTCATCAGTAATCGTGTCGCGAACCAGGTTCGTCACAGGTACTTCTGCAGTTGGGATCAGAGATAGTTTACGTGGCTCTTCATCACTTGCTTTTTCTACTAGCGGTTCAGTGTGGAAAAGATCCTTACCAAACTTCGGTAGCTGACCAGTACCAAATAGGCTGTCAGAGTTCACAAGGTATGGCACGTACATCTCTGTGTAGCCATGCTCATCTGTATGCAGGTCAAGCATAAACTGTGCAATTGCGCGGTGCAGGCGGGCAAACTGGCCTTTCATTACGATGAAACGTGCACCAGTAATCTTAGTTGCGCTTGCGAAGTCTAAACCATCGCCCATCTCACCGAGGTCAACGTGATCCTTTACTTCAAAATCGTAAGTCTTTGGTTCGCCCCAACGAGCAACTTCTACGTTGTCATCTTCATCTTTACCATCAGGCACTTCATCCGCAGGGATGTTAGGAACAGAAAGAGTGATTTCGTCTAGTTGAGCCATTACTTGCTCAAGCTCAACTTTTTTCGCATCAAGATCGCTACCTAGTGTACCGATTTGCTTCTTGATTTCTTCTGCACCTTCTTTATCACCAGCTGCCATTTTTTGGCCGATTTGCTTGGAGATGGAGTTACGCGTGGATTGTAAATTTTCAACTTCTACTTGAATGGACTTACGTTGTTCTTCAAGTTTACGAATTGTTTCTACGTCTAGCTTAAAGCCACGACGCGCAAGTTTTGCAGCTGTTTCATCCAGCTCAGTTCGAAGTAATTTAGAATCCAGCATTGTTAATCCTATGCTTTGTATTTATGAAATCGCATACCAGCTGACATCGCGCTAGCATGCTATAAAAAATTTATCGAATAAATGTATCCAAAAACGCCTACTTTTCATAGCGCTTTTGTTGGCTATTTGCATCTAAAGTAGCCAAGTAATCTAACTTTTCGCCGATTTTGGTTTCAAGACCACGATTTGTCGGCTGATAGTACTTACGCTCTGCCATTTCAGGTGGCAGATACTGTTCACCCGCGGCGTATGCACCCGGCTCATCGTGAGCGTAACGGTATTCTTCGCCATAGCCCATGTCTTTCATCAAACTTGTTGGTGCATTTCGCAAGTGATAAGGCACTTCATACTCTGGTAGGTTATGCGCATCTGTGAGTGCTTGTTTCCACGCCACGTATACCGCATTACTCTTAGGAGCGCACGCTAGGTATACAATCGCCTGTGCAATCGCTCTCTCCCCCTCGGCGGGACCAACGCGCGTAAAACAATCCCACGCCGAGAGTGCTACTTGCATTGCGCGAGGATCGGCATTGCCAACATCCTCTGAGGCGATGGCAAGTAATCGTCTCGCGATATAAAGCGGATCGCAACCCGCAGCAATCATTCTCGCCGCCCAATATAAAGCGGCGTCGGGGTTAGAGCCACGAATCGATTTATGAACAGCGGAAATCAGATCGTACCAAATATCGCCTTTGTTATCGAAGCGAGAGACTTTTTCTCCCGCAACTTCAGCCAACAACTTGAGCGTAATCTCCTTCTCACCCTGAGCGTTGTCTTCAGCCATATCGTACAGCAGTTCGAGATAGTTAAGTGACATTCGGGCGTCACCGTTAACCAGCTCCGCTAATCGCTCAAGAACGTTATCGGCAAAATGCGCTGATATCTCACCTAACCCACGTTGCGTATCGTTTATCGCCTGGTTGAGCGCGAGCAAAATCTCGCTTTTATCTAAAGAGGTCAGCTTGTAAACGCGAGCACGAGACAATAAAGCGTTATTGAGTTCGAACGATGGATTTTCTGTTGTAGCGCCGATAAAGGTAACGGTACCGTCTTCGATGTGCGGTAAGAATGCATCTTGCTGAGACTTATTAAAACGGTGCACCTCGTCCACGAACAAAATCGTGCGGCGACCAGCCATTTTATTTTCGCGTGCTTTCTCAATTGCTGCACGTATCTCTTTCACACCCGATGTAACGGCGGAAACACGCTCTACTTCAGCGTTAGCGTAATTAGCAGCAACTTCAGCTAGCGTTGTTTTTCCTGTACCAGGAGGACCCCACAGGATCATTGAGTGAATATGTCCCGCTTCCAGTGCACGACGCAAAGGCTTGCCTGGCCCTAAAATGTGTTGCTGACCGATGTACTGCTCAACCGTTTGCGGTCTCATACGTGCAGCAAGGGGACGAAAATCTTCGTCCCCCGAGAAATCTAATGTGTAATTTGACACTACCCGTTAATTCCTTTGATCGTCCACTTCCACTCCCTTTGGAATGGAGAATGTAAATCTTTTGGTATCTGGCTTACCAAGTTTGACATTACTGAACTTAAACAGACCTTTTTGGCCATCTTGCTCAATGACATTGAAGCCTTTCACGATACCTTTTGCATCAATATTAATCTGGAAACGCCCCTGAGTTGAGTCGACTGCAGTAGGAATCAATGTGAACTCGTTACCTTGTTGCGATACAGTATAGTTATCCCAATCGCTTGCACGGTTGCGCGTTAAGAGTACAAATGGCGTTTGCTCTGCAGCTTGTTCCTGCCAGTATATGCTGACCTGTTCAATGAACGGGCTGTAGTACCATAATGTTTTACCGTCAGACACCAGCAAGTTTTCATCCGGGAACGTCGTGCTCCAGCGGAAAAGGCTCGGACGGGCAATTTCTACGGTCCCTTCACCTTCCATGACCGTCTCACCTTCAGGGCTGATAACCTGCTGAGAGAAATCCGCACTAAAGCCTTCATTTATTGATAAACGCTTACTTAACTCAGATTTTGGAGAAGCTGCATTTGCAGTAGAAAAAAGAGAAAAGCTCAAAACTAGCGCAGAGAAGACTTTCGCTGAAAATATTTTTTTCATTCAAATACCTATGAAGTGGTCAACAGACCTATTGTTACTCACCTCTTTTGAGACTGAGGTGAGTAAGACAAGTTCATTATTCTTTTGGAGGCGCCGGAGCCAGAACTTCACGGTTACCATTGTGACCAGGAGCACTCACTATCCCCTGCGCTTCCAGCTGTTCAACAATTCGAGCTGCACGGTTGTAACCAATTTTGAAGCGACGCTGTACACCAGAAACCGAACCTCGACGTGACTGAACCACGTGCTCAACTACTTGATCGAACAGCGGGTCGACATCTTCGTCAGCTTCCATTTGCTCACCAGGAAGTAGCGCTTCAGGTCCTTGATCGCCACTTATAATTTCATCGATGTAATTCGGCTTACCACGGGCCTTCCAGTTATTCACAACGGCATGAACATCATCATCCGATGCAAACGCTCCGTGAACACGAGTTGTGTGACTAGATCCAGGCGGCAAGTAAAGCATATCACCCATACCAAGTAGAGACTCTGCGCCACCTTGGTCTAGGATCGTGCGTGAGTCTGTCTTCGTCGATACAGTAAACGCAACTCGCGTTGGAATATTCGCCTTAATAAGACCAGTGATAACATCAACCGAAGGACGCTGTGTTGCAAGAATCAAGTGAATGCCCGCTGCACGAGCTTTTTGTGCCAAACGCGCAATCAGTTCTTCTACTTTCTTACCTACGACCATCATCAGGTCAGCAAATTCGTCAACTACCACGACAATATATGGCAACTTCTCTAACAGCGGTGGCTCTGTGTCCATGCTGTCACCTTCTTGCCAGAACGGGTCATGAATTGGATGACCTGCTTCTGCTGCCATCTTCAACTTCTCGTTGAAGCCTTTTACATTACGCACGCCGAGCGCCGACATCAGTTTGTAACGACGTTCCATTTCACCAACGCACCAACGCAGCGCGTTAGATGCATCTTTCATGTCAGTTACGACTTCGGACAGAAGATGAGGAATTCCTTCATAAATAGAAAGCTCCAGCATTTTCGGGTCAATCATGATAAAGCGCAGATCTTCTGGTGACGCTTTGTAAAGCATACTCAGGATCATAACGTTTACGCCGACAGATTTACCTGAACCCGTTGTACCAGCTACAAGAACGTGAGGCATTTTAGCAATATCAGCTATCACGGCTTCGCCGGCAATATCCTGTCCAAGTACTACCGTTGTTGGTGATTTCGCTTGCTGGAATTGCGGGCTACTGACAACATCAGATAAGAAAACGGTCTGACGGCTAATATTCGGCAGTTCCAAACCAACATAAGGTTTACCTGGGATAACCTCAACAACACGTACAGCCATAGCCGATAGCGCACGCGCCAAGTCCATAGAAAGTCCTGAAATACGGCTGACTTTTACACCAGGTGCTAAATCCAACTCGAAACGAGTGATTACAGGCCCAGGATAAATACCCACCACATCTGCTTTAATCTTGTAATCTGCAAGTTTGCTTTCTACTAAACGAGCAACTTGCTCCAGAGCTTCACGATCAATAAAGTTCTCTCGTTTTTCCGGATGGTAAAGAAGTTCTAATGTCGGCAGAGGTTCTTCTGGCACTGGCAGGTTTTCTTCTTGTTTCATCAAGAATGGATTCTGTGTGGCGGCAACTTTCGCCTGGGCATCCGAAACCATGTCCTGGAAAGCTGCTACATCCTGATCACCTTCAACAACCTCTTCGATTTCCACTACAGGAGCCGGTTCTATTGTCGATGTGGCAACTGGCTGAACCTTTTGAGATGCGAGGTTAGTTTGTACCGATTGTTCAACTCTCGCCTGTTGAGGCTCAACATATTCATCTTCTTCATCAAGGACATCAAAGTCTGAAATCGTCGGCTCAATATGTTGGCTCGGTTCTGTTTGCTCAGAAATATAATCCAGTGCCTCGGTATCGATGACCGGCTCTTCAAACAGTTCAGGTTCAACTGGAGTCTGTTGTTCTTGCTGAGCTGCATATTGGGCATACTCGGAGTATTCCGACTCATTCTGGAATACATCGGAGTCAGACTCTTGTTTCGCTTGAGGTGCCGACTCTGTATAAGATGATGACGCTGGAGATACTGATTGAGCTGGTTGCTCTTCTGTTACCCAATCGTCTGCTTGTTGGGCAGCGGCCTCTAGTTCTTCTATTGTTACGTTAAGTTGCTTAGTACGTTCAACTAGTGGGTCAACATTATGAGTATCAACAGCTTTTGGTATATCTGGTTGAACGTTAGCGGGTTCAGCAATAACGCCAGATGCTACTACCGGCTTAACTAAATCTTCACTAGCTTTTTCTATCGGCGATTCTTTTTTAGCTTGAGGTACGTAAATAGGATATTCATGTGGCTTAGCCCCAGCTTTAGGCTCCTCAACATCGAATGCGGTGAGGTGAGGAAGTAACTCTTCGTCTGCATCTTGCTCTGAGTTCTTCTGAACAACTTTATCTTCCATAAAATCATCCAGTTGAGGTTCTAAGGTTTCTTGCTTCGAGCCTCTTAGCATATTAGCTAGCGCACCAACTGTACTTAGCGTACGCTCCCCCACCCACTCTACGATATTTAGCCAGGAGATACCTGTAAATAAGGTAAAGCCAGCGCCCCAAAGAAAGAGCAGCACAAGCGTAGTACCAAGTACGTTAAGTGTTGGAAGAGCAAGATTGGAGAGCACATCACCGACTACGCCCCCGGATGAGAAATACCAGATGTCGTCGAAGTTGATATCGGCTAAACCACAGCTGGTCAAAATTAGAATGGTAAGGCCAAGTATTCTTGTACCCCACAGCATCAGATCAATTGGCTCGTCTGCACTTCGTTTGCGGCAAATCACCCATGCTGCTGCCGCTATTAATACAGGCAGTGGATAAGCAAGTGAACCAAAAGTGAAAAATAGAGTATCGGCTAACCACGCACCAAACAGGCCGCCAGCATTATTGATCTCTCCCCCCCAGGCAGTTTGAGACCAAGAAGGATCGGCAGGACTAAAGGTAAATAGCGCGACGGCTAACAATACCGAGCTAAGAACGCCAACGATAAAGCAGCACTCTTTTAAGCGTTGGAAGCCATTTAAACGTGAAGACTGAGGCTCTTCACTGGTCTTGATGATGGTTTCGACTTTCTTTGCGTTCTCTCTGAACATAAATCAACTTGAATATGGAAATGGAATAGGACTTTATAAACATTCCGAGCGGCACAAAGCCGCTCGGTAAATTGATTTAACCATATCAAAGAGAAAAACCCAATTACTCTGTGCCGAAAGCGGAACCATATTCCGCTTTCTTTGCAAGAAATTAACGAGTTTTAATCACGAGCTGGTTAGATTGTTTCACTTCTTCCATTACTACGTATGTACGAGTGTCATTTACACCAGGTAAACGCAGAAGCGTATCGCCAAGCAATCGACGATAAGCACCCATATCTGATACGCGAGTTTTCAGAAGATAGTCAAAGTCACCTGATACAAGATGACACTCTTGAATGTCATCCAGTTTTTGAACCGCAGAGTTAAACTGCTCGAACACATCCGGTGCTCCGCGGTTTAACGTAATTTCAACGAACACTAATAGTGAAGCGTCTAAAAACTGCGGATTCAGTAACGCAGTATACCCTGTAATGTACCCCTGACGTTCTAATCGACGTACACGTTCTAAACATGGTGTTGGAGAAAGACCTACACGTTTTGAAAGTTCTACGTTCGAAATACGACCGTCTTTCTGCAATTCATTAAGAATGTTGCGGTCGATACGGTCTAGTTCCTTGGACGGCTTTTTATAGTTGTCTGCCATTTTTTATTCCACCTTATTACTTCCTTGCAAAAAAATATACTACAACTTTTTAATATTTGGTGCCAAATTTTACAAACTAATAACTATACTAGTTATTAATTCGACAATAACACCCTACAAACAGTTAATACAACCATTATATAAAGAGGATACAGGATGATCATTGGCGTACCAAAGGAAATCAAGAACCACGAATATCGCGTTGGCATGATCCCAGCTAGCGTGAGAGAACTAATCTCACATGGTCACCAAGTTTTAGTTGAGACCAATGCAGGTGCCGGCATTGGTTTTTCAGACGACGATTATATCGCTGTCGGCGCATCCATTCTCCCTCATGCTGCGGACGTTTTCTCGCAAGCAGACATGATAGTAAAAGTAAAAGAACCCCAAGCTGTTGAAAGAGCAATGCTCCGCGAAGGACAAATTTTATTTACTTATTTACACCTAGCACCAGATTTTCCACAAACTGATGAGCTAATCAAGAGCAAAGCTGTCTGTATAGCGTATGAGACTGTAACAGATAATATGGGTCGTTTACCACTGTTAGCACCAATGTCAGAAGTGGCAGGTCGGATGTCTATTCAAGCAGGTGCACAAACACTGGAAAAATCACACGGTGGCCAAGGTTTACTGCTTGGTGGCGTACCGGGTGTTGAGCCTGCAAAAGTCGTTATCGTTGGTGGTGGCGTGGTTGGTGCGAATGCTGCTCGTATGGCAGTTGGCCTTCGGGCTGATGTCACTATTCTTGACCGTAACGTAGACACACTGCGTAAATTAGATGAAGAATTCCAAGGTCGCGCTAAAGTCGTTTATTCTACAGAAGACGCTATTGAGAAGCATGTTGTAGAAGCAGACTTGGTGATCGGTGCGGTTCTAATCCCTGGCGCAGCAGCTCCTAAACTAGTAACAAAAGCACACATTGCTAAGATGAAGCCAGGCGCGGCAGTGGTTGACGTCGCTATTGACCAAGGCGGTTGTTTTGAAACTTCGCATGCTACCACGCACGCTGAGCCAACGTATGTCGTTGATGATGTTGTTCACTACTGTGTAGCAAACATGCCAGGCGCCGTTGCTCGCACCTCTACTTTTGCATTGAATAACGCAACATTGCCTTACATTTTGAAACTAGCGAACAAGGGTTACCAAAAAGCACTTCTAGACGAGAAAGGCTTCCTTGAAGGTCTGAACGTGATTCACGGAAAAGTAACTTGTAAAGAAGTGGCAGAGAGTTTTGACCTTGAGTATGTGGAAGCAGAGCAAGCGATTGCAATGTTCAATTAACAATCAATTAATCCACATTTGTCACGTTTTGTTTACAAAAGCCCACTGTTAAGTGGGCTTTTTCATATAGAGCATTTGATTATAAATAATAACTATTTCCTATATGAAAAAATTAAAATATTTCGCGGCGTAACTGATTTAGCGCAAAATTCCAACAATCTGGCACAATAACCACGTTCCTCAAGATAAAGCACTTTATCTAATGCTAGCCAGATTTCCAGCGGACGTTGAAAAACCAGTTGAACTAAGCTCATTTTTTCCATATGCCAGAAGCGAGCTTCAGCTAATGCCTCATACTCGCCGAAGTTAAGCTGTGGATCTATCTCAAACACTTTATATTCAGCAGCCCAACGACAAAAAGCTTCAAATCCCTCACTCAGCTGTGATTTCCGAATACTCGGCACAGGTTGATACTTTTTAAACCCCATTTCTTGACGAGTAATCAAATCGAACCCTAGCCTAAAGATCATTTCTCGTCGTCGGTGTCGACGTACGCGCTCCCCACCCGTGACAGTTTGTTGCAGCGGAATGCGTAACTCTTGTTTAGAGAGAGTGAGCGTGGAGACTTTTGCTATCTCTGATAATGCCTGGTAGGTATTTGCCTGAATAAGATGATAGCAACAAGGAGAAATCGTTATCGCCGCCAAACCAGCTTCAGTAGCATGCTGAAGCAAACGAACGTGTAAGTCCCCGCAAGCATGTAATGCCACTGCGTGTTGTGTAGGCTTGAAAACCGCTTTCGCCTTTGTATCAAACGCATCCCCTTGTATAAAGGTCATCTTCCAGTGTTGTTCATCAGCTGATTTTTGCCCCGAATCACACAACGCTTGTTGATATTCGAAACTCGTGACTGGCTGGTTAGTTTGTGTAGTGAGAACTCGCCCGAGATAGCCCTTTCCAGAGCACCATTCAAGCCACTCTTCACCATGATGATTCTGAATCGCAGCCTCACCCATTGCACTGATTTGTTCTAGTTTACGTCCCGGTATACCACTATCGAGCCCGCGTCCAAGATTCAGTCCATTTAGAGGTACAGACTCCAACTGTGTCTGGATAGCGAGTGACTGTAATACAGGCAAATAAACGCTTAGCTCTGCCAATGCTTGTTCTGGGTTTTCCTTCAAACACTCAACTTCAGAGGGGGTAAGAGATTCTAACCACTGACAAAGATCAGGGTGGGAATCTTGCCAGGGTAACAATTGTTGAACACTGCTCTGGAAGGGATCGAAACGCCATAGTGATTGGTTTTCGATTAGGCAGTCATTAATAAATTGAAATTGCGTGTTCATAGCTCCCCCTACAATGAGCCGACGCATTGTAGAGGGAAATTCGACATCAATGAAGTATTACCTGACCGGAAGATCAATGTCTTTAAACATCTCTTCAATTTCAGCATTCGATTTGAGAGAAATCGCTCGCTCAACCACAGGGCGAGTCAAATGCGGAGCAAAGCGCTCCATGAAGTCAAACATGTAAGAACGAAGGAAGGTGCCGCGACGGAAACCAATACTCGTGGTGCTTGCGCCAAACAAGTGACTCGCATCAATCGCGACCAGGTCGCTGTCTTGCTTCTCATCAACAGCCATGCTTGCAATCACACCGACACCAATACCCATGCGTACATACGTTTTTATGACGTCAGCATCCGTAGCGGTGAAAACAACTCGCGGAGTCAGCCCTTCGCGGTTGAACGCAGTATCGAGCTCTGAGCGACCGGTAAAACCGAACACATAGGTTACGAGCGGGTAAGCCGCCAGATCGTGAATAGTGATATTGTCTTTTTTGGCCAATGGATGATCTTTTGGTACCACTATCGAGCGATTCCAGTGGTAACAAGGCAGCATGATTGCATCTTGATAAAGGTGCAGCGCCTCTGTTGCAATCGCAAAATTAGCCGTACCTTTCGCGATTGCTTCCGACATTTGTGAAGGCGTTCCCTGATGCATGTGCAGGGAAACTTTTGGATAACGGTTAGTAAAACCTTTAATCACATCCGGTAGCGCGTAGCGTGCCTGAGTGTGTGTCGTGGAAATATTCAGCGTACCCATTTCTGGGTGTGTGTGCTCTCCCGCCACTGCTTTAATGCTCTCAACACGTCCAAGTATCTCCTGAGAAATACGTATGATTTCTTCACCAGCGGGAGTCACCTGCGTCAGATGCTTTCCACTACGTTCAAAGATTTGGATACCCAGTTCATCTTCCAGTAATCTGACCTGCTTACTGATGCCCGGTTGGGAGGTATACAAACTCTCTGCGGTAGCAGAAACATTTAAATTATGGTTTACAACCTCAACAATATACTTCAGTTGTTGCAGTTTCATCGTAATCCCTTACTCGTTCTCGAGACACTAAAAGTTGTGTTAAATTTGCTCACTCGCTATACCCAAGTAACCTCAAGATGCTCGGTTCAGCGAGAATGTCTTGGCTTACAGACGAGGCAACGATTTGATGATCTAGCGGCCCTAAATCAAAAATCGTTAACGAAGTATGTAAGCCAAGACAGCTCGCCCTTTGGGAGCGTGTCACTGACACAATTTCATCGTCAAACAACTTGGAAAGAGCTCGCTATTTCGCTGCGTTGCTTTCCTTGAACTTGAATCAGTGACAACGCTCTGAATCCTGCATCTTGAAGTCACTTGGGTATATATCAATATAATCATTAGTTATAACGCCATAGCATTAAAATGAACAGCTATTTCTAACATATAGCCAATTTACCTCACTATAGTCAGTTTTGTTTCTAGCACTGGAGTTAGTTAAAAAAAAAACAAAGTATTGAAAGCGAAGAACCACTCAAAACGTGCTTTGACATGAAAATGATATGCAATTAATTGAAACTACTAGTTACCTAAAATTTATAATTGTGTGCTCCAAAGAGACTAAAACGCGTATGAAGTACAAATAATCAAACAAATAGGGGTGCCTTGTAGGATGAGATTCATGTATTCTTAATCGTTAGCCGCAGAAACTAAAAGCAGACGCAAAGAATATGAGTATTGGTTTAATAATCGCTTTGGTAGCCATCTTATTGGTATTAATCCTTGGCTATAACATCATGTTGCAATACAAGGTCAAATTAGAAACGACGAAGCGTCAAGAAGCCGCTCGTTACGTTTCATTAATTGACGGCACCGAAGATTTAATTGGTCATGCCCACAATATTCCTTTCAGTAAAGAGCTTCTGCTTTGTCTCAACAATCGTATTCTCGATGCGTTGCAAAACATGCAGCAACTTGATCCTAAGAACAAACAGCTCGCACAGCGCATTGAAAACCTCAAACAACAAATTGTTCAACTAAAAGACAGTGAACAAGTTGGAGAGAGCACTACCTTCAAAATGCCAAGTAGCGATAAACAAGCTATCGCTATGCTTAAACTGGTTAAACGCCTCAGAGATACCATTCGTAACGAACATAATAAAGGCCGCCTGGATACGCAAACTTACGTGACTGAAAATGCACGTTTGGAAACCATGCAAATACGCATCAATATTGAAAACGTGATCAAAAGAGCCAAAGACTCTATCTCCAGAGGTCAGCCAGGTACCGCGCTGCAATTACTGCGCAAAGGTATTGATGCTCTGAGTACTAAAAGCGACGCTTATTCTATTCAGGCTAAGAAAAACCTCGAAGATATGTTGGGTGATTTGGATAGAAAACGTCAGGATAAAAACAACGAAGAAATGCAACAGCTAGTCGATGCAGATAAAGAGCGTAATAATGATATGGATGCGCTCTTCGGCGAGAAGAAAAAGTGGTAACATCCCATCAAGTTTGCATAATATTCGATGAAAGGCTGCACTTGCAGCCTTTTTCTATCCATGCCTTTAACGACAAGTAGTGGCGGGATAACCCCAAAAATAAAGTAAAGTCTTAGGGTCTGTTGACCTTTCGAGCTGATTTTTGCAGCAATTTGTGGGTGCTTTATACAAGGCAGAGGCTTTGAAATGTAGTTACTCTACCTGATAAGCCGATAACGCAATAGATAGAAGCCACAAATGCTGCCCGAAGGGTTCGAGCTAGGCGCCCCCACTAAAAGCGTTTTACTCTTTGTTGAGAGGTATTTGCTTAGAATGGCTAGGCTACAAACAACTAGCCGTCCGCCTCTCGCCGCGATTAAAACGCTTTTATCTCGAACAAAATTTAACCGCGAAAGGTCAACAGACCCTATACATTAAAATGATTAATCTCAACGCTTACCAAGAACTTCTCACTCCTATCAATCAGTTTCTACATTGCAGTACCCCTGATGAATGGGTAGAGGAAGCGAAGAAACCAGACAACCTCCAAACCATTTTATTAGACCACCTGCTGTGTGAGCTTAAAGCAGGCCAGTCGGCGATGTTTTTAATCCGAAAATACGATGTTGATCAAACCAGTTCACACGCACTGCTTGACTGGTTCAAGCCCTATGAAGATTTCGCTTATCGTAATGTCGGCTCACTAGAGACGCTAAAAGGTAAGAGCAATATTTCTAAAGCCATCATGGCAAAGTCTGATTCGCCGTATAGCCAAGAGCTTATTGATAAGATGGTTCTGCTGATTAAAGAAGAGTTACACCATTTCTATCAAGTATTAGAAATCATGGAAAGCCGCGGAATTGAGTACAAAAACATTCCAGCGAGTCGTTACGCGAAAGGGCTTATTTCCCATATGAAAACTCACGAGCCGGAAACACTGATCGACAAACTGATTATCGGTGCGTATATCGAAGCTCGCTCGTGTGAACGCTTCGCTAAACTTGCTCCTCACATGGAAGAGGACATCGCGAAGTTCTATGTTTCTCTGTTACGTTCCGAAGCGCGCCACTACCAAGACTACCTGGTATTAGCAGAGCAGATTGCCGGTAAAGACATCAGTGAACGCGTCGCTTACTTTGGACGTGTTGAGGCAGACCTAATCTCAACACCAGATTCAGACTTCAAGTTCCACAGTGGTGTACCTGTTTAAAAATATACCTATTATAAAAGAAAAAGCCGGACTTCATGTCCGGCTTTTTCTTTTCAAGTTAGCGTACGTTACTAAACCACCTTAAACTTTAAAAAATGCCACTTCTTGTTTTAGCTGATTGGATAACGCATCCAGATTCTGACTTGCTACTTCGTTGTTTTTCATCGAATTGATCGATTCATTGGACATACAAGAGATTTGTTCCATCGCTACCACAAGTTCACTGACGACTCCTACCTGCTCTTCCGTAGCAACTACAATGTCCCGGACACGACTCAGTGAATCTTGAGATTGCGCCTCAATACTCATCAGAAGCTGGCTGGCTTCTTCCGTATTCTTTTGACAAGTTTCAACTTGTGGCTGCGTATTTTCCATCGCAGATACACTAACCAGAGTTTGAGCCTGAACTTCTTTCAGCATAGTCTCGATCTGAGTCGTCGCTTCACCTGTACGCTTTGCCAGGTTTCTCACTTCATCGGCAACAACAGCAAACCCTCTGCCGGACTCCCCTGCTCTCGCCGCTTCAATAGCTGCATTTAACGCTAGCAGGTTTGTCTGCTCAGAGATACTGCTGATCATATTTACTATGCCACCGATATCCCGCGTTTTCGCCTCCAGCTCCTTCACCTGCTCAACAGAGCTGTTTACTGCGGCAGTAACCGACTGCATTTGTTCTGCGACAGCAGCAATACGCTCTTTACCATCACGGGCATGATCAGATGTTTTCGCAGAGTTTTGCTCGGACATATTCACGATTTTGGCGATTTCATCAATGCTGGCGTGCATGGTTTCTATTCTTGTTACCATTTGCGTAGTCAAAGAAGATTGCTGCTGTGCTGAGTCAAAAACTGAGCTGGAACCTTGTGAAACTTCTGCCACCTGTTCCGCGAGTTGCTCCGATGCAATACGTATATTGCGCACGATATTACTCACTTTGTCAGACATCAAAGAGAGTGAGTGTAAAATACTCCCGGTCTCACTGCTCTTATGCTCTTGAGTTAGTTCCCCTTTTGCCATCAACTGAATCGCATGCTGCGCAACAAAGGGTTCACCACCTAACGAACGACGGAAACTGCGCTCGATGATGTTGCCCACCACAAGCGCAATAAGAAGCGAGACTCCTGTCAAAAGCAGCATCAGATTCTGAAAACCACTTGCTTCAGAGCGAGCCACCGGAGTTAAATTTTGATTGAGCGATTCCTGGTAATCAATAAACTCATTGATCACTTGTAACCACTGGTTAAAGCTAGGACGCACCTGGTCAAGTAAAAGCGCAGTGACTTCCTCTCCATTACGTTTCTTCGTAATGACTTCTTTTACCAGCGGTAGCGTTTTCGCTTGTATCTCATCAATACGTTGGAGAATAGCCCGTTCTTCCGATGAAAACGGGACATTCTTTTCCATCATACTTTGCATATTTTGCTCAGACTGACGGTAGAAGCGTTCCAGCCGATGAATTTCATCCTCAAAAAGCCCGATTTCCTGCACATTGCGAGCTACCGCGATATCCCGAATTGTAATTGCGCGGTCATGAACGCTGCCGCGGTAATTAATTGCGTAACGCTGTTTTACTGAGTTGATATCCGTCACCTCAGAAAGGGTTTTGTCTATAAAATTAACTTTTTGAATTCCGACAATAGTAAGCACGACCATTGATGCTACTAGTACCCCAAATCCGAGAGCTAAGCGAGTTCTCACTTTCAAGTGTGCAAGGTATTGCATTCTATACTCCTAAACGCAATGAGATTTTTGAGGATGCTTCACTGGCAACCTCTTTATATCCCCAAATGACCTCAATATGCAGGATTCAGAACGTTGTCACTGGCACAAGTTCAAGGAAGATAACGCAGTGGAATAGCAAGCTATTTCCAAGTTATTTTACGCTGAAATAGTGTCTGTGACACGCTCCTGAAGGGCGAGCTGACTGGGCTCACAGTCTTTGTTTACGATTCTTGATTTAGAACCACTAGATCTTCAAATCGTTGCCGCGCCTGTAAGCCAAGTCATTCTCGCTGAACCTAGCATCTTGAGGTTATTTGGGGATAATGTTCTGAAAAATTTAGATAAGAGTGGCAACCAATAACCATACTTTTTTAGCGGGCAGAGTATAACCTCTAACAATTAACATGAATATCAATTAAAGCGATAAGTTTGACCGAAGAAACAACTGCTCTTTTCTATCTTCAGCCGTAGTATAAATGGCAAGCTAATGCGACAAATTCGCTAAGCAAGAAAAATCCGTCCGATGTCTATCCCCCGCCTCTGAGTTATGGCTTAATAGTGACTCATAAAACTTGTTTGCCTGCGGACACTTACATGGATTTTGTTTTACACCAGTTACAGTTTTCTTTGTCGATAACTGGCCCTATCTGCTTAATGTTATTGCTGGGTGTACTCTTCAAACGAATCGGCCTTATTGACGAACACTTTATCGATGTCGGCTCTAAATTGGTATTTCAAGTTACTCTGCCAGCAATGCTGTTTATAAGCATTGTCTCATCTGAACATGATTTCTCTGCCGCCAGCAGCTTTATTCGCTACGGGGTAATCGCGAGTATCTCCTTTTTCATTTTCACGTACGCCTCCGTTAAGCTATTTTTTCCGGCATCCTCTGATCAAGGCGTACTAATACAAGGTGGCTTTCGTGCTAATACCGGTATCATAGGTATCGCCTATGTAGCCAGTGCATACGGTTCTCAAGGCGTTGCATTAGCTGCACTCTACGTTGCTGTGACGACCTTCATCTACAATGTGCAAGCGGTCATTTGCTTATCTCCCAAAGGAGCAACCTCCGCCTCACAGGCAGCGAAGTTAATGGTCAGAACCATGACCAAAAACCCGTTAATTATCGCGATCCTGCTTGGCATAGCATTTTATTTACTATCTATCCCTGTTCCGAAAATCGCTATTGATGCGGGAAATTACCTGTCAAAAATGACCCTGCCACTCGCACTTTTGTGTACAGGAGGCTCGTTAAATTTTAGTCTGATGAGAAAAGAAAAAGGGCCATCGTGGTTCGCCAGCAGTTATAAGCTGGTCGTCGCACCTTTAGTCGTGACATTGGGAGCGTATTTGATGGGTTTCCGTGGTGTAGAGCTGGGGATTTTGTTTTTTATGAATGCATCGCCAGTTGCAGCCGCAAGCTACGTAATGGCTCGTTCCATGGGGGGAAACGCTGTTTTAGCAGCAAACATTATTGCTTTAACAACTGTTCTTTCTACCCTAACGTGCACACTAGGTATTGTTGTGTTGAACTCTTTTAATTTAATCTAACAATCAAATGGTTAGTTGAGTATTACTTATCTTGCAGTAATACATCACCTGGTCACGATCACGCTTGATTGGCCAGAGTGATTTTACGTACCAACCGAAAGAACTCAGCCGACTCAGCTTCAGTTAAACTTGCAAAATACTCCTTTTGGAGGTTGCTCATGATTAGCTGAACCTGACGCAGCGCCCTCTCCCCCTCTGCCGTAATACTCAACATCTTGAGTCTGCGGTTAGTTTCACTTTTTGAAACATGTACTAAGCCGCGTTTTTCTAAATTATCCACCATGCGTTTAGCGACGCTGCGTTCACTGAGAACCGCATTAGCAAGAGCTTGCTGACTCATAGGCTGAAACTCTTCTACCGCAGCTAACGCACTCGCCATCTCTAAGGTGATTAAATTCAGGCGTGACAGCTCTGCCTGTGCACGATTGCGATACATACGCTGCATAACTCCGCAAACAAACATCGGGCTTTGATCCAAAATGGTAATAGGAGAAACTTTCTTTTCTTTCATAATTTTCTAAACAACCAGTGACTGGCGGTAAGTCCTATTGTTCACATAAACAAAGAGCGCCGAAGCGCTCTGTGATTACATTAGATATCAGTAGTATAACTTAGTTAAAACCATTAAGTACTACTCTTAAGACTCAGATTCTGAAGCTGTCTCTTCTAGTTGTTCAGTTTGCTGCTCTTTTTTTGCCCGGCGGTCAAATAATCGCTCTACCACAACAAAGAAAATCGGTACAAAGAATATACCCAGCAAAGTCGCACTGATCATACCGCCAAGTACACCTGTACCAACCGCATTCTGACCCGCAGAACCTACACCTGAACTGATCGCCAGAGGAACAACACCCAGACCAAACGCCAGTGATGTCATGATGATAGGACGAAGACGTACACGAACCGCATGTAGAGTCGCTTCCAGCAAGCCTGCACCTTTCTCGTAGTATTCTTTTGCAAATTCAACGATCAGGATAGCGTTCTTCGTTGCCAGACCAACCGTCGTCAACAGACTGACCTGGAAGAACACGTCATTATCCAGCCCACGTCCCATGACGGCTAACACGGCACCCAGCACGCCAAGAGGCACAACCAGTACGACTGCAAACGGCACCGACCAGCTCTCATACAATGCCGCCAGTACCAGGAATACCACCAGAATCGACAACGCATACAGCATTGGAGCCTGGTTACCAGATAGGCGCTCTTCATAAGAGATGCCAGTCCATTTCACCTGGAAACCGTCAGGTAACTGATCTACGAGTGCTTCTATTTCTGCCATCGCTTCACCAGTACTTACTCCCGGCGCTGCACCGCCCTGAATGTTCATCGCAGGGAGACCATCGAAGCGCTGTAGCTGAGGCGAACCGTACGTCCACTCACCATGAGCAAAGGCTGAGAAAGGAACCATATCGCCGTTTGAGTTACGCACGTACCAAGAGTCAAAATCTTTAGGCTGCATACGGTACGGAGCATCACTCTGCATCATTACCTTTTTAACGCGGCCACGGTCAATGTAATCGTTGATGTAAGCACCGCCCCACGCCGAGGAAAGGATCTGGTTAACATCATCTATGCTCACGTTCAGCGCACGTAACTTAACGTGGTCAACATGAACCTGATACATTGGCGCATCAGACTGGCCATTCGGGCGTACACCAACCAGTTTCGGGTTTTGTGCAGCCATTCCAAGTAACTGCCCTTGTGCCGCAACTAGTGCACCATGTCCCTGGTTCAAGGCATCTTGAAGATAGAAGTCAAAACCAGTCGCATTACCCAGTTCCTGGATAGCCGGAGGAGCAAAAGCAAATACCAGTGCTTCTTTAATCGTTGAGAAGTACCCCATCGCGCGACCCGCTAATGACCCTGCGTCCATTCCCGGTTCTTTACGCTCTGACCAATCTTTCAGGTTGATGAACGCCATACCCATGTTTTGTCCCTGACCAGCGAAGCTAAAGCCAGCCACAGTAAACAAGGATCTGACGACATCTTTCTCTTCTTCCAGGAAGTAAGTACGCATCTTATCAAGCGTTTTTTCCGTCTGTTCCTGAGTCGAATTCGGCGGAAGAATCGCCATCGAGAAGATGGTTCCCTGGTCTTCGTCTGGTAAGAATGACGTCGACAGGTTCGTAAGCAGCCAACCAGCGCCAGCCGTCATCGCAACAAACAACAGCATCATTCGGCCAGTGCGTTTCAGCAGTTTCGCTACGCCTGATTCATAGCCCGCAGTTAACGAGTCAAACTTGCGGTTGAACCAACCGAAGAATCCTTTCTTCTCTGTAAACTCTGCATCACCTCTCTTCAATAATGTCGCACATAAAGCAGGCGTCAGGATGATTGCAACCAGTACAGAAAGCGTCATCGCAGCAACAATGGTGATAGAAAACTGACGGTAGATCACCCCGGTTGAACCCGACATAAACGCCATTGGTACAAATACCGCTGACAAGGTCAGACCGACACCAACCAGAGCTCCGGTGATCTGTCCCATCGACTTTTTCGTGGCTTCTTTAGGTTCAAGGCCTTCTTCGTGCATGACACGTTCAACGTTTTCTACCACAACGATGGCATCATCCACCAGCAAGCCGATGGCAAGAACCATAGCAAACATAGTTAACGTGTTCACGCTGAATCCGGTAGCGTACAAAATCGCGAAAGTACCAAGCAATACAACAGGTACAGCGATAGTCGGGATCAACGTTGCACGGAAGTTCTGTAAGAACAGGTACATGATTAAGAACACGAGAACAATCGCTTCAAGCAGCGTTTTCACCACTTCGTGAATCGACGCCTGAACGAATGGTGTCGTCTCAAACGGATACGCTATCTGCAAACCTTCAGGGAAGTTTTCCTGTAACTGTGCCAAGCGCTCTTTTACTGCCTCGGCGGTTTCTAATGCGTTAGCACCAGTACCCAGAGAAAGGCCCAAACCTGACGCAGGGTAACCGTTGAACTGCCCCTTAATATCGTAACTTTCAGCACCGCGCTCGATACGTGCAACATCTTTTAGGTACACGTTCGCGCCACTGGTATCTGACTTCAGGATAATGTTTTCAAACTCTGCAACACTGCTTAAACGGCTCGCAGAAGAGATTGTAGCGTTTAATAACTGCCCTTTCTGCGCAGGAGCCGCACCAAGCTGACCCGACGATACCTGAGCATTTTGCTCTCTGATCGCGCTGGCAACATCAATGGCCGTCAGATTAAATTGGGTTAACTTAAACGGGTCAAGCCAAACTCGCATCGCGTACTGAGAACCAAACGCCTGAACCTTACCCACGCCTGATACACGGCTGATCGGGTCTTTGATGTTCGAGACAACATAGTCAGCGATATCGTTCTGGGTATAGTCCGGATCTTCTGAATACAGCGCAACAACCATCAAGAAAGAGGAATTCGATTTCTCAACAACAATGCCCTGGCTCTGAACTTCACTCGGAAGTGAAGTAAGCGCCAACTGAAGCTTGTTCTGTACCTGTACCTGAGCAATATCCGGATCGGCTTCGCTGTCAAAAGTCAGAGTTACTGTTGCGTTACCAAACGCATCACTGCTTGACGACATGTAGCGTAAGTAGTCAAGACCAGTCATATTCTGTTCAATTACCTGAGTAACCGAATCTTCAACTGTTTTTGCTGATGCACCCGGGTATCGAGCCGAGATGTTGACCGTAGTCGGTGAAATGGTTGGGTACTGCGAAACTGGCAAGTTGGTCAGCGACATTACCCCTGCCAACATGGTCAGAATAGCCAGTACCCAAGCAAAGACCGGACGATCGATAAAGAATCGTGCCATGATTACTCCTGTTCACCGCTTTGAATACTGACAGGACTACCCGGACCTACTTTTTGTAAACCAGCAGTAATCACTTTATCACCCGCTTTCAGGCCTGAAATAATGCGCCATTGATTGCCTACCGTCTCTGCGGTAGTAACAGGAGTCGCAACAACTTTGTTGTCCGCACTAACAGTCATCACTGTTGCCTGACCTCGCGCGTCACGTGTTACGGTATTTTGCGGAATAAGAATTGCTTCAGGATCGACACCGGTAATGACAGTTGCGCGAACAAACATACCCGGTAGCAGCAGACCGTCAGGGTTTGGGAACTCCGCACGCAGTGTCACACTGCCAGTACTCTCATCCACATTCACTTCGACAAATTTCATCGTGCCTTTATGGGCGTATGTCGTGCCGTCTTCAAGCTGTAATGTTACTTCCGCAGACTCATCCTGCTCGATATGACCTTGAGCCAATGCAGCTTTCAGACGTAACAATTGAGCTGATGACTGCACGATATCAATATTGATTGGATCAAGCTGTTGAATCGTCGCCAGTTTGTCAGACTGGTTTGCAGTAACTAGGGCACCAGCTGTCACGCTAGATTTACCAATAACGCCGCTGATAGGTGCTTTTACCTGAGAGTAAGAAAGATTGATTTTCGCAGTATTAATGGCTGCTTTCGCCACTAAAACCTGAGCTCTCGCTTCTTTAAAAGCAGCTTCGGCTTCATCAAGATCTTGTTGGCTGATCGACTTTTTAGAAATTAGGGCACGGTAACGCTTAGCCGTTGCAGAGGTTGAGTCTTCAGCCGCATTAGCGCGGATCAGTTCCGCTTCTGCACTAAGCAAAGCGGCTTGGTATGTTGAGTCATCTATCTGATACAGAGACTGACCTTGTTTAACGATACCACCTTCAACAAAGTTACGCTCTGAAACGATACCACTCACCTGAGGACGTACTTCCGCCTCTTTAAATGCCCTGCTGCGACCCGGTAACTCTACCGTTAGCATCTGGCGTACAGGCTCTACCGTTAATACATTAACCTCAGCTGTTCGCGCTGCGCCACTACTTTGATTTGTTGCTTCTTGACTTGGCTGGCATCCAGCCATGAACAGGCTTGACGCTATCAGCAGTGATAGCGTGGTTTTACATCTCATGAAACATCTCTCTTCTTACTTGATCTAGAAACCAGTTAGGCACCTTAAAAGCCACCTAAAAATTGTGGTTATAATTGATGAGTTTACATTCAAAAATTAGCTAGGATGATAGTTATCCAGTGTTGTACATACAACAACATTTACAGTTCTATACGCTTAAAGATTACGTTTGTCTAAAAGGTGTGCTCTAGATCTCATTAACGATCATTTTGCGTTGGAAATCACATTTTTCTGTGTGCAAGGACAAAGGTGAATTTGCAACCAAAGTGATGCCAAAACCACCCGAAATGTGTACAAAACTTTGTCTTCAAGTCCACTTTTATTCAGTAAACGTTTAAAAACAGTCCACGGATAACAAGAAGTATTCGAACTAATCTTAGTTAAAGCCTTAGCAAATAATTCAACTTATACGTAGATTCTTATTTTTATTACCAGATCAAACTTCCTGACCTGCTAACAAAGGCAAATACGGAACCTAAACTCGCTAAGCAACTCGGCTTTTTTGGCTACTCAATAAACGTAAATGGACGATGCCGACCAACAGGCCCCACAAGGTCGCACTCAGGCCTAGAAAACTAAAACCCGACAAAGTGATAAGAAAGGTAAGCAGCGCAGATTCACGGTAGCCTTCATCATGAAAAGCGGTTTGCAGGCACATCATCAGGGTGCCCAGCAGCGCAAATCCCGCCAGAATTTTTGTTACTGCGTCAGGTAAGGATAAAAATACCGCAACGACCGTTGTCGCGAATACGCCGGCAATCAGATAAAACGCTCCAGCCCAAATGACAGCCCGGTAGCGCTGCCGTCTGTCTGAATCTACTTCCTCTGTCATGCAGATCGCAGCTGAAATCGCGGCAAGGTTAACACTGAAACCGCCGAAAGGTGCGGCAAGAATATTCGTTAATCCTGTACCGATAAGAATCGGTTTTACGGGGGTGTCATACTGGTAACTTTTCATCATCGCAATGCCGGGAAGATTTTGTGAAAGCATGGTGATAATGTAGAGAGGAACAGACAGATTAAGTATCGCACTGGCAGTGATTCCCGGCGTCACCCATTCCGGCTGCGCGAAAGATAACCCCGTAATATCAATTGTTGCATCTTCAACGCCAACAGAACAGAAGACACCAATAATAAGCAGGACAAGCATCGCGTATCTGGGAATCACATTCTTTGCTAACAATAAAACGCTAAACATCAGCAGAAAAGAGATGGGCGCACTGCTCACCACTTTAAAACTGTTCAGGCAGAAAGGTAGCAAGATTGCCCCAAGCATCGCCGTACCTAACTGAGGAGGAATTCTCTCAAGCGCTCTACTTAAAGGTGTAATTAACCCGGTCAGCAAGATCAGTACCCCTGAGACAACAAATGCCCCGACCACAACGGGTAATTCATACTGCTGCGAAGCGATCACTAACATCGCTGCACCCGGTGTGGACCACGCGGTTAAAATCGGCGTTTTATAAAACCAGGAGTACCCGATGGAGGTAACCCCCATTGCGACGCCCAACGCCAGTAACCAACTCTCGATTTGTAGCGGCGTTGCACCGGCCGAAGTTGCTGCCTGAATGATGATCACCACCGAACTGGTATAGCCGACTAACACAGCGGTAAACCCCGCAGATGCATGACTTAAATTGAATAGCTTTTTCATCATTCGCTCTTCCCTGCTTTATGATAATATTTTCTGTGCGCTATAACATACAACGAAAAGATAACATCGTGCGCAATAACGCACAACAAGGTATTTGGTTATGAATGAATCAGCATTTAAATCTGAAATTGCTCACCATCTGAAATCTGAAAGGAAAAAGAGAGGCTTGAGTTTAGATGCTACGTC
Source organism: Vibrio sp. B1FLJ16 (assembly GCF_905175385.1). Taxonomy (NCBI): domain Bacteria; kingdom Pseudomonadati; phylum Pseudomonadota; class Gammaproteobacteria; order Vibrionales; family Vibrionaceae; genus Vibrio; species Vibrio sp. B1FLJ16. The sequence goes on from NZ_HG992749.1 coordinate 1,873,477, forward strand.
TAAGCTGACAGGCGTTTCTAAAGCAATGCTGGGACAAATTGAGCGAGAAGAGTCTAGCCCGACAATTTCGACGCTCTGGAAGATAGCCAGCGGACTGGACACTTCGTTCTCAGCCTTCTTTGCCAATGACCCGGAGTTACGTTCCAGTGATCGCGCTTTCCCTGATGACGCCAAAATGAAAGTGAACACGCTATTTCCTTATAAGGCGGACGCTGGTCTGGAGATGTTTGAGATAACTTTAACTGATCATCATCGCCAAATGTCTTCACCACATGGTGTGGGTGTGATCGAACATATCCACGTGCTAAGCGGCGAGATGAATGTCTTCTTCAATGATGAATGGCACCACCTGACAACCGGAGATAGTATTCGTTTTTTTAGCGATCAACCGCATGGATACGAAGCCGCAACGAAAACCACAACATTTCAGAATATTGTTTGTTATCCAAGAGGATAACCCACTGCAAATAAATTCGCGCTAGCCTGTAGCAAGGTAAAGGTTAACAAACCTCCGTTTTGCAAACAGGCTCAGCGTTGCAACGCTAGGTTGCCTTCCCACATTTAGCCTCTCGCGCCTGACATCAATCTTGTTTCTCTCAAACCTGACTGGATAAAAAAAACCTATCCAAAAGCTAAGTTTTTAATAATTGTTCACAAAATTTACTCGTGCTTAACTGAATTTGCTCAATTAAAGCCCATCGATTCAAAAGGAAATTGAATATGCGTAAACAGCAAAGCGCGGTAAAAAAAACACGTAAAAACGGCTGCTCAGGTTCTTTCTGTGCTTGCACTGTCAAGCCAACTAGCACACGCAGGTAAACTCTCACTGGGAATGACCACTTGGGTTGGTTACGGCACACTTTATCTTGCAGACGAATTGGGATACTTCAAAGAAAAAGGGCTGGAAGTCGATCTTCAGACTATCGAAGAAGCGTCAATGTATATGGCTGCAACCGCCTCTGGTCACCTTGACGGCTCCGCTTCAACCATCGACGAAATTCTGAAATACCGACCAAAATTCTGCTTTAAAGCTGTTGCTGTACTGGATGACAGCTACGGTGGTGACGGTATCCTGGTTCAGGACGGTATTAACTCGATTCAGGATCTGAAAGGCAAAACCGTCGCAGTAAACGAAGGTTCAGTATCTCAGTTCTGGTTATCTAATCTGCTTAAAGATGCTGGTATGAGCATGTCTGATATCACGGTGCAGAACATGACAGCGGACGACGCTGCGAGTGCATTTATTTCTGGTCGTGTTCCGGCAGCGGTGACGTGGGAACCAAACCTGTCTTTTGCCCGCTCACAAAATGCTGGCAAAATTCTCATCGATAGTACAGCAACTCCTGGTGTCATTGTTGATGTCGTTAACCTGCGCTGTGATGTCATTGAAAAGCAAGCTGACGACGTAGCAGCCCTGGTAGACGGCTTATACCGCGCGGTTCAGTACACCAAAGATCACCCGGAAAAAGCCTACGAGATCATGGCAAAACAACTTGGTGGCTACCTATCGGATCCAAAAGACTTAGCTGAAGCCGCAGCGACAGTACGTTTCTACGACCAGGAAATGGCGACCAAACTTCTTGGCGAATTGGGCAAAGAAGGCGAGATCGCACCTGTGATTAAACTAGCGAATGAAACCTGGAGTGAGCTGAAAAAAGAAGATTACCAAGTAACCTACGAACAATTAGTCGACAACCGATTCGTTAAACAATAATTGGAGAATCATCTGTGGCTAATCAATCATTCTCTTTACAGCAGTTAACTGCACCTAAAGAGGATATCCCTAGCAAGTTTGTCATCAGTGCCGGCGCTATCAGTTGGATAGTGCTACTGACAGCTTGGGTTATCCTCTCGTACACCGAGTGGGTGCCAAGTATGTTCCTACCTTCGCCGCTTGAAGTACTCAAAACGGGTATGCGTTTAGCCGAAGATGGTTCACTGTTTACCCATATTTGGTCGAGCTTAGAAGTCGTGATCATCGGCTTCTGGCTCTCATCCCTGGTCGCCATCCCGCTGGGGCTGCTTATGGGCAGCTTCCGAATCGTACAGGCATTCCTGGATCCACTGGTTAACTTCATCCGTTACTTACCGGTCACCTCGTTCGTACCCCTGTTTATCCTTTGGATTGGTATCGGTATCGAACAACGTGTAACCGTGATTATCTTCGGCGTGTTTTTCCAGCAAGTGGTGATGATTGCAGACGTTTCACGCGGCGTATCTAAAGACCTGCTGCACGCGGCATACACTCTGGGTACGAGCCGAAGAAAAGTGCTCACTCAAATCATTATGCCTGCGTCAGTACCGGGCGTTCTGGATGCACTTCGAGTGACTATAGGTTGGGCATGGACTTACCTGGTAGTTGCAGAGCTTGTTGCGGCAAACAGTGGTCTTGGCTATATCAGCCTCAAAGCAATGCGAGGATTCCAGGTCGACATTATTTTCCTTGCCATTGTCATCATTGGCCTGCTCGGACTTATCACCGACCAGTTCTTTAAAGTTTTACGATTGAGGTTAAGCGCATGGGACAACTAGCCACAAATACTAAGCCCCTTAACGAGGACGAGAGCGATGACTCACAATCAACCAGACGTTTAAAATCCGTTTCTGAGCAACCAACCCAACTTCATATTGATAATATTACGCTGAAGTTCCCAACCAAAGACGGTGGCGAGTTCACGGCAATCGAAAACCTGTCATTAGAAGTAAAAAATGAAGAGTTTGTCGTGATTGTCGGCCCTTCGGGCTGCGGTAAATCGAGCTTGCTCTATCTAACTGCGGGCCTAAATAACCCGACAGACGGCGAAATTCGGGTTGCCGGTGACACCGTTAAGGGACCGAGTGCAGAACGCGGCATGGTTTTCCAGAGCTACACTCTATTCCCCTGGCTGACGGTTGCGCAGAATATTGAGTTCGGTCTGAAGCAGAAGAAAATGCCGGCAATTGAGCGCAAGAAAATCGTTGATGATTACATCAAGCAAGTTGGATTGGAAAACTTCGCGAATCATTTTCCAAAACAGCTATCTGGTGGTATGAAGCAACGTGTGGCTATCGCCCGTTCACTGGCTAACGACCCGAAAATTCTGTTAATGGATGAACCGTTCGGAGCACTGGATAGCCAGACTCGCCTGCAAATGCAGCAACTGCTGTTACAGGTTTGGGAAAAGAGCCGTAAAACCGTGGTGTTCGTAACTCACGATATTGACGAAGCGATCATGCTCGGTGACCGGGTGTTTGTAATGGGCTCTAAACCGGGGCGCATTCAAAAGATTCTGGACGTTAATATTCCTCACCCGAGAACACTTGATATGGCGATGGAGCCAGAGTTCCTCACACTTAAGAAAGAAATACTGTCACTTCTGCACGACGACTTGCTTGAAGTACATTAATCTTTCTTTTTAACCCATGATGCTCCTCATCAGACATCATGGGTTTTATATCGTCAGTCATCACTTTTTACTCAACAGACGGAAGCGAGTTGTATTTGCAATGCCGAATCAAAGTACATTAGATATTCTCTCAACGCTCATTAGTTACGACACCACCAGCGCACATTCCAACATGCCGCTTATCGATTACGTTCAAACCTATTTAAGCGATTACGGAATTGAATCAACGTTGGTTTTTAATCACGACAAAACCAAAGCGAACCTGTTTGCGACCATAGGACCGAAAGACAAAGCCGGAGTAATGTTGTCCGGACACACCGATACGGTTCCAGTAACCGGTCAGCAATGGGACACCAACCCATTTGAACTTGTCATCGATGATCAGCGCTGCTTTGGTCGTGGCACAACCGACATGAAATCGTTCATCGCAGTGGTCTTGGCCGCTATACCGGAGTTTTTGGCTCGTCCCCTGCACTATCCCGTTCATTTTGCGTTTTCTTATGATGAAGAAATTGGCTGTCTCGGGGTGCGCGGATTAATCGAACAGTTGCAACACCTCTCCATCAAGCCTGTTGCTTGTATCGTTGGCGAGCCTACTTCAATGCAAGTCGCGACCCGCCATAAAGGAAAGCTGGCAGCTAAGGTGACGGTAACCGGTAAATCCTGTCACTCAGGCATGGCTCCTTACGGGGTTAACGCGGTCAACTATGCAGCGCGCCTCGTTAACTGGCTGGAGAACATGGCATTGACCAAGCGGGATCACGGCCCATTTAACGCTGAGTATGAGATCCCTTACACCACCATTCACACCGGGACAATCCGAGGTGGTCAGGCACTGAATATCGTCCCGGATCTATGTCAGTTCGACTTCGAAATGCGTAATATCGCCGGTGATAATCCAGCGCAAATATTGAGTGAGTTACGCACATACACGGAACAACTGGTTGAAGAGATGCGCGAAACCAGCGAAGAGTGCGATATCACAATAGAGATCCTGACCGAATACCCTGGGCTAGATACATCCGAAAATACCCGTTTGATTGATTATGTACAAAATCTCGCGCAGGACTTTGAGATCAGCCGGATCAATTTCGGAACCGAAGGTGGCCTGTTTTCAGAGCAGCTTAAAATACCGACGTTAGTTTGCGGTCCGGGTAATATGGAACAGGGCCATAAACCAAATGAATATATTACTTTCGAGCAATTAGAAAAAGCCGAGGCATTTATTCATAAACTCGCCCGGTCATTAGCTGATAACGCTTTTATTTAGTTTTTATTTGGTTTTAAAACTGACGAAAACAAAAAGGAAGCATTACATTATTGCTTCCTTTTTTACTTACTTTTTAAGTGTTCTCTGAGTTTGACCTAGCTGAGTGCGAATTAGCCTAATTTAATCCAGGTTGTTTTTAGCTGCGTAAACTTATCAAACGCATGCAGAGAAAGATCACGTCCAAATCCAGATTGCTTATAGCCACCAAATGGCGTTGAGAAATCTAATGCATCCATGGTATTCACCGATACCGTTCCTGCTCTTAGCGCCTTTGATACCAAATGCGCTCGCGTCAGATCTCGCGTCCATACCGATGCAGCCAAACCGTAAATCGAGTTGTTCGCTATCGATACTGCTTCTTCCTGAGTATCAAAAGGCATAATTACAACCACTGGCCCGAAGACTTCCTCTTGCGCAATAGTCATCTCCGGAGAAACGTTGGTTAAGATAGTCGGTTCCACAAAGTTACTGTTCGAATCTGCTTTATCGAAGCCACATACGGATGTCGCTCCTGCTTCTTCTGCCGCGGCAACCATACTCCTGACTTTTTGCGCGTGCTCTTCGCTGATGAGCGAACCTAGCTGGGTTTGCGGGTCAAGTGGGTCACCCAACTTCATCTCTTGAGTATGAGCAATCAGTTTTTGTGTAAATGCCTCCTGAATGCTGCGCTCTACCAATATTCTGGAGTTAGCCGAACAAACCTCACCCTGATTAAAGAATATACCCGAAGCAGCATGTTGAACCGCAGCATCGAGATCGCAATCAGCAAAGATAAGATTCGGGCTCTTACCTCCTGTCTCCGGCCATACCGGTTTCATGTTAGATTCGGCAGAGTAAGACATCAGGCGTTTCGCCGTTGCTGTTGAGCCGGTAAACGTCAGGCTGTCTATGTCATTGTGTCGGCCCAGCGCCTGGCCGACTACTTCACCAGTCCCTGTTACTACATTAAGCACACCATCTGGTAAACCTGCTTGCTGAGCCAGTTCGGCAAGGCGTAACGCACTGTGTGGCGACTGTTCTGCCGGCTTAAGAACCACAGAGTTACCTGAAATCAAAGCGGGCGCTAATTTCCATGCCGCAATGTCCAACGGGAAGTTCCAGGGAATGATAGCTGCGACTACACCAATAGGCTCTCGGGTGATCATCGCAACGTTGTTTCCGTCTGTTGGTGCGACTTCACCATAAATTTTATCTACTGCTTCTGCATACCATTCAAAACAGCCTGCAGCGCCCGGGATGTCACCATTGAATGCATCTGAGATTGGCTTGCCGACGTTAATTGTTTCCAGTAGCGCGAGCTCTTCGCGATTTTCTAAAATCAACTCAGCCAGTTTTTTAATCACCTGCTTACGGTCACTGGGAGCTTGTTTTGACCAGACGCCTTGCTCAAACGTTTGACGAGCCCCTTCGACAGCCACATCAACATCCTCAGATGTGCATGCCGTTACGTCCGCTAATTTTCTGCCTGTAGCCGGATTCATTACTTCATAAGTGCCACCGTCCGTCGCATCAACATAACTTCCGTTGATGAAGGCTTTATTTTTTAATTCGATCGTTGAAAGCTTATCCGTCCAGTAACTTTTTGTATATTTGTCCAAGATATTCTCCTCGTTTATTCCTTTAAAACTGAAATATCAACTTTCTTTCTCGCTTATTAGTAATACCGTAAATAGAGTATTAGTTAAACTTTAGGGACGACTTTATTGAATAGTATTTTTTTATACAGAGGTTCAATTAATAATATTTTATTGCTCTATATCACTGCCCTACTATTTCCCAACGGAGAAAGGTTAACTGACCGTTATAACTAAAAGGATTTAGTAGTGAAATTTGACAATACAAAAGTAGATACGGTGGTCATCGGTGCCGGTCAGGCTGGCATTGCAATGAGTGAGCACTTAAGCGCACACGATATTTCCCATGTGGTTTTAGAGAGAGACCGCATTGCCGAACGCTGGAGAACACAGCGCTGGGACTCCCTGGTCGCAAACGGTCCGGCGTGGCACGACCGCTTTCCGGGCCTTGAGTTTACTGATTTCGACAAAGACATTGTATTTGATACAAGACGCGACGCTGCCTATTTTGAAAAGTATGCCGAGAAGTTTTCAGCCCCGGTCCACACAGGCGTCGAAGTCACACAAGTAACACCAATCAAAAACTCAGCAGGCTTTTTAGTCGAAACATCACAAGGCACTATCATTGCTCAGCGCGTTGTATCAGCGACTGGTGCATTTCAGTTGCCGTCAATCCCTGCAATCGTACCTGACGAAGAGATCGATCAAATTCACTCGTCTCAATACCGTAATCCGGAACAACTTAACGACGGTGCAGTCTTGGTGGTAGGAGCCGGCTCTTCCGGCGTTCAAATTGCTAAGGAGTTACGCCAGTCTGGGAAAGAAGTATTCCTTTCTGTTGGTCCACACGACCGACCGCCTCGCGCATACCGCGGCAAAGACTTTGTCTGGTGGCTCGGTGTGCTTGGTAAATGGGACGAAGCAGCAATGAAACCTGGCTTAGAGCACGTGACCATTGCCGTAAGCGGCGCGGAAGGCGGTAAGACTGTTGATTTCCGCGAGCTTGCCCATGACGGAATTACTCTGCTCGGCAGAACCGAAACATTCAACCAGGGTGTACTTACTTTTACCAACGACCTGAACAGAAATATTGCTCAGGGAGACGAAAACTACCTGTCATTATTAGATGAAGCGGATGCCTACATTGAGCGTAATGGTCTGGACTTCCCACAAGAACCGCAAGCCCGTATTCGCTTAGACGATCCTGAGTGTATGACCAGCCCGGTTTTATCACTCAATCTGAAGCAAAACAACATCACAAACATCATCTGGGCGACGGGATTTAACGTCGACTACAGTTGGCTCAAATGTGATGTGCTGGATGAACGCGGTTACCCAGTTCATCAGCGCGGCATTTCCCCGGTTCGGGGCGTATATTTCCTTGGTTTGCCTTGGCTGTCACGCAGAGGATCCACTTTTATCTGGGGTGTTTGGCATGACGCAAAATACATTGCCGGCCACATTGACACACAACGTAGTTACGAAGACTACGCGCTGTAATTCCGCTTGGTTAAGCACAATTAGAAGATTTCATAAAGGACTGTAATTATGCCGACGCATACTCGTATTCGCATGTTCAACACAAAAGAAACTTACCCGAATCAATCTCTTGATAATGATTTATGCCAAGCAGTTATTGCTGGCAACACGATTTACCTTCGTGGTCAGGTAGGTACCGATTTCGAAGGAAAACTTGTCGGTCTGGGTGATCCGGAAGCGCAAGCAAGACAAGCGATGCAAAATGTGGAGCAGCTACTAAAAGAATGTGGGTCTGACCTGACTCACATCGTGAAAACCACTACCTATATTACCGATCCTCGCTTCCGTGAACCGGTCTATCGCGAAGTCGGTAAGTGGCTGAAAGGCGTTTACCCTATCTCCACCGGACTTGTGGTTGCGGGTCTAGCGCAGCCAGAGTGGCTGATGGAAATTGATGTTATTGCCGTGATACCAGAATAACCACACAGGAGACTTTATGACCATTTCGATAGCAGGTTACTGCGCAAAAACCGGAATGTTTGGCTGTGCTATTTCGTCATCAAGCATTAGCGTGGCAAGCCGCTGTGCTTTTGTTAAAGCGAAAACGGGCGTAACGCTAACGCAAAACGTCACTAATCCGGCTTTAGGGCCACTCGGTCTTTTACTACTGAGTGAAGGTGCTACAGCGTCACAAGCTCTTGAGGAACTTAAACACGCTGATGAGCATATCGATCACCGACAGCTTGGCGTATTGGACGCTTCGGGAAATGGCGCGACATTCAGTGGGCAAAATGCGCTTGGTATTTTCAGCACCAGCCAGGGCAATAACTGCATTGCTATGGGCAATTTGCTAGCAAATGATCAGGTACCTCAGGCCATGATTAATACATTTGAATCAGCAGCGGATATGGATCTACCATCCAGGCTTATTCATGCGTTAAATGCTGGTGTTGTCCAAGGGGGCGAGTTAGGCGATCTCAAGTCAGCGGGACTGATGGTTTGCATTGATCACTCCTGGCCAGAAGTCGATTTGAGAGTTGATTGGAACGAATCTCCCATTGATGCACTTAAAGAAGCGTGGAAAGTGTATAAACCTCAGATGAAGGACTACATTTTAAGAGCTGACTATCCAAACAGCGCACCAAGTTACGGTGTACCTGGGAACGAGTAGTTGGGTTTTATTTCTTCCTGTGTTAAGCCAGAGTTTTGATGCTCTGGTTTCTTTTTATCTACTCCTCCCTCAACTTGCTCAGAAGCGACTCTCCCTTCGGGGGTATGTGATTGTTACGATTTCAGCGCCATGTTACCGGGAGAGCGCCGGCTACTCCGCTTTCTGGCGAGCTTACATAAGACTGAACGTGAAATAGAGATACCAGCTATTAGCGCTTACCCCTTTTAAGCTCTAACTCATATGGCGTACTTAACTACAAATTTAAAAAGAACTTCCCCCCAAAATAAAAAAGCGTACATCCCAAAAAGATGTGCGCTTCTTACTCTGAATATGTATTTAAACAGCAACTAACTTTGTCAACTGGTCAAGAACCTGGTTAAGCTCTTTCACTAGCCAATCAATCTCTTCGCGGTTCATGATAAGCGGTGGAGACATCTGGATTAATGGCGTGCCACGCTGATCAATCGCAACACGGAACAGCAAACCTTTCTCGTACAACGCAGGTTCCAGATAGTCCGCTACAAAGTCAGCAACAGCCAGTTGACCTTCCCAACTGCAGTTCTCCCGGTTAGTTACCAGCTCTACCGAATAGTGGTAACCATCACCACGAACGTCACCAACCAGTTCAATGTTGCGTAAGCTTTGCAGTGACTCTTTAAAGTAATTGCAATTCTCTCTTACGTTACCGATGATGTTTTCTCGCTCGAGTATTGCGATGTTAGCTAGCGCCGCAGCACAAGCCACAGGGTGACCACCATAGGTCAGTCCGTGCAGGAACATCTGGGCACCATTGTCGAGGATTGGAGTCATCACTTTATTCGAAGTAATCACACCGCCTAGAGGGACATGACCTGAAGCGACACCTTTAGCAAAAGTGATGACATCCGGCTCCAGTCCGTAGCGGCTAGAGCCAAACCATTCGCCTAAACGCCCAAAACCACAAATCACTTCGTCAGCAATCAGCAGCACACCGTACTTATCACAGAGTTCACGCAGACCTTGCGTATATCCGGCTGGTGGTGTGAAGCTTCCGCCTGCGTTCTGCAGCGGTTCGATAAAGATGCCTGCAACCGTGCTCGGTCCTTCCTGAATTATCAGCGACTCGATTTCTTCCAGCAGGAAAGCGGTAAACTGAGCTTCAGTCTCGCCTTCAGGTCGGCGGTAACGGTTGGTATTTGAAACGTGACGAACGCCCGCCATCAGAGGTTCAAAATCTTTACGCAGATCGGTCATACCATTCAGAGATAGCGCGCCATAACTGGTGCCGTGATAAGCGACACGTCGGGCAATAAACTTACGTCTTGAAGGCTCACCGTTAGCCTGGTGGTACTGACGTACCAGCTTGATTGCCGCTTCATTTGATTCTGAACCACTGGAGGTAAAGAACACACGCTTCAGATCACCCGGAGCGAGCGACGCTATTTTTGCCGCCAAGCGAATAGAAGGCTCATGAGCAACACTCCAGTTGGTAAAGTAAGGCAACTCACTCATTTGGCGTTTAACCGCTTCACCAATTTCTTCGCCATGGCTGTAACCAACCTGCACACAGAACAGTCCGCCCAGGGCATCAAAAAACTTCTTACCGTTAGTATCCCAAATCCAGCAACCTTCACCTTTGTCCATAACGGTCAGTGCTTTTTCGTGGTAATACTTGCGAGGTGTGAAGTGCATCAGCAGGTGTTCTTTTGCCAAGTGTTGCAGCTCTTCATTGTTTTTTTGCATCGACTGCGTATCAATATCCATATCAATTTCTCCTAGATGTCCTGTTTTTTGTCAGGGGGTAATTTCAGCCACTGACTTTAATTAACAACTCACACCACCACATTACTTGCGTTACCCGACATATCGTCATACAAAATCAGGACAAAAATGGGATAATTTCGGACAATGTGTAATATTGATACTATTCACAGGGAGGATACGGAATTCGCTCCCGATATTTAACGTGATGAAGGATTCACCACTATCAGCAACTACAAGGAACATCCGTACACGTCGCCATTAAAGATGAGCAATGTTCAAACGGAGAATAATGTTTTAATTAACAAAGTAGATCCCAGGCATATTCCCGCTACGTCTCATGTGATTGCTATCGCGATCGAACTTGCCAGACAAAACGGAATAAGTACTCACGATGTACTCGCCCGTTCTGGGTTAACCAGCGAGTCACTCTACTTACCTGAAACAGAGTTCAACCGCTTTCACGAACTAGCGACCTTTGAAAGCCTGCTAAACATCACACAAAGTGACATTCTGGGCCTGCAAATTGGGAGATCGATTAAAGTCTCCTGCCTCGGTTTGCCCGGTTACGCAATGTTAGTCAGCGAAAACGTCGCACAGGCGGTATCCTGCCTGATAGCCTTTCCGCTAATGCTTGGCTGGTACTTCAATATTGAAGTAGAGTCTGATGATGACAGCGTAACGCTTAAAATCAGTGACTACTGTTATTCGGACGAATTGCGACAGTTCAGTATTGAGATGGCGCTTTCTTCCGTACTGACATTGATTGAGGATCTGCTTGGTCATGCAGTGAAACCAGCTCTTACACTCGCATGTCCTTCTACTACGCACCTTAAAGCCGTCGCGGCATTTCTTGACTGTAACGTCGAGCATGGTAATTACGATGGCATTACTTTTAAACTGAGTACGTTCTTAACCCGCTGCACGCTTGCGAACAAAGTGAGCTTTGAAGACCTTTATCGACAATGCGAGCTCAGAGAAAACGAATGGCATATCAGAACGTCTCAGGATCTGGTATCCAAAATTAAATACATCGTTTCGCAGAATCCCGCGTCGAACTCAATGCCGGTCGTTGCGAAAGAACTCTGGATGACCGAACGAACACTGAGAAGACGCTTAAAAGAACAAGGGATAAGCTTCCAGAAACTGGTGAATCAAGTACGTTACCAACAAGCAACAGAATTACTGGAAACGACAGGCACGGCTATCTCAAATATCGCTGATCAACTAGGCTACAGTGATACCGCCAGTTTCCGTCATGCGTTTAAGCGTTGGTCGGGATTAGTCCCGACCGAATTTAGAAAACTTAAGCAGAATAATTTATGAGGCAAGTGAGGTTATAACAGAATAAGGGGATTGCTTTTGTGCAGAGGAGTTAAACTCTTTCAGTACTTCCACGAACGCATTCCCTACCGGAGATAAGCGAGACTGTTTCAGCTTTGCAATTCCCATGGTCAGGGGCAGCAAGTTACCTTTGAGCGGAATAGATACGAGCTTTCCGTTCGCGCCATCTTCGCTCGGCATCGGTGTATTAAGCAGAGAATATCCTAACCCGTTCTCTACCAGCCCCTGAGCCATACCCAGTGAATGCGCATTGAAAGCCACTTTTGGCTCGATTCCATGACTATAAAACAGAGAATTGAAATACTCTTTACTCAGTGGCCAGTCGAGCATCACCATCGGGTACTCATCCAGTTCCTCTATCGATAAACATGATCGTTTTGCCAAAGCGTGATCTTTACTGACCACGGCATAAGGTGGCATCACCATCAACGGAATGAACTCAATACTCTCAGGAAGCTGCATGTCATAAGTGATAGCAAGCTCGTATTTGCAATTACTTAACCCCTGGATAATATCTTGCTGGTGGAGTTCATCACACTGAATGTCGACCGCTGGGTATTTTTCAACGAACTGCTTGAGCATTGCCGGCATCATCATTGAGGTAAACGTAGGAAAGCCAACCACATTTAGAATACCTGAAATCTCTGTCCCCAGTGTTTCCGCAAAACGGGATAAATCATCAGCATCATTCAGTAACAACTTCGCTTTATGAAAGAACCGATATCCTTGGGGTGTAAGCGATAAGCCTTGCGCATGATGACGAACAAACAGCTGAAGCCCGGTAACGTGTTCCAGATGTTGAATAGCAGAAGAGATCGAAGGCTGAGAAACAAACATTAACGACGCCGCTTTGGTTACACTCTGATGCTCCCCTGCGACGACAAAATACCTCAGTTGCTTTAAGGTAAATTTAGTTGTCATTTATAGTTTTCCTTAATGAGCTTTATACACTTTACTTCTGTCCATCAAAAATTAATTTAACGAAGCATTAACATACAAGCAAAATCTCTGCCACTCAACAGGCTAACGGGAATCTATACCATCGCGATCTTAATTAGAGAACTTCATTCACAAATGCATCAATTCAGGGCGCTATTTTGGTGCATCACGATAGTTTTCAGTAGCTCACGCTTTAGTCCCTTATAGTGTATTAACCTAGAACCAGTCATACTCGAAAGCCCAAACAAAGCTACCGGGGCTTAGTAAGCTTTAACATAATAAGTAATTGAAGAAGCTAAAGGTTAACCAGTTGTAAACTTTCACTCTCAAACAACTTAGTATTAGGTGTGTAGTTCTGATAGGACAGCGCCGTCTACAAGCACGCCTTTTTTTCCTTCTCGCTTAACCTGATACATCATCTTATCGGCGCGTATAAGCAACTTTTCAACATCGTATCCGGAATGTAAAGAAGTGCTGACTCCGATACTTGCACCTACTGAAACAAAAAGGTCGTTATTGATTTCAATAGATTGGGTAAACACCATTTCCATATCATTCAGGATATTGGGTAATACCGAAAGATCATTTAATTGCGTAGCAACAACAAACTCGTCTCCCCCCCAGCGAACGATTATATCGTTTGGCCGCGAGATACTTCGTAAACGAGAACTGAGTTCCTTCAGAACGATGTCTCCGGCTTCATGACCGTGTTCATCATTAACGATTTTAAAATCGTTAAGATCCAGCCAGATCATGACCAGGTGTGAACCATTCTCTTCGGCGATTGCTGACATCTCTTTAAAACGAATGTCTCCTCCCCGGCGGTTATATATTCCGGTTAAAGCATCGTGAGTGGCATTATAAATAAAGGCTTTTTCTTTGTTTGCTCTATCAGAAATGTCATAAACCACTAACTCAACAAAGCGTTCCAACTCTCTATTTTGCTTGTGCTTTACCGGAGAACAGATAACCCTGAGCCACACATCTTCTTTGTCACTTAAACGGAAATCCTGAAACGAACTGGAGCACCCCTCTCTTACCTCTTCCAAAAGTGATTCAAACTCTTTTTGATCATCAAAAAATTCTGGTAAATCAAGCTGTTCCAAAGCTAGCTCATCATGCTTAAAGGTCGACTTAAACGATTGGTTTGCCAGATAGACTTGGTTATTGTTGTCGATAAGTGCAATGCCAGCATGTGAATGCTCAAATATAATCCTGAACTGACGTTCCAGTTGGATAATTTGCAGATTTTTTTCCGCTTCACTGCGATAAAAACTCGCGATTCGGTTCATCAGATTATCAGTGTTTTGAGCAAGAAAGCCTATTTCATCACTTGAAGCAACTTGAATACTGTTCTCTGCCTGAACACCGTCAGCAGGTGCACTACGGATCTGCTCAAGCAGTTGGCTTAACGGACGAGAAACAAGCTGTCGGAAAATCACGTAAACGCAGAGCAGTATCGTTATCAACAAAAAAGACAGCCAGATAACTAATGATATCCCCTTATCACGAGCTTGCTGGTGAAGAAAAGTTCGATTAAGAAACACCTCCAGAGAGCCGAACTGAGCATCCCCAAATGGCGGCGTAAGGACTTCTGTAATGTCACTCTTGTCCCGCGATATCTCACCGCTAACTACGAGAATCTCTTCATTAACATTAAAACGCACCCCTTTTATTTCAGGGTTACCAACCAGACTAGCGGTAATATCTGCTGCTAAATCGACATCCGATAAATATGCTGCCATTGACGCGTTATATTTGATCATCGATACCAGACGCTGAACCCGCTCCTGAGCAAGTTGCTGAACTTCGCCATAAGTGTACTGGTAACTTATAAAGCTGGTTATCGGAATAAAAATGATAGCAACAGCAAGAATCGATGCCATCAATTTGAACCCGATTCGACTATTGATCCACTGGTATAACGAAAACAACTTTGACATTGTTATTCAAGTCTCCGGAAGTACTTTTGGGGACATAGCCAATCGCATTTGAATTGTCAGTCACGAGTTTTACGATATCCTGCTCTCGAGGAACCTGCATTGGAGGCGTTGCCCGGCCACTAAACATGAGCCTCGCCCAGTACGCGTTCACCTCGCTCAAAGACATGTCCACCAGCGAGTGATAAAACGCTTTGCGAACAGCAGATGTACTGGGTGCATCGAGTTTCACCACAGCACTACCACTAGGGAAGTAAGGAGTTCGCCCCATAAAAAGGTCAATCAGCTGCTGCTTTGAGATAGTATCGAGTGGATTGTCTCTGTTAACGATGACCACTAGATCCTGACTCCAGCCCCGGACAGGGAGAGCACACAGCAATAAAAAAAGTAGAGCAAGATAACGTTTCATCAGCATCAGAATATAAGACTCACACCCAAGGTAAACACATTTATCTGCTCATCACTCACAGACTCTTTACCATCCCATAGCAAAGATTTACCCGCGGCGACCCAGGAGTGATCCCACTGACCTTTGATAGCGATATTCGGTACTACATCCCAACGCATGCCCAAAGACGCGGTACTCTGTTTTATATCAACCTCATCCAACGCAGATTGCATATAAGTACGATAAGGTTCAGGTAGTTTCGAGTTGGCCGATTCAGGCGATTTCGTCGACTGAATATGTGCAAACAGTCCATAAAAAGCGACCCTGTCATAGCGTTTAACTAGCCCCGTGTATGCTGAGAATGACGGCAATATTGACGCTAAATCCGCGTACATATAAGACGCCTCCGCTAACCACTTCCAGCTCGAATTACGATATTCGAACCCGGTCGTATAATATTGAATAGGCGAGCGATCAATCGCGTACTGGGCTATGGTTTCCGGCATTCCTGACAAATCCACGTTTTGCTCAAGAAAGCTTCTTAAATCCAACCCTGTATTGTGGGCAGAATCTAGCTTGGTCCAGGCATATGCGGCTCTATAAGTGAAACCACCGTTTTCATACTGAAGCGCAGCTCCGGAAAAAGGAGCAAGTTCAAACTCCGACTCACCGGATTCATATTTGTAAGTACTTCCGGATCGTCCATAAAACACCTTAGCTGAAAAGTAACCATACTCAATAGAGCGACGATACAAAACCTCCGCTCCATCAAAGTGATAGAAAGGTATTGCACCGTAGAATTCAACAGGAGGTCTTACCCAATCGTAGGCATAGCTGATATTTCCGACGTCGCCTATCAGGGTTAAATCACTGCCAATCCTGCCGACGCGTATATTCCAGGCATTATTGAAGTCGTAACTGACATTAGCCCATGTCACTAATTCATCTAAGCTGTTATTAACCCGGTCTTTACCGACGACTTGTACTGATGCTTTAAAGGCATCACTTAACTGTAAATCGGTTTGCAGCCCAATCAATGAGTCCTGGCTTAAGCTGAACTGCCTTGTTTTACCCTCTTGAGTGATATCTCGACGGAAACCTAACGTATCTGAATCTGAATAGGCACCGCTTAAAGACCCAAACCCTCGAAACTCCACCATATCAGTACTGGAATAACTTACTGACGGAAGCATTAATGCCCCGAGTAGCACTCCCCGTAACTGTAACCTCATGGTTGCTCCCTTACCCCATAACAACCGCTGTCAAACCACTAAAAACAGCTAAGCAAATTGTTTAATAAGCATTGATTATAAAAACCCCGTAAATAGTACATTAGTTTATCTGAATTTGAAGCTCTTCCTACTGATATAACGAGAGAAAATTTGTACAGACACATTAACCACCGTCCGGTGGCCAGCCCTTGTTATTGAAAATTCAGCCCCAGGAAAGACGCTTATCGCATTCTTAAGCCCTCTTACTGCTTTTAAAAGTTCGATGTTAATAAGAAAAGGTTATCAGCAGTTACAACGGTAGTATCAACAATACACTGAAAGTGGAAGATAGTAGGAGTAATTTAGAATAGCAGTAGGCTTGCCACGTTGGTGACAATACATCAAAGATGTGAAGAGTTCGGTAATAAATCCCTATTCTTGGGTATAAAAGCATCGACTGTTCACTTGGACAGCGCCTGCGATTCTAGCTTTTGGCGTTTCATCTCCGCAAAAATCAACTGAGGAAGACCTGTCTGGAGAAAGTGATAATAAAGAACTGTTTTCCTGCAAAAGCATATCTAGGTTTGTTAATGTAAAATCCCCTCGTTCTGGGGCTTGATATAAAGCTTGCATCTTATTCTCACCAGACCAATAGTCCACTTCCACTAATAAGTTATCAACTACGTCACCTTTTCCGCCATCGCGCAAACGTATCTTGCCATTGAGGACGTTATTAAATACTTTACCAGAGCTCTCCGGATACCTCAGATCCAGTCCATTGGTATTATAAAATGTATTATTATGAATAACGGAGTCTTTGCCTTTATTCACATATAAAGCAACATCATTACAATGCATTACTATATTGTTTTTTACTACAACATCCATAGCTTCAAAATCAACATTATTTCGTCGATTTCTTGTTGACATTCCCCCTCCACCAATAGACATCCCAACTAGTGCAGATTTAGGTTTTTCCTGTTTCGTATTACAAATAATTAAATTGTTACTTATCTCTCCTCCAACAAGCCCTCCTTTGAAAAATAGCCCGTATGAAATTCTATTACCTCCGGTTTTAACGAAGTCCCGGATTATATTGTATGAAGTACGCCAGTTATTCCCGTGGTCCAAATTTATTGGCGTCACTGAATTCCTAACTTGTCTGGGCGCGGTAAATGAAAAATAGTTATATTCTAAGCGCCCATTATCAGGATATTTTCCTTTTAATCGATTAACCTTTATCGCGGCATTAAAATCCCAAAATTCATTATGTGCAGCGTAAAACTCTGACCCTTCTCCGACAACATGAAATGCGTGGTCACACCTTGATTGTGATTTACAGACACCGGTAAAGTTGAACCCTATAACATGCCAATGCGGTTTATTTATATAAAAACCTTCGCGCGTATCTAGAGTTATATTTACTTTGCCGATATTCTCGGCAACGAGATAAACAGGCTTTTCTTGGCTGGGAGTCTGCTTGCTGATCATTATGCGATTTCCTGCAAAGTCATAATCCCCGTCTTTAACTACAATAACTCTGCCGGGCTCTGCATTTCTAACCGCTTCTGTAAGTTCTGTAACATCATCGACGAATATCGTATTACTCCATAGTGACTCAGGAACAAATTCATGATAGCTCGTACCTTTTTTCGGCCCTACAGTTGGCCAGTAGCCCGGATTAAAATCATGCCCAAAGTAGTCGTCAACTCGGAAATAGTTACCCAGTGAAATCAACGCGCTCCCCATCGGTGAGATAAATGGGTAACCTTGTATAGTTCTGCCCACGTTTGCGGTTGCTTTTGCTAAAGTGGGTCCACTATGAAAAAACGCTTTAATCCCGTAAAGCAAGACCATGCATAGAATCAGATTCGTTAAAACGCCAGTGATAAGAAAATAATTTTTTAAGTAGAACGTTAACTTACTTTTAGACGTATTTTTATCCATAACTTACTGCCCTAATTTAAGCAGACTAAAACAGTATAGCTTCAAATTAGATCTCTTATTGTTACAGGTCACTTGCTCGCCACTTTCCGTGATAAAAATTGCTTGTAGTGGCCAACAATTTCAGGACAGTGTTTACCTCTAGCTGAATTTCTGTGAATACAACCTTTGAGTGATAACCTATATCGACTCCAGATCAGTTCGTGTTCCAGCCCGTTTAATAAGATGGTACGTCCCTCTTCACAGCTAAACTTTAACTACGTTAGCGCTACTAAGAAGGTGCCACATGTCAACCGCTCACATCATCGGTATAGATCTTAGGAAAATATTTTTCACTTTGCCGCTCATGACAGAAATAGACATGAGTTATTTCGTAAAAAGCTCTCAAGAAATAAACTAAAAAGTAAAGAGCCAAACATAGTGACTGTGCGTGTAGAAACTATGCATGGCTCTTTTATACAAATCGATATTGTGAATTGAATTAACGGCGAAAATTACGATTACGAGATGAGCGCTCTTTATGAGCAGATGCAGCTTTAGCTTGAGACTTCAAAATTGATTCAACCGTCAGTTCCATCGGCTCTTTAGGCTTGAGGCCATGTGGGAACGTGCGGGCGCGAGGAGATAAATCATATTCTTCGCTAGAAGCGCGAGGCATGCGCTTAAAGCGGTATAAATAAAAGTTCTCTAACTTTTCCCTCGCCCAGTCGGTTTTCTTCAAATACTTAACACTGCTGGCAATCGATGGCTTGGTATGAAAGCAGTTAAAACGCATAGCCGTATCGAGAATGTCCCAACCATAGAAATCCACCAGCTCTTGTAGCATTGTTTCTAACTTAAGACCGTGTAATGGATTATTTTGTTGTAATTCAATTCTTTCTTCATCAGTCATCATAACGAGTTCCTAAGTATCTAACTAACTGGGGTTGTGGGTATGATTTCCGTTCTTAATAAGACAATCATATTTTGTCATAAAGATAGGAAGGGAGCGGATTCTAGCAGAGTTAGCCTTCCTTCCCTAATCTTAAATAGGAGGCACCTTCAATCGTAGCCGACCAATACACTACTTCCAGAAAAGCGAGCGGAACACCTTGCTTTTTCGTATTCATATCGGCGTTTACGCTTCATATTACGAGTATACGTACCACCACATACTGGGTTAAATGTATCTGTAATGTGAGAGCGTACTTCACTCGCAAGGTAGCATACTGTATTCGCTACGCTTTCAAGTGTTGTTACTTCTAAATCGGAGTAAACGATCTGATCATCTCTTTGAATTCAGCTGATACATGTTTCGTCGCGCACGTTTCAACCAGACTCGACGCCACAATAGAACAATAAATTATACATTTCCTATACATCAAATGCGTGGATTTAAATGAGGCGTATGGACGTTAATGAGAGGCAATATGTTGATTTATAAACCAAAAAAGACGTCCAAGGACGTCTTTTTTAGGGAATGTGGGAGTGAGAACGGCGAACGCTAAATTTATACTATTGATATAGAAACGAAAATTTGTAATTTTTAAAAAATTTATACGGCCATCTATACATTTTCAACCCTGTTACAGAGGTCACATTTTAAACATATTAACGCATAAAGGTTGTGCCTTTTCGCCACTCGGATTAGGGACTTTTTCGTTAAAATAGTACATTTCAACGATAAGTTTCAAGGCCGCATATTTTCCTCGACACACTTGAATGGTCAAATCGCACTTCAAACTTGATACTAAGTTCATTGCCTATGGATTAAAAAGCTGTTCTACCATTCTCATTGGTAAGAACATACGAATACG
This sequence comes from Vibrio sp. B1FLJ16, assembly GCF_905175385.1. Lineage (NCBI taxonomy): Bacteria > Pseudomonadati > Pseudomonadota > Gammaproteobacteria > Vibrionales > Vibrionaceae > Vibrio > Vibrio sp. B1FLJ16. The sequence goes on from NZ_HG992749.1 coordinate 1,893,659, forward strand.
CCCATTATGTTCATGTTCGCACAGTACTTCAAAGCCGAACTCACTTGATACCACTCTCATCTGTAAATTTTACAGCTTCAAGCAAAGCTTGGTTCGGTGCTTTTGCTTTATCAAAAGCTGCCATAAATTCATCAAAGACACTGTCTTTAACCACGATGCTTTCATGCTGTTCAATAACATGAGTCGCATCTTCGTCCATAAGTCTCACTACATATTCAGTGAGACTTTTTAAACCAAGTAAAACCGATGCTTTTTCGGCTTTTGCCTTGATCTCTTCATCAAGGCGGATATCTAAACGTGCCGTTGCCCCACCTATGTACGGATACATTCCGTAATTTCATAGATTATAGAAAAAATAGCACGCATTCAATGTGTACGGGGAACTTACGGAATGTGGGAGGATATACCCAATCAAGGGGGGCACCATGAACAAACAAACCCTTTAAATACAAAAACTTAATACAAACCCTAAACAACAATAAATGTAGCAAATATATAGCTATCAAAATGAACAAACCTAACGTTCAACACATCACTTTTAGACAAAACGTGTCAGTGTTTTTTCTAATTTAGAAGTCCACCGATTAGATCACGTATTGACAACTAACTCCGATCTCCACGGGAAATTAAGCCTAAGAAGTTACAACGCTCAGCTTGGTGACTCACTCATGCGTGCGGATGATTCAATGAAAACCTTTGCGCGTTTAAAGAAGGTGATTCAAGAGTAAATCAAGTTACTTACGACGCAATCAATGTAGTGGCTTAGTGATTGTACTCACTTAACTCGGTGTCCAAAGCAGCTGGTGCGGATCAGTTCCGTTAGAAGCCGCGCTATCAATATCTTCAAACGGCTCTTGCTGCAGCCCTTGTTTGGCGACGACAAACTCTAGTCTGAACAAGTCCGCTACCCTTAACTTTACTTGCCTAAATTGCATAACATGTCAACTTATAAGCATCAAAATGCTTATACACTAACAGGACAATAGTAATATGCTCTGGATAACAACATGCAAACCTACCAAGTATTAAAACAGCGTCAAAGAATTGAACGAGATGGCTACCCACAAAACCTTAGTCTCCGTGTTCATCGAGCACTAAGTTGGCTACAGAAGTCAGAACTATGTGACGATGAAGACTCCAAGTTTATTTTCCTTTGGATAGCTTTTAACTCCGCTTATGCGCAAGAATTTAAACAACGGCAACAATTTGGGGAACAAGGCCTCTATGGCAAGTTCTTAGAAAAGCTCATCACTTGTGATCAGCGACAGAAATTACACAGTTTAGTTTGGGACGAGTACTCCAACACTATTCGAGTGATTTTGGATAACGAGTTTATCCTCCAGGCATATTGGGATTATCATGCTGGAAGAATTAGTGAAGATAGCTGGAAGAGCGAACGCAGCAAAGCCAAAGTCGCCGCTAACAAAGCACTGGGTCAAAATGATACGGCAAAAGTTCTATCGGTATTGTTTTCTCGCCTTTACACCCTACGTAACCAGCTAATCCATGGCGGAGCTACTTACTTGAGCTCGGCAAATAGACAGCAGCTCAAAGACTGCTGCGGTATTCTAGAAAAACTGGTACCCAGTATTATTGAAATCATGATGGACTCCGCAGACAAAGTTTGGGGAGAAGCTGTTTATCCGCTTATCAGCCAGAACTAGCTTGACCGATAATTAAAAGCATTGAGAATCATCGTAAGCCAACGAGTGCCGCCCTAACGGTGCGCCATCTCAAGGAGCATGGATTGAGTTGAAATTGAGGGATAGAATAAGGCGATCTAGCCCTCTAATACCTAGACTTTATAGAAAGCAGTCAAAGGCTCTACTGTAGGTAACTTGTAAGGTAACCCGAGGCTCAATACTTGTTCAGATAAAAAACCCTTAGCCACTTCAAGAATAGACAACAAATCATCAGGCTCTCTGAGAATATCTTCTGTTGTATTGTTTTTAATCATCTCATTTAACAAATGAATTAGAGCTTCGTCTTTTACAACATTACAATCCATATCCAAATTGTAACGGTAGACTTATCTTGGAGAGCTAGTTAGAGGTATTATTTAATACGACTAGTAAGGAAGATAACAATGCCAAGACCTGTTTCCACCGAATTTAAACGAGAATGTGTCGAACTCATTCTCGTTCATGGTTATAAACATAAAGATGCAGCAAAAGCGATGGGGGTTGGATTGTCATCGATTCAACGCTGGGTGAGCCAGTACAAAAAAGAACAATCAGGGCATACGCCTAAGCCTGCAGCGCTAACCCCAGAGCAACAACGGATCCAAGAACTAGAAAGACAAGTTAAACAACTTCAAAGTGACAATCAGCTGCTAAAAAAAGCATCGGCCTTCTTCGCCATGGAAATGAACAACGGCAACAAGTCGCGTTAAATCTGAAGAAGGCGGGATACAGTGTACGCCAAGTATGCCGTTGTTTATCGCTTGCATCGAGTACTTTTTATTATCGGAGCAAGCCTAAAGCTATTGATTCAGAACGTGTTCGGTTAGAAGCCGCGATGAAGCAGGTTCATGCAGATATGGATGCCACTTATGGCAAGCGGAGAATGCTTTCAGAGCTTTTGGATATGGGATTTAGGCTTGGTATCGATAAAGTTCGCCGTTGGATGAAACGCTTAAATTTAGTCGCTAAGCGACCGAAGCAGCACCGTTACCCATCAGGTGGAACACCATCAATGATAGCTCCTAACAAGCTGAATCGTCAGTTTAATCCAGAAGAGATTAATCGTTATTGGTCGGGTGATATTACTTTCATCAGAACTCAACAAGGCTGGTTATATCTCGCTATCGTCATGGATTTATGTTCACGTAGAGTTATCAGTTGGGCATTCTCCGACAAACCAAATAGTGAACTGACTGCACGATCTCTACGTTTAGCCGCACAGAAAAGAAAAACAGCAGGTAATATTGTTTTTCATTCAGATCAGGGCTGCCAGTATACCAGTGACTACTTTCAAAGGACTTTACAGGAAAATGGTATTGAATCTAGCATGAGTCGAAGGGGAAATTGTTTAGATAATGCAGTAACAGAACGTTTTTTTAGAAGCTTAAAGTCAAAACGAGTTAACTATCGACGCTATGAAACACGTTCTCAGGCAATGGCAGATATTATTGACTATATAGAGCCATTTTATAATCAGAAACGAAAACACCATAAGTTGGGAAATATCTCGCCAGCTCAATACGAGATGAATTTAAGAAAAGCTGCCTAAAACTGTCTCCAATTTAAGTTGACCATTACACCTTTCTCTAGACCGCGTGTTTTGTGCGTACAACTGTGTCGACCCTCTTCTTCTGAATACAACTTTATATCCATTGTTGTACTCAACAGTTTTGGCTCATCCTTAGGGAGCCACACAGACGCATACTCTCCAGACGTCGGGCTATCTAACTGTAACCACCAATCAATCAATCAATCAATCAATCAATCAATCAATCAATCAATCAATCAATCAACACAATGCCGTGATCTTTACAATATCAGCAAAATACTTTGCCACATTTGATAACAATTAGAATGTGTAAAGTTTTCTGACAATGAATACGTCTTATCTCACTTTCTTAATCGCTCGTGTTTAACTATCCCACTGATAAATATTTAAATTTTTGACTTTAAACTTATAGTTATTAGTAAATTCCTGCATAACCATCGACATAGAGATGGTGTCAACATTATTTATAATAAAGGTGTCATTAAACCACTACAATGGCGTATAGGAGGCATATCAGATCCCTACACTTTCATTCTCGATTTCGCTAACCTAGTTAATATTTCTCTAAAAGTCACCTCATGCTCTTCTAGGTAGTTAAGCAGCGTTGCTCGCTCTAGAATTTCAACACCACACGTCATAGCTACATCGTAAGTCCGATTAGCTAATGATGGTGAATTTGTCATAAATACTAGACGCTCGAATGTTTTCTGCATCCCTGATTCATATACAGGTTTTGCAGAATGAACTTCTTGTATACCCTTATAACCATCATATCGTCGATGTGTGTGCTTGGCTTGTATCAATGTATTACCAGACTGGCACAAAAGGACCCCATCAGCGCCATGATCAGCACCACTATTTGTGAGCCATGCACTATCACTATTCATCACTTTAGAGAGTAACTCCACACATAATGCTTCAAATTGTTGCCAACTTAGCTTGTCTATCTCTTCTGCTGTTATGCGTTTATTGATTAACTCTCCAGAGATCCCATTCCCTATGCCAGAAGGGTTAGGAATTACATCTTCTGGCGTTACTACAGCATCCTTTAACAAAGTTTTCTGAGTCAAAAGCCTGTGAAGATTTACATCAAATGACTCGAACTCAGGATGGTGCAGCAGTGGGATATAAATATGCACATCTTTGGTTTGTCCGATACGGTATACACGATCTGTAGCTTGAGCCTCTTTAGCCGGGTTCCAATGTCTTTCGAGATGAACAACATGATTGGCACCTACGACGGTCAATCCAACACCAGCAGCAACCGGAGACATAATTATCAAATTGAATCCTTCTTTAGCTTCAAAGTCTGCGATCATCGATTTCCGAGTAGGAACAGACTTGCGTTTTGCAACAGCCTTCGTATCTCCATTTATTACTGAAAGAGGCCCCAAGTCATATATCTGCCCTAGCGTGACGCTTAAAAAGCTCTGTAAGCGCTTATTAACAGCAAAAATAATACATTTTTCTTGCTTTCGTTTAATTCTATCTAAAGTGCCCAGCAAAGAGATTAGTTTTCCTGACTCCGAATATAGTTCGCGAGCAACGTTACCACTTTAGGAATGTCTAACCTTCCACCATCCGTCAGTCTCGGATGTAGGGAGCTGTCCCTAAGCCTCATCAATGTTGTGAGAGCGTGGCTATCTTCGTTTTCGATTTGACTACTGATTGTGCCTTCATAAACATCGCGCTGATACCCTGTCATGGTCGACTCAAGTTCCTTGAGATACTCCCACCGTTCAAATTGTCCTCCAGCATACATATGTTTAGTTGGGAGCCCTTGCAAGTTATCCTCTTTGACTCGTCTAAGCATCAGGGCACCAACAGTAATACGCAACTCTCTACCTAGTCTTGCTCTAGTTTCTTCAACTTCATCACCAGCCGCCTTCAAAATGGGAGAAATATAGCGAGAACGAAATTCCTGATAACTTCCTAGTAGGCCTGGACAAGCGGTATCCATTAAACACCAAAAATCGGCCAAGCTATTTTCAACAGGTGTACCTGTCGCCATCAACTTGAAGTCAGCTTTTAGCCCTTTGGCTGCTCGCGTTTGAAGTGCATTAGGATTCTTTACATTCTGAGCCTCATCAAATACAACTACGCCCCAATCGATTAAACACAGTGAAAATTGATAATCACGTAATGTTTGATATGTCGTAATAACAAGTCTCTCTGGTAAGTCTAATCGTGATGGACCATATTTTTGCCCGACTTTAAGAGAATACCTAGGTTCAAACATATCATCTGAAGTATTCTGCTCTCTAATCTCAACACCACCAACTCTATAGCTATTGAGGTCGGCAGCAGACTGCAAAATAACAATATCTTTAAACGGAGAGTTTTCGAACGTTTTATCTACTTCTTCTTTCCAGTTTTCCAGCAAACTCAAAGGAGCCACAATGAGTGCCGGCTTTTTAGTTTTTTCCTCGCAAGCCCAGCGCTGATAGAGATGCTCGATAGCAGATAGAGCCATAAATGTTTTCCCTAGCCCCATATCATCCGCTAGCAATGCACCACCTATACTTGGTTCAGATGAACTTTTCTTTCCAACCCCCAGAATCCAACGCACACCAACTTCCTGATGTGGAAATGGCTTACGCTTATAATTATTCCAGTTTAATTTCCCACCCCACGAAATATTAGCAATCAATTGGTCTACTAGCGGTGAATTTTCAGAGAGCTCTTCATCATTTAGATCAATATCAACTACATGTATTTCAGGCTCTTTAGATTCGGGGGCTTCCGATTCAGTATCTGTTAGCTCAGGAGCTTCATCACTAGGCACATCGATAGCAGGACTAGAAAGCTTTTCTTCAATCTCCTTTAAAGTCTCTTCAACGGCCCTAGGATCGCTAATGTCGTAAGACTTACCATCATAGTCAAAAACAGTTGCTCCGGTTTGTTGAGCATCCTCAAGTTTCTTGGATACATCAATGAAAGTAGGACCATCATTAATAACAGTAATCAACGTTGGAATAGGATGGGTCACTCCTCTAAGAGGTGCGGAACCAAACCAATCGATCCCTGACTCGTCAGTTTCCCCAAAATATGCATGCTTAAATACTGTTGCACCATGCACTCTCAAAGAAAAGCCCAAATCGAGATCAACCAAACTTGCATCTATGAATGCAGTAGGATTCTCAAGAAAAGCTTTGACTTGTTTTTTGGGAACAATTCTATTACTGATAATTTCTTTTACCGCCATCAGTTTCTCTTCAGAAAAAAGGACAATTTCATTACCTACTTTTAAAGATACTGAACTATCACTATATAGCTGTCCCAAAACTCTTTGAATCGCTTCATGACTAGCACTTTGCCCCATATTAGGTGTTAAGACTAAGTCACCATTCGAATTTATCTCAGCTTCAACTGTTACTTTGCTTGGTGTCAGTATTTGTAACTTTTCAAAGTGCTTAAGTTTTATTCTACAGCCATTCTTTTGTGCTTCTTGTAAAGAATGTAGAAACAGCAAATTTTCGTATTCAGATTTTTCAGATTGACTGTGCTTTTTTTGTGCCTCAAACACCATCAACTGCTCAGGAGTTAACAGATAACGTTCATCTTTGCTAAAACTAATAAAAGGGCCATCAACTTTGTAATTTAGTGTTGTCCTCCCCTGTTTAGTGGTGGCTGCAAGATTTATATTGAAGGTAGGTATACTAGCTTTACCCTGAATATCAGCATCAATGACCCCTTGCCAAATTTTCGGCAGTTCAAAAAGCTCTCTTAATTCAGAATCAAGTCTTACAGCCGTATCTGCTGGCATCATAAAACCATCTGGGAATGATGTTATTTCGCCTTGTTCTTCAAGCATTTTTAGTGCGACAAATTGAGCGGTTATCCACTCGTTTGCGCGTCCACTTTTAATTTTATCTAAGGTATTTTTCGAAGTTGTAAAGTCAAGACTACCATCACAGATAAGCTCGAACTTTGACGTTTTGTCTAGACCAGAAAAAAACTTACTAACTAAAGATGTTAACTCCACTCTCTCACTCCGAAACGCTGTTTAAAATCTTTATAGTCTTCGTCTGAAAGTACATCTCTAGGCGTTAAGTTCACCCCTAGCTTTCGAAGCGTCGTCAGCGCATTTCGCTGCCATAAATAACTACTTGGTGTGTGTGTTATTTTTGCCACCGCACCGGTCGATAACTGAGTCATTTGATTATGAATGCCGCTAGTTAACTGTGAATATGTCGGTCTATCAATGTCATAATTGAACACACAAATTGAAGGGTCTAACGTTCGATACAACCACAAATAACAACTATGGCTTCCCTCAACCATGTGTGCACCATTCATCTGAACGTAAATAATCGACTTTTCACCATCCCTTACAAAAGAGAAGTTAGGTAAGTGCTTAGGATCATAATTTTTTTTCAGGTAACGGGCAGCATCCCGGCTCAAGTAAAGCCTTGTATTAGTAATTACTCCAGCATCGAACATCCCTTCTAAAAAGTGCTTTCTCGACGGAAACATTCTTTGCAATTCATAGTTAAAAGAGGAATGCGAGTAATCCTTTAATGCTTCCAAAAATAACTTCAAATCTAGCTTTGATAGCCAACCTCGAACAGCTTGAATTAAGTGCTGGTCAATGTTTCTCCACCACTTAATATATCGAGGATTAGAACTTGGGACTCTTGGGTCACCAGCAATTGAAAGCACAACATTCATCCAAGGGTCACTTATTTGTGAACCTAATGAACGCTCGATTAAAATTCTTAATACCTGATGGCCAAGTAATTCATCGGAGTTATATTGGGATTCGAAAACCGTTACTTTTTGAACTTCAGCAAGTAGAGGGTGTGCATCACCTAAAGGTATAGAACGTAACTGCTCAATATAATATATACCTTTCGCGGTGGTTAAGTAGCGGCCATTGGAGTAATGAGCTAAACCAATACTAGTAATCCAATTATCAAAATCGATGCCCCTTTCAATGGCTTGATGTGCAACCCATTGAGGTCCATTCATTGACAATAACTTAGCATCATACTCTTCGTCATAACCTCGCTTCTTTTTAGAATCCAACAACCACTCAGCTGTAGCTTCAAGATCGGTAAGTTGATCATATTCTGATAAAAAGTGTTGATAAAACAACTCAATCACCAGCGCACTAGGCTTTCCTACTATTTCAGTAATTTTATTAAGTAACCTGCGAGTAAAACTGATCTTTTCTTTGACTTCCGTCTGTAACGAAAGTGCTAATGCACGTACATGTATTGAAGTATCCAAAACATCTTCAACAGGCAAGTTCGTTGCTAATGCATTGTAGACATCATTATAAGCAGCTCGGAACTTCTTGTTCTCTGTGCCTGTTTTTTTAGACCAGATATCAAGCTGTTGTGATAGTTTATCCAAATCCTTGATAGCTTTACCAAACGGATTGTCGGGCAGATTTACTTTCAGCTTTTTTATGTTAAGACTCACTAATTAACAATCCTCTCAAGGTCTGAAATCGAAGGCTTCTTAACCGTGAACCGAATATCTATTCTTCTATTTTTACTTTTTTCCGTTTGAGTTGTTTCTGCTAGGTTCACTCGTCGTGTTTCCGCATAACCACTTACAGAAAATAGTCTTTGTCCAAAAGCGTTCTCCAAATCGCCTAACTTAGGAGTCAATTCAATTTCAGTTTGCCAAACATTCCACACCGATATTGCTCTATCGACTGATAACCCCCAATTTCCTTTCCCTCTATAATGAATGCCATCACTATCAGTATGGCCTTCGACAAAAACTGTATCAAGGTATTGAAAACGGTTATTTTTTTGTATCGCAGTATGAAGAACGAAGCCAATGTCTTTTACTGCTTTTTGAACTTCTTGAGTATCCGGAATTGTGTCTTTGCCAGAAGCAAAGGTAAGTGTTCTTTCTGGGATTCGTATTACCGTATCATTATCGGCGATCTCGACAATGACGTTACGTTTTGCCAACTCATCTCTAACATCGTAAATAATATTCTTTCTCGCTAGTTCTGCCTTTCTTAATTCTTCAATTCCCGCTTCTACATCATTTGTTTTTTGTGTTAACTCTATAATCAACGCAACCGCCGCAAGAATAAAAATAACAAGTAAAGCAGACATCAAATCAGAAAATGACATCCAGTAGGGATTCTCTTCATCTACAGATGTTTGAGAATTAAAACGAGCGCCTTTATGCATACTGACTCACTTTGTCTTCAATTTCATCAACAACATTTGCAATCGCTTTTACTGCATGGTTCATAGTCTCGGCATATTGCGTAGTACCGGTGGCCCAGACCTTAAGGTGTTCCGTTGTCTGACTATTAGCTTCGTTGGCGTAGTCCTCCAGTAACTTTGTCATTTGCTTTGTCAAGTCAAGAACATTGTCTTTCATCCCAGCTGTTAACGCAGCCAGGGTGCTCTTTTGTTCCTCTAAGAAGCGACTTTGCGAACTACGTAATGTAGTGAATGACTCTTCAGCAGTATTTAACATACGGTCAATCTGTGCCGCTATGTCACCGAACTTACTGGTGTCTTCAAGTAACTGCTCCCTGAGTGACTCAATCTTCTCACTGCTAAGCTGATTTTGTTGTGCCAGATCTTTAGTACTGCTTACAGCCTCAGTTACAGCTCCTGACAGCTTGTTACCTGCATCTTTAATATTCGATCCGAACACATTCATGCTGTCTGCCGCCGCTCTTAACTCATTGGCAGACTGCAACATACTGTCTGTAGCTTTGGCCGAAGCAGAAACAGAAGTTTCAATACTATTTTGTAATTGTTTCCCTTGAGAGATGATATCGTTCGACGCGACTTGCTGAGATTCAGAGCTCGCTCTAACTTGGGCGAGCAGTTCATCCGTACCAAGCTTCATGGCTTGAGTTTGATTCAGGAAAATCTCATTTCGTTCTTTTTCCATCTGATTGGACAACTCATCTCGTCTTGAAAATGTCTGCGTAAGCTCTCCAACTTGGTTCTGCACGAAATCAGTTAATACTTGGCTCTGTGCAGATACGTTATCCACGAGTTCCGTGATACTCGCTTCTATGGAAGATGCCAGCTTCTGCTCCCTGTCTGATGCCGCAGATTCTCTTCTGGAAAGTTGCTCACCCATTTCAGAAACTTGTCTTTCTACAAATTCTGTCAGCACCCGCTTCTGCTCGTTTCCTTGAGTCACAAGCTCAGATACTTGCACAGATATAGAGGAAATCAGCTCCTTTTCTCTCTCAGATGAAGCATTCTGCTGGACCTCTAATCTATTAACAAACGCCTCCATTGAAGTGCTCATTGACTCTAGTGTCTTGTTCACATTCTGAGATGCAGAATCCATAGCCAGACGTTGTTGCTCTCCTTGCTGGCCAAAGCCATCCATAAAAGATTTAAGTACACTTTCGAGTGCTTTTTGATTTCCGTCTGAGGTTTCATCAACAAGCTTATTAATAGCCGGTGCCATGATTTTTTCTAGACTGCTTTCTAAGCCTTGCTGTATACCTTGAGTAGCCTGCAATAAGGATTCTTGCATTTTTTCGCCAATTTTTTCCGCAAGTCCTTGTAAACTTTCTCGAGATTGCTGGCTGTTGTTAGCTATCGATTGCAATTGGTTTTCAGCACTCAGGCGAGGGAATAGTCTATCGATACGAATTTGTAAGGTATTAATTTTTCTTCTGATTATCTGTTCAAAAATCTTTTCAACAAAATTGAAAATTACACTGAGAAATACTCCCCACACCGATGTCATAAACGCAATTTTTGCACCATTAATTACGCCGGCTACGCCATTTTTCATTTCGTTAACATCAACATTACCTGCAATATTCAGATCTGCTAAGCCAAGCTGCAAGCCAACAAAAGTACCGATGACACCTAGCGCGGTCAAAAATCCCGGTACGGCAGCGATCATACGGTTTTCAGTACTACCACCAGCAAGTGAGGATGTATTAAAGAAGTAACTAGCATCAAAAGTGTTGTGTAATCGAACTACATCATCCACTCCTTTAACTTCAATAAGGGTTTCATCAAACTCTAACCACAGATGGCCTACAGAGTCATTCTGTTTACGTGCTATGGATAACAAATCCTCACGAGACGTCACGAGATCTGACTCTTCAGCGGAATTTAGCAACTTATTTACCCAAAAAACCTTTTTTAAAGACCTAAGTAACGCTCCTAACGAAACTACCAAGAACAGTCCCGCGACACTCCATAACACCACAACAAATAAAGCACTAAGTTGACCCGGTGTTTGAGGTGGTATTCCCCCCAACTGACTTAAGTCCGGCCATAAGCTCCAGAGATTGATACTATTTTCCATTAAACAAATTCCATTTTTTCGAGCTAATCTTAAACATACCGACTAAAAAATTAGTAACCTTCAGCAGCAATGAGCATCATTAGCAAACTTTAGTCCCCTCTACATAACCACTGTTTTATTCCCATGCAAGCCATAAGTAATATCACATGATGTGGCCGTAGCTTTGTCCAGAATTTCTGAATAACTATGGGAGCACTTTATCTAGGAACTTAAAGTGCAGCCGTTGTAGCTAACTTCAGATAGGTCTCCATGTCACCCAAATTTAATATTTGGTTGGTAATTTCAGAGTGTTAAGTTTTATAACAAAAAGAATATGAAAAAATTTTAGAATAGACAATGACATGAAGCTCAATATTAGAATAAGTGCATAATATTAACCAATTCCACTCTCATTATATGCACTCCTAAGAAGTGATATTCTGTCGTGATTCAAATAGGTTTTTCTACCGATAGAACTCCCGTTCGATAACCTTATCATGCATTTCTTCTCCTAGAAGGAAGCTCCTTCTCTCGGAGGGATAAGCGGAACCGCTCGCTTGAACCGTATAGCATCGTTACAATCCCTTGTATCATAAGCACCATCGCCAGATATCTCTAGGACCCTTCTTCGTGTCTGCTTAAGTAAATTCGGTAACAATTCAGCATCAGTGACATTAAATAAACTCAGCTCTGCTGCAACTATTTCGTTAGCGCTAGTATCTACGGCGATATGAATTTTTCTTTGTTCTGTTTGCTTTGCTTCCAGTTGTTTGTTTTGTAACGAGGTCTGGCATGAGGCTACATGAAATTATGGATGTAGCCGATCAGATCGTAAGTTCCTGATTAAGTTCTATTGAATTACGCAACAAAGCCATCTGCCTCTGCAACCGTGCCATGTTTCATTTTGGCTTTGACATGGTTTTGGGTCGAGCTAGTTGGTGTCGTTAACAAGCCCTACGCTGACTCATCAGTGCCCCACGCCAATCATTTTCTATCAAAAGTAAACTTTCAAATAGTAGTTTCACGGTCTTTCCCTTAAATACATTCACCAACCCTCGCATTTTATTTTTACAGTTTATCTATATAAAACAGATACTTTCCTCTCGGTTACATTTTTAATGTAATTTTAATTTGCATTATATCGATAATGAAACCTAAACTAAGATTACATTGATAATGTAACTAGAACCTAGGGGTTAGCATGGCTTTCAAAATCAACGTTAAAGAAATTACCCAAAATCCTGCATTCAAAGAACAAGATATTACTGAGATGGCGTTTTATGTGAAGCAGACTTTAGAGCGTTATCTAGAAATGGTGAATAACGGATATTTGGATACAGAATCAAGATTCGAAGATGATGAAATAGGTAGCATGATAACGACTCAGTTTGACCCTAATAAGAATGAACTTGTGGAATACGCTCAATCATTTTTACTTCGGAATCTTAGGCAGATCTATGAGTTTTGTTTTGTTACGAAAGATAAGAAGAAATATTTGTATGAGCATTTTATTGATATTAATAACGGCTTAGATATGTTTTATGCCGAAACTATAGCACCCTGCTTGAGTTATGAGTCCCTTGTCCAACATGGTGTTTTAGAAACTCAATATTCATCAGACAGTATTCATCGATTTTTCATAATATTCATTGCCAATTTAAAAATGGCTTTTGGAGATTCATCTGGCTTTCCTTACTGTTTACATGAACCAGATGAAAAGCATCTTCATTTGGAGCTACCTTATGAACATATTGAAAGTCTTGGTCTTCACCTTGAACATTTTAGCTTTCGTGAATTAACGCTATTGAGCGGCTACCAGACAGAGCGTGCAGTCAGAAACCTCGCCTCTCCTTCAACACCAGAACATCGAAAGCTTTCCGTCGTTAAGAAAGGCCGATCGACGTTCGTAACGCGTGAAGAAGCAATTCGATGGCTAAATAGCTTAAACCGCAAGTAATTCTGATTATGACAGGAACAACTTATGGCTAATTCAAAACAACAAACGTCAAGCAAACAAGTCTCAAAAGACGCCGCACTTATCTTAAGAGCCCTAGGACTAAAATAGGAGAACCAAGATGCGTACAACTAAGCACGGAAGCATTAGAGCCGGCCAGCGAGGTTTAGGTGAAGATGAACTTAATGTTTTATCTTCCATAGGCCAAGACTTCTATCAAAAAGGAGGTACATTACTTTGCACCATTTCGAAGAAAGAAAAAATCCGGTGGTTGGACGCACTCAAGGAAGTCCTGAACTACCTGGGGAGCTCAGACGAAATTCCGCATGGAATTAAGAAACGCAAACAGAAAGCAATTAGACACTTAATCGACAAGCTCAGCGCAAAGCATCCACCTTATCTAATCATCTGCGAAGAAGGTAATTCAATGATTACATGCGGCTATCACTTTAGCGGCAAAATACAACGAAACTAAGTAGGATATTATGAAAAATCAATTTGAAGCATACAAACCGTACTTATTGAATTACAAAAAAAATAACCCCTTCACTCCTGAATTGAAGATGATGAGTGATGGACCGATCGAGGTTTACTACTCCCCCTTTGATGCGATAAACCCCAGAGCCAAGATATGCATCGTTGGGATATCGCCTGGGAAAACGCAAGCTGATAATGCGAATGCGTGCGCGTGCGAGTGGCTAAATCGTGGTGCATCAACCTCAACGATCCTAGAGAATGCCAAAACTACCGCTAGCTTTTCAGGTACGCTTCGTAACAACTTGGTTGCTCTTTTAGACTACATTGGACTGAGCAAACATTGGGGCTTAACATCCGCCAACCAGTTATTTACAACAGACCAGCATCTACTGCATAGCACCTCCGTTTTTCGCTACCCAGTGTTAATGAATGGCGAGCCTATTAGTTCGGCGCAGCAAGGACTTAAACAGGCAACCTTAAAATTTATGGTCGACACCTATCTGACGAGTGAATGCCAGATTTTATCCTCCGATGTCTTGTATATTCCGCTTGGTCAGGGAACGGCAGAGATCCTTAGTTATTTAGCCGAGCAGGGCCACATTGGACACGAGCAGATCTTAACTGGCATTCCACATCCATCAGGCGCCAACGCAGAAAGGATAGCCTACTACATGGGCAGAAAAGACAAAGAAAACTTGTCTAGCAAAACCAATAGTAAGGCATTGGATGAAATGAAGTCGGCTTTATTCCAGCAACTAAAAGGTCTTGGAGTTACAGTGCCTCGCGCTGAATGTACAGATAACTCGATTTCCAAACTTAGCCAAGAAGAACCGTACAAACACATTAATTTAATTCCTACAGAAGGTATAAAGACCATGAACACTTCAACCTGCGCTAAACAAATGAGCGATCTACGTTCTCCAAATGATAGATTTATGCGCGACGATGTAGAAAAGCAATTGAGGGCGTCATTGTCTAAGCTAGGTTTAACCACTAACCCTATCAAGTCACGGCAGTCGAAAGAACTTGCCGTAACGTCAGGTGGCTCTGTTATAGCCTACATTAGTAGGGTCACCGGACTCAAAGACGCCAAACTAACCATCTGTCTACATCCAAAATATAAAAACCAGATGGATAGCCGAGTACAGCAATTAGATAATGTGGCCATTAAGGTTGGTAGAGAGTCTCGTTATATATCAAGCTCAAACTATCGAGACTTCAAGAGCAAAGGGTTCTCTACTGAAATTAAGACTAATGAGCATATTGCCATCGCTTATATTGTTGACGTGTCGGCTGGTTACCATCCGTTAACTTCGTTTTTTAAACAGTACCTTGAAGGTCAGTAAGAAAAGCAGGCTACTGAGCGCTTACTCTATCTTGAATTGTTCATTGTTGTTCAATAATAGGGCGATTCAAGATAGCCGAATGCGGACGAGGAATAATTTTGTCCAAAAGTGAGTTGCCTCTAGGATGATACTTTTGTAAACAGAGGCTTCATTACTCACCTACATTTATATACAACCCGGGCTAATATGCATCCCATGGAAAATCAATTGGAAATATCATTACTTAATTGGCATAGAAAGCGTCACCCAAATTTCTCGGGTGAAAACCTAGCAAATGCGAAATCGACACAGCAGCTTCAATACCTAACAGAAAATATATTACTTCCCCTCCAGGAAAAATTCGGATCTGTACAAATTACATACGGCTTCACCGGACATTCTCTGCTCCGTTATATCCTAAAGAACAGTCCTGGTGATATGGCTCCGGACATCGATCAACACGCTTCGATGGAGCTAAACAGCAAAGATAACCGTATATGCAAACGTGATGGAGCCTCCTGTGATTTTTATGTGAAAGGTTATGAGCAGCGAATGGACGAGATCGCGAAATACATTTGCGAAAACCTTGAGTTCGACCGACTCTATTTTTACGGTAAGGACAAGCCGATCCATATCAGCATTGGGCCTGATAACAGTCGCTATGCCTTAATTCGAGAAAAACGAAGTGATGGGCTTCGCGTAAACAAGAAAAGTGCAAAAGGCTACGCCACACAGACCTTATTCGATCATTTATAATCGAAAAACATCATTGAGGACCGATAATGAACGAAGAACTGTTTGCGGATCTTATTGGGAAAATCAAAATAGGAAAACAACTACCGGATGCTATCTACCTTCATAAAGATGCGTTTAGCGCTCTACCTAGTGTTCTCAATCAATTCATTCCTGCGGTAGCAAAAGCCGTCAGCTTAGACGATGAAAGCTGGAATTTAGTTAAACTGTTTAAAAAAGAGTTCCGTTTATCCTTACTGCACTACCCTGACTTTTATACTGATTCTTACCCTGCACTGAGACAGAGCTTAAATGTCGACCTTTCAAAGCTGAGCCACAAAATCACAAGTTACAAGGATGCTGATAATCCCCCCCATTTTGCACCGAAAAGAAACGATGATTTTGCCCGAGAGCGAACATTACGAACACTTTATAACACTGACACAAGAAGGCGAAAACGCGGGACTATATGAAAACAGCCGCCTAATCGGTTTTAAGCGCTCTTGGGAAAACCTCATTTCGCATCATGGGTATGAACTTGTCGACGGGCGGTTGTTTCGAAGTTCCGCTGTTATTCCGCTAGAAGAGTCTGGTATTGACCGACACAAAACCGCCTTGGTGAGGCACGAGCTTTCTGCTCCAATGAAAACACTAGTAAAACATGGCTATCTAGAAGGCTCCCACTCCATTTTTGATTATGGTTGTGGCCGAGGCGATGACTTACGAGAGCTAGAAGCACATGGCCTAGATGCTTTAGGTTGGGACCCTAATTTTCAGCCAGACAACGACAAAGTATCATCTGACATAGTCAACTTAGGCTTTGTACTGAATGTCATTGAAGATCAGGACGAACGATTAGAAGCACTGCTTAGCGCGTGGGACCTTTCCGAGAAGTTTCTAGTGGTGTCAGTAATGCTTGCAAATGAAAGCTATATCGCCCAATTTAAACCCTATAAAGACGGCGTTATTACCTCTCGCAACACCTTTCAAAAATACTACGCACAGTCTGAAATCAAAGCCTACATAGAAAGAAGTTTGCAAGAAGATGCCATCACTGTTGCACCCGGTATTTTTTACGTTTTCAAAGACAAACTAGAAGAACAACAGTATCTACAAAGTAAGTACAAGCGCCATCATCAATGGCAGCAACTCACCTCTCCAGAACCGGTCGAAGCGAAAGACAAAGCCAAGCTCTTAATCACCCAAAATCAGGAGCTATTTAACGCCTTCTGGAATACATGCTTAGAACTAGGTCGTATACCGGCCATTGATGAATTTGAGCAATCTAACACAGTCCGAGAACTGATCGGCTCACACAAAAAAGTGTTCAGTTTGCTCCAAGAGATGTTTGATACCAAAGAATTTGAGCAAGCAGAGAAGAGCCGTAAAGAAGACTTATTGCTTTACTTTGCTGTTGGGTTATTCGAGAAAAGAAAGCCATACACGCAACAGCCAGAACCCCTCAAGAGAGATATAAAAGCACTTTTTGGTGATTACAAAACCGCGATAAACCTTGCTACAGAACTTTTATTCTCAATTGCCGATACCGAACTGATAAACGAGCAATGTGCAAAAGCGCACACACAGCTATCCGCAAGTTTGTTGAATGAAGGGCATTCGCTCATCTTTCATCGCGATTTTATAGATGATTTACCTTTGCTGCTTCGCGTATACGTTGCCGCAGGATTGCAAATGTATGGTGAGCTTTATGAAGAAATCGACCTTATCAAAATCCACACCACTTCAGGTAAGCTTACCTTAACAGCTTATGATGACTTCGAAAAATCAATCCCATTCTTGGTTGAACGAATAAAAATCAAAATGACCGAACAGGATATCGATTTCTTTGATTATGTGGATGAAAAGCGTAGGCCGCCTTTGTTGAATAAACATCTATATATGTCAGCAGACCACAATAGCTATAAAAAGCAGTTGAGCTTTGATAAGCGTTTAGCAAAGTTGATGAAGTTTGAACTAACAGAAGAAACTCAGATGATTCGAGCGGAGTTTGAAAACCTTTGGATCAAGATACAACTTGTACCATAAAGAAAAATAACAATTTTGCTGACGCTCAAAGTAAAAACGATGCCTTTAAACAACTCTGCTTTAGGAAAGCGTTTACAGGCACATATGGTGTAAAGATATTTTTCTTCCGTGCAATTTTTATATATCTCTATTAAAATATCGCTCCTTTGACAAAACACAATAACGTTAAAAAACAAAATTGACGTCAAAAAAATAACAAACTATGATGAAACAACGTCAAAAATAACGTTATAAGGTAAGGAATGAGAAATGCACAAGACGGTTACTGTTTTTCTTTCCCTGCAGTAAGGGGACTTCAAGCAGGAAAACCATTTTACATCGCAACTTGCCCACTCAGTACAATCCCTAAAATTTTTGTCTTTGATGAAGATGAGGTTCCACCGGATCTTCGTGCTCAGCGCACGTTAAACAAATCACGTATTCCTGAAATGGTACGTTACCTTGTTGAAAACCCAAAAGACTATGTTTTCTCTGCTTTGACGGTATCTGTAGCATCCTCAGTCAGCTTTGAAGAAAACTCTAGTTTGGATATGCCTAATCTAGGTATCTTAAAGGTTCCTATGAATGCTCAAATTTTAATCAACGATGGACAACATCGCCGTGCTGCTATTGAAGCAGCCCTGAAAGAAAACCCAGATTTAGCGCATGACAATATCCCAGTATTGTTTTTCGTCGATGAAGGCTTGAAACGCAGTCAGCAAATGTTTGCTGACTTAAATAAATATGCAGTGAAACCAAGTCCATCATTGGGCGCACTATATGATCATCGCGATCAAAGTTCAGAACTCGCGCGTTATCAAGCTCAAAATATTGCACCGTTTAAAGGCTTTACTGAGATGGAAAAATCTAGTATCAGCTCAAAAAGTGGGAAGCTGTTTACATTAAGTAGCCTAAAGCAAGCAAATAAAGCACTGCTAGGTAAGAACGGTAAAGGAGGCTTTACTGAGGAAGAAAAGTCATTAGCCAATGATTACTGGCAAGCCGTCTATAATGCTACACCCGAATGGCAAATGGTTTTAAATAAAGAATTATCACCATCTCAATTCCGTCAAGATTATATTCACGCACATGGTGTAGGGCTACATGCATTGGGGGCACTTGGTTGTGCATTGATCACAGCTCAGCCAACGGAATGGCAAAAAACAATCAAAAAACTAAAAGATGTTGATTGGCGAAAATCCAATCCAAATTGGGCAAATCGTAGCATGCTACATGGCAAACTAAGCAAGGCATCAACGAACATTATGCTTACAACAAATGCCCTAAAGCAAGCGTTATCGCTCCCACTGACACCAGATGAAAGAGCGCTAGAAAACCAACATATAACAAGTAGTGAGGCTTCTAATGGCTGAGTTGTATCAAGCCGACTGTCTGCAAGAAGAACAGATTAAATATATCGAGAATGAGTTTTTTGCAGGCTTTAAACGGTATAGCAATCATCAATCGTTACCAGCAAAGTTAGATCACTATGCGAATCTGGATGAAGAATTAAGAAACGTTAGCAGCACGAATCTGTGTCGCGAACTTCAACGTGAACATGAAAAGCATGAAGGGTTTGTATTAAAACACTTCATTGATGATATCCAGGCAGTGTACTGCGCTGACAATCGTCCATGGGTTATTGGCTACAGCGGTGGTAAAGACTCCTCTGCAGTCGTAACTCTTGTATACCTTGCTCTGCAAGCATTAAACGAGTCGAAGCGCACTAAACAAGTGTATGTTGTTGCCTCGGATACATTAGTAGAAACACCCCTTGTTGTTGATCACGTCAATAAATCACTTGAGTCTATAGGTAATCAAGCACGTCGTGATGGTTTACCTATAACCACTCATAAAGTGCTACCGAAGCCTCATCAAACTTTTTGGTCTTGCCTGCTAGGCAAGGGCTACCCTGCACCAACAAAAAGTTTCCGTTGGTGTACTGAGCGCATGAAAATTGATCCTGTAAGCGATTTCATTACCGATAAAGTGGCTAAGTTTGACGAAGTTATTGTTGTACTTGGCTCTCGTAGTCAAGAAAGCGCTTCTCGTGCTCAGGTTATAGCCAAGCACAAAATCGAAAACTCGCGATTAGCTCGTCATACAACTCTAGCCAATGCATTCATCTATACGCCAATTGATACTTGGAGCATGGATGATGTTTGGAAGATTCTTCGCGCATGTAAGTTAGAAGTCACGATTTCACCGATGGGCATCGGCAAAAAGTGGTCAAATGACTATGATTTAGAATGGGAAAACCCATGGGGTGGTAAGAATCTTACCCTATGGAACTTGTACAAAGATTCATCAGATCAAGGCGAATGCCCAATGGTTATCGATGATAGTACTCCATCATGCGGAAACTCACGTTTTGGTTGCTGGACGTGTACCGTTGTGACCAAAGACCGAGCTATGGAAAGCTTGATCCAAAACGGTGAAGAGTGGATGCGTCCACTACTTGATTTCCGAAACATGTTAGCTGAAACCAACATTCCAGAAAACAAACCGCTGTATCGCAACTTCAAGCGACGTACAGGCCGTGTTAGTTATCAGAGAGCGAAAGAAGGCCAAGAATTAGCAGCCGAGCGTAACCACGTACCTGGCCCTTACATGCTCAAGTTCCGTAAGAAATGGTTAAAAGAATTACTGGAACAAGAAAAAGCCTTCAATGAAACAGGCTATCAAGTCACGCTGGTTACTGAACCTGAACTCCATGCAATTCGTCAAGAATGGTTAAACGATCCAAATGAGCCAGATTGGGCTGATTCGCTTCCTCAAATTTACCGTGAAATTTACGGGAAAGATCTTGATTGGATAATCAATGACAATAACAGTTTTGGCGAAGTAGAAGCTCAAATATTGCAACAACTAGGTGATGAATACAATGTATCACCTGAAATGATCCAAAAGCTGCTCGATCTTGAAGTATCACTTGAAGGCTTAAGCCGTCGAACCGGTGTGTTTGATAAAATCGGTAGCTTACTGAAACAAGACTGGGGCTCACTTGAAGAGATCAAAGAAAAGCACGCTGAACTTCAAAGCAAAGCTGACTTCGATATTCACAAAGATCAGATTAAAAGATACGAAGATGAAATTGCAAAACTGGATCTCTTAGCCAAGGTGGAATTATAAATGATCATTAAAAGGCTTGTAGTCAATAACTTCCGTGTTTTCCGTGGTGTACACGAAATTGACCTTGCCCCTCGGAAACAACGTGAATACCACGAAGCCCCAGCGCCAATCGTATTATTTGGTGGTTTAAATGGTGCAGGTAAAACATCGATCCTAACTGCGGTACGTGTCGCTCTTTATGGTCGCGCTGCTTTTGGTCGTGGCATGACGGCATCAGAATACCAAGAACAACTTGACGCACTAATTCATAAAGGCGTTGGAATCAGTGAGGGTAAATCCTCCATTGAACTTATTTTCACACATAGCCAAAACGGCATTGAAAGTGAATATAAAATCACCAGAGCTTGGTCCAAAGGTCAAAAAGACCGTCTAGTTCTTGAGAAAGACTCTGTAGAACTAAGCCAAATGAACTACGACCAATGCCAGAGCTTCCTTAATGAACTTATCCCATCAGGTATCGCTGATTTATTCTTCTTTGATGGCGAAAAAATCGCCGAGCTTGCTGAAGATGAGTCAGGAGAAGTTCTTCAGACAGCTGTAAGACGCTTGCTGGGTATTGATGTTGTAGAGCGTCTTCGTAATGACCTAGCCATTTACTTAAAGCGTAACGATGCTGCCGCTATGCCAGCAAACATCAAATCGCAAATAGAAAAGCTTGAAAGTGAACGAGTTAATGCTGAAAATGCCGCAAAAGAAATAGCAAATGAAGCTGTTCTTTGTAAAGCGAAAATAGCTCTAATAGCCACTGAAATTGATAAAGCAGAGAATGAATTATCAGTGCGTGGTGGCGCATGGGCAAACAGTCGCGAACAAGAAAAAGCAAAGCAAAATGAACTTGAGGCTGAACGCAAAGAGCTCGAGAAAGTACTTCGTTCTGAAATTGAGGGCAACCTTCCCTACTCTTTTGCACCAACAGTATTAGCGAATCTATTTACACAACTTGAATCTGAAAAATCGGCGAAACAGGCTAAAAATTTTAATGATGAATTACAAGGCTTTATGAATGAGCTTAGCCAACAGCTAACTTTCCGACTTGCGAATGCAACAACAGCACTTGATACCATTCAAGATTGTTTGAATGAGCGCAACGCTTCCCAACAAGAAACAGATATTTTACTTGATATTTCTGATCGTGAATTCAATCAAATTTATTCACAAGTAAACGTTCAAGCACCAAAGTCATTCCAAAACTTTGATGCTGCGCGCCAGCGCTTAAGTATTGTTGAAGAAGAAATCGCAAGCCTTTCTGTCAACATTGCTCGCGCTCCAGAGCAAGAGCAAGTTGAATCACAATTAGCGGTAATTAAGTCTCTCACCAATAAACGCACTGAAGCGATTATAGAGCACAAAGCTACAACCGAAGATGCAAAACGTAAATATCGTGAAGCAATTGAATTAACGCGTAAAATTCAAAAGCTTCACGATAAACATAAAGTAGCACATAATGCTAAAGCATCATTAACTAATGCTCAAAACGCACACATTATGCTAGCTGACTTCAGCGAAAAACTAACGCAAGTACGTGTCAAGCAACTTGAATCTGAGTTTATTAAAAGCTACCAGAAACTTGCTCGCAAAGAAGACTTGCAGCTATCAGCACGTATTAACACCAAATCCTTTGATGTTGAGTTGATTGATGAAAAAGGCCATACGATAAGCCGTAAAGCCCTATCTGCTGGCGAGAAGCAAATTTATGCCATCTCGATTCTAGAAGCATTAGGCCGCACTTCAGGTAATCAATTACCAATCATTATTGATACGCCGTTAGGACGTTTAGATTCTAAACATCGCGACAAGCTTATTCAGCATTACTTCCCTGAAGCTAGCCATCAGGTCATCATCCTATCAACTGATACAGAGATTGATGAAAGCTACTTTAACAAAGCCGATTTCAAATACGGTATTTCACACGCCTTTGAAATCCAATTTGATGGCACCACAAAGTCTTCCAAACTAAAAGAAGGCTATTTCTGGGAACAGAAAGCAAAATCAGCTGCGGAGGTAAACTAAGATGCTGCCAAATAGAATGAATTTATCGAAAACAACTGAAGAACAGCTAAAGAAGCTAAAGGGATATACGGGTATCTCCCCTAACGTTTCATCACGTATCGCTTTCTTCCGTTCGGTTGAATCTGGTTTTAAGTATTCTCCTGCAGCCGCAAAAAAGCTTGATGGTAGCTCAGTACTTGATAAAGTGACTTGGCTCGGCGATACCCAGTTAGTTACTGAGTTGCTACTAAAGCAAGTCTACCCAGATCTTGATGATAAAGAAACAATGGCAGCTTGGGCTGCGCATGTTGAGGATGGCATAGCTTCTATTCGAAACCTTCGGAATTTAAAAGATTTTTCTTCTTCACTTTAAAATATTAAAATTAAAGCGTGGGTTTTCAAATACCCACGCTTCTATGCTTCTATGCTTCTATGCTTCTATGCTTCTATGCTTCTATGCTTCTAAAGTATACTTCAGTTCACGATCCCGTATTTAGTTTAATAATTACCATAGGCCCTTTTTCATTTAGGAAAAGCTACAATAGTAGCTACATAAAGACGGTAGGTAATTCGCCGGTCAAGATACTATCATCTTGGAATAATACAAGTACACCCAATTATCAATCTTTTAATAATAGTAGAATATCATGAGCTACGTGTCTATTACCTGAGTCGCCATGATCTTGCTTTTTACTTTGACTTAGAAGTTCATAAAACTTAGGTTGTTGAATGTTGTCCAACATTTTGAGTTTTCTCAAAAATAGTGGCCAGTCCTTTTCAGATATACGAATTCCGCTCTTTTCCCAACCTACGTACTTTTCTGAATCCACATATCTACGAAAATCTATTCCTCCTCCATAACTTTCAGAATATCTAACATGAAACTTTTTATTCCCTTTATCCCAAAGGCATATATCAACGAGCTCGCAAAAATCTAGACTTAATGTTTTAATAAATAACTTGAGCTTTTCTAGAGGCACTCTGAAGCCAGATCTACTAGCCTTTCTTATATTGTCATTGTCTAGATAAAAATAACGAATATCATAACCAATAATGCTTCCATCCTCTTCTTCTATTAGACAGAATAACAATTCACCATTTTTATAACGTTTTTGAGAAAGATCCATTTTTGCTATCAATCTGACTGATTTCGTTGAAAAGTCCAAATTAAATCTCCAAGTCACCTAAATTAAAGCTATCAGAGCCATCTTGACTATTATTTTTAAATAATAGTTCTTTGTTAATGATTAACAAAAAATGGTCTAATGACTCCAAAGTGCCAGCCAACTCCCTGCTTAACCTCTCAAGCCCACCATTAGCATATTCTTCAAAAATTGTCGCTCTTTTGTTCACATTATCATCACCCTCAGCCAAGATGTGAGCATCTTTTTCATCTTTCATTGCTAATAAATATACAAGTGTATCGTGGCTGGAGTTTTCAAATACATTAAACTTAATAGGGTTAGAGGATGCCTTCTCAATTTTCTTTCTTTCATTGTGAAAAAAACCATACGCAGCCGCAAAGCTTAAGCAATCAGCCATACTAGAAAACACTTTTTTATGCTCTTCTCCAGAACACAATAACTCAATAAGGGACTGCTTATCTTTGTCAAACTGTATACGTCGATCAATCATAATCACGAGACCTCTATGATTTCTGTGAATTCATAATCATTCGGGCTTCTTTTTACCAATGGATAGCCTGAACCATTAATAACTGCTTCGTCGTTAATATCAATGTCTTGTCTAGGCGTATAGTAGGTAAGTACATACTGTTTTCCTACTTTTGCCCCCATCGTGTCAGATACTTCTCCCCTCCATTGTGTTTGAGATGCTAATACTACGACCTGATCTGCAATTTTTGGCAAGTTATCAGCTATTTGTGTGCGATAGTTCTGGTCTAAAGCCCCAAACGGCGAATCCATTACTACCGGGTAACTAGCTGCGTTTGCTACACCTAAATCCTCATTTCTCTTTTTTTGCTCTCTTACAACATCGATAATGGCCCCAATAAAAGAAAGGCTTAGAATCTGACTTTCACCTTGAGATGCAGCTACATCCATTAGCTCCCCCCCAGCCTTTTCACTAAGCCGAATCGCATAATTTTCAGATAAAGTAGCTATGTAGGGGGTTAGTGACATGTGAGCAAACAATTCTCGCACTTTATTTTCAAGTGATAGCCTAAACGATTTATCGTATAGACCGAGCATTTCTTTCATACGATCATGAGCTTCCTGAGCGGCGGCTACTCTCACTTGCGCGATTTGCTGTTTTCTCTCATTTGCTTTAGTTTTTTGGATCTCATCATCAATCACTTTAATCCGTTCGTTCGAAACCTGAATGTCCCGTTCTTTACTACCTTGCTCACGAGCTAACTCTAAACTTGCCGCTTCTAATTCACTTCGTCGAGTTTCCAACTCACTAATTTGCTCTTCAGGGCTATTCTTCAGCTCAGCTGTTATATCTTCTAGTTCTCTTTCAATATCGCTACTTACTTTTTTAATTTCAATTAGTGAACTTTGCATACCTGAAAATGTGTCGCAAAAATCATTAAGACGTTGTTCGTAATTTCTCGTTTCTCCTCCCATACGAAGGGCTTTTTCTTCAACATCAGCCAATCCGGCTTGCTCTCTCCAGCGCTCAACATTGCTATACGGTTCAGTACTGGGAATTAATTTACTTCCACAAATACATTCATGCTGCTCTAGGAGATCTTCGACAAACTGCTTCTTGATTCCTGCTGGAAGTTCACCTTTAGTTCTCATTAACTCTATTTGTTGTTTAAAGTCATCTATTAAATTAGAAGCATAGACTAGGTAACCATTTTTAGAGATACTCTCTTTAAGGCTCTTTTTTTTCTCTCTTATTAGATTTCTATTATTTTCACTTTCAGAATTTAACTTATTCCTTCTTTCCTGAGCTTCTTTAACCTCTTGGTGAGCTAATAACCTTTCCTCGATTTCTTTTACTATTTTTTTATTATTGATTTTTTCTTTTTCTATGCATTTTACTCTTTCTTCGCACCTTTCAATAAATATCTCTAATTCTTCTTTTTCTTCTAACTCTTTCTTCACTGCAGGGGAGCCAATTGACTTGTACTCTAATTCTAGTTCTTTTCTAGCTTCATTTAGGTGGTGAACACTGCGTTCAATAACTTCTAATCCTAATAATTTCTTGGCAGCTGCTTTTATTTCATCTTGTTGCTTTTTGTCTGGCTGCACAATTCGCTCAATACGCTCACCATCAAAAAAGAAGTAACTATGTAGATCTTTAGGTAACACTCGGCCAACGTTATCAGAAACTTTATCTTCATAACGCCAATTACCGTCTCCTGCTTCCCACTGCAAAGTAACTTCGCTTTCAGCTGCAGATTGAAAACCAGGGTCGCTATCCGTACGCATTGCTTTTTGCTCACGTCGAATAACGTAATTCTTACTACTGTGCTCAAACTTAATTTCTACCCATGCTGTTACTGTCTCGCCGATTCCAGCTTCTCTTAAAGCTCTTTTATTTACTAGTTGATCTTCTAATTTAAAACCTGATGTAAAACTCTCGTAAAGTGCCCATGTAAACGCATTTAATAAAGCAGTTTTTCCTGAACCATTGTTAGCATGCAAAACAGTTACATTTTTATCTCCTGAACAAAAGGAAATTTTTGGTGTATCACCATAAAACTGTCTAAAATTACTTATCTTTATGTAATCAAGCTTCATCCTTTACCGCCTCTTTAATGATTTGGATTATTTCTGATTTTAATCTTGGACGGTTTTGATGTAATACATCAGTTTCCAGCTTAAGTACTTCTTTCATGATTAATTGTATATACTGAGGAGCTTCTTTAAATGGTTTATGAGGATCTGGTTTTATCATTTCTACAACTCCATTAAGCCATATTTTTTTTGTATAGGAACCAACTTCAATCGCGCCTCTCCTGAATTTAGAGCCAGATCAGCAAACTCAACCACTCGTTGAAGTTCCTTCCTAATTAATTTTCTGTCAATCTGAGTCACTTCTTCATCAATAGGTGGAAGTACTATCATGTCGTAAATTGTGGCACTGTGTTTTCCTTCATATTTTCGTAATACGCGCCCTCGCCGTTGAATAAACTGTCTAGGGTTGGTACTACTAGCCAAAATAACAGCAGTTTTTATTGCTGGAATATCAACACCTTCGTCTAAACATCTTATTGCCACTAGTCCTTGTGATTCTCCTGAAGCAAGTGACTTCTTAAGGTTCCCACGCTCTTCTATGCTAGTTGAGGCCGTATACTGACTCACTTTCATTCCTAGCTCTACGCCAAGCAGTCGTGTTACAGCCTCAATTTGACGAATTTCACTTTGGTCAGCATCACTATCAACCCTTCCATCACCACAATAAAAAAGCATATGAGATTCATCTTGCAAACAAGTTGCAACTTCATGTAATGCTTCAAGTTTGTTATATGCTGAGGACATCAACCTAGCTCTCTTGATGAGCAAGCTTTTTAACGCTTGCCCTCTTTCACTTTCCTCTTCCGAGTATGCGAGTTTAGAGATGCTCATCGATAGCTCAAGATATTCATCGTGCTCACTATCCGTTAGTTCTACTAATATTGGATAGTAATAATAAGGCGTAAGCACTCCCATTTTTATAGCATCTGCGATACCTAATTTGGGTTCTAAAATCTTGCCAAAATACTCGATTATTTTGGACGTACCTTCATCATCGTGCAAGCGCTCTGGTGTCGCAGAAAGCCCTAATCGCATAGGGATTGAATGAGGAAGTACACCACGTAGCTTTTTAGCTCCCATGTTATGAACTTCGTCAGAAACCAAGAGTGTCTCTTTGGGAAAATGCTCTAATTTCGACTGAAAAGTATCCGTCATAAATGTTGATGTTGTAGCTATAACTACATTTAATTGCTGATTACTTTTTTGTTCAATAACACTTTGAAGTAGCTGATTGCCCAGTAACGAA
The DNA here is from genome assembly GCF_905175385.1 of Vibrio sp. B1FLJ16. NCBI lineage: Bacteria > Pseudomonadati > Pseudomonadota > Gammaproteobacteria > Vibrionales > Vibrionaceae > Vibrio > Vibrio sp. B1FLJ16. Next base: position 1,921,730 of record NZ_HG992749.1, read on the forward strand.
ACCCACTTTCTCTTATTATCAAAAGCCAATATGGGGTTAGAACCAAAGTTCCTACATTCCTCACCCCACTGCGATACCAAATGCTTATATGGACAAACGACAATTAACCACTTTAAATTAATTTTTTCATATAAAGCGCTGGCAAGAGCTAATGCTGTAATAGTTTTACCCGTACCTGTTGCAAGTTGGAATACTCCCTTTCCTTGGTTTTTAAACCAATTATTTATGGCCTGGCGCTGATAATCTCGTAAATTAATACTTGGAGGCACCGAAAAGCGGTTAATTTGGGAGAACTCGATGTCTATATGTTCAAAAGCTGGAGGTACTGGCTTTTTATATGGCTCTAAGAGCTCTTCCGTCGCATCTGTAAAATCAAAAACCTCTAGCGAAGTTGGCTTTCCATCCCAAAGCTCTTCAAATCTCGCTACTTTCCTTGAAACTCGTTTATGAGGGTCGTCCCAGCTCCAATAAACATCTATCGATTCCTGGTTGTCGATCAGCCCGCCGACTGTTTCATTTGCAGAGCCTGTAAATGCAACAACGTCACCATTTACATCACGAAAATATCCAAACTTTTCATGAAACATACCTCTAGCGATGCGGCCATTTCTATCTACTCTAATCGCTAATTTTATATCTAATATTTTATTTGCTATTAGCCAAGAGAGTAAGTTGAGATGCTCATTACGGCCTGTTTTATCTATTGATGCTTCAAAGTGGGCTTTAGCAATTTCTTCTCTAGATTTGTAACCTAAATTAATCGCCTCTATATCTTCTTCTGTAAGCTTTGGCGATGCGATCATATGAATGCTACCTTTAGAGCGAATAAACTGCTCCATACCAAATGTAACCAGACCTAAGCCGTCACTAGTAAAATATCCCACAGCACGACAATATGATTGTGAGACAGAGAAACAAGGTCTATAAAAAGCACCAAGCATATCGGAACGCTCGCTACTGTACTCAATATCTAGTTCAATATCCCTTAAAGCTTTATATGTGTTCATTTTCTCTTAGAGCTTTATATAAGTGTCTTGTTATATAGCATAGTTAAAAGGATGGTATTTTAGATAGTCAATTGATATTTCTGTGACTCACTACATATTGTAAGATTGCTATAAAGCGGATACAGAGGACGCACTTCCACACATTCATCCCTGCATATTTTTACGCTATGATAGAACATCGTATCTGGTATCACAGGCTTACAATAGAGTTATCAAACAGATATACCAGTTTCCGCTTGTTTTTAAGGTGGCAGTGATATTCTGTTCATTAAATCATTGCCATTTTAAAGGAAGCGGAAGCAGGTATCCCCGCACGAGAACTTTGCCGCAAGCATGGGATATCGGATGCGACGTTTTACACATGGCGCAAGAAATACGCAGGACTGGATGCCTCTGAAGCCCGTCGCCTCAAGGCTCTGGAAGACGAGAACGCTCGGCTTAAAAAGCTGCTGGCTGAAACGCTGCTGGATGCAGAAGCACTTAAAATCGCTCTCAGCCAAAATGACTGACCGTCGAGGACAAGCGCAAGGCTGTTAAAGTCATTCAGAAAGGCACCCAGCTTTCAGAACGCAGAGCCTGTCTGCTCGTCGGTATTAAACGCGCGTCAGTGCGATATCAACCTCAATCTAATCGCGAGGATGATAAGCTTCAGGCTCGTATAAAAGAACTGGCATTAGAACGACGTCGATTTGGTTATCGTCGAATCCATCGCCTTCTGAGGCGAGAAGGTTTTGATGTTAACCATAAGCGAGTTTATCGCTTGTACTGCGAATTAGGCTTAATGGTCAGCAAACGGAGACGTAGAAAATCACAGTATGTTGAGCGAGAGCCTCTCTTGCTTCCTTCAGTACCAAATCACACTTGGTTTATGGACTTAGTGATGGATGCGCTCAGTAACGGCAGACGGATTAAATGCCTGACGATTGTGGATGACTACACAAAGGAGTGTCTAGATATACCTGTTGCTACGGGGATCTCGGGGTATGAAGTCGTGATGACGCTGGAGTCTATCGCTGCGTTTCGAGGTTATCCAGAAGCGATTCGAACGGATCAAGGTCCAGAATTTACAGGGAAAGCGCTCGACCAATGGGCTCATCAGCATGATGTGATTTTGAAATTAATCCAAGCAGGAAAACCGACACAAAATGCTTATATTGAAAGTTTTAATGGTAAGTTCAGAGATGAATGTTTAAACGAGCACTGGTTTAGGGATTTGAGTCATGCTCGTGACCTAATCAACCTCTGGCGAATGGATTACAATGAAAATCGCCCCCACTCAGCTTTGGGTTACCTAACTCCTTCTGAATTTTCAGCGACAACAAGAACGGCACGAAACAGCGGTAATTTAACAAGCATTACTAATAAAGTTCTGGATTAGTTCTTGGGGCAGGTCAGTACTACCCAGAGCTTGATAGTAAAGAATACCAACAAGCTTGGGCAGCACATGTTGAGGATGGGATTGCTTCGATTCGTACTCAGCGAAATCTTAGTGATTTATCAACATCAATATAGATTCTCATTAGCATGGCCCTATTCAAGGGCTATGCATTCTAAACCGAATTAGTGACCTAATTAAAACCAATATATTCCTAAGAAGTAAGATATTTAATCGATTTCCTCGTCACTTATTAATTCTTCACTTGTCGGAAAAAGATCTACTCCTTCAGAAATTTCAATTTTTGGGTATGTTAAGCTTGGACTAAAGCTACTGTACTCAGAAGGAAAGTTAATACATCCAGAATCTTGAATACAAGGAATACCCCATCGCTTAATAATAAAATCAATATACGCTATTTCCCTAGAAAGAATTTGATGCTCTTTCCACACAGAGCCATCTGTATGGTTTTTAATCAACTTCTCGCTATTTGTGGCTGAATGTGAATTATAGTCGTATTCACAATCAGGATCATGCAACTTAAGCATTATAGACTTTCTAGCTAAGTGGCTGTTTCCATTAGTAATTACTAGATTACCTAGTCTATGACACCATTTTTCTGCCACTAAGCTGTCAGGCCAATGAGCTTTCCACCATTCAGAACTTGATATCGATTGAGGTAAGATGTGTTCAATACTTGACTGCTTCTCATCATCACTATTTTTCCACTCAACAACTGCAACAGAAGAATTAAAAAGCTCATATTCGTAAAGGAAATAATACCCATAAGACCAATTTCTATAATTAATCTCTCCAGAAATTAATTTTTCTACATTAGTTAAAAGTGGAGAATTGTTATAAAGCATACGAGCTATTTCATTTAAAACATCATCTTTAGAAAAATTAGTTCTTAAAACACGATGTGATAGTTTCAATAGTTCTTTCGAGTTTTTATCAGTACGATATCTAGAAATTGCATGCATTCTAAATGTGTATATCTCACAAGCTCTAGAAATTTCTGAGAAATCTTCCTTATTTGTGATAGCATAATGAGATGCAGCTAAAAGGCTTCTAGTTATACCGACTAAACCAAGTCTTTCTATTTTCGTTAACCAATCAAATGCCTGCTTACTACAAAGCTCTTCATAATATTTTTCTTTACGTTTACAATTGATGAAACCATATGATTTAGAATATGAGTCCCATAGTTGAATAAAAGCTTTAAGATTATTAGCTTTGCTATCACTATTTCCTTCAAGTAATATTCTATATTCACTTACAAACTTCTCATGCACATCTGAATTACTTGAAGAATATCCATGGAAAGTTGAGAATAATTCGGAAATAAATGCATTTTCACTATTTCTACTCCCAACCCCAAAACTTTCTAAGTTGGATATCGCTTTATACCAAACATCATCTACCTTTATATCTATTCCCCTTCTTTCACACACTAAGATGCAAAAGTTTTTAATTTTATCAAACTCTGTAAGTGGTAAGCCACGTGAATTTATAGCATCAAATGTCAAATATCTGTCTATCATCAAATCGGATAAATCCACATCAATTAACTGTACTTGATGACAGATCTTATTTCTGAATTTTTTTAGACTTTCACTGGTAGTAAGCTCTGAAACAAGTCTATTTTTGATATGTTGATATGCCTTTTCTAGGCATCTAATCGGTGGTGTTTTTGTAGCAGGTGGCTCAGATGGACTATTCAGCAACAAATAAGACAAAAAATCGTTAATTTTTACATTTTCATTCGAAAGTCGTAACTTAACACCATCTTGCTTATAAGTATATAATCTCTCTAATTGTTGAGAATCAATAGTCTCCTTACCATCAATTTCTAGGAATCGGTCTCTTAACAACTTAAGACAAATCATAAATGTAGTTAATCTTTGCTGACCATCTTCTAAAGAATAGCGATAATTAGGACTTTGAGTTTCCTGTTCCATAAAGTGATCTATTTTTGAACATATTATAGTGCCTAAATAGTGGCATTTATCTCCCATTAATTCCATATCACTAAACAAATCATCAATTTCTTTATAAGTCCAACTATAACCACGTTGGTTTTTTGGTATAACAAAAGCTCTTGCCCCAAGAAGTTTCTCTATTGAAATCATTTAAAATCTGACCTTTACTCTACATTTATTTTTTGTGTACACGCCAACGCACAAAGTGGGGCTGCATAATCTAAAGTTGCTCTTGTATAGGTAGCTTCAACTAAAGTCCTAATACCGTCTCCAAACCTTTCATTAACCCTTGGAACTCCTCGGTTGTGCAATTCTTTACCAAGTCGTCCCAATTGCTTATATTTTTTCATATAAATTTTTATCTCTAGGCTATGATCATCGGTAGTTTCATACCATTCTCGTAGCGTAACTACTTCTGCATTTCGCTTTGCTAATTCTACTTCCTCAATTTTCGCTAACACCTCAGGTGTTTTACGAATGCTTACTTTTTTGCTATTCATAAACTGGCAACTCCCAAAACGCCCTATCGCGCATCTTAACTATCTTCTTCGCGCCATCAATGTATAAGCTGTAGTGCTTCTCTAGCTTATTGATGGTTTCCATGAGCTTCTCTTGCTCTGCTTTTTCGTTTACACCAAACATGGCTTTAAGCTCTTGCGGGCGGATCTTCGCAACGCGGTGAATTACCCATGTAAGCACATAACTTGAGTAGTCGTTCTCACCAGTTTGGAAGTGCGTAATATCTTGAGTAGACAGAATCACACCAACACCATACTCACGACCTTCTTTTAAGATCTTGCGCAAACTTGGGAAGTTTTGAGACATAAAGTTGTCGGCTTCGTCCACCAAGATCATCTTAGTGATTTGTCGGAAATCGCCTTGAACTTCTGGCTTACCTTTCTTCTGCATTTGTGAGTAGAACAAATCCAGTGTTAAAGCTACTACGAGGTTTTGAATCTCTGACGGGTAACCTGCCAGCTCTACAACTGTAATGCCATCAACGAGATCGTAAAGGCTCATACACTTGGTGTTATCGTCTTCAAAAATTTCTAGTTCGTATAGGCTTTCAAGTGCCGCATATAATGAATCTTCATCTGGATCAGTTTCAATAAACAACGCCCAAACATCTGCAATTGTTGGTGCTGCTTTTGTCCAAGTGCTTGGATCCGCCTTGCGAATACCTGCCAACTCATAAGCTTCACCCACCAGCTTACGCAGGCGCAGTTGCTGTTTTTGACCTAGATTGAACGCTTTGCCCATGGTCTCTGAGAAACCGCGTGCGGTATGCACTGGCAGCATTGGCGTATCACCAAACAGGCTCAGTGGGTTATATGGCAGTTTGTGAAGGTTAAACTTTTTACCCGCTGTTGCTTGCTGGAATTTATCGTCTACATAATCTGACTTGTAGTCGAAAATCAGCATACCTATTGATGCGCTGTTCACGTTGTCTGCTTGGCTTCGGTAAAGCTGAGTGATCACCGACTTGGTAAACTGAGTTTTACCCGTACCCATGGTGCCAATAATACCGGTATTGGTATTCATAAATTTGGCGGTATTGGTTGGCTCCCAGTTCAGCGGTGCTTGCGTCAAAGCATTGTGACCAAAGAGCACATTTAAGTTGGTGCCCGATGATTGTGCTTTGAATGAATCTACGGCTTCTGAAGCACCTTGCACCGAAGCATCTCTCTCTGAATCTGCTTGCCCTTCTTCTATTTCAGCGCTAGTCCCTTTAGTTTCGGTGTTTTTCTCCGTCTCAGAACTAACAGCATCGTGAGAAACCTTATCACGAATAGCATCAGCGTGACTGTCGGCTTCGATAACTTCAGCCTGAGTTTTTCCATTGAGTACATACTCAGTCGGCACGTGGCAAAGCTTGACGATATCTAAGTCTCCGAGTACTTCTTGTAATGGCGTTTCTACTAAGCGAGGAAGCAAGCCCATCGGAAGGTCGACTTTTAGCACGCCTTCCAACATTTGGTATTCTGGTTGCAAGCAACTTGCGCCTTCAAGATGGCTGACAACAAATCCATCTGGGTAATCAGCAACTTTTGCTAGCGAGTAATCGCCTTTCAGCCACTCTTCTTTGTTGTCTAGTAGTGCGTCAAAGTAGTTTGGATCGAACACGTTGTACAAGCGGTACTTGTCTACCTGCATTAGCACTTGACGCATGAACAGGCCGCGGTAAAGTTTGCTGGCAAGGTTGTCATTCCCAAGCAGATCTTCGCTCAGGTAACGCAACAACTCTTTTGATTGCTTAACTGCTTTTTTGTAGTCCGGAATTGAACCCGTTTTTACTTCCACTGGCAGCAAGTACATGTCTTGCCCTTTAAAGCCTACGAGCAATACATCATCAGAAATCTCGCCTTTTTTGTAACCATGAACGTTACGCGAGAATTCACTGTCGGACATTTTCAGGCCGATGTTACCTGAAACACGGATCATTTCTGCTACTGAAAGCGGAACCCAAGTAATGTCTGAGTTGTGCACTAAGCTGGTTACAAACTTATAAGCACCAATAACACCTTTGCGCTCTTTGTTAATGGTTGGCGCACAGGTCATCATCTTCAACAGCCAATCGCCATTAAAGGCATTGAACTCGTTGATTTGACCACCATCACCCTGCTTAATGACTTTTTCAAACAGACCACGCTGCGCCGTTACGGTAATCGCATCATAACTGGATGAGCTGGTGTACTGATCGGAATAGTGAATCAGCACCACATCTTCATTGCTATGGAAGAAGTCTAATGTCACTTTTGGATCAATGATGGTTGTCCAAATGGAGCTGTCGTATGAACGTTCCAAATCATCTTTAAAAGAATCGTTAACAGCAAGCACAATAGCTTTTTTACCATCGTATTGCGTATTTGGCTTGAGTGAAGGAAGTCTCAGTTCTCCAATTAGCTTTGCCATCCGTAAATGCTGGAAGTCCTGATAATCAGTTCCTCTCAAACCAAAGCCAGTTAAGTAAGATTCAGCTTGATTTTCAGACGCATCGCCTGTTAATAAACCATCACATGCTATTCCTGATGCCATGCTTTCAATGCCAACTTCCGAACAATCAACATCCTCATTGTTACGAAAGAAAGTAAGATGAGCATAAGACTGACCGCCTTTTTCAGCTTGTGTATTGGTGAATTTGCTGTAGGTTAAACGAGTGCGAAGGATATCAATAATAGTATCCGCCACTTCACGTACCTTGCCTTTGTTCAGCTCTAACCACTCTTTCAGTTCATCGTAGTTTGCTGTTTCTGCAAAGCGGTCAAACGCATTAAACGTCAGTTTGTCATCATAAAGGTTGATGTGAATCGAAGCCGCTTGTTCTTGATTACTACGGATGTAATCCACTAACCCCATGAACAGTTCTTCAGCGCTGTCTTGATTCACTGCATTAATGATGATGCTCTTCTCTGAACCTGTGAATAATTGACTAAATGCGGTTTGGAACTCGTCGATTTTTTCTTTGACGAGTTTACGAACGAATGTCAGTGAGCTCTTCTCTTGAGGGACACTCTTGATCCAAAACGCGTTTTCTTTCACTTGTTGGTTGTAAGCAAACTCGTGCTGAGGATGATAAACATAAGGCAGTAAGCCTTTTGGTGATAAACGCTCAAACGTCACATCTGGCAAGCTAGCGAAACTTTCATCTTCACGAATCACTTTGCGCAGGTTTAGGTAGTAAGCCAAGATTAATGGGTGGAACGGAGAGTAATATTCTTCACCTTCAGATTTAACCAAACCAATTTGCAGCGCCGCTTTTTGCTCTTTGGTCAGCATACTGCCCGTTGGAATCGCTTCAAAATAAGCAAGACTTGCATCTACTACATTTTGTATAAGCGTCGTGAAATCATCCCCCCAAGAGGCTAGAGATGGCGTACTACGGCGCTGTTCAAGGTAATCATATAGTTCGACATAGGATGAATGCATCGCGTCATCAATGGCTTGAACATCATCCAACTTGATTTTGTCAGAGTCAGAAATAGACACGACTTTGTCATTGATGAAGGCTTCTTCCCAGCGCAGCAGTTTTAAACGAACACCAGGTACAACAAATTCGCTGTTATCGATGCCGACTTTGCCTTTTTGGGAGTAAAACTCGCCGTTGTATTCATCTTTGAATAACTTATGGTAACGGCCTCGGTTAAGTAACAATGGCAAGCTCAGCGAGTCTGTCGCGACTGCGCCTTCAACATTAAATTTCAGTTTGTTGTCGCCCGATTTTACTGCAAAGTCGATTTCATCTGCTTCGTTCGCAAGCGCCTCGAAATCCACCAGAGAATACTCTGCTACGTCTACGACTTGCTTTGCATCCGCCAAAGAACAAGCTGTACCCTCTTCAGCTCGAATCTGAAGCTTATTTTCTTCCATGTTCAAGGTTAAACGCTGCTTAGCAGGAGTAGGCTCGATCAAAAAGATGTTTTTGAATGGCTCGATGTAAAACTCACCCTTGCGAATAACAAGACAGCGAAAGTTGTAGACCTCCGATTTATTCTCACGCTTCAACGCTAGGTTGAAAAACAACGGTTCGTTATTGTAAGTACCTTTCAAGCTTGCTCGAGTCGTCTTCAAGCCATTCAGCGTTGAAATCACCTCTTGATTACCAAGTGCTTTAGCTGGTTGAATTTTAAACTGGCTCTTTTCTAGATTGCTTGCACCTTGGAAAATCAACTTTAATTCAAAGTCATTGACACCTTCATCTAGCTCAATGATAAGGTGACGATCACGCATACCTGCTTTGGTTTCTGCACGGTTTCGCGCAGTAATGGTCATGCCTTCGCTAGCTTGCTCTTCTTCAAGGACAAGTTGCTGCTGTGCATTGCGTTTTTTCTCTTGCAGAAACGCTTCAAATTCAACATCTTTCCACGCATCAGTTTCAGAGAAGTTTTCGTTAATGAATTTTTCACCAAACGACTTCAAACGGTCCTGAAGCTGGTCGCCGAAGTGTTCCACTTCAAAAGAAAGTTCTTCATAAAGTGCACGGTTGTCTTCCAGACGTTTTTTGATTTGCTTTGGATTGCCACTCATCTCTGCAACGAGCGGGTCTTCAAACATACCAAGTTCATTAAAGCGCAGATCACCATCTTCCACAGCTTTATATAATGATTCGAAACCGAACATGGTCGCGCCATCGTCAAGGATCGCATCAAACTGATCATCCAAAAGACAATTAGACACATCACGGCCTTTGTCTTGTTGTTCAATCAGCCCTTTCATCGCTGCTTTGATTTTACTTGGGCTCCACACCTGACCAAGCTGTGCCAGATCTTCTGCCGAGTTAATCAAGGTATCCAACAAGCTATTGTGAATTACAACCAGCGCGCAGCCCTTCAAGTAGCCGGACTGGCTTGCAACTTCATCACGTAGGTGAGAAACATAGTTTTCGGTAAAGCCTTGGTACTCAGCAGGATCTTCACTATGAATAACAGGTACGATCTTACAGTTAGACAACTGAATAAATGGCAGCTCGATACCGTTGCTCGCACTAATACTACTCTGTGAATGTGCGCTCATCGCTTTGTACAAACGCACACTGTTTTCGCTATCTGGTGACTTGAACTGATAACGGAAGCCTGCCTTGATGTGAGTTTCAGCGTCAGCTAAAAACTGTTCAACTAGAAAGGTCTCAAATTGTTTTACGGACATAAACTGCGTCTCCACTATCACTCATGCGCTCAACGTTGCCAATGCGCTCATAGAATTTAATTAGTTCTTGTTCGGTTTGTTTATCAACGAAAATGCCACGTTGTTTAAATGCAGCGATCAGTTCGTGGAAACGGAGCTTGTCTTTTTCTCCAACAACAAGGTTGGTTAATAAAATGATGTAGTCTTGGTTGAGAACCAAAACTCGACCACTACGGCCTCGACTTTGAATAAAATGAGATGCGAGATGCTTCTCTACTTCTGAAACGTATTTTTTGTTGATGTTGAATCGCTCACCAACACTAAACTGAGCCGTGGCTAACTTCATAATATGACCAAGCCAATCAAGGGCAGATTCCGACTCATCAAGTGATGTATCTAAATTACGTTGCGTTTTAAATGCTCGAGCAAAGTTCTCTAGATCACTCTTTAGGTGTTCATAACGGGATTCTTGAATACCCTTGAAATCGCCCACAATGGCACTTTAGTTGCACTCTTATATCCCATACCTGGTTGTAAAAGCTCTAACATTGTCAGCATCGGGAATAAACGAGTCGCAGACTCATTGAATAGCTTATAACCGTGATTTTTTATGTGTGTACGTTCATTACTAGCACGCTCATGATCCATGATAAAGTACAGCGGCTTAGCAACTGGCGCCTCGCCAGAGCGCCAATCTGTGAGCGATAGACTCAATTGAGCGGTGTAAGCAAAACCATAAAAAGACAAGAACGACTCAATTTCACTTAACAGGTACTTAGGACGACTTGCCAAAAACTTCAAATCATCACGAAATGCTTTAGATAGATATGGCAGATATGGGTGCTCAGTCGCTTGCATCGATGAATCAGCTTTCATCTTACCGCGCAACGTAGAAAGCATCTCGCGTTCAATGAAGTTTAATTTTGCATCAAAATCTTCGACACGCATATTCTGTAGTAAATTTATGTACATAGCGGCGATACGAGAGTCACCAGCAACAAATTCGCCTTTTTGCGCACGAAACAGCAATAACTCAGGGCTAACAGAAAAGATATCTTTGTCATCAAAGTACATTTCGCTTAGTACTTCCCAAAAGCCTTCTTCACCTAGCTTCTCTTCAAACGCAGACTGACAATCAGATACAAAATCTTCATATTTGTACCCTTCAATTTTCTTGCGAAATAAACCACGTAATACCAAGCCAATTACTGCATCACTGTCAAAGTCATTACCTTTGGTACGAATTGGTAAATAGCTGTTTAAGCTGTTCTTATTCGGTACGTTTTCCGCCGTTTGTGGCAAGTTCGGATTAAACGGTTTGATGTATTTATCCATTGTCATCTTAGATACCACTCACTTCGAAATATTCATCATCTTCATTGACGATCTTGTAACGCTTATCGTTTTTCAGAATAAACAAGGTGTTTTTCTCGTTCGCTACAGTGATGATTTGCTCAATCACTTCATCCAACAAAAGCACCGCATTCTTATCATGTTTGTTAGGTCGATAGCCCTGATTGATTTTTTCTAACAGTTCAAACAAATTGATACTAATTGGAATTGGGAGAAGTGCGTTGTCATCTGCACGGATATACGTATTAAAGGAACCAATTTTACTGACACCTCGCGTTTTGATTGCAGTAAAATCCGACTTAACTTCTAGCTCAGCTGCAATTTTAAAACCGTTATATTCAGAAATGAAAAATTGGTCTTTATCAAGAGTTGGCGAGTTACGATTACAGTAGCGGTGGATAGCCGCAATTAGGATATCCTTGTAGAATTTGTTTAACTCTTTTTTCTGCTTGCCTGAGCCGTCAAACTCGCTATGAAGCAACCAAGTGTTTGCATACTTATTTACTAAGGAGTTATCAAAATCCGCTTTTAGTTCGTTGATGTAAGCGTTAGCGAACTGCTCTTCATCTTTTAACAAATACACCATACGCAAGTACGATGCAGCATTTGATACGTCAAAGACACCTATAGACTTCATTTGATTTTTAAGATTTGTAAACCCTTCATTTTCAATACCTAGACCAAATTGCAAAACAAACTCATCAATTTTGCGAGTATGAATGTTGCTTGGGTCGAAACTTTGGATATGCTCTAAAAGCTCGTTGTCAGCACCAGAGAACAAATTATCAAATAAATAACCGTCCATTGCTAAAATCTGAAAGACAAAATCTAGCAAGGCACGTGCTGTCAAAAATTGGTCTTTAATTAAACGAGTTTTCAACAACAAAGCAATAATATTCTTCTGGACAGAGTCCAAAGCCAATAAAGCGTAATTGGCAGTCAACGTGCTATGACCTGATTTTTCCACTTCATTCGCATAGAGCGCATAAAATGGGTTTTCTAAAGTTGGCTCAGTTAAGCGAGCAAGAAATTGAGCGGCAAAATCGGAAGTGCTCACTTCATGACCAAGGGTAAACTTAGGGTAGCGTTCGAAATCTAGAAATAGATGATTTGGTGGAATGTCGTTCGTTTTATTTTCCAGAAAAGCCTTTATCGACGTTTTCACGTCGTAATGTTGGTCAGCACCTTCCTCAGCATAGTTACCCAACATACCAATATTGATGCCGATGACGAGTGGCTTGTCATTTTCTTTAAACTGTGAAAAACGTTCATCTAGCGCGTCAATAGCCGTCTGACTCGGATTGAAACTGTGTGTCGCATCAAGATGAAAATCATGCGTTGCTTTATGTTTTTGGCTGTATTGAGTCAAAATTTCCGACTTACCGTCGCCACTACTGCCACACAAAAAGATGATTTCGTCCTTTTTAGCAGACAAAAGTGCCCGCTTAAAATCAGCTTCAATGTCAGTTTTGATATAGATATGACTTTTATATTCAGCCAGAAGATCTTGATTTTGATCTCTTTCAGTACTTACCGCATAAGGCGAAGATTTAGAGAGAATGCTGAGGGATTGTGCTAAATTCAAAGATATTTCTCTTAAACAGTTAATTAACCACAAAAATTCTGGGTTAGGTTTTATCAAACGGAGGGATTGTCAGATACAACGCTTCAGATAAAAATTGACTAAATGAGTATTTCACAACCATTAATTATGCAACTAAGGCATATTACTTACTCTTGCACTAAAGTTGTACTCTAACCTTTTGAAAATTAGAGCTAACTGAGATTCTTTTAAACGAAGGCATTACATTTATGTGCGAGAGATATGCTGTAACTCCGCAGAAATGTACGTATATTCTAGGACCATAAAATAAAATGGTTGTAAAAGCATACCGTTATAGTTTCATAAAATATTAGCAAGATGTATTAGGTGAATATTGATAGAGACGCCTCTTACTGACCAATAGGATTTATCATACGCAAGGGCTTTGTTGCTTAAATCGATGGAACTAAATCAAGAAGCTACGAGCTGATCGGCTACACCCATCAATCATCGTAGTCTCATGCCTAAACCTCGTAACAAAACAAACAACTGGAAACAGTACAACAAAGCGCTAATCAACCGTGGCTCTCTGACCTTTTGGATTGATGAGGAAACGATAGCCGAGTGGAAGCAAAACAAACAAGGTAAACGTGGTAGACCTCGCCGATTCAGCGACTTAGCCATTACCACTGCACTGATGGTGAAACGCGTTTTCTCCATGCCATTGAGAGCACTGCAAGGTTTTCTAGACTCAGTGTTTAAGATTGCTATCCCGCTAGTTTGTCCGCACTACACCTGTATAAGCCGTCGAGCCAAGGAAGTTGAGGTTTCATTTAAAACTAAAACCAGAGGTGCGATACAACACCTCGCCATTGATGCCACTGGCCTCAAGGTTTATGGAGAAGGTGAATGGAAGGTTAAGAAGCATGGTACTGACGGGAAACGTAGGGTTTGGCGTAAGCTGCATATCGCAGTAGATACAAGCACCCACGAAATAGTCGCAGCAGAGCTGAGCTTATCTAACGTAACCGGTGCTGAAGTGCTTCCCAACTTGCTTAAGCAGACACATCGGAAAATCATCGAGATATCAGGCGATGGCGCTTATGACACAAGGAATTGCCATAATGCCATACGGGTCAAGCGAGCGGTTCCGCTTATCCCACCACGAGAAGGGGCAGCTTTCTGGGAGCAAGGACACCCTCGTAATTTAGCAGTAGGTTGTCAGAAGCTCTACGGCTCCAATAAGAAGTGGAAAAAACGCTATGGCTACCATAAGCGCTCGCTATCAGAGACAGCAATGTATCGAGTGAAACAGTTATTAGGTGGGAAATTAAGCCTGAGGAACTACAACGCTCAAGTTGGCGAGCCTTACGCCATGATCAAAGCGCTGAACAAACTTACGAGGCTAGGTATGCCTGAAACTCAGTATATTGTTTAAGAATTAAGCACAATGGAGTAAGTATGTCTTATCTCAGAATTAAGCAACAAAGCCACGTCACTAAGTGTTGGCTCGCTTAACTCAGTTATCTTTAATGCTAGAGAAGACGCTAGATTCAATGCTGTAAGGTAATTGCGGGTTTTGAGGCTGAGCTTTACCTGGCGGTATCTATTGTTTTCAGAAACATTCCAGCGAAAGGAGTAAACACCCGTTTTACTACGCACTAGGTATGTGCATTCACGGATGGTAGAAGGTTTGGAAGAAAATTGTGCCATTGTGCGCTCCATTGTACCTTGGGTAGCTCACATGACCTTGTAAAAACCAAAAAAAGGCCTGATAAATCAGACCTTTTGGAATGTGGCGGTGAGTGAGAGATTCGAACTCTCGATACGTTGCCGTATACACACTTTCCAGGCGTGCTCCTTCAGCCACTCGGACAACTCACCGAATCAAATTGTGGTTAGCATTGTTGGCTAACGAGGCGCTAATTTAATGATTATGTGCCCAACGGTCAAGGCCAAACATGAAAAAAAGCGCTGTTTTTCTGTTGTTTGCTCACTAAGTAACTAAATTGAACAAAACAGTGTCAATCAGATGCCTTGATAGTAGCCAGGGACTCGGAACCAGCGACGGCACATATCTAAAAAGTAGCCATACAAGATACCCATTCCACAAGATACAACCGCATTACTTGCAACAGCTGTAATGATCTGGTCTGTAGATGCACCTACCGCAAGCAGAATACCTGCATACACAGGAGATTGAAAAAGTACGTAAGCGATAAGGTCAGATACATTCTTCATAAATGATGATGGTGAAACTTTATTACCTTGACGTAATACCCAATCACGAAAAACACCATACGGCCATGCAATAGCAATATTAACTGGAATGGACAGTGTACGTGATGCTAGAGACTGTTCAAACGTCATACCTGAAATCAAAATCTCAATAATCATTCCTGTGACAAAGCAAAAAACCACCATAGCAAAGGTATCCGCTGCAGCATTACGAATACAAAATGGTCCACGCGACTTCATTCAACAACCTCTAAAATCAAACACTGTAATTAACAACAAAATACACATGATCAACTGCCATATAGCTAACCATCCAGATTATATCTCCATTAGAGCATACAATTTACAGCTTATGGCTCCATTTTTAAATTAAAGAAGTAAATTAATGACCAAATTTCCGCACAAAAGTAGTTCATTTCACCATTTCGAATATAAAACGGTCTTTTTAGGCAAAAAATGGAGTAAAAAAACAAAAATTCTAGTGCTTTAAGAGAGTTACAAAATGGGTCAACGCCATTTTTCAGAACAAAATGCGGCTTGTTAGATAGGAAATCGTAAAGTTATGCTATTAACTGACAAGAATTCAGAGTTAACTTAACGTGAGAAGCCTTCGAATTACTACCTGATATCGATTTATCGCAAATTGATTGGTAATATGGCCGTAACTGACCAGCCCATTAACAAATGGTATTCTATTTTGAAACTACAAGACATTCTCTCCCTTCCCGAGCTTGATGGAAAATTACTCAATCTGGCTAAAACTCAAGGCTTTGTAACTGCAATGGCATCAGCGCCAAATGTTCTGATGCCACAAGACTGGCTGCCATTCCTTTGGGGCGGAGAAGAAACCGCACCTTTTAGTGATGGAGAACAGCTAGAACAGTACATTGATGAAATTGTTCAGATGTGGAATCAAACTCGTCCGGCGTTACTAGATGGAGCTTGGGAGTGGCCTGAAGGTTGTGCACTGGATGAGCAAGACATCGTAACGGCGACGACTCGTGATTTCTGTGAAGGCGTTTTACAGGGTTGGCAATTAGCCCGCGATGATTGGGAAACACTAATGCCTGAAGACAGTGAAGACAACGCACTGCTTGGTGGCGTTCTGCTTTCTCTTACTATGCTCTATGATCCAGAAACCACCATCGAAACACTAGCAGAACAAGGAATGGAAGGACTGGAGCAATTCGAAGAGATCTTCAACGCCATGCCGGTAATGCTTTGTGGTCTGACTCAGCGTGGCGTCACGTTAGCAGAAGAGCAGTAAGCGCCAGGCACCTGCCAGCGATACGGCACTAATAAAAAGTAAAAAGCTCTCTTCGGAGAGCTTTTTTGATCAACTCAAAATGATATGCGGGATGTAACGCGCCATATCCTGCGTCACTATATTGCTGTCCTCTCTAATTGAAATTCCCGCCGCTTTGTCATTGACTAACCAACTGCCGATTAGAGTATGACTTTGCCCAAACTTGGGTAAAGGATGATACTGCTGAACAATATTTTTCCCAGATCCATAAGGTCCAGGTGTTTTCACTATACGCTGACCTTTTTTAACGATTTCGATATTCGCCCCCTCACGGGAAAAGAGTGGCTTGACTACATAGTCTTGTAAGCTTCCCGCCTCAGGATCATCTGCAAAATACGCGGGTAATAAATTAGGGTGGTTAGGAAAGCGTTGCCAAAGTAGCGGAAGTAAAGCTTTGTTAGAAAGAATGGATTTCCACATCGGTTCCAGCCAGTTAACACGAGCGTCTTTGAGGTAAGCACTATACTCCTCCTCAAACATAAACTCCCACGGGTAAAGCTTAAACATCCAGCGTATTGCCCGGTCATCGGTATCAACAAACGCTCCGTCTTCTGTTACACCAATATCTTCAACGTATACGAAAGCGGTCGACAATCCTGCCTCTCGAGCGCAGTCCTCAAGATATTGCACTGTGCCTTTATCTTCTTCCGTATATTTACAACAGCTAAAATGCAGCGTTTGCCCGGGTTGGAACTTTGCGATTTCAGTAAACCGCTCAATAAGGAAATCTTGCAGTATATTGAACTGATCCGCGCTTTGGTGAATACGCCCTTTATTAACGACATCTTCCAGCCACACCCATTGCCAGAAAGCGGTTTCGAACAGTGACGTTGGCGTATCAGCGTTATTTTCTAATAACTTAGCGGGAGAAGAGCCGTTATAAGCAAAATCCATCCGAGAATAAAGCGATGGCTCTTTACGTTGCCATGAAGAAGCAACTTGTGACCACATTGATTCTGGGATTGCACATTGAGTAAGTAATCGCTCGCTGCGTACCACCTCATCCACAATCTCGAGACACATCTGATGAAGCTCTTCTGTCGGCGCTTCAAGATCTCGTTCAATTTGTTCAAGCGTGAATTGGTAATAAGCAGTCTCGTCCCAATACGGTTGGTCGTACATGGAATGGAATCCAAAACCATACTGGCGAGCTAACTCGCGCCAATTATCTCGCTCTTGGATTTCGCGACGAAACATAGGGCTGGTTATCCACCGTGACTAACTGAAACGGCTTTACCAAATCCACCACGAGACATAGCACGCCCAACCGTACCACCTGCTCGTTGGTTTAATCTGCTCGTAGCGACTTTAGTCGGTTGATTCCGATAAGAACCATAAAACTGCCCGTCCCCGTTATAGTACTTTGATCGATAACGGTACATGGGCTCCGAGTAGTAACTCTTGTTATACCCTTTCATATCGCTAATGGCGCGGCTGAAAAAGAACCCTCCGAGGAAAGGGACATAAGAGTTGTAGCGGTTACTGTGATAACAGTTGTCTTGAGCGAAATCAGTCTCACATTCGTACTCGGTGGTATAACGGGGCGCGTTCTGCTCTGCCCTTTCCATCGCGTCCTTATAAGCGATATCGCATTGTTCGCTAAATTCGGGCTCAGAAGACTTACACTCGTCTGCATCAAGGTAAATTGTCCCTTCAGTCTGCGACTGCTGAGTAGCAAGAAAAAACATCCCCCCAAAGGCAGCAAACGGAATCAGTCGACTCACTTTAAAGCTTTTATCCATAGAAGAACGTTTAACGTCAGAGCTGCGTTTCATTATTCCTCCTAGTAAGTCATACAAGCGGCGTTGAGCATACCGACCGACACCGAGACTGCCGCCAGTACGATACCAGCAGGCAATTCGTTGTTTTCAATCCGTTCAGAGACTTGGGGTATTAATATAAATCGAACAATTCCAAATGCGATTAGCTGCGCTAACAGTGCAACTATTCCCCACAACATGAAATCAATAATACTGACAGAGTTGCTTGCCGCGCCCGCTATTGCCAGGCAATAACCAACTAATGCCCCACTTAAAGCAACGGCTGCCGCCGTATTTTGCTCTTCTTTGATCAAGTGCCATTCGTCGTAAGGTGTTAGCTTGATATAGACGAATTTGAATGCCAGAACGAACACGATCGACACAGAGAAATAGAGTAAGAAATAGGGAAAACCTGCCAACAGGTCGGCGATAATGTCCATTATTTGTCCTTATTCATTTCATTCCATGCAAATTTTTCTATTCGCTCATCTGAAATGTAGAACAGTTTAGTGTTCGGCGGCACTTCGGTACTTAAATCAGGGTTAAGTTCAATACCACTGCCAACATCCAAGGCGATTAGCGTTGCAT
Organism: Vibrio sp. B1FLJ16; assembly: GCF_905175385.1. Classification (NCBI taxonomy): domain Bacteria; kingdom Pseudomonadati; phylum Pseudomonadota; class Gammaproteobacteria; order Vibrionales; family Vibrionaceae; genus Vibrio; species Vibrio sp. B1FLJ16. Next base: position 1,940,504 of record NZ_HG992749.1, read on the forward strand.
GATGATGTTTTTTAATAAAGCTAAAGATATTCTCTATCTTAGTCGTCGGTTGCTCTTCAGGATAAACGACGGAATATTGAGTCATCCCACGAGTTGAGGCGAGTAACTCTTGATGAAGAGCACTTGAGCCAGGGTCAACAGCGGCTTTTGCCAGCATCTCGGCACCAACAGCGGGAATACATTCAGCTTTCGGGCAGTGTTGACTCAGTAAACGCCCTAACGCCTCGTCTTTAAAATAGGCGAGTAAGTGTGCATCAGGATTGACTGAAGCACAATAAAGCGCCGCAGAGAGAGTGATATCATCAGAAAGATTATCAACAATGATACAGCTGGCCTCTGTGATGTTGGCATTTTTCATCTCCTGAGAATCGGTATAACTGGTTACGCTGATAAAGTTAATCTCGCCCGGTAACGGGTTTTCAATATCTGAACGACTGCACAAAACGATCGGGCGCTTACCCGCTTCTTCATGCTGTAACATACGGATCAGATGCATTGTTCTTGCCCCGTTCCACCCTAACAAAACGATATGATTTTCCACTCTTACTCTCCGCTTACCGATAATACCCGCGCGCCAATAATCTACTGCTGTCCCCGCAACACGTCCCAATAGCGCAGCGAACAGACTTAGGCCTCCGGGAATAACGAACAACACTACAATCCATTTACCCAAATCTGTAACCGGTGAGTGGTCACCATAGCCAACCGTACTCGCCGTAACCATCAGATAGTAAATGAAGCTGGAAAAGTTACCCGTGAGTTCCTCTTCTCCGGCTAAAACCAACATAGCCCACGATAGGCTGATATAAACAAGGCTAATGATAAGTAGATTGCGGGTGCTTAACTTAAAAAGGTTAGAACTCAACCACCTTTTAACAACCAGCCACACTGCCATAAGTTTCTGTCCCTAATAAAACAACCAAAATCAAAGTAAACTATTGATTATATGATACAAAAAAACCAGCCTTAACTGGCTGGTTTTTGATATTTGTCTTAAGGTAACGCGGAATCTTACGCGTTACCTTTCACCTGCATATTTAACTGTTCCGCAAAATCTAACATGCGGTTGAGCGGGATAAGAGATTTAACACGCAGCGCTTCATCAACAAAGATTTCGTGCTCTTCACCACCTTCACTAAGTGCTTTTTCTATTGCTTTCAGGCCGTTCATTGCCATCCACGGACAGTGTGCACAACTGCGGCATGTCGCGCCAGCGCCCGCTGTCGGAGCCTCGATAAGCTCTTTTTCAGGAACAAGTTGCTGCATCTTGAAGAAGATGCCCTTGTCTGTCGCAACAATCATTTGCTTGTGAGGAAGCTCTTTGGCGGCTTTAATAAGCTGACTCGTCGAACCAACAGCGTCTGCCAGTTCAACCACACTTGCCGGTGATTCTGGGTGAACAAGTATCGCTGCATCAGGATAAACGCTCTTCATCTTACGCAGCGCGTCAGCAGAGAACTCATCATGAACGACACACTCACCTTGCCATAACAGCATGTCTGCACCGGTTTTGTTCGCAATGTATGAACCAAGGTGGCGATCTGGTCCCCAGATAATCGGCTTATCTTCAGCGTCAAGGTGTTCCACGATTTCAAGTGCAATACTTGAAGTTACGACCCAGTCAGCACGCGCTTTTACCGCTGCAGAAGTATTCGCGTAAACCACTACTGTATGGTCAGGATGAGCATCACAGAACTCACTAAATTTATCTGCAGGACACCCGAGATCAAGTGAACATTCTGCTTCCAATGTTGGCATCAGAATACGTTTTTCTGGTGTCAGGATCTTAGCTGACTCACCCATAAAGCGCACGCCACCGATGATCAGTGTACTTGCTGGGTGACGATTACCAAATTTCGCCATTTCTAACGAGTCACCGACAAAACCGCCAGTCTCTTCGGCCAAAGCCTGAATTTCTGGATCCGTGTAGTAGTGTGCGATAAGTACGGCATCCTTTTCTTTAAGCAGCTTTTTAATACGCTCAATATAAGAAGCTTTCTCTTCTTCGCTTAACGGAACTGGTTTTGGAGGGAATGGGTAAACAGTGTCGATTTTATCTAGTATATGGCTCATTGCTCTTGCTCTACGCAACTTCCTTTAATCCGCGTATTGTAACCTTGTTAATTTTTAAAAACCAACCCGTAACGAGGAATAATAGAGGTCTAGCCGTATATCTTTGTTCTAATTGACAGTTCTACTGCATGCACTCAAACAATAAAAAAGGAGCATTACGCTCCTTTTTAATACAACCAACAACGTTTATTACAGCTTAGAGCCAGCGATTTTCGCTGAAGCACTGTCCGGGTATTCATCAACCACTTGTTGATAGAACTTCTTCGCCTGCTCTGCATTATTGTTGCGTTCAGCGATATCGCCTAACTTAACCAGGGCGTCTGCACGCTTGTTAGAGTCTTTATAAGACACCACAGCAGCGAAGCTCTGAGCGGCTTCCTTATCTTGCTTCTTAGCGTAATACAATTGGCCTAACCAATAGTGTGAGTTCGCTGAGTAAGTAGAATCAGGGTAGTCCTTCTGGAACTGCTGGAAGGCAGCAATTGCGCCAGCGTAATCACGCTTTTTGAGAATAAGATCGACGGCATTCTGATAGGCCGTTTGCTCGTCAGCATTGGGAGTGTACTGCCCACCAGTTTCTGCAGGCTGGGCGGTCTCCTGAGTTGCTGGCGTAGACTTCATCTCTCCACGCATGCGGTCAAGCTCAACGAACAACTCTCGTTGACGTTGTAACATTTGCTGCATTTCGTAGTTATTTCTTTCCAACTGACCTCTTAAATCACTGATCTCACGTGACATTTGGTCAATTTGTTCTTGCATCTGCAACTGTAGACGACTGCGAGTTTGTAGCAAGCGCTCTAATCGCTGTACATCCGTTTCGGATGAGCGAACGCCAGATACTGAAGATGTGCTGTTGAGATCGGATACTGGAGCTGGTGCAGCGAACGCAATGCTCGCTGCACTTGCCAGTAACGTAAGCGCAACAGCGCGCTTAGTGTTACTGAACAACATGAGGATTTCCTCGAATTAGTATACTAAAACCGCACGACGGTTTTTAGCGTAAACATCATCTGATTGACCCAGAAGAAGTGGCTTCTCTTCACCGTAGCTAACGATTGAGATTTGGCTTGCCTGAACACCCAGAGCTTGTAGGTAGTTAGCAACCGCTTGTGCACGACGCTCGCCCAGAGCGATGTTGTACTCAGGAGTACCACGCTCATCTGCGTGACCTTCGATAGTAACGCCTAGTGCTGGATTTTTGCTTAGGTAAGAAGCGTGAGCCGCTAGCATTTCTTCGTAATCACCTGCAATTGTTGAGTTATCAAATGCAAAGTAGATTGTCTGAGTTTCACGTAGAGCTTGCTCTTTTAGATCTTGCTCTGATAGCTGACCGTTTTGATCAATAGGTGTTGCCACTGTAGTTTCAACCGCACCGTTTTGGTTAGTAGTCGCAGCGCCAGTGCTTGAAGCTGCGTCGTCGCTTGAACTACAAGCCGTCATTGCCATTACTGGAAGCGCGATTAATAGCCCTTTAAGAACCTTGTTAAGTTGCATCTTATTTTTCCTTTATTAAATCAATCTTAGTATTTAAAAAACGCTAATTATTATAAAAACGGTGACCATGCCGGCGCTCTGACACGCCCGTTTGTTGCTGGTAATCTCGCTTTAAAGCGACCATCAATGGAGACCATAGACAGTACATTTTTCTTATTATAAATCGAGCTATATACAACCATACCACCATTTGGAGCGATACTCGGAGACTCATCAAGCAATGTCTTTGTCAGTATTTGAAGAGCGCCCGTTTCTAAATCTTGTTTCGCCAAGTTGAAACCTGAATCACTGCGATTCACCATCACCAGGAATCGACCATCAGGCGTGATTTGACCACTTAGATTCTGACTACCTTGCCAAGTCAGTCGATTAGTATTGCCGCTGCCCAAATCTACTTGATAAATCTGAGGTTTTCCACCCCTATCCGACGTGAATATCAGTGATTTCCCGTCTGGGTGCCAGAACGGTTCTGTATTATTTGATCTGCCGCGCGTAATTTCTGTGAGCTTGCGAGACTTAAGGTCAAAAGTGTAGACATGTAGCGAGCCCGACTTAGACAGTACCAAAGCTAACTTATTGCCATCTGGTGAGAATTTTGGCGCACCATTATGTCGAGGATACGACGTAATTTTTTCACGCTCACCCGTATAGATGTTCATGACGTAAATTTCTGACTGCCCATTCTGAAAACTTACGTAAGCAAGCTTCTGTCCGTCAGGAGACCATGAAGGTGACATTAACGGCTGTTTTGAGCGAAGAACTAAACGCTCATTAAAACCATCATAATCAGCGACACGCAACTGGTAAGGGAAGCGCTCTTGGTCGTTAACAACGACATAAGCGATACGCGTCATGAAAGCACCACGCTCACCGGTTAATTGCTCGTAAACCAAGTCAGAAATGCGATGTGCGTACTCACGCATACGAGATTCTTTTACCGTTGCGACTTTATTGAATAACACATGGTCCTTAGAAAGCACCAACTCACCGTCGCTGCTTAGTGCCTTACCCTGACCACTGGTCAACTGACCACGCACAACATCCACAAGCTGGTAATTCACAACGTAATCACCCTGTCCGTTTTGGGTAATTGATCCAGTCAGCAACGCATCAACACCAAGACTAGTCCATGAATCAAAATTCACTTCTGATTCATTAAATGGAGTTTGAGGCATCTTGTTGGTTGGTACCGGGCTGAACTTACCGCTACGCTGTAAGTCAGAGGTAATCACAGCGGAAATGTCCGTAGGAAGAGGCGTTGTACCCTCCCACTTAAACGGAACTACCGCTATAGGTCTTGCTGAATCAATACCGTCGGTAATGACCAGCTCCAATGCAGCATTTGCTACATTCGTCATACTGCTTAGCAGTAAAAACAATCCTAGTAAAAGACGTTTAATCACGGCTTATCCCTTATTGTTGTAGTGCGACCGTAAGGTTAATATCCTTAAGCCTATTGTTAACTGTTGAATCGGTTGACATTGGGAAGCTTGACACTTGTGCGATTGCGCTCTTTGCAGCCGCACATACTTTAGAGTCACCAGAAAGCACGTTAACTGACGCAACAATCATGTCAGTCCCCGTAGGAATCAGCTTAATGTTAACTCTACACTCCTTTCCCAATAGGTAGTCATCCTTTAGCAATCGGCTTTGAATAAGCTGAGTATAGATTGCGCTGTAACGGGAGACTTCATCAGCCACAAATTTCCCCTGTGCCTGCTGATTTGCACTAGCTTCACTTTCAAGGCCCGCAAAAATATCATCAAGCGCAGCTTCTTGCTCTTTGCGTTCACGCTCTGCTTTTTCTGCAGCTTCTCGAGCTTTACGTTCGCGTTCTGCAGCGTCTTTCGCGGCCTTTTCTTTCGCTATACGCTCTTGCTCTGCTTTCTGCGCAGCCTCTCGCTCTCGTTTCGCTCGCTCTTCAGCTTCTTTCGCTGCTTTCTCACGTGCTACGCGCTCTTGTTCCGCTTTCGCAACCGCAGCCTCTTTAGCTATACGCTCCTGCTCAGCTTTACGTACGGCCTCTTCTTTAACTTTACGCTCTTGTTCCAGCTTGGCAGCCCGCTCTTTTTCCTTGCGAACACGCTCTTCTTCCGCTTTGCGTTCCTGCTCTTTCTTCTTACGTTCAGCTTCTGCTTCACGAGCCGCTTTAGCATCTTTGGCTTGCTGCTCTTTAAGCTGACGAATCTGCTCTTCCTGAGCTTTACGGTTTTGTTCTAACTGTTCGGCTTCGCGTCTCAGTTTATCAAGACGATCCTGTTCTTTTTTAGCCGCTTTTTCGCGTTGCTGACGAATCTCGTTTGCCTGCTGTTTTACAAGTTTAGGGTCGATAACAACAGCCTGAACCATCTGTCCGGTTGGCTCAGGTTTTGACATGGTAAAATCCGTACCCCAAAGTAATGCAACGACCAAGAGGGCATGCAAACCCACCGAGATCATTATCGGTTTAGTGTACGATTTCGTTCTGTTCTTTTTTTCTTTCATGAATGGTAGACGTCTATTCCCTAATATCGGTCAGGAGCCCTACTTTAGGGATACCAGCACGACTCAATTCATCAAGTAGAAGGACTACCTCGGCATAAGGTGTCGCCGCATCACCACCTACCGCAACAGGCGAATCAGGTTTAAGTGAACGTTCTGCTTTAACGCGGACAATTACGTCTTGCAGCGATAGGCCACGTTGAACGTCTTCGTCGTTGACACTTAGCCCCAAGTTACCATCGCGATCAATTTCGATAATGATAAAACTGCTGTCAGTATCGCCGGCTAGTTCCTGAGCAGGTGTTGCATTCGACGTTTGTGGTAAATCTACGTCCACACCTTGAGTCACAAATGGAGCGGTAGCCATGAAAATGATCAGCAGCACTAACATCACGTCGATATATGGAACAACGTTAATTTCTGCCGTCATTTTTCGCTTTTTAGGTTGGTAACCCGCCATGCTTTATTCCTTATCTGCGCTATCTCGGCCAGCCATTGCCTGGCGGTGAAGAATACTGTGGAATTCTTCAGAGAAAGTCGCGTAAGTATGTTCAAGCTTACTTACTTTGTTGCTTAGGCGGTTGTAAGCCATTACTGCCGGAATCGCAGCAAACAGACCCATTGCAGTCGCGATCAACGCTTCCGCGATACCTGGAGCAACCATTGATAACGTTGCTTGTTTCACTTCGCCCAGCGCAACAAACGCATGCATAATACCCCAAACGGTACCAAACAGGCCGATGTATGGGCTGATAGAACCGACTGTTGCCAGGAATGGCAAACTGGTTTCCAACTCGTCTACTTCGCGCGCTACTGCAACGCGCATTGCACGACCAGTACCTTCCATAATGTATGCAGGAGAGTTGGCGTTACTCTTACGCAGACGAGCAAATTCAGTAAAACCGGCATAGAAGATTTCTTCTGTACCGATGATGTCTTCTTTACGGCTTTTCACTTTTTGATAAAGCTGAGAAAGATCCGTACCTGACCAAAACTTATCTTCAAATGATTCCGCATCTTTTGATGCATGAGAAAGCACTTTACTGCGCTTGATGATCATTGCCCAAGAGGCTATTGACATGCCAAGCAGTGTCAACATCACAAGTTTTACTAGCAGACTTGCTTCAAGAAAGAGGTCTAAAATGGATATATCAGCAGTCACTATTTGTTAGCTCCGAATTAATAAACGCTGGAATAGCTATAGGTTTCATTTTCTTATTATCGATACATGCTACCTTAACAAAGGCCTTGCACAATACGCCACCTTGATCATTGACCAACTCCTGACAGAATTGTAAAGACGCACGTTTTATTTCTGACACTCGGGTGACGACGGTTAAATGATCGTCCAGTTTTGCCCCTTGTTTGAAATCGATATCCATGTGTCGGACAACGAAACCAATATTTTGTTCCAGCAATACTTGTTGAGAGATACCCTTCGCGCGCAACATCTCAGTTCGGGCACGCTCAAAGAATTTGAGATAATTTGAATGATATACAACGCCACCCGCGTCTGTGTCTTCATAGTACACAGTTATCGGCCAGCAGAACGAGTTAGATGTGCCTTGCAAGAGAGTACCAATAAGTTCAATTCTTTAAAGTAGTCACTATAACTGAAGCAAAAGTAATTGACACCGAGTGGAAAGAATATTTTTGATTTTTTCTACAAAAATCAAAGCCAAGCAATATGCTTGGCTTCAATAAGATGATTTGAACAACGACTTTATTTCAACTTGTTTCAAGCTACAGGAAATAAAGCGCCGTTAAGTAAAGCAAGATAGCTAGCGAGAAGTATGGACTGAACAATACTTGCCAGTACCAGTTTCTCGGCTTGAATCCAACGCCAAACACCATACTTGAGCAGACCGCCCAAATGAGTGCTGGTGCAATCACTGCGTTAAAACCACCAATCGCCTGATGATACGCTTCGGGATCCCACATCACCAATCCTACGTGCATAAAGCCGAGGATGAGAGATAAGACTCTTAGCAGAGTCTTATCCATTGGTTCATGTAACTTGGCTATCTTCTCAGCGAGATCACTCACTGTCTTCATCCATCATTTCTGAGTGCTCTAACCAAAGAGCATTGATGATACCGAATGCGCAAGCAAGTAGCACACCTAGAATCCATGCGAAATACCACATAGTAACAGCTCCTTAGTAAAGTGAGTTTTTGTTGTCTTCAATGTACTTGTCATCCAGGCGACCAAACATCTTGTAGTAAGTCCAAGACGTGTAACCAAGGATGATTGGAACCATAACAAAGGCTACGCCTGTCATTAGGTTCAGAGTCAGTTCAGAAGAAGTCGCATCCCACATCGTCAAGCTGTGATTAGGCATTAGGTCTGATGGCATGATGAATGGGAACATCGCAAAACCAGCTGTAAAGATAATACCCGCAACACCCAGACTTGATGTGATGAATGAAATTGCACATTTTTCCAGGCGAGATGCCAAAACAGCAAGAAGTGGCATCGCAACACCCAGAACTGGCGCTGCCCATAGTAGCGGGTAGCTTTCGAAGTTCTTCATCCACGCGCCAGCTTCACGAATAACCTCTTTATTCAGAGGATTAGAAGCCGCATTGGTATCGATACCACCAACAATGACATAGCCTTCGATATTCTGTACCCAAAACCCTGCCACGACAAAAGTCACCACTGTTAACAAACCGGTTAGCTGAGCAACATTTCGTGCACGAGTGTGTACATCGCCAGTCGTTTTCATCTGTAGCCAGCTTGAACCCTGCATAAGGATCATAAACAGGCTTACCAGACCACATAGCAGAGCAAATGGGTTTAGTAGACCAAAGAATGAACCATGGTAAGTAGGCATTAAGAAATCACTTAACTGGAATGGCACGCCTTGTAGAAGGTTACCAAACGCAACACCAAAGATAATTGGTGGAACAAAGCCACTGATTGAGATACAGATATCCCAGGCGTTACGCCACTTTGGATCTTCGATCTTTGAGCGGTAATCCAGACCCAGTGGACGCAACCACAGCGCCGCAAGTGTCAGGATCATTGCCAGATAGAAACCAGAGAACGATGTTGCGTAAACCAACGGCCACGCCGCGAACAATGCACCACCAGCGGTGATAAGCCAAACTTGGTTACCATCCCAGTGAGGAGCAATTGAGTTAATCATTACACGACGTTGTGTGTCGTTTTTACCGATAAAAGGTACAAGCGCGCCTACACCCATATCGAAACCATCTGTTACCGCAAAACCAACTAGCAGAACACCGATCAGTACCCACCAGATGAATCGCAAGATTTCATAATCAAACATCTTGTTGTCTCCTTCCCTTACGCTTCTACTTGGCGACTAACTTTGTCTTCAACAGAGTCAGCATTTTGCTCGAAGTGGTAGCGACCTGTTTTCAGGCTGCTTGGTCCTTTGCGAGCAAATTTCACCATCAGGTAAACTTCTGCAATCAGGAATACCGTGTAAAGCGCCAGAATCGCGAATAGTGACGTCCAAATTTGACCAGCTGTCAGTGCTGAAGCCGCAACGTGTACCGGTAGAATTTCACCAACCGCCCAAGGCTGACGACCATATTCCGCAACAAACCAACCGGCTTCGATAGCAATCCATGGTAGTGGAATACTAAACAGTGCAGCTTTAAGCAGCCATTGTTTCTGCGTAATTTTCTGACGGCAGGTCTGGATAAACGCCATACCGAAAACAAACAGCATAATGAAACCACAAGCAACCATGATACGGAATGACCAGAATAGAGGCCATACAGTTGGGATAGAGTCATCAGCAGCTGCCTGAATTTGCTCTTCCGTCGCATCAACAACGTTTTCTGTGTAGCGTTTCAGTAGTAAGCCGTAGCCAAGGTCACCCTTAACTTCATCAAATTCTGCCATGTTGGCATCAGACTTATCACCCGCACGCAGCTTCTCTAGCAGCTCATAGGCATACATACCGGTACGGATTCGTTCAACGTGTTCGTCACGCAGATCGCGCAGACCCGTAACTTCTTCATCAATAGAACGAGTTGCGATGATACCCATTACGTAAGGGATCTTGATCGCGTAGTCAGTATGCATCTCTTCCTGGTTAGGAATACCGAATAGAGTGAATGCCGCTGGTGCTGGCTCAGTGTGCCACTCTGCTTCTACAGCAGCCAGTTTCACTTTCTGAACTTCACCAAGCTCGTAACCAGATTCATCACCCAGTACGATAGTCGACAATATTGCAGCCATACCGAAAGAAGCAGCAATAGCAAACGAACGGCGAGCAAACGCAACATCACGACCTTTCAGTAGATAGTATGAGCTGATGCCTAGAACAAACATTGCGCCACAGGTGTAGCCAGAAGCGACCGTGTGAACGAACTTAACCTGAGCTACCGGGTTAAACACAACCTCAGCAAAACTCACCATTTCCATTCGCATGGTTTCGAAGTTGAACTCTGCGCCTACTGGGTTTTGCATCCAGCCGTTTGCAATAAGAATCCAAAGCGCTGAGAAGTTAGAACCCAGAGCAACCAACCAGGTTACCGCTAAGTGTTGACGTTTAGATAGTCGATCCCACCCGAAGAAGAACAGACCAACAAAGGTAGACTCCAGGAAGAAAGCGACAAGTGCTTCAATCGCTAGTGGCGCGCCGAAGATATCGCCTACATAGTGAGAGTAATACGACCAGTTAGTACCAAACTGGAATTCCATGGTAAGGCCGGTGGCCACACCAAGTGCAAAGTTAATACCAAACAGCTTACCCCAGAACTTGGTCATGTCCTTATAGATTTGCTTGTTCGTCATTACGTACAACGACTCCATAATGGCCAATAAAAAAGCCATACCAAGGGTCAATGGTACGAATAGGAAGTGATACATCGCAGTCAGTGCAAACTGCAACCGCGATAGATCAACTACGTCAATCATGGTAACTCCTATGTGTCGGCTGAATGACACTCTCTACATATTACAATCCGTAATCAAGTGTTATTCACACTTGAAATATGTTGAATTGTCACAACTTTTTGTTGCGAAAATGTACTTCGTTAGTTAGTTAATTGTTAAGCATCAGCTAATATAGCTGGAGCTAATATTACTTGTAAAAGCAGATTGTTTCAAAAGATTTATAGCTGAATAACGCTTTGATGCACATCAATGTTTATGCGCCGAATTTGAACAAAAATCCATCAGTTTGATTTAGATCAAACCGCATTAGGCGAGAATGTTAATGAAGGGTAATCAGAAGAAATATTAAACAGTTGCAGCTGTACATTGACTTAACAATCAACGCTTATCTGTTACTTTTTGGGATTGTAAGGAAATTGAAAAAATGTGACATTGATCACCAAACAAAAAGGCTGAACATTTTGTCCAGCCCTCTGAGTTCTATTTATCAATACCAAAATGAAGGTAAGCACGATCAGTCGCTATTCTTCCGCGCGGTGTGCGTTGTAAATAACCTTGCTGGATGAGATAAGGTTCTAGAACGTCTTCTATTGTGTCTTTCTCTTCACCAATTGCGGCAGCCATGTTGTCTAGTCCGACAGGTCCTCCACCAAACTTCTCCATAATTGCTAAAAGAAGTTTACGGTCCATGTAGTCAAAGCCCTGAGCATCAACATCAAGCATGTTAAGCGCCCTGTCTGCCACGTCAGCACAGATATGACCATTACCTTTTACTTCGGCATAATCCCGTACACGTCGCAGTAAACGGTTTGCGATACGCGGAGTACCTCGGGCACGACGTGCAACTTCTAACGCCCCCTCGGGATCCATAGAAAGGCCCAAACAGTTCGCACTGCGCTGGACGATATCCTGGAGATCTTTAATTTTGTAAAACTCAAGGCGCTGAGTAATACCAAAACGGTCTCGAAGTGGCGATGTCAGTGAACCAGCACGCGTCGTTGCACCAATTAAGGTGAACGGCGGTAAATCGATTTTAATTGAACGGGCAGCCGGTCCCTCACCAATCATAATGTCCAGCTGGTAGTCTTCCATCGCAGGATAAAGCACCTCTTCAACCATAGGGCTTAAGCGGTGAATCTCATCGATAAAAAGAACGTCGTTTTCTTCTAAATTAGTCAGCAACGCCGCTAAGTCACCTGCTTTTTCCAACACCGGGCCGGAGGTAGTTCGGATATTCACCTCCATCTCATTAGCTACGATGTTAGCAAGTGTGGTTTTACCTAACCCCGGAGGACCAAATATAAGAAGGTGGTCTAAGGCTTCACTGCGCAGCTGCGCCGCCTTAATGAAAATTTCCATCTGATCACGTACGTGATCCTGCCCTTGATAATCTTCGAGCTTCTTAGGACGGATTGCGCGGTCGATAACGTCTTCGTCACGAAACGCCGGATTTTCTGGAGCGATTAAACGATCGGCTTCAATCATGTTGTTACCTTGAGGAAATGGTTACCTTGAGACTGCCTTTACACCATTGACTTTAGCGCTTCGCGGATCAGCTGCTCGCTGCTCATATCCGGTTTAGCTATCTGTGCAACGACTTTAGATGCTTGTGTTGGCTTATAACCAAGAGCAAGAAGCGCGCTGACTGCTTCATCTTCAGCGTTGTTTGAAGCCGCGACACCCGAGTCTGCCGGAGCTGCATCTGTAAATGGCGTAAATAAGTCGCCAGCTCCCCACCCTTTCAGGCGGTCTTTCATTTCAACAACCAGACGTTCTGCAGTTTTCTTACCAACACCCGGCAGCTTAACCAGTGTAGATACATCTTCACGTTCCACACAGGTAACAAACTGGCTTGCCGTCATACCAGAAAGAATACCCAAGCCTAGTTTAGGACCAACACCGTTTGCTTTGATCACTTCACGGAACAAAGCGCGCTCTTTTACAGTGTTGAAGCCATAAAGTAACTGTGCATCTTCACGGACAACAAAATGAGTATAAATGATGGCTTCTTCGCCGAGATTTGGCAGCTCGTAAAAACAACTCATTGGCATCTGTACTTCATAACCTATGCCGTTAACTTCTATTAAAACTTCAGGTGGTTGCTTTTCAAGCAAGATGCCGCGAAGACGTCCAATCACGATAAATACTCTTTGGAAATGAATTTGCGACAGGATAATAAAGAACTGGATAGACATCCAGTTCTTTATTCAGAAAGGCTAGATTTTTGAGACAACTTGATCAAGCTGCAGGGTAAGATTGCGTACCGCGACCACTTGAACACTCAGCTCGGTACCATATTGAGTCACAGTTTCCGCAATAGATTTAGTGTTTACCACACCATTAGCCACTTCACTGCTCGCTTCAGCCAGTTCTTTTAACGCAGTCATTTGAGTCGTCATTATGCTCGATAGGCTTTGCACATCATGAGAGATAGTGGTGACTTGTTGAATGATGTTATTCATCCGCTCAGTACTTGAAGTTACCACGCTTTGTCCATGTTTCACTTCTTGTTCACTGCGTTCAAGCAAATTACGAATTTCAACCGCCGACTGGCTACTTTTAGCCGAAAGCTCGCGGACCTGATCGGCAACAACGGCGAAGCCTCTGCCATGTTCTCCCGCGCGAGCGGCTTCAATTGCCGCATTCAGTGCCAGCAAGTTCGTCTGTTCCGCGACAGAAGTAATCAAATCTGCGACTTTCATAATCTCTTCATGGCTTGTAATGATTTGGCCGATCGCTTGGGTCGAGTGCTCTAAAAGCTCGGAGCTTTTCTCTGCTTGTTGATGAACGTCTTCACTTTTTTCGCGGAGCTCTTCAACGAACTTACTTGACTCCTCAATCCCACTTGCCATGTGATGCACTTGCTGGCTCATCTGCTCCGCAGCGCTGGCTTGAGACTCACTGTTGAGATTGAGCGATGTCACTTGCTTGTCCAGTTGTGAGGATTGCGCATCGAGCACTTGCGACACTTGTTTGAGTTCGGTGGAATTTTGATTCGCTTGCGCTAATACTTCCGCTAAGTACCGTTCACCTTGTGTCGCCTTTTGAGCAACCAACTCACTCTCAATTTTAGCTTGCTCAGCGCTGTCAATCGCAATGTCTCGCTGTCTCACTGTAAAGGCTTGTGCAATACATATCACCAACAGCGGCAACACGGTACCTGACCAAATCTCTACTCGCTGTGCAGATTCTGAAAGGTTTAATTGGGGGAAGTTAAAACCGGATACATGTTGATAAGTCATCCCAGCAGAAACCGCTATCACGGCTGCACTCCATGACATGGCCATCATGCGTGTACCTGACAAAAAGAAGGCAACAACAAGTAGAGGTAACCAAAAGGTTTGTGTAGACACTACAATCCCGCCAGTCTGATAAACGATGTTGAGTGCATGAACCGTCATCCCTACAAAACCAAGGTTGAGTGATAATGCAGGCTGTTTAAACCACTTAAGACTGAATGCTGAAAGCAATTCGAGTGCGATAAGGATTACTGAGGTAAAGATCAGACTGTCGTGCCCATGTTTGGACCATTTAACCAGGCTATAAATCCCGACTAGAAAAGCAATAAATGTAAACAGGTAAAGAATGTCTGCTTGACGTTGTTGCGCCTTCGTCCATTGAGTTTCGCGCGGCAAAAATGCACTGCGCCACAGCGTTGCTGGGTTCATGTTCAATCTTCCTTGATTGATTTCTTATTAGAGTCAAAAGTCTAACCATTATAAACATTTAACATATTAACAACAACGCAAACATCTAAACGTATTTGATATATCTCACTTTTATTATAATCGTACGATTAACGGTAACGCCCTTTTCGTGCGCTGGTCGCCTTTCCAGCCAGAGCCACCAGCGTTTTGTTAGTATTGGCGTGACAGATCGCCACACCCAATGCATCGGCTGCATCGGCTTGTGGTTTTGCCGGCAGTTTTAACATCTGCTGAACCATATGCTGAACCTGAGCTTTATCCGCGCCACCCGTTCCAACAACAGCTTGCTTTATCAGACGCGCAGCGTACTCATAAACGGGCAAATCTGAATTTACCGCAGCTACAATTGCACTTCCCCGTGCCTGACCCAGCTTCAAAGCAGAGTCCGCATTCTTCGCCATAAAGACTTGTTCAATAGCAAAGACATCCGGTTGAAACTGAGTGATGATTTCCGACACACCTGCGTAGATTTGTTTTAACCTACCCGGAAGTTCTTTTTCGGAGGTACGAATACAACCACTACCAAGATAGTGCAGATGGCGGCCTTGTTGGCGAATGACACCGTAACCGGTAATGCGAGAACCGGGGTCAATGCCCAAAATTATTGACATGAAGTTTCCTGCTAAACAACTATCTGTGTACATTAAAACAAAAACTCCCGCATATGCGGGAGTTTTCTTTAACAGATTTGCACTTACTCTGCGTCTTTTTCTTTCGCTACTGTCACTGCAACTGCTAGCTCTTCTAGCGCTGCTGGGTTTGCAACGCTTGGAGCGTCTGTCAATAGACACGCTGCTGCGGTAGTTTTCGGGAACGCGATAACATCACGGATGTTTTCAGTACCACAAAGCAGCATCACTAGACGGTCAAGACCGAATGCAAGACCTGCGTGTGGAGGCGTACCGAATTTCAGCGCGTCCAACAGGAAGCCGAATTTTAGTCGCTGCTCGTCTGCCTCGATACCCAGAATATCGAATACCGCCGCTTGCATTTCTGCGTTGTGAATACGAACAGAACCACCACCTACTTCGTAGCCGTTCAGAACCATATCGTATGCGTTTGAGTTTGCTGCCGCCGGGTTCGCTTTCAGCTCTTCCGCATTAACACCTAGAGGCGATGTGAATGGGTGGTGCATCGCGTGCAGGTTGCCTTCGTCATCTTCTTCGAACATCGGGAAGTCAACAACCCATAGTGGTGCCCATGCTGATTCATCTGTTAGCTCTAAGTCTTTACCTAGTTTCAGACGTAGCGCACCCATTGCTTCTGCAACAATGCCTGCTTTGTCTGCACCAAACAGAATGATGTCGCCAGACTCAGCTTCAGTGCGCTCAAGAATGCCGTTGATCACTTCTTCGTTTAGGAACTTAGCCACTGGAGACTGAATACCTTCTACGCCTGCAGCACGGTCGTTAACCTTCATCCAAGCCAGACCTTTCGCGCCGTAGATACCTACGAATTCAGCGTAGCCGTCGATTTGCTTACGAGTCAGAGACGCGCCGCCTGGAACACGGATAACTGCAACGCGGCCTTTCTCGTCGTTAGCTGGACCAGAGAAGACTTTAAAGTCTACGTCTTTAACTAGGTCCGCAACGTCCATTAGCTCTAGAGGGTTACGCAAGTCAGGTTTGTCAGAGCCGAAACGACGAATCGCTTCGCTAAATGGCATTACTGGGAACTGACCCAAGTCTACGTTTAGTAGCTCTTGCCACATATCGCGAACCATTTTCTCAGTTACTTCACGTACTTGATCAGCCGTCATGAATGACGTTTCGATATCGATCTGAGTGAATTCTGGTTGACGGTCTGCACGTAAATCTTCGTCACGGAAACACTTAACGATTTGGTAGTAACGGTCGAAACCAGACATCATCAGTAGCTGTTTGAATAGCTGTGGTGACTGAGGAAGCGCGTAAAAGCTGCCTTTGTGAACACGGCTTGGTACCAAGTAGTCACGAGCACCTTCTGGCGTTGCTTTAGTTAGTACTGGCGTTTCGATATCTAGGAAACCGTTGTCATCTAGGAAACGACGCACAAAGCTTGACGCTTTAGCACGTAGCTTGATGCGGTCACTCATTTCAGGGCGACGCAGATCAAGATAGCGGTACTTTAGACGCTGTTCTTCTGAGTTTTTCTGATTGAAGTCTAGAGGCAAAACGTCGCTGCGGTTGATGATCTCAAGACCTTTTGCCAGGATCTCAACTTCACCTGTCGCCATATCTTTGTTCACTTGGCTGTCTGGACGAACGCGAACTTCACCTGTAAGTTTGATACAGAATTCATTACGAAGTGTGTTAGCTACTTCATACGCATCTGCCATATCTGGATCTACAACTACCTGAACGATGCCTTCGCGATCTCGCATATCGATAAAAATAAGACCGCCTAAATCACGGCGACGGTTAACCCAGCCGCAAAGTTCTACAGTTTGTCCTGCAAGGGACTTGTTCAGGTGACCACAGTAATGGGTACGCATAATGAAATTCCCAATCTCTCAAATATTGTTGACTACGTTCTGTCAGCTTCATTGCCAAGCAGAGTAAAAATTCATTTATACGCTGAAAGTCTTTGAAAATCGACTATTCAACGTACAATTAAGTGTGTTTTATCATTCATTGGTGCTTTTTAGAACAACAACTGTTCAAAACCGCATCAAAGCGAAAAATTGGCGCTAATTATAACTTGAAATTACCTATTTCAGCAAAACTCTCGTAAAGTGAGCGCTGGATTTAAGATAAAGAAGAATAATGGATAATTTACCCCTTCGTCTCGGATTAACCATGTGGTCACACAACCTTTGGCAGCAAAGCTTTTATGGCAGTGGCACTAAACCAGCAGAGCGTCTGGAAAAGTATGCGCAGGTATTCCACACGGTAGAAGGTAATACTACGTTTTACGCTACGCCAACCATTCACACAGTACAAAACTGGAAGGCAGCAACACACGATAAGTTCAAGTTTACTTTTAAACTGCCTAAAGCTATTACCCATGAA
The DNA here is from genome assembly GCF_905175385.1 of Vibrio sp. B1FLJ16. Lineage (NCBI taxonomy): Bacteria > Pseudomonadati > Pseudomonadota > Gammaproteobacteria > Vibrionales > Vibrionaceae > Vibrio > Vibrio sp. B1FLJ16. The sequence goes on from NZ_HG992749.1 coordinate 1,958,127, forward strand.
CAGATGCTCAGAGGTTGTGATGAGCAGTTACGAGACTTCATGAAAATCATGGAACCTCTTCATGAACGTGTTGGACAGTGGACAATCCAATTGCCTGCGGCGTTTGGCCCGGAACATCTCGATAGGTTGAAAAAGTTTTGCGCCAGCTTTCCACCTAACTTTCCACTTGGCGTAGAAGTACGTCATATGGCATTTTTCTCCAAAGGTGACGATGAACGAGCGCTCAATCAATGGTTGGTAGAAAATGGTATCGACAGAATAATTATGGACAGCCGCCCCCTGTTCTCAGCTAAAACGAGCGCTGCTAAGCCAAATAACGAAGCCATTATTGATGCACAGATGAAAAAACCCAAAGTTCCTGTTCACGCCATTGCGACTGCATCACACCCTATGGTTCGCTTTATTGGTCATCCCGAAGAGCAACAGAATTATGACTTTTTCAATCCGTGGTTAAGTAAACTGCCGCAGTGGATTGAAGAAGGTAAGCAGCCCTATGTGATGATCCACACTGCCGATAATATTATTGCTCCCGAACTGGCGGCTAATCTGTATAAGAATATACAAAAGCGCATTACACTCCCTGATTTAGCGCCCTTCCCTGCCAATGATGGCAACACGCAGTTGCAGATGTTCTGACGCAACCCAAAGCAATACATGACAGTGGCGCAAATTTCTCATAAAATACGCGCCTTTTTTAATGCCTGACGTTTTTGAAGACTAGGCTAATAGTTTTTTGAAGGCGAATCGCCCCGTCAGCTTGTAAACAGAGATTTGGTTATGAACCCTAAGAGCAATCCAGATACTATTTTTTCGGCTCCAATCGATAAAATTGGGGATTTCACCTTTGACGAACGTGTAGCGGAAGTTTTTCCGGACATGATTCAGCGCTCAGTACCGGGCTACAGTAACATTATTTCTGCAATCGGCATGCTGGCTGAACGCTTTGTTAAACCTCATAGCAATATCTATGATCTTGGCTGCTCTTTAGGTGCGGCAACGCTGTCGATGCGTCGCCATATCAAACAAGAAGGCTGCCAGATCATTGCCGTTGATAACTCACCAGCCATGGTCGAACGCTGTAAGCTCCACGTAAACGCTTACCGTAGCGACACGCCTGTAAACGTTGTTGAAGCAGACATTCGTGATATTGAGATAGATAACGCTTCGGTCGTGGTTCTGAACTTCACACTACAGTTCCTCTCTCCGGAAGATCGCTATGTGTTGCTAGAGAAAATTTACGCAGGGCTGCGTCCGGGCGGCATCCTGATTCTGTCGGAAAAATTTGTGTTTGAAGACGAAGTATCTAATGAGCTATTGATTGACCTTCACCACGACTTTAAACGTGCAAACGGCTATAGCGAACTGGAAATAAGTCAAAAACGCAGCGCGATTGAAAATGTAATGCGCCCGGATTCTAAGAAAGACCACAAAGAGCGTTTCGCGAAAATCGGCTTCTCCAGCTATGACGTCTGGTTCCAGTGCTTTAACTTCGGCTCTATGTTTGCGATTAAATAGAGCTGGTGACTAAAACACCGTTAAAACATAAATCCACTTTACTTTTACACCATCAACTCAGCGATTAACTAACTATGTTTAACTTTGCAAATTTCTACCAATTGATTGCCCAAGACACCCGTCTTCAACCTTGGCTGAATGTGTTACCACAACAGTTAACGGATTGGCAAAATGCAGAGCACGGTGACTTTGGTCGCTGGTTGAAAGCACTGAATAAGATTCCGGAAGGTTCCCCGAATCAGATTGATATCAAGAACTCTGTGACCATCAGCAATGACACCCCTTTCCATGAAGGTGAACTGAAAAAGTTAGAGAACTTATTGCGCACTTTCCATCCATGGCGAAAAGGCCCATACACCGTGCACGGTATTCATATCGATACCGAGTGGCGCAGTGACTGGAAGTGGGATCGTGTGCTTCCGCATATCACACCACTGAAAAATCGCAGCGTGCTCGATGTTGGTTGTGGCAATGGTTACCACATGTGGCGCATGCTAGGTGAAGGTGCTCGCCTCTGTGTTGGTATCGACCCTTCCCACCTGTTTCTTATCCAGTTCGAAGCCATTCGTAAGCTGATGGGCGGGGACCAGCGTGCGCACCTTTTGCCCCTGGGGATAGAGCAACTTCCAAAACTAGAAGCGTTCGATACTGTATTCAGCATGGGTGTCCTTTATCACCGTCGTTCTCCGTTGGATCACCTGATTCAACTGAAGGACCAACTGGTATCTGGTGGTGAGCTCATCTTAGAAACCTTGGTTATTGAAGGCGATGAAAATGCTGTACTTGTACCTACTTCTCGCTACGCCCAGATGCGCAACGTTTACTTCTTCCCGTCAGCTAAGGCACTGAAAGTATGGTTGGAACTGGTTGGTTTTGAAGATGTTCGAATTGTTGATGAGAACGTTACCTCGGTTGGAGAGCAACGCACTACCGACTGGATGACACATAACTCTTTGCCAGATTATCTCGATCCTAACGACCCAAGCAAAACAGTTGAAGGTTATCCAGCGCCTCGTCGTGCGGTTCTAGTCGCAAAAAAACTGTAATTAACTGAGATTTCTGACATTCTCCTAACTTAACGTATCTATTAAGACATTACCCTCTCTTCCATTCTCTGCAAGGATGCAGCTCGCATCCTTGCTTTTAAGCTTTTTATCACTAATCCTCACTCTATAAGAGACAGAGAAATATTCTTACTTGTGGCGGTTTGTCGATATAAGATAAACTTAAAAAAAACAAACAACTTAATCCATTCCAAGGTTTTCAATGTTATTACGATTGACTCCGGTTGTTGCCATCGTCTTGTTATCTGGATGCACACTTACCAAAGGCGAACAGTACCACCAAGAAACACTAGCCGCTATCCAATCCTCAGAAGCGAACGTCAATAACCGAATTGCGACTCTGGAACTGCAGATAAGCGAGCAATCCAGTCATATCGGTAACCTAGAAGGTGAGTTAGACCAACTCAAGGGAGAACTTCATACCTTTCGTATTGAAGCTATGGCTGAAGTAAAAAAACCTAAAGACCCGATTATCGTTCAATCTCCGCCCCCTGCAGAACCGACGCCAACGCACGACATCATTCTCGGTTCAATTGAGAGAGTGACCATAGATTCTATCAAACAAACTTTCGACGCTCGTATCGACACCGGCGCTGCGACTTCCTCGCTCAATGCCATTGATATTCAAGAATTTGAGAGAAATGGTGATAACTGGGTCCGTTTCCACCTGGCGGACAATACTAAATCTGAAGAAGAGAAAAAAATCTGGATTGAAGCGCCTGTACTGCGTTATGTGAAAATTCGTCAATCTACTGCAGACGACCTTGCTAGACGAGCCGTTGTCGAACTGTGGGTCAAGGTTGGGAAAATACATGAGAAAGCGCAATTTACTTTGGCAGATCGTTCCCATATGAACCATCCTATTTTATTAGGTAGAGAGTTTATCCGAGACATAGCGTTAGTCGATGTCAGCCGAAGTCACATCCAAACAGAAAAAAATTAAGAATAAATAATAAGGTAGATTATGACGTCAAAAATACCGTTTTACCTTTCAATCATCTTATTGGTGATTGCGGGCATCGCGCTGAGTGTTTTCAGACACCAGAATTACGGCGTGCCGTGGACTCCGGGCGAAACTCGTCAGGTTTGGGATGTAGAAGCTCGTATTGAATTTAATGCGAACGGAAATGAAGTCAGAGCATCTTTAGCTGCGCCTCACACACAAAGCGGCTATACACTTATAAGTGAATCTGCGTCTTCATCAGGTTACGGGGTATCGTACATTGATTTTGACTCAGGACGTCGCGCAGAATGGTCGATTCGTCAGGCCAGCGGCCCGCAAACCATCTACTACAAAGCACAATTCTTAGTCGACCCCCAAGCCCAGGTCAAGCCAATCCCACCAAGTGATGATATTGTGGCTCCAACGCTTTCAGGCCCACAACAGGCAGCCGTAAATGCGCTGATTGAACGAGCAATGAACCGCTCAGCAGACAATGTCACGTTTGCCCGCGAACTGATCAAAACACTAAACGACCCGGATAGCCAAAACTCGGCACTGTTACTAAACGACTTTGACCGTACTGACGCATTGCATAAAATTCTTCTTACCGCAGGTGTACAAAGCAAAATCGTGGGTGTAATCGAGCTGGAAGATGGCCGTCGTCGTCAAACCATTCAGCCTATGGTGCAGGTATGGTCGGGTAAGGACTGGGTTTTGTTCTCTCCGAATTCAGAACAAAAAGCTGTTAAACCGAATCTTCTGGTGTGGGACGAATCTAATGTCTCGTTACTCGACTTGGTTGGTGGCAGAAACAGCCAGGTGCACTTCTCGATGATCAAACAGCAAGTGACCCCTCAGGAAGCGACCAACAACAAAATCGAAGCTGACGGCCTTCTGAATTTCTCGATTCATAGCTTACCGTTAGAAGAACAAGCCATGTTTAAGACTATCATGCTTATTCCTATCGGCGCACTTATTGTCGTGTTCCTGCGCGTGATCATTGGCCTGAAAACATCCGGTACCTTCATGCCGGTTCTAATCGCTGTCGCTTTCGTACAGACTCAGTTATTCACCGGTATTTTCGGCTTCTTGCTTATTGTCGGTACCGGTTTGATTATCCGTAGCTATTTGTCGAGGCTTAACTTACTACTAGTTGCGAGGATATCCGCGGTAATCATCACCGTAATTCTAATCATCTCGGTATTTACCGTCGTTGCCTTTAAGATTGGCTTAACGGAAGGCCTGACTATTACCTTCTTCCCGATGATTATCTTGTCATGGACTATCGAACGTATGTCGATTCTATGGGAGGAAGAAGGCGCTAAAGAAGTAGCACTGCAAGGTGGCGGCTCACTGCTTACTGCAGTTCTGGTCTATCTGGCTATGACCAACTCTTACATTCAGCATCTGACATTTAACTTTATCGGACTTCAGCTAATTGTTCTTGCAGGTATTCTGCTGCTGGGAACATACACAGGTTACCGTTTAACCGAGCTACGTCGTTTCAAACCGCTAGCGGAGGATTAAACGATGTTCGAACGCTTTACTACGCCAGCGAAACTTCATCATAAAGGCATAATGGGGATGAACAAGCGTAACCACAGCTATATTGGCCGTTACAATGATCGTTCCAAGTACCCGTTAGTTGATGACAAGCTGAAAACAAAAATAATCGCACAAGCCGCAGGTGCAACCGTACCTGCGCTAATCGGTGTGATTCATAACCAGGCTGAAGTAAAAACTATCCACAAGATGGTACTAGATTGGCCCGGATTCGTAATCAAACCTGCTCAGGGCAGCGGCGGCAAAGGTATCTTAGTGGTTACTTCACACAAAGATGGTGTTTACACAAAACCTTCCGGCGCTACCATTGGTAAAGAAGAGGTAGAGCGTCATATCAGTAATGCCCTTGCAGGCTTGTTCTCATTGGGCGGAAAAAACGATGTAGCCGTTGTAGAAAACCTTATTAAGTTCGACGACTGCTTTGATGGCTTTAGCTATGAGGGTGTACCAGACGTTCGTATCATCGTATTCAAAGGTTACCCGGTAATGGCAATGATGCGTTGCTCTACGGCTGCGTCCGATGGTAAAGCCAACCTTCACCAGGGTGCCGTTGGTGTAGGTATTGATATTGCTACGGGTAAAGCGATCCGCGCCGTGCAGTTTGACCAGCCTGTTACTCACCACCCTGATACCGGAAAAGATCTTTCAACGCTGCAAGTCCCACATTGGCAACGCTTGTTGGAGCTTGCTTCCAGCGCATGGGAAATGACAGGCTTAGGCTATATGGGTACCGATATGGTACTGGACAAAGAAGAAGGGCCAATGGTATTAGAGCTCAATGCCCGGCCTGGCCTTGCAATCCAAATCGCAAATGGTGCAGGTCTGCTTCCACGCCTAAAGCACATAGAGAACCTTGGTACTCCGGCAGAATATCCCAAACCACATGAGCGAGTCGCATACGCGGCTGAGCAGTTTGGTGTTAAACCCCTGTTCTGATAATACCCTCTACCCTACCAGCTAGTATTCATCTTGATGATTGCTATCTTATATTTCGTATTCAAGCGGATTTACCCCTTTCTTTGTTAAATCCGCTTTTCACTTACCTTAATCAATGATCAAGATAACAGTTTGCGCCTAGATTGTTTCTTTTATGAGCGCCCTATTGAGTATGATAACTACTCCCCCTTACTCAACTCATAAGGTTGAGGTATGTATAAAAAAGATACACATAAAAATGAACCATCACTTGGAGACGACGAAACTCTAGACCAGCATTTACAACGTTTGTCAGAGATCTCTATCCAAGCACTAGAAGAGCTTGCTGAAATGATCGACATTCCAAAAGACGTTTCAGAGGAATAGCACTTTGGTATTTTCTAAATGCTAAGTGCACAAAAGCCGAGACTGTCGTCCTGCAGCCTCGGCTTTTTTATCCGCTTTTGTCTTGTGTCTTTGTTATTGCCAGGCTTAATAAACCGGAATGTCTGATTCTGTTAGCCCACTGTAATATGACTTTATTTGGTCAGCTATTTTCTCTGCAATCATAATAGTCGGCGCATTGGTGTTACCGCCGATCAGCGTTGGCATGACAGACGCATCCACCACTCTGAGCCCCTCTAGACCACGAACATTCAAATTCTTATCGACAACCGCCAACGGGTCATCCTCAGTCCCCATTTTACACGTACCTACAGGATGGTACAGGGTATCGGCACGGTTACGAATGTCCTGCTCGATTGCGCGTTCATCACTGGCATCTACCGGGTAAAGATTGTCGCCGCGAACATCATCAAACGCCTCACTCTCCATCATCTGATATTGTTTTTTCCACGCTTTGATCATCACCTCCATGTCATCAGGATGACTAAAAAATGCAGGGTCAATACGAGGGATGTCATAAGGGTTCGCGCTGTTAAGCTTAACGGAACCGACGCTTTTTGGCCTCAACAAAGTGACATGTGAGCTGTAGCCATGACCACAGTTAAACTTACGCCCATGATCGCCAACAATGGCAACCACGAGAATAAATTCAAGATCAGGAATATCGATATTTTCATCAGAGCAAAGAAAAGCTATCCCTTCGGCAAAGTTACTGGTTACCTTACCCTTTCGCTCTTTTTTCCACTCCGGTAACGCTTTACACATCTGTGCTGCCATACTCAGTGACACACCAAAGGTTTCTTTCTTATCAAAGCATTTATAGCTGTGCACTATGTCAATATGATCTTGTAAATTCTCACCTACTCCAGGCAGCTCATGCACTTGCGTGATGCCATGCTTATCCAGGTCTTGCTTCGATCCCACTCCGGACAATAGTAAGATCTTCGGAGAGCCAAATGCGCCGGCGGAGAGGATAACTTCACGATGACACCTGATCTGAAACCTCTCGCCTTTCAGACCATATTCCACGCCGATAGCACGCTTACCTTCAAACAGAACTTTGTGTGTCGTGGCTTTGGTTAATACCGTCAGGTTTGGACGTTTTAAATTAGGAGTCAAGTACGCTTTGGCCGCACTGTGTCTTTCGCCGTTTTTCTGAGTCACCTGAGTGTAGGTAACACCGAGCTGGTCAGCACCGTTAATATCTGCGCTGCGGGGAACACCAATTGACTCGCAAGCCTCTATATATCGTTCGACAATCTTACTCGGAGAACGCAAATCAGCGACATTTAAAGGTCCACCCTGACCATGATATTCATTGTGATGAACTTCGTTATTTTCTGCTTTTTTGAAATAAGGCAAACAGTCGTTATAGCTCCACCCTTTATTCCCAAGGCTTTCCCACAAGTCATAGTCATAGCGATTGCCTCTCGAATACATCATGGCATTGATGGAACTAGATCCACCTAACGTCTTACCTCGAGGCTGATAACCTTTACGACCATTGAGTCCGGCTTGTGGTACCGTCTCAAATGCCCAGTTATACAGCCGTGTAGGGATCGTAACTACTGCACCGATAGGGGCATGAATAACGATACTGTTGTCTTTACCACCAGCCTCAAGCAGACACACAGAAACATTCGGGTCTTCAGATAAACGCGAAGCTAAAACACATCCCGCAGACCCACCGCCAACGACAATAAAATCATACACCTCCATAACGACCTCCCTTGCGACTACACCGTTGTGTTACTACTCTGCCCCTAGGGTCTGTTGACCTTTCGAGCTGATTTTTGCAGCAATTTGTGGGTTCTTTATACAAGGCAGAGGCTTTGAAATGTAGTTATTCTACTTGATAAGCCGATAACGCAGGAGAAAGGAGCCATAAATGCTGCCCGAAGGGTTCGAGCTGGGCGCCCCCGCTAAAAGCGTTTTACTCTTTGTTGAGAGATGTTTGCTTAGAATGACTAGGCTACAAACGACTAGCCGTCCGCCACTCGCCGCAATTAAAACGCTTTTGACTAGGCGTCCCCAGCCGAACAAAATTTAACCGCGAAAGGGCAACAGACCCTACATCCGCCGAACTAACATATTGCTATTCTTGCCATGTTTCGACCTTTGAATCGTTATTGTAATAAAGGTGCATCACTGCTGATGCGCTGATGGCCAGTGGCGAAGTGGGCAACATCCGAGATCAAAAAAACAAGCCTTTCCGACTACCGAAACTAATCATTTATTTTTAATTTTGAATCTGGCTTACCTACAAATAAGCGTAGCATGAGCTTCTGCACCAGTGAGGTGTAGTCAGCTTTGCCTTCAATTGTTATATACATCGATTGATGAGCCTGCTTTACCGCCGCCACAAACTGCTGCAAAAATCAGCTCAAAAGATCAACAGACCCAAATTTCTATCTAAAACTATCCATTAAAAAAGCCGAGACTGCTGTCCTACAGTCTCGGCTTTTTTATATCTGATGTACTACAATCTTATCCCGCTTTCGCAACTACTGTCTCAGGTGCACTACTACCCTGGTAGAGAAATTTTATCCGGTCAGAGATTTTCTCGGCGATCATGATGGTCGGTGCATTGGTGTTACCACCAATCAAGGTTGGCATGATAGACGCATCAACCACTCTAAGCCCTTCTATTCCGTAGACAGCTAAATCCTTATCAACGACAGCAAGTGGATCATCCGCAGTTCCCATTTTACATGTGCCTACCGGATGATATTGGGTATCTGCACGGTTGCGAATGTCCTGTTCTATAGCCCAATCATCACTGGCATCAACCGGATATAGATTTTCGCCACGTACATCATCAAACGCCCGGCTTTCCATCATCTGGTATTGTTTCTTCCACGCTTTGATCATAATGCCCATGTCATCGGGGTGACTGAAAAATGCTGGATCAATCCGTGGGGAATCATAAGGGTCAGCGCTATTAAGCTTTACTGTGCCAACACTCTTTGGCCGCAATAAAGTAACATGCGAGCTATAACCATGGCTGGCGTGAAATTTACGCGCATGATCGTCAACAATCGCCACTACTAAAATAAACTCGAGATCGGGAATATCAATATCTTCGTCAGAGTAGAGAAAGCCAATCGCTTCAGCAAAGTTACTGGTTATCTTACCTTTGCGATTTTTTATCCACTCCGGTAAAGCTTTACTCATCTGTAAAGCCATACTCAGTGACACACCAAAGGTTTCTTTCTTATCAAGACATTTATAGGTGTGAACTAAGTCGATATGATCTTGTAAATTCTCACCGACTCCCGGTAACTCATGCACTTGCTTGATGCCATGCTTATCCAAATCTTGCTTCGCACCCACTCCAGACAACAGCAAAACTTGTGGAGAGCCAAAAGCGCCGGCTGAGAGGATTACCTCGCGGTTACACCTGATCTGGAAACGCTTACCTTTCTGACCATATTCCACGCCAACAGCACGTTTACCTTCGAATAAAACTTTGTGTGTCGTGGCTTTGGTTAGAACCGTCAGGTTTGGTCGGCTTAAATTCGGGGTCAGATATGCTTTTGCCGCACTGTATCGCTCGCCATTTTTTTGAGTAACCTGAGTGTAGGTGACGCCGAATTGCTGAGCGCCATTAATATCCGCGCTACGGGGAACACCAATTGACTCGCAAGCCTCTATATATCGTTCGACAATCTGACTAGGAGACCTCAAATCAGCGACATTTAAAGGCCCGCTCTGACCATGATACTCGTTGCGATGAACCTCATTATTTTCGGCTTTTTTGAAGTATGGTAAACAGTCGTCGTGGCTCCATCCTTCATTTCCCAGGCTTTCCCATAAGTCATAGTCATAGCGATTCCCTCTAGAGTACATCATGGCATTGATTGAGCTCGACCCACCCAGTGTCTTACCTCGCGGTTGGTAACCTTTACGACCATTAAGTCCTGCCTGTGGTACAGTTTCAAATGCCCAGTTATGTAGTTTGGTTGGCATCATAGCCACCGCGCCGATAGGAGCATGTATAACGACACTATTGTCCTTACCCCCAGCCTCAAGCAGGCAAACAGAGACATTCGGATCCTCAGACAAGCGCGAGGCTAAAACACACCCTGCGGAGCCACCGCCAACAACGATAAAATCATAAGTGTCCATTAAAGATCTCCCCTACGATAGAACCGAGTTTTAACCTTCTATCACCGGCATTCACTAGCCGCGCCGCCGAAACAACACACGACGCCTGAATGCGTAATCCTTTCGCTGCTCTCGTCATTTTTCATCCTTTGAATCGTTATTGTAAAAAGGCGCACTAGTTACTTAGCGCCATGCAGGCAGTTAGTGCAGGGAAAGCAGGTAACCTCCGATTTAAAGAAGGCCAACCTTTCCAACCACTAAAAACTCACGATTTATTTTTTTAATTTTGGATCTGGCTTCCCAACAAATAATCGTAGTAGTAGCTTTTGCACCATATTTCCGTACGGCGGCGAAAGAAGCTTAGTCGGGAACCAGTCTTGTACTTTTAGGACAGAGCGTGCATGGCTTAGTTCTCTGAACCCTTCCTCTCCATGATAGTTGCCTATACCTGAATTACCCACACCACCAAACGGCACTGAGTGATTAAAAGCATGCCAACCCCAGTCATTGATAGTAACGCCACCGCTATGAGTTTGATTAAGTACAACTTCTCGTTGTTCCTTATCGTTGCTAAACAGATAACATGCCAACGGACGAGGTCTGTCATTGATGTAACCAACGACCTCTTCCACTGAACGATAGCTATGAACAGGAAGCAGAGGCCCAAAAATCTCTTCCTGGCAGATCCGCATATCAGAAGTCAGGTTAGTGGCAATATACAAAGGTGTCTTGCGCCCTTCACCATCATCCAGACACTTAGTAATCGTGGCTCCTTTATCACGAGCATCATTGAGTAAAGCATGAAAGCGCTGGTACTGAGCGTCATCCACCAGCGAGGTGTAATCATTATTACCTTCTATCTTTTTATACATGGCCTGATAAGCTTTCTGTACCGCCTCAACAAACGCTTGCTGTTTTTCTTCCGGAACAAATGCGTAGTCTGGCGCTATACATATCTGACCTGAATTCAAACTCTTACCATGTGCGATACGTGCCGCGGCTTTATCGATATCGTAATCATCAAATACAATTGCTGGCGACTTTCCGCCAAGTTCAAGCGTTACCGGGGTCAGTTTTTTCGCTGCATTCGCCATAATGGTTTTTCCGCTTGCCGGCGAGCCAGTGAAGACCAGATGATCAAAAGCCAGGTTTGATATTTCCATCGCTTCCGGATGATTGCCATCTACGACACGTACCAAATTTTCAGGATAGATCTCCGCTAACATTTTGCGTAGCTGATTGGTGGTCGACGGACAGTTCGGTGGCATTTTAATCATACAGCGGTTACCTGCCGCTAAAGCGGTGATCATTGGACCGATAGAAAGATACAGGGGGAAATTCCACGGACAGATGATGCCAACGACACCTTTTGGCTGGTATCGCACCTCAAGTTTATTACCTTTGAATAGCCACTCAGTCGAGCGTCTGCTAGGCTTCATCCAGCCTTTCAGGTGACTTACAACATGGTTAATATCCAAAATAGGGCCCAGTACATCGGCCATGACCGACTCAGTGTGACAGCGTCCACCAAAGTCCTCACTCATTGCTTGTGCTAACACATCCTGATAGCGAGAAAGTTGTTTTTTAAGGGCTACTAAACGCTGCTTGCGAACTTCATATTCCGCCAATGGTTCTGCCTGATAGGCTGATTTCAGTTCACCGAACCAGGTCTGTAGTTCACTGTTTACTTGAGTATCTTCACTAATGTTTTCATTACACGTCACATTGTCTTCGTGTGTTGCAAGTACAGTCATATCTCTTTCCCATTTTACTTTTTATTAGATTACAACATTTTTATTACATCTAGCACAGGTTGCATAATGACAAAAACCGGTGATATTCGGACAAGTTTGCGGATTGGGCGCACAGAAAAACGTGCCAGAAAGCAGTAAAATCAGTCTGTTTACAGAGAGGAAGAACATGGAATACACCGCAGCTTACGATCCGGATAAACAAGCATTTGGCATCCTAGACCTACAATTACTAAAGCGATATTTAGAGCCCGATGTAAGCGTGGAAGTATTACTTGAAGGCAGTGGTATCAGTGCTTCCCAGCTCTATATCCCAGAAACGCACATCACGCTTGCACAAAAACTGGCTGTATTTACCAATGCACTTGCTCATGCAGAAGAGCAAGGATTAGGACTAAAGATAGGACAAGAAGCGAAATTCAGTGATTTCGGCGTACTTGGCTATGCCGTATTAAGCAGTAACACTTTGCTTGATGCTCTGGTGATGGGATTTAAATATCTGCGTCTTGCTGGGCCCGTTCTGAAAAAGAGAATGTGGATTGAAGATAACCAAGGTTATTTCCGTGCTGAGCAACTGACAGACCTGCAAGCACTACTGCCTTTCTACTGTGAGTACTGGTTTGCTGTCATACAGAACTTATGTGAAGAAGTCATGCGGCATCCTTTCCCTACGACGGTGATTCGTTTTCCTTATCCGGAGCCGGAATACAGCGAGATGTATAAGCAGGTATTTCACTGCGAGATCGAGTTCGACAGCGACTGCCTGGAGTGGCAGTTTGATGCAAAAAGCGTATATGAACCATTACCCGCAGCAAACCCTAGCACGTTACAACTGTGCCTGAAGTCCTGTGATGAGCTACTGGCGAAAGTCAGCGGAAACATAAGCTTAAAAGATAAGATAACCCAAATATTTGTTGAACGTCCCGGCTGTTATCCCTCTATTGAAACCTTATCTGCAGAACTGGGAATGTCTTCAAGAACTTTAAGCCGTCACCTAAAATCAGAAGACACAAGCTACCAGCAGATTCTTGATCAGGTACGCTTTCACTTAGCTCGTCATTATCTGGCTTCCACACACATCAGTATTGAAGAGATATCGGAGCGAGTCGGCTTTTCCGACAGTGCCAATTTTCGCCATGCCTTTCGTAAATGGAGCGGATGCTCGCCAAAGCAATACCGACAGTCAACGTCGAAAGAACGCTCTACGTGCTAACCAGAATGTGGATCCATCACAAACAACACCTGCATATCAAAGTTCAGTCATTCCAGCGAGCCTTAGCGAGACTAGGAATCTAATATAAGCGTGCTGAGATATTTAAGGATTTACCCATGCAACAAAGCGATCGAAGAGTAGATTCTGAATCACACTCCTTCGTCGCTGTCCAGAATGACTAGGAATAAAAAATGCCCGCTAACGTTAGCGGGCATTTTTACTTAACGGTGAAAAGTAAAAGCTAGAATTTAAGCCTCAAACTCTTCAATCATTTGCTGAGCTTCGCTCTTTGGTTTGTCTGTTTGACCAAAACCTCGCAGACCAACAACGTGTACGTGTTCGTGATCTTTAAACACCTTACGTACCAGCTTGTAGGTAGTCCCTTTCTCTGGGCTGATATTCTCTGGAGCAGCAATCAGAAGCTGCATATCCAAACGGTCACACAGTTCAAACAGCGTTGAAATAGATTTCGCATCCAGACGGGCTGCCTCGTCAAGGAACAACAGACGACACGGCACGATATCTTTACTACGCAGACGGCGTGACTCTTCTTCCCAGCTCTGAACCACCATCAACAGAATTGACTGACCAGTACCGATCGCCTCACCCGTTGATAACGCGCCAGATTCTGCTTGTAGCCAACCATCAGAGCCGCGGTTTACTTCCACACTCAGCTCTAGGTAGTTACGGTAATCCAGCAACTCTTCGCCCAGTACTTGAGGAGAACGTTGGCCCATATCGATATGTGGATTCACACGCTGGAACAGCTTCGCCATCGCTTCTGAGAAGGTGAAGCGCGCGGACTCAAACAGGTCTTTATGTTGCTCTTGCTGAGTAGACAGACCGTTTAACAGTACTTCGTGACTTTCGCGGATCTTCACGTTCAGACGTACGCCCTTAACCTGACCGAACGAGATATTCGACAAGCCCTGGTTAAGCATACGAATACGGTTTTGCTCACGCTGAATGGTTTTCTTGATGATGCTCGCTACCGACTCAGAACTGATTGCCAGACGGTTTTCACGCTGAGTCAGCTCTTCAGTCAGACGCGCCAGCTCCACTTCCATCTCTTCGATCGCTTCTACCGGATCATCGGTGCGAATGATGTCCTGTCGGATACGCTCGCGAAGATGCTGATAGACTGCGATGTAGAACAGAACCTTACGTTCAGGTCGGGAGTTATCCTCTGACAGGCGCAGTGCATCACGCAGATCATCATTGTTCGCAACAGCTAAACGTAGTGCGCCCAATGATTTATCTGACATTGAACGCAGTTCATCGGCTGACATGTAAGCTAGTTCACGTTTGTGCAGACGACGTTCAACGTCATTTTCACGCGCTAAACGTAGCACCGAGCACCAACCTGCTTTCGCTGCAACGACGAAGGTACGCAGCTCAACGTACTCTTTCTGAACCTTCTTAAGACGTTTTGCCAAACCTTTCATCTCTAGCTCAGTAGAGGTGATGGTACGTTCGTGCTCACTCTTGCGACTGCGAGAGGTGTGCAGACGCTCTTGCAACTCGTCACGACGGCGCATTGCACGCTCTTCAGCACCTTCATCAGCGTTAACACCAAACTCTTGCAGCTCTTGCTTGAACTCCTGAACCGTTTCCAGCTTCGCCTGATGTGAACTCTTCAGCGAAGCCAGAACTTGGTTGTACTGGTTCATCTGGCCTTGTGCTTGTTTCAGCTCTTCGCGAGAACGAGTACGCATTTGCTCTGCCTGAACCAGCTTGGCTTTTAGCTGCTCGCTCAGTTCGCTGCTCTGGTTAAGCAGATCAACAGAATCTGAGTAGGCAAAATAGTGACGACGTTCTACCAGATCCGACAGAGCAAAGATTTGCTTCTTCAGCTCTTGCAACTGCTCATCTGCCGCTTGGTATTCTGCTTCTAACGCATCAAACTGTTCTGGGTCAGCATCAAGCGCTGACGCAATCTTCTCAAGTTCAGAGACTGTTTTGCCGTGGTTGTTCAAAAATGCTTTGGCTTCTGACAGCTGGGCAATTTTCTCTTCTAACTCATCAAAGCGCGCTTGCAGCGTGTCATCTTCAATCAGAGCCATGTTCGGAGCCAATTTGTCGAGTGATGACAAAGCTTGCTTGCTGGCTTGTAACTGGGAACGATGTTGCTGTTCTTTCGCTTCTAAATCAGCAAGGACACGTGCGATCTGATTACGTTTTTCACGCACATCAGCCAACGCTTGCTCTGGGTCAGCTTCAAACGCCACTTGAATGTGGTGAGCCACAAACTGGTTGAACGCTTGGTATAAACGCTGCATCTTCTGTGAGTCGAATGCTGCTTTGGCGTGCTTCTCAACCACTTCTTCGCGCTCGTTACGCAATAACTCCAAACGCTGCTCACGTGCCGCACGGCCAAAGAGTGGAATTTCAGGTAAACGCGAGTAACGCATTTGACGCGCGTTCATACGCACGCATACTGCGCCTTCTAACTCTTCGGCATCGAATGAACTGTCATCAAAGGCGTCAATGTCGCCCTCAATGATGTACAAGTCTTCAGGGCAGTCATCTAGCTCAACCAGTTTCTCTTCAATATCTGACAGGTCAGAAACGACGATTGCATGACGAGCCGGACCGTACATAGCACTAAAGTACGGCGCATCATCAATAGTAATATCATCGTAGATTTCAGACAGCAGCACACCGCCTAGTGTATCTGCAAGGCCTTTTAGACGAGGATCGTTCGAACCACCCGGTGAAGCCAGACGTTCGATTTCGCTCTCTAGCTGGGTACGACGCTCCGCCAATTTGTCTTTAGCCAGAGACTGTTCTTTCTCCTGCTCAAGC
This sequence comes from Vibrio sp. B1FLJ16, assembly GCF_905175385.1. Taxonomy (NCBI): domain Bacteria; kingdom Pseudomonadati; phylum Pseudomonadota; class Gammaproteobacteria; order Vibrionales; family Vibrionaceae; genus Vibrio; species Vibrio sp. B1FLJ16. The sequence continues at coordinate 1,974,408 of NZ_HG992749.1, forward strand.
ACAACCTGCATCTGGCTCATTACAGCCTGGCTGTTCTCCAACTCTGCACCGCTTTGCTCACGCAGTTTCTCCAGTGCATCGTTTGCCGCAATCCATGTTGGGGCAATCGCTTCAAGCTTATTAATTTCTGCCGCTGAATCCTGCTCTAAACGGCGCTGTTCGCTACGTTGTTCACGTACCTCTTCCTGCGTCATTTCTAACGATTCAATCTGCATTGCGTGACGTTCACGTTCCTGCTCGAATGCGATTTCGTCCGTGAGCTCAACATGGAACTGTTTCTGGTATTCGGTTACCAGTTCACGTGCCTGGCGCTGCTGGTTTAAGCTCCGCTCAAGATCACGATGCTGAGCTCGCCATTGTTGTTCGTTCTGTGCTACCTGCTGAGATTCGCGCGCTTTAACGATCGCAGTTTTCGCATGTTCAGACGCATCTTTACGCTCAACCCGACCGGCAATGCTTTGTACTAGCTTAAGCGCCGTTTCAAACTGCTCTGCTGCCGCTGAAGACATATCGAGCTTGTGCTTAACCGACAGCAGTGCGTTGGTGCTTTCCGCTTCTTTACTCTTAAGCTCTGCAACTAATGCCTGCGCTGATTCTGCTGTCAGGCTGTCATCACTAAGTAACTGTTTCGCTTTCTCAAGAGCCTGAACCGCTTGTTGATATTGCAGTGCGCGAGTTTGCTGAACATCGAGAGCTTGTTGGTAATCAGCTAGTTGAGTCTTAAGGCTATCAACCTCTTCTTCAGAAACTGTCGCCTGCTCTTCGGCCATCATCACGCGTTCTTGCGCTTCTTCAACGACCATCATCTGCTCTTCAAGACGCTCATTGAGCTCTTCAAGATCTTCTTGGTAGCGCTCAATTTTCTCTTGCTGACGCAGCGCATTTTGCACAAGCTGCAAATGATCCGAAGCTGCTTGATAGTCTTGCTCTAATGCAGACTCAGAGTCTAAAAGAAGCTCAAGTTCTTCCTGGACACGGTTAAGCAGATTGTTTTGTTCAATCAAAGTCTCGCGGGAACCAAACAACTCTGAACGCAGTGACAGCGTTTGTTCAAGCTTATTACGACGGTCATTCGCATGACGCATGTAGTCAGCAGCTACGTAGTTAGTAGACTCAGTGATCAAGTGTTTGAACAAGTCACGGTCAGCTTGTGTGGTTTTGATTGCTTCCAGCGTCATACGGTTTTCACGCAGAGCCGATTCCATATCCTGAAATGCTTTCTTTACCCCGCCGTTTTGTGGCAGAAGGTAATCACGCAGCGAGCGGGTAATTGCACTGGAAATGCCGCCGTAAAGCGATGCTTCGATCAGTCGGTAGAATTTTGAACGGTCGCCGGAGTTACGCAGTTTCTTCGGGATCACACCGAACTCAAACATTTGCGCATGGTATTCAACTACCGAGGAGAACGCCTTAAACTGAACGCCTTCAAATTCAGCAACCGACTCTTTGACTTCATTAATCTGACGTACACGAGCCTGCGTCGCTGATACGCTTTCAACCAAGATATCCGTTGGTTTAACATGACTTGGAAGGCCCTGGATAACAAACGGTTTGATGTCTACTTTTTTGTCACGACCCGCCACTTGCTGCAGTTTTACCGCAAACAACAGGCGCTGGTTACGTGAGTTAACCACATCAAGCGCTGCGTAACACGCGCCCGGTTGCAGCTTACCATACAGTCCTTTGTCACGAGATGACTGGCTACTGCCCGCTTCTGTGGTATTACGGAAATGAAGTAACGTCTGGTCAGGGATTAAAGCGGTAATAAATGCCGCCATTGTGGTTGATTTACCTGCACCGTTACCACCAGAGAGAGTGGTAACCAGACCATCAATATCAAATGTACGGGCAAAGAAGCCGTTCCAGTTGACCATGGTCAGCGATTGATATTTACCGCGCTCAATCATGCTCATGCTTCACTCTCTTCTGTGATTTTTTCTTGTGTCAGTTCGTCTGGCGATTGGTCTTCATGACCCGGTTCTTCTTGGTCTTCTTCAGATGACAACAGACTACCCTGGCTTGGCTCTTGGGTATGAACTACTGCTTCACCGTCACGGATCAGACGCAATTGCGCCTCACGCATATCATCACCGACACGTACGTCAGCGCCAAAACGGAAAACCGCTTCACTGATACTGAACTTACCGGTTTCGCCGATATTGATGATCATCCCAAGACGGCGCAGACGACGCAGCGAAGTACGCACTTTCTCAAACAGTTTCTCTTTATCCAGATCCGAACCAGTTGCTCGGTTGGTCACCAGCTTCATGAGCTTTTTCTCATCCGCGAGTGAGAGCATTTCGTCGTAAAGTTCCTGATTGGTGAAAATGCCTTCATGCGCCAGACGCTCCGGGCTAAGGTAAAGGAAACACAATACCTTGCCCACCAGCATATCCAGCTCAGACAGAACGCTACGGCCGATCAGAGAAGTAGAACGCGGACGGAGATAGAAGAAACCTTCAGGTGCTTTAACCAACTCAGTGTTGTAGCGCTGGTAGAAAGAAGACAACTCAATTTCAAAATCTGACAACAGTGCATGGTTGTCTAAATCTTCGCTTGAGATATGACGCCCTGCCCTGAGCATACTATCTAGTGCCGGGAACAGAGGGTTAGAAATTGCTTTGGCCAGTTTGTCTGGCATGTGTTCATTAGTATCGATCGATGACATTCGCTTGTACCTTTGCCCCAAATTCGTTGATAGATTTCCAGTCTGGCTGAATAGCTTGATAATCCGATTCCGAATAACCAAGACGAACAGCCTGATCAACAATAATCCGGGCTAAATCAAAGTGATGAGTATATGGATGCTGTGCAAGGTAATCTCGCAGCACCACACTTAAGTCTATTGGTGTGTCTTGCTCTTTATGTGCTTTTAGCATGCCACCAATACGCTCAGACAGCTCATCATTGACCTGTTTAAACTCTTCATATTCCACTTCCATCGGAACCTGGCCTGTTACCTCGTCATCACGGAGTACCAAGGCCTCATCGCGGAGGTCGGACAGTCGCTCAGCATCTGCGTAAGTGAGATACCAAGGCATATCAAAATAATCTTTGACGGATTGACGTAATCGCGAGCTGAATGCTCGGTTCTTATCCATATCAATCGCAGTACGGATAAACTTGTGCACATGGCGGTCATAGCCGATCCAGAGGTCTATCGCTTGCTGACCCCAGCTTGTGATTCGGTCCAGCTTCATTTGCAGACCAAACAAGGCCTCCTCAATAAACTCAAGCTCAGGATCGCCGTAGACCAGCTCCTGAATATCGAGCAACTGAGTTTGCAACTCATCACTGGCCGCCTGTAGCGTATCCTGAAGCTCACTCAGCGTGCTGGACGTTTCCGACAATAACGCTTCACAGTTATTGATGGCTTCGCGCCAATCCTTGTTCAGCAAGTCTGCAATCTGTTGTTTAACAGACTGTTGCTGCTCATCCATCACACGTTGGTTAAGATCGATTTGATCAAAGATCTCGCCTACAGAATACTTGAGTACTCCGTACACATTTTTCTTCCAGTGACCCGGTGTGCCGCCTTTTTTTGCCGCTTCAATCGCTTTCGCCATCTCATCCGCCACCATAGACAGCTGGATAGACAGGCGCAGTTTTGAGAACTCGCGATGACGCACGTAATAATCAGTAATCCCTATCGCTAACGGCGACAAGCGGTAAATACTCGCACCGTCAGTCACTTCACTGACAAAACGGCTGATAAGACGCTGCTTAACCATCTCGTTGATGGCGTTGTTGGCTCGAAAAGCAGAGGCTTCGCCCGTCTCATCAAAAAATCGAGTGACGATAGCGAACGCATCATGCAGTTCACCTTCACCCAATTCATCGTCAAACCTTTCATTACTCAGTACCGCGATAGCAATCAAAAAAGCCAGTCGCTCTGTGGTCAGGTTCAACGAGAAATCTTGCTGCTTAACCCAGCCAACCAATTCATCTATTGGTTGATCTGCAGCATTGAGAGTCATCTCACTCATTGTTATTCCTGTTTTTATTTCTTTTTGGCCCACACGTGAATGTAGCGGCCCAATGAGAGGTATGGCTCTTGTCGACAAAGTTGTTTTTCTAGCGCCAATACATCTTCAAACTCGTAATCACCCATGTACTGCATATTACCTATGTAATCACTGAATGAGCGGATACCAGATTTACCACAAATACTGAACCCCGAGTTTTCTATCCACTGATAGACTTCTTCTGGCTTCAGGCCTTTTTGCGGCTGTAGTTTAAATCTTTTTCGGTGAGGCATGCCGTCCAGCACATGTGGTATGTTTCCACACACCACATTTTTGTAGACCAAACCATGGTGGTTATAGAACATCACCGAAGCGATACCTCCCGGTTTTACTTGTTCCAGCACGGTTTCTAGAGCGCTCCTGGGATCAACCAGCCACTCCATCACAGCGTGAAACATAACAAAATCCACCTGACTTTCCATGTGCTCGCCAATAGATTGCACCGGTGAATGAATCAAGCGATACTGCTCAAGCAAACCATTATTTTCAATATTCTGTTTAGCTAGTTGCAGCATTTCCGAAGATAGATCACATAAAGCGACACGATGTCCGAGCTTAGCAAGCTTTTGAGACATTTGTGCTAAACCACCACCAGCATCTAATACTTCCAGAGGTTGCTGTTCTGCCTCTAATTCACTTAGAATCTGTTGAAAATCTTCCCACACAATGATTTGACGGATCTCTCCTTTGTCGGAGCCGTATATATTTTTTGCAAATTTGTGGGCGATATCGTCGAAATTGCGGTCTTCTGTCACTTCTGCTGAGTTATCATTACGGATTGTGCCGCTATTCTGGCACAAGAAAAGCAGGAATAAAGAGGGTTATTCCCATTTTTATTGTCAATTGATGTTTTTTCGGACTATTTATGTATGTTTGAGCTGAAAAAAGTTGTGTCAGCCTTGCTGATGCCCCTACCAGCACTGTTGCTGATAGGCTTATTGGGCCTTGTCCTCATTAGTTTTACTACCAAACGTAAAACTGGCTGCTTCGTTGTTTTATTTTCTTTTGTCGGAATTTTCTGTGTTGCGTTCCAACCTGTCTCAACCAAGCTTCTTATGCCTCTAGAACGTGAGCACAAAGCATTTTTGCCAGTGTCCGGCACTATCGACTACGTTATGGTTCTGGGTAATGGCCATATCGTCGACGACGAGATTCCACCGACGTCTCAGTTAAGTCGCGCAGCCCTGATGCGTTTAACCGAAGGCATTCGCATTTTACGTATGTATCCCGGTGCAAAGTTAATTCTATCCGGCTATGCGGGTGGTTCTGAAACCAGTCATGCCCGAATGATGGCGAACGTCGCTCTCGCTATCGGCGTTGCAAAATCCGATATTATTTTATTGGAAGACGCAAAAGATACCTGGGAGGAAGCTCGTCAAGCTGCGGCGTTTGTTCAGCAGAAGAATATTGTCCTGGTGACCTCGGCTAGCCACATGAGCCGTTCATTGTATGAGTTTCATGCCGCGGGAATTAAGCCAATCCCAGCACCGACTAACTTCTTAGCGAGTGAGGAAATCACCCAGTCCTGGGATAAATACTCGCCTAAAGCTCGCTACTTAGAGCAAACCGAAGTTTTCTGGCATGAGTATCTCGGCAGTATCTGGCAACGCATGCGTGATACTGTCGCTGATACGCCTATGGTTGAGCCTAAATAGCAATCGTACTGGCTGCATTACATTCGGCAGCTTACCAGTACCAAAAAGGAGAGCGAATGCTCTCCTTTTTAAATTCTCATCTTCTGTGTTTTAATCACCAGCGAACATATAACCTTCACCATGAACCGTCACAAAAATTTGCGGGTTCTTCGGATCAAACTCCATTTTAGCGCGCATTCGTCGAATCAGAACATCGATAGTACGGTCATTAGGCGCATCAACACGATGACTGATCATATTCAAAATACGTTCGCGACTTAATACTTTGTTCGGGTGTGAAGATAGAGCAACCAGCAGCTCATATTCCGCTTTCGTTAATTTGACAGGTTCACCATTTCGGCTGAGCGCACGGCGTTGAATATCAAATGTCCACTCGCCAAAACGTACAATATGTTGCTCGTTTGCTTCGCTAGCGGCTTTACTCGACCCGTCACGCGCAATCGATATACGCCATAACAGATTTTTTACTCGAACTAGTAATTCCCTGAGTTCAAAAGGCTTGGTGACATAATCGTCTGCCCCCATTTCCAGGCCAACAATTTTATCAATGCTATCCGTGCGTCCTGTGACTAATATAATACCAATATCCGATTGGCTGCGTAATTCACGCGTAAGCATCAGGCCATCTTCGCCCGGCAGGTTAATATCCAGCATGATAAGGTCTACTTTTTCCGCTTGCAGTACTTCCCGCATCTCTGCGCCGCTTTCTGCTTCGCTCACAGTATAACCTTCACTTTGGAAATAACCCGCTAACTTACTTCGAGTTACAATATCATCCTCTACGACTAATACGTGATAGCTCATTTACACCACTTTCCGTCATTTATTATCAGAGTTTTATTCTATTCATAACTATTAACATTTCTAGTCACAGACACACGAAAAAGCAATATTTAACGATTTTGTTGACTCAAAACAAGCTTACCGGACACTGTTAATAAACAGACATATTTCCTTATAAAACTTCATAATTATAGTTACTGCTGTTCATTTTATTTGATTACACTTAAAGGACATTCGTTATTTATATTCTGATGCAAAACATAAAGCATAATTCAGGAGCCTGAAATGCAAGAAGTGAAAGCTTTTAATGAAAAACGTGCCGAAATTTACTGGTGGTTTTCTAGCTTGTTCGCCAAAGAGCTGACCGACAAAGATCTAGAGGCTTACCACAGTGTAGAAATTCGTAGTTTTTTAGCTGGCTTAGGTGAAAACGAGTCTCTGAAACTCGCGGTTAATAACCTCGTCGATGCACTAAACCGGCTGCAAGACCGTGAAGACGCTCAGCTTGAATTAGCAGCTGACTTTTGTGAATTGTTTCTTAAAACAGAAAAGTACGGTGCTCTGCCCTATGCTTCTATGTATATCGGTAAATCTGGTTTACTAAACGATAAGCCAGCGGAAGAAATGGCAAAGTTGATGGCAGATTTTGGTGTACAAGTCGATGACAAACTTAACGAACCTGCTGATCACCTAGCCGTAGAACTCGATTTTTTGGGCAACATGATCATTCGCTCCAACGAGTACGAGCAGGAAAAGCATATGGAAGAAGCCTTTGTTCAGCAGAACCATTTCATTGAGCATCAACTCATGTCTTGGTTGCCTCAATTCTCTGCAAAGTGTCATCAATTAGATGAGTTTGGTTTCTATGCCAGCGTTGCACAATTACTCGTTGCATTTTGCAAACTAGACAGTACTTATCTTACTGGTGAATAGGCATTGTCTTTTTTCAGAAAATTCTCACACCAGGTTTGCGGATTTTCTCTTGCGTTAACCTGATTGAAAACACTAACTTTTTTAGCCATCAAAATGTGACTTGAAATACGCAAAATTATTGCTGTTATTATTGCGAGCTCGTCCATATAGAGCTAAAATGTGAACGCAAACGATTAAATATGATTTTCATGTAAACCGCTGAAATAATAGCGGTTTTTGTGTTTTCTTTACAGGTTGAAGTTCGCTATTTCGCTCAATTTAGGAAAATCGGCAGCCTCAGCCTATTATATCGCTACAAACCTTTTACTGTTTCAGGAGAAACCAACGCTATGCGAACTCTGTGTGCAAGCGATTATTGCACTGAGTTTGCGAAAGGGATTAGGCAGAACGGTTTATCTTCAATGGTATATTAAGTAGCTCGATACAGGACACCATTTATGGCCACTATAAAAGACGTTGCTCGATTAGCCGGCGTTTCAACCACCACAGTTTCACACGTTATCAATAAGACGCGTTTTGTTGCAGAAGCAACGCAAGAAAAAGTTATGAAAGCAGTTGATGAGCTTAACTATGCACCAAGTGCGGTTGCTCGCAGTCTGAAATGTAACTCAACTCGTACTATTGGTATGTTGGTAACGCAATCGACTAACCTGTTCTTCTCTGAAGTCATTGATGGTGTTGAGAGCTACTGTTACCGTCAAGGTTACACACTGATCTTATGTAATACCGGTGGTATCTACGAAAAGCAACGCGATTACATTCGTATGCTTGCGGAAAAACGCGTTGATGGGATCTTAGTCATGTGTTCTGACTTAACGGAAGAGCTAAATGAGATGCTCGACCGCCACTCTAACATTCCAAAAGTTGTCATGGACTGGGGTCCGGAAAGTTCACAAGCCGACAAAATCATGGATAACTCAGAAGAAGGCGGTTACATCGCAACCAAATATCTGATCGAAAACGGTCATACTGATATTGCTTGCCTAAGCGGCCATTTTGATAAGTTAGCCTGTAAAGAGCGTATAGTCGGCTTCCGCCGAGCAATGGCAGAAGCAAACATTCCTGTGAATGAAGACTGGATTCTTGAAGGGAATTTCGAGTGTGACACTGCTGTTTTGGTTGCGGATAAAATTACGGCAATGGAAAAACGCCCAACAGCGGTTTTCTGCTTTAACGATACGATGGCATTAGGCCTTATGAGTCGCTTACAGCAAAACGGCATCAAGATCCCTGACGATATTTCCGTAATTGGTTATGACAACATTGAGTTGGCAGAATACTTCTCTCCGCCATTGACGACGATTCACCAACCTAAACGTCGTGTTGGTAAAAATGCGTTCGAAATTCTACTAGAACGTATTAAAGATAAAGACCACGAAAAACGCATTTTTGAAATGCAACCAGAGTTGGTCGTCCGAAATACGGTAAAGAAACTTAACTAACTCTCCATAAGCGCTCTTAATGAGCGCTTATTTTTATCCAGATAAATTAAATTTTTAGTCTCTTTATCGTAGTCCCATACCGTAAAAATAACATTAGTAAAGCACTGTTTTATATAATTACAATCCATATCACACAGTAACTAGCTCATGCATAATCACATCTTTTACATATGAACAAGCACCCATAAATACCTTGCAATTTTTTGAAGGAAAATCACATTTTGATCGCTAAAACGTGATGTTAATTCAAGATAACAAGTATCCTCATATGGTCACGCACAGGGCAAACCATCCGAAAGGGTGGGACGCAAAGCTTCCGGCCTTAACCATTTGATAGAATGAAAGGTAGCGGGGTTGCCGATGGCAAATATGCATATAATGAGTTTACCCTTTAATGACATTATTCTTGTATGTATTTGCTATTCTCTCGGACCTGACTTTTGGTGGCGTAATATTAATTACACCGAGATAACACATCATGGATAAACCGATACTCAAAGATTCTATGAAGCTATTTGAGCCACTTGGCACGATCAAGTCGCGCTCTATGTTTGGTGGCTTCGGGCTTTTCGCAGATGAAACGATGTTTGCACTTGTTGTAAATGATCAACTTCATATACGAGCAGACCAACAGACTTCATCTAACTTCGAGACACAAGGACTAAAACCGTACGTTTATAAAAAGCGTGGGTTTCCGGTAGTTACTAAGTACTACGCGATTTCCAACGACTTATGGGAATCAAGTGAGCGCTTAGTCGAAGTGGCGAAGCAGTCATTAGAACAAGCTAAATTAGAAAAAAAACAACAAGCAACTAGCAAGCCAGACAGATTGAAAGATCTGCCTAACTTAAGGCTCGCTACAGAGCGAATGCTAAAAAAAGCTGGTATTGAATCAGTAGAACAGCTTGAAGAAGAAGGTGCACTAAGCGCTTATAAAGCGATACGTGACTCTCACTCAGCAAAGGTTAGCATTGAACTGCTCTGGGCCTTAGAAGGCGCAATAAACGGCACTCATTGGAGCGTCGTACCTCAATCTAGACGAGAAGAGTTGAAAAACGCTCTTTCGAGATAAGTATTCAGCTAAATTTCCTTAAACTTCTAAAACCGCAGCTTCGTCTGCGGTTTTTTTTTGAAATTTTTTTCTGCCTCAAGCTGTCTATACCTACTGTATCCGTTATGAGTTGGGAAAAGGTAACCCTTCTGGAGTAAAATATGAATAAGAAACTGATTTTTGGGTTAATCCTACTGTTAACGATCATTGTACTGGCTGCAAGTTTTAGCCAATACCTCACTTTAGAGAACGCCAAAGCTCAACAAGAAGCGCTAAACGCGTATATCGAGCAAAATTTCCTGTTTGCCGCGACCCTCTATTTCCTGATTTACGTTTTAATTACTGCGTTTTCAATCCCCGGCGCTGCTGTGGTGACCTTACTGGGAGCCGCACTATTCGGTTTTTGGACCAGCTTAATGTTAGTCTCATTTGCGAGCACCATAGGCGCTACCCTTGCTTTCCTTAGTAGTCGCTACCTATTAAGAGATTGGGTTCAAACCAAGTTCGAAAATAAACTTTCTGCGATCAATAACGGCGTAGAAAAAGACGGCGCATTCTACCTGCTTTCATTACGCTTAATTCCTGTCTTCCCGTTTTTCCTGATTAATTTGTTGATGGGACTGACTCCGATGTCAGTGAGTCGATTTTATCTAACAAGCCAAGTCGGTATGCTCCCGGGCACTGCTGTATACCTGAACGCCGGTACACAGTTGGCCACAATAGATAGCCTTTCCGGTATCGTATCTCCCGGAGTTTTAGCATCATTTGCTTTACTGGGCTTGTTTCCTATTATTGCCAGATGGGTGATGAATAAACTAAGACCCAATCAAACTGAGCAAAACGGACATCTTCAATGAAAATATTTATTGCCAAAAACCCTGCAGAGGCGCATATCGTTTGCGGCTTACTTAAAACTGAGCAAATACAGTGCGAAGTTCGCGGTGAAGGACTTTTTGGTTTAAAAGGTGAGCTGCCGTTCAGTGATGAAACCGATCCCTACATATGGTTGTTCGCGCCTGAACAACAGATGAAAGCTTCGGTTATTGTTGATGCTTACCAGATGCAGGCTCAGCCAAATACTTACCAGGATTGGCGCTGCTCAGTGTGCTCAGAAATGAATGAGGGGCAATTTGGAGCGTGTTGGCGATGTGGTCATCAAATAGATGAGCATTAGGCTGCTCTAAAACAAATTGGAATATTAAGCTATTAAGCACTGCTGCTTAATAAACTCAATCGAATGCTGATTGAAGTCTTCAGGACGCTCTACGTTACAAACATGGCCGCAGTTCGGGATTTCACGCAGTACGCTAAGCTTGTGTGCCGCGACCATCTCTTTAACGGGTTGAATGAACATATAATCCCTGTCTCCCATTAAATAGAGTGTCGGAATTGGTAACTCTCTGTCTTTAAAATATCGCATTAAGGGATTCACATCTGACGCTAAAGTGTACCAGCGCTTAAACTCCTTCTGACAAAGCTTTTTGGCTTCGCGAACAAACAGCAAACGCGATTCACGTTGATTACGTTGTGGCATGACGATGTACGCGAAGAGCTTATACATCCACATATAAGGTAAAATATGTTTACCGAAATTACCCAGCGTTACGAGAATTTGTGACCGTGTGTTCAGCCGGGTAACTGCCCCCCCCAAAACCATTGAATTCACGCGTTCCGCAGCCAATTCGGCCAAGTTTCGAACGATAATGGTCCCTAGTGACATACCAACAAAATGCGCTGATTGGATTTTCAGGTGATCCAATACTTTTAATATGTCCTGCGTAACTTCAGTAAAGGTGTAACGACTCGTAATAAGCTCTTTCAATAACTGATTTGACTTTCCGTGCCCTCTCAGATCAATCAGCAGCAAATTAAAGTGTTGTTTATACGCTTTAATCTGCTTAAACCAAATGGAAGAACTGCCACCAGCACCATGCACGAAAACAACCCACTCATTACTGGTGGGGTGTAAGTAGGTTTTATGAAAAAGTAGTGACTTAGGCATATTCCACAATAAAAATAATGTTATTTAATGCGAAGAGCAATCCTACCACAAACGGTGGACTCAAGATAATGAAGGCACCAGTTAAGGTGCCTTTTGTTACAATTTTAGGCAACTCTGAACGCGTCAGTGCGGGAAAACGAGTTTTAAAGCGGAATGATAAAGCTTCAGATACTCTTCACCGGCTTTTCTCCAACAAAAATCTTTTTGCATCGCATGTAACTGGACGCGTTTTACTTCATCGTTATCTTGGGCGTAAAGAAGCAGAGCGCGTAGCATTATTAACAACAGAGCCTGAGGAGTTGGTTCATAGAACACAAATCCAGTTGCATCCGTTGGGTCTGCATCATAGTCATTAACACTGTCTTTAAGGCCGCCAACGCCTCGGACAATCGGCAAGGTACCATACGCCATACTATAGATTTGGTTTAAACCGCACGGCTCAAATTCTGAAGGCATTAAGAAGAAGTCAGATCCGGCCTCGACTAAATGTGCCAGTTCGTTATCGTACGCCTCGACGAAGACAAACTTGTCAGAAAACTGAGCGGCAACGTCTTCTAACTGTGCAGCAAGAGAAGGATCGCCGGTTCCGACCAAAACCAACTGCACGTCATGCTTAAGGAAATCCTGTAAAGCAGGTAATAAGTAGTGAACCCCTTTTTGCATAGTAAGGCGACAAACCATACCAAACAGTGCACACTCTTTTTGCTCCAAATTCAGACGTTTTTGCAGGGCTTTCTTACACGCCTTTTTCCCTTCTACCATGCTTTGCTCATTTGCCTGATAGTTGACTGGCAAATAAGTATCGGTTTCGGGGTTCCAAGCTGAGTAATCGCAGCCGTTGAGTATTCCAACCAAGTCGTTTGCCCTCTGTTGGAACTCCCACGACATGCCATGACTGCCAAGGTCCGTTTTCAACTCTTCTGCATAGGTTGGACTTACAGCATTTATTTTATCCGCATTCAGCACACCAGCTTTGAGCATTGAGATGTGAGTTGAGCTTACCGCAGCATCAGGAACATTATAGTTCTGAAACTCAGGTAGGCACTGCACATCGTCATAACGGAATACTCCTTTAAACACCGCATTGTGTATCGAAATAACACTATGTGTATTAACAAAAAACGGGTCTGATGCGTGTCGGTGTTTCAATAAAAACGGAACGAGACCTGTATGCCAGTCATTGGCATGTACAATATCAGGCCTGAAATCGAGTTTAGGTAGCATGTCCAGACAAGCCGCACTGAAGAAAGCAAAACGCTCCCCGTTATCTGTGTATGCCTGGTTATTCTCAGCATACATAGATGGGCGGTCAAAATATGGTTGGCAATCGATCAAATATACAGGGACATCACCCAAAAATAGCCGCAAAACCCGGTATTCAGTGTGTGGCCATGATGTTAACTGCGTTTCTAACAGTACCTCTGCCTCTTCCAACCTTTCAATGCCATTGTATGCTGGAATAGTGATTCGTACATCTTGCTGAAGTTGGTGAAGAGCTTCAGGCAGTGCCTTGGCAACATCTGCCAAGCCACCACTTTTAATCAATCCCTCGACTTCAGACGCTACAAACAGAATAGATAGTTTGTTAGTAGCCAACTCGTGCTCCTTTAGGAATGACGACAATACCATCATCTGACACATGGAAGTGTTTCTTATCTTCCTTCAGATTCACCCCAATCTGAGTGCCAGGTGCAATATCAGCGTTTTTATCCACAATAACCCGACGTAAAACACAGCCTTCGCCGATTTTAACGTCACCAAGGAGTATACATTCGCTTATATCACAAGCAGATGCAATATTACTTCGAAAACCAAGTACAGATTTTTCGATACGCGAGCCTCTTATATAGCTTCCGTTACACACTAAGCTGTCAATAATTTGCACACGACCGTTATCGGAATCAGTGAATGTCGCTGGGGGTAATGGCGGATAATAAGTATGTAACGGCCATTTGCGGTTATATAGCGAGAAAGGCGCATCTTTTTCCAGCAGATCCATATGTGCTTGCCAGTAGGCGTCGATTGTACCGACATCACGCCAGTAAACCTGTTCTTTCTCACCACTGATTTCATTAGTACTGAAATCATATACAAACACATCACCTCGAGGGAACATCTTAGGGATAATATCTTTACCGAAATCGTGTGATGATGCTTCGTTTTCGGCATCTTCAATCAGCTCAGAAAAGAGTACCTGAGCTTCAAAAACATAATTCCCCATTGAAACCAGCGCGTAATCAGGGTCTCCAGGAATGGATTTAGGGTTAGCTGGTTTTTCTTCAAAACCAACCATACGCCCATCACTGTCAACCTCAATGACACCAAACTGAGATGCTTCTTTTAGCGGCATACGTAACGCAGAAACGGTAAGTGAAGCCCCCTTCTCCGTATGAAAGTTGACCATCTGTTTTATGTCCATTTTATAAATGTGGTCAGAACCAAAGATACAGACTTGGTCTGGTTCTGACATCTCCATAAAACGCAGATTCTGATAGATGGCATCAGCCGTACCTTCATACCAGCGTTTACCAGTACGCATCTGCGCTGGGATCGGGTCAATAAAACGGTCAGTAATTCCGTTAATGTTCCAGCCTTTTTCAATGGTGGAACAGGGATTGAGATTTAAATTGAGTAAGGACGTAAATACGCATCAAATCCGCATTCACAAAGTTATTCAGCGCAAAGTCGATTAATCGATAACTACCGCCAAATGGTACCGCAGGTTTACTACGAGATTCAGTTAAAGGTCTTAAGCGAGAGCCTTCACCGCCAGCAAGAATCATTCCCAAAACACCAGCCATTGTTGTTCTCCACATTGTGTTATAGCTTGGATTGGATGCACGCTCGATTGAATGTTGTATGGGGAATCGAGTGAACAAGTTATAAGCCACGCACAGATCTTCTGTGAGTTCTTGTTACGTGGTGAAACGCGATAGTGTCTACCGACAACTATCTAGATGTTTATACTTTTCGAACATCAAAACAATGCACTCAGTTGCACTTGTTTTGTTGTAAATTATCTAAGTTGAATCTTAATTACAATTTTAAATGCACCTTTCTGTGTCATAGACAGGTATATCTTGGCCATTACGATAATCAGATCACAGCTAACAAAGTAATGGATTACATTGTGAAAACAAATTACGAACTAAATAACTACACATCGGGCTCAAGCTTTTAAAGCTGTAACCAGTTTAGTATGTCGGGCGGTTAGTTGTCTCGAAGCTACTTCAAGGTTATGACTGTAAAATGAAATAGAGAGAAGTTAAGGTTAGATTTTGTAGATTAGGTCATTAAGCAGTAAGAGTAGTTCTCTTATGTAAACTTAATGAGTAGCTGAAAAAGGTAAAAAATAAGGCAGCGATACCGCTGCCTTATTATTCACAAATTAAATTTATGCTTTCGCTTTTTTACGCTTATCGGTGACTTCCCATTTGCCATCGATATAAAGCGCTGTCCAGCCACTTGGCTTTCCGTCATCTTCAGAACGAACGTAGTTTTCTTTCGTCTTACGGCTAAAACGAACTACTGCCGGACGACCATCCGGGTCTTCCTGCGGCGCTGTCGCAAGGTATTTGAACTTCTCAGGTAAGCGCTCTTCGAAACGTGCAAGTTCTGAAACAAGCGGAGCTCTGGTTTCACGCGATTTAGGGAAGTTACTTGCAGCCATAAAGAGGCCTGACGCACCATCACGCAGTACAAAGTAAGCATCTGAGTTTTCACATGGAAGCTCAGGAAAATGCACCGGATCTTCTTTCGGTGGCGCGACTTCGCCGTTCTTCAGGATCTTACGAGTGTTCTTACAGCTTTCACTGGTACAGTCCATGTATTTACCGAAGCGACCGTTCTTAAGCACCATGTCAGAGCCACACTTGTCACACTCAACAACCGGGCCATCGTAGCCTTTTACTTTGAACTCACCGTATTCGACAATGTAGCCTTCACAGTTCGGGTTGTTACCACAAACATGCATCTTGCGTTTATCATCGATAAGATACGCATCCATCGCTGTTTCACAGATAGGACAACGTTTCTTGGCTCGAAGAGCTGCAGTTTCCACGTCCTCTTCCAGGACGTTAATGATGCCTTCTTCGTCACCTAAGTTAATGGTGGTTTTACAACGCTCTTTTGGCGGCAGCGCATAACCAGAACAACCAAGGAAAACACCTGTTGATGCTGTACGGATACCCATAGGACGGCCACAAGTCGGACACTCAATATCTGTCATCACAATGTGGTTAAGCTTCATCCCACCTTCTGACTCGTCCTGCTCTGCTTTTTCAAGGTCACCAGTAAAGTCCGCGAAGAAGTTGTCGAGTACCGCTTTCCAGTTCACTTCGCCTTCTGCAACCTGGTCCAGCTTCTGTTCCATTCGTGCAGTAAAGTCGTAGTTCATCAGGTCGTTGAAGCTATCATCTAAACGGTCAGTAACGATTTCACCCATTTTTTCTGCGTAGAATCGTCGCTGTTCCACTTTCACGTAACCGCGATCCTGAATCGTAGAGATGATAGATGCGTACGTCGAAGGTCGGCCAATACCACGCTTTTCAAGCTCTTTAACTAAAGCCGCTTCAGTGTATCTCGCCGGTGGCTTGGTAAAGTGCTGTTTTGGATCAAGCGATTCAAGACTTAACGTGTCACCAAGTTGAACTGCCGGAAGAATGGTATCTTCATTTTTGCCCATTGGACGTTGTACACGAGTCCAACCATCAAACTTAAGAATACGACCTTTTGCTTTCAGGGTGTATTCCGCTGCTTTTACACTGATGGTGGTTGAATCGTATTCTGCTGGTGTCATCTGACAAGCTACAAACTGATTCCAGATTAACGAATAAAGCTTGTGAGCGTCAGCGTCTACGCCTTGCAGGTCTTCCGCCTTAACAGCAACATCAGAAGGACGAATCGCTTCGTGCGCTTCTTGCGCACCCTCTTTGCTACCGTATTTTAGCGGTGTTTTAGGCAGATATTTGTCACCAAACTCTGAACCGATGAAGTCACGAACGGCATCCACAGCTTCTGCACTCAAGTTTGTAGAGTCAGTACGCATGTAGGTGATGTAACCCGCTTCATACAGACGTTGCGCCAGCATCATGGTCTTTTTAACGCCGTAGCCCAGACGTGTACTCGCAGCTTGTTGCAGAGTTGATGTGATGTATGGCGCAGACGGCTTACTTTTCGTCGGGCGGTCTTCCCGCTTGCAGACTTCGTAGCGTGCGTTTTCAAGCACAGACATGGCTGCTTTTGTTTCTGTCTCGTTGACAGGCTTGAACACAACACCATCTTTCTGAGCAACAAGCAGTTTAAAATCTGCTTTATCTTTGGTCTTTGTATTCGCGTGTATATCCCAGAACTCTTCTGGTACGAATGCATTGATTTCTCGCTCACGCTCAACCAGCAGCTTAACCGCTACGGACTGTACACGGCCCGCTGACAAGCCCCGCGCAACTTTCTTCCATAGTAAAGGAGAAACCATAAAACCAACCACACGGTCCATGAATCGACGTGCTTGCTGCGCGTTAACACCATCCATATTCAGCTCACCAGGAGTCTGGAAAGCTTGCTGGATAGCATTTTTGGTAATTTCGTTAAAGACTACTCGTTTGTATCGCTCTTCATCGCCACCGATGATCTCACGAAGGTGCCATGCGATTGCTTCCCCCTCGCGGTCCAAATCGGTTGCGAGATAAACGTAATCTGCATCTTTGGCTAATTTTTGTAACTCGCTGACGACTTTTTCTTTGCCCGGCAGAATCTGATAGTTCGCTTCCCAGTCATGATATGGGTTAATCCCCATTTTTTTGATCAGCGCTTTACGATCTTTCTCTTTCTTGACTCGTGCTTTCTCTTCAGCACTCATCCCTTTTGTTGAAATGGCAGCAGCTTTCTCACCAGTGCTTTGACCGGCCGTAGGCAGATCACGCACATGACCAACACTAGACTTAACAACAAAGTCTTTACCAAGGTACTTATTTATTGTCTTTGCCTTGGCTGGTGACTCCACTATAACGAGTGATTTACCCATAACTGACTCTAACGTCCTTCATAATAATGCGAGTAAAACCCCGAACCGGAGATTACCCGCATAATGTTCTAATTCATTGCTTCTTTTTTTACTATTGTGCGAGATGAAAAGAAGGTCAACTGCTTTTTTGAAATTCAGATTCGATTGGTTGACAATTCATCGTCTTTATACTTCAAAGAGACAGGGTTCTGAAAGGTCTTTGAGCGACATATCTAATCAGGCAAACTTTACTACTGCTAATCGAATTCAGTAAATTTTGTTCCTCATCACAAAATATTTTGCCTTTGAAGTGTGAAATCGAGTGTGAGCCTAGGTCGTTTGATGAAATCAATAATCTGCTTGATTAAACCGAGATAGAGTTATAATCACCTGCAAATTATAGGTATACTTCGCAGTATTGAATTACTGAATGACGGGAACGTTATGTCTGATAGAAAGTTTATTGAAGAGTTTGACCTTCTTTTAATCGCGAACCAAATCATCCAGGAACACGATGATTACATCGAAGGAATGCGCGCGACAAGCGTAGAAGAAAAAGACGACGTTTTGGTGTTTAAAGGCGAGTATTTCCTGGACGATAAAGGAATGCCAACGATGAACACAACGGCTGTTTTCAATATGTTCAAGTACCTCGCACATCATCTTTCAAAAGAATTTACGCTAAATAAATAAGCACTTAGATGCTTGCACAATTAAAAAAGCCAGAGCTTTAGAGACTCTGGCTTTTGATTGAGATATTTTCTTAACAACTTAATGACTGAAGTTTGTCGAAATAATCCGGAAACGTCTTAGATGTACACTTAGGATCATTAATTGTCACTGGTGTATCACTCAGTGCTACCAGAGAAAAGCACATCGCCATTCGGTGATCATCATAGGTATCGATCGCAGCATGTTTAAGCTGAGAAACCGGCTTAACAATAATATAGTCCTCACCCTCTTCTACTTCAGCACCAACTTTACGAAGCTCAGTCGCCATAGCAGACAAACGATCGGTCTCTTTTACGCGCCAGTTATATACGTTACGAATAGCAGTTGTACCTTCTGCAAACAGAGCGGTTGTGGCAATTGTCATTGCAGCATCCGGGATATGGTTATAATCCATGTCGATCCCTTTAAGCTTGCCAGCACGGGCAATTACATAATCATCGCCCCATTCGATCTCTGCGCCCATTTTTTCGAGAGCGTCTGCAAACTGAATGTCACCCTGGATACTGTTTTTACCAATACCAGTAACTTTAACCTCACCACCTTTAATTGCCGCAGCAGCCAGGAAGTAAGAAGCGGAAGATGCGTCGCCTTCTACCAGAAAATCACCAGGTGCGACATAATGCTGGCCCGCAGGAATGACAAACTCTTGATAGTCATTGTTAATAACGTTCACGCCAAACTGTTTCATGATATGCAACGTGATATCAATGTATGGCTTAGATACCAGTTCACCTTCAATATGAATACGCACTTCGCCTTCCGCCAGTGGTGCCGACATCAGGAAAGCTGTCAGAAATTGACTAGAAATGGAACCATCAATCGATACCGTACCCGATTTTAAACCCGTACCGATAATTTTAAGCGGTGGGTAATTTTCGTTTTCAAGGTACTGTATGTTTGCACCAGCTTCCTGCAATGCAGTAACTAGGTGACCGATTGGACGCTCTTTCATACGAGGCTCGCCAGTCAACACGTATTCACCTTCACCGAGACATAATGCAGCGGCTAAAGGGCGCATTGCTGTTCCTGCATTCCCCAAAAACAGCTCGACCGGCTCAGATACCGAAAACGGGTGGCCTAAGCCTTCAACAACACATTCGGTTTTATCATCAGATAACTGATACTGAACACCAAGTGTTGTGAGCGCATTAAGCATATGACGGATATCGTCGCTATCGAGAAGGTTAGTCAGGCGAGTGGTGCCTTGGGCTAAAGCGGCTAATAACAGTGCTCGGTTAGAAACGCTCTTCGAGCCAGGAAGGTTGACTTCCCCTTGGATTTTACTGATTGGTTGTAACGTTAGGCTTTCCATTAAAAGTTGATAATCCTTTGTGCTCTCATTTCATGATGTGTTGAGAGCTAAACAATTCTTCGTGGATTCAGACTATCGAAAAAACCAACACAAAACCAGAGTAAATCTAGGCTAATTTATGAATAATTAGTCAGCAGGTTTATTTGTTAGGAATCCACCGTTTCGCCAGACAAATCAGACGTCTTTTTCCAGTATTGCTACGTTCGTTAAATAGGCAGCATTGGCGAAAAATGGTAAAAGCAGTATGATCCCAACCATACTCTCCCTGTATTTTGCGTTTGGGTCATCATAAACCTTGTGTTGGTAATGAATTCTGTATGGCAATCTATTTGACTGAACTGGATAACACATTCAATTTTCCCTCGCCTTATAAAGCGCTGAGTGATCCGAACGGTTTGCTTGCTTTCGGTGGTGATTTGGATCCAATGAGAATACTCAACGGCTATCATCAAGGTATATTCCCATGGTATGGTCCCGGCGAGCCTATTCTGTGGTGGAGCCCTTCTCCGCGAGCCGTTTTTGATCCTTCGACTTTTCAACCGTCTAAAAGTCTTAAAAAGTTTCAACGAAAACACAATTACCAAGTCACCCTTAACCAGGCTACAGAGCGTGTTATTAATCTCTGCTCTTCAACTCGACCTGCATGTGAAACCTGGCTAAATGAAGATATGCAAGCCGCGTATATAGAACTCGCTAATCTCGGCTACTGTCACTCTGTAGAGGTATGGCATGAGGATGAACTAATCGGAGGGTTATATGGAATAAGTGTCGGGTTACTTTTTTGTGGCGAATCTATGTTTAGTTTAAAGGACAATGCATCAAAAATTGCCTTGTGGTATCTATGTAATCATTTGAAAACTAAACAAGGTCAACTGATTGACTGCCAGATCATGAACCCACACTTAGCCTCACTTGGTGCATTTGAGATCGAGCGAGACGCCTTTATGCAAAAGCTACTATCTTTAAGAGAAAAGCAGACAGCACCAGACACTTTTGAGCCTCAGGTTTTGCGGAACTCTCAATTATGAGCACGGATTTACAACACATTCGTATCGGGTTAACTAACAACCACCCTTGTAGTTACTTACCAGAGCAACAAGAGCGCGTTGCGGTCGCACTTGATGAGAGTTTACACACTGCAAAAAACTATCAACTTTTAATGGCAAATGGTTTTAGACGCAGTGGCGATACAATTTACAAACCGCATTGTGAGCACTGCAATGCATGCCAGCCAATCCGTATAGCGGTTAAGTATTCTACCCCATCAAAAAGTCAAAAACGTTTACTCAAAAAAGCGCAACTTTTCCGTTGGGAAATGAAACCAAAAATGGACGAAGATTGGTTTGATTTATATAGCCGTTACATTTCTAAACGGCACCAGAACGGTACTATGTACCCACCTAAGCGCGACGAGTTTGCTCGGTTCGCTCAAACAAACTGGCTGACTACCTTGTATTTGCACGTCTATAATGAATCTAATCAATTAATAGCCGTGGCCGTCACGGATATAATGGACCATTGTTCGAGTGCTTTTTATACATTTTTTGACCCTGATTGCCCTTTATCCCTGGGAACATTAGCGGTTTTGTATCAAATAGAATATTGCCAGGAGCATAACCAGCAGTGGCTATATCTGGGTTATCAGATTGATGAATGTCCAGCAATGAACTATAAAACACGCTTTCAGCACCACCAAAGGCTAGTAAATCAGCGTTGGCAAGGGTAGAATACGCCCCAACTTTACATAATTACTTTTTAGCGGCACAATATCGCCCGCTAATATTTGCCTAATTTCTAAAGAGGATTAAATGGCTAAAGAAGACGTAATTGAGATGCAAGGCACTGTCCTTGACACTCTACCAAACACTATGTTCCGTGTTGAACTTGAAAACGGTCACGTTGTGACTGCTCATATCTCTGGCAAGATGCGTAAGAACTACATCCGTATCCTTACGGGTGACAAAGTAACTGTAGAGATGACTCCATACGACCTGTCTAAAGGCCGCATCGTCTTCCGCGCTCGTTAATCTTTGATTTTCGGATGCAAATAAAAAACGGAGTGCTGAGCTCCGTTTTTTATTTGTGGTCGAAGTATTGGTTAGTAACCCATACTCAGTATTTACAAAAAGGATGCGAAGTACGCATCCTTTTTTATTTATCTTAGGGTTGAACACTGGGCCTAGTGTACTGCGGCTTCTTTTTCACTCAAGTATTCAAACTCCAGCGCATCGTTAACAAGAGTAACTTTAACAGTACCGCCGTTGACCAGTGAACCAAACAGAAGTTCATTGGCGAGCGGTTTCTTAAGTTGCTCTTGAATAACACGCCCCATAGGTCGGGCACCCATAGCTTTGTCGTAACCTTTATTTGCTAACCAGTGACGTGCGTCTTGCGAAACTTCCATAGAAACTCCGCGCGCATCCAGCTGTACCTGGAGCTCAACAATAAACTTATCGACAACTTGATGAATGACACTCTCATCAAGACTGTTAAACCAGATAATATTGTCCAAGCGGTTACGAAACTCTGGCGTGAATACTTTCTTGATCTCTGCCATTGCATCGTGACTATTGTCTTGCTGAATAAGGCCAATGGATTTTCGCTCAGTTTCAGCTACGCCCGCGTTCGTGGTCATGACAAGAATCACGTTACGGAAGTCTGCTTTACGGCCGTTGTTATCCGTTAGGGTACCGTTATCCATAACCTGAAGTAACAAGTTAAAGATATCAGGATGCGCCTTCTCAATTTCATCCAGCAACACAACAGAGTGAGGATGTTTGATAACCGCATCAGTCAACAAGCCCCCCTGATCGTAGCCTACGTAACCTGGAGGTGCACCGATTAAACGGCTCACCGAGTGACGTTCACCATATTCAGACATATCAAAACGCAGCAGCTCAATACCAAGTAACTTAGATAGCTGCACTGTAACTTCCGTTTTACCCACACCGGTAGGTCCTGCAAACAGGAACGAACCTACAGGCTTGTTGTCTACCCCAAGCCCTGCACGCGTTAACTTAATAGCTTCAGACAATGCATCTATGGCATTGTCCTGACCGAATACCAAAAGCTTCATCTTT
The DNA here is from genome assembly GCF_905175385.1 of Vibrio sp. B1FLJ16. NCBI lineage: Bacteria > Pseudomonadati > Pseudomonadota > Gammaproteobacteria > Vibrionales > Vibrionaceae > Vibrio > Vibrio sp. B1FLJ16. The sequence continues at coordinate 1,997,424 of NZ_HG992749.1, forward strand.
CTGTCTAAGTTCTTCAAAATATCTTTGTCTGATGAAGAAACTGACTTCTCTGGAATTCGAGCCATTTTTGCGACCATGGCTTCGATCTCTGCAACACCAACCGTCTTCTTACGACGACTAACAGGTGCTAAGCGGCTACATGCGCCAGCTTCGTCAATAACGTCAATCGCTTTATCTGGCAAATGACGCTCATTGATATATTTTGCAGAAAGCTCTACCGCCGCTCGAAGTGCTTTATTTGTGTAGCGAACTTCATGGTGAGCTTCATATTTAGGTTTAAGACCCATGAGGATCTTGGTCGTATCATCAAGTGACGGCTCGACAACATCGATTTTTTGGAAACGACGAGACAGTGCACGCTCTTTCTCGAAAATATTGCTGTACTCTTGATACGTTGTAGAACCTATACAACGCAGCTTACCGCTGCTTAGCAGTGGTTTAATTAAGTTAGCAGCATCAACCTGCCCGCCAGAAGCGGCACCAGCACCAATAATTGTGTGTATTTCATCAATGAAGAGAATGGCATCGTCTTCTTTCTCAAGTTGCTTCAAAATGGTTTTGAAACGCTTCTCGAAGTCACCACGATATTTGGTACCAGCAAGCAATGAACCGATATCCAAAGAGTAAATCACACTATTTTGAATCACTTCAGGCACCTGCCCTTCAACGATTCTCCAAGCCAAACCTTCCGCAATGGCTGTCTTACCTACCCCAGCTTCACCTACCAGTAATGGATTATTTTTACGCCGGCGGCACAGTACCTGGATAGTACGTTCAAGTTCTTTGTCGCGCCCAATTAGAGGATCAATATGCCCCTCTCTGGCAGCTTGGTTCAGGTTAGTAGCAAAACTCTCTAATCGCTCTTCGCCATTAGGATCGTCGACGCTTTCTGAACTGAAAGAATCGGATGAAGACGGATCTTCACTTGCCCCTGAAGCTTTAGTTATACCGTGGGAGATAAAGTTAACGATGTCCAGGCGAGAGATGTCGTTCTTTTTAAGGAGGTAAGCGGCATGCGACTCTTGCTCACTAAAAATTGCAACAAGTACGTTTGCCCCAGTTACTTCATTGCGACCAGACGACTGAACATGAAATACTGCGCGTTGCAGTACGCGTTGGAAACTTAAAGTCGGTTGGGTTTCACGAGTCTCATCACTGTCAGGGATAAGAGGCGTAGTTTGATCGATAAAAATATCGAGTTCGTTGCGCAAAGCGTCCAAATCGGCTTTGCAGGCTAATAAGGCTTCCTTCGCTGCATCATTTTCTAATAATGCAAGTAGGAGGTGTTCGACTGTCATAAACTCATGACGTTTGTCGCGCGCACGAGCGAATGCACTGTTAAGGCTTGACTCTAATTCTTTGTTTAGCATAAGTACCTCCCGAAAAGACAGCTGGGGTTGTTCGAGCAAGTCTTCTTTTACGCTTGCTCCATAGTGCAAAGTAACGGATGTTCATTTTCCCTTGCGTACATCGTAACTTGCGCTACTTTTGTCTCGGCAATTTCTGCGCTGTATGTTCCGCAAACTGCCTTTCCTTCGTAGTGAACCTTGAGCATTATTTGGGTCGCTTTATCAATATCGTGAGAAAAGAATCGCTCAAGTACCTCTATGACAAAATCCATAGGTGTATAATCATCATTATTGAGTACAACGTTATACAGCTTAGGTGGCTGAATTTTTGTACTTTCTTTCTCCAGAAGATCAGAGTCTGGAGTCACCCATTCAAAATTTTTACTCATGGCACATTAAAGATATCGTATCAAGGGGTTGATGTTTTCGACCTATAAAAACAATCTACCACAAGCATGCCGAGCGGTGTAGTGAGAAGTGACACCGAAGTAGAACTTTGATAGATAAAAATTACTACCTTATATAGAGACTAATGCACCTCCAGCGGGCACGCAAATAAAAGATGCGGATCGATTTACCATACGCTTATCTTTAACCATCACTCTATTCAGTACGCCATTTTTTGCTCTTAAACCGGACTTCGTATTCCAAAATCACCGCCTGTTTCAGATCACAATTTTTTCAAAATAATACGATACTTATAGCCAAATATTCACTTTCTATGCAGTTAGATGATTTCACTATGTTATGCAAAAAAACTAGTATGGTTTCTTATTTGCACTAACCTAATTCAGCCAAACTAACTAAACGTCGGTCAACCTCAACCAAATTTGTTTATAAAATTGTTAATCTCAAAACTGATTTGTTTTCAATAATGTTTCTATTTGTTGCATTACACTATTGACTGTATTAATTCATTGACTACAGTGGAGAGTATTGATGCATAAATATCATCTCGATAAATCTATAAGATAAAGGCTCGAGACGTAAAGCAGCATCAGAGAGGATAAACGTTCGGATTAGTATTTATCTTCAGTCGTTAAAAGTAGTTCCAAGTTAAAGGTATAACTTGGTGAGTAACAACAGTTAAAAATGCATGAGGGATGTATAAGCATGGCTACAGGTACAGTAAAGTGGTTTAACAATGCCAAAGGATTTGGGTTTATCTGTTCAGACGAAGAAGAAGGAGATATCTTTGCCCACTACTCGACTATCCAGATGGACGGTTATCGTACACTGAAAGCAGGCCAACAAGTCTCATATGAGATTGAAAAAGGTCCGAAAGGTTGCCACGCAAGCAGCGTAATACCAATCGAGGACCAAGCTAAGTAATTTACTTCGCTGTCGAAAACAAACCTGTGCTCACGTAATAGCGAATTGTCATTACGCAGAGACAAATAAACCCGCCATGTTAGCGGGTTTTTTATTATCAGGAAAACACACCTAATAAGGTGTGTTCCGTAGTTCTTACTTCTCGATAATTGTGTTTAGAGTCAAACTTGGACGCATTAATTTAGAAACTAATGTGTCATCAAGTAGGTAGTAACCACCTAGCTCACCCTTAACACCTTGCGCGTTGTTCAACTCAGCAACAATCGCTTCTTCATTTTCTGATAATGCTTTTGCAATTGGAGCAAACTCTGCAGCCAGATCAGAATCAGCAGTTTGTTCAGCCAGTGCTTTTGCCCAGTATGAAGCAAGGTAGTAATGACTACCACGGTTATCCAGCTCACCAACTTTACGCGATGGTGATTTATTTTGGTCCAGGAACTCACCCGTTGCTTTATCAAGAGTATCCGCCAGCACTTGTGCTTTAGCGTTACCCGTTACAACACTCAGGTGCTCTAAAGAAGCCGCCAGCGCAAGGAACTCACCTAGTGAATCCCAACGAAGATGGTTTTCTTTCTCAACTTGCTGAACGTGCTTAGGTGCAGAACCACCAGCTCCGGTTTCAAACAGACCGCCACCATTCATCAGAGGTACAATCGACAGCATCTTAGCTGATGTACCCAGCTCCAAAATCGGGAACAAATCAGTCAGGTAGTCGCGTAGTACGTTACCAGTTACAGAAATTGTATCCAGACCTGCTTTAATACGCTCTAGAGAGTACAGACATGCGTCGACTGGCGATAGAATCTTAATCTCCAAGCCATCTGTATCGTGATCCGGTAAGTAAGCATTTACCTTTTTAATCAGCTCAGCATCATGCGCACGGTTTTCATCTAACCAGAATACCGCTGGCACACCTGTAGCGCGTGCACGAGTAACCGCCAGTTTTACCCAATCTTGAATTGGAGCATCTTTAACCTGACACATACGGAAGATATCACCTTGCTCAACAGCTTGCTCCAGAAGAACCTGACCCGCTGTATCTACAACACGTACTGTACCTGCTGCATCAAGAATGAATGTCTTGTCATGTGAACCGTACTCTTCTGCTTTTTGCGCCATGAGGCCAACGTTCGGTACGCTACCCATAGTTGTAGGGTCGAATGCACCGTGCTCTTTGCAGAAGTCGATAACTGCTTGGTAAATACCTGCATAGCTACGATCCGGGATCATTGCTTTAGTATCTTTTTGCTTACCGTCTGGTCCCCACATTTGACCAGAAGAACGAAGCATTGCCGGCATAGATGCATCAACAATGATATCACTTGGTACGTGCAGGTTAGTGATACCGCGGTCAGAGTCAACCATTGCCAGCTCAGGCTGAGTTTGGTAAACCGCCTGAATTGCCGCTTCAATTTCTTCTTTTTGATCTGCTGGAAGCGTTTCTATTTTCGCGTACACATCACCAAGACCGTTATTTACATCAACACCAAGCTCTTCGAATAGCTTGCCGTACTTAGCAAATACGTCTTTGTAGTACACTTTGACTGCGTGGCCGAAAATGACCGGGTCAGAGACCTTCATCATGGTCGCTTTCATGTGTAGTGATAACAGCACATCTTGTGCTTTTGCTTCAGCGATCTCTTTTTCAAAGAATTCAACAAGTGCCTTCTTATTCATCACTGAACAGTCAATCACTTCTTTATCTAACAGCGGGAATGCCGCTTTAAGTTCTTTAACTGCTCCGTCAGCACCAACAAACTCGATTTTTACATCGGTCGCACCTGAAATCGTGGTCGATTTTTCGCTACCAAAGAAGTCGTTACCAGACATGCTAGCTACGTGTGATTTTGAGTCTGGTGACCATGCACCCATTGAGTGAGGGTTTTTCTTAGCATAGTTCTTAACAGAAAGCGGAGCACGACGGTCTGAGTTACCTTCACGAAGAACTGGGTTTACTGCACTGCCCTTAATTTTGTCGTAAGCAGCTTTAATTGCTTCTTCTTCGTAAGTTGCTGGCTCTTCAGGGTAGTTAGGTAAATCGTATCCTTTACCCTGAAGCTCTTTGATTGCAGCTTTCAGCTGCGGGATAGACGCAGAAATATTCGGTAGCTTGATGATGTTTGCTTCTGGAGTCTGTGCAAGAGCACCAAGCTCTGTCAACGCATCGCCAATACGTTGTTCTTCTTTCAAATGCTCTGGGAAGTTAGCGATAATTCGACCTGCTAGTGAAATATCACGAGTATCTACGTTAATGCCAGACGATGCTGTGAACGATTGAATGATTGGTAGCAATGAGTATGTTGCAAGCGCTGGTGCTTCATCGGTGATGGTGTAGATAATTGTAGGCTTTTCTGTAGGCATGAAATTTCCCTATTTTTTTAATCAACTTGTTGGTTGATCAACTCAAGTTCTGAGTTGGTTTATTTGACGCACTGCCCCGCTTTTTAGAAGTTCGATTCCCCTAGGTAACGCGACATGCGGTGTGCACTCTTTGTTATAGTTTTGAGAGCTTGGCTCCTAATCCATGGGCACACGGATATAATTAAACAAATAACACGAAATAGTCTATCATTCTGTGCGCGTTTATTAAATTTAGGCGCGCAAATGATATCCCATCATGAGAAAACTTAAAACTTTCAAACACACTTCATTTACATTTTTGCAGGGTAGTTAACATGTCATCTCGCACAGGTTATGGAAAAGGTCATCGTAGTAATCAATCTAAAGCGGGGCATTTTAAACGCACAGCAAAGCCACAATCGCAAGAGCAGAATAAGAACAGACGTCGCCCTATACGCAATACACAAACTCAAAAAACACGTATTGACCCAAAAGATCGTAAGGTCATCATTTTTAATAAACCTTATGACACTCTCAGCCAGTTTACTGACGGTGAAGGTCGAAAAACACTCGCCGATTATATTCCCGTAAGAGATGTTTATGCGGCAGGCCGTTTAGATCGCGATAGCGAAGGCCTGATGGTGCTGACCAATGACGGCATTTTGCAGGCAAAACTCACTCAGCCCAAGTCAAAGTCCCCTAAGACGTACTGGGTACAAGTTGATGGCACACCACGAGAAGACGATCTGGAAAAGTTACGTAAAGGCGTCGAGCTGAAAGACGGTATGACACTTCCGGCGAAGGTCGAAATCATGGAGGAACCAGATATTTGGCAGAGAACACCACCGGTGCGATTTCGTGCCAATATTCCTACGACATGGTTATCCATTACTATCATTGAGGGCAGAAACCGCCAGGTGAGACGTATGACTGCCCATATCGGTTTCCCGACACTACGCCTGGTACGTTATTCAATGGGCGACATCAGATTAGGAACTCTTCAGCCTGGTGAGTGGAGAGAAATTGCGCTTTAACCTCTAAACACAAAAAACAAGCGCTTATAACAAAGCATTAAACATAAAAGCAGGACAAGTCCTGCTTTTATGTTTTAGAAACTGTAGCTGTTTACTGCTGTTTAACCCAAGCTTTAAACGCAGCTTGCTCCTCAGGTGAGGCTTTTTGATACATGGTTTTTAGCAGATCAACCATCTGACTATCTTTTGTATCTGCACTGCTCGCTTCTACGGTCGGCTCGACACCAGTAACCGCTTGCTGGTGCTGGTTCACGGTAACATAAGTCACAGCGACCCCGGCAACACCACCCGCAATGTTATAGTTACGAGCTTCTTGTGGGTAATTACGGCCAATCTGCACGCCATCAGATACAAGAATGTCTTCTACAAGAGAGATTGGATTCCCTGTTGAATCCATCAGCTGCCACGTTAGCGGTGAAATGTTGGTTTGCGCCTGACGGTAAGTTTTGAACTCTGGTAATTCAAACTGGAGCGTTTCATTTTCTACGTCAAACTTAGCGATTATCACATCGCTGTAAGCGACTTTAATAGCGTCGCCAATTTCAAACTCCGGTTGATATTTAAAGACTATTTGATTCGTTCCGTCTGGGATGTCTATTGTCTTCTCCGCTGAGAAAAGACCACCTTCTAGCTTTGGCTTCTCCATATTGACAGCCAATACTTTAATGTCATCTGGCACCACCAAAGTCGTTGCAGCAAATAGTTGACTACTGGCAAAAACTGACAATGCCATCGCTACTTTTAATGATAACTGCATAGAATTTTTCATCCTTATTCACATAAAAAAAGACCCAGCATAAAGCTGGGTCTTACAATATCAAACTGGGAATTGATTACCAGTAGAAACGAGCACCTAGACCGAAGTTAGTCGCGCTGTCTTTTTTCTCGTCAGCAGTTGTAGTCTCTTCGAATACGTAACCCGCTTCTGCGAATACGCGAGCCCATTTAGAGAACTTGTATTCAACACCTGCGTATGCGCGAGATGCATCGCCGTCTACGCTATCTTTTGCGTCAGACTCAGCAAGAACTAGCTCGTAACCAGTGTATAGAGTAGTTTTGTTTGCTACAGCGAACATACCCGCTAGAGAGATACCGTGAGAATCAACAACTTCGCCAGCAGCTTTGTCATCGTTTTCGTTGTAGTAGTAAGTAGCGCCTAGAACGTGCTCACCTAGTGCGTATTCACCAGTAACTTCGAAAGATAGGTTTTCGCTGTTGCTGCCTTGAGAAGACAGTTTATTTTCAGAAGAAAGAACACCAGCGTGCATTGCTAGGTCGCCGAAAGATTTACCTACGAATACTTCGCGGATTTCTTCGTTAGAGTCTTTCTCACCTAGAGCGTAACCAGCTTTTAGCCAGAATGCGTCGTTTTCAAATGCATATTTGATTTGAGAAGAGTTGTTCCACGCGTGTCCGTAAAGAAGTGCAGAACCACCGAAGAAGTAAGAGTAATCAGCACCGTAAACGTCATCAGCAAAAGTACCTTCTTTACCGATACGTAGAGTACCTGCGTCACCCATGTCTAGACCGAAGATATGACGACGAACGTATACTGAATCGTCGCTACGCTCACTTGAGTCGTCGCCAGCGTTGTAGTTGTCACCTAGACCAACACCGATTTCAACTTCACCTAGAATTTTTAGGCCGCTGTCTACAACGTAAACACCGTTTACACCCATACGAGAAGAACTAGTGTTTAGCTCAGCTGTGTGGTCGTTGCCTTCAGAGAATACTAAAATTGGACGAAGCTGACCGTAAAAGTTTACAGAACCTTCTTCAGATTTGAATACTTCAGCTGCATTTACAGAAGCAGTTGCTGATGCAGCAACTACTAGTGCTAAAAGAGTCTTTTTCATAATTAATCCACTGCCTTTTCTTAGATTGGGATATCCTTTCCGATTCCCTTTTTTTATGATTGAGTCTGAACGGTAACTCACTGTTACGCAATGCATTCCCAAAATCTGCGACTAAGAGTGCAAAAGATTATTCTGTCTGTCAAATTTTCTAAACCGAAATGTAAAAAAAACAAAAAACACTTAAAAAACAATAGCTTGATATTTTAAATTTCATTTATTCGATTAACATCTAAACAATAAACTTGATTTTTCACAATTTATGAACATATCAATTATCAAAATAAAGCACGCTATTCGATTATTTAATAAACACACTTTTGGGATAAAAGGCTGCTATGTTTTTACTTTTTAGATTTTTGTATACTAGCAATAGTGAAACTAATTTCATTTGAATTTGGTTCAATCTTTTTTTTGTGAACAAGATCTATATTCGGTATAAAAGCATTCCATTTTGTGAACTACTTTACGTCTAGTGTTGTGTGCTACTATTCGCCTCCAACGCACCAGAGGCCCGTATGCTGACCACCAATATTCAAAATTCAATTCGCACTAGCTACCAGAATCTGCAAGCTCAGCTTGATAACTTTGTTCCTAGACGAGCGCAAAACTATCTGGTAGCGGAAATAGCCAAAACGCTATGTGGTCAATATCATAAGTCCAACCGGATGTTGGTTGCTGAAGCTGGGACGGGCATTGGTAAGTCCCTCTCCTACCTGATGGCAGCGATTCCTGTCGCCGTAAACAACAACCGAAAAGTTGTGATTTCTACTGCCACAGTCGCATTGCAAGAACAGCTTATTAATAAAGATCTGCCACTTTTCCGCCGTATTACTGATCAAACGTTTTCTTTTGTTCTGGCGAAAGGCCGCCAACGCTATTGTTGTGCTGAGAAACTCGCAACAGCGAGCGGCGCTGATGGCGGACAATTAGCTATGTTTGAAACCAAACCAAAGAAGAAAGATATTGAACTGCTGGAAACCATGTATCGCTCTCTTGCACAGGGGAAATGGGATGGCGACCGCGACTCATGGCCAAAACCAATTGATGACCAGCTCTGGCAACTGATCGTAAGTGATAAGCACAGTTGTAATAACAGCTTGCCGGGGCACCGTGGCTGCCCGTTTCAGAAAGCTCGTTCAGAGCTGGATAAGAACGATGTAATCATTGCCAACCACTCTTTGGTTATGGCCGATGCCGACTTGGGTGGCGGCGTAATTTTACCGGAACCAGAAAATACGATTTATGTTTTCGACGAGGCGCATCACCTTCCTCATGTAGCGCGAGATCATGCATCAGCATCTGCCAGTTTAAAAGGCGCGGCGGCATGGCTGGAGAAATTAAATCAATCTATTAGTAAGTTCTCATCACTCGCTGACGAGAAACGTGTCGCGCGCTTTCGTAATGACCTTCAAGAATCCGTTCAAACCTTAATTCCGGAGCTCAGTCAGTTAACTAAGCAGTTTGACCCAGCACATTTTGAAGAAGGTATCTATCGCTTTGAACATGGCGAGTTGCCAACCTGGTTAGAAAATCAGTCCAAAGAACTAAAACAAGCCAGTAAAAAAGCCAATCAAAGTGTTGCGAAAATAGCAGACCTTATTGCTGAACGAGTAAAAGATGGTGAGCTGGCGGCGAGATTAGCGGAACCTGCGTTGGCAGAGCTAGGTTTTTACATCCAGCGCCTAGAAAACCTTGCTCAGGTTTGGCGCCTTATGGCAGAACCAACACGGGAGAAAGGAGCACCACTCGCGAGATGGCTGGAGAAACATCCCGATCGAGAAGGTGATTTCATTGTCAGCGTATCACCACTAGAAATCGGCTGGCAACTTGATCAGCAGATCTGGAGCCGTTGTATTGGTGCGGTTTTGGTGTCGGCTACAATTAGAGCACTAAACTCTTTCCACTACTTTTGCCATCAAACAGGTATTGATGGCAAGCCAGAGTCTGGGACGCAGTTTTTAGCTCTAGCATCTCCGTTTGATTATCAAAATCAGGCAGAGTTGTTTATCCCCGCCATGAAATATGAGCCAGCGGCACCTCAGTTTACTGAATATCTTATCGAGATTTTGCCTAAGTACTTAGAAGACAACAAAGCCAACTTGGTATTATTCTCTTCTTACTGGCAAATGAACCAGGTCGCTGAAGCATTATCTTCAGATTTTATAAAACGCGGCTGGGCTCTGCAGGTTCAGGGCGAAAGTTCTCGTCAAGAAATTCTAAAAAAAACATAAAAAACTAATAGAAACCAACAAAACCAGTGTCTTATTTGGTACAGGCAGCTTTTCCGAAGGCCTCGATTTACCGGGAGAGCTCCTTGAAAATCTGGTGATTACTAAAATCCCGTTTGGCGTTCCAACCTCTCCTGTTGAACAAGCACATTCAGAGTACATAGAGAAAAAAGGCGGAAATCCGTTCATGCAGATAACCGTTCCGGACGCGAGCAAAAAGCTGATACAAAGCGTAGGTCGATTACTGCGTAAAGAGCGCGACTCTGGTAGAGTGACGATTCTGGACAGACGCCTTGTCACAAAACGATACGGGCAAGCCTTAATCGACTCTCTGCCGCCATTTAAACGTAAAATAGAATATTAGAAGACTAACCATTTATGGAAATGATTGAGCCAGGCATGTTACTGGTGTTAGCGCTTGTCGCTTTTGTTGCTGGGTTCATTGATGCGGTCGCCGGAGGTGGAGGCATGCTGACCGTACCAGCGTTGCTATCTTTGGGGCTTCCACCTCATATTGCTTTAGGTACAAACAAGCTCGCAGCGACCTTTGCCTCTTCAACAGCTGCTTTTACCTATTATAAAAAACGCTTGTTCCGACCTCAGTGCTGGGGAAGAGCTTTTGTTGCCACTTTAATTGGGGCAGCGTTAGGGACACTATTTGTCGATGCAATCAGTACAGAATGGCTAGAGAAAGTGCTGCCATTAATCATTTTAGCCGCAGCTCTGTACACGGTTTTTCATAAAACACCTAAAACAACCCACCAAAGCCCGATACCAGAGCCCTGCCCTCTTCTGCATAGAAAACAGTATGTGCAAGGCTTCTCACTTGGGTTTTACGACGGGTTAGCAGGCCCGGGAACGGGGGCATTCTGGACGGTAAGTTCGATGGCTTTATATCGCCTGAATATCTTACTGGCCTCTGGTCTGGCAAAGGCAATGAACTTCACCAGTAACTTTACCTCGCTCATTACTTTTGCGGTATTAGGCCACATTAACTGGGTATTGGGCTTAACCATGGGTCTATGCTTAATGGCAGGAGCGTTTGTTGGTGCCCACTCCGCAATTCGTTTCGGCTCTAAGTTCATTCGCCCTGTCTTTGTGACCGTAGTGAGTGTGCTTGCGATTAAATTAGCTTATGACGCCTGGTTTGTAGGTTTGGCATGAATATAGAACAACTTTCAGTACATCTGGAGCAGATGGCAAAACAAGCTGCGTTGCTTGACCGAAGTCGAGGCGAGCACCATGTACCACTGTTTGATGAGAGGCTATTCAATTGTCGTTCCCGATTGTTAGTTCCGTGCGTAAAAGAGGCTAAAGCGACGCTGGGGACGCTCGTCCGCGAGCAAACTGAAGGTAAGCTCACGGCCCTGCGTGCAGAATACATCACAGAACGTTTAGTCGCGCAGATTGCCGCTATACAGCGTGAAATTTCAACGACAAAAATTCGCAAGAATGAAATCAAGCACAGCAGCCATTTCCGTAAACCAATCAATGTGTTGTATCAGGAATTGGCTCAACATCAGGAATGGGCTCGGCGATTAAGGGAAATGGTGCTTGATAAAGAAAAAGCCGTAGAAACAGCTCCGAGCTTCGCCCGTGCAGAAGCGCAGAAAGTTCTGCTCGCAACAGAACAAAGGCTAGAACGATGTGAAGCTGCGTTAGTGAAACTAGAAAACCAAATAACTCACAGGGAAAAACATCAGTAATGTCCGAGCAATCCAAATCCCCCTTAGAAGATGCGCCAGAAGAGATAAAGTTAGCCGTCGACCTGATTTACTTGTTAGAGACGAATGAAATTGATCCTGAGACAGCGCTAAAAGCGATTAAGATCGTGCAAAGTGACCTTGAGAATAAGCTGAAAACACAGTAACCCAGTATCAAATATGATAAAGGGGAGCGTCGCTGCTCCCCTTTTAAATCTGGCTATTTCGTGATTAAACTTTGAACTGCCCCATTAGTGTTTGCTGCTGATTAGAAAGCGATTCCATCTCCATACCCGCATTTTCCGAAATCTGAGCCTGCTCCAGTATTTCACCACTTAAATCTCGAATATTAGCCACACTCTGGTTAACTTCATTCGAAACGGATTGCTGCTCTTCCGCCGCTTTTACAATCTGCGTATTCATATTGTTAATAGCAGCAATGGATTCGAATATTTTCTGCAATTCATTGACCGCCATATTGACCTGTTCAGCGGACGCTTGCGCGCGCTGGTTACCGTCAGTTATTGATTCAACCACAGCCTGAGTACCAATTTGAACACTCGCAATCACTTCACGGATTTCGCCTACTGAACTTTGAGTCCGGCTGGCTAGATTACGCACTTCATCTGCTACCACAGCAAAACCACGGCCTTGTTCTCCGGCACGTGCTGCTTCAATTGCTGCATTCAGTGCGAGTAAATTAGTTTGTTCGGAAATCCCTTCGATGACCGTCAGTATCTCCGTTATATTGCTGTTATTCTTCGCCAGGTCTTCCACGACAGGAACTGCATTAGTCATAGTAGAAAGCAGTTCCTGCATTTGAATTTCAGAAGCGCGAATCACTTGCTGGCCTTTTTCCGCAGACTCACTCGCCTCACCAGCTGCATTCACCGCTATTTCGGCATTCTGGACCACCAGCGCGGCCGTTTGTGTCATTTCTTCCGCTGCTGTCGCAACCAAGTCGACCTCTTTAAACTGAGCATCGCTACTGTTTCTTGTCGCGGCGACTACCTGTTTCGCATGCTCAGTTTTGTCCGCTAACTGACGAGAAGTCGTCACGACTTCTTTTATTGTCATCTGTAAGCGTTCTAAAAAGCGGTTAAATGCACTTGCTAGCTGTCCAATCTCATCTTGTGACGTAATATCTAGACGTTGAGTTAAGTCTCCTTCGCCTGTCGCTATATCTTCAAGGCGAATCACAACTTCGCGAATCGGCTTAACTAATGCTTTAGCAAGAATTCCGGTTGTTATTAAGCCAACCAGAAGCATAAGAACCCCAACGCCAACTTCAATCAACATTCCCTTTTGCATATTGCGGGTTATGAGCGCGTCCAGTTGGTCAGCATCCGCTAATACTGCAGAGCGAGGCATTTCAAAAATGACGCCCCAGGTCTGGTTAGCAATCTGAACAGGTGAAAAAACCGTCATCCACTCACCTGACTCTCCCCATTCAATACCAGCTTCACCGGCCGATAGTAAATCGCTCAGTTTAGCCTTAGAGACTAGTGAACTGGAAAATGGCTGCCCAAGCTCACCTTGAGGGTTATCTGACGCGAGTAAAGTGCCGTCTAAGCTGACCATCGCCACATTCCCTTGCCCCGAAAACAGACTCTGATCTGAACTCAAAACAAAGTTAGTTAATTGATCTAGTCGCAGCTCCATGCCCAAAAAGCCGATAGGCATGCTCTCAACAATGATAGGAATCGAAATCGAAGTCGTCAGGAATTGTGCTGAATCCGCGTTGCGTAATCGAGGAGAGGAAATACAGGCTTGAGCAGAGGACAAAGGGCAAGCGAAACGCTCAGCATTCTCGCTTAGAGACAGTACTTGTTCCGACAACGTATCTGCTATGACATTCTCACCGTTACTCGCTTTAGACCAGTAAGTAGCAAAACGCCCTGCTTCATTCGAACCAACATAACTGGCACTCGTGTAGTTAGCATCTTCACTGTCTAGCAAGTCAGGTTTAAAAACTAAGTAAGCGGCATTGACGTTATCAAAGCGAAGAACGGCCTGACGAATCATCTCATTCAGTGCAGAACGTAAATCTTCACTGCTACCAAAGTTTTCTTCAGAATTGGTTTTGAAAAACAGAGCATTGGCGGCAAGCATTTCCGCACGATAAGTTGCCTCATTCAGGTACTCTGTTACTTCTGTCGCATTCAGTAAAGCGCGTGTTTGAAGCAGTTGCTCTGATTTTTTGACGACGGAAGTGCTACTTTCTTGTTGCAATAGCTGCTGATTTCCAAGCGCGTTATAGACTGAAAACCCAATAAGAGATAACGAGGTGATAAGCAGGCAAAGCCCGGAAAGAAGCGTGATTTTCCACTGCACAGATATGGTTCGCATACAACATCCTTATACAAGCAAACTCATTTTCGAGACACATTAAACCATACGCGCGCACAATAGCAATTAAATATTTAACATTTATTCAAACTCTTAGCATTATCTGCGAAGCGTTTTCAGATGGCCTAAGCAATGGTAACATCCTTGTCAAATACTCCCTTTGACAAGGATAAATAATGAAAGTAATCAGCTTTAACATCAATGGACTTCGCGCCCGACTCCACCAGCTTCAGGCTCTAATTGACAAACATCAGCCTGATGTCATCGGTCTTCAGGAGATAAAAGTTCATGACGAAGCATTCCCGATAGAAGATGTAGAAGCCATGGGTTACAAAGTGTACTTTCATGGTCAAAAAGCACATTACGGTGTGGCAATGCTTTGTAAGCAGGAACCAATCAGTGTTCAAAAAGGCTTTCCTACCGATAATGAAGAACACCAAAAACGTATGATTATGGCGACGTTTGAAGATGAAAACGGCCAAAAAGTAACAGTCTTAAACGGATATTTCCCTCAAGGGGATAACATCAGTCACGAAACTAAATTTCCTTATAAACGCCAGTTCTACAAAGACCTGATGACTTACCTTAACGATCACCACAATAACGATGAAGAGCTGATCGTAATGGGTGACATCAACATCAGTCCTATTGACGCCGACATTGGCATTGGCGAACCAAACCGTAAACGCTGGCTCAAAACAGGTAAATGTTCATTCCAACCAGAAGAGCGCGAATGGCTGAAAACGCTGTTAGATTGGGGCTTTGAAGATACCTTCCGTAAACTGTACCCAGAAGTAAATGACAGATTTTCGTGGTTTGATTACCGCTCCCGCGGCTTTGATGACAATCGCGGCCTGCGGATTGATGTGATTTTGGCGACACCTTCTCTTGCACAGAAATGTATCGAGTCTGGTATTGACTATGAACTGCGTGGCATTGAAAAGCCTTCCGACCACGCTCCAATCTGGTCTACTTTTAAGTAAACTCATTCAGTCAAAAAAGAAAAAGAGCGCATCAATGAGCGCTCTTTTAAATTTATTTTTCTCTGTCGGTTTTAGCTTAGCGGTCTGGAATACGCTAGCAGCCGTTTTTCTGCATGCTTAAAGCACCACAGGATGATAAACGTCAACGACATGTAGAATAAGCCCGCCGTTAAAAACGACTCAAATGGCGCGTAGTAACGTGAGTTCACCAAACGTGCAGCACCAGTCAAATCCATGATGGTTACGATACCCGCTACCGCACTGCCGTGAAGCATAAAAATAACTTCATTAGAGTAAGCAGGAATAGCTCTGCGTAATGCACTCGGCAAAATGATTCGTCGATACGTTTTTAACGTGCTCATCCCGTATGCTTTAGCTGCTTCAACTTCACCCTTTGGTAATCCGTTAATCGCCCCGCGAATTATCTCCGCGGTATATGCTGAGGTGTTCAACACAAAAGCGACCAAGGCGCAAAACCAAGCGTTTTCCCAAAGCGTGCCTTTTACCGGAAAGAACTGATCCATACCGTAATAAATCAGATAAAGCTGTACCAGCAGCGGCGTACCACGGAAAAAGTAAATAAACGCCCATGAAGGCATACTCAGAGCATAGTTTTTACTGTTTCTTGCAATAGCCAACGGGATAGAAGTACACAGGCCGATAATAAGCGAAATACCCACCAGCCATACCGTCGTCCACAGACCTTGTAGGTAGGTAGGAAAGCTTTCAATAATCAGTGAAAAATCCATAACTTACCTCGCATGAATACTGAACTTACGCTCCACAAGTTTAAGTAAACCCGTAGAAACACTGGTAAAGAACAGGAAGATAATCGCGACTGCCATATAAAACGTGAACGGCATTTTTGTAGAGCCAGCAGCCAGTGAGCTCACTCGCACCATATCTTCAAGACCGATAATCGACACCAGCGCGGTTGTTTTAAGCAATACCAGCCAGTTGTTACCGAATCCAGGCAGAGCATGACGGATCATCTGAGGTAAAAGAATTCGTCTGAACGACAAGACTGCACTCATACCATACGCTTTCGCAGCTTCAAGCTCGCCTCTGTCGACAGCCATGATTGCACCACGGAACGTTTCCGCCATGTATGCGCCAAAAATGAAACCTATTGTCAGAACACCGGCAATAAACGGGCTAACATCAATATAGTCAGGTAGGTATGACGTCCATTCATGGTTAGGGTCACTCGCCGTAAACCACTCATTCAATGTTTCATTGATAGAATAAAGGCTATTATTCAAAAGTATTTGCCCACCAAAGAAGATAAGCATCATCAGAACTAAGTCTGGGATACCACGAATAATGGTGGTGTAAAGTGTGGCAATAGCTCTTGCCCATTTGTAAGGTGACAGCTTAGCTAAAGCACCAAGCATGCCCAGTATCATCGCAAGCAACAAAGAGAGTGCTGCGACTTCTATCGTCACTAAAGCACCCGTAAAGATTGATGCTTCATATCCTTGTAAATCCAGCATAGGTGAGTTCCTAATCCCTAAACTCAAAAAATCGACCGTCGACTACTTCTAGGAACAAGCCAACGGTCGCTTACTCACAGCTTACTTGCCGTAAACGTCGTATTTAAAGTATTTAGCTGCAATTTCTTGGTAAACACCTTTATCACGTAAAGATAAGATTGCTGCATCAAGTTTTTGCGTCAGATCTTTGTCTTGCTTACGAACAGCAATACCCATGCCTTCGCCAAACCATTTAGCATCAGTTAGTGACGGACCAACAAACTCGTAAGCATCACCGCCTGCTTTATTGATAACACCTTCTTCGAGAGCTGATGCATCACCTAGAACAGCAGCGATTCGGCCATTAGCTAGGTCCAGGTAAGCTTCATCAAATGAACCGTAACGCACTATTTCTACATCATCACCGTAGTTATCGGTCACATACTTATCGTGAGTTGTAGCGCGCTGTACACCAATCTTCACACCTTTAAGGTCATCAAAATTGAGTCCAGCGCCTTTCTTCGCGATAAATTTATTTGGAATTTGAGCATACTTACCGGTGAAATCGACTTTCTTCTTACGCTCTTCGGTAATGGACATTGCCGCGATGATTGCATCGTATTTACGAGCCAGAAGAGAAGGAATAATGCCATCCCAATCCTGAGCAACGATCTGACACTTCACTTGCATCTCTTCACAAAGTGCATTTGCCATATCCACGTCAAAACCTTTAAGCGAACCATCCGTTTCAGTCCAGCTAAATGGAGGATAAGCCCCTTCAATACCAAAACGAACCGTTTTCCATTCTTTCGCTTGAGCTACGCCAGATACTGCTGTTGCAGCAAGAGTTGCTGCTAATAACCACTTTTTCATTTCCATACTCCTGTGATTTCCATTTTATTTAGTTTTGTTGTTGTGTTTACTCGGGAGGCAAAAAGCTGCCGCCCAACTTACTTAATAAAAAATACTTAATAAATCGAAGAGATAAACTGTTTCAATCTCGGTGAATCCGGATTTGAAAACAACTTGGCTGGATCACCCTGTTCTTCTACCAACCCCTGGTGGAGGAACATAACGTGGTTTGATACATCACGAGCAAATGCCATCTCATGAGTCACGACCAGCATGGTGCGTCCTTCTTCTGCCAAATCTCTCATTACCCCAAGAACTTCCCCAACCAACTCAGGATCGAGTGCAGATGTAGGTTCATCAAACAACATCACTTCCGGATCGACCGCTAGTGCGCGGGCGATAGCTGCTCGTTGCTGCTGACCACCTGACAAATGCCCAGGGTAATAATCTTTACGCTCGTACAGACCTACTTTTTTAAGTAGCATTTCTGCGTTTTCAATCGCCTGAGCTTTCGGAATACCCAGTACGTGAACGGGCGCTTCAATGACATTTTCTAACACGGTTAGGTGGGACCATAGGTTGAAACCCTGGAATACCATGGCCAAACGGGAACGAATACGCTGTACTTGTTTCTCGTTGGCAGGTACTGATTCTCCAGCTCGGTTATTCTTCATTTGAATAAGCTCGCCGTTAACCCAGATTTCACCTGCGGTTGGTGTTTCTAATAAATTAACACATCTAAGAAAGGTACTCTTACCAGAACCGGAAGAGCCGATGATAGATATAACATCCCCTTTATGTGCGGAAAGAGAAATTCCCTTTAGAACTTCATTCTGACCAAAGGTTTTGTGCAGGTTTTTTATATCTAGCGCTGGTACATCATTCATGCGCTTTACTCCCTGTATTTATCACTGCCATTAGGGACTCCGCCCTATCTAATTCGAAACAAATTAGCACCGCGGCCCGAAAGTTGCAACAAATGATTAACCTAAATAAATCGAATAGTTAGATTGGATATGTAAATTAATATGCAATTCTTAGCACTATATACTTTAATTCGTGAATATTATGCATAAAAAAGCCCCTCACTGGAGGGGCCGTTTTAACAATTTAAAACCATCAATTTGCGCTATTTTCTAAGATGGTCACATTTTCAGTCATCATAGCTACTTTACGGTTTTTGATTTGAGTTGCCGTTGATACTGAGCCGTTTAAGTCTGTAAAATCAGGCGACGAACCAGTAACAACACTTTGAATATTATGGTTATTTTCAATAAAGTACATTACTGATTGGCTATCGTCAGAATCTAATGAAGCAATACTTACTTCGACGCGATCACTATCACCCAAATCTAGTACTTCTTCTGAGGAGCTCTCCATCAACACCTGACTGTTAGACGGCTTAGAAAAAATAGTTTGATAAAAAGCATTACCGCTACGTGTCACCGATCTGATGTGTGTGCGCTGAATATCAAACTCACTGTCTGTGTAACCAGTGGTGTTTAAACAATTTGTCGCATCACCACAACTCGATGTACTCGATGTAAAACTGCTCACATAAGGGGCGTCTAAGTTTAAATCTAGCCCGTTGTATGCGGTCAGCGAATGGTAATTCCAATCACCTGAATCTACTTTACCACTAAGCTCAACTGTCCAACCGTTTGCAGCGATATTTGCTCCGTCGAAAGACAGCATTGTTGTCGATGGATAAATAGGCTGCCACAGGTAAAGTTCTTTACTAAAGCCAAGATTTACGGAGTTGCCTTCGTCATTAAGAGTAATTCCAGTGACACTAAAATTTACGTCACTATATTCTACGTCCACCATCGTGTTATTAACGAGGGATGCAGGTGGGTTGTTCACATCATAAATAGAAGAAGCGTCTGCAAAAACAAAATGCATTAGATCGCTGTATTTACCTGACTCATATGTATCAAACGCAGTGATTAAAACTTTCTTATCTGCTTGTAGAGGTGCTTGTACTGGTATGTCAGAAGCTATTTGATGCCCGTCAACTGCCATATCAATGTAACTGCTCTGATAATAGCTAGTATCTGCACTACGCTGCCTAACACTAACAACCGCATCTTCGGAGACTTCAGAATAGTTTTGCTCGCCCTGGTAGCAAACATTGCTGGAGCTTTGCGCCGTTCTCACGTTTACCACCATGTTGCTTAAAAATTCTTTTTGGACAGTAAACATATAAACTTCTTGATCGCCCGCAAGCAGACCAGACACTTCTTCTACTGATACGTAGCCATCCTCAGGAACTAAACCCGTATCTATAGTCACCTTTCCTGTAGAAGGGATGTCATCAATTGTATATTCAGTAATAACAGAGCCGTCTGCATTGTGATACAAGACGTTGAATCCCCGATCCGCCACTCTCGCTGTGATGACTTTTCCTGTGTCCCCTTCTTGCTCATCATAAATGACACATCCGGTGGCAACATTAGATTGCTCTGTTGCATACAAGTTAATCATTTGCCACGTGTATTTTGGAGCAGGTACCGAACCACCGCCGCTACTACCACTTCCGCCGCCACAGCCGACCATCACACCTGAGATTATTGCCACTAACGGCAGAATTTTAAGTTGTTTCATCTTTACTTCCTAAACTGAGCGGCAATAAGTAGCCAGAAAAAATCGTCTTTTTTCGTTTAAGCAAGAATGAAGCCACCTTTATATCTGCATGATGAATATTGATATTTTACGTGCTACTAGTGTGATATCACCTCTACGTTTTGTTATTTTACGCGACTTGTGTAATCAAATTACACGTCTTAGCCACTATCTCATTTATAGTCTCGATACATCTTGTAGTTTTATTTCACATCGTTTCTTTAAGTGATCTAAATCAATCACCCTAAGTGGCTATCTTGTTAGACTTCAACCAAAATCTGAGGAAGTTTTTTGCCTCAAGACAACAAGTTATTAGCTATGCTTAGGCACATGATGAACGTGCAACAAATCTAACAATAGCTAAAGCATAGGATGTACCGCACGATGCGGAACAACGCAACTGAATCAAGAATTCATAACTTTTAAATATATGAGGAATCTATGTCAGACGCAGTGAATAAAGTGCACTCTGATTCGGATATCGAGACCAAGAGCTACAGTGAGCTTCATCGTCCAGCATCTGAGTTCGCCAGTCGTTCAGACTACCTAGACCACGAACTACAAATCATGAAGCCGCGTCGTTTCGGCTTAAACTTGCCAGGTCGTGATTTCCGCTTTGAGCTAGAAGACTTCGTTCCTGCTATTGCGGGTACTATCGGTATTATTGCGATGTACTCTGCAGTAATGATGTCTTGGGCAGAAGGCTTAACCCAAGCCTGGGACCATGTGCATTTAACCAAAGAGTTTGCTATCGAAGTTGCTCGTGTTGAAATGCTTATCCCTGCACTTCTCTTCTGTATTCTAGCTTCTGGTATTTTCAACCCTAAAGCTAACCTTGCAGGTAACCACGGTCCGATGATTCCTTTGATCGGAACTATCGCTCTTGCAGGTGCTCACCCACTTGCTCTAGCTATCCTTATCGGTATCTTTGGCCTTATTCTTAGCTTCCTCAAAGGGGGGTCAAAACTCGTCAACCTCACCTCCGAAGGCACCGCCGGCGGCTTGCTCATATTCTTAGGTTTAACCGGTACAATCAGCCAGATTAATTCCATCCAAGCTTGGGCCACTGGCCTGCAATCAGCAGACGTTGCCGCTGGTAGTATGGGTTATGTTGGTTTAGTGGTACTTGGCGTCACGGTTGCTATTTATGCTTACCTTGCAAAAGTAAACAAGCGCTGGTTGGCTATCCCAGTTTGTGCGTTCACAGGCCTTGCTATAGCGCTGCTGTTTGGCGCAGGTTTTGACATTAAGTTTGAAACTCAAACCGGTCTGCCAAACCTAAACCCTGTTTACTGGTGGGGGAGCACTGAGCAAGGTTGGATGCTTGGTCTACCTAATGTGGAACACTTTATCGCATCTCTGCCATTCGCAATCCTTGCTGTTGCTATGTGGTCTCCTGACTTCCTTGGCCACCGTATCTTCCAGGAAATGAACTACCCGCGTAAGTCTGAAAAAGTATTGATGGACGTGGATGACACTATGACCATGTGTTCTGTTCGCCAGATGGTTGGTACTGCTGTTGGTGGCGGTAACATCACTTCATCTTGGGGTACTTACATGATTCCAGCAGCGATTGCTAAGCGCCCTATTCCAGGCGGTGCAATCCTTCTTGGGTCTCTATGTATTATCGTAGCAATTCTAGGTTTCCCAATGGATGTTGCAGTATGGCCACCAGTGATGCGAGTAGCACTACTAGTTGGTGTATCTCTTCCTTTGCTTGAAGCTGGTATGCAGATGGTTCGTGACACTAAAGACTCACAAGCTGCTGGTATCTGTATCTTTGGTTCTATCGTTGCAAACCCGGTTCTTGCTTGGGCACTAACCATGTTCCTAGATAACAACGGCCTGATTGGTGATAAAGAGCGCGCAGCTCGCCTGTCTTTTGCCGATAAAATCATCATACCGGTAGGCGTGTTCATTATCTGTTTGGTTGCTATGCTTGCAGTTGGTATGCTAGAAGCCCAATATGGATTGAAAGCTTGGCTATAATGCCGAACGCTCAAAAAAATTTATGGGTAGCGCTTGTCGCTACCCAATTTTTATCCAAAAAGTTTATCATTTATTGATTTAGTTTAAGGTTTACAGAAAAATTTTAGTCTACTCTGACTTTGTTACTTCAGAAGGTCGACGTAAAGACGAGTGACAATATTTATGGTTTTGTAACCCAATCTTGTGGAATTCAGACTATAAATATTGTTATTCATAAGAGTGTACTGTTCCCCAGTAAATCGGGGATAGCTGGCTCAACGGCGAAGCAGTACGTATTTTTTTCTACTAAAAAGGTAGGTATGTCATGGCAGAGCAATTTGCTAAAGCTTGGGAAGGTTTTGCGGCAGGCGACTGGCAAAACGAAGTAAACGTTCGTGATTTCATTCAGAAGAACTACACTCCGTACGAAGGCGACGAATCTTTCCTAGTTTCTGAAGGTACTGAAGCGACTAACAAGCTTTGGGCTAAGGTAATGGAAGGTATCAAACAAGAGAACTCGACTCACGCTCCTGTTGATTTTGATACTTCAGTTATCTCTACCATCACTGCTCACGATGCAGGCTACATCGAAAAAGATCTTGAAACTATCGTTGGTCTTCAAACTGAAGCGCCTCTTAAGCGTGCAATCATCCCTAACGGTGGTATCCGTATGGTTGAAGGTTCGTGCAAAGCTTACGATCGCGAACTTGACCCAATGGTTTCAAAAATCTACACAGAATACCGTAAAACACACAACGCTGGTGTTTTCGACATCTACACTCCTGACATCCTTGCATGTCGTAAGTCTGGTGTACTGACTGGTCTTCCAGATGCGTACGGCCGTGGTCGTATCATTGGTGACTACCGTCGTGTTGCACTATACGGTATCGACTTCCTAATGAAAGACAAGCTAGCTCAATTCACGTCTCTACAAGAGCGTTTTGAGAACGGCGAAGATCTTCATATGACTATGCAACTTCGTGAAGAAATTGCAGAGCAACACCGCGCTCTAGGTCAAATCAAAACTATGGCTGCGAAATACGGTTTCGATATTTCTGGCCCAGCTACAACTGCACAAGAAGCTATCCAGTGGACTTACTTCGGCTACCTAGCGGCAGTTAAGTCTCAAAACGGTGCTGCAATGTCTCTAGGCCGTACTTCTACGTTCCTAGACGTGTTCATCGAGCGTGATATCGCTGCAGGTAAAATCACTGAAGCTCAAGCTCAGGAAATGATCGACCACTTCGTAATGAAACTACGTATGGTTCGTTTCCTACGTACTCCTGAGTACGATGAGCTATTCTCTGGCGACCCAATCTGGGCAACAGAATCTATGGGTGGTATGGGTCTTGACGGTCGTACGCTAGTTACGCGTTCTAACTTCCGTTTCCTAAACAGCCTATACACTATGGGTCCTTCTCCAGAGCCAAACATCACGGTTCTTTGGTCTGAAGCGCTTCCAGACGGTTTCAAACGTTTCTGTGCGAAAGTATCTATCGATACTTCTTCTATCCAGTACGAAAACGACGACCTAATGCGTCCAGACATGAACTCTGACGACTACGCTATCGCGTGTTGTGTATCTCCAATGGTTGTTGGTAAGCAAATGCAGTTCTTTGGTGCTCGTGCGAACCTCGCTAAGACTATGCTTTACACAATCAACGGCGGTATCGATGAGAAGCTGAAGATTCAAGTTGGTCCTAAGATGGACAAGATCGCAGGTGAGTACCTAGAGTTCGACGAACTATGGGAAAAAATGGATCACTTCATGGATTGGCTGGCTAAGCAGTACGTGACTGCACTAAACGCTATTCACTTCATGCACGACAAGTACAGCTACGAAGCATCACTAATGGCTCTGCACGATCGTGACGTTATCCGTACTATGGCATGCGGTATTGCAGGTCTGTCTGTTGCAGCTGACTCACTATCAGCAATCAAATACGCAAAAGTTAAACCTGTTCGTGATGAAGATGGTCTGGCAATCGACTTCGAAATTGAAGGCGATTACCCTAAATTCGGTAACAACGACCCTCGCGTAGATGACATCGCTTGTGAACTTGTATCTGTATTTATGAACAAGATCCGAGAGCTTAAGACTTACCGTAACGCGATCCCTACTCAGTCAATTCTTACTATCACTTCAAACGTGGTATACGGTAAGAAAACTGGTAACACGCCTGACGGTCGTCGTGCTGGTACTCCATTTGCACCTGGTGCAAACCCAATGCACGGTCGTGACGAGAAAGGTGCAGTTGCATCTCTGACTTCAGTAGCGAAACTACCGTTTGCTGACGCTCAAGATGGTATTTCTTACACATTCTCTATCGTACCTAATGCACTAGGTAAAGAAGAGACTAGCCAACGTGCTAACCTTGCAGGTCTGATGGATGGTTACTTCCACCACGAAGCTGGCAAGCTAGAGGGTGGTCAACACCTAAACGTTAACGTTCTTAACCGCGACACTCTAGAAGACGCAGTTAAACACCCAGAGAAGTACCCTCAGCTAACTATCCGTGTATCGGGTTACGCTGTACGTTTCAACTCTCTGACTGCTGAACAGCAAGCTGACGTTATCGCACGTACCTTCACAGAGTCTCTATAAGACGCTAGTGAAATAGAACTTTAATTCTGCCAAAAGAGCCGATGCTTTTCAGCATCGGCTCTTTTTTATTTTCAACACTAATCTTGTGACATGACAAAAGACTTTGATGCGAATATTACGTATGATTTGAAAAAAGTTATTTAAAACATCATATGAAGTTCAAAAAATTAGTTACTCTCGCCCTTATCGCTCCTGCCGCTCTTGCCTCTACTAAATCGACAGTTTCATTTACTCTCGATAACGATGGAATCTTTGGCGTAGACCAAGATTACACAAACGGTATATTTTTCGCTTACGCTACCGGACAACTAAGAAAAGAAAGTCAATGGAGCTGGCTTAGCTTAGATAACTCTGCATCTTCAAACATCGATAAAATTGAGCTGGTGCTCGGCCATAAAATGTGGACCCCCAGCGAAATAGAAGCAGATTACCCTTTGATAAATGATCGCCCCTATGCTGGCTATCTGCACACTGAGATGAATTACCTGTCGCTCACTTCAGACAAAGCGGTACGTTACAATCTTACTATAGGCGCAACCGGTGAAAGCTCATTATCCGAAAAAGCTCAGTCACTGGTTCACAGCATTACTGGTTCCACAGATCCACAAGGTTGGGACTACCAAATCGACGACTATTTAGCATTTAGTATTGGTTACCGAGCATTCAACAAACTCATTCGCAGTGAAGGTAAGCGTACTCAATGGGAAATCACCAATGTGAATGACATTAACGCAGGTAACTTCCGCAGTGACATTTCCCAAGGTGTGATGTTCCGCTGGGGAACAAACTTGGGGAGTAGTATCGGTGCGGCAAATATCAGTGTTGAAAGTCCCTTCTCTGCAAGTATGCTCGCTGATGACACGGCAAGCTGGTTTGTCTTTACCGGATTTGAAGGCCGATACCGTTTCAACGATATTACTCTTGAAGGCGATCGCTCAGGCATACCAGGGTCGTCAGCTCCCTACGATGTCACATTACAGCCATGGCAAAGCAGCGCGGTTGCTGGTGCCACCTGGTATAACCAACATTACGGAGCAAGCTTAACATTTACTGTTAAAACTCCGGAGTATAAAGAGTCACAAACCGACGTATACGGTACAGGTTCGCTTTCTCTCTTCGCCTTCTTCTGATCTTTCCTTCTCTTTAAAAATGGCTAATATTATTGGCCATTTTCTCTACTCTTATTACACTAGTTTAAAAACCTACAAGACTGTTTTAACCCTGTTTTTTGTAATAAAATAACAGCAACACTTCATTAGTAATGAGAGCAAAAGATGTCAACAACTGGTCGTATTCACTCATTTGAGTCATGTGGTACTGTAGACGGACCCGGAATTCGTTTTATCGTCTTTTTGCAAGGCTGCCTGATGCGTTGTAAGTATTGTCATAACCGCGATACCTGGGATACGCATAAAGGTAAAGAAGTTACTGTTGAAGAAATCATTTCTGAAGCTAAATCTTATCGCCATTTCATGAATGCATCGGGTGGCGGCGTAACTTGTTCAGGTGGTGAGGCGATGCTTCAACCAGAGTTCGTCCGTGACTTCTTCAGAGCCGCAAAAGCAGAAGGCATTCATACCTGTCTTGACACAAATGGCTATGTTCGTAAGCACACAGATGTCATCGATGAAGTGCTGGATGCAACCGACCTAGTCATGCTTGATATCAAACACATGAAAGATGAAGTCCATCAGGACTTAATCGGTGTGTCCAACAAACGTACTCTCGACTTTGCTCGTTACCTGAACAAAATCGACCAGAAAACTTGGATCCGTTATGTTGTGGTGCCAGGTTACACCGACGATCCAGAAGCTGCTCACATGCTTGGTGAATTTATTAAAGAGATGGGTAACATCGAGAAAGTCGAATTGCTCCCTTACCATAAACTCGGTGCACACAAGTGGGAAGCGCTTGGTTTTGAATACCCGCTCGAAGGTGTCAACCCACCATCTAAAGAGACGATGGATGAAATCCAGTCGATCCTTTCGCAGTACCACTCAAACGTAAAATACTAAGAAACAGATAATTTCCTTTCACAAATACCAATCCTTCTGGGTTGGTATTTTTAATTTCTGTTATATCAAATTGGTTATTTACACGTTTCGTCCATGTAGAATAGCGCCGACTCAGCAGAGTCATACCAATCACAGTAAATAAGTGATCAGAGATAGCGCAGGAAAAATACTTGAGAGCAAGGCTCAATTTTTCGATAAGTAGTTATTCTACAATCAAACTTCTTTATAAACGAAAAGGTAACGCAGCTATTGAGCATTTTAACAAGATAGAATGACCAGTTATTTACTACGATTGGTATCATCGTAAAAGTAACAAGGAATAGTATTAGGAAAAATCATGGATTGGTTTAACTTCGCCTCATTAGTCGCTGTCATTTTGGTAATCATTGCCTTTTGCTTACCTGATTGGAAAAAAGCAGTTTGGCCTAAGCTAGAACAAGAGAAATCATTTCAGCACATTGTTTTTGCGACAATTTTTCTACTAACCATTTTGTGGTCGGCGCAAGCCGGCGTAAAAGACGGACTAAAAATACATTTTCTTGCGTTAACCACATTAACCATGATGTACGGCTGGCGTATGGCGTTTTTAATCACGATTCCGGCAATGGTGGTTAATCATTGGATACATGGCACTTCCCTACTGCTGTTACCAAGCTCGCTGATGTTGTCCGCGCTACTTCCTATTTTAATCAGTTACCTAGTATTCATACTTAGCTACCACTATCTACCGCGTAACATCTTCGTGTTCATCTTTGTCGCCGGTTTCTTCAACGGGGCTATCACTGGTAGCTTGCACCTCTTGCTGAATTCTTTCTATCATTTATCCGTTGGTCACTACGACTGGGAAACAATACAACACAACTACTTTATATTTGTGCCTCTACTTGCCTTCCCTGAAGGCTTACTCAACGGTATGTCACTCGCGGTATTGACCGTATTCAAACCTGAATGGTTAAGGGTTTTCTCCGACAGAGACTACATCTACAACCACTATCATAAAAAGTAGATATACTTTGAAATATTCGATAATGAAAGCTGGAGGAATTGAGAAATTCTTGCCATTTTTTCATATTAAATATGTGTTGAGATCATGTTTCACTCGTGTCTGAAGCGTTAACCTAAGCACATTAAAAATGTATTAGATTAGTTAGTGAGGTCACCCATGGAAATGTCAAACGCTCAACGTTTGATCCTATCAAACCAGTACAACCTGATGTCTCAACTTGATCCCGGTAATGCTGCTAAATATAAACGATTACAGACGATCGTTGAACGTGGTTACGGCCTGCAGATGTGTGAGTTGAACAAAGATTTTGGTCGCATTACTGAAGCTGAATGTCGCGAAATTATCGACATCATGGAGATGTACCATGCAATGCAAGAGTCTAATAATCTTCTCGATGCGGAAGAACGCAATAAAGTCGACCAACGTCGGCTGCAGTTCCTTGGCTTTGATATCGCAACAGAAGCACAGCAGCTGCATTACGTACGCTTTTTGGTAGATTCCGAAGGCTTGTATCCGCAATTTGATAAAGCGGATCACCACTTTAACAGCCAGATGCCGATGTTAGATAAATACCGTCGAATGCTGCAAACCTGGCGTAACTGCCCACGCCAGTACCATCTGTGCGCGAATGAATTATCACAGATATTTAGTGCATAACTACGCACCCATTTAAAAGGGAGAGCGAAAGCTCTCCTTTTTTACGCCCTCGCCAAACTCGCATTTATCCACCAACCTTTGTACTAACCAGACTATTAATCACTCACTATAGCCATTGCACACCAAATATATGATTTATAAATGCGGCTGCACGCAAAACAATTTAGCGATTTGGCAATAATTGAAGGAAAGGTCAGTTTCACGAATAAATTCATAATTGTTAAGCAGAATTGCAAATCCCGAACTACGATTAAGTAGAGAAAGGCTGTGATTGAATGATTCAATTCCAAAAATCACCGTTGTGATGATAAATCTGACCATAAAGCAAAGTGTTTGGTGTCTCCCAACTTACGTTCTGTTCAAACCATTCTAACCGACAGTCCGTATACATTCAGACAACCAAGAGCATGACAACAGGTGGATAAGCCTTCATCAACGTTCGTCGGTAGACTGACTATTAAGGGGAAAGCGACATGAGTATTTTCGACCACTATCAATCTAGATATGAAGCTGCAAAAGATGAAGAGATGTCGTTACAGGAGTTTCTAGCCCTGTGCAAGGATGACAAAAGCGCTTATGCAAATGCAGCAGAACGGCTACTGATGGCAATTGGTGAGCCAGAAATAATTGATACAGCGAAGGACCCGAGATTAAGCCGTATCTTCTCAAACCGTGTTATCTCGCGTTATTCAACGTTTAAAGACTTCTATGGCATGGAAGAAGCCATCGAGCAAATCGTTTCTTACCTGAAACATGCTGCTCAAGGCTTGGAAGAGCGTAAGCAGATCCTTTATCTACTCGGTCCTGTGGGCGGCGGTAAATCATCACTTGCAGAAAAACTAAAAGCACTGATGGAACAGATGCCGATTTATGTTCTGAGTGTAGATGGGCATCGCAGCCCAGTTAATGACCATCCTTTCTGTTTGTTTAAAGCCTCGGAAGATGGCGAAATTCTGAAGAAAGAGTATGGCATCGAACAGCGCTACCTGCGCTCAATCATGTCACCATGGGCAGCTAAACGCCTGCACGAATTCGGCGGGGACATTACCAAGTTTAAAGTAGTTAAAGTGCGTCCTTCTATCCTGGACCAAATAGGGGTAGCGAAAACTGAGCCCGGTGATGAGAACAACCAGGACATTTCATCCCTAGTGGGTAAGGTGGATATCCGTAAACTTGAGCATTTCTCCCAGGATGACCCGGACGCTTACAGCTACTCTGGCGCACTCTGTAAGGCCAACCAGGGCTTGATGGAGTTTGTTGAGATGTTCAAGGCACCAATTAAAGTGCTTCACCCGTTGCTTACTGCAACCCAGGAAGGCAACTTTAATGGTACAGAGGGTCTTTCAGCGATTCCGTTCGATGGCATGATTTTGGCTCACTCGAATGAGTCCGAATGGCAAACGTTCCGTAACAACAAGAACAACGAGGCTTTCCTCGACCGTGTTTACATCGTCAAGGTACCTTACTGTCTGCGTGTTTCGGAAGAAGTCAAGATATACCAAAAACTGCTTGAAAACAGTGAGCTGTCTCAAGCACCCTGCTCACCTAGTACGCTAGAGACTCTGGCACAATTCAGTATTCTTTCCCGCCTGAAAGAACCAGAAAACTCGTCAATTTTTTCTAAAATGCGCGTATACGATGGTGAAACGTTAAAAGACACCGATCCTAAAGCCAAAAGCTATCAAGAGTACCGCGATTACGCAGGCGTAGACGAAGGCATGAGCGGTCTGTCCACTCGTTTTGCATTTAAAATCTTGTCGCGTGTATTTAACTTCGACCAAAGTGAAGTTGCAGCTAATCCCGTTCACTTGTTCTATGTTATTGAGCAACAGGTAGAACGTGAACAGTTCCCTTCAGAGACTGCAGAAAAATACCTCGAATTTTTGAAAGGCTATCTCGTTCCGCGTTACGTAGAGTTTATTGGCAAAGAAATTCAGACTGCTTATCTAGAGTCGTACTCTGAATATGGTCAAAACATCTTCGACCGCTACGTCACCTACGCTGATTTCTGGATTCAGGATCAAGAGTACCGCGATCCGGAAACTGGTCAGCTATTTGACAGAGCTTCTCTGAATGCCGAACTAGAGAAAATCGAGAAAACTGCGGGTATTTCAAACCCTAAAGATTTCCGAAACGAAATTGTCAACTTTGTGCTTCGTGCGAAAGCGACTAATAATGGTCTAAACCCGGTTTGGACCAGCTACGAAAAACTTCGCACGGTTATCGAGAAGAAAATGTTCTCTAATACAGAAGAGCTTCTTCCGGTCATCTCATTTAATGCGAAAACCTCTTCAGAAGACCAGAGGAAACACGACGACTTTGTCGCTCGCATGATGGAAAAAGGCTATACCGAGAAACAGGTTCGCCTACTTTCTGAGTGGTACCTACGAGTACGTAAGTCATCCTAACCTAATAAGTTAGGTCGCTTGTGAAACATGAAGAGGGCTATTTCATGGCGCAATTTATAGACCGCAGGCTCAATGGCAAGAATAAGAGCGCTGTTAACAGACAGCGCTTCTTGAAGCGCCATAAAGAGCAAATCAAAGAGTCGGTAGCAGACGCAGTGAATCGACGCTCGATCACCAATACAGAAACGGGCGAAGACGTTTCTATACCGCACAAAGACATAACCGAGCCGATTTTCCATCAAGGTCAGGGAGGTCTGCGAGAACGTGTTCACCCTGGTAACGACCAATTCATCACGGGTGACAAAATCGAGCGTCCTAAATCTGGCGGGCAAGGGAGTGGCTCTGGCGAGGGAAACGCAAGTCCGGACGGCGAAGGTCAGGACGAATTTGTGTTTCAGATATCAAAAGATGAGTATCTCGATATTCTTTTTGAAGACCTCGAACTACCGAATTTAGAAAAAAACCAAATCGCAAAAATTACCGAGTGGAAAACGCACCGAGCAGGTTTCAAGACTGCCGGCATACCTTCTAATATTGCTGTCGTCCGTTCACTTCAGCAATCGCTGGCTCGAAGAACAGCCATGACAGCAAGTAAAAAACGGCTACTCAGAGAGCTTGAGGACGAGCTCGCCCGAATAAAAATCTCCGAGCCTGCACAGCCATTCGAAGAAACTCGCATCAAGCAGGAAATTACTGAGCTCCGCCAGAAAATTGAGAGCGTACCATTTATAGATACCTTTGATTTACGCTTTAAGAACTACGAAAAAAGGCCGGTTCCGTCTAGCCAGGCGGTGATGTTCTGCTTAATGGACGTATCGGGGTCAATGGATCAGGCAACCAAAGACATTGCCAAACGATTCTATGTACTGCTTTATCTGTTCTTAACCCGTACTTACGAAAATGTAGAAGTGGTCTTTATTCGTCACCACACTCAGGCGAAGGAAGTTGACGAACATGAGTTTTTCTACTCGCAAGAAACCGGCGGGACGATTGTATCCAGTGCATTAAAACTGATGGACGACATTGTTAAAGAACGCTATCCGGTCGGACAGTGGAATATCTACGCAGCACAGGCCTCGGACGGCGATAACTGGGCGGATGATTCACCAAGATGTAGGGACTTGTTAGTGAATAAATTACTTCCTAACTGTCAGTACTACTCTTATATCGAGATCACACGCCGCTCCCATCAGACTTTATGGCATGAATACGAAAAGCTCACGGACGAATTTCCGAACTTCGCGATGAAGAATATCCGTTCTGTTGAGGATATCTTCCCTGTATTCCGTGAACTCTTCCATAAAGAAACGGCGTAAGGAGGCTAGCGATGAGTACCGCAACAAAAAACCTCTCGGAAGAGACTCCCAAGAAACGTAGCAGTAAGCTATTGCCTGATGGCCCGGATTGGACGTTTGATTTATTAGAACGATACCACAAAGAGATAAAACGGGTCGCAGAGCACTATCGTTTGGATACTTATCAAAATCAAATTGAGGTGATCACTTCCGAACAAATGATGGACGCCTACTCAAGTATCGGTATGCCTATCAATTACAATCACTGGTCTTTCGGTAAAAAGTTCATCCAAACGGAGCAAAACTACAAGCACGGACAGATGGGTTTAGCGTACGAGATAGTGATTAACTCCGATCCGTGTATCGCATACTTAATGGAAGAAAACACCGTTACGATGCAAGCACTCGTCATGGCGCATGCGTGCTATGGTCACAACTCATTTTTTAAAGGTAATTACCTGTTCCAGACATGGACAGACGCAAATTCCATTATTGACTACTTGTTGTTTGCGAAAAAGTACTTGGCAGAGTGTGAAGAACGCTATGGCGTTTTGGAGGTAGAAAAACTCCTCGATTCTTGCCATGCATTAATGAACTTTGGCGTCGATCGCTACAAACGACCAGAGAAAATTTCCATCACTGAAGAGAAGGCTCGCCAGGAAGAGAGAGAGGCTTATCTGCAATCTCAAATCAATGACCTGTGGCGAACCGTACCAAGATCGAAAACAAAAGAAGAAGACATTGTAGATCGTTTCCCTAGTGAGCCGCAGGAAAACTTGCTCTACTTCTTTGAAAAACACGCGCCATTGCTTGAGCCTTGGCAACGTGAAGTCATACGTATTGTGCGTAAAATCAGCCAGTACTTCTACCCACAAAAACAGACTCAGGTAATGAACGAGGGATGGGCCACTTTCTGGCATTACACCATTCTTAATCACCTTTACGATGAAGGCGTAGTCTCTGACAAATTCATTCTGGAATTTTTACACAGCCACACTAGTGTCGTAGCTCAACCAGCATACAACAGCCCGTACTTTAGCGGTATTAACCCGTATGCTCTTGGATTTGCGATGTTCCGCGACATCAAACGAATCTGTGAAGAACCTACCGATGAAGACAGAGAATGGTTCCCTGATTTGGTTGATACGGATTGGTTAGATGCGGTGCATTTTGCGATGCACAACTTTAAAGACGAGAGCTTTATCAGCCAATATCTGTCTCCGAAGTTGATGCGTGATTTTAAGCTGTTCGCTATTAAAGATGACGACCATAAAAACTTCATCGAAATATCAGCCATTCATGATGAAATGGGTTATAAGCGTATTCGGGAAACCCTCGCTGCACAATACAACTTATCGAACTTAGAGCCTAATATTCAGGTATTTAACGTCGATGTCCGTGGTGACCGCTCACTAACTCTGCAGTACGTCCCCCATAACCGCATTCCCTTAGATGACAGCTATGAAGAGGTACTCAAACATGTCTATCGCATCTGGGGCTTCGACGTTATTTTACAAGAAGTAAAAGATACGGGTCACCGGGAAACGCTGGCGACCTGCCCTAAACGCAGTCAATATGACAACAATATCTAATTCCATCCCCCACAAAAATCCCTTAAAAACAAAGGCTCCTAAATAGGAGCCTTTTTATTGCCAATGGGCTTATTTCTTGTTGGACGCAACTATTGCTCGTACCGTTTCCAGATCTTCAGGTGTATCCACACCCGCTGCCGGTGCTTCACTAGCAACCGCTACATGTATTTTCTCTCCGTACCAGAGTACACGCAATTGCTCCAGACATTCGATTTGCTCTAATGCGCTTGGTGCCCAATTAATATAGGTATTGATAAAACCAGCACGGTAAGCATAAATACCGATATGACGCATGAGAGGATTTACGATCGTTGCGCCTTGTTTAGCAAAATTATCTCTGTCCCACGGAATCGTTGCACGGCTGAAGTACATCGCATAACCATGAGAATCTGCCACCACTTTAACAGCGTTGGGATTGAAGACTTCGTCTTCCGATTCAATTTCTACCGCTAGTGTCGCCATTGGCGCTTCACAACCTGCCAGATTGTCAGCAACCTGACGGATAATAGCAGGTGGAATCAATGGTTCGTCGCCTTGCACATTAACGATAATGTGGTCAGCCGGAATCGCCATTTTCTCGACAACTTCTGCTAAACGTTCAGTCCCGGACTCATGATTTGGCGATGTCATACAGACTTTGCCACCAAACTTTTCGGCGGCTACCGAAACCCGCTCATCATCCGTTGCGATAATGACATCTTGAGCGCCAGCTTTCATCGCTTGTTCATATACCCACTGAATCATTGGTTTTCCACCAATATCGGCCAGCGGTTTACCCGGCAAGCGCGTGGAGGAATAACGAGCGGGAATGACGACAGTAAAAGACATTAGCGTCCCTCGTCCATGCTCATGGTTCTGGCTTCCGGTTCAAGAAGAACAGGAATCCCCTCTTTAATCGGGTACGCAAGGCGATCCAGTTTGCAGATCAGCTCTTGGTTATCTTTATCGTACGTCAACTTACCTTTGCATACAGGGCAAGCTACAATCTCAAGCAGGCGATGATCCATAAGTCGCTTTAACCTCTTTTATTCTATTTAAAATTTTCTCTGCGTCGTTTACATCAAACTGAGCAGATACTGGTAGAAACCACCAGTTATCCTGTGCGTATTCACGACATTTAACGGCATCTTTCTCAGTCATGATCACATTCGCTCCTTGCAGAGCCAATGCTTCTAATTCTAGCTGGTCAAAATCTTGATGGTCAGCAAAGCCTTTTGTTACTTTGACATCCGCATTCATTACACTGAGTGTATTAAAAAATCGAGGCGGGTGCCCGATACCAGCGAATGCAACCAGATCATCTAACTCTGACACTTCAACGTGCTGCGCTGTCTTCAAGTTAATCGCTTTTGAAGGTGCGAGTGACATCGCGATTTCACCTGAGTGAGCCTGGCCACCATTGGTGATCACGAAATCTACTTCACCCAATCTTTCGACACCTTCTCGCAAAGGTCCCAAAGGAATCAAGCTTTCGTTACCAAAGCGTCGGTTGCCGTCTACAATAACCAACTCAATATCTCGTGCCAGGGCATAATGCTGCAAACCATCATCGGTAATGATGATATCTACCCCGACTTCCAATAGAGCTTTGACCGCGTTCGATCTTACAGGGTCAACGGCAACAGGCGCGCCTGTCCTGCTACGGATAAGTTTAGGCTCATCACCACAATATTTTGCCGGCGTGTCCATATCTACAACTAAAGGATATTCCGGTGCTTTAGCGCCATACCCGCGAGAAACAACCCCCGGTTTATAACCAAGTTGCTGGAGTTGTTCCACCAGCCAGACCACAACCGGTGTTTTACCATTACCACCAGCGGTAATATTACCTACCACCACAACAGGTACCGGTGCTTTGTAAGGCACTTTTTTACCCGTTTGGTATTGCTTACGCTTAGCCTGACTGATCGCACCAAACAATAAACTCAGCGGCCACAACAGCGGCCACAACAGATATTTAAGAGGATGATTACCGAACCAGATTTTTTCGATCACAATTTAACCGCCAAACTGCATTTTAACCACCGAACTGAATACGGTGTAACTGAGCATAAGCTCCGTCTTTCGTTATCAGTTCGTCATGAGTTCCGCGTTCTACAATCGCACCATCATCAACAACCAGGATTTCGTCAGCCTTTTCAATGGTAGACAGACGGTGAGCGATGACTAACACAGTCTTATCTTTTTGCAACTCGTCCAATGCAGCTTGGATAGCGCGTTCTGACTCAGTATCCAACGCTGACGTAGCTTCATCCAGAACCAGAACAGGCGCATCACGCAATAACGCGCGGGCAATCGCTATACGCTGACGCTGACCACCAGACAGACTCGCCCCATTCTCACCTATCATGGTGTCGAGGCCATTTTCCATCTTGTTGATAAACTCCATAGCATGAGCCAGTTCAGCTGCTTTCTCGATATCACTACGCTGATAGTTATCTTCGGTTGCGTAAGCGATATTGTTCGCGATCGTGTCATTAAACAAGTGAACATTCTGAGAGACGAGTGCAAATTGCTCACGCAGATTTTTCAACTCATAATCACGAATATCGTGCCCGTCCAGAAGGATTGAGCCGCTGTCCACATCGTAAAAACGATTAAACAGATTAGCAATGGTACTCTTACCTGAACCCGAACGCCCGACCAACGCAACCGTCTTACCTCGTGGAATATCAAAGCTGACACGCTCTAGAGCTGGTTTCTCGGCGCCTTCATAAGTGAAGGTAACATCTTTCACAGAGATATCACCATTTGCACGATCAACTTTATAATTACCTTCGTTTTTCTCTGGCTCGAGGTCAATTAGAGCAAACAGCGTCTGGCTGGCAGCCATACCACGCTGGAACTGCGACGTTACGTTA
This sequence comes from Vibrio sp. B1FLJ16, assembly GCF_905175385.1. NCBI lineage: Bacteria > Pseudomonadati > Pseudomonadota > Gammaproteobacteria > Vibrionales > Vibrionaceae > Vibrio > Vibrio sp. B1FLJ16. The sequence continues at coordinate 2,033,951 of NZ_HG992749.1, forward strand.
GTCAGTGCTTTAAGAGGGCGCATCAGAGCAAACATTGCAGAGAACACTACTGTAAACGTACCTGGTGTCAGCTGTTCTTTAATAGAATCGACACTTGCCAGGTAAAGCACGGTGACAATAGCAACAGAAGCGATCAACTGAATAATTGGGTTGGCCGCTGCCTGTGCTGTTACCAGTTTCATGTTCTGCTGGCGCATCTTGTTACTGACTATATCGAATCGTTGACGCTCAATATCCTGGCCACCGTAACTCAATACCACTTTATGGCCCTTCAGCATTTGCTCTGCTGAAGCGGTTACATTACCCATCATGGTTTGCATGTTTTTGGAAATTTTTCTAAAACGCTTAGATACAACCCCAATACCCCACGCAACCGCGGGTGCTACGGCAAACAACACTAACGAAAGCTGCCAGCTGTTGTAAAACATCAGAACTAGCAAGCCAATAATGCTCGCCCCTTCGCGTACGATACTTACCAGAGCCCGGCTTGTAGCCGCAGAAACTTGCTCCGAGTCATAAGTGATACGGGACAGGAGATTACCGGTTTTTTCTTTATCAAAGAAAGATACCGGCATGTGCATAAAGTGATTAAATACCTTCCGTCGAATTTGCATGACGACATTACCGGAAACCCAGCTTAAGCAATAATCGGAAACAAACCCGCTTGTGCCACGAACAAGTATCATGACAAAAATAATCAATGGCAGTGTGCGTAAAAAATTAGAGTCTGCACTTCCAAAACCTTCATCAAGCAAAGGTTTTAGTAATGAGATCATATAGGTATCTGAGACAGCATTAATCACTAACGCAATGATAGCAACGACAAGACCTGCTTTGTAACGGCGAATATACAGCCATAGACGCTTAAACGTCTGCCAAGTCGTTTCATCAGTATTTATCGACATAGAAGTGCTTTGTATTCTTACATTAAGACTTTTATTCTACCCCCTTACGCAGCATCTGCCTATACCAAGGCCCAAATGTATCGCTGCGTTTGGTGCTAAAGTACCACTTGCCTTCACTTACTTTGAACGTTACTTGACCACTCTCGCCGGTATCGAGCCAAAGAGCGCCAGCATTTTGGTAAGAGGAAACGACCGACTTAGCAGGCATCCCCCACTGATTATCTTTTGCTAAAGATGCAATGGCTATCACTGGTGAAACCGCCTCAATAAATCGCGGATTAGACGAGCTTTTACTCCCATGATGCGGCACAAGCATGATCTCACTCCGTAGTTTGTTTGGTTCCCTGAGTAATATCCACTCGCTAATAGCCTCTATATCTCCGGTAAGAAGCACATTAATCCCGGATTCCGGGTCGCTGACTCTTAGTACACATGAGTGAGGGTTATAAGCGCGCCTGACCAGTTTGGGTGGCCAGAGAACCTGGATATCGAGCCCCTGCCAAATCCAGCTTTCTCCCCTAACACAGGCTTGATAACCTTGAAAATACTGGCTACTACGTTTTACTACCGGCCCAAATGTCTCTTCAATGATGTGCTGCCCTCCGGCATGATCATTATCGACATGGCTTAGCACCAGAGTATCAATCGACGTGTAACCCCTGCGTTGGAGTATCGGAGTGATAATCTGCTCCGCAATACTGCCTCCCTGCCAGGCTTTCCCCGTATCGTACAGTAAAACTTGACCGTCTTTTTCGATAATGACAGCCAAGCCATGCCCGACATCGAGAACATCCACTCGCCAACCTTCTTTATAGCGATCACGCATTGAACTGACGCAGACTACAACGGCAACTAAAAGCACCCACGCTTGACTTGATAAAAAGCGCTTCAGAACAAGACAAACACTTAACAAGGCAAAAAGCCATGTCGTTTCAAGCGAAAGCGTTAACCAGGTTCCAAGTGCATACTGAAGTGATTCGCTTAGCGGCCAAAGCGAAAAGTCCACTAATTGCCATACTGGGTTGGCCAAATCCGGCAGCAGTAACGAAAGAAATAATGCCAAAAACATGAGTGGAACAACGACAAACCCAAACCAAGGAATAAAAACCAGATTGTAGAGGATTGCTGACAAGCTAAAGCCGCTGAAAAAGTAAGCACCAAGAGGGACAACCAACAAACTCAGACAAAGTTGCATGCTAAAGGCTGCACGGATTTTAGCAATCAGGGAGCCCTTTTGCATTTGGACCAAATGAACCGCAAACAGTACCAAGCCAACCGACAAATAGGACAGCCAGAAACTCATACTAAATGAAGCAAAAGGCTGTATGAACAACTGGATAGCCACCGCCAGCAATACCACCCTCCATGCACTCCAGTAAATTAGAGCATGTTTAAGCAATACATAAATAACGCAGACCAATATTGCCCGAACCGTTGGCAAGGAAAAGTCCGCCATCCATGCATAACCAAGAGCTACAGATAATCCGGTGATTGAAGGTATAAGCGCCCAACGGGGGAAAACAATACGAACTCCAACGCCAAGTACCAAACCGAAACTAAACGCCATCCCAATGTGCAGACCTGAAATAGAGATCAGATGCAGTAAGCCACTGTCTCTGAGTTCGATCCAGTCATCATCGTCAAGGCTTGACCGGTCCGCAAAAGCCAATGCACTGATTAACGGCAGATGGTCGAGATGAGATATATCCATCAATACCCGATCAATAAAAGTCTGGCGAAAGCTGGAGGTGGTTCGTATCATCCAACTCGCATCGGCGGGCACAATAACTCTGGCTGAAATGCCTTGCCCCATTGCCCCTTTTTCTGCATCGAACCCGGCTTCATTACGCAGTCCGAATATAGGCTTAACCTGCGCCGTCGTCGTAAATTCGCTGTTAACAGGGATGGGAAAAGGGGTGACTAAACGCACTTTAGGTTTAAGAAAAGGTAATAAGTTGTGATCGTTGACCTGATTTATAGTCACGATACCTACATATCCATGACTTATTTGCTTAAAAGAGCTGTCAACTTCGCCAGTTATGGTACTATTCACCCCTGATTTTAAAAGGGCTTGTCGCTGATACTCAACCACATTGCCGTGGATAATGACGACCATAAAGCCCCAGATTATGCCTATGCTGATTAAGCCACGACGTAATTTGATAAGTAAGCCAGTGGTAATTATTCCCAGCAGTAACCAAGGCCAGTCCGGCATAATCGGCCACCAGGCTGATGAAATGACACTTGCTACAAATAACACCAAGGTCCAACTTTTTTCTGAGAGAGTCATGCTGTTCTATGCCTAGAAAGTTGATAAAACGCCTCATGCCAGATCACGAAGTGATCAAGCGTCAAAAAGCATTGAAGGTTTTCGGCAACTTGTTATACAACCCGAACCTGTGGTGCTTAAACCGTCGCTCTGCGTCTGGTGCTTTTGCCGTTGGCTTGTTTATGGCTTTCGTTCCTCTCCCTAGTCAGATGATCATGGCTGCAGGTTTAGCCATATTAATGGGTGTTAACCTGCCTCTTTCTGTCGCCCTGGTATGGGTTAGTAACCCTATCACTATGCCTGTTTTATTCTATTTCGCCTACAAAGTCGGGGCACTTGTGATGCATGTTCCGCCACAGCCGTTCCATTTTGAATTATCGTGGGACTTCATCATGCAGCAGATGAATACGATCGGGCCTCCATTCCTGTTAGGATGTGCTATCTGTGCAGTCGCTTCAGCCATAATAGGTTACTTTGGCATTCGCGGATTGTGGCGTTACTCAGTGGTTCGCAGTTGGCAAAAGCGAAGCATAAGATAAATCCTCATCGTAGAGAAATCAGCGTTACCGAGATGCGCTGAGGCGCAAATAACAATCCGAGTGCAAACAGATGTCACCTGCGAATGATATGTAGATAGGGTGATAAACATTGAATTGCAAAAAGGACCGAAATCGGTCCTTTTGTGTTTTAAGGCGTTATTAATATCTAAAGCAATTTATACCAATACCAGTAATTATCTAATCATTCTTGCTGGTTAAAATCGCTTATTGCTACGTTAGAATTTTTATAATTTAGAACCACTAGTTACTGCAAATTCTGCGTTGCTATAAACGACTTTTTCTGAGCAGTAAGTCCTGCGCAATTCTCTGATAATTAAATTACTGGCATTGGTATTACTTCGCACTCAACACTGCGGCTGGGTTTAACTTGGCAGCCCGCGAAGCCGGATACCAGGTCGCTATTAAGCTGAGCACAATCGCCGTTATCGATACTAATGCCACATCTGGCCAATTTATCTGTGATGGTAGGAAATCCACAAAATAAATATCTCCTGATAAGAACTGGTGGCCAATCAGCGTTTCCAGCCCTTTAATCAGAGACGTCAGATTTAAGGCAACCAAAACACCAATAATACTTCCGACAAGACTGCCCAGTACTCCTGAAAACACTCCTTGCCAAACAAAGATACGCTTTATCAGACTGTCTTTAGCTCCCATGGTTCTCAAGATAGCAATTTCTGCAGCACGATCTTTTACCGCCATCATCAGAGTAGAAACGATATTAAAACATGCGACACCAATCACCAGCACCATCACCAGGTACATAATGATTCTTACAAGCTGAATGTCCCTGTATAAGAAACCAAATTGCTGTTTCCAACTTCTTAGATAGACATACACATCTATCAGTCCGCCCACTTCGCGAACCACTTCCGGAGCGTTAAGTACATCATTTGTTTTGAGTGAAATACCAGTAACACCATCCCCTAATCGCGCATATTGCTGCGCATCCTCTAAAGGCACTAACGCAAGGGAGTGATCGATCTGACCATTCAAAGTTAAAAAACCGATGACCTGAACACGCACACGTTTTGGCGCCTGAACCCGACTACCAACCCCGGTTTGCGGAATCATTAAAGTGACAAAATCGCCAACCTCAGCTCCCAGTTCATCAGCGACACCTCGGCCTAGAATGACCTGTTGCTGACCTGCATAGAAGTTTTGCCAGGCTTCAGGATCAATAAAATCAGACATGCTTGAGACTGCTTGCTCATACGAAGGCTCAACGCCACGTACTTCAACGGCTTTTAATTTACTGCCCTTTTCAGTCAGCCCTGTAAAGCGAACATACGGCGCAGCCGCAACCACATGTTTATGTTTTAACGATTGATCCATTGTCTTGCTGTAGTTTTGTAGCGGCCCATCTACGCCCTCTAGCTCAGCATGTGGAATGACCGAGAGTACACGTGATTGTAGCTCTCGCTCAAATCCGTTCATTGCAGACAGGCCAATAATGATGACGGCAACACCGACAGCAATACCAATGGTCGAAGACAAAGAGATAAACGACACCATTTTGTTGCGTTTTTTTGCGCGACTAAAACGGCCACCGATCATCAATGCTAAGGATGAAAACAAAATCAGGCCTCCTCAACAGCTGATTGAGTCGTCAAACTATCCACCAGCAATCCATCTTGCATGTGCATCTGGCGATCCATCTTTGCAGCTAGTTCGTTATCGTGTGTCACGACTAAAAAAGCAATATTCGACTCTTGGTTTAGCTCGCGCATCAAATCATAAATAGCGAGTGCAGTATTGTGATCCAGGTTACCAGTCGGCTCATCAGCCAGAACAAGATCTGGTTTATTAACCAAGGCACGAGCTATCGCGACACGCTGACGCTCACCACCCGACAGCTCCGATGGCCGGTGGTCGATACGATGACCTAAGCCGACTTTGTCGAGTAACGCTTTCGCAGCCGCTTTCGCTTCTGCCGCCTTGGCACCACCAATCAATAGCGGCATTGCCACATTCTCCAATGCCGTAAAATCAGCTAACAGATGATGAAACTGATACACAAAACCCAAATGCTTATTGCGTAAAGCCGCTTGTTTATTGGACCCCAAAGATGATAGGTCTTGCCCCAGAAAATCCACTTCACCATGGGTTGCATCATCAAGTGCACCTAGAATATGCAACAAAGTACTTTTACCAGAGCCAGATGAACCGACTATAGAAACCAACTCTCCCTTCTCAAGATCAAAACTGACCCCTTTTAGCACTTCCGTATCTAGAGCACCCTCACGGTAGACTTTACGAATATCACGACATTCTAATAGCTTATTCATAGCGAAGTGCCTCAGCAGGTTTAACAGAAGATGCTCGGTAAGAAGGATAAATCGTCGCGGTCAGGCTTAGAGCAATTGCCAGTACCACGACTAACAGAATCTGGGATGAATCAATCAAAATAGGCAGACGACCACCGAAAGAAAATAGCGCAACACCGGCAGCTTCAAGAATCGCGTTTAAGTTGAGTGATAACATCACTCCTGCCAAACCACCCACGATAGCACCGATCACACCGCTGCTTGCACCCTGAACCATAAAAATCGTCATCACTTGCGTTTGAGTCATACCCTGTGTTTTGAGAATGGCCACTTCAGATTGTTTTTCCATCACCACCATGATTAACGCTGATATGATATTAAACGCTGCAACACCCACGATAAGTCCCAGCATTAAGCCCATCATGTTCTTTTCCATTTTCACCGCCTGAAAAAGTTCGCCACGCTGAGCGCGCCAGTCACTCCACTGCCATCCCTGCGGCATTGGTTTGTTGGCAAATTCTGTTACCACAAATGGATCTGAAAAATACACACGCCAGCCAGATACGGTATCTTCCGGTAAGCGCATCAGCCTAGCCGCATCCGTCATATTAACGATCATAAGTTGCCCATCAACATCAGAGCCCGTATTGAAAATACCTGCGACAGTAAAGTTTCGTTGGCTCGGAATACGACCAATCGGTGTAAACTGCGTAGCATTTGTGACCATTAAACGCACTTTATCGCCGATAGAAACTTTTAGAGAGCGCGCTAAACTGTGTCCGAGAAAGACTTGATATTCGCCGGCCTGTAATGCCGATAAACGTCCTGCAATTAAGTAATTCGCTATCGGGTCTCGCTTTTTCGGCTCAATACCAATCAAATACCCTGCCGTTAGTTGCGCTGAGCTTTGTATAACCGCTTCACCACGAACAACAGGTTCCGGCTTCGCCAGTGCAGAAATATTCTGGATGAATTCAGGAGCTGATTCCGTAAACGGTGTTTTACCATCATTCTGAGAAATAACCGCGTGAGGCAGTACACCTAGAATGCGCTCTTTAAGCTGAGCTTCAAAGCCATTCATCACCGATAGCACAGTTACTAATGACATCACTCCGATGGTAATGCCTGCTGTCGACATATAAGACACAAATCGGCTAAACCTATCTCCGGAGCGTCCCCGAAGATATCTCAAACCAATAAATAATGAGATAGGATGATACATATAAGATAAATCAACTAGATGTTTAGATTTCGCTACGTTAGCCGTTATCTTACCTTACTCTTCTAATGAAAAAGACAAGATAATCGCTAAATTTGTCAACGACATGCAATAAGTCTGCATTTAGAACAAAAAGTTCAGGCCGGGAAACAGGTAAACTTGATAACTTTATTCAGTTAGCGATAATCAGTGCCTTACTCTCTGTTCAGATATGAAATCTGTCTTGATACTGAATCTCTACAGATAATGAAACAGAGAGAGCTCGCTGGCAAAAGGACCGACAAGATGACAGAGCAAGAATATTTCACCGTTCACCACAACCTGACAATAAACGTGGAAGCGTTAAGCACCAACTTTGCTTTGCCAGACGAAGAAACTTTCACTTCCGAAATACCGGCACCATTTATTGTTGCGAGTGAATTCAGCAAGTTAGACACATTAGCAGACAACGCGCGTTTAGAGCTGAAAAACAAAGAATTAAAGCATGTTATTGAACTGCTCGACACACAGAATACTAAACTTAACCTGCTGTTAAGCTTTATGCTGTCACAGCAAGACGACTCAGAAACCCGCTTTCAGACTACTCAGTTTGGGGCGAGTCAGCTCAGTTACCGTGCCGCTAGCGCGCTAGAATTAAACCAATTGGTGCGGGCAAAACTGTTCTTGGATCATCCGGCAGCAGCAATATACTGCTACGCTCAGGTGGTAGAATGTGAGTCAGCAGAACAGGGCTTTTTCATCACTCTGAAATACAAAATGCTCAGAGACACCGATCAGGATTTGCTGATTAAAGCCGCTTTATACCAACAACAAAAATTACTACGTCAGCGCTCACTGGAGCGAGATAACAAATAACTCCTATGACAAAAGCAACGATACTTTCCGTCACCAGTCCTTCTGAGCGTGGCGATAAAAAACAGTTAGGCAATTTACCGGGAGCAGCACTCCCGCTCGCGATTGCAGAACTAGCGAAACAGCACTCAAGTCATTCACTTCTTGTGGTGCCTGATCCGCAAATTGCCCTAAAGCTACAAGCAGAAATTGAACAGTTCACCGACCAGTCAGTGAGCCTTTTCCCCGACTGGGAAACACTGCCATACGATAACTTTTCCCCGCATCAGGAAATCATTTCAGACCGAATTGCGCGTTTGTACCAGTTACCGAATCAGAATAGCGGCATCACCATTGTTCCCGTCAGTACAGTATTACAACGCCAGTCACCGCGTGATTTCTTGCTGCAGCATACTTTAATGGTAAAAACTGGCGACCAGTTCTCACTGGAAAAACTGCGTGTACAACTCGAAAACTCCGGCTACCGACATGTAGACCAGGTTTTCGGCCCCGGTGAGTACGCCAGCCGAGGCTCTATTCTTGATCTGTTCCCCATGGGAAGTGATGACCCGTACCGAATTGATTTCTTTGATGACGAGATCGATACCATCCGTACTTTCGATCCGGAGAATCAACGTTCGATCGAAGACATTAAACAGATCCAGCTGCTTCCTGCACATGAATTCCCAACCACAAAAGAAGCAATTGAAGAGTTTCGCACTCGCTGGCGTACTCAGTTTGAAGCACGTCGTGAGCCTGAATCTATCTATATGCAGGTGACAAAAGGCACATGGCCGGCAGGTATCGAATATTGGCAACCACTGTTCTTTGAACACACCGAAACCTTGTTCGATTATTTACCTGACGACTCACAATTAATTATTTATGGCGATATTGAAACCGCAGTAGACACGTTCTTACATGACGTAGAATACCGCTACGACCAGAAGAAAATTGATCCTCTGCGTCCTCTGCTTGCACCACACGATCTGTGGTTGAAAAAAGATGAGCTTTTCACTCACTTTAAGCAGTTACCGCAAGCTCAGTTACACCTGGAGAAAATAGTTAAACGTGCTGGCCGTGAAAATCTGCCCGTTAAATCACTGGCAGAGCTTGGGGTTCAGCAACAGAACAAAGAACCTTTGGCTCGCCTGCGTCAGTTTAGCGAGCAGTTTACCGGTAAAATCGTTTTTTCAGTCGAGTCGGAAGGCCGACGTGAAGCGCTGACTGAACTTTTGCAAGGCATTAAAGTTCGCCCAGTGGTACACAAATCTTTGTACCAAGCCCTGGACTCAGATAACCGATTCAGTTTAATTCTCGGTGCGGCAGAGCACGGTTTTATCCATGAAGAACTTAACTTTGCGCTGATCTGTGAAAGCGATTTACTTGGTGACCGCGTTATTCAGCGCCGCCGCAAAGATAAAAAAGCCGTCAACAGCGATACCGTTATCCGCCACCTAGCCGAACTGAAGCCTGGTCAACCTGTGGTACATATTGATCACGGTATCGGACGCTATATCGGTCTGCAGACCCTTGAAGCAGGCGGTATGAAAACCGAATACGTTACGCTTGAATATCAAAATGATGCCAAGCTATATGTACCGGTGTCATCACTGAACCTCATCAGCCGTTATTCCGGCGGTGCAGAAGAAAGCGCACCACTGCATAAACTCGGCGGAGAAGCCTGGGCGAAAGCACGTCGTAAGGCAGCAGAAAAAGTCCGGGATGTCGCAGCCGAACTTCTCGACGTGTACGCTAAACGTGAATTGAAACCAGGATTTAAATTCGAGCTCGATCGCGGTCAGTACGCGACTTTCAAAGCCACCTTCCCATTCGAAGAAACCGACGATCAGTCCATGGCAATCAACGCGGTAATGTCGGATATGTGCCAAGCAAAAGCCATGGACCGTCTGGTATGTGGTGATGTTGGTTTTGGTAAAACAGAAGTCGCCATGCGAGCCGCCTTTGTAGCAACCGACAACGGTAAACAGGTAGCGGTATTAGTGCCAACGACTCTGCTTGCTCAGCAGCACTTTGAAAACTTCCGTGATCGCTTCGCTAATCTGCCGATTCGTGTAGAGGTGCTATCACGCTTTAAGTCGGCCAAAGAACAGAAAGTAATTCTGCAAGATCTAGCCGAAGGTAAAGTCGATATCGTGGTTGGTACACACAAACTGCTTTCGAGTGATATCAGGTTCAAAGATCTTGGTCTGCTTATCGTCGATGAAGAGCACCGCTTTGGTGTGCGCCAGAAAGAGAAAGTGAAAGCGATGCGTGCAGATGTCGATATCCTGACTCTTACCGCAACACCTATCCCACGTACGCTCAACATGGCGATGAGCGGAATGCGTGATCTCTCCATCATTGCAACTCCTCCGGCGCGTCGCTTAGCAGTCAAAACATTTGTCCGTCAGCGCGAAGAGCCTGTTATACGTGAAGCGGTATTACGAGAAATCATGCGTGGGGGTCAGGTTTACTTCCTGCACAATCAGGTAGAAACCATCGAAAAGACCGCCGAAGATTTGCAAAAACTGGTTCCGGAAGCGCGTATCACCGTTGCGCACGGCCAAATGCGTGAGCGTGAGCTAGAACGAATCATGAATGACTTTTACCACCAGCGTTTTAATGTTCTGGTGTGTACTACGATCATTGAAACAGGCATCGATGTACCGACCGCGAACACTATTATCATGGATCGTGCAGATAACCTTGGCCTGGCTCAGTTACACCAGCTGCGTGGTCGTGTTGGCCGTTCTCACCACCAGGCTTACGCTTACTTATTAACGCCTCACCCGAAAGCCATGACCAAAGATGCCATTAAACGTCTCGATGCAATTGCCTCTCTCGAAGATCTTGGCGCTGGCTTTACCCTCGCGACGCACGATTTAGAAATTCGTGGTGCCGGTGAACTACTTGGTGATGAACAAAGTGGGCAAATTCAGTCAGTTGGCTTTACACTGTATATGGAAATGCTTGAACAAGCAGTCGAAGCACTGAAAGAAGGTAAAGAGCCATCATTAGACGATTTGCTTCGTGAGCAAACAGAAGTTGAGATGCGTATACCAGCACTTTTACCTGATGATTACATTCCGGACGTTAATACTCGTCTTTCAATGTATAAACGTATTGCCAGCGTAACCAATGCTGATGAGCTATCTGAGTTAAAAGTGGAGCTGATTGACCGGTTTGGCCTTCTTCCTGATGCAGCGAAAAACCTGTTGGCCGTATCAGAATTGAAATTTTCTGCCGGCAACCTGAAAGCGAAAAAAATTGAAGCACATGATAAAGGTGGATTCGTAGAGTTTTACCCTGATGCTGACATAAATCCGATGTATTTGGTTAAACTTCTCCAGTCGCAACCGAAGAAATTTGCAATGGAAGGTCCAACTAAGTTCAAGTTTAGCGTACCATTAACAGACCGACGTAAACGCGTTCAGTTTGTGAAAGACTTACTGAATGATTTTAAACAGAATTTATTACCAACGAGCTAATAGTCGAATGAGAATACTGATCCCGTTATTACTTCTATGTGTCTCTATGCCTTCTTGGGCACAACGCCAATTTGATATTGAAGTAATCATTTTCAAGCGAGCAGTCGACGCTGAAAGCACGAGTGAATCCTGGCCAGACGAATTGCCTGAGATCGAAATGATGAATGTAGGCAGTTTAGATAGCGATGCTTATCGCTCTTCTAAAGGTGTCACTGTTCTGCCGAGTTCCTCGTTCCATCTAAACCCACAAGAAGCGGCTCTGAACAGTCATGCAGGATTTAAAGTGCTGAAGCATGTTGCATGGCGACAGGGAGATCAGGGCCAGCGCAGCGCACCTGTTTTTCGTATCGTCGGCGGACGAGACTTTTCTGAATCCTATTACGCTGATGGCAGCCCGAATGACGGCAGCAATACAACCTTTTCCAGTGATGGTTACAGTGAGTCCAACGTAAACGGCCCGCTGTACGAATTGGATGGCAAGATTCAGATCTACGTTCAGCACTATTTGTTTGCAGAAACGACAATGGATTTGAGGGAGCCTAGTGTCCGTCAAGTACGTTTAGAATCAACACCAACAGATCAGCTAACCGATGAGATGGGAATCATAGATGGAAATGTTCAAATTGGTAACTTAGCGGACGTTTCTCCAATGGTTACAGAAGAGAAGTTCCTTAAAACCTACCGACTGGATCAAAAACGCCGTATGCGAAGCGGCGAAACACACTACCTGGACAGCCCGTTAATGGGCATGATTATCCAAGTGCGTCGTGTGGAGTAACTAACAAAACCCCACAAAAGCGCAGCTCCGGCTGCGCTTTTGCTTTATAACTAGAGAGTTATTAGAAAACATTAAGCGATAGAAGCCCTACTGATTCATGAGCCCTGATTTCGAAATCATCACACCTCGCCTAGCTTTACGTCTCATTCCAGCCGAGGACGCAAATGCTCTGCATCATTTACTCGTTCACTCGCCTACCCTTCATACCTGGTTAGACTGGTGTAATGAAAACGTATCGCTAAAAGATACACAGGACTTTCTGCTTGCCACGCGCCTTAACTGGGTTAAAACCGAAGCCTTTGGCTTTGGCATTTATGATCGTGAGACTAATGCTCTATTGGGAATGGCAGCGGTAAACGAGCTTTATCACACCTTTAATATGGCAAGTATCGGATATTGGGTTGCGGACCGTTATCAGCGTCGCGGTTATGCGCAAGAAGCCGTCTGTGCTTTGGCTGAGTTCTGCTTTGCCAAACTAAGCCTGACTAGGATAGAAATCGTTTGCGATACCGAAAATACCGCCAGCCAGGCACTCATTGAATCCATTGGGGCGTGTAAAGAGACCATCGCGAGAAATCGTTTTATTTTCAAGGGCAAACCCAAAGATGGCGTGGTTTATTCGCTACTGCCGCAAGATCTCAGATAAACAAAAGCCGCTAAACAAAAGTTTGCGGCTTTATGGCTTTCTTATTCTGCTTTTTGGCAGTTATTTCGGCATGTTTTCCGTGATACGTTCGCGAATCAACTTGAGTGTTGACTCTGTTGACAGGTAATCAACCTCAATCGGGAAGTATGCATCATTGATTTGTAGTACTAAGCTGGGATAAGAGTTCACACCGAGGCTTCGCGCTAAGCTCAACTGGTCCTGGAATACACCCTCAAGCAAAGTCCCATCCATATCATTTTTAAACTGCTGAACATTCAAGCCGATTTCTTTAGCTAACTGCAGATGCGTCGCTTCTTCGTGCGGAGGTAGCGCCCGCAGGTAATACGCATGCTGGATAGCTTCAAGCATTTGCTCATAAGAATCCTGAAAACCTGCTGCAATCACTGCACGGCATGACTGATAAGTGCTTCTTACTGGGGTGCACAGTTTCCAGAAATCATAGTTGAACTTGGTACCTAGCTGACGTTCAATTTGCTGCCAGATCCCTTCAAGCTTTTGCTGCATTTCAGGAGGCATTGGCAAATTCGTATCCGGTGCAAGACCACCTACGACATATTCAAACTGAATCACACCTGGCAGTTGCTGCTTCAGTTTATCGATAGTTGGTTTGTAGCCCCAACACCAACTGCACATCGGATCATGCACGTAATAAAGCTTTATGTTCATTCCACTACCCTAAAAGAAAAAGGAGCCAATGCGGCTCCCTCGTATTCTATCGCAAATATGAGTATTTACGAATTACTCAGCTTCACCTTCAGCGCGAGCTGCGGCTTCTTTGATTAGAGGCTGAAGTTCACCCTTCTGGAACATTTCCAGAATGATGTCACAACCACCAATCAGCTCACCTTCAACCCATAATTGAGGGAAAGTTGGCCATTGTGCGTATTTTGGCAGCTCAGCACGGATGTCTGGGTTTTGTAGAATGTCTACGTAAGCGAACTTCTCACCACATGCCATCAGAGCTTGTGACGCTTGAGAAGAGAAACCACAGCTTGGCAGTTTCGGTGAGCCTTTCATGTACAGCAGGATTGAATTTTCAGAGATCTGCTGTTTGATTTTGTCGATAGTTTCCATCGCTTCCTCATTCATGGATGTGAACTTAAATATTTGCCACATTTTACTCAATAACGGCAGAATAAAAACCATATAATTGTTATGGTTTATGTAAGCACATGATTGAATGAGTAACTTAGCATTTCCTTACTACTCCATCCTGCGCTCAACTCAAAATAATTCTATATCGGGGTTTTAATAAAGTAAAAACTTGCTAAAATACCTAGCAAGTCAGTCGTACCGACTCAAAACGAATAAAAACACTGGAAGCAATCGAAAGGTTACCCTTTCATATCAACGGAGAATCGAGTAATGGCATTTGAACTACCAGCTCTTCCTTACGCGAAAGACGCACTAGAACCACACATCTCAGCAGAGACTCTAGATTACCACCACGGTAAGCACCACAACACTTACGTAGTTAAGCTAAACGGTCTTATCCCTGGCACTGAGTTCGAAGGCAAAACACTAGAAGAGATCATCAAGACTTCTACTGGTGGCGTATTCAACAACGCTGCTCAAATCTGGAACCACACGTTCTACTGGCACTGTCTAGCTCCAAACGCGGGCGGCGAGCCAACTGGCGCAGTTGCTGAAGCAATCAACGCAGCATTCGGTTCTTTCGAAGAATTCAAAGCGAAGTTCACTGATGCAGCAATCAACAACTTCGGTTCTTCATGGACTTGGCTAGTTAAGAAGGCTGACGGTTCTCTAGACATCGTTAACACTTCTAACGCAGCTACTCCACTAACAGAAGAAGGCGTAACTCCTCTTCTAACTGTTGACCTTTGGGAACACGCGTACTACATCGACTACCGCAACGTACGTCCTGATTACATGAACGGCTTCTGGGCTCTTGTAAACTGGGATTTCGTAGCAGAGAACCTAGCGAAGTAATTCACTTCCCCCTCAGTTCAATTTAGTCTTATATAAAAGCCCGCTATTACAGCGGGCTTTTTATTTCTTCGAGTTAAAACTCAGCTTTAAAATTCTCTTTTTCCTAAAGTTCTTCTGCGATACGCCGCTATAAAGGCATCTCAAGAGGAACATCATGCAAATTCATACTTTAGACAAAGCGGCAATAATTAACGAACTTCAGTTCGGCAATGGTATCAACCATGCTGTTCACGAAGGGCGTCGTGCTGACTTTGCTCTGATTTTGTCTATGTTTTCGAACGACGTTCGCGATGTAGTTCCGGTAGAAAAAGTTGAAGAGACGAACACCAATGACGCGATCCTCCGTCAGCAATTTGGCCTCTCCCAACCACAAACTTTACGCTCCGACAGCAGCAGTTACGAGCTCGCTGCAGAACAAGCTAACCAGTTTCACAGTGCCGGTTTACCGTCAGCGAAGCTCAGCCATTACCTCAAGCCTGATGCACTGACCTATTTACCAGAAGATACCTTTGATCTTCCGGAAGAGGTGTACCAAAACTTATCAGGGCACGAACGACGCAATTTAGGTGAGCGAAATAAAACGCTCATTCCAGATGCTGGTCTTTACAATCAACTCGTCACCGCTCAGCGCCAATACCAACTCCAAACTCAGGCTTAGTGATCGAATTTTGAGCACCCACTTGCACTGGTAACACGCCCGAAATGTGACGCCTTACCGATTCCCATACAATAAATTTTCGTCAAAAGCGTTAGTTTGAAGCTTTTCACACTGAGTGGTTCAAATGTAATCCATGCTAGTAGCACAAACCTCTGATTTTCACTGAGCAGTGAGGGTGCTATGAATATTAAAGAATCAATCATACTCGTCACATCCGCAGGTTCGCTTATCGGCAGAACGTGCGCTAGTCATTTTGCACACCTTGGCGCGACATTGATTCTATGTGACCAAAGCTCCGCACCTCTGAAGGCCACCTACGACGAAATCAGCGCGTTCACCGAGAAGGTTTACGCCATGCGTGTGTGTAGTAACGACCCAACATCAGTACACTTATTATTTGATCAGATAGAGTCTGAGCTAGGTACGATGCCAGATGTCGTTGTCAATTGCTGGACGAGTTCACCCATGCCCGGCTTAATGACACCAGAGCCAATGAGTACCTATGTTGATCACCTCTCTTCTGCCGCTAGTTTTCTTTATACCTATGGCCAGGTATCAGCAGAACGCTTCCGAACCCGTAATAAGAAAGGTGTAATCGTCAACGTAATCTCACATGACAACCACGAAGATCTGACTGGTGTAGAAAGTATGGCTGCTTTGGTGTCCGGGTTTACCTATAGTTGGGCAAAAGAGCTTACCCCTTTTAATATAAGGGTCGGAGGTGTCATCCCTTCAGTAACCCACACCAAAGAAGATTTAGACGAGTTCCATTGGGCGGAAATGCAAGATGAGTTGGTGCGTAATACGGCGTACATTATCGCTAATGAGTATTTTAGCGGAAGAGTGGTTTCTACTGAGGTTTAACGACCAACTTTCCCCTCTCGCGGGTACATTTCAGGACGATACATACGAATAAAAAAAGCCCCAGTCTGTGACTGGGGCTTCTGCTTTTTCCCGATTAAGGTTTCGTGCTAGCGAAAACCTTTCTCAAATCAACACTTACTTACGCGTCAGCTTTTTCTTTCTTAGCTTTAGGCGCAGATTTTGCTGCTTCTTGGTCTGCTTTTTTCTTGATTACTGTAGTACCTTCGAAAGTTTCACCTTCAACGAAAGCTTTACCGTAGTAAGAAGCAGTCAGAACTTCTTTCAACTCGCTGATTAGAGGGTAACGTGGGTTCGCACCAGTACACTGGTCATCGAACGCTTCAACCGCTAATTCATCTAGTTTCGAGATGAAGTCAGACTCAGCAACACCTGCCGCTTGAATAGACATTGGGATGTCTAGGTTCACTTTTAGCTCATCCAACCATGCTAGTAGACGTTCAATCTTCTGAGCAGTACGGTCACCTTCTTGGCTTAGGCCTAGGTGGTCAGCAACCTCAGCGTAACGACGACGTGCTTGTGGACGGTCGTATTGAGAGAATGCAGTCTGCTTAGTTGGGTTGTCGTTCGCGTTGTAACGTACCACGTTAGAGATTAGTAGTGCGTTCGCAAGGCCGTGTGGCAAGTGGAACTCAGCACCAATCTTGTGCGCCATTGAGTGACACACACCCAGGAATGCGTTCGCGAATGCAACACCAGCGATAGTTGCTGCGTTGTGTACTTTCTCACGAGCGATTGGGTCGTTTGCACCGTTCGCGTAGCTTGATGGTAGGTACTCTTTCAGCATCTTAAGTGCTTGAAGAGCCTGACCGTCAGAGTACTCGTTAGCAAGAACAGACACGTAAGCTTCAAGAGCGTGAGTTACTGCGTCGTAACCACCGAACGCTGTTAGAGACTTAGGCATGTTCATTACTAGGTTAGCGTCAACGATAGCCATGTTTGGCGTGATTTCGTAGTCTGCTAGCGGGTACTTAGCACCAGTTTTGTCGTCAGTAACAACCGCGAAAGGAGTAACTTCTGAACCAGTACCTGAAGTAGTAGTAATACAAACAAGCTCAGCTTTCTTACCCATTTTAGGGAACTTGTAGATACGTTTACGGATATCCATAAAGCGCATAGCCAATTCTTCAAAGTGAGTTTCTGGGTGCTCGTACATTACCCACATGATCTTAGCTGCATCCATTGGTGAACCACCGCCAAGCGCTAGAATCACGTCTGGTTGGTAGCTAGCCATTTGAGCTGCACCTTTTTCTACTACTGATAGTGTTGGGTCTGCTTCAACGTCGAAGAATGTTTGAACTTCCATACCTTGTGCTTTAAGCAAGCTTACTACGTCATCAGCGTAACCGTTGTTGAATAAGAAACGGTCAGTAACTAGGAATGCACGTTTCTTACCTTCTAGATCGCTCAGTGCGATTGGAAGGCTACCACGACGGAAGTAGATTGACTTAGGTAGTTTATGCCACAACATATTTTCAGCTCGCTTCGCAACAGTTTTCTTGTTGATTAGGTGTTTAGGACCTACGTTCTCAGAGATAGAGTTACCACCCCAAGAACCACAACCTAGCGTTAGAGAAGGCGCAACGTTGAAGTTGTACAAGTCACCGATACCACCGTGAGTAGTCGGGATGTTGATTAGGATACGTGCAGTCTTCATCTTGTCACCGAAGTAACGGATACGGTCTGCGTTTGTATCTTGGTTAGTGTAAAGACCAGATGTGTGGCCGATACCGCCAATCTCAACCATAGTTACTGCTTGAGCAACTGCGTCTTCAAAGTTGTCAGCACGGAACAGACCCAGAGTCGGAGACAGTTTCTCGTGAGCAAATGCGTCATCGTAAGAAACTTTACCAAGACCTTCACCAACAAGTACTTTAGTATCTGCAGGAACCTTAACACCCGCCATTTCAGCGATTGCATGTGCTGGTTGACCAACGATTTTCGCGTTTAGTGCACCATCGATAAGAAGAACTTTACGAACTTTCTCTGCTTCAGGCTTGCTTAGTACGTAAGCTTTGTGAGAAGCAAAACGCTCTTTCACTTCGTCATATACTGAATCAACAACGATTGCTGCCTGCTCAGAAGCACACACTACGCCGTTATCGAAAGTCTTAGACATTAGAATAGAAGCTACAGCACGTTTGATGTCTGCAGTTTCGTCGATAACTACTGGAACGTTACCTGCACCTACACCGATTGCTGGCTTACCAGAAGAGTAAGCTGCTTTAACCATGCCTGGGCCACCAGTTGCAAGGATAAGTGCGATATCATCGTGC
Source organism: Vibrio sp. B1FLJ16 (assembly GCF_905175385.1). NCBI lineage: Bacteria > Pseudomonadati > Pseudomonadota > Gammaproteobacteria > Vibrionales > Vibrionaceae > Vibrio > Vibrio sp. B1FLJ16. The sequence continues at coordinate 2,052,704 of NZ_HG992749.1, forward strand.
TTCATAAGAGCGTTTGATAGCTCAACAGAAGGCTGGTCAATCCAACCGATGATGTCTTTTGGCGCGCCTGCTGCTACCGCTGCATCCAGAACAAGTTTAGCTGCATCGTTAGTTGAGTTTTTCGCACGTGGGTGTGGTGAGAAGATAATACCGTTACGAGTTTTCAGAGAGATTAGAGATTTGAAAATCGCAGTAGATGTTGGGTTAGTAGTTGGTACGATACCGCAGATGATACCTACAGGCTCAGCGATAGTCATAGTACCTAGATTGTCATCCTCTTCCAGGATGCCACAAGTCTGTTCGTCTTTGTATTTGTTGTAGATAAATTCAGAAGCGAAATGGTTCTTGATTACTTTATCTTCAACAATACCCATACCAGATTCTTCAACCGCTTGCTGCGCTAGAGGGATACGAGCTTGGTTAGCAGCAAGAGACGCAGCACGGAAGATTTTATCTACTTGCTCTTGAGAGTAAGTAGAGAACTCTTCTTGCGCTTTTTTAACGCGAGCAATCATTGCATCTAGTTCAGCCATATTAGTTACAGGCATAGGGATTCTCCTAAAATTAACAAATATTAAAAACTTTTTAGTAAGTCTATTGCTTATATCTTCTTACTGATAATCAGCCACTTAACAAAACGAACGACTTAGTAAATTGCTTTCATGGCTGAGTATAATATTTCACTGTGTGAAAAAAATTGACTTGGATCAGTTCTCACTATCGAATTACTACCAAAGTAGTGGTTTACCACAACAAATCAACACAAGCTATTGATATATAATCTTTTATTTACCAAAAACAATTAGAGCAAAAAAACAGCAAATAGATATAAAAATTAAATAAACAACATCAACATGTAAAAAAGTTTCATTTTTAGACAAACAAATTACATGTATGCCTAAATTCATGTGCTACTGCGAGTATATCGAAATGAGTCACCTCTATGCAATCAACCTTTGTTCTGTTCAAAAGCTTGCATAAGTTATGCGCTTGAGTAAGGCGTAGCTGTTAAACAATAGCATCCTACGCAACATTTGATTTGCAGATCAGATACAGTTTATTAAAAAATTAGTTTTTCTCACAAATAACATGGGAAATAGGTTAGTTTTTTTCATTTCTTAACGACGCAGTTTTCACTTACAGTAGCGCCCGATATCAAATCGCGTGACTAGAAAGCGATTTAGATATCCTACTCTCTTCGTTTTTCACTTTTGTGAATTTATATGAGCACGCACTATGCAAACTTTAGAGCTAGCGATCTTCTTACAGTTTTTTTTTAGGTCTGGTCGCGGCAGTAAACCCTGTGGGTATCATGCCTGTATTCGTATCTTTAACCGGGCATATGACTCCGGAAGAAAAGAGAAAAACCGCCACCACAGCCAACATTGCTGTTGCCATCATCCTCTGTATTTCATTATTGGCAGGTCAGTTGCTATTAGATATGTTCAGTATTTCTCTGGATTCGTTCAGAGTTGCAGGCGGGTTGCTACTATTAAGCATCGCGTTCTCAATGATGAGCGGTAAGCTGGGTGAAGATAAACAGAACAAACAGGAAAAAACGGAGTACGTGAGCCGCGAACAGATCGGTGTTGTTCCGTTAGCGATGCCCCTGATGGCCGGGCCGGGTGCTATCAGCTCTACCATCGTTTATGGCGCGCGCTATCCAACCATGCTGGATACTGTAGGTATCAGTATTACCATCGGCGTGTTCTGTTTCTGCTCTTGGTTGTTATTTCGTTCCGCGCCTTTAATCGTGCGATTTTTAGGTCAGACTGGCATCAACGTCATCACCCGTATTATGGGTTTGATCCTAGGTGCGCTCGGTATTGAGTTTATTGCGAATGGATTGCGCAACCTGTTTCCCGGATTAGCCTGATTTTCTATAAACTTGTATGATAGAGCGATTCAATAATGGATCGCTTTGTCATGAAGACTCATTCTCTCAAAAACACACTCTACGTTACGATTTTTGGTACACACACCAAAGCCGGGCGTACGTTCGATATCGCACTCATCATCGCGATCATCTGCTCTCTGATTATACTCATACTCGACTCTATCCCGTCTGTAAGTGCAAAATGGGCACAAGAGCTCAAGTATATGGAATATACCTTTACAGGTTTGTTCACGATTGAATATTTACTGCGCTTATATTGCTCACCTAAACCCGCCGCTTATGCAAAAAGCTTCTACGGTGTTGTTGATTTACTCGCAATACTGCCAACCTACTTAGTATTGTTCTTCCCGTCGGCGTCATTTATGGGGGTAATAAGAGCAATCCGGGTAATGCGTATTTTCCGGATCCTAAAGCTGGTTCGATATCTACAAGATTCAAATGTTCTTCTTCGTTCGTTGCTCATGGCTCGCAGGAAAATATTTATATTTTTTAGTGCCGTTGCAATTCTTGTAACGATTTTTGGCTCACTGATTTTTATCGTAGAAGGGCCTGAAAATGGATTTACCAGTATTCCGAAAAGCATTTACTGGGCGATTGTGACAATTACCACGGTTGGATATGGCGACTTGGTTCCGCAAACCAGCTTAGGTAAAGCGCTGGCATCCATGACAATGTTGCTTGGTTATTCAATCCTCGCCGTACCAACAGGTATAGTAACCGCAGAACTCCATCAGGAAATGCAATCCCATAAAGTACTGGTTAAATGTCCTAACTGCTCACAGGCCGGTCATGATTCAGACGCTATCTACTGCAAACATTGCGGCAGTGAGTTGGCCGACCCGGACAAACGAGTGGTATCGGTCGAGAGCAAAAGCGATTAGAAGTTTTGATGAGCTAACAATAACGCGGTTGGTTGTACTCAGCGGAGATAACAAATTTTTCTGGGGTATACACTTCATAGCCACCAGAAGGGTAACGATTTTTAGCTAGGTACATCATCTGATCTGCCTGACAGATTAGAGTATCTGCGTTACTTGAGTCTTTAGGGTACACTGCGACCCCGATACTTGGAGGCGCAACAGCAGTGACACCATTTTCTAGCAGGTGTGGCTCCGAAAGCGCCTTAATAACTTTTTCAGCTATGTTGTTAATAACAGAGGTGCATTCGATATTTTTCAGTAATATCGTGAATTCATCGCCCCCGACGCGAAAAATGTGATCAGAAGATCGAAACAATTTTTTAAGCCTCTGCCCGACATTTTTAATGATCTGATCGCCAGCTTTGTGGCCGAATTTATCATTCGCCTCTTTAAACTTGTTGAGATCAAGATAAAACAGGACATGATTGGAATTGTCGTCGCAAGATTCACGATGGAGATTATCCAGACACTGGGTGAAAGAGCGACGGTTCGGGACTTCCGCCAGTAAATCGATATGCGCGTATTCGTAGAGCTTCTCATGCATCTCTTTCTGCTTCGAGATTTCCTGAAACGTTCCCACAACCACTAAAGGTTGGTTGGTCTCTTTATCACGTTTAATAATGCGACCACGGATGAGTATCCATACCCAATGACCCCTTTCATGTTGCATCCTGACTTCGCTTTCATAGAACGCGTCTTCACCTTTTAAGTTGACTATATTACCAGGGTTAAAGTGGGACTTTTCCCAGTCACTCTGATGACAAATCCGCTGGGCCTTAGTCATATTCCATTTATTGAGAGGCCAGCCCTCAAAGCCTATTAGCGATAACGCTAAATCACTGACGGCCAGTCTGTCACTGTCAACAAACCACTCCCACGTACCAACATTGGCGCCCCAAATTACATCGGATAAACGCTTTTTTTCTACTTCTAACAGGTATTTAGTTTTGCGCTGCAGCGACATCTGTCTTGCTAATGCGGCTGATAATGCTATGAGTAACAACGAGATAACCAAAAGAACTGCAACTTGCTGATGATACCTGACATTTAGCTCTTCAGCTTGTTCATTAATTACGTCTTCTAAGCGGTTTTGGTAATCCCATAATCCTTGTTGTGCTTTTTTAAACTCGGAAATATCACGAATGATCGAGTACAACAAGATTTCGCCATTATAGATAGTAGGTATTGAGGAGACTTCAACGGTTCTGAGTTCGTTGTTGGATAGACGGTGTGGGAAAATAAAGTAATTACGGTTTTCTTCTTTGGCTAACGCCATTTCTTTAGCAGTCGCTTCCCGGCTGAGTGCATTAATTTTAAAGACACTCATAGACTCTAACTGCGCAGTTGAGTAACCATAAAACTCACTTGCTGCACGGTTTGCTTTGATGATTTGACCATCGCCTGGTCTTATCAACAACATGATAACGTGGTGCTGTTCAAAAGCCTGCTGCCAGTTCAACGTAAAAGAAGATACAGGAAAACTGAACAGTATCAGTACAAGAGTAATATAACTTTTAAAGCGACATCGTAGCTGCATAAAATGGCTTATCTTTTTCTGCTCAATGGGCAGAGGAAACATCAAAAGCTATCGTTTCCGACATTTATCAGTCACCCCTAATATACCCGGTAACAATAGCAGCAGCAGATTTGAATAAAATCAGAACAGCCCTACACACCCCGTAAGACTCCTCTGATTTCTTCATAATTCTTCATTAAATCATATAAGTAGTCATAATTATGAAGCACAAATGGTGTACGCCGTGAGGAAAGCCCTTAATTTGGTTCTTTGTTCATTGAATAGCCTGTAGTTCGAAAGTCTCTTCAGGAAATAAAAAAGCGCCCTTTCGGACGCTTCCACAATTAACTAACCATATGACCTAATTACTTCTCAGCAAGAATGATTCTCAGTGTACGACGTAGAGGCTCTGCCGCACCCCAAAGTAACTGGTCACCGACAGTGAATGCATTCAGGAAGTCATCGCCCATCGCCATCTTGCGCAGACGACCTACTGGCACAGACATAGTGCCGGTTACTTTCGCTGGAGATAGCTCTTGCGCCGTGATATCACGCTCGTTTGGAATCACTTTCACCCAATCGTTATGGTTCGCAATGATCTCTTCGATTTCATCCATTGGCACGTTTTGTTTCAGTTTGATAGTCAACGCCTGTGAGTGACAACGCATCGCACCAATACGAACACATGTACCATCAATCGGAACCGGTGAGCTTTGAGATCCAAGAATCTTGTTCGCTTCTACACCCGCTTTCCACTCTTCTTTGCTCTGGCCGTTTTCACGCTTAACATCGATCCAAGGGATTAGGGAACCAGCAAGAGGCACGCCGAACTTATCAGTTGGGAAAGATGAGCTACGCATTGTGTCTGCAACTTTCTTATCGATATCAAGAATAGAACTCGCTGGGTTTGCTAACTCTGAGCTTACAGAGTCGTTAATAACGCCCATTTGTGAGATCAACTCGCGCATGTTTTGCGCACCTGCACCAGAGGCAGCCTGGTACGTCATCGCACTCGTCCACTCAACCAGACCTTTTTCGAACAAGCCGCCAAGACCCATCAGCATCAAGCTTACGGTACAGTTACCACCAACAAACGTGTTAGTGCCACCATGAATACCCTGCTGGATTTGCTTCAGGTTCACAGGATCTAGAGTGATGATGGAATCTTCTGCCATACGTAATGTAGAAGCCGCATCAATCCAATAACCTTTCCAACCTGCTTGGCGAAGTGCCGGATAAACTTTCTCAGTGTAGCTGCCACCTTGACACGTAATCACTGCATCAAGCTGTTTTAAACTTTCAATATCAAACGCGTCTTGTAGCAAGCCGGCGTCTTTTCCTAAGTTAGGAGCAGGAATACCAACTTGAGAAGTGCTGTAGAATACTGGTTCGATCAGATCGAAGTCTTTTTCTTCAACCATACGCTGCATCAGGACTGAACCTACCATACCGCGCCAACCAACTAAACCAACTCTCATCGCCTTAACTCTCCATGTATTAAAAACCTTCCCCCATAGTTCAATTTTCGCAGAAAAATCTCAACCCCTATTTTGTAAAAAGGCATAATTTTTAACCTTTTCTGTCGAAAAATCATACTAAACCTATTTTTTGAAGAGTTAGGTTTGGAAAATTCGCAATTTGCAAGTATGAAAAGTTATTTTGATTAAAGATTGGTCATACCAGAAATTCTGCGTCAACAACCCAGTAGCCGGATACAAACTGGGGAGGGTATATACCCAATATAAAAAAGAGCACTTTCGCGCTCTTTTGGGATTCACAAATCAGAATTAACTCTGTTTCGCTTTCGCGATTGCCCGCTTACCTAACAGATAACCAAGCCCAAGCGGGGCAAAGAAGATAGCGACAATAAACAGAATGAAGTAGATGATAGTGCTTTTTACGAGCTCAATAACCTTGTTCATAGCCAAGTCCACCACTTGCTGAGAAACACGGTCGATGTCTTGTGCAAACTGTTCACGCTCATGAGTAATAATCAGTGCGATTTCCTTACGCTCTCTGGCCACCATATCTTCAAGTGCCTGACGCTCTTCGCTGAGCTGGGACAGGCGTTCCTCCGTTTTCTGGTCAATATCTTCAACCAAAGGCTGCAATTCCACTGCCATTTGTTCCGCAAGGTAACGCATGTATTCGGGATTGTTGTCGATAAAGTCCCTCATGGAGTCTGCAGTGACTTGCAAGCTACTCAGCGCTGCATTGACTTTTTCGATACTGGCCGAGCTGTTGAGTGCAAGTAACTGAGCCTTCCATGTCATAATCTTTGGCGTTTGCTGAGACGCCAAGCTCAGACGATCAGAAACATCGCCTAATGCTTCTGGCATCGTTCCCAACGTTGTGACCGCTTCTTCCTCACTGATCTGGCTGAATGCCAACCACGCGCGGTAAGCCGGAGTCCTGATCATACTCAGATCAACGAATGGATGCTGCCTGACAAAGTCCGCTACGAAGCGTTTTGTATTGTCGTAAACGTCCGGCTTTAATACAGACTGAGCTAGCTTATCCGCTTCATACGCCAAATTTTCGGAAACTCTTTTCGCTTCATCTGTCGCAAATAAGCTACTGCCCGCTCCTGTAGAATAAAACTCGTCGATTTGATGGACGAATACCCAAGTATCAATCAGCCCGGCCATTGGTGTTACTTGATAAGCCGATGCCTGTATGCCTTCTTCCGCATTAATTTTCCAAAGCAGTATGTAAGATTGGTGAATTTGATCTTTTGAGTCATATTGCTCTTGCATAGAATCCGCGGCTTGCTCTATCTGAGCAAATGACTGCGCTGCATACTCTCGCGTCAATATCCTCATATTAAGCTCTTGTTTGGTGAGCGGAACAGTTTGGCTATCAATTTTCACTTCTAATAGTGAGCATCCGGATAGAGTCATAGCCAGCCATAGAACCATCATTGAAATAAATCGATGAGCAGACATGGTATTACCTTTAGTAATTGGTGTGGAACAGGAATCAAGACGAACCGGTAAACCAGTTCGGATATGTCTTGAATACCTCAACCTCTGGCCTTTTAAGTCAGAGTAATATCAATATCTTAGCGTAATGTATCTCTTTTCATTTTTGAGAAAGTTAACAGCAAAAAAAGTTAGAGAGATTCATGTTTGAAGTTGTTTTATTTTTGTCCGGAATACTGGTCACGTGTCATCACTTCACAGTACAAGTATACACGTATACACAACTCTTCTATAAACCTAACTTTCAGCCTCTCAACTAACATAACTTTTATATTCTTATTAATAACAAGGATATATCATGAAAGAGGAATTGGATCTGTTGCATACAAAAAAAGAGAGCCAATGGCTCTCTTTATCTGAAGTTGATATACCTAGATTTAGGTTAGATTAGTTGCGGCTCAACTGATCTTTTAAGTTTGGTGGCGTACCTTTGATGGTTAATGTGTCCGTTTCTGGATCGTAAAAGATACGTTCGCCCAGCAACAAACTATCAAAGCTGATATTCAAACCACCACCAGCACCAACAAATTTGGTCAGTTTACGTACCGTCGCGCGGTCACCAGGGAAAGACTCCTCAAGTTCGTAGCCTTGTTCTTTGGTGAAATCCATAAAACTGGTGCCATCCTGACTTGCTGGTAACTCCCCAGAAAGCTCAGAGATTTGAACTTCATCGCCAGATTTAATCTGCTCGTTACAGTAATCGTAAACTTGCTTTTTGTATTCGTTAACTTCTTGCTTTTCTAGTTTCGAGTCCGCACAAAAATCATCCACAGCTTGCATCAATACTAAGTTTTGTTGCTTGGTATCTAAACCAATGTCAGCCTGGAGAAAATCCAGGAAAAAGTCTGCAACTTTACGACCTACTCTACCTTTAATGTATTGCAAGTAACGATTAGATTCTTTGTCAGTCTCATAACTAGAAAGATCGATACGCGCAGCGATATCCATTTTTGTAATGTCGAGATAGTCAGTTGCACTGATATCCAGACCTTCTGTCACTTTCAGGCTTTGGTTCATCGGCAAAATACCAATAAACAGATAGTCCGTCGCCAGACTCTGGTATTCAGCGAAAACTAAAATCCCTTCATCGGCAAAAGGATACTTAATCAACTCTTCTTTCAGTCGATTTGCACTGATTTGTGAGAAGTCATAAAAATCTCGCTCACCTTTGCGCATTTCTTGAAGCCAAAATTGGAATTCGCTGTCTGACTGGAAAGCACCAAAACCTTTACCAGCTTTAGAATGGAATACTCGATGAAGTTCAGCGACCAGATTTTCAGTAGAAGCATCGTTTTCTAGAGATGCCGGACGAAGGTTAACAACCAGTTCGTCCTGATCGTTTTTACATAGTTGATGCAGAATAACGTTTGAAAGATGAAGGCTCATAGTGATTTTATCTTGCTACAAGGTTTTAGTTGATGGGCATTGTAGGTTATCATAAGCCGCTTTTACTATCATTATTAGAGTCTTTATGCCGATTACATCTAAATATACTGACGAACAAGTAGAGAAAATTCTTGCAGAAGTTGCATTAGTTCTTGAAAAACATGCAGCTTCTCCTGAGTTAACGCTAATGATTGCAGGAAATATAGCAACCAATGTCTTAAATCAACGTGTTGCCGCTTCACAACGTAAAGTGATTGCTGAAAAATTTGCACAGGCACTGATGTCTTCATTAGAAACACCAAAAACACATTAATAACGGATAATTAGACACATACATGGTAGACAGCGGAAACTCATACGGCGAACGTGTATCTCGACTGGTAGGTTGGGGACACTGGTTTGCATTCTTCAACATTGTCGCTTCAATGTTGATAGGCACACGCTATATCGTTCAATCACCTTGGCCTGAGACCTTATTGGGTCAGTTATATCTGGCAATATCTTGGGTTGGACATTTTGGCTTTCTGGTTTTCGCTCTATACCTGTTAGTGCTATTCCCGTTGACGTTTGTCCTGCCATCCCGGAAATTATTCCGTTTGGTGGCAGTGATTTTCGCCACAGTCGGACAAACAATCTTATTGGTTGATACCCAAGCGTATCAGTCGATCAACTTGCACCTCAACCCTGTCGTTTGGGAGCTCCTGTTCAGCGATGATAAAAGTGCGTTAGGCGCAGATCTGCAACACCTTTTTGTTGTAATGCCGTTTATCTTCCTGATCCAGCTTGCCCTATCAGAATGGGTCTGGCGACAACAGCGTAAACTCTCTCACAAACATATTGGGCGTCCAATCGCTATTCTGTTCTTTTTGAGTTTTATTGCCAGCCACCTTATTTATATTTGGGCAGACGCGTACTTCTACAATCCGATCACGAATCAACGAGCTAACTTCCCGTTGTCATACCCGATGACAGCAAAAAGCTTTATGGAAAGACATGGTTTGCTCGATCGTGAAGAATACCTTAAACGCTTAGCTGAAAATCACGGCAATGCGGAACTGGTGAACTACCCACTTGAGAAACTCGAGTTTAGCCGCCGCGTAAACAAGCTAAATGTACTGCTGATCAGTGTGAACAATCTGCGTGGGGATGCGTTAAATCAAGAAGAGATGCCAAACCTTTATGACTTTGCGCAGAACAGTCAGAACTTCCGTAACCATTACAGCTCAAGTAATGACACCTATGGTGCATTTGGTCTGTTCTACGGATTACCAACCAGCTACGCTTCCAGCATTCAGGCACAAGGCACTTCACCAGTAATCCTTGATGTGCTGAAAGATCAGGGCTACAGCTTTGGTTTGTTCAGTGGCAATGGCTTTGAAGACGACCTTTATTCGGAAATTATCTTCAAAAACCAAGACCTGTCAGAACAACTTGGCGACAAACAAACGCGAACTGACAGCCAGTCCATCTCTGACTGGAAAACTTGGTTGGCCAACAACGCCCAACAGCCATGGTTTAGCTTTATCGAAGTAACCGCAGTGGATAACTTTGAATCAGTGCATTCCAACGCATCTGAAGAAGTACCAGCAAGTGAGCGGTTTAAAAAAGCTTATGAGCATGCGGTTAACTCGGCTGATAAAACCGTAGCCGACATCATCAGTGAACTTAAAGAAACAAACCTGCTGACCAATACGATTGTTATCATTACCTCAAACCATGGTAGTGAGTTCAACGAGACAAACACCAACAGTTGGGGCGCAAGCAGCAACTACAGCCGTTATCAGTTACAGGTACCGATGGTAATTCATTGGCCTGGAAGACTGGCTGGCGATTTTACTCATAATACCAGCCACTTAGATCTTTCGGTGACCTTGCTACAAGACATGCTGGGAGTGTCTTCTAACCCAAGTGACTACAGTAGTGGTCGTAACCTATTTGATGAAAGTCGCCGACGCTGGATACTTTCCGGTGATACGCGTGAACTGGCGTTGATAACCGGCACGCAAACAACTGTGATAGATAAGTTTGGCAACTACAAGTTATACGACAAAGATTACAAACGTCTGCGTGATGAAACGCCGAAGATGCCAGTATTAATGCAGGGTCTGACTGAGTTACAACGTTTCTATTCCAAGAACGATTGATACAAGTTAACAACCTCACATCACAAAAAGCTCTCCTCTTGAGAGCTTTTTGTTTATTAAAACAACAAACAACACAAAATTGATCAGTAAACATCCAAACAAACAGATTTAGGGTTTACAACCTTTTCAAAGCCTAATATTATCCTGACCAACAACGGAGAGATGGCTGAGTGGTTGAAAGCACCGGTCTTGAAAACCGGCATACGTTAATAGCGTATCTAGGGTTCAAATCCCTATCTCTCCGCCACATTTAGAAAGCTCGTTGAGAAATCAACGGGCTTTCGTCGTTTTAGCGCACTGAAGAAATCAACTGGATTTGCTAAATCCCTAGTCGGTCGCGCCTCCGGACTAGGCGTCCCCGAACTCCGCCACATATAGTAAAAAGGCCGCTAAGAAATTAGCGGCCTTTTTCGTTTTTAGCGCAACAAACGGATTTGTCCTAAATCTCAGATAAACATCAACAAGCAAACACTTCTGACGCAGCATTGAACAATTGCATGTGAATCGGCACAAGATCTTCGTGATTAGTTCGGTAACCACCACCAACAACGGCTGCAACGGGAATCCCTCGTTCTTTCATTTTCTGCATTAAGAAGAGGTCACGCTCTAGTATCCCTTGAGTAGAGACATCAAAATATCCGAGTTCATCGTCGCTGTGGATATCAACGCCTGCATCATAAATCACCATATCGGGCCGATGAAGGTTAAGCGCCATTTCTACCACTTCCTTGAACGTCATTAAGAAAGTCTCGTCATCCGTCCCCCTTAACAGAGGAACATCCAGATCAGACTGCGGTTTTCTTGCCGGGAAGTTTTTATCGCAGTGGAAAGATAGAGTGACAATGTCCGCCTCATCCTGACACAAGGTCGCGGTGCCGTCGCCATGATGAACATCGCTGTCAATGATCAGAACTTTATCCACATCGTCATGCTCCAGCATATGCTTTGCAGCAATCACCAAATCATTAAATAGGCAGAAACCACTGCCGAAGTCTCTGTGAGCGTGATGATATCCCCCACTCAGATGTAAAGCCACGCCGTGCTCTAGTGCTTTTTCAGCAGTCAGAACCGTTCCGGCGGCCGACGTCAGAGTTCTGGTTATCAGCGCTTCACTCCATGGAAAACCGATCCGACGCATCTTAGCCGCTGGCATAGTACCGCTGACCAGCAAATCCACGTATTCATCATCATGTACTCGCTTAATATCTGCTACGGAAAGTGCGACTGGCTCAAAAAACTGAACTCGGTGTTGGCGGCTTCCACTCTCGATTTCCTCCACTACCGCATCATAAAGATACTGATACTTCATGATTGGGTAACGATGTCCTTCTGGTAAATCAAGTTGCGAGTATATAGGGTGATAGATAAGCGGCAGCATAGGAGATTCTTGTGAGCAATAGTGGAGAAATAGTAGCAAGTTCATCTATTGAATAAAATGCTATTTAACTGCTAAGGTTTTCAGAGTTGACTCAACAATAAATAGGAATAGGGATTCAGATGAGTTTTACCGTTTTTATTACCGGAGCCAACCGTGGTATCGGCTTGAGCTTAACACAGTTGTACCTCGCCAACGGCTGGCAGGTGCATGCGACAACTCGGAACTTAGCGAGCAGCGACGAGTTAGTTACCTTGAGTGACCAGCATTCCTCATTAACGCTTCACGAACTGGATGTCACCGACTATCAAAAAGTTTCTGAACTGGCACAGAATCTACCTGCCATCGATTTATTGATTAATAACGCCGGCTACTACGGCCCTAAAGGGAGTGGTTTTGGAAATACTGACGTTGAGGAATGGCGTAAAGTCTTCGAAATAAACACAATCGCTCCGCTCAAATTAGTCGAAGCCTTTTACCCATTGATCAGGCATAGCCAAATGAAGAAGATCGCCTGCATTTCTTCTAAAGTCGGCAGCATGACTGAGAATACTTCCGGCGGTGGTTATATTTATCGTTCATCCAAAGCCGCACTAAACTCTGTGGTAAAAAGCTTAAGCAACGATTTATCAGACCAAGGCTTTACCGTTCTTGCACTTCACCCGGGCTGGGTGCTTACCGACATGGGCGGGCCGAACGCGCTGATTGATACAGACACTTCAGCGCAGGGCCTATCTAAAGTGATAGAACAAAGTACACAAAGTAACTCAGGTCAATTTATTAATTATGATGGTACTGAACTACCTTGGTAGTTGTCTTGCCAAAATGCACTTCGCTCGCTTTGGATTTATTCACCAGAGAAACACGCAAATATCTAAGTAGTTAAACTTGAATTTTGCCATATGCAATCCAGACTTAGTTGAGTTATCAAACCACTAAGGAGCGTAACCATGGCCGCAGATAAAGATCTGGTGAATTTCAGTGAAGATCATGAGTTAAATTATTGCTTAAAAAGTGCCGGTAAACGCCAAACCCAAGCAAACAGAGATGCGCTTGTAGGTTTGGGTAAACAAGTAAAACAAGACCTAGGTAAACGTGTACTGACACAAGATGACGTCAGAGGAGCAATCGAGAAAAATAGCGGTCTGTTTGAATAGTAAAGCTAAGAGTAAAGCGGCACACTTCTGTCTGTGCCGCTTTGTTTTAGGATGATTTGCGTTTTGGAGAGCTTGACTTGGAAGTAGTGCTTTTCGGATAGCTGCGTTTCTTGCGCTTGAACGCCGGTCGTTCCACTTTAGGTAAGTGACGTAAAGACTCGGGAATCGGCCCCGATTTAACCTGCCCCATCAAACCATCTATTCGTTGCTCCAACGCCTGCATAAACGGCTGATACGCCTGATTCTTCTCTGCCATCCCTTGTAACTGATGCTCCCAGTTTGCGGTCATATCCGGATAAGTGGCGTCTTGCGGAAGTGCATGTATCAAACCTCGCCCCGCAGGTGAACTTAGAATAGACTTTCCCTGGCGGGTTAAAAGCTGGCGTTTAAACAAGGTATCGAGAATTCCGGCACGTGTCGCTTCCGTTCCAAGACCATCGGTCTCACGAAGAATCTTTTTCAGTTCTTTATCCGCGACATAACGTGCAATACCCGTCATGGCCTGCAGTAGTGTCGCTTCGGTAAAATGTTTGGGAGGCTCTGTCTTGCGGTCTTTAATTTCACCTTCCCTACAGGTTAGTACCGTGCCTTCTGCTAAAGGCGGCACAGCATCGATTCCCTCGTCCTCTTTGTCAGTTTTACCCATTAGGGCTTTCCATCCCGGAGAGACAAGCTGGCGACCTTTAGCGATAAATGTACCACCAGCGATATCGAAGACTAACTTAGCTTCTGCGTAAATGGCTGCCGGGTAGAACTGCATTAAATATTGCCTTGCGATCAGCTGATAAACTTTCATCTCATTACCGGATAACGCATTCACATTAGCTTGCTTCGGCGTCGGGATGATCGCGTGGTGAGCATCGACTTTTTTATCGTTCCATGCTTTTGATTTAATGGATAGATCAGCTCCTTGCACGGCACTTTGTAGATCTTTAGCATTGTTCGAAATTGCGGAGGTTACGGAACCCGCTTGCGCGTAATGTTCCATCGGCAGGTAACGACAGTCTGAACGCGGGTAAGTAATCAGCTTATGTTTCTCATACAGTGCCTGACAAGTATCCAATACTTGTTGAGCACTCATGCTATAGCGTTTTGCGGCATCAATCTGCAAAGCGGACAAGGAATAAGGTAACGGTGCAGCTTGCTTAGTTTGTTTCTGCTCCGACTCTGTCACCGTCGCAGGTTGGTTTTTGATGCGATTTGCAACGTTCTCCACCAGCTTGCGGTTGAGAACTCTTCCCTCTTCATCTTGCCAAGGTTTACAAGCCTCACTTGGTTTCCAGCGCGCCCGAATATCAAATGCACCGTTTTGGTCTTGATATGGTATCAGTGCGTGCAGGGTGAAGTAGTCTTTCGGTACGAAGTTTTCTATTTCTTCATCGCGGCGAACCACCAATCCTAAAACTGGGGTTTGTACACGCCCCACCGAAAGCACGCCTTGATAACCTGCTTTTTGCCCCAGCAAGGTATAAGCGCGAGACATATTCATGCCATACAACCAATCTGCTCTTGAGCGGGCCAATGCAGAAACAGAAAGAGGGATAAAGTCACGATTACTGCGCATTGAGTTAAGTGCGCGCTTTACGGCTGGTAAGTTTAAATCCGATATCAGTAAACGTTGGGTCGCCTGCTTTTTGGTTTTAGAGAGCTTGCAGTAATCAAGCACTTCATCCACAAGCAGTTGACCTTCACGATCTGGGTCTCCTGCATGGATCACTTCCGTTGCCTCTTTCAACAACTTGCGAATCACGGTCAGTTGTTTACTAGCACTCTTTCTAGGTCTTAGCTGCCACTGCCCAGGAACAATCGGAAGATCGGCCATGTTCCACTTTTTATAGCGCTCATCGTAAGCATCTGGCTCCACTTGCTCTAATAAATGCCCGATGCACCAGGTCACCACATCTCCATTACCACAGCGAATAAAGCCCTGGTCTTTCTTTTGGGGATTAGGGAGTGCGGCAGCGATAGCACGGCCTAAACTTGGTTTTTCAGCGATAAAAAGACGAGACATAAGGTTCTGGAAGTAATAATAATTAGGGCTACATTATCGAATGTAGCCCTAAGAAATCAAGAAAAACTGTACAGATAACCAGTAACCATTCGTTAGTAGCAATCCATTAACTAGAGTCTAGTTGCCTCAAATTTAGAGAAATTCAACAAACTTCGACAAGTCGCGCTCTGGCGCTTTCATCGGGGTGCCACTTGGTGTACCCAGGTAAAGAAAACCAACGATTTCATCTTCCCCTTCCAGGCCAAACGATTTATGAACTTTCGGATGGAACATCCATGGTCCTGAGCGCCAGAAACCCTGAAATCCCTGTGCAACCGCTGCCATTTGCATTGCCTGAACGGCACAGCCTGCCGATAGGTACTGTTCTAGTGCTGGCACTTTGTCATGCTGAGTCACTTTTGCGATTACAGTGATAACCATCGGCGCTCGGAACGGTGCATTTTTCAATTTCTCAACCACAGCGTCATCACTATTGTCAGCTATCGCTGCTTTAACCAGAATTTCAGATAGTTTGTTCAGACCTTTACCCTGAGCAATGACAAAACGCCACGGCGTTAAGCCGGCATGGTCCGGAGCGCGAAGGCCTGCACGAATGATATTTTCTAGCGCTTTACCTTCTGGCGCCGGGGCGGATAACTTACCGACAGAGCGGCGGTTAAGCAACAGATCGAGAGCTTCCATGGACAGGTCCTTATTGAATCTAACTTGTATTTTAATTTCGTCTGTTGCTCACTTTAGCACAATCTATTGCTCTGAATAACAACCCGTTTTTTAGGGATTCTATCCAGCCCACAAATATAACGTTTCCTTACAACCAAGAAATAAAAAAGCTGCGCAATGTGCGCAGCTTTAGAGAGTCGACCAGCAAAATGGATTATAGCTTCACTGCGAGTTTCACGCCCTGACGAATTGCTCGTACTGCGTCCAGCTCACCAGCATGGTCAGCACCACCGATAATATGAAGCTTATCACCCAGCTCAGACCATTTATCTTCGAATGGACGAACCGACTCCTGACCCGCACAGATAACCACTTTATCCGCGTTCAGCAGCTGTGATTTGCCTTCAACCTGAATGTGTAATCCGCGGTCATCGATCTTTTCATAAGAGACACCACCAAGTAGATGAACGCCACGTTTTTCCAGCGTACGTTTGTGGATCCAGCCAGTCGTTTTACCAGGACCTTTACCAACTTGCCCCTGACGACGCTGAAGTACCCAGACTTCTTTGTCGCTTACAGAATCAGGGAAAGGATACAAACCACCCGGCTGAGATATCTCTTTATCAATGCCCCACTCATGTAGCCAATCATCCAGCGTATGGTCTGCTGGTTCGGTGATCATAGTTGCAATGTCAACACCGATACCACCTGCACCAACAATCGCCACTTTTTCGCCAACCGGCGTTTTATCACGAATCAAAGTCTGGTAATCAATTACTTTTTCCGGGTTATCAATACCTTCAATCGTTACTTTACGCGGCTCTACACCAGAAGCCATTACAACTTCATCGTATTCGGTCAGTAAATCAAAGTTCGCTTCTGTCGATAAATGTAGGTTCACGCCGGTTTCATCAAGACGGTTAGCAAAGTAACGAATTGTCTCACGGAACTCTTCTTTACCCGGAATCTGCATAGCAAGACGGAACTGTCCACCAATACGGTCATTCTTCTCGAACAGGTCGACTTTGTGGCCGCGCTCTGCCAATGTCGTCGCACATGCCAGACCTGCTGGGCCGGCACCTACTACTGCAATGTTCTTTTTCTTGAAGGCAGGCTCTACAACAATCTCTGTTTCATAACAAGCTAACGGATTCACCAAACAGCTTGCACGTTTGCCTTTAAATACGTTATCCAGACATGCCTGGTTACAGCCGATACAGGTATTGATGAACTGGGCTTTCTCCTGCTCCGCTTTCGCTACAAAATACGGGTCAGCAAGGAAAGGACGAGCCATAGATACCATGTCAGCATGGCCAGAAGAGAGAATTCGCTCGGCTTCATCTGGCGTATTGATTCGGTTACAGGTGACAATTGGCACTGACACATGCGGCTTCACTTTCTCTGTAACCCAGGTAAATGCGCCACGAGGAACCTGTGTAGCGATAGTTGGAACGCGGGCTTCATGCCAACCAATACCCGTGTTGATGATGGTTACGCCGGCTTCTTCAAGCCCTTTCGCCAGTTCAATAACCTCTTCAAACGTGCTGCCCTGCTCTACCAGATCAAGCATAGAAAGACGGAATATAATAATGAATTCCTTACCCACCGCCTCACGTACCGCTTTTACAATCTCTAACGGGAATCGGATGCGGTTTTGGTAGCTACCACCCCAGTCGTCATAACGTACGTTAGTACGCTTACACAGGAACTGGTTGATCAGATAGCCTTCTGAACCCATAAGCTCGACGCCGTCATAACCAGCGACCTGTGCAAGCTGTGCACTGTTAGCAAAGTCTGCGATAGTGCTCTTGATTTGACGCTCGCTCATTTCGCTCGGTGCAAATTTAGAGATTGGCGCTTTAATACCCGACGCACTTTGCGCTAATGGATGCATTGCGTAGCGACCTGCATGCAGAATCTGCAGGGCGATTTTGCCGCCGTGTCTGTGAACGGCTTCAGTAACGACCTTGTGCTCTTCAGCGTGCTTGCGCTTGCTGAATTCAGCGCTCAGAGGAGACAGTCGGCCACGGAGGTTAGGAGCGAAGCCGCCGGTAACAATCAAACCGACACCGCCTTTCGCTCGCTCTTCATAGAATGCAGCCAGTTTGTGCAATCCGCCCTTGTCTTCTTCCAGACCAGTATGCATTGATCCCATCAAGACACGGTTACGTATTTGGGTGAAACCGAGATCCAGTGGTTTTAATAAGTTTGGGTACATGACAGACATTACTAAATCCATTTTTTATTATCTTGTGTAACGACATTACGATTTGATAACCAAAAAATCAAACAGGTGTTTACATTTTTGTAACACCGATCAATCTAGCGTTAAAATATGCCATTTGTTGAAGGAGCGTGATAAGCTAAAAATACGTTATCTTTTGAGGTCTTAGAGTTAAGAACTCAAAATTTATAAAATAACGAATTTATTACTCGTGATGGAGTCATGATGAAACAACTCTTCAAATTTATTGGTCTGATATTTAAAGGGATATGGAAAGGTATCACCTTTGTCAGACTCGCTCTGGCAAACCTGATCTTTCTGTTGATGATTGCCGTTTTTTACTTTGCATTTACCCATACTGGTGATGGCCGACCTGTTATCGATAAAGAGTCAGCCTTGGTAATGAACCTCTCCGGGCCCATCGTAGAACAACGCAACTATATCAATCCAATGGATTCCTTCGCGGGTTCATTGATCGGCCAGGATATGCCAAAAGAAAACGTTCTTTTTGATATCGTCGATACTATTCGCTACGCCAAGGACGATCCGAAAATTACTGGCCTGGTTCTGGCGCTGCGTGATCTGCCTGAAACCAACCTGACCAAATTACGTTATGTGGCCAAAGCCCTTAATGAATTTAAAACATCAGGCAAGCCGATATACGCAGTTGGTGACTTCTATAATCAAAGTCAATATTACCTGGCAAGTTACGCAGACAAAGTGTATCTGGGCCCTGACGGTGGCGTGTTAATCAAAGGCTATAGCACCTACTCGATGTACTACAAATCGCTACTAGAAAAGCTCGATGTATCCACACACGTGTTCCGTGTCGGTACTTATAAGTCAGCCATTGAGCCATTTGTTCGCGATGATATGTCAGAAGCTGCTGAGGAATCTGCAACTCGCTGGATAACGCAACTTTGGAGCGCGTTTGTGGATGATGTGGCAACCAACCGCAAAATTGACTCCAAAGCTCTAAATCCAAGTCTGGACGAAATGTTGGCAGAAATGCGCTCTGTTGATGGTGACCTTGCTAAATTAGCTCTTAAGATGGGGCTGGTTGATGAACTAGCGACACGCCAGGATATCCGCACTCTGTTTGCTAAAGAGTTCGGTAGTGACGGTAAAGACAGCTATAACGCGATCAGCTATTACGATTACCTTGCAACAATGCATCCTGAATACAATAACGCAGAAGATGACATTGCTGTTGTTGTAGCAAGCGGCGCAATAATGGATGGTCAACAGCCTCGCGGCACCGTTGGTGGTGACACGGTGGCAAGCCTTCTTAGACAGGCTCGTAATGACAAAAAAGTAAAAGCAGTTGTCCTCCGGGTTGATAGTCCGGGAGGCAGCGCCTTTGCTTCAGAGGTTATCCGCAATGAAGTGGAAGCATCAAAACAAGCAGGTAAACCTGTTGTTATTTCGATGTCGAGCTTGGCTGCATCTGGTGGTTACTGGATCTCTATGAGTGCCGACAAAATTGTCGCTCAGCCAACGACTCTGACGGGCTCTATCGGTATCTTTAGTGTCATCACGACCTTCGAGAAAGGCTTCAGTAAACTGGGGATCCATACCGATGGTGTAGGTACTTCACCATTCTCTGGTGACGGGCTGTCAACTGGGTTATCTGAAGGTGCGTCTGAAGCGTTGCAAATGTACATCGAGCATGGCTACAGCCGATTCATTAATCTGGTAGGTTCCAACCGAGGAATGTCAGTTGAAGAGGTCGATAAAGTAGCTCAGGGTCGAGTCTGGACAGGTCAGGACGCATTGTCATATGGCTTAGTCGATCAGATGGGTGACTTTGATGATGCGGTTAAGCTGGCTGCGAAGCTCGCCAATGTGACAGACTACAGTATCTACTGGGTTGAAGAGCCGCTTTCACCAGCTGAGTTGTTCCTAGAAGAGTTCATGAAAAGCGTGAAAGTCTCGCTTGGTATCGACGTTACCAGTATGTTGCCAGCGAGCTTACAGCCTGCGGCACAACAGTTAAAACAGGATGTGAGTATACTTCAGAGCTTTAATGACCCTAGAGGCCAGTACGCTTTCTGTCTTAACTGCCAGGTTCAATAGATTCTCCTAGCACGTAAAAAGGGGCATATCTAAGTGATATGCCCCTTTTTATTACCCATCAATTCGTTATAATCCGCGCAACGCTCCCCAGATAAACATAAGTAGAACGATGATGAGAAAACACATCTATATCGCTTATACCGGTGGTACTATCGGTATGCAGAAATCAGATCACGGTTATGTACCTATCGCTGGCTTTATGGAGAAACAACTAGCAGCGATGCCAGAGTTTCATCGTTCAGAAATGCCTGAGTATACGATTCACGAATACGACCCTCTGATCGACTCATCAGACATGACCCCCGCTGACTGGCAGCAAATCGCTGATGACATTCGCGATAACTATGACAAATATGATGGTTTCGTCATTCTGCATGGCACCGATACCATGGCTTACACGGCATCTGCGCTGTCTTTCATGCTGGAAAACCTTGGCAAGCCGGTTATTGTGACAGGTTCACAAATTCCTTTAGCAGAACTGCGCTCTGATGGCCAGGCTAATTTATTGAATGCACTGCATATCGCAGCAAACTTTCCGATTAATGAAGTGACTCTGTTTTTCAATAATCAGCTAATGCGCGGTAATCGCAGCACCAAATCGCATGCCGATGGTTTTAATGCTTTCACATCTCCAAACCTTCCGCCACTTCTGGAAGCCGGTATCAACATTCAGATTAGCAACAATGTGACTGTCGGATCTCAGCCAGAAGGTGAGTTTAAGGTACACAACATCACACCACAGCCAATTGGCGTCATTACTATGTACCCGGGCATCTCACATGAAGTGATCCGAAATACATTGCGTCAGCCAGTGAATGCAATGATTCTATTGACGTTCGGCGTGGGTAACGCACCACAAAACCCAGAATTGCTGGGTCACCTGAAAGAAGCATCAGAGCGCGGTGTGATCGTTGTTAACCTGACTCAATGTCTGGCGGGTAAGGTAAATATGGGAGGGTACGCCACAGGCTGTGCTCTTGCAGATGCTGGCGTAATCAGCGGATTTGACATGACTCCTGAAGCTGCTCTGGCAAAATTGCATTATCTTCTGAGTCAAAATTTGTCTTATGAAGAAGTCAAAGACAAAATGCAGCAAGTCATGCGCGGTGAAATGAGCTTATAAATACGGACTGTTGAAACTACTAAGCCCAATGTTAAATCATCGGGCTTTGTCGTTTTGTCACCTTCTATTTAACCTCAGCTCTGGATAAGGAAGTCAGCAAGCTTTTGATGTCTAACTAGGCAAAATCAAAGTCAACAGCTAGTCTATTACATTGATTTTAAAGACGTTAGGCATAAAAATAGCTGTGCTGATTGGCTTTGATTATCCCGAACTGAGGTTATTTATCTAGGTTTGGATTAACTCGAACGATATCGCTTTCAGTACCACTGAACTGCTTTTTCAGTTCCTGTTTAGATTTAAAACTGATTTCACCACCCGCAGCAACAGTCATGTGCTGAGCGTCAGTGTTGTGTTTCGACTGATACAGCATCACAGCTTGCATACATGAATCTCGCTGCTCTCTGGAAAGTGTTGTACCCTCAGGCCATTTTCCCGTCTCTACTGCATAAACCAAGCGATCGTAAACTTCTGGTGTCATCGCTTTTAATAATTGCTCTCTGTCCATGATGTACCTTCTTATTACATTATGTCCACAGAACATAGCGGGTTAAGAAACTGAGTCAAGAATACGAAAATGAATTGGTGTAACGGATCACAGGCAAAATCATGAAAACAAAATACTGGCTGCTTGCAGGCCTCGCGACACTGACCATCACAGGTTGCTTTGAGCGCAAAGGAAACACTGAACAACTGTGTGATAACAACCCTGAACTTCGTTGCGAAAAACTCAACATGGATGACGGCCAGTGCCGCATTCCGCGCACCAACCTGATTTGGCATCGCCACGAACAACTGGCCAATCTTTCAGATTCGAGTCAGATAAAAGAATACGGCATCGTCGCTGAATACCGGAAGTGTCTGGAACTTGCTTCTCAGATAACGCCTATTGACCAAAGTGATCTAAAGCGAAAACGTGTTGACGCTTTAGTCTACAGCATCAGCGAACTCGAGCGGATCGTCACAGAGCTTAAGCCTTCACAAGAGCCTGAGACCTTGTATTTCCTTTGGTCTCAGACCGGCGATACGCAAGCGCGTCGTCAACTGTTGCAGATGGAGGGTTCGCCACAGATGAACACCGCTGAAATGCAATATGCGTTAGCGACATTTTATACTAACAGGGACACCCTTAAGACCCTCACTTTGTTAAACAACGCGCTCACTTTATCGAACAAAGACAATCTGAACCCGGTGATTATCAAATCAATGGCTAGTATTCACCAGAAGTTAGGGGATAAAAAGCAAGCTTACGTGTGGGCAATGGTAGCCAAAAAGTTTGACCTACCCGTTGCGGATGAAAAACAGCTAAAGAGAATGTTCAGCTTTAGCGATCCAGAGGAATATCAGAAACTAGACGAACTCGCGAAGGAGATCGCAAATAGTATAGAAAAAGGAAATTATTCTCCCAAACTGATACCAGTAGATATCTAGACCAAAAGAAAAACTCCCATCATTTGATGGGAGTTTTTCTTTATACAATGAAATGTGTATTACTCATCGAGTTTTGAAAGGATAAAACACACTTAACTGTAATTTTGTCATTAAAATTACGATTTGTTGAAAATTAACGACACCGAATTTACGCAATAACGCTCACCTGTGGTCTGCGGGCCATCTTCAAAAACGTGCCCCAAATGGCTGTCACATGTCGCACACCGAATTTCTGTACGCACCATTCCGTGACTCAGATCATCTAAATAACGCACCGCTTTATCATTGATTGGCGCATCAAAACTCGGCCAGCCACACCCTGAATCGTACTTGTTGTCAGAGACAAACAGAGGTGAATTACAACAGGTACAGCTATAAACGCCAGTTTCCTTATTATGCAATAACTTACCACTATAGGGTGCCTCAGTTCCCTGCTCTCTACATACGCGAAACTCTTCATCAGATAGACGCTCGCGCCAGTATTCATCGGACTTCATCACTTTCTCCCCGCTTTGTTCCACTAATTTTTGTTCCTTAATTCCTATTTTTAGCAATGACTTTTTTAGCAAAAAACTTGATTCTCGCAACAGTTGTAGCACATACTTTCTCACCAGGACACCATGTGTAATTAATTTGATACGAGAGCTAATCTCGTCGGTTATATTACGCCAACTGGACTAGAGTAAAAGCAGTAAAAAGTTTAAAAAACGAACATTTGCAACCAATTGTTAAAAAAAGCGGCGCTTTTTTTTGACTTTAAACAAGTTAAGTCCGATTATCAGTTGCAGATGTTTACTGGATTCTGTAATTTTACTACCAGTTATCTTTAATCAGAAATTAAGTTGTGGAGCAACTATAATGACTATCAAAGTAGGTATTAACGGTTTTGGCCGTATCGGTCGTTTCGTATTCCGTGCAGCGCAAGAGCGCTCAGACATCGAAGTTGTAGGTATTAACGACCTTATCGATGTAGATTACATGGCATACATGCTGAAGTACGACTCAACTCACGGCCGTTTCAACGGTACTGTTGAAGTTGAAGGCGGTAACCTAATCGTTAACGGCAAAACTGTACGTGTTACTGCAGAGCGCAACCCTGAAGACCTAAAATGGGACGCAATCGGTGTTGACGTTGTAGCTGAAGCAACTGGTCTTTTCCTAACTGACGAGACTGCACGTAAGCACATCACTGCTGGCGCGAAAAAAGTTGTACTAACTGGTCCTTCTAAAGACGCTACTCCAATGTTCGTTAACGGCGTAAACTTCGACACTTACGCTGGTCAAGACATCGTTTCTAACGCTTCTTGTACTACTAACTGTCTAGCGCCTATCGCTAAAGTTCTTAACGACAAGTTCGGTATCGAATCTGGTCTTATGACTACAGTTCACGCTACAACAGCAACTCAAAAAACTGTTGATGGTCCTTCTGCTAAAGACTGGCGCGGTGGTCGTGGTGCTTCTCAAAACATCATCCCATCTTCAACTGGTGCTGCTAAAGCTGTAGGCGTTGTACTTCCAGAAGTAAACGGCAAACTAACTGGTATGGCTTTCCGCGTACCAACTGCTAACGTTTCTGTAGTTGACCTAACTGTTAACCTAGTTAACGGTGCTTCTTACGAAGACATCTGTAAAGCGATGAAAGAAGCTTCTGAAGGCGAACTAAAAGGCGTTCTAGGCTACACTGAAGATGCAGTTGTATCTCAAGACTTCATCGGTGAAGTTTGCACTTCAGTATTCGATGCTAAAGCTGGTATCGCTCTAACTGACAAATTCGTTAAAGTTGTATCTTGGTACGACAACGAAATCGGTTACTCAAACAAAGTTCTAGACCTAATCGCACACATCTCTAAGTAATTAGAAATAGTGATTAGCTCTTAACTGAGTTGAAAAAAAGGCGACTTAATAGTCGCCTTTTTTGTATCTGGAATTTGAGGGTGATGTTCTCAAGCGCGTGAAAACAACATCATGCACCGGTCAAATTGCCCTCTTGCAGCGACAGGAAAAAATCAGATGGATTTAATAAACCTTCCAGCCCTTACCGTCCTTTCTGACAACATTACAATAGTCGAAGTTGATCAAGTAAAAATTGTCCGCATCATTCACGATAAAGCCACAGCGGGCATTTCACTCCATGGCGGTCACGTGGTCTCCTACAAACCAGCAGATCAAGAAGATCTTATCTGGATGAGCGACGAAGCCGTTTTTGATGGTAAAGCTGCACTGCGTGGCGGTATCCCGGTTTGCTGGCCTTGGTTCGGACGAATTGCAGCACCAGCACATGGTTTTGCACGAACGGCTGAATGGGAACTGGTAGAACACCGTGAAAACGAACTTGGTGTGATTGTTGAACTCGCTCTGTTTCCAACCGAAGAAACACACCAAATCTGGCCTCATATGTTTGATGCCCGCCTTATTGTTGAAGTCAGTGACGAGTTGAAAGTAACATTAAAAGTACTCAATATTGATGATGAAGCATGGAGCTTCTCTGGTGCGTTGCATACTTACCTTAATGTTGGCGACATTTTGCAAACTCAGACTACTGGTATGGGTAGTGAGTACGTTGACAGCCTGAAAGACGGTGAGATATGCCAAGGCGGTGAAGTTCTGCAGTTAACCGACACTATCGATCGTGTATACACACAACCGGAAGCCCAGATTTTGGTCAAAGATCCAGTGTTTGATCGTACTCTAAGTGTTGAAAACAGCGGCCATAACTCTGCTGTACTGTGGAACCCTTGGGCAGAAGGCGCACAGTCTATGGGTGACATGGCGGATAATGGTTATCAAACCATGCTTTGTGTTGAATCTGCACTGCACGCATCCGACCTCAGCCAGGGTAAAACTTTGCAACCAGGTGAAAGTCACGAGTTAGTCACCGTAATTTCAGCACAATAAATACCTCAATAAGCCGGTTTGTCCGGCTTTTTTCTTTCGTTCAGTAGCATGATCTACTTTCTATTAGATCAATAAGAACATCTAGAAAGTAAAACTCCGCGTCTGACTTTCACCAGAGTGCTTGCGTCCACTCATTTTGTTTCACTTAAAGCCGTGCTTTTTGATAGAATTTGTTGCCCTACTTTCAGCTTGAGATCTTCATGAACTACCAATGCCCTCTTTGCCACCAGCCTCTTGCACTTACTGATAAAACATTTAAGTGTGAAAATAACCATCAGTTTGACATGGCTAAAGAAGGCTACGTAAATCTGATGCCTGCACATCATAAACGCTCTAAAGATCCAGGTGACAATAAAGAGATGATGCAAGCACGTCGTCGATTCTTGGAGGGAAACTATTACGACCCTATGCGTCAAGAAGTAGCACGCCTCTGCTCTGATTATACAGAAGGGACTTCTCACCAACTTTTGGACATTGGCTGCGGTGAAGGTTACTACACTGATCAAGTGCAAAAGACCTTGCAGACTCAAGATAAGGACGCCGTTACGTTTGGCTTGGATATCTCAAAAATAGCTATCCGCTACGCCTCTAAACGCTATCCTGACTGTCAGTTCAGTGTCGCTTCAAGCCATAGGCTTCCTTTTTCAGACCAGTCTCTGGACGCTATCTTACGAATTTACGCGCCATGTAAAGCAGAAGAGCTAAGGCGCGTTGTTAAAGATAACGGCGTGGTTATCACCGTAACACCTGCGGGACGCCATCTATATCAGCTTCGTGAGCGTATTTATCAGGACGTGCGCCTTCACAACGAAGAGCCAGAAGCCATTGAAGGCTACCAACTTGAACATCAGCAACAGCTTAACTACGTAATGAAATTGAAAAACGGTGACGCATTTGATCTGTTACAAATGACACCATTCGCCTGGAAGGCAACAGATGAGCTCCGCGATGAGTTAAAGTCCGCTACACTTTTCCAATGCGAGGCCGACTTTATGTTACGTGTGTACCGTAAGATTGCTTTATAACACATTTACACAATAGAAAAAGTCAATCATTCTCATTTGCATTGATTATTCAGATAGCCTCCATTAATATCAGTCCGACATTTTTGGAGGCTTTTCATGCGTTTTTCTCTTTTATGCCTTGCATTAGCAAGCACGCTTACTGGTTGTGTTTCAACCACATCAACGACAACAGAAACCACATCAAATGAAGTGGTCAGCTTTTACGATTACAAACTGTACTCCCCTTCTGGCGAACCCGTCTTAGTTACTACCCTAACGCCTGAGCTACAGCAAGCCGACGTCATTCTAATTGGTGAGTGGCACACTCACGCAGGTATTCACCGCTTCCAAGCGGATATACTAAAGCAACTAGCAGCAGGTGAACGTCCTATTGCTCTTTCCATGGAGCAAGTTACCCGCGATAAGCAAGACGTATTAAATGAATACTTGCAAGGGCAAATTGGCGAACAATATTTCATCAAACAAAGTAGTGCCTGGCCTAACTACGAGAGTGACTATCGCCCGCTAATCGAGCTTGCAAAGCGTTCAGAGATACCAGTTATTGCTGCAAACGCACCGAAAAAAACTGTGCGTTGTATAGGTCGTCAGGGCGTTGACTACCTTAATAAACTGGATACTAGTGAACGTGGTTTTGTCGCTGAGACGATCAACACAGGTGACAGTCTGTACAAAGAAAAGTTTATGGCTTCAATGCATCACGGCAAGCCAGAGCAGACAGAAAAACAATATGCCGCGCAGATGACCTGGGACGAGACCATGGCTGAGTCTATCGTCAAGTTCCTGGAGAAAAACCAAGGGACTCAGGTTATTCATGTGGCAGGTAAGTTCCACACTGAGGGTGGCTTAGGTACAGCAGCGTCTATTCTGAACAGAAACCCAAATTTAAAAGTAGCGATCATTACACCTAACGCACAAGTCGTCACTGACAGCACCGATTATCAGCTTGAGGTATTGGCTCCACCAGTTCGCTACGTAAAAGACAGCAATCGAATGCAAGCCTTTAAACACCTGACAAAGCGTAATACCGATCTTGAGTGTCAATAACCGTACCTCGGAATAAGTAAAGACATTTACAAAACAGGTCTGTTTTTTGCTAGTAATTCCAATATCCATGGGAAGCGGCAAAAACAGACCTTTTTCCACTAAACCATTTAAGGAATGCCGCATCCCGCCGATAGATAAGATAACTGCTTTTTACCCGCACTCGCCGGACGAGTGTCGATTTACAAGGAGTACTCGATGAATCCAGTAGGAAGCAACTCAGTCAGTTCATACGCGAACATACAGTCCTCAGCAACTTCGGCGAAAGCGGCAACAGAGGAAAGTAACGCACAGCCATTAAAAGCAGAACAGAACAAAATAACGCTTTCAGCTGAAGGAAAAGCGCTCCTTTCCGCACTTCAAGAAATCGATCACGAAAGTCAAACCGTAGCGGCAGAAAACAAAACCGTCAGTGAAAAAGTTGAATCATTTGCTCACGGTGCTTTAGGCATGAACCATCCCGATAAAGTTAAAGAAGAAGAGGACAGTTCATACTCAGCAGGGCAATACTTGTCTGCGGCGCTGAGTGTCGGTGGTATTCTTCTTGCGCTTGTCTAACCAGTTAGACAGCCGAACCCGCCGACTAGACGCATTAAAAAGCACTCTTTGATAAGAGCGCTTTTTTGTAGAACGGTAGGCTGTTACGCGAATTTTTTCTCGATGATATTCTTCTCTGCTGTTTCCTTCTCGACCATATGCAGATGCACGTCCTGTTGCGGAAATGGGATAGAGATACCTTCACGATCAAAGCGCAGTTTTACTTCTTTTGTGACATCCCAGTACACATCCCAGTAATCATCCGTTTTCACCCATGGACGAACAATAAAATCTACTGATGAAGTATTGAGAGTATGAACTTTAATCATCGGCTCTGGTGTACGTAAAACTGCAGGATGCGAGGTAATGATATCTGTCAGTACGGATTCAGCTTTAAGTAAATCGTCCTCATAACCGATACCAAATACCATATCAACACGGCGGATACGTTCGTGCGTAACATTTTTAATCACATCACCCCAAATTTTACTATTTGGAACAATGATGATTTGGTTATCGAAAGTTCGAATAGTGGTGTTCACTAAGCTCATGTGACTTACTTTACCATCCACACCACCTGCATGGACAAAATCACCAACATCAAATGGACGGTAAATCAAAAGCATCATACCCGAAGCGAAGTTAGATAATGTATCCTGCAACGCAAAACCGATGATCACACCGGCAATACCGAAACCGGTAAGTACCGGAGCAAGATTCAAACCTATCTGAGATAAGCCGACCATGATACCGATTACCCATACGATCTTACCGGACATTGAGACAAAAAAGTCTTGCATCAAGTGCGAGAATCTTAGGTTTTTAGAGGCAACGGCCTTTCTCATGACCTTACGTGCAATTTTTGCCAGTGCACGAGCGAATACCAGAACCAGAACAAAAATAAGCAGCTTGAACAGGTGCTGAGGCGCATTCCCTGCCAGCCAATCCATCGCAGAGTTTGACCAGTGTGTGACAATAGACCATACCACTTTACTGTTAAACAAGTCGTGGGTAATGCTACCAGTAACTTCGAAGATCTGGCGTTTGTACTCCGAGGTTTCTATACCAACGTTGTCAGCGATTGGCATCAGGCTGCGTAAGCTTTCTGTTGCAACGTCTAATCTTTGCTTAACAATTAACTGACTCAATTGCTGAGAAGCTTTTTCTGACTCGGGACTAGAGGAAACTTGAGTGCCAATAGCTTTGCTCTGCTGACTCAAGTATTGCATCGACGCAGACAGAAGACGAATACGCTTATCTACCTCATCCTTAAACTGAGCCTTTGTGCGCTTGCTCGCGACATCCAGTTGCCCTAACCACTCAACGTCTTGCCATCTCGCCTGAAAAATCACATCCATATAATGCTGAATTTCACGATAATCATTGATTATCGAAAGCTTGTCTTCATCTTTCGCTTCATTCAGCTGCTCAACCACTGATTTCGTTTTCGAATTCAGGTATTCCGTAGCTTCTTGGGTGTATTTCTCTTGAGTTTTTACCAGATTGACCAGCTTATCATGTGAGATAGATTCGTTTTCAATAGCCGTCTGTAGTTGAACCCTTAGCTCTTGGTTTTTCTGGAAAAGTTGTAATTGAAGTGCGTCGCGTTCATCACCACTTGTCAACGAGAGACTCTGAGTTAAGTCCACAATATCTATATTGAGGTTATCTATAGTTGCTTCTGCCGGAGATACAGACGGAACTTCATCTTTCTCCACTGCACTTACAGAAAAAGAGCTCATTAATAAGATGAACAACGAGAATGCCGCGCCCCATGGCATTAAGGAAACTCTCTTAGGGAAATAAAACGTCATTTATACCTCTCAGGAAATAAATCCCAATCGACACGATCAAGAATGAATGAGTGTAAGTTTACATTTCTAAATAATAAACCAAACATCATTAGGTTAGTTGAACGTCAGAGTTTAGAAAACCAAAAGCAAACGAGCCTTTCATTAATGATGAAAGGCTCGTTTAAAATTAGCGGCTCGCTATTAGCGATTTGGGTGATTCAATATGTGGTCTTCCCAATCCACCACATCTATCTCGTAAACCACCTTGTTTCGAACACTTTCTCCGGCAGCATGCATCGCCGATTTGGAGCCCGTAATCAGCGGGTGCCATTCTGGTAAGGGCTGTTTTTCTGCCAGCAAACGATAAGCACATGTGTGTGGTAGCCACGTAAAGTCGTCTATATCTTCACGTGTAAGTTTGGTGCACTCTTCACCCGAAGTAAAACGATTTGGATAGTCCTTACATGAACACGTCTTGCTGTTCAGCCAGCTACATGCAACATTGGTGTAATAGATCTCGTCACTATCTTCATCCATTAGCTTGTGCAGGCAGCACTTACCACATCCGTCACAGAGAGATTCCCACTCTTCTTCTGTCATCTGCTCTAACGATTTACTTTGCCAAAATGGAGTGCTCATACTTCGGGTCTCACCTGGGGAATCAGGGGGCGATTTATACTCCTCTAATCACAAAAATTCAAGTCCATACAATCGCGACTACTTGGGCCTGAGACTGCGGATCAAAATTAATGACAATCCATCGACATGTTCTATTATTAAATCAGTTTCAATGGCTGATAACATGGTAAGGAGTGTTTATGGGTATCATTTCCTGGATTATTCTTGGCATCATCGCTGGTGCACTCGCTAAATGGTTAATGCCGGGTCCTGACGGTGGTGGTTGGATTGCCACAATGTTTCTAGGTATAGCCGGCGCGTTCGTTGGTGGCTTTCTAGGAAGCTTCTTAGGACTAGGCGGTGCGGATGGCGTTAATATCGGTAGTATTATTACTGCGACAATTGGTGCATTTGTGCTTCTGTTTGTTTATAACCGCTTTCTCAGGTGACAAGACCAAACCTCAGGGTGTTATTTAGTTTGTTCGATGCATTTTGATTAATTTCCCCTTCCAATCCATGTCAAAATGGCCATAATTGCCGACTCATTTTTTAAGAGATTTGCGTTATGGATTGTCGATTAGGATGTGGGGCATGTTGTATCGCCCCAAGTATTTCTTCACCGATTCCGGGAATGCCGAAAGGTAAGCCAGCAGGGATCCGGTGCATTCAACTTAACGACGATAACCTTTGTAAACTATTTGGTAAGCCTGAGCGTCCTAAAGTTTGCCACGAATTCAAACCATGTCCTGTGGTATGTGGCGAAAGCAACCAAGAAGCGATAGCTAATATTTCAGAACTAGAGTTATTAACCTAATCAAAGCATCAACAACCTTACCACTGACCATATTTAACAGATAACGTCTAATCGCTATAAGCAGCCCTTATTCGTTTCATCTTTGAGATTTTTTCTCATAATCTGCAGCTTTTAATAGCTTTTCGTGTTTTATCTCACATTTTATTGACACTTCTCGACTATGTTCAGCAAGTAATTAAATATGAAATAGGAAACTACATGAATAAGTATTTGGCTGAGGTATTTGGCACTTTTTGGTTAGTACTCGGTGGCTGCGGCAGCGCAGTATTAGCAGCTGGATTTCCCGATGTCGGTATTGGTCTGCTAGGGGTCTCTCTGGCGTTTGGTCTAACCGTTCTTACTATGGCTTTCGCTATAGGTCATATTTCAGGTTGCCACTTAAATCCGGCCGTAACGGTTGGCCTTTGGGCTGGCGGTCGGTTTGAAACTAAAGATGTACTGCCTTACGTAATAGCGCAAGTGATCGGTGGTATTATCGCGGGTGGGGTTCTCTATGTTATCGCGGCGGGACAAATGGGCTTTGATATAGCAGGTTCAGGTTTTGCGTCAAACGGCTATGGCGAGCACTCACCCGGCCAATATTCCATGCTGGCTGCTTTAGTAACCGAAGTCGTTATGACCATGATGTTTCTGATTGTCATCATGGGGGCAACAGACAGACTGGCACCTCAAGGGTTTGGTCCTATCGCTATCGGCCTGTGTTTAACCTTGATTCACCTCATTAGTATTCCTGTTACCAACACCTCGGTGAATCCTGCCCGTAGTACCGGTGTAGCCATCTACGTCGGCGATTGGGCGGTATCTCAGCTATGGTTATTCTGGATTGCACCAATCATCGGTGGTGTATTAGGTGCGTTAATCTACAGAAATCTTCTGGCAACAAATTTAGACAACCAATCCTCTGAATTTCATCAGGAAGACAGCACCTGCCAGTAGAAAAACAGGAAGAAAAAAGCCGCTGAAATCAGCGGCTTTTACTTTTCTTTACTAGTTACTAAAGTTTGTGTCGGCCCATTAGCGAGTGGGACAAAGTTGTTCCATCAACAAGCTCAAGCTCACCACCGACAGGCACACCATGTGCGATACGGCTAGCCTCTACTTGGTGCTCTTTACACAGTTCAGCTATGTAATGAGCCGTAGCTTCGCCCTCAACCGTAGGGTTGGTAGCAAGAATAACTTCTGTAATATCACCCCGACGAAGGCGATAATCAAGCACATCTAAACCAATATCACTGGGTCCGATACCATCAAGTGGAGATAAGTGTCCCATCAGAACAAAGTATCGCCCTGAGTACTGTCCTGTCGCCTCGACGGCGGCAATGTCTGCCGGACTTTCTACTACACAAATTTGACCATTTTCCTGGCGCTTTGGATTAGTACAAATATGGCAAACGTCTTCTTCAGTAAAGGTTCGACATTCAGAACAATGACCAATTTCTGTCATCGCCTGACTGAGCGCATCTGCAAGCTGCAGACCGCCTTTTCTATCACGCTGTAACAAATGAAAGGCCATACGCTGTGCCGACTTGGGGCCAACCCCAGGTAGACAACGTAAGGCCTCCATCAATTGCTCCAGCATATGACTGGTACGCATTGAAAATCCGCTTAATAAAAAATCTGCAGATTAGAAAGGCATTTTCATACCTGGTGGTAGTTGCATACCGCCAGTTACAGAAGCCATTTTCTCTTTTTGGGTTTCTTCGACGCGACGAGCTGCGTCGTTGAATGCTGCTGCAATCAAATCTTCCAGCATTTCTTTGTCGTCTTCCATCAAGCTTTCATCGATATCAACACGACGAACGCTGTGGCTACCAGTGATGGTAACTTTAACCAGACCAGCACCAGACTCGCCTGTTACTTCCATATTCGCAATTTCTTCTTGAAGCTTTTGCATACGATCTTGCATTTGCTGGGCTTGCTTCATTAGGTTGCCCATACCGCCTTTACCAAACATGTTTATCTCTCTGGTTAGTGATACCAATCGTAGTAAATAACTGGTCATTCTAGCTTGTTAAAATACTCGTTAACTTCGTTGCACCTTTTGATTGTAGAATAACTACTTATCGAAAAATTGCGCCTTGTTCTCAAGCATTTTTCCTGCGCTATTTATGCTCACTTATTTACTGTGATTGCTATGAGGTGTTGTATCAGTTAATGGGGTTATCCCTTTAGGATTTCAACCCCATTCCGTTTGTTAGTTAGATCGGGCGCACACTATCTTTATCAAGCTCAGCAGCAAAACGGCGTTCAATAAACTCTACGTTCGGATCGTTTTCTAGGCTGTTTAGTGCTTGCTGTAATTTTTCTTGATAGAGCCTATCGCGCAGCTCTAGCGGGGTTTCACCACTTTCACCGATTTCTACCGATAAATGGCAATCCTCTCCCAAGGTCGTGCTCAACGCATTAAGCAGTTCCCCCTGCGCTCTATCCGTATTTAAGTGCGCCTGGCTACTTCTCAACTGCAAAGAAATCGTCGAGCCATCTTTACTGTAATTTGAGTTTAGCGCAAGTTGCTCCACTAGCTTAGGCATATTCATCAAGCTGATAAGCTTTGCCCACTCACTTTGTTCCAGAGATTCATCAACGAGCTTTTGCGCCATTTCTGGTGTTTTTACGTGCTCAAGTGCTTGCTTAAGCTGCGTAGGAGTCAGTTTCGTATTAACTTTCGTCTCGACAGGTTTGCTCGGACGCCAGCGATACGCTTCTTCCACAACTTGCTCTTCTGCCTGAAGTGTAGAGCTTGGCGACACCTGTGTGGAACTGCCGTGTCGTTGCGCTACACGGTCCAGAACCGACTCTTGCTTAGCAGATGCCGCTTTAGACTTTTTTGGGCCACCACTTTGTTGCGGCGCGTTTTGCTGTAACCCCTGACGCTGAGAGCGAAGTTGATGACGCAGGCCACCTAACCCACCCCGTGCAGATGCTGCCGGAGCATTCTCTGGGGCTTGCTCTAGCTGCGCATGTTCTTCAGGTGCCGTGTTCTCACTGACATGAGGCGCCATATCATAGTGCGGTGAATCCATAACTTCATAGCTGCTTTGAGGTTCAGCCGGATATTGAGGAGCTTCCTGCTGCGGTACTGAATTGGTGACCACAGGCTGACTTACCTGCTGAGAAGCAGGTTGCTGTGCCGCCATTGGAGCCGGACGCTGCTGAGGCGTCTCCTGCGGGTTTAGTCGTGGTGGCGCTGTTATCTGACTTGCGTTCAGTGCTGAAGCGGCTTGCGGTTTCGATGCAGTCGAAATGATATTCGCATCATTATTGGCTGACGGACGAAATGCCATCATACGCAACACAATCATTTCCATGCCGACGCGGCCATTAGGTGACAATGCAAGATCTTCACGACCTTTTATCGCAATCTGATAGTAAAGCTGCACATCTTGTGGGCTGAGCGCTTTACTCAATAATTCGATTTTTTCTGCATCTGGCTGAGCTTGGTCCAAAGTTGACGGCAAAGCTTGATACATGGCGATCCTGTGCAATTGCGCAGCCATTTGTTGCAGCAAACCATCCCACTCAACGCCGTTTGAAGCAAGGTATTGAATTTTATCAATAGCTTGCTGGGGCTGTTTGCTACTAATCGATTCAAGTAAATGAATCGCCTGATCGGTATCAATCGTGCCCAGCATGTGACTGACGATATCCGCTTGTACAACACCGTTACCCAAAGCGATGGCTTGGTCAGTCAGACTCAGGGCATCACGCATACTGCCATCAGCAGCATGAGAAATCATCCCTAACGCTTTCGGCTCTGCTGATACCTGCTCTTGCCCAAGAATGTGATCAAGTTGCTGGTGAATATCATCAACACTGATTGGCTTGAGGTGGAACTGAAGACAACGCGACAGAATCGTCACTGGCAGCTTTTGTGGATCAGTTGTCGCTAACAAGAACTTCACGTACTCCGGTGGCTCTTCCAATGTTTTCAACAAAGCATTGAACGAGTGACGCGACAACATGTGTACTTCATCAATGAGATACACTTTAAAGCGCCCACGAGCAGGTTTATATTGAACGTTGTCTAACAGTTCACGAGTATCTTCAACTTTAGTACGTGAGGCTGCGTCAATTTCTAATAAATCAACAAACCGACCTTCATCAATTTCGCGACAAGTATCGCACTGACCACAGGGTGTTGCGGTAATGCCGGTTTCACAGTTCAATCCTTTGGCGAATAAACGGCCGATACTTGTTTTACCAACACCACGAGTGCCACTAAACAAGTACGCATGATGGAGGCGATTTTGCGCTAACGCGTTTTCCAAAGCCGTCAAGACATGTTTTTGTCCTACGACCTGGTCAAACTTATTAGGACGCCATTTTCGCGCTAAAGCTAAATAACTCATTGAATGTATTAATGTCCTTCAAAATCACAGATGCTGTAGACGTTTAGACCTAAAGCTTCTAAACGTTTGTCACCGCCGATTTCAGGTAGATTGATAACGAATGCAGCGTGCTCTACTTCACCACCTAACTGGCGAATGAGTTTAGTCGTTGCTTCGATGGTACCGCCAGTAGCCAGCAAATCATCAACAACAAGTACTTTGTCGCCTTCGACAATAGCATCTGTATGGATTTCTAATGTATCCATGCCGTACTCTAGTTCGTACGATTGAGCGATTGTAGGACGTGGCAGTTTGCCTGGCTTACGCACTGGAACAAAACCAACGCCTAGCTCAAGAGCTAGTGGCGCACCAAACAGGAAGCCTCGTGCTTCTGTACCCACAACTTTGGTAAAACCCATCTCTTTGTAACGTTCAACCAGCAGACCTATGGTCGCCTGATATGCCGTTGCGTCTTCCAGAAGACTGGTTACATCACGAAAAAGGATGCCTGGTTTTGGGTAATCTTGGATGCTTTTGATGCTGGATTTGATCAGTGAAATTGTTTCTGTAGTCATAATACCGGTTTACTTAGATTAGCTCATCACCCTCTAGCTTTTCTCAGTATCACGAGGGTAACGAACAATAGGTTCTCACCACTGTGTGCTTCTTTTCGTAAAGTCACAGGTGCTGAAAATACAAACGCCCACTCGAAGAGCGGGCACACTATTCCCTACAATCTTAGTGATTTTCTTCGCTGTCAGCAACCAGCTCAATCACAGGTAGACGCATAAACCAGCTAAGTAAAACGATTGCCATCACTAAAAGTACAATTTTCACCCAAATGACAGGAGCAACAAGGATCGAAAACGTAAAGCTAAGGGCAATAAAAACAGTGCCACGCTGCTTTACCTTCGCATCAACAGCTTTATTCTTATTCCAGTTATAGAGAATTGGACCGAAGGTTCTGTGATTGTGTAACCATTGATGAAACTTAGGGCTGCCACGCATAAAACAAGCACTAGCAAGTAAGATAAACGGAGTCGTTGGCAAAAGAGGAAGAACAATTCCCGCGATACCGAGAACGATGCAGAGTCCACCAACGATATTGAAAAAGTAACGCTTAAAACGAATGGTGAACTCCACTGAAGATAGCTAGATGATTAACCCGCGTAGCCGTTCAGCACACGCAACCAGGTTAGCGTTGCAGGTAATGTTGGGATCATAAGTACTGCAATAAAACCTAAAAAGTAAAAAATATTATAAGGCTCTTTGAACTCTTTGTCTGCCATGATGTTTCTTCTCACTATTTGACTTTGCTTCTCCCACCACACAACGTTAACTCTACGTTACAGAAATGGGGTATTATTGTTTAGGCGCAGACTATACCTTATACCGTCAACTATAAACACAAACTAAAAGTAAGGTTATTTAACTGCCAACAAGTTTTAGTAACACCCAACTGACATAAAAAAAGCAGCGTTGAACGCTGCTTTTTCATTTAAAGTTCGGCTTTAATACATTACATATCAAACATGACGAGTGATATTAAGGCTAAAGTTTGATGAACCGAGACTTCCAACAGACAGTTGTCCGGCTGTTGTCAGCGGTAAATCCCGAGTAATAAAATTTTTCATACTTCCGTCACCAAGGCAATGTCCCCCCTCAATGTGCTGTTTGGCGTCTCCATTGATCCACTGGCTCTCTATGCCCGCAGGCAAGATAGAAACCGTCGACGACGCTAAATCCGCAACACCAAAGACGGCATTTACCGGACCCGCGCATTTCGAGCACGCGATCCCTTTTTCGATGATACCTACCATATCCTTAAGATCTGCGCTAAAGCTTTTCAAGTTCCGCAGATAGTCATCAAACAACGCCCTGACAAGTAACGTGGTCCCTACACCACCATTATCCTGCGTTGCGGAATCCACTAAGTAGAAAGCAAACTGTCCATTCATCAACCAGCGGTAGTCAAATACCAATGGCATAACATCTGTCGATTGAAGCAACCGATAAGAACAGCGCCAATCTCCTTGTGAAGCATCCTTATCCGGAAGTAACGCGTGTAAAAGATCTCTTGCCGCATTTGGGGACTGCTGTAAGTATTCCAAATGCCAGTAAAGCTCTTGCTCATCAGGTAGTTCCCCGCCGTCATCCACTCGGAACCACTGACTGGAAAAGTCACGTTGCTCTGAAAAATGACTGTCACAATCCTCAAGTGTGTTATCTATAGCTTGAGACAAATGTTTATAGTTACCTATCGGTTTAGGCAGGAAGTCTTTAATACCAAAACGCAACGCCTTTGCTACGTCAGACATATCATCCGTACCGGATATCGCAATTAACGGCAATGATGGGTATTCAAGACTAACTTCTTCGACGAACTCTATGCCATTCAATAAAGGCATAGATAAATCACATAAGACAAGATCGGGTTGGTGTTCCCTTAGTTGTTGAAGAGCTTCTAGACCATTTTCAGCTTCTATGACTTCAAAACCCTGACTTTCTAAATAGGCATTGGTGACGTTACGAAAAATGGCGTCATCATCCACTAACATTATGAGTCTATGATTAACCGCTTCCTGCTCCGAGACCATGGCCGTTTGACTGTGAGTCTTAAACATATCTATACACCTCACATAGATCAGTCAAAAAACGAATTTCAATTTAAGTAGTTATTATTGTTGTATTTACATGCAGCGAAACGCCGCCCAGCAAGCTACAAGGCAGTTCCACCTTGTATAAAAAGTAGCTTGAAAAGAAGGTTTATACAACTATTAGATAGTTTATCAATATTTACGAAGTAAGAATTACTACGGTCAAATAGTGCAACATGTTGACTTGAAGCAACCTTTAGTTACAAAATTAAATATAAATTTACCTGAATCAGCAATTTAATGTGTCCGGAAATATGAAATTAGATGATCTAAACCTATTTAGACTTGTTGTCGAAAATGGGAGCTACACAGCAACTTCGAGAAAAACCATGATTCCGGTTGCAACCATCACCCGACGCATTCAAGCGCTGGAAGACTCTGTCAATTTGAGACTGTTGAACCGTCACGCACGTAAGTTATCTCTTACAGAAGCCGGAGAACGTTTTTTCAAGGAGTGCTCTCCACTACTTGAAAAGCTGGCTTCAACTGCAGAAGAGATCACTGATGATTGCCACGGAGCATCTGGGAGAATCAAGATATCTGCGCCTTCTAACCTGACTAAACGCATGATAATGCCGATGTTTAATGGGTTTATGAGACAGTATCCAGATATTAATATTGAGCTAACTACAGAGACCAACGCCGATAAACTTGACCCAACAGAATGGGATGTTATTTTCCGCGTCGGCCCGCAGCGAGATTCCAGCCTGATCGCACGTAAGGTGGGAGAAGTAAAAGATATTTTGGTTGCCAGCCCTGAATATCTGGCTGCAAACCCGAAACCCGAGCACGCTGAAGAACTTTCAAACCATGCACTGCTAAAGGGCTACCCGCTAATCAAATGGACGTTAAAGAACAGCAACGGTGAGTCTGTCGTCAACGTTGATCGCGCTCGTTTTCAAGCTAACGCTTTAAACGTTGTTCGAAGTGCCTGCTCTGAGGGCTTGGGCATAACACTGATGCCAAATGTTATGATTATGGAGTTCATCGAAAGTGGCGACCTAATCCGCGTGTTACCCGACTGGAGCGCAAACCCTCGAGATATTTATATGCTCTACAACCACAAGGATCATCTTCCGGAAAAGGTACGACTTTTCATCGACTACGTGATTGCTTACAACATTCAATAGATATTTTGATTGATGACAAGAGTAAATGACCATCTTCTGCAGTCAGTAATTTATCTCTTAAACAAAAAAACCAGAGCACAAGCTCTGGTTTTTTTGTTCGATATATTGCTAATTAAGCGCCTTCATTGTGAAGTTCTAGGTTAGCAAGATCTTGCTGGATTTCTCGTTGAGTCTTTGCATCGTCATTACGCACTCCATCAAGGAAGTCTAAATACTGCTGATCAATATCGCCTGTTACGTATTCACCATTAAATACTGACGTGTCAAACTGAGTAATGTCTTGGTTACCTACACCCACAGCTTCAACCAAATCTTCCAGCTTTTGATAGATCAACGCATCCGCACCAATCTGCTGACAGATAGTCTCGTTGTCCCGGCCGTGAGCAATGAGCTCAGTTGCGCTTGGCATATCAATGCCGTAAACGTTCGGGAATCGTACCTCTGGCGCGGCGGAAACCAAGTAGACTTTATTCGCACCTGAATCACGCGCCATCTCAATGATCTGTTCTGAAGTCGTACCACGCACGATAGAGTCATCGACCAATAGGACATTCTTATCTTTAAACTCAGAACGAATCGCGTTCAGTTTGCGACGGACTGATTTCTTACGCTGCTGTTGACCCGGCATAATAAACGTACGACCAACGTAGCGGTTTTTCACAAAGCCTTGACGGTATGGTTTACCGATCGCCTGCGCTATCTCTAGAGCAGAATCACACGAGGTTTCTGGGATTGGGATTACGACATCAATTTCTAAATCCGCATAGTCTTCACGAATACGTTCACCAAGTTTACGACCCATTTCTAGACGAGCGCTATACACCGAAATCTTATCGATAAATGAATCAGGACGAGCAAAGTAAACAAACTCAAAAATACATGGGTTGAGTTTTGGATTGTCGGCACACTGCTTGGTAAACAACTTGCCATCAAATGTTACATAAACCGCTTCTCCTGGGGCAACGTCACGTACGAAATCAAAACCAACTGCATCAAGTGCAACAGATTCAGACGCTACCATATATTCAGTTGTGCCTTTGATTTCACGTTTGCCTAAACAAAGCGGTCGAATACCGTGAGGATCACGGAATGCAATCATACCATGGCCGATGATCATAGCAGTGACGGCATAAGCGCCACGAACTGTACGATGGACGTTTGTCACAGCGCGGAATACATCTTCTGCCGTGACATTCCCTTTAACTGAATCGATCTCGTGTGCAAGGACATTGAGCAGCACTTCTGAATCTGATGTTGTATTGATATGGCGGCGGTCTTTTTCAAACAGTTTTTGGCGAACTTCGTTAGCGTTCGTCAAGTTACCGTTATGAGCAAGAGAAATACCGAATGGCGAGTTTACGTAGAAAGGCTGAGCTTCTGAAGCACTTGAACTGCCAGCGGTCGGGTAGCGAACATGGCCAATACCAACATCGCCTTGCAAACGCTGCATATGTCTTGCTTCGAACACATCCTTGACTAAACCGTTCGCCTTGCGCAGACGAAAACGATTGCTTTCTATGGTACAAATACCCGCTGCATCTTGGCCACGATGCTGTAACACCGTTAACGCGTCATAAATAGACTGGTTTACAGGGGTTGTGCCCACGATTCCAACAATACCACACATGTCCTAATCCTCGATTTGCGACAGTAGCTGGCACTACCGGAGAGTGCCAGAAAGAAAACTTGACGTTGCTTGTAAATGCTCAAAGAAAGGGGCAATGATACGGCTGAACTCTGGGATCAACTGTGATGATTTCCACCAATCCGAGCTTGGGAATGCAGTAAACGCATCCATAAAAAACAGCACCGCAGAAACAATTAAGACTCCGCGTAAACCACCAAATACCACACCAAGAATTCGGTCAGTACCCGACAGCCCTGTTTTCTGTACCAGTTGGCCAATGACATAATTCACCACTGCACCAACGATTAAAGTTGCGACAAATAGTGCCGCTATCGCAGCTCCGTTACGAAACATTTCGTCTTCGATATTGGAGAAATACACCGCCAATTTAGCGTAGTAGTTACTGGAGATAAAAAAGGCTCCAAACCAAATCACTAACGACAACGCTTCTTTAGCAAAACCGCGAACTAAACTGATCAAAGCTGAAAACCCGATCACCCCTAAAATGATAAAATCTATCCAATTCATACTTTCTTCATCTTAAGTTGGCGCGCATTTTAACAGAAAAAATGCCGACGCAAACGTTTTTCTTATGGATTTAACGGCTTAAATTTGAGCAATTGACCTTTTGAGCCGGTAATTTTTTGTAATTCCTGAACTTGTCGTTCCAGTTTACTTTTTGACACATCCGGACCAACAATCACACGAGTGAAGCCATTCTCTTTTTTGGTGTGAGCCTGATAACCACGCTTTTGCAGATCTGCTACTAATGCGACTGCATTGTTGTGATTCTTCAGCGCCATCAATTGAATGATCCATGCAGAATCTTCATATTGATTTTTTTCCGCAACCGGACGCGGAGTCACATCAACCACATCCGGTTGCTGAACTTCTTGCACCTGAGCCGCAGGCTCTTGCTTTGGTTCTGGCTTAGTGGCAGCAATCTGAGTCTCACCTGACTCCTGTACTACCATCTCTACTGGTGAATCTGGTAACACGATATCATCTTCAACAGGCTCTAATATCTCGAAGTTTTCCACATCGCTATCAAGCTCAGGTTTGATAGGAATGCTGGCAAATTCTTCTTTGTAGTGAAGTTTTTTACCATCTAGCACATCGGGAAGTACGATAACCCCCACCGCAACCAGAATGATAGTGCCGACTAGACGACTCTGAAATTTACTTGCCATCAAATTACCTTGTTTAATTATTACCTTTGCTTACTTCATGAATACTTTGCCAATGTTCCAACACCTCACCCACGGTATGGAAAGAACCAACGACCAAGATAACGTCATTCTGACCAGCACTCTCTTTCGCGCTTTCAAACGCGTCTACTGGTGCTTGGTACTGAGCCTGCCCATGAGGCAAATATCGACATAACTCTTCTGCAGTCGCTGCTCGTGGTCCGGTAAGCGATGCTGGGTACCACTTCGTCGCTATAGGGGCTAATGCACCAAGCGTAGCTTTAATATCTTTATCGTGGAGCATCGCAACCACGACGTGAATATCCTTATCAGAATACTGATGCTTCACCTTTTCTACCAAATATTCAGCAGAGTGGGGGTTGTGAGCAACATCAAGCACGATTTCTGGCTCACTCTGCAAAATCTGCATGCGACCTGAGAGTCGAGCATTATTCAGGCCATTCACGATATTGATGTCAGTAATTTGCAATTCTGAAGCGCCAAGCGCCATTAACGCGGTTGCTGCATTTGGCAAAGGTAGCGATGGCACAGGGAGGTCTTCGAGAGCAAAAGCACCACTTGACCACTGCCATCCCTTTTCCGTTAACTTATAGTTAAACTGAATGCCGACCTGGAAAAAGTCTGCGCCAATATCATCGGCATGCGCAGCAACAGTAGAAGGTGGAGTTGGTTGGCCACAGATAGCCGGCTTACCCGCACGGTAAATACCCGCTTTTTCGAAGCCAATTACGTTGATGTCATCACCAAGCCAGTCGACATGGTCAACCGCTAAACTGGTAATAACGGATACATCGTGATCAACAACATTTGTTGCGTCTAAACGACCACCCAGACCAACTTCAAGTAAAACGACATCCACTTTTTCGGTCTGAAATATACGCAGCGCTGCAAGAGTGCCGAATTCAAACAGACTTAAACTGATGTCTCCACGCTGCTTTTCTATATAGTCGAATGCGTGACAGTGCTTTGCATCCTCTACA
Organism: Vibrio sp. B1FLJ16; assembly: GCF_905175385.1. Classification (NCBI taxonomy): domain Bacteria; kingdom Pseudomonadati; phylum Pseudomonadota; class Gammaproteobacteria; order Vibrionales; family Vibrionaceae; genus Vibrio; species Vibrio sp. B1FLJ16. Next base: position 2,096,255 of record NZ_HG992749.1, read on the forward strand.
TCAACGCCATTAATACGCACGCGCTCATTGTATCGAATAAGATGCGGGGAGCTATATACACCGACGGAGTAGCCGGCATCTAGTAGAATAGCTTCCATCAACGCGCACGTTGAGCCTTTACCATTGGTTCCGGCAACAGTAATAACTGTTGGAGCTGGTTTGGTGAGATTGGCTTTACTTGCTACCGCTTGGACGCGGTCTAAGCCTAGGTCGATGGCTGAGGAATGAATATTTGTTAAATAATCAAGCCACATCTCTAAAGAGGATGTGGCTTGAGGTATTGGGTTTTGGGTCATCTAACTTTAACCATTAATTCTTTGGTTTTATGTTAGCTGGTACTTTACCCTTTTTCGTCCGCTTCTGGTACAGAATATGGCTCTTCATTTGGAGATTCGTTAACCGAAACAACCAAAGGAGACTTATGGTTAGTCATCTTAGCAATAAGACCACCGACACGCTGGCGCATTTCACGGCGATCAACAATCATATCGATTGCACCGTGCTCAAGCAGGAACTCACTGCGCTGGAAGCCTTCAGGAAGATCTTCTCGTACAGTTTGCTCGATTACACGACGACCCGCAAAGCCGATCAGTGCTTTAGGTTCACCAATGTTGATATCACCAAGCATAGCCAGACTTGCAGATACGCCGCCCATTGTCGGGTCAGTCAGTACAGAAACGAAAGGCAGGCCTTTTTCAGATAGACGCTCTAACGCTGCACTGGTTTTCGCCATTTGCATCAGAGACATCAATGCCTCTTGCATACGTGCGCCGCCACTTGCAGAGAAACAAACGAGTGCACAGTTGTTTTCGATGGCAGCTTCTACCGCTTTGACGAAACGAGCACCAACAACAGAGCCCATTGAACCGCCCATAAATGAGAATTCAAACGCACAAGCTACCAGTGGCATTCCTAGTAGTTCACCCTGCATCACGACCAAGGCGTCTTTTTCGCCACTACTCTTTTGTGCAGCAGAGATACGCTCTTTGTAGCGCTTAGAGTCTTTAAACTTCAGTTTGTCCTGAGGCTCAAGCTCTGACGCCAGTTCAACACGATGACCTTCATCCAAAAATGTTTCCAGACGTCGACGCGCTTTCATACGCATGTGATGGTTACACTTCGGACAAACTTCTAAATTACGCTCCAGCTCAGCATGGTAAAGAACCTGCTCACAAGAGGTACATTTTGTCCACACACCTTCTGGGATAGAAGCTTTACGTGAACTAACAAGATTGCTTTTTTCTAAAATCTTTTCAAGCCAACTCATGGAAGACCTTTTCTATCAACTCTTCCGCTTCATTGCGAAAGATATAAATTCATAATAACACCGACGGATTAAACCATATCTTGCCGCTACTGTAGATAAAAAACTGGTTGTACCTATTTTTCATCTCATTAATAACGCGACATTTTCGATGACGTCCAGTCTAAACTATCAATATTTTGAAGCGACTTTATGACTTTAGTTCAAATTATCTGGTAAAAACAACGGACCAACCGGAACACTAGGTAAATCAAATTCTGCCGGATAATCCACATCTACCAGATACAACCCCTCTGCTTTTGCGGTAGCGCCTGCCAGTTTGCGATCTTTGGCGTCTAACAGCCACTTTATCCACTCAGGTTCTTCTTCACCGCGCCCTACTTTAATTAAGCTGCCTGTTATATTACGAACCATGTGATGAACAAACGCGTTTGCTTTAATATCAATGACAACATAATCACCATGACGGGTCACGTTCAGGTGCATCATATTGCGACAAGGGCTGAGGGATTGACAGTGCGCGGCGCGAAATGAAGAGAAATCATTTTCTCCCAGTAAGAACTGCCCTGCTTCGTGCATTTTCTTCTCATCCAACTCACCGTGATAGTGACTTACACCTGAGCTTAAGATACCCGGACGTAATGCATGATTGAAAATAATGTAGCGGTAACGGCGCGCTGTAGCGGAGAATCTTGCGTGGAAGTCATCGGAAACTTCTTGAGCCCATCGAACAGCGATATCGCTTGGCATATTAGCATTCGCGCCCATCGTCCAGGCGACCATTTTTCGATTTACGTTAGTATCAAAGTGAACAACTTGTCCTGTACCGTGAACGCCTGCATCAGTTCGTCCCGCACATTGTACTTCTACAGGGTGGTTTGCAACGATGGACAACGCTTTTTCCAGTTCTTCCTGGACACTTTTTACGTCCCTCTGGCGTTGCCAACCAAAGTAGTTTGTACCGTTGTATTCGATACCTAATGCGATTCTCATCTTAACCTTCGAACTCTAAAATGGGGCGGGAAGTATATACCCAACTCTTTCCAGATACAAAAAGGGCGACTTGCGCCACCCTTTTTGTTTTATCGACGTTTTTTTTATCGACCTTGCTTTATCAACGTAGCTTTATCGACCGTTAATGGAGTCAATGAGGTTTTTCGCTTCTCGGCGAATCTCGTCTTCACCGTACACAATTGCCTCCTCCAGTAACTTAATCGCCCCTTTAGGATCATTCATTTCAAGGTAAATCTTGGCCAGGTCTAGTTTGCCTGCAGCTTCAGCGTCGGAGTCGACGTCAGCATCATTGATATCGCCAATCACATCAGGGAACTCATTTAGGCCAACATCTAATTTCAACTCTTCCTCTTCAAACTCGCCCCCCTCCTGATCAACCTGAGCCATCAGCTCATCGATGGTCATGAACTGACTTTTCTTAGGGTCGAACTCTTCAAGATCAGACTGCTGCTCCCAATTTTCCTGGGCAATTTCCGGTTGGTTAAGCGCTTCTTCTGAACCCCATATCTCGCGCTCATCTTCCGGTATATCTTCGGAACCTGATACAACGACGTTATCAGACGTTGATGTGAAACCATCCCAATCATCTCCGACATCGAGCATGGTCTCTAAATCCATACCTGCACTGTCGATAGTATCGCTGTCTAGCTGACCCTCAAAAGTTTCAGATACCTCCTTCTCAGAAAGCAGGTTTTCCATATCCGACTCAGCAAATCCGCTCAGTTCTGGATCTTCACTGATTAGTGGGGAATCTGGTTTAGTATCAAAACTATGCTGCTGGGCAAACATTTCAAACAAGGCGTCATGATCATTATCTGCCTCTAACGTTACGTTCAGATCTTCTGACGGCTCTATTTTCGGCGAACTGCTCTCAGCCATCGAAGCCAGAGCATCTTCTTCACCAAACTCAGGTAACTCTGACTCGTCAAACTCAAGTTCTTCTTCGTTATCCGAATGCATAAACTCAGGTTCAGATCCCGATAACTCCGGCTCATCGGCCATTGCAGCCAAGGCGTCTTCTTCGCTGAACTCAGGTAACTCTAACTCGTCAAAGTCGAACTCTTCTTCTTCAACAGTTGATTCCGCTTCAGGTTCAGATTGTGGTAACTCCGCCTCATCGGCCACTGAAGCCAGGGCATCTTCTTCGCCAAATTCCGGAAGTTCTAACCCGTCAAAATCGAACTCGTCCTCTGCCTCGGCAGCCACAACTTCAGGTTCAGACTCCGGTAACTCCGGCTCATCGGCCATTGAAGCCAGTGCATCGTCTTCACCAAACTTCGGAAGTTCTAACTCATCAAGTTCAAATTCATCTTCTGCCTCGGCAGCCACAACTTCAAGTTCAGATTCCGGCAACTCAGGCTCGTCAGTCATTAAAGCCAGAGCATCTTCTTCGCCAAATTCCGGAAGTGCTAATCCGTCAAAATCGAACTCGTCCTCAGCCTCGGCAGCCACAGACTCAGACTCAGCATTCGCTGATTCTGGCTCTGATTCGACATTATCAATAAGCCAATCTTCTTCCTGCGGAATACCAAACTCATTCTCAGTGGCATTCGGCGTTGGTGTAAAATCAGGCTCTTTTTCTTCAGCTTGTTCCGGAGTGTTTTCAGAAGATACTTCTGTAAGCTCATGATCTGAACTTTCCTCTGAAGTCAGCTCATTTGTATCTAGATCAAGCGAAAATTCTTCCTCGCCTTGCCCGAAAGAATGAGTGTCATCGTCATTCAGTTCGACCCAGTCATCCTGTTCGTTCGCCAGCGTAGTTGAGTCTGACGCCAATTCTTCGCTTTCGTCCAAGAGTCCTTCATTAACAGCCTCTTCACTGGTAGACGCTATTGGTTGTGACTTAACTTGTTCAGGTTGTGGCTGATTCTCATTAAGCAGAGCATCAATATCCAAGCCAGAATCGAGCTCGATTTCATCATTATCAATATTTGCGTTTAACGATTCTTCAGCTTCTTGAGGTACGTCTGGCGTATTTTCTGATTCGAAATCATCAAAGCCTAATGCTGCAAGTAGATCATCTTCTTCCTGCTGCTCTTCTTCCTCTCGAATCAACTCATCAAACGGATCAAGTTCACTGCTCACTTCTTCTTCCAAAGCAGTGTTTACTTCTTCTTCAAGCAGTTCGTCCAATAAGTCGATGCTGTCTTCATCTAACTCGTCGAAGTTCTCTTCACCAAAACCTGAAAGTGACTCTAACTCATTTAACGGGTCAAACTCATCATCAGACTCTTCATCATCGAAGTCTATGAGTTCATCCAGCAAGTCGGTGCTGTCTTCATCAATATCAGCGTTATCAGATAGGCCTGAAATATCCGCTAACTGTTCAAGAGGATCACTTTCTTCTGCTGTGTTCAGGCTATCTTGGTTATTAAGGTCAAACAACCGATCCAGTTCTGAATCCGATGCGGCAGAGTTGGGTTGTTCGAACTGTGCCAGTAAATCATCAATTTCATCGCCAGATGCTGTACCTGCAGAGAAAGCCTTGTCTGAAGCTGACGAAGATTCAGTACTTAGGTCAAGATCATCACTGTTAAGTTCAGCAAACAGATCATCTAATGTCGCCTGGTCAATATGACCATCATTGACTTCATCTGACGACGAGTCTTCTGCGAGTAACTCTGCAAATGCATCTTCTTCATTAGCATCAGGATCAGACAGGTCAAAATCAGGGTCCTCAAGATTCTCAAATGCTGATGGCGCTTCATCTAGCGCACGCTCCATTTCTTCTAAACCAAGCGCTTTCTCTTCGCCGTTTACTTTGATGCCATTGGTTGATGAATCAAACTCGTCAAACCCAACATCAAGGTCCCCGTCATCACCAATTCCGGCGAATGGGTCTTCTCCGTCATCACCTTCTAAATTGAAATCAAGGTCTTCGTCTTCAAGGCCAGCAAAAACATCGTCCTCTAGTTCAGTAATATCGTCCTTCGAGGAGAGTTCATCGCTTTCGTCATCTGCAAACAAGTCGTCGTCCAGACTTAACTCTTCTTCAAGTTCGTCCGCAGCTGCCATACCAATAGGAGCACTAAGTATGTCGGAGCCAGATGACGCTTGATCCGCTGCCTGCTCTTCTTTCTGTTTAGAGCGTCGTCCCATCAGCATGACAACTAAGAGTGCCAGTAACACTCCTGGGATAAGGGCAGCAATGCCGACAAGCCATCCGTTAGACAAAATTTTATCTAGAGTACTAGGCTGCATTCGTAGCTGATCTGCAGCTCTTTGACGCTCTTCTTCTAGCAGCTTTTCAACTTCAGAACGAATACGCTCTTCATCATTAAGTTCACTTTTCAGTGTCTGAACTTCGCTCTGTACTTCTGACAGCATCAGACGCAGACGATGGTTTTTTTCTTCCAGTGAAGCCAGTTCGCTCTGTGAGCCCTGAAGTTTACTTTTAAGTTCAGTGACCTGCTGTTCACCCTCTGGAGAAGTATTGACCGGAGGAACTGGAGTAACAGGCTCAATAACCTGAGATTGATCTGCAACCGGTGTTTTTGGCTTAACTGAAGTCTGTACTTCCTTAACTTGTGGTTGTGGCTTTTCGGATTGTGGCGCTGGTTGCTGGACAACAGGCTTAGCCGGCGAGACTTTTTTAACCGGCTTAGGTTGTTTTAGTTTTGCTTCATGCGCCTTCATAATCGCGACGGCTTGTTCTGTCGTCGCACTTTGCACTTGCTCTAATGAGGGAACACGAAGACGGCTGCCCGGAATCAACTCATGGATATTTTGATTCTCAAACGCCTGAGGGTTAATTCGATAAATGGCAAGAAGCGTTTGTTGAACCGATACACTGGCTGAAGGTCGTAGTTGAGACGCAATCGACCACAAGGTTTGATTTTCACCGGTTGGTCCAATAAAGCGGGAAGGCTGAGAGTTTGCAGGCGGAGAGACTAATGCTCTTTCCATTTCTTCTGCATAGCGAGGCGATGATTGCACTTCACCTGACGGTCCAACGAGACGAATTCCTTCGGCTTGAACCACTGACGATGTCTGAGTCGCACTTATCAACACTAGGGTTGTCAATAAACGCTTATAAATTTGACGCATAGAAGGCTCAGTAATTTGTGCTTGATACAATTTCAAATGGTGATCCGCTAAATATATAGGATATAGAAAGCAAAACTATAGCTTTAGCCGAAAAAATGTATGTGTTTCACTATATTCGTACTAATCTCACACAAATTGTTTGTCTGTAGAACAAAAAAGCCCCGCTTTCTGCGAGGCTTACATATCAGTACTAGGCAAGTTTAGTAGTAATCGCGAATCAGAACTTCAGCAATTTGGACTGCGTTTGTTGCTGCACCTTTACGTACGTTATCAGCAACAACCCATAAGTTAATGCCGCTGTGGTGACTGATATCGTTACGAATACGACCTACCATCACATGATCTTTGCCACCTGCATCGCGAACTTGAGTCGGGAAATCTTCACCATGGAAAACTTCTACACCTTCCGTTTGCTCAAGTAGATTAATCACTTCTTGTGCATCGATTGGTGAACGAGTTTCAATATGAACCGCTTCGGCGTGACCGTAGAACACCGGTACACGTACACACGTTGGGTTTACCGTAATACTTGGGTCATTGAAGATCTTTTGTGTTTCCCACACCATTTTCATTTCTTCTTTGGTGTAGCCGTTATCCATCATCTGATCGATCTGTGGAATACAGTTAAACGCGATCTGCTGTGAAAATTGTTTGGTTTCCGCTGGCATACCATTAAGCAATTTAGCAGTTTGCCCCGCAAGCTCATCAATACCGGCTTTACCAGCGCCAGATACTGACTGGTAAGTTGAAACATTAATACGCTCAATACCTACTGCGTCATGGATTGGCTTCAGTGCTACCAGCATTTGAATAGTAGAACAGTTAGGGTTTGCAATGATATTGCGGTTACGGAACTCTGCAATGGCTTCTGGGTTTACTTCTGGAACCACTAATGGAATGTCGTACTCATAACGGAAGTGTGACGTGTTGTCGATAACAATAACACCTTCATCAGCGGCAATAGGCGCCCACTTAGCTGATAGATCGCCACCAGCAGAGAATAAACCGATGTGCGCTTGTGACCAGTCAAACTCTTCTACGTTTTGTACGCGTACGGTTTTACCGTTAAAGCGGTAAGTCTTGCCTTCACTGCGCTCGCTAGCCAGTAAGTAAAGTTCACCTACTGGAAATTTGCGCTCTTGCAGTACTTCTAAAATTGTTTCACCGACTGCGCCGGTCGCACCTAAAATGGCAACATTATATTGTTGGCTCATTGACTTACCTCAATCTGAAAACCTAGTTCTGCTAATGGTGCAAGATTGCATGATTCATTGCCCAATAGCGTGACAGCACTGTATTCACGGCGATCCCAGTAATTTTTACGCATCAGGTCAAAAGCACCTGGCTTACCGATTTCGCGACGGAAAAGCGCGTCATCTTTACGCACATCATAGATTAATTGCGTGATGTTGTGCAGCGTGGCTTCATCCCACGCTCTGTCCAACACCATGGTTGGTACTGGAGCCGTTGGCAATAAATCGCTGGCATACGCACGTAACTCGTTATTTAAGAACTCACAGTAGCTATTGAAAATCATGGTTGTACCGCGAGCTTTCCCTTCCAAGCCATAGCCTGCAACGTGAGGGGTTGCGAATGCTAGCAGAGGCAGAAGCTCCATATCAACCTCTGGTTCATATTCGAATACATCCAGAGCAGCTGTGAAACCATCATTTTTCTGCAAACGTCGCTTCAATGCACTGTTATCAACAATCGGACCACGCGCCGCATTAATAAGAATTTGATTCCCGCGCAAGCCGTTTAATACAGTCTCATCAAACATGTGGTGCGTCGGATGCTTGCCATTTTTAGTTATAGGCGTATGTAAAGTAATGATATCTGAAGATTCAATCAGTTCAGCCAAAGGGGTAAAGCTGCGCAGATCTCCCTCTTCCTGCTTGAATGGGTCATTAATCAATACCTTAATCCCCATCCCTTTCAGACATTTCTCTAAGTAACTACCAACCTGACCTGCACCAATGATACCAACTGTCTTATCAAATACCGAGAATCCTTGTTGCTGTGCCAGCACCATCATCACGCTGAACACGTACTCCGCAACGCCAACTTTGTTACAACCCGGAGCGGCCGTAAAGAAGATGCCTTTTTCCTGCAATATCGTCTGATCAACGTGATCCATACCAGCTGTTGCTGTACCAACAAACTTCAGCTTATTCGCCTTACTGATTAGTTCGGCATTCACTTTAGTAACCGAGCGAATCATCAAAGCATCAACATCAGTTAAGTCATCAGCGGTCAGCGAACGACCTGGTTTTAGAATCACTTCACCGAGTTGGCTGAACAGTTCTTCAGCATACGGCATGTTTTCATCAACAATAATTTTCATAACGACAGCGTTTTAAGTTCCATTTTTAGAATTGCAGTGATTGTGCCTTTTTCCCTAGAAATCTCAAGAACTATACCCAAATCACTTCCAGATGCAGAAATCAAAACGGTATCACCTATAGAGTTATCATGGGCCTTCGAAGTCACTGGCCTGAAGTTAAAAATAAAAAGCCCGGCACTAAGCCGGGCAAAATTCCAGAACAAAAGGATCTTATCCCGCTCTCCTTGGGATAAAGTCTGCGTCTGTTCAACCAGTTACACTGATTAAGCTCTGGAAACTGGTATGTCAGAGGCCAACTACTGACTAGCTAGCTCCTCCGACAATTTCTATTAGCGCTGTTACGGACTAACCTTGGTATTTCTTAATAACTAGCGTCGCGTTAGTACCACCGAAACCAAAGCTGTTTGACATTACGGTATCAATCTCAGCTTCGCGGGTATCAGTCACGATATCTAGACCTTTCGCTGCTTCGTCCAAGTTTTCAATATTGATACTTGGTGCGATGAAACCATTGTCCAGCATCAGCGTAGAATAGATCGCTTCGTGAACGCCTGCCGCACCCAGTGCGTGACCAGTCATTGCTTTTGTTGCTGAAATAGCCGGGCTGTTATCACCAAATAGCTCTTGAATCGCGCCAAGTTCTTTCACGTCACCTACTGGAGTAGAAGTGCCGTGAGTGTTGATGTAATCGATGTGGTCAACGTCTTGCATTGCCATCTTCATACAACGTACCGCGCCTTCGCCTGATGGAGCTACCATATCGTAACCATCAGAGGTCGCACCGTAGCCAACGATCTCACCGTAGATTTTCGCGCCACGAGCCAAAGCGTGCTCAAGCTCTTCAACAACGACCATACCGCCGCCGCCAGAGATTACGAAACCATCACGATCAGCATCGTAAGTACGCGATGCTTTTTCTGGTGTGTCGTTGTACTTAGTCGATAGTGCACCCATCGCATCAAACATCATGGTTTGAGACCAGTCTAGCTCTTCACCGCCACCTGCAAATACAATGTCTTGTTTGCCAAGTTGGATAAGCTCCATAGCATGACCAATACAGTGTGCAGACGTTGCACACGCTGAACTCATTGTGTAGTTCACACCGCGAATTTTAAACGGCGTAGCAAGACATGCAGAAACAGTAGAAGACATAGTACGCGGAACCATGTAAGGACCAACACGCTTCACGCCTTTCTCACGCATAATGTCTGTTGCAACAGTTTGGTTTAATGCAGAAGCACCACCAGAACCCGCAACAATACCCGTGCGATCGTTTGAAACCTGGTCTTCAGTCAGACCCGCGTCTTCAATAGCCTGCTGCATTGATAGGTATGCATAAGCAGCCGCATCACCCATAAAGCGCATCTGCTTACGGTCGATGTGTTCCGCAGGGTTAATTTTTAAGTCACCCCAAACTTGCGAACGAAGACCGTGTTCTTTGAACTGCTCAGATGCAGTGATGCCAGATTTGCCCGCTTTAAGAGACGCTAGAACTTCTTCGACGTTGTTACCGATACTTGAAACAATACCCATACCGGTGATTACGACTCGTTTCATTATGACATTCCTATAATTCAAAAATCCGCTAGATAATAACTAAGATAGTCCATAAAAGTGGTCAGCTTTCCCATTAATTCGTACAATCGCCCTATTGTTACCGCGCCAAATCACAAATTTGCATTCATATGACTTCAATAAAAAACGCAGAACTAGGCTGGAACGAATCTGGTACGCCAGTTTCTGACCAGTTTGATGATGTTTACTTCTCAAACGTAAATGGTCTTGAAGAGACACGCTACGTTTTTCTTAAAAAAAATCATCTGCCTGAAAGATGGCAAGAGTTTGATCAAAGACGCTTTGTTATTGGTGAAACAGGATTTGGAACGGGTCTGAACTTCCTGGCGGTATGGCAGTGGTTTAACGAATTTCGCCGTGAATACCCAGAGGCAACGTTAAAAGAGCTGCATTTTATCAGTTTTGAGAAATACCCGCTCAGCCAATCTGATCTTAAAAAGGCGCATCAGGCCTGGCCTGAATTAGCAGAATATGCAGAAAAGCTGCAAAAGCATTACCCCGCAGCGGTACCTGAATGCCATCGTATTGTATTAGAAGACGGAGCTATTACGCTCGATCTCTGGTTTGGCGACATCAAAGACTGCATGCCACAAGTACCTTATGGTGAATCAGGCCTGATCGATGCCTGGTTCCTCGACGGTTTTGCTCCGAGCAAAAACCCGGAGATGTGGAACCAAACCCTCTTCAACAACATGGCTAAATTAGCTAAACAAGACTGTACGGTAGCTACCTTTACCGCCGCTGGGTTTGTACGCCGCGGTCTAATGGAAGCGGGCTTTGCCATGACCAAAGTAAAAGGCTTTGGTACCAAGCGGGAAATGATTGCCGGCGCAATGGAGCAGCGTTATACGCACTCGAATTATTCACCTTGGTTTAACAGAACGGCAGCAAGTAAATCAGATTCAATCGCGATCATAGGTGGTGGCATCGCCAGTGCCGCGCTAGCGAAAACGCTCAGTCGTCGCGGAAAGAATGTCACACTTTACTGCAAAGATTCTCAACCTGCAGAGGGTGCATCAGGCAACCGTCAAGGTGCAGTTTACCCGTTATTAAATGGCGTACATACCGGCGTTTCTCGTGTGTTCGCCCCTGCCTTTCTCTTCGCCCGTCAGTTTGTAGAGCAAGCTGCAACGGAAATCCGTTTCGACCATGATTGGTGTGGCGTTACCCAACTTATGTGGGATGACAAGTCCACCGCCAAGTTAGAAAGAATACTAGAAGGTAACTTCACACCTGATCTCGTTCAAAAACTGTCAGCCGAAGAGACGAATGAAACCGTCGGTTTACCTGTCGACATGGCATCAATACATTACCCGAAGGGTGGTTGGCTATGCCCTGCGGAGCTGACTCGTGGGCTAATAGCGCAGCTTGAGACGCATGATAACTTTACAGCCAAGTTCGAGCATAAAGTTGAAGCTTTGGTCTGGAATGAGGCTTCCCAGACTTGGACTTTAATAGTAGACGGTCAAGCATTTGAACACAGCACTGTCGTAGTTGCGAATGGTCATGAATTCCAGACACTAAGCCAGACTGCAGATTTACCAATGGGTCAGGTTAAAGGCCAGGTAAGCCATGCACCTGCGAATGACACGCTGGCTAAACTGAAAACCGTACTTTGTTATGACGGCTACATGACGCCGGTTAACCCGAACAACCAGCACTTATGTATTGGCGCAAGTTACGACCGCAGTCATTTAGATTATGAGTTTGATGCCGGAGCTCAACAAGATAACGCGGACAAGCTAATCAAATGCGTGCCAAATCAGGCGTGGACAAGTGAAGTAAACACTAAAGATAACTTATCACGCCAGGGCATTCGCTGTGTGAGCCGTGATCACTTGCCATTTGTCGGTAATGTGGCAGATTTTGAGACCGTGAAAAACGAATACGCTGAACTGCAAAATCAGAAGGAAGAGGAAGTGGAGCCTATTCACCATTTTCCTAACCTTTTCTGTTTCTTAGGATTAGGTTCGCGCGGTTTGAGCTCTGCACCACTGATGGCGGAAGTACTGGCTTCACAAATCTGCGGTGATCCGCTGCCATTACCTGTTGATGTGTTGGCTGAGTTGCATCCGAGTCGTATGTGGGTGCGAAAGTTACGCAAAGGAAAAGCAATTACCGAACTATAAATCGCTATATTTGGTAGCTAAAGCACAAAGGAATAACGTAAAGGAATGACTGTGTTTTAAAATGAACGATACGTAGTGTCAGTCACTTAGTACACATGTCATTCCCGCGGATTAGCGACAACATTAAAACCTTGGGCTTTATGCCAACTGAGCAACCGCTTGCTTCACTTTCTCAGCGATTTCTTCGTTTTGGCTTGAGCCTGTTTCTACGTCAAAATTCTCGTAGAAGTTAGGCACTGACAAAGACGCTTTTACATCCGCACCAAAGAAATGTGCAGAACCGGTTGCCGCTGCAAGTACGCTTTGCGCCCCACCAGGACCAGGAGAAGTTGCAAGATAAACAACAGGTTTGTTTTGGAACACATTACGCTCGATACGTGTCGCCCAGTCAAACAGGTTTTTATACGCCGCTGTGTATGAACCGTTATGCTCAGCAAAAGATACAACGATTGCATCCGCCTGCTCTAACTCTCTCAAGAAAGCAACTGCCCCTTCTGCCTGGCCGATCTCCTTTTCCGTGTCTTCACTAAACAGCGGAACTTGATAGTTATTTAAGTCCAATACATTAACTTGTGCGCCTTCGACTTGTTGAGCGGCGTAAGTAGCAAGTGTTTTATTGATTGAAGTTGAGCTGGTAGAAGCACCAAATGCGACAATTTTCATGGCTGTATCCTTTTGTTCACTCTTTATGCTATCCAGAATAAGAGTTGAACGTTTTGTCTACAACCACAAAAATTATAAGGAGAGGTTCAATTTTTTCGAAGTATTGGTTTGCTTCAAAATGAATATAAATGACTTGGAATTACAATTAAGCCTGAGCTTGTAGCTCTTGCCATAAATCGCCGACGATAATACGGTCTGATGGGCTAAGCTCTGTACGGGCTTGGTCTAAGCTAGTTGCGATGCGTACTTTCAGCTCATCAATATCATTGATACCGTCTTCTTCACAAGATGCAGCAGACAGAGAGATGTGACCACGCAGATAACCACCAGCAAACAGTTCGTCGTCGGATGCCGTTTCAATTCGAGCATCAATCAGTTCCAGCAGTTTTTCTTCAAATTCAATAATCATGGTGTATCTCTGAGGTTATTTGAGGTTACTTAACGATAAAGTCAGACGCTTCCAGTGGCTTAGTCTGGTAAAAAGCGCGTAGAGCTTCAGACAGCATTTTCACTCGGGGTGGTAATCCTGCTTCCAGAATACCTAACACTTCGTTATGCACTTTATGCATAAATCCAAGTCTGTCTGGCTCAAAATCGCCGTGTAGATTGTCACAACTCACAGTAAAAGGGAAGCCAGCACTTTTCGACAAGATCCACTCATATGCCTGAGGACGAACTTCAACTTTCTCGAATTCAGCTTGAACCTCTTCTGTCCGGCCATCAGGTTCATACCAATAACCAAAATCTTCTAGCAACCGGCGTTCAGGACCGGCAACGCACCAATGGGCGATTTCGTGGAGTGCAGAAGCATAAAACCCGCGAGCAAAAATAATCCGATGATGAGGGTTATCTTCATCCGCTGGAAGGTAAACTGGCTCATCGCCGCCAAGCTCTAACTTAGTGTTAAAAGGCCCAAGAAATGTGTCGTTGAAAATGGTAATAAGGTCTTGATATTCGTGAGTCGTCATCGATTCTGTACTTCAAATTATTATGCTAATACCAATGCCAGTGATCTAATCATCATAGAGTTACGCAGGAAAAATAATGAGATAATGGCAGGAATTGGTACCACTATTGTCGCTGTTTTTAAACGGCTCGTAAAGCAACACAAAAACTCCTGGTTATTAGCTGAATTTATCTGAAATCGGCTTTCACCCTATAATTTCTCATTCGTCACAGATCACATTTCCCACTACACTCACGCAATATTTTATGCTCACTGATGGTTGATACCAACCGTAGTAAAAAACTGGTCATTCTAGCTTGCTGAAATACTCGATAACGTCGTTAAAAATTTTGACTGTAGAATAGCTACTTATCGAAAATTTTTGCCTTGTTCTCAAGCATTTTTTCTACGCTATTTCTGATCAGTTATTTACTGTGATTGGAATAATTTTTCGATCATCGGGCATATTGATAGGTTTGAGTCATTGCCTCCACAATTTCAAACCTTGTTGGTATTTGATGTTGAGTGTCCCTTATGCTGCTAAGTGTGTTGTATGTCATTGGTATCACGGCTGAAGCCATGACTGGTGCGTTAAGTGCCGGACGAAGAAAAATGGATTGGTTTGGTGTTATGCTGGTTGCGAGTGCAACGGCGATCGGTGGCGGTACAGTTCGCGATATCCTATTGGGTCATTACCCACTAACCTGGGTGAAAAATCCGGAGTTTTTGGCGATCACTTGCCTGGCAGGGATTTTGACGACCGGTATCGCTAAATGGGTGATCAAACTAAAAGGGCTGTTTATTCGTTTAGACGCACTTGGTTTGATTGTATTCAGCATCATAGGAACCAAAATTGCGATTGATATGGGTCTGCATCCCGGTATCTGTATGGTGTCTGCACTAGTCACAGGCGTATTTGGCGGGCTGCTTCGAGACCTGATTTGTCGTCAAACGCCATTAGTATTGCATGAAGAACTCTATGCTTCAGTTGCCTTAATTGCATCAGGTTTGTACCTAACATTATTAGAATTTAATGTTCCTGATGTTACTTCGACTATCGTCACACTCATCGTGGGTTACATGTTGCGTATGGCAGCAGTGCGGTTTAAATGGCGCTTACCTTCATTCCATTTAGAGTCTGAAGGTTCACTACATTAATTCCAGTCGTAGTAAATATTCGGATACTAAAAAGGTTGCTCACTGAGCAACCTTTTTTCATTTACATGTTTAGGGTCTGTTGACCTTTCGCGGTTAAATCTTTGGTGTCTCAGTAGTCACACCAAAGTTCTGACCACGGTGACGCAGCAAATGGTCCATCACAACAATAGCCAGCATCGCTTCTGCAATTGGCACCGCTCGGATACCAACACATGGGTCATGACGACCTTTAGTGATCAACTGTGTCGGCTCACCTTCTTTGGTGATCGTGTCACCTGGTACAGTGATGCTTGATGTTGGCTTAAGTGCAATATTTGCCACAATATCCTGACCTGTTGAGATACCGCCAAGAATACCACCAGCATGATTACTGCCGAAGCCCTGAGGTGAAAGCGTATCACGGTGCTCACTACCGCGTTGATTCACCACATCAAAGCCATCGCCAATCTCTACACCTTTCACCGCATTAATGCTCATCAATGCATGGGCAATATCAGCGTCCAGACGGTCAAATACCGGTTCACCAAGACCTACTGGCACATTGGTTGCTACAACCTGAATCTTAGCGCCAATCGAGTCGCCTTCTTTTTTCAGATCACGGATAAGCTGGTCAAACGCTTCGACCTTATCGACGTCAGGGCAGAAAAACGCATTGTTTTCGATTTCATCCCAATCAACTTTGTCGATAGACACATCACCCATTTGCGATAGGTAAGCACGGATTTCGACACCAAACTCATCTTTCAGATACTTTTTCGCAATCGCACCTGCAGCAACACGCATTGCTGTTTCACGGGCTGACGAACGGCCGCCACCTCGGTAATCACGAATACCGTATTTTTGATGGTAAGTATAATCAGCGTGCCCCGGACGGAACTTGTCTTTAATCTCTGAGTAATCTTTTGAGCGTTGGTCGGTGTTTTCAATCAACAGACCAATGGAAGTGCCCGTTGTTTTACCTTCAAACACACCCGAAAGAATCTTCACTTCATCCGGCTCACGACGCTGTGTAGTGTAACGCGATGTGCCAGGACGACGGCGGTCAAGATCCACTTGCAGATCTGCTTCTGTAATTTCTAGTCCCGGAGGACATCCGTCTACGATACATCCCAGTGCGATACCGTGACTTTCCCCGAATGTCGTCACTCGGAAATGTTGTCCGATACTGTTTCCTGCCATTACTTCCTCAAGTTCTTATCGCCACGCCAGTTATTCATATCAAGGCGCAACTGCTTTTCAATTCTTCGTGGATTCATAGTGGCTTTATTACGTTTTGATGTAAAGAGTAAATATGCACTTAAGTTTGATGAATTACGCATAAAAAAACACCGGGTACTAAGCCCGGTGTTTTTAAGATTTATTGGAAAGTTTATTAGTCTTTGTACAGTTTGAACTCTTCTGCACACTCAACTAACTGGTCACGGGTTAGCATAAATACACCGTGGCCACCGTGTTCAAATTCAATCCAAGTAAATGGAATCTGAGGGTATTGCTCCATCATGTGAACCATTGAGTTACCAACTTCACAGATAAGAATACCGTTGTCAGTCAAATAGTCAGGCGCATTAGCAAGAATACGACGTACCAGTTTCAGACCGTCAGTACCTGCCGCAAGACCCAACTCAGGCTCATGCGTGAACTCATCTGGTAGGCTATTCATGTCTTCTTCATCCACATATGGTGGATTAGACACAATTAAGTTGTACTTCTCTTTTGGAAGATCGCGGAACAGATCAGAACGGATTGGGAACACTTGCTGCTCCATACCGTGATCCTGAACGTTTTGCTCAGCTACTTGCAATGCATCCGTTGAGATGTCGATAGCATCCACTTCTGCTTCAGGGAACGCGTGAGCACAAGCAATCGCGATACAACCGCTACCCGTACACATGTCCATGATACGAGCAGGCTCTTCCACCAGCCAAGGTTGGAACTCAGTTTGAATCAGCTCGCCGATTGGAGAGCGTGGCACAAGCACACGTTCATCGACAAAGAACTCAAGACCACAGAACCAAGCTTTGTTGGTCAAGTAAGCCGTTGGCGTGCGCTCGTTAATACGTTTTACAACACGCTCAACAATGCGCAGACGCTCACTGGTTGTCAGGCGGGAGCTCAATACATGTGGAGGCACGTCAATCGGCAAGTATAGCGTTGGTAGGATAAGCTGAACGGCTTCATCCCATGCGTTATCAGTACCATGACCGTAAAACAGGTTCGCTGCATTAAAGCGACTTACCGTCCAACGAATCATATCTTGAAGGGTATGTAGCTCCGATACCGCTTCTTCTACAAAAATCTTATCCAAAATTGCCTCCGAAAAGCGCTACAATACTGCCAATATAGTTTATTAATGAAATTGTTTACCTAATGAGCAAAAAAGACAACGAACACGATGACGATTTCGCCTTGTTTAAGGAAGCAGTACAGGGCGTAAAAAAGTTGCAACAGGATACCATAATCCAGCAACCAAAAAAAAAATACTAAGCAAAAAGAAATCAAGCGCTCAAACCGCGAAGCAAGTGACTCTGAATTTTATTTCTCAGACGAGTTTGTTCCTCTGTTGAGTGAAGATGGACCAACTCGTTATGCACGTGACGATGTATCTACTTATGAAGTGAAACGCCTACGTCGGGGCGTTTACGTTCCTGACGTTTTCTTAGATATGCACGGTATGACTCAACAGGAAGCAAAACGGGAACTCGGTGCAATGATCGCCTATTGCGTGAAGAGCGAGATTCACTGTGCCTGTGTTCAGCATGGTATTGGTAAACACATTCTTAAACAAAAAACACCGCTATGGCTGGCTCAGCACCCTGATGTGATGGCCTTTCACCAGGCTCCGCTTGAGTTTGGTGGTGACGGTGCCCTGTTGGTTTTGCTCTCTATTCCAGAGAAATAGTACTCTCGTGAGAAAACAAAAAGGCAGGATATTCCTGCCTTTTTATGTTCTGCGATCAAGATAATTATGGCGTGATATGCCAGAGCATCTCGCCTTGTTGGGTTTGCGGGTCGTATTCAACACAAACCAAACCAGAAGTCGGGAACATCGGAGGTGTCATATCTCTGACGAACTCTGCGGTCAGATAACCAACGAGTGGTAAATGTGAAACAAACAACAACGACTCTAGTTTCTCGACCTCAATCAGCGCGTTGGCATAATCGTACACACATTCAGATTGACCGTACGGTGTGATGTCTTCGAAAGTTTCAATACTTTTGGCCGAGAAGTGCGGACTGATTTCTTGCCAGGTTTGCTGGGCTCGAATATAAGGGCTCACTAGTACTTTGTCGAACTGAGTCCATCCCTGCTCTGTACAAGCTCGGGCTACGGCCTCTGATTCTGATCTGCCTCTTTGGGTCAGTTCTCTTGCTGCGTCAGAATCCGCAAAGTGCTCAGCTTCTCCATGACGCATAATAAATATTTTCATATTATTTCCTATGGATAGCTAACGCTACCAAAAGGTTAAATGCTATCTTTATAAGATAATCGGGGCTAATTTTAGTAAAAACGAAACAAATTTACTGATATGATTATCTGTTCATTATACCAATTCGCTTGCCAAAGATAGCGACATTCTTAACAATCTATAAAAAAGAATATACTCAGTTCATCTCTATTATTTTATAACCGTACTATGAACTCAGTACATTCCTTCAAACAGCCCTACCCCATACGCAAAAGCAATGGGTCTATGCAGTAGTCTTACGAATAACTAAAACGCAGAGAGCAGTATTTGTTGAAGCGCAATATTTGCGCTGCCCTTCCCAGGGTTCATAATAACTGTAATGCGAAATCTGGAGACGCATCGTGCACCTAAGTCCTAACGATTCCAATCAATACCGGTACATTACTCTGAGTAATGATTTACGCGTGTTGATGATTCATTCCGATACAGCTCAACAGTCGGCTGCCGCTCTGGCCGTAAACGTCGGACACTTTGACGATCCTGAGGATCGACAAGGCCTAGCACATTATCTCGAACACATGCTTTTTTTGGGTACGGAAAAATACCCTAAAGTAGGCGAATTTCAAAGCTATATTAGCCAACACGGTGGTAAGAATAACGCTTGGACAGGAACGGAGCACACTTGTTTCTTTTTTGATGTTACACCTAACGCCTTTGAAAATGCCTTAGAACGATTCAGCCAGTTTTTTTCTGCACCTCTGTTTAACGAAGAGGCGCTAGACAAAGAGCGTCAGGCGGTTGATTCAGAATATAAGCTAAAGCTCAATGATGATTCACGTCGCTTATATCAGGTAAACAAAGAGGTCATCAATCCCGAACACCCGTTTTCTAAGTTCTCTGTGGGTAACCTTGAAACGCTGGGCGACAGAGATGGTAAATCAATTCGTGATGAAATCGTCGCGTTTCATCATTCCAAGTATTCTGCTGACTTGATGACGCTGACTCTGTTCGGCCCACAATCACTTGATGAACAGCAAGAGTGGGTAGAACGCATGTTTACAGACGTTCCGAACCATCAGCTAACAGGGAAATCGATTGATGTGCCTATCGGTACGGATGACAGCACTGGCATATTAGTTCAGATTGAACCAATCAAAGAGTTCCGTAAATTAATTCTGACCTTCCCGATGCCAGGCATGGACGAGTACTACGCGTCTAAACCACTCTCTTACTTTGCTAACCTGTTAGGTTACGAAGGCGAAGGTAGCCTGATGATGCAGCTTAAAAATAAAGGCTGGATCACATCCCTGTCAGCAGGTGGCGGAGCAAGCGGCAGTAATTATCGAGACTTCACGGTAAGCTGTACGCTCACACCAATCGGCTTAGACCACGTTGATGACATCATTCAGGCAGTATTCCAATATCTGACTTTGATTAAACAAGAAGGCTTGGATGAATGGCGCTATCTCGAGAAACAAGCCGTGCTCGAATCCGCATTTCGTTTCCAGGAGCCTTCACGGCCACTCGATTTAGTCAGCCATCTTGTTGTCAACATGCAGCACTATCAACCGCACGACATCATTTATGGCGACTATAAAATGGCGGGCTACGACGAGGAGTTGCAGCGCTCACTACTCAAGTACTTCAGCGTCGAAAACGTTCGTGTGACACTGATTGCCAAAGGGTTAGAGTACGACCGCACCGCCGAATGGTATTTCACGCCGTACTCCGTGACACCATTTACCAGTGAACAAAACCACGTATTCCAACAGATTGATCCAGGCTGGCAGTTTAAACTACCTGAGAAGAACCCGTATATTTGCTATGACTTGGATCCAATGCCGCTGGAAAATGGCAGCTCACTGCCAGAATTAATTGAAGATCTGGAAGGTTTCCGTCTGTGGCATTTACAGGATGATGAGTTCCGGGTACCAAAAGGCGTACTATACGTCGCGATAGACAGTTCTCACGCGGTAGCGTCGCCAAAAAATATTGTAAAAACTCGCCTGTGTGTAGAGATGTTTCTCGACTCACTAGCACAGGAAACATATCAGGCAGAAATTGCAGGTATGGGCTACAACATGTATGCCCACCAAGGTGGTGTAACCTTAACGCTATCAGGATTCAGTCAGAAACTTCCGCAATTGCTAGAGATGATTTTACGCCGCTTCGCTGAACGCGACTTCAGCCCGGTTCGCTTTGATACTATCAAGCAGCAACTATTGCGTAATTGGCGAAACTCAGCGCAAGACCGTCCTATTTCACAACTTTTCAACTCATTAACCGGTTTGTTGCAGCCAAACAATCCTCCGTTTAGCACTTTAGTGGAAGCACTAGAACAGATTGAAGTAGATGAACTGTCTGTATTTGTGCAATCCATTCTCGCAGAATTGCATGTGGAAATGTTTGTCTACGGCGACTGGCAACGTCAGCAAGCGCACGATATGGCAACCACACTGAAAGATGCTTTGCGCGTCAAAGAGCAGCGTTACGAAGAAGCGCTGCGTCCACTGGTTATGCTGGGTCAAAACGGCAGCTTTCAGCGGGAGATCCTCTGCGATCAACAAGACTCAGCGGTCGTCATTTACCATCAATGTGAGGACATTGAGCCGCGCAGTATTGCACTATACACATTGGCAAACCATCTAATGTCGGCAACCTTCTTCCACGAGATTCGTACCAAGCAGCAATTAGGCTACATGGTGGGTACCGGTAATATGCCGCTTAACAGGCACCCGGGTATCGTCTTGTACGTCCAGTCGCCAAACGCAGCGCCAGCGGATTTGGTTACGTCTATCGATGAGTTCTTAAATGCGTTCTATATGGTGCTTCTCGAACTCAATGATTATCAATGGCACTCGAGTAAACGTGGATTGTGGAATCAAATTTCAACACCGGACACCACCCTTCGCGGGCGAGCACAGCGCTTGTGGGTTGCAATTGGCAATAAAGACACAGAGTTCAACCAACGCGAGAAAGTACTTGCGGAGCTCAAAAAACTCACTCGTGCGGATATGATCCGTTTCGTGGTTAATGAACTGAAACCCAGAACGGCAAACCGTTTGGTCATGCATTCGCAAGGTCAGGCGCACATTGATGAACCGCGCATTCACTTGGGTCAGGAAATTGGTTCCATTGAAGAGTTTCAGTTAAGACCAAAAGATTGCGGATTAGGATAAAATTGACAGAAGTTTTAAATAACGCCATTGCAGCTTATGTTCTACCTGGCTTATGCTCCGGTTATCTTATATCTAAATAACAATAGCTTGCACATAAGGCGCTTATGAAAAAACTACTATTACTTGCTGCAGTTGTACTTCCATTATCATCTGCTTATGCGGATATCACAGTAAAAGGTGATGGTTTTGAACTGAGTAAAGACTGCGTTCGTTTAAGTGGTGACAATGTTTCAATCAAGTCAGATGACTGTTCTTCTAAGAACTGGAACGATAAGGACAGTAAAGGCAACAGCAGCGTCCACGGTGACAACAACCCCGGCAAAGGCCACGGTAAAGATAAAAAAGACAAGAAGAAATAAGCTCTTCAGTTCAATTAAAAAGGCTTGCGTGATGCAAGCCTTTTTATTTCCACGAAAGTTTTATTACTTAGTAGAAAGTACGCCCTTCTCCCGCGCGAGTCAGCAAACCATCACACGGAGCATAACGGTCACCGTATTTCGAAGCGAACTCGTTCATTTTCTCGACCAGCTCTTTCAAGCCATACTGATCCATGTAACGGAATGGCCCTCCGAGGAACGGCGGGAAACCGATACCGAAAATCGCACCAATGTCACCATCACGTGGCGAACGAATAATACCGTCATCTAAACAGCGTACCGCCTCGTTCAGCATTGGCAGTACACAACGCAATGCAATATCGTCATCGCTGAGCTTAGCTTCCGGGTTAAGCTTGAGCAACTTGTAAACCGATTTATCGACTTCTTTCTTCTTACCTTTGTAGGTATAGAAGCCTTTGCCACTCTTACGGCCTTTTCGACCGTCATTTAGCAAAGTATCGAATACGTCCGGGCCTTTAAATCGCTCACCCAACTCGTTAACCAGAATAGGCATGATCTTCGCGCCAATATCGACACCCACTTCATCAAGCAGTGTGATTGGTCCTACAGGGAAACCAAAGTCGAGTAATGCTCCATCTATCTTCTCGATCGGCTCATTTGCCAGCAATATATGTGCAGATTCATTCATGTAAGGAGCAAGAATGCGGTTTACGTAGAAACCCGCTTTATCCTTCACCACAATTGGCGTTTTACCCTGTTTCTTGGCTAATGCGACAACCGTTGAGATTGTTTCATCTGATGTGGTTTCATGCGGGATAACTTCCACCAGCGGCATTTTCTCTACCGGGCTGAAGTAGTGCAGACCGACGATGTTTTCCGGACGATCTGCTTTCTCCGCAATCTTATGAATTGGCAGCGACGACGTGTTAGTAGCAAAAATGGTTTCTGGCTTTGCGTTAGCTTCAATATCCGCAACCATCTGCTGTTTTAAGTCGAGATCTTCAAATACCGCTTCAATGACCACATCTATATGATTGAAAGTGGTAAAGTCGACACCGCCGGATAGTTGCATCATTTTCGCTTGAAGATCAGCGTTGGAGATAATGCGACGCTTACGTTGCTTATCAAACAACTTGTAGTTGTAGTTCAGTGCATTCAAAACACCGTCATTACTTACATCTTTAATACGAACCGGCACTTTGGCTTTCGCAACTGAAACATGGCTGATGCCAGCGCCCATCAAGCCGCCACCCAGTACACCGACTTTATTCACTTTGGCAGGCTTGGCATCAGTGCCGTGCTCTTTCTTCATCTCTGTTGTTGCGAAGAAGATAGAACGCAATGCTTTCGATTCCGAGCTCATCACCAGTTCACCGAAGCGCTTCGCTTCCAGTTCCTGCCCTTTAGCTAGTCCCTTTTCTAAACCGTGCTGGATGACTTCCAGAATCGCTACAGTTGCCGGGTAATTACCACGTGTCTTTTCATTGGTTTTCTTTGCAGCCTGCTCAAAGACAAACTTGCGTCCTAAGCCGCTGCCTGACATCAGCTTCTCTTTCGTAGACTGTTTTTTCTTGCCCTTAGGTTTACCTTTATCGATAAACTGCTGAGCCACATCAAGCAAAATGGTTTCAGGGACACAAGCATCCACGACACCAAGTTTCTTGGCTTTTTTGGCGCGGAGCTGCTTACCTGTCAGGATTAGATCAAGTGAAGGTAACAGCCCAATTAAGCGAGGAAGACGCTGAGTACCACCAGAACCTGGCAACAGACCTAACTGCACCTCAGGTAGTCCTAAGCGGGTGATATCAGATTCTGTACAAACACGGTAATCACACGCCAGAGCAAGCTCTAAGCCGCCACCCAAACAAGGGCCGTGAATGGCTGCGACAATCGGATAAGGTAAATCTGATAACTGCTGGAAAAGCTCCTGGCCTTGTTTCGCCAGTGCTTCTGCTTCACCAGCTGTGGTACATGCGTCAAGCATGCGCACATCGGCACCTGCAACAAAGTTATCTGGCTTGAGAGAATGAATGACCATCCCTTTCACGCCACTCGTATCTTTCAGCTGAGTGAAGATCTCTTTCATATCTTCAACAAAAGCTGCCTGAAGCGTGTTCATTTTTTCATTAGGTACATCAATTGCTAACCAGGCAATGTTCTGCTCATCAACCTTCAGACTAAATGCTTTTTGCTCGCTCATTACTCAACCTCCAGAATCATTGCCGCGCCAAGACCACCCGCCGCACAAGCTGTGTTCAATGCAATACCACCACCCCGACGTTTCAGTTCACGCAGCGTCTGAGTCATCATACGTGCACCTGTTGCTGCAAACGGATGGCCATAAGCAATCGAACCGCCCAGTACGTTGAACTTATCCATATCGATTTCACCTATGGCTTTTGAACGGCCGAGATTTTCTTGAGCAAACTTGTCAGAGGCAAACATTTTCACATTAGCCAAAGCCTGTGCTGCAAACGCTTCGTGCATATCAATAAGTGTAAGATCCGACAATTCAAGGCCGGTATTTTCCAGTACCTTAGCAGTCGCGTAAGAAGGCCCCATCAACATATCGTTTTGCACGCCGATTGCAGAGAAAGCGTAACCGCGGATATAACCCAGAATCTCCATACCGAGCTCTTTCGCTTTGCCTTCACGCATTAGCATTACCGCAGCGCCACCATCAGTCAGTGGCGTACTGTTTGCTGCCGTTACACTGCCGTACTGGCGGTCAAATGCCGGACGAAGCTTAGCGTATCCCTCTAATGTTGAGTCATGACGTACGTTATTGTCTTCTGAGATCCACTTTTTATAAGGTTCCGGGAAAGCAGTCATGACTTCACCCTGGATCTTACCCTCTTTCCAAGCTTGGGACGCCAGTGTGTGAGAGCGATGTGCAAGGGCATCTTGCTCAGCACGAGAAATGCCGTGGCTTTTCGCCATCTGCTCAGCCGTCTGTCCCATTGACAGACCGGTCGAATACTCAGCAACCGCCGGAGGTACTGGCACTAAATCTTTAAGGCTGATGTTTTTAAGTACGTTGAGCTTTTGACCTAGCGTTTTCGTTTTGCTTAGCGCCAGAAGGTTAGCGGCTAGTTTTTTAGAAACCCCAACAGGGAGCACTGAAGATGAATCTGCCCCCCCTGCGATACCAACATCAATCGCACCAGACATAATGCTTTCTGTAACATTAACTGCAGCCTGAAAACTGGTGGCACACGCACGAGTAACACTGTAGGCATCTGTATGGACACTCATCCCTGTCCCCAATACGATTTCACGCGCAATATTTGGCGCTTCTGGCATTTGTATAACTTGTCCAAATACCACTTGTTCGACTAACTTCGGATCAAGATCAGTACGAGCAAGCATTTCGCTTACCACCATTTTCCCTAAATCGACCGCTGGCACCTGATTAAATTCAGTGCATTGACGAGCGAAGGGAGTTCGAAGCCCCGCGACAATAGCAACGCGTTCACCATGACGCGTTTTTACTTCCTGCTTGCCCATTGTTTCTCCTTAAATTAACAAGAGGTCTGACCTGACGCATTGTAATCAATTTGTTAAATTTATCAAAGGCGTGTTTAGATAAACGTGAAGCAAGTAGATCAATTACTCTAACTTACTTATATTTCTCACTATTATAAATAAGTTAGTGTAGCCTTAAGTTATCTGATAGTTAGAGCTTTCAGGCAGATGTAGAGAGGTTGGTTGCAAATTTTGTAATTAGAATAGAGTCGCTAACAGCAGCATCAGCTAACTATCGAAGGTGAAGCGAATAGAATGAACTTGGTCAGAGAAACGGATTTTAGATAAAAAAAAACCACACATAACTGTGTGGTCGGAATATCTATAAAACAATTAACTTACGCCAATTGAACATTAATCAGTTTCCTGATTAGGAGAAAGTAAAGTCAGCCTTCAAAAGGAAGTGTCATCTTGCTCAACATGTTAGCCACAAGGACCAACGAGATGACAGGAGTTACTATAACCCCTCAAATGATCGAGATATTGAAATAGATCAATTTTATATCGATTTCGACCCTCCTGAGAGGATCTATTTTATTCAGATTTCCGAATAAAAATTATGCCTGTAGGTTTTATTCCCATAACTCGTAAGAAGTTTCTTTTGCTTTAACTAAATGTCAGATGAACAGAGCGCAGGGCTAAACCCACTCTGTATCGCTGAATGACCATGCAGTATTTTGGTAAAATGGAGGCTCTTGCAGCCATGATTAAAATGTTTGGAAAGAAAAATTCCAACAGTCCGGTCAACTCTGATATGGACAAACAAAGAAAATACGAATCGCTCGTTCGGGGCTATCATCGTGATTTATATCGCTATGCTTACTGGCTGACTAAAGACAAAGCCATAGCAGAAGATTTGGTTCAGGAGACCTTTCTCCGCGCCTGGAAATCACTTGATAGCTTACAGGATGAAAAAGCAGCCAAATCTTGGCTTATCACAATATTAAGACGAGAAAACGCTCGCCGATTCGAACGCAAACAATTTGAATTAGTTGATATCGATGATTATGGCAACGATGCGAAGGTCAGCGACGATTCCCATCATCAGCAACAGTGGCTCCAGACACAAATCATGAAACTTGATGTGGAATATCGCGAACCGTTATTTCTGCAAGTTGTAGCTGGTTTCAGCGGAGAGGAAATCGGTGACATACTTGAACTAAACAAAAACACGGTTATGACACGCCTCTTCAGGGCTCGTAATCAATTAAAAGAGATGTTGGATTCTCAAGATACTCAAAGAGGACACAAAAATGGATGATTTAGAATTTCGTCGTCGTATTTTGTCGGATCCAAAGCATAAGGATGAAGAAATACTGCAAGCTCTGGCAGACAGTAGATCTACCAATAAGAGTGCCAACCAGAAGTTTATTGAAGACGTTCTAGAGCTTGATGAAAAAATCAAACAAGCGATGAATGTCGATGTTCCTGAAGATCTTCCCGACAAAATCCTGTTCAACCAGACCTCAAGCGCGCTTGAAGATAAAGTTGTAAAACAGACCTTTGCCAGAAAAGCAATGGCACTCGCCGCATCAGTGGCATTCACTGCGGGTCTGCTCGTCGGTCAAATTAACTGGGGCAATATCTTTGTCACGCCAGCACAAGCAACATTAGCAGACACGGCAATTAAACATGTACAGCATGAAGAACCATTTGTCCGCCACTTGGACGAAGACGTTCCAAGCGGATTCATTAACGCAAAACTGTCTCCGCTGCAGTTTCAGTTTAAGAAAAACTTTCCGTACCACGTTTATTACTTAAATCACTGCGGATTCGGAGAGTCTAATGCCGTACATATGGTTTTTCAGGGTTCGAAAGGTAAAGTAACGATGTTTATCACTGGCATACCAAGTGAAAAAACCATCGACTTCAACAAAGACGGGTTGAGTGGAATTGTCCAGCCAATTAATGCAGCGAGCATGATATTGGTTGGTCAACAAGGTGAAGACATGCAAGCGCTAGCAAGCGAACTCACACCGCTCATCCAACCAATGTAAAATGTAATAAGTTGAAACAAAGTTTGCTTCATGCCACCCAGCGCCGCTCAGTATAACAACTGCGCGGCATTTTTTATTAACTCAACGCAAACGGTTACTAGCTGCATCCGTTTAGAGCATAAACTCTAAATAATGCAGTTTAGATAATATTTCTCTGCAGTTAGCTACAATTTCGCAATTTTTCTTTAATTTTATCCAATGGTCGGATTTGTTTGAACGATACTAATGACTACTATCTGCGCCACTGAGCAAAAGCTCAAATTATCGTCCAAAGAGACGAATCTAATAAGGAAAAATACATGACTCATAATAAGCGTCTGTTCAAAAAGACTCTCTTAGCAGTAACGGTAGCTTTTGCCTCAGGTCAAACTATGGCAGCTGGTTTCCAACTCAATGCCCAATCAGCAACCGGCCTTGGCCGCGCGTTTGCTGGTGATGCAGTAATTGCAGACAACGCATCTGTAATGGCACGTAACCCAGCAGCGATGGCTCTGTTTGACAAAATGGAACTGTCTTTAGGTTTCGAAAGCATTACTTCACTGATCGAAGTGAAAAATGCCACATACCAAAACAACCTACCAGCGTTCATGGGTGGCCAACCAATCATTACTAACGTTCCTGATGCAGATGACGTTGGTGGTACCTCTATTGCGCCAAACATTCACCTGATTGTTCCGGTCAACAGCAAATTCGCTTGGGGTGTCAATGCGTACACCAACTTCGGCACAAAAACTGAATTTTCAGATAGCTACATCGCAGCTGAATACGGTGGCCTAACAGACGTAAAAAGCTTTAACTTTGGTTTAGCAGGTTCTTACCGTCTGAACGAACAATGGAGCTTTGGCGCAGGTCTAGATCTGGTCTATGGCCAAGGCACTATGAAGCGAGTAGCTGGTAACGGATTCCCATCAGCACCTGTAGTCCTACCGACTGGCGACATTATTCCACCAGCGGGAACTACGCTTCTTGACGTAGATAAAGCTGACGGCTGGGCAGTTGGTTTCAACCTTGGTACCGTTTACGAGCTAGACGAAAATAACCGTTTTGGTTTCGCCTACCACTACAGCCCAGAATTTGAAGCAGAAGACGATAAAGGTCAGAAGATCACATTGCCTCTGCCTGACATCGCTGAGTTCTCTGGTTACCATAAAATCGAAGATACTAAGTTCGCGGTGCACTACAGCGTGCAGTACATTGGCTGGAAAGATTTCGACCAAATCGATTTTCGCAACCTAGACGCTGCATCTTCACCTGTTGGTGGCACAACTGGTTCTTATGATAAAAAGTACGAATGGCAAGATGGCTGGCACTACGCGATTGGTGGTACTTACTACCTGAACAATGACTGGACACTTCGCGCAGGCTACATGTACGACACAAGTGCACAAGACAGCTTAACATCAATTTCTGTACCAGATTCAGATCGCCAGTGGCTATCAACGGGCTTCACGTACCACATCGACAGCAAGTCTAACGTTGATTTCGGCTTCACTTATTTGATGGGCGATGAGACTAAAGTTGAAGAATCTATTGCTGCTACGTCTATTACAGCAACAACTAAAGCAGATGCAGTCCTAGTTGGCTTACAATACAGCCGCAGCTTCTAAGTTAGCGAATAGTTCGTTAACAAAAGAACACTCTATATAAAAGGCTGGATTTCCAGCCTTTTTTCATATCCAAACATTATTTGTTCCCCAATTTCAGTGTACACGTGTATCTGAATACCACCTTTGCACCTCACATGTGTTCGCTGAAAATCCTTTACACACCATTCACAAGCAGACTTTTAAACCAATTTAAAAACAAAAGTAAGAATTTAATACCAAAGCCATGTTATTTGCCGATTTTCATTTCTAAAGCAAAAGCTCTATCTTTAAAATTTTGTACCACGTTATTAATAATTCAGCGAACATGAAATGAAAACCAACAAGACTCTCCTTTCAGCAGCAGTAGCTTTCGGCCTGCTAGGCACTTCCAATGTGGTAAACGCAGCAGGGTTCCAACTTGCGGAATATTCTGCAACTGGCCTGGGCCGCGCGTACGCAGGCGAAGCTGCGATGGCTGACAACGCTAGCTCTCAATGGCGTAACCCTGCAATGCTAACGTATTTAAAAGGCACACAAGTGTCTGTTGGTGCGATTTATGTTAATCCGAACCTTGATGTAGACGGTTCGACAACGCTTAAAAACCCGCTGAATGGCAGTGTTATAGGTACGACTCCAACTTCCTCTGATGACTTCGCTAACGACGCTGTCATTCCGAACTTTTACTTGTCACACCAGTACAATGATGAGTTCGCAGTCGGCCTGGCCTTTGGTACCAACTACGGTATGGAAACAGACCTGGGTACAGGCTTTGCTGCATCACACTTTGGTAATGAAGCCAGCGTGACGACAATGGAAGCGAACCTTAATGCAGCGTACAAGCTAAGCAATGCAATCAGCATTGGTGGTGGTATCCGCTATATCATCGGTGAAGGCAGCTTTGGTGCTACTGCGCCTGCAAGCAATATAGTTGGAATCAACCCTTCAACGGGCGCACCGATCAGTGCTCCTGAGGGTACGGCTCTAAAATACATGGAAGGTGATGATACCGCTTGGGGCTGGCAAATAGGCACAGCGTGGCAAATCAATGATAACCACCGCGTAGGCTTTGCATATAAATCTGAAGTAGACCTTAAATTACAAGGACATGCAGAAGGACTTGGTTTTGGCTTTGAGGCTGGTCAGACTCGCGACAACGGTTACATGAACCTAAGCCTGCCAGCGACAGCTGAACTAGCAAGTTTCCACCAAATCACAGAACAGCTAGCTTTGCATGCAAGCATCAACTGGACTGACTGGAGCTCGTTCGAAAAGCTAGAAGCAAACCTGGATACAGCAGGCACTAAAATGGTTAAAGTTGAAAACTGGGAAGACAACTACCGCTTTGCTGTAGGCGCGACTTACCAACTTCAGCCTAAGCTGGCACTAAGAACAGGTGTTGCTTACGATACCTCCGCAGTGAGCGACAAAAACCGCACAATCACTATCCCAGAAACAGATCGTACTTGGCTAAGCGTTGGTGCAACCTATGACTGGACTAAAAACTTCAGCCTGGATGCTGGTTTCACTTACATCATTGCTAAAGATGCTCCTATCACAGAATCTCGCGGTTACTCATCAGACGATACTGCTGAAACAGTAGGTGGTCAGTTTGTTGGTGAAACAACCGGCAACGTATGGCTGGTTGGTGTGCAGGCGAACTACCGATTCTGATCTACTATTTCAGATAAAGAGAAGAGAATAGATCAGGCACCAAAAAGGCTTAGCAGTTGCTAAGCCTTTTTAATGCTAGTTAAGTAAATCGCAGTGTTAGAAGTCTTCTAAATACTCATCTAAGTAAGCTTCTTCTTCCTCATTTACTTCTTTGCCGTTTTCCACTTCCGCTTTAAAGTTCTGGCGCTGAATATAAACGTCACGCGTTAATGCGTAAGGATCTGGTGAGTTATCCAGCTGCGCTTCTTGTGGAACAATCAGTGCACGCTTTTCCATACCTTCCAACGCCCACTTACCTAAGCCAGCCCAAAAATTCAGGTAGGACAATGGCAAATACATGCCGTCAACCGTATCCGTGACTTCACGTAAAGTATATGGACCGTAGCCAGGGATCATAAAGTATGGGCCGTTTCCTACTCCGTAGTGGCCGACTGCGTCGCTAAAGGCTTTATTATCGTGTTTGGTAATGCCGGCTTTTGTAGCGATATCAAACAAACCGAAAATACCAAAGGAAGAGTTAATCCAGAAGCGGTTAAAGTGCTCCACCGCTTTAGTGCCATTGCCCATGACTAGATTGTTTACCACACTGGCCGGTTCATCTAAGTTCGCCAGAAAGTTAGCAATACCAAAGCGAATTGGTGTCGGAGTGTATTCAACATACGCCAATGATACTGGACGTACCAAATATGGGTCTAAATAATCATAGTTGATTTCCCACATGGCACGGTTAAAGCCTTCCAACGGATCGTACACATTAGAAGTCGTTTGATTTGTTTCTTCTGTTGTGGCCTCTTCAGGCACAGTTGAACAACCAACCATTCCAACTGCTAACAACAACAAAAAGGTGGTTTTACCCTTGTTATACATTCTATTTTCCATAACGACTATGTTATACCGTTCACTTAATTACAGTGATTAGTATCATTAATATACTCAAGTAACCTAATACATTCTGAAGTCACTTGAGTATATAAACAAAGGCCAGCTAACGCTGGCCTCGGATATTCTACTCGATAGTGTTAAGTCATACCACTGCATGGTACTGACCTGAACACTATTGATATTACTAATTAATACTGCTTATTGATTGTAACTTCAACAGGTTGACCAAATTCGACCACCCCACTTTCACCATGCCAATCATGATCGCGCGTTGCTACGTTACCATCAGAGTCAACACGGACACGCACCAAAAGCTTGTCCAGTGAAGACAGCTTTGAGCCTTGCATCATGGCATTGCCGTCATCTAAAACCACGGTGCGCGGGAACGCCGCTAACGGGTAACGAGCAGCTGCTACAGGCATTGGAGAACCATCAGCGCGGTGAACAGAAACGATGAGAACACCGTTCGGGTTAACCTTAGCTTCAGGAGCCAGATTGATAGTAACTGCGACACTCTTATCAGGTGCAACTGTTTCTCCCATCTGCTTACGCGCACTGTCAATACTACGGGAAAGCATCTCATAACGGCTGTCTTGCGGTCCGATCACTTGCTGCATAATACCCCAGTACTTAATCGCAGCTGGGTAGTCCTTACGCTCAAAAGCATCGAATGCCAGTAGTGAGAACACGCGCAGATCAACCTGATCTTGCTGAACGAGTTTTCCCAGTAGCGAACGTGCGGTGTTCTGATCTATTTCTTCCTGAGACAGCATCAGCGCTTGCGCATAACCCAGCATGATATCAGGGTCCTGAGGCTCAAGATTATATGACTTCTCCATCGCATCGATCGCAGTAGATACATCGCGGTTTGCCAGTGCAATACGGCCTAATAGTAACCAACCGGTTGAGTCTTCCGGCTGATAATGAAGACGTGTACGCAATGCCAAAGTCAAATCTGCCATTTCATCATCGCTTAGCGGCTCAGCTGTACTAGACATTAGCTTTTTTGATAACGCCGGAAGGTTTGCAGAGACTTCCTGCCACTTGACCACCTCTTGGGATGCACCAAATTTGTAGTACAGACCATAGCTCAAGACAACAGTTAAAATCACTGAAGGTACTAATACCGCTACCGGAGAGACTTTTGTCTCCTGATGACTTTTATCACCAGGGATATCATCCAATAACGATTGTTTCAGATCCGAAATCAAATCGTCCTGGTTCTCAACCAGTCCTTCTTCATCCTCTTCCTGTAGCTCTGATAAACGATCTTTATAAAACGCCTTGTTTAGTTCATCACGTAATACTTCATCGTTGTTTGCTTTCTGCTTCATTAGTGGCATTGCCACCATCGCACAGGCAATCAGCGTTAAAACAACAGTAGAAATCCAAAATAGTGTCATTACTTGTTCTCTCCGCTGTTTTCTTCTTTAAGCAACTCTTTGAGTCGAGCTTCTTTTTGCTCGTCCCATTGCTCATCACTATTTGCAACTGCTTTAGCTTTAGATTTGCGGCTACGAATTACAATCAATGTAAAGCCAACCAGAACAACAGCAAGCGGACCAAGCCATAAAATAGCGGTAGCCAACGTAAATGGAGGGTTGTAAGTTACAAAGTTACCATAACGTGCAACCATGTAATCAACGATCTCATCTTTCGACTTGCCCTCTTTCGTCATCT
The DNA here is from genome assembly GCF_905175385.1 of Vibrio sp. B1FLJ16. Lineage (NCBI taxonomy): Bacteria > Pseudomonadati > Pseudomonadota > Gammaproteobacteria > Vibrionales > Vibrionaceae > Vibrio > Vibrio sp. B1FLJ16. The sequence goes on from NZ_HG992749.1 coordinate 2,129,660, forward strand.
CATACACCTTGTGGCGTAAGTCCTGAGCTAACTCAGCGTTAGAGTCAGAAATCGTATTGTTTTGACACTTAGGGCAACGGAGCGTGTGGCTTAACTCTTTAAACTGCTGCTCTTGTTTTAAGTTATCAAACTCATACACCTCAATTGCAGCTTGAGCCGCCAATGAGAATGTCAGCGCAGCGAATACTGCTAAAATCACCTTTCTCATAGCTTAGCCTCCTCAACCAATTGGTTGTACAGCGGTTCCAAAGTACTTGCCCAGTTGCGCGGATTGACATCACCAACATGTCGGTAGCGGATGATACCGTCGGCATCGATAATGAACGTTTCCGGAGCGCCGTAAACACCTAGATCCAAGCCCAGCATACCGCTGCCATCAAACAGACTAATAAGGTAAGGGTTACCTAAGTCGTTTAACCAGCCAACGGCTTTAGTGCGATCATCTTTATAGTTCATACCAATGATCTTCACGCCTTTATCAGCCAGTTCATTCAGATATTTGTGCTCTGCAAAACAGGTCGGACACCAAGTTGCCCAAACGTTTAACAGTAGCGGCTCACCTTTGAATATTGACTGGTCGTACTGTTTGCCCGGTTCAGCCAGATCCTCAAGGCGGAATGCTGGCACAGTCTTTCCTACTAAAACAGATTCAAGCTTTGTCGGGTCATCACCCTCTTGGTTTCGCATCAACTGCGTTGCAAAGATCCCAGCAAGGACCAAAAAAGCAACTAATGGAATAAACAACACTTTTTTATTCATATTGTGCAACTTGCTCCTTTGACTTAGAGCTCTTCTTAGATGACTTACGGAAACGGTAACGCTTGTCAGAAATCGCCAGGCCACCACCAATTGCCATGATCAAAGCACCAGCCCAGATCCAACGAACAAATGGTTTGTAGTAAATACGGACTGCCCATGAGCGGTTATCTTCCAGACGCTCTCCCATCGCAATGTAAAGGTCACGGGTCACACCGCGATCAATCGCTGCCTCAGTCATCATAGACTTCGCTGTACGATAGAAACGTTTCTCCGCATGCAGCGTATTGATGTAACTGCCGTTATGAGTCACTTCAAAATCAGCGATATAACCATCATAGTTCGGACCATCTTTGTCACGCAGGCCAGAGAAATAGAAATCATAACCCTGAATCTGGAAATGCTCACCCGGTGCCAGACGTACATCGCGTTCAATACTGTAATTTTGCACCATCGCAATACCAATAATGGTTACTGCCAGACCAATGTGCCCCATCATCATCGCCCAGTGACTGCGTTGTAATTTACCGACACCTTCGACAAAACTATGGCGATGCGTTGCACGTCCATGTAACTCAAAACCATGCATTACGATGATCCAAATCGCCATAACCCAACCGATGTAGGCCATAATCTGGAAGAAATCAGCAAACAGATAAACACATACGGCCGCTAATAGCAGTGCAGTTACCCCTGAGATCACCATTGGTTTAACAATGGATGACAACTGGTCTCGCTTCCAGCGGATAAGTGGACCTATGCCTAACAAGAAGGCAAACGGCATCATCAGCCACGCGAACAACATGTCGAAGAATGGCGCGCCAATAGAAACAGAGCCCAAACCAATTTGTTTGTGAACCAGCGGCAGCAAAGTACCAACCAACACAACAACAAGTGCTGCGATGAGTAATACATTGTTACCTAGCAAGACGTTTTCACGTGATACTAAGCTGAAGTTTCCGCGTACACGGACAGATGCCCCTTTAAGAGCAAACAATAACAGCGAGCCACCGATAACAAATACGAGGAAGCCAAGAATAAACATGCCTCGAGCCGGATCAGAGGCAAATGCGTGTACGGATACCAAAATACCTGAACGTACAAGGAACGTGCCTAGCAGACTCAGCGAGAATGCAGAGATTGCCAATAACACTGTCCACGCCTTAAACGTGCCGCGCTTCTCTGTCACAGCCAGAGAGTGCATCAATGCAGTACCAGCTAGCCAAGGCATAAATGACGCGTTTTCTACCGGGTCCCAGAACCACCAGCCACCCCAGCCTAATTCGTAATACGCCCACCAAGAGCCTAATGCGATACCTACTGTGAGGAATACCCAAGCGGCAGTTGTCCAGGGACGAGACCAGCGAGCCCAGGCTGTATCAAGACGCCCGGTCATCAAAGAAGCAATTGCAAATGAGAATGCTACAGAGAAGCCTACATAACCCATGTAAAGCATAGGCGGGTGAACAATCAGACCCGGATCTTGCAGAAGCGGGTTTAAGTCACGGCCGTCAACAGGGAAGAATGGCAAGGTGCGCAGGAACGGGCTGGAGGTAAAGATGATAAACATCAGGAAGCCAACAGAAATCATCCCCATCACAGCCAATACGCGAGCGACAGATTCCTGTGGCATACCGCGACTGAATGTCGCCACGGCAACTGTCCAGGCAGCCTGGATTAGAACCCAAAGAAGTAGCGAACCTTCGTGCGCACCCCAAACAGCGGTCAGACGGTAATACCAGGGTAACTGGCTGTTTGAGTTACTGGCTACATACTGCAGCGTAAAGTCGTTAGTATAAAAGCCCCAACATAAAATTATGAAGGAGAACAACAGCATAATGAACATCGACCAAGATAACGGCCGAGCTGTATTCATCAGCATGGTGCTATTATTTGATGCACCCCATAGTGGCAGTATGCTTAGCAGCACAGCCATCGCGAGCGATAATATGAGGGCAAAGTGACCGATTTCTGCAATCATTGGTCGCTTCCTTGTTTTTGCTCAGAGCTGTATTTCATCGGTTCATGCGTTTTTTCCATCGCAGCTGCGATTTCTGGCGGCATGTAATCTTCATCGTGTTTCGCTAGCACTTCAAACGCTTCAATTGTAGTCGCGTCACGCAAAACACCCTGTGCAACAATGCCCTGTCCTTCACGGAACAAGTCTGGAAGAATACCTTCGTAAACGACGGTCACTTTAGGGCCTATATCGTGCAGGTCAAAACTTACTTTCAATGAATCAGGATCGCGACGAACCGAGCCGTTAACCACCATACCACCGATTCGCAGACGCTGACCAACTTCTGGCTTAGTGCCATCCTCTTTACCATTGACCAGCTCTGTAGGCGTGTAGAAAAGGTCCATATTCTGGTTAAGCGCATAAAGCATCAAACCAATGGTTGCACTGATACCGACAAAGATAGCTAATACAACTCCCAGCCTCTTTTTACGTCTCGGGTTCATAACGTGTTCTCCATATTCTTCGCTGCGTCAATACGAGCTTGACGGTCAATTTTTGCTTTCACTTCATCCAATAATGCGTCACCGCGACGAAGACTAGTAATTAAAAGGATCAGCATCGATAGAAAGGTGATGCCAAACGAGCTCCATACGTATGATGCGTAGCCACCCATGGCAAAAAAGTCGCTCAGAGATTCAAAATACATAATTAACTACCTCACTGAGTTTTTTCTGTTGCAATTTGACGTACCCAAGGGCGGTGACCCTCTTTACTGATGATTTCATTTCTGAAACGCACCATGGTCACGGCACCAAAGAAGAACGCAAAACCCAAAATATTCAGTAACAGTGGCCAGAGCATGTCAGCTGAAATGGATGGTTGCTCGAACTTCGTGATAGTCGCACCTTGGTGCAGCGTGTTCCACCATTCAACCGAGAAATGGATGATTGGTAAGTTCACAACACCAACGATGGCTAAAATACCTGCGGCTTTTGCTGCGGTCTTTTGATCATCAAAAGCGTGGTACAGCGCAATAACCCCTAAATATAAAAATAGAAGAATAAGTTCAGAAGTAAGGCGAGCATCCCATACCCACCAAGTGCCCCACATTGGCTTACCCCATACCGCGCCGGTTACCAATGCAATAAAGGTGTATACCGCGCCGATAGGAGCCATAGCTAACGCAGCCATATCGGAAAGACGGACTTGCCATACGAGTCCAATAAACGCAGCTATCGCCATCGACAGGTAAGCGCCCATAGACCACATAGCGGATGGAACATGAATATAGATGATTCGGAAACTATCACCTTGTTGATAATCAGAAGGCGCAAACGCCAATCCCCAAACCGTACCAACAGTCAAGCACACGAGGGCTAATACAGAAAACCACGGCAGGAACTTACCACTCAGGCGGTAAGCCGCTTCAGGCTTGGCGTAAGGATGTAGCCATTTCCACATGTTTTGTTCTCACTCTTACTATCAGGGGCACAGTCTGACTGGCCTGAGCCATTGCTGTGCTTTAATCATTAAGTAAGCCCTTTCAGAAGGACCACTTGTTAATGTTAGTTAACACTAACCCGCAACGCAGCACTGATTGCAAATGGTGTGAATGTTATCGCACCCATTAGCATCGCGCCTAAAATCGCCAGTTGGCCGTTATACGCCACACCGAGCGCCGCCGCATCAATTGCAGACGTTGCAAAAATCAGGATTGGGATATAGAGCGGAAGAACAAGCAGACTTAAAAGTACGCCGCCCTTTTGCAACCCAACCGTCAGTGCCACACCAATGGCACCAATAAAACTAAGCGCTGGTGTACCTACAGCTAATGTAAGCACAACCGCAAGCCAAGTATCGAAATCAAGAGAAAGTAAAACCGCTAACAGAGGACTGATCAAAATAAGTGGTAAGCCCGTTAACAGCCAGTGAGCAATAACCTTCGAAATCACGACAAGTTGCAATGGGATTGGCATAAGCATCATTTGCTCCAATGCACCGTCTTGAAAGTCATCACGAAACAGACGCTCTAATGATAATAATGCAGACAGCAATGCAGCAACCCAAACAATGCCTGCTGAAATACGTGCTAACAAATTTGGCTCAGGACCAATACTCAGAGGAAACAAGGTGATAACAATGATAAAAAACCAAAGCGGATTCAGAATGTCTGCTTGACGGCGATATGCAATCAAGAGCTCGCGACGAATAATAGTGGTCATGGCCGAGATCATATCAATCACCCAGTTTAATTTTTCTAAGTTTAGAGCTGTCGGAAAACATATCTTGGTGTGTGGTCAGAATAACGATGCCGCCGCTGTCGGCATGATTAGCAAACAATGCTTCTAATACCTTGACGCCTTGTTTATCAATGGCCGTAAGTGGCTCATCTAAAATCCACAAAATTTGCTTGCTCAGCCACAGCCTTGCCAGCGCTACGCGACGTTGCTGACCCGCAGAGAGCTGTGCCACAGGAATATCTTCCCTTCCCGCTAAGCCAACTTGCGTCAATGCAGTATATATTTCATCGTCGGAGGTGTGATTATTGTGGATAGACTGATAAAAACGGAGGTTTTCTAATGCAGTTAGTTCACGCTTTACGCCGGTTTGATGCCCCAGGAACAGGAGGTCACGATGAAAGATATCCCGAGATTTTTCAACCTCTTCTCCCTTCCACTTGATGATGCCGTCTTCCCTGTCACCTAACCCGGTAACAATTCGTAACAGCGTCGTTTTTCCTGTTCCGTTTCGCCCTTCAATCTGAACCAGTTCGCCTGGTTTTATTTCAAATTTCAAGTTTTCAAACAGGACCCTTTCATCACGGATCGCAGTAAGGTTAGACACTTCTAACATAGGGCTTCAACTAAATAATGAACGAGCGCGTATATTAGCACAGCTTACTTAAGACGAAACAGGATAAGAGGCTATAGATGTAAGTAAGTTCATGAATTTTTGTTAACTTAACTACACAATCCGATAAAATTAACCATAAATAGTTATATATACCCAAGTGACTTCAAGATGCAGGATTCAGAGCATCTTGATGTTACTTGGGTATACATTGACAGCGATAGTGCATTAATTTCATAACAGGCCAAACGTTCATTTCTGAAGCTTATAAACAAAAAAAGAAGCCGAAGCTTCTTTTTTGTTTAGGAGTCTGTTCTAACGTCGTCTTTTTCCGCGTGAAGGATAGTTCTGCGCTTCAGATGGACGACCGCTGAGTGGCGGAATTTTTTCTTTACCTGCAAGCTTTTTCTGTAGCGATAGCATCAGCTCAGCTTCTGCTTTTGGTAACTCGCACTCTTCAATCAGCTCGTTGATATCTGCGCCAAGCTGAACCATTTTGGATGCTCGGCTGTATAACCTGCCGTCTGTATCTGCATGTTCGAGCTCGCGAATGCGCTCGTTTAAATGCTGAATAATATCTTGCTGCTCTGTAACCTTTTGTCCGAGGCCTACGACGACAGACCGAACTTCCAGTAACTGTTTGTTCAGTTTCTGCATATCTTTATCGGCTTGACGGACTTGAGCTCGCTGGTGATCGATTTTCTTTTGCAAACCAGAGCGGATACGCAGTTGAAAAACGAACAGCAACAAGACAATGAAAGCCACGCCACCAGTAATAACAGGTACAGATAGAAAATTCACTTCAGCCATGATCATTCAGCCAATTACAGGTGAGCCATTTCATCCCATTCGTCTTCAGAAAGCAGCTTGTTTAGGTCTACCAGGATAAGGAGCTTGCCATCGCGGTTGCTAACGCCCTGAATAAACTTAGCACTCTCGTCGGTACCAACAGAAGGTGTAGTGTCAATCTCAGAAGAACGCAGGTAAACTACTTCCGCTACGCTATCAACCAGAATACCAATCACCTGACGTTCAGACTCGATAACAATAATACGTGTATTATCAGTAACCTCGCCTTCCATCAGGCCGAAACGTGAACGCGTATCGATAACCGTTACTACGTTGCCACGCAGGTTAATAATACCCAGCACATAATCTGGCGCACCCGGAACAGGGGCTATTTCTGTGTAACGAAGCACTTCACGTACCTGCATTACGTTAATGCCGTACGTTTCTTCTTCTAGCTGGAACGTCACCCACTGAAGAACTTCGTCATTGGTTACATCTTTCTTCACTTCTACTTCAAAAGCTTGAGACATAGTTAATCCTCGTTAATGTCGTTCCCGACTTTATTCTAATTTATTGATTTCACGTCTAAACCAGCGTTTAGCATCTCAACAAGTGCCTTTACATGAATTAAAGCACACATTTTTTCTTTCACCATGCCCGCTAGCCAAGGCCGCTTTCCAGCCTCTTGTCGCCAGCGAACTTTGTCGATATTGAGCGATTCGGTCCCCATTAACTGGTTACTGGCCAAACCCCAGTTGCTTTCACCAAGCATCACGACATATTGGTAGTTATCTTTATATTGTTCATCGCGGAGTTTATCCGCCATCACCCACTTCGCAGTATCGACCACATCAAACTTCTGTTCACGATTGGTCTGCAATCCCAGATACCATCCAGGTTTGCCTATCAGGTGATTAAGTTCAGTAATACGATGAATACCGCCTAGCTCATCAAGCGGCACGGCAAAAAGCACTTCATTAACGTCGAAGTAGAGAACCTGAAAGTCTTCAGCTCGCTGAGTACTTTCCCACGACGTCACCAGTGCCGGGCTTGTCTGTGTTTCAGGCTCTGTCGATACCTGAGTTTCTGTTTCAATGACTTCCTCAGGCTCTGCCTGTGGCAAATCAGGTTCAGACTGCGCCGAGACAATGGTAGGCGCTTCAACAACCCAATCCTGAACCTCTTCAGCCACAGCAACAGGTGTTGGAATCTGTTCCACAACCGGCTTAGATTGTGAGGCAATATCTATCGTGTTCTGTGCCAAAATATCGTCGATGTCTAACTCATCAACCACATCGGTGGATTGAAGCTGACTCAACAATCGTTCAACATCCTCTAAGTTAGGGGCCTGCAACTCCGAGGTATAGGACTCCCGAAATGGGTAAGATTCTACCTTAACAGGTTGTAACGCTAATTCTGGCTCTGGCTCTGGCTCTGGCTCTGGCTCTGGCTCTGGCTCTGGCTCTGGCTCTGCAGATGATAACTCCGATTCAGACGAATCTAGTGCTTCTGAAATATCTGTTTCTACTTCTGCTTCTTCACCAAGCAAAGCGCAGAAATAATCATCAAGCGCTTGCTCACTGGAAAGTACGTCATGATTACTCATCAAGCGCTAACCTCTCCAGATAAATCAGTAACTGCTTGTAAGCAAATACGCCACGACTGCCTGATGCAAAGTGAGAAGCCGGTAAGTGCTTAAGACTGGCATCGCGGAACTTGGTGTCGATTGGTACCGCAGATGTCCACACCTGATTCGGATAATCCTGTTTCAGTTGCGTTAGTGTCTGCAGCGAGGCGCGGGTACGCTTGTCGTACATTGTCGGTACTATCGTAACGTTAAAGCCGCCCGGACGAGACTTCTGCATGATGGTCAGCGTGCGCATCATACGCTCAAGACCTTTCATTGCTAAGAACTCTGTCTGAACCGGGATCAGAATACGGTCACTGGCTGCAAGTGCGTTGACCATCATCACGCCTAGGATCGGCGGACAGTCTATCAACACATAGTCGTAATCTTGTTCTACGGTTTTCAACGCACGCTTCAGGATAAGCCCCATACCACTGCGATTCCCCATCACGCGATCCAGTGTCGCAAGGGACATATGTGCGGGTATGATATCCATCCCTTCTAGCTTTGTTTCAAGGATTAAAGGTTTTACCGTTTCACGGGAAAACGTCTTTAGCTGAAACAAGTCAAATAAACTTGATGAGACATTATCTGAATCATAACCGAGGTAAGTCGTCAGTGATCCGTGCGGATCGGTATCGACCATAAGCACTCGATGACCTTGCTGGCTCAAAAGACCCGCTAATGTCACAGTGGATGTCGTTTTACCTACACCACCTTTTTGGTTAGCTACACTCCAAACGATCATGATCTATCCTACGCTAACCCCAACTCTACCAGCATACGCTCGCTAATGCGGTCGAGAGGTAAATCTTCAGACGAAAGCCCCGCTTTGGCAACAGCTTGTGGCATACCATATACCACGCAGCTGTCTTCATCCTGCGCCCAAATGGTTGAACCGGCAGATTTCAGCATACGTGCACCTTCGCGACCGTCAGCACCCATACCGGTAAGTACGAGTGACAGTACTTTGTCTCCATACACTTTGGCAGCAGAACCGAAGGTAACATCGACACACGGTTTGTAGTTCATGCGATCGCCACCATCTATGATACGCAGACGCGCGGCACCTGCACGGCCATCAACCATCATCTGCTTACCGCCGGGAGCAAGATAAGCAACGCCCGCCTGTAAAACATCACCATCCTGTGCTTCTCTAACCTGAATCTTGCACAGAGAGTTCAAGCGGCTGGCAAAGGCGGCAGTAAAGGTCGCAGGCATATGCTGGATAAGAACAATCGGATGCGGATAGTTAACCGGCAATTGCGTCAGTATCTTTTGCAATGCAACAGGCCCGCCAGTAGACGTACCAATCGCCGTCAGCTGATATCTCTTACCCGAAGCACGATATTTCGACACTGACGGACGTGGAGCTGCCACTGCGGTGTTCGAAGGACGTGTTGCCAACGGTCGTGCAGTTGACGTCTCACTCACGGTCGAGGTCCGTACTGCAGGGCGGCGCAAATATGCGCGCTTGGATGCTATCTGAATCACACGCTGCTGAAGAAGCGATACTGCCTCATCACGGTTACGTGCAATGTCTTCAAACTTTTTCGGTAAGAAATCCAGAGCGCCTGCATCGAGCGCATCAAGTGTTGCTTTCGCCCCATCATGAGTCAGGGACGAAAACATCAGGATTGGCGTAGGAGACGCTGCCATTATCTCACGGACGGCAGTAATACCATCCATCACGGGCATTTCAATATCCATGGTAATGACGTCTGGCTTGAGCGACTTGGCTTTTTCCACCGCTTCTTTGCCATTAACCGCAACGTCAATTACCTCTAGGCGCGATTCTGAGTTGATGATTTCGCTAACGCGACGACGGAAAAAACTTGAATCATCTACGACTAGTACTTTAATCGCCATTTTGTTCCTTTTCTAAACCTCAGCTTCGCTTAAATGCGAGAAGCCGATGCGTATCGCGTAAGTAAATCTGGCACATCAAGAATCAGGGCGATGTGACCATCACTAGTGATAGTTGCACCTGCCATACCCGGGGTACCTTGCAATAATTTGTCCAGCGGTTTGATAACCACTTCTTCCTGACCAATGAGAGTATCAACCACAAAACCAACGCGCTGACTGCCCAACTGAACGATCACCACATGACCGTGTCCGGTACGCTGTTCAACTCGAGGAGATTTGGCAGCCAACCAGTTTTGCAGATAGAACAGCGGAATAGACTTATCGCGAACAATGATAGTCAGCTGACCGTCAACCACATTGGTACGGCTTAAATCTAAATGGAAGATTTCATTTACCGATGCCAGAGGTAACGCAAACGGATGGCCACCAACGCCAACCATCAGAGTTGGCAGGATTGCCAGCGTAAGCGGTACTTTGATAGTAATCTTAGTGCCTTTACCAAGCTCAGAGTCGATATCAATAGAACCATTCAGCGTATTGATTGCGGTCTTCACCACATCCATACCTACGCCGCGGCCTGAAATATCAGAAATTTTCTCTTTACTAGAGAAACCCGGTGCAAAGATTAAGTTGAAACACTCTTTGTCGGTCAAACGAGCGGCAGCGTCTTCGTCCATCATGCCGCGTTTAACGGCGATACCACGAAGTTTGTTTGGATCCATACCGCCACCGTCATCGACGATCGCCAGTTCAATATGGTCGCCTTCTTGCGATGCAGAAAGAATCACTTTACCGGTACGTGATTTACCCGCTTGTACGCGATCATCCGGCATTTCAATACCGTGGTCGACAGAGTTACGCACCAAGTGGATCAATGGGTCGGCCAGAGCCTCAACCAGGTTTTTATCCAGGTCAGTTTCTTCACCGCGCATTTCCAGCACGATGTCTTTGTTCAGGTTGCGCGCCAGGTCGCGAACAACACGCGGGAAGCGGCCAAACACTTTTTTGATTGGCTGCATGCGTGTTTTCATTACGGCACCTTGAAGGTCTGCAGTAACTACATCAAGGTTGGCCACCGCTTTCGACATTTCTTCGTCGTTGCTGTTTAGCCCGAGGCTCAACAAACGGTTACGCACCAGTACAAGCTCGCCGACCATGTTCATAATGGTATCAAGCGTAGAAGTATCAACACGCACCGTCGCTTCTGCTTGTGGCTTTTTAACAGCAGGGGCTGATGCTTTTGCTTCTTCTTTCTTTGCAACCGGTTGTGATTGTGGCTGTACTGCAGGAGCCTGAGCTTTCGGCACATCGGCTACTGTATTTACCGTTGCTGGCTTAGTCGCTGCTTCCAGTTCTTCAACTGACGGTCCTTTACCGCTGCCGTGTAATTCATCTAGCAGTTTCTCGAACTCATCATCCGTCATCAGATCGCTGTCTGAGGATGAAGCACTTACAGACGCAACCGGCTCAGGAGCTTTTGTTGGTTCAGTAGACATCTCGCCTGACGTAGTCGGGCTCTTACCAACGCCATGCAGCTCGTCAAGAAGACGTTCAAACTCATCGTCAGTAATATCGCCACTGTCACTAGCAGGTGCACTTGCCTGTACAGGTGCAGAAGGTGCTGGCTTAGACGCGCCAGGTGCACTGCCTTTACCGTGCAGTTCATCCAGCAGCTTTTCAAATTCGTCTTGGGTAATATCATCCACAGAACCCGTACCAGAATCGGCTGCAGGAGCAGATGGTTCGTCAACAACAGGTTCAGGAGTTACCACCTCTGGTACAGCGGCTGCGCTGGCAACCACTTCATCCTGTGACTCAGGTTTACACAGGCGGTGTAATTCTTCCAGAAGAGCAGGGTCAGCCGCTTCTGGTTCTTCACGCTCTTTTACAGCCTGGAACTGAGTATTTACTGTGTCCAGCGCCTTAAGCATGGTATCCATCAAGCTTGGCGTTACTGAACGTTGACCGTTGCGTAAAATGTCGAATACATTCTCGGCACCATGGCAAGTGTCTACCAGTTCAGCGAGTGAAAGGAAGCCGGCTCCGCCTTTTACAGTATGAAATCCGCGGAAAATGGCATTAAGTAAGTCTTTGTCTTCTGGGTTGTTTTCCAATTCCACCAACTGCTCAGACAGCAGTTCGAGAATCTCCCCAGCTTCAATTAAAAAGTCCTGAAGAATATCTTCGTCTAAATCGTAGCTCATACGTTACCTTTAAAATCCAAGACTGGACAACAAGTCATCGACTTCGTCCTGGGATGAAACCGCATCTTCTCTCTGTTCAGGATGAAGAATCGGACCCTCGGCTTCACTTGATGATTTAACTTTTTTATCTGCCGATGTTGCAAAAACTTGAGTCTGTTCTTCTGATTTGTTTCCGGAGAATACGGTGAGAATGTCCACTAAACGGCTTTCCACCTCATTCACTAGGGTAATTACCCGGCGAATAATTTGGCCTGTTAAGTCTTGGAAGTCTTGCGCCATGAGAATTTCGGTCAATTGGCCGCGTAACTCAGTGCTGTCACCTTCTACCTGAACTAACAGTTCTTCGATACGATGACAAAGTGCTTTGAATTCGCTTAACTCAATACGACCGCGCATCAGTTCATTCCATTGAGGGCGGACTTGTTGGAGACCGTCATGCAAGTTATCAGCGATAGGAAGGCAGCAATCTACTGCATCCATCGTCTTATTTGCTGCCAGTTCCGTTTTCTCGATCACATAGTTCAGACGGTCCCTTGCGTCAGGGATTTCGTCTTTCGCAATTTCAGTCATGCGTTGTTCGAGATTGAACTGCTTTAGTGAATCATGGAGATCACGTGTTAGTGCTCCAATTTCCTGAAGCATTGGGTTCTCAGTGCCTTCATATATTGAGGCTACAAGCCGGTTGGCTTGCTCCTGCTCTTCGTTTTCCAGCATCTGAACGAGCGACTTCGCCTGCTCTAGTGAGATCATTCTGAATAGACCCTTTACGTTTAGTTCTTCTTATCGCTTTAGTAAACGCTCATAGAGTCATTTGTAATGTTTTTTTATTTGATATCAAAGACTCAAGTAGCAAAAGAGAAAAGAGAGTTATAAACGCTCGAAAATTTTATCTAGTTTTTCTTTTAGTGTTGCAGCTGTAAATGGCTTAACAATGTAACCATTAACGCCTGCCTGAGCAGCTTCGATGATCTGCTCTCGCTTAGCTTCTGCTGTGATCATAAGAACCGGAAGGTGCTTAAGTTCCGCATCTGCACGGATATGTTTAAGTAAGTCGATACCTTGCATCCCTGGCATGTTCCAATCCGTCACGACAAAATCGAAGTCACCTTTTTTCAGCATAGGTAAAGCAGTTAAACCATCATCCGCTTCCTGAGTGTTATTGAAACCTAAGTCACGAAGCAGGTTTTTAACAATACGGCGCATTGTTGAAAAGTCATCAACAATAAGGATCTTCATGTTTTTATTCAAAATAGCCTCCACTGAATCGTAAATCAGTGTTTTTAATTATTTTGTGTCCACGCACTGAGCTTGGTGCGTAAACGTTGCATCGACTGACTCAGTATTTGGCTGACGCGAGATTCGCTTACACCCAATACATCACCAATTTCTTTTAAATTGAGTTCTTCGTCATAATAAAGCGAAAGTACCAAAGCTTCACGCTCTGGAAGCTGTTTTATTGATTCAACCAACGCTTTGCGAAAAGATTCATCAGCAACCCCTTTAAACGGGTTGCTGTTATCGCTTTCATCGGCGGGTGAAATCACATCATCAGAGACACCCAAATCTTCAATACCGACCAATTTAGAGCAGTTTATATCGGTTAGAGCACTATGATATTGGTCTAGTGTCATCCCGAGATGTGCTGCAACTTCCGAATCAGTCGGATCGCGATTCAGAATGCCTTCCAGCTCTGCGATAGCCTGATTGATCTCTCGATTATTTTTATGGACAGAACGCGGTACCCAGTCCCCTTTACGCATATCATCTAACATTGCGCCACGGATACGAATACCAGCGTAAGTTTCAAAGCTCGCACCTTTAGTCGCATCGTAATTCTGCTGAGCTTCGATAAGACCAATCATGCCAGCCTGAATTAGATCTTCTACCTGCACACTCGGCGGTAAGCGGCCTAAAAGGTGATGAGCAATACGTTTAACCAAAACAGAATAGCGCTCGATGAACGCTCGTTGACTGTTGAACTTACCGTTTTGGTCGTAGGTTACTGCATTATTCACCAAACGGATCCTCTACGAAATCACCACGACTTAACAACCTTTCGACGAAAAACTCCAAGTGTCCACTTGGTGTCTTTGGTATTGGCCACGTTAACGCTTTGTTTGCCAGAGAGCTGATCGCTAACGCAGCTGGAGAGCGCGGGAATGCTTCAACGACAATTTTTTGTCGTTTCACCGCTTGTCTTACCTTATCGTCTAGAGGAATACAGGCGACGAGTTCCAGGCTTACATTTAAAAATCTTTCCGTAACCAGCGTTAGTTTTGCAAACAGTTCGCGTCCTTCTCGGTAGCTTCGAACCATGTTGGCAACGACTTTAAAGCGTTGAACCTGATGTTCTTTACTCAATAGCTTAATTAACGCGTATGCATCGGTGATAGAAGTCGGTTCATCACACACAACAACCACAACATCCTGAGCTGCGCGTGAGAAACTGATAACCATATCAGAAATACCCGCCGCCGTGTCAATAAGCAGGATATCCATTTCGTCTTCGAGACTACCAAAGGCACGGATCAGGCCGGCGTGCTGCGCATGCGAAAGTTCCGTCATGCTCTGCGTACCAGACGTTGCCGGGATTATCTTGATACCATAAGGCCCTTCGACAATCGCATCTTTCAACTCACATTCGCCTGCCAGAACATGTCCCAGATTACGCTTTGTGCGAATACCCAGCATCACGTCGATATTAGCCAGACCCAGGTCAGCATCGAGAACCATCACTTTTTTGCCTTGGCGAGCCATAGAGATCGCCAAACCCAGTGTTACATTTGATTTTCCCACGCCACCTTTACCGCCGGTAACTGCGATTACCTTGGTCAATGATGGTTGTGTTAAGCGACGGAGGCCGCTTGCTTGATCGTGTATCATATTCTCAGTCATAGTCATCCGCCGCCCTAGAGTCCTTCGCTGTCACTATTCCAAAAGTGAGGTTCGTTCTCTGTCGACTTCTCTAACAGTTCATTTGCTTTCGCAAGCATGTATTTTGGTTGTGCTATCACAATATCTTCTGGTACGCGCTGGCCATTAGCGATGTAAGCCACTGGCAGTGCGTTCTGAATCACCACGCTGATGAACTCGCCTAAACTAAGTGACTCATCAAGTTTGGTCATAATGCATCCCGACAGAGGAATACGTCGGAAGTGCTCCAGCGTTTCTTGTAAAACACGACGTTGTGCAGTGGCAGGCAAAACAAGATAGCTATGAATCACTTCACCGCTTTCCTGCATCAGGGTATCGAGCTGTTCAGTCAGCCTGACATCTCGCTGCCCCATACCTGCCGTATCAACCAAAATCAGTCTTCTGTTTCGTAGCTGATATATTACATCGGCTAACTCATTAGAATCTTTAGCAACTCTTACAGGACATCCCATAATTCTTCCGTAAATTGAGAGCTGCTCGTGGGCACCAATACGAAAAGTATCCGTCGTAACCAGCGCCACATTGTCCGCACCGTATTCCATCGCTGCACGTGCGGCGAGCTTTGCCACTGTTGTCGTTTTGCCGACGCCTGTCGGACCCAACAGTGCAACAACACCACCACGTTTTAAGATATCTTGCTTTGGAATATGGATTTGATCCGCCACGAGTGAAAGTAAAGCCTTCCATGCCCGTGCCGGCTGTGTATCTTCCGGGATGTAACATGCCATTTGATCAGCCAATTCCGAAGAGACACCCATTCGCTCTAAGCGTTTGATAAGCATGGCTCTTAATGGTTCACGGCGCTCTACTTCCTGCCACATCAATCCGGAAACCTGATGCTCCAGAAGACGACGAATTGACGTCATCTCCTCACGCATATTCTCCAGCTCTGCTGCTGATTCATCGCGGGCATCAGAAGGTCTGCGACGATCATAGCGGGTTGGATCCAGCTTCGGCGTTGGACGTTCAAAACGGTCGTCCTGGGCAATAAGCTTGGCTAAAGGTGAGTCCGGCTGATATGGAACAGATGGCTCTTTATCGTAGCTGTCACGGTGTTTGTTCTGACGGTTTAACAACGCTGACAAAGAGTCTTCGTTCTCTGCCACATAGCCGTCAGATTCGGTGCTATCACCGCTGTAATGCCTGAGCATGTTAGCGAATCGCTGCGTCATTGAGCCCGGTTTTTCTTGGGTGTCGCTTTTATTATTACGACCCAGGCTGATTTTATCTTCATCTAAACTGCGATCCTGAAAACGCTCCGCCGCTGAAGATGACATTTGACGATGTTCACTGTAGCGATTCGATGCCTGAGCATTGCGATTGTATTGCGAAGGAGCAGACGTTGAAGAAAGCGCGCCTGATGGAGAATTCGAGTCGCCATCTATCGCCGCAACGATGGCCACGCCACCTGCTACTTTCTTATTCGACATGATCACCGCATCCGCGCCTAGCTCCTCTTTTACTTGGAGCAGCGCTGTTCGCATGTCTTTGGCAAAAAATCGCTTAATTTTCAAACTATGAATCCATAAATATTGATCCGCGGAGCTTAGGAACTATTAACCTAGTTACCCACGGCTTGCACAATTCTGATCTGTTTCTCGTCCGGTATTTCCTGGTAGGAGAGTACCCGGAGATTCGGTATTGTGTTCTTCACAAACTTCGCCAGTGTTGAACGCAGCACACCAGACGTTAACAGAACCGCCGGCTCGCCTTTCAGTTCTTGCTCTTGTGTTGCCTGGCTGAGTGAAGACTGTAATCTTTCGGCCAATCCCGGTTCGATACCCGCTGATTCGCCACCTGACGCCTGCATGGTTTGATGCAATATTTGTTCCAGCTCCGGAATCAATGTAATAACAGGAAGTTCCGGCTCTATACCATTGATTTCCTGAACAATTAAACGTTTAAGGCTGATGCGGGCCGCGGCTGTCAGTATGTCAGGTTCTTGACTCTTACTTGAGTACTCCGCCAAGGTCTGGATGATGGTGCGGATATCCCGAATAGGAATCGCTTCATTAAGCAGGTTCTGCAGTACTTTCACCACTACACCCAGCGGCAGCTGATCCGGTACGAAGTTCTCCACCAGCTTAGGTGCGCTTCTGCCCAGCATCTCCAACAGGTTCTGCACTTCTTCATGGCCAATCAGCTGTGATGCATTGTTGGTGAGTAACTGGCTGAGGTGTGTCGCCAGAACCGTGGAGGAGTCCACAACCGTATAGCCCAGAGCCTGAGCATGTTCACGCTGATCTTCACGAATCCAGACAGCTTCCAGACCAAACGCGGGATCCATGGTTGGTTCACCATCAATCATTCCGTAAACCTGACCGGGGTTAATTGCCAGCTCCAGATCAGGACGTATCTCAGCTTCACCGACGGCAACCCCCATCAGAGTGATACGGTAACTGTTTGGTGTCAGCTCAAGATTGTCCCGGATATGTACCGCCGGGATCAGAAAACCAAAATCCTGCGAAAGCTTTTTACGTACACCTTTCACACGTTCCAGCAACTCACCGCCCTGGTCTTTATCCACCAGCGGGATCAAACGGTAACCCACTTCTAAACCGATAATATCGACAGGCTGTACGTCGTCCCAAGATAGTTCACGCTGAGAAATTGGCTCGCTGCCGTCCTCTGCTTTATCAAGTAACGCGGGCTCGCTCGCTTTCTGCTTTTGACGCTTATCGATAAAGTAAGCGCTCGCTCCGGCAACTACCGCTAACGAGAGAAACGCAAAGTGTGGCATGCCCGGTACAATACCCATCACACCGAGGATAGCCGCCGTGATCATCAGCGCTTTCGGGTTGTCGAACATCTGGAAGATCAGCTGTTCGCCCATGTCTTCATCAGTGTTCTGGCGCGTTACCATCATCGCTGCCGCAATCGACAGCAGTAGTGACGGGATCTGAGCAACTAGGCCGTCACCAATGGTCAGCAGTGTGTAGATTTCGATCGCTTCACCGAAACCTAAATCGTACTGCGCCATACCAATCGCAAGACCGCCGATGATGTTGATAAATAGGATCAGGATACCGGCAATCGCATCGCCTTTAACAAACTTTGACGCACCATCCATCGAGCCGTAAAAGTCTGCTTCTTTAGTCACTTCAAAACGGCGTACGCGCGCTTGTTCCTGATCGATTAGTCCAGCATTCAAGTCCGCATCGATGGCCATCTGCTTACCCGGTAGCGCGTCTAGGGTAAAGCGGGCACTCACCTCAGAGATACGGCCTGCACCTTTGGTTACTACCATAAAGTTAATGATCATCAGGATAAGGAAGACCACCAGACCAACAGCATAGTTACCGCCGATAACAACGTTACCAAACGCTTCGATAACGTTACCTGCTGCATCACCACCTTCGTGACCATTGAGCAATACGACACGAGTAGAAGCGACGTTCAGGGCAAGACGTAATAGCGTTGCGATAAGAAGCACGGTAGGAAATGCAGCAAAGTCGAGCGGACGTCTGGTGTAAACTGTGACCAGCAACACCACCATGGCTAAGGCGATATTGAAGGTGAAAAACATATCCAGCAGGAATGCAGGGATTGGTAAAACCACCATTGCGAGGGTGGCCAAAACCATAACAGGCGCACCAATGGCTGGCATCTCACGCTGACGAATTCGTGGCAATTTATCTGCAAATGGCAGGCTTAACTTCATACTGCGGGGTATCTCAATTGAATTGAAGCGTCGCGTGGTTAATACCAATATTACTAAGCAATTGTTACGCGAACACTTTGGCAAATGTTTATATTGTTTTTAGCGACAGTGTTTTAAGCAATCTGCGTACCACATTATGCGCCAAAATTATGGCTAAGAATCTAACCACATAAATAACAAGGAATTACTTAAATAACCCGAGCTTCTAGTGACGATGTTCAGGCGGGATTGGCAAATCATAATCCTGAATTTTCGGTCTCTGACCACCACGCTTGCGGTACTGCTTTAACTGGAAGACAAATGCCAGCACCTGAGCGACAGCGGCAAACAGACCATCCGGAATTTCCTGTTCCAGCTCCGTACTGTGATAGAGCGCTCGCGCGAGTGGCGGAGCAGGAACGATCGTAATGTCATGCTCTCGCGCCACTTCTCGGATCTTCATTGCCATATGGTCAGTACCTTTGGCAATGACCACCGGAGCGCGATCTGTTTTCTGCTTGTAGCGCAGTGCAACGGAGAAGTGTTCCGGGTTAGTGACGATTACATCGGCTTGCGGAACATCTGCCATCATCCGGCGCTGCGCCGCTTCCCTTTGCAGCATACGAATTCGCCCTTTAACCTCAGGCTTACCTTCGGTCTCTTTGTATTCGTCTTTGACTTCTTGCTTGGTCATTTTCAGTTTGTCTGCGTGCTGCCATATCTGAAAAGGGATATCAATGGCAACCACAATCAGCAGTGAACAGCTGATCAGCAAAATAAAGTTAAGCAAGATTTCGAGAGCGTGAAAAATGTTTTGCGGGTAGACATCCATACTTAGCTGGATAAGGTCCGCCTGCGAAGCCTGAATCAGATATATCGCGACTCCGGTCACCAGGCCGACTTTAAGGATCGATTTAACCAGCTCAACCCAGCTTTGCATGCCTACCATGCGCTTAAGACCACTAAGCGGGTTCATTTTGGACATCTTTGGCATCGCCGCCTGAGCGGAAAAGCTGATGCCCCCTACCCCTGCAGCACCGATCATCGCCGCGACAAATAAAGTAATCAGGATAAGAAACAGTGGGAAAAGTAAGTCCGTCATTGCCCCTAAAGCAATATCAAACAACTTTGCCGTATCGAATATTTCTTCGCGGCTCAGGTCAAATAACCGTCCCATAATGGAAAACAGCGATCTTCCTAATGACTCCCCAAACCACATCAGTGAAACCGCACCGATAATGAGTACCAGCGCGGAAGCGAGTTCTTTAGAACGTGCAACCTGCCCCTTTTCTCTGGCTTGCTCTAACCTTCGGGGCGTGGCTTCTTCGGTGCGTTCCTGACCGTCTGACTCTGCCAAATCAGCCTCCTAGCACTCAAGGCGAATGAGGCGACATATCTGCTCCTCACCCACAGCCCAGTAAAGTTCATAGTGACTGTAAAGACCAGCGACTATGTACCAACAAAGTAATAAGCCCACCATTAAGGCGAAGGCAAAACCCAGCGAAAAGATGTTTAACTGAGGCGCAGCACGGGTCATTACACCAAATGACAGGTTGATAGTCAGCAAGGCGATAATACCCGACAGCGACATACTCAACGCAGTTTTGAACATAATGCCCAGCCAGCCTGCCATCTCGCGAAAGTCCACAGAGGTTAAAGTACCTGAGCCTATCGGCAGTGTTTTAAAACTAAACACAACCAGCTGAAGCATCTTTAAATGGCCATCCGTTGCGAGAAAAAACATGGTGGTCAGAAACATGAACAGCTGACCAAGTAAAGGCGTGCTTTGTCCGTTGGCCGGATCGACCATAGACGCAAAACCCAGGCTGGATTGCATACCCAGAATTTGTCCGAGCAAAACAAAAGTCTGAATCATAAACTGAGTAACCATGCCCATGGCAATGCCGATGATCATCTGCTCGGCAATGGTCATAAAACCACGAAAAGAGAGCAATTGAATATCTTGAGGAACCGCAGGAATAACGGGCATCACAGCAAACGTGATCGCAAGGCCAAGATACAGACGAATTCGGGGAGAGACGAAGCGAGCGCCAGTAACCGTCATCACCATCAGCATGGAAGAAATACGTACATACGGCCAAAAGTAACTGGCTATCCATTCTAAGACGATGTGAGTGGGATACTCCATGCCAGCCCCTAGTACAACACCTGAGGCAGACGCTCAATCAGACTGAAGACGTACTCCATCATCATTTGTGTCATCCAGTGACCAAACATCATCAAAGCAAGCAGAGTTATAATCAGACGTGGCAAAAAGCTCAAAGTCTGTTCGTTGATGGATGTCGCCGCCTGAAAAATTGCCACCAGAAGACCAACAAGCAAGCTCGGAATGATGATGGCGCAAACCATAACAAGTACCATCCAAAGCGCATCACGGAACAGCTCGACAAACATTTCTGGAGTCATGTTTTATCCTCTCATCTGCGCCGGGCTAAAGGGCGAAACTGCCGGCGAGCGTCGACAATATCAGATTCCAGCCATCTACCAGTACGAACAACATCAGCTTAAATGGCAGAGACACAATCATCGGGGACAACATCATCATACCCATTGCCATCAGTATCGAGGCAACCACCAGATCAATGATCAAAAACGGCAAAAATAGCATAAAGCCGATTTGAAATGCTGTTTTCAGCTCTGAGGTAATAAACGCCGGAATCAGTACCGCCATCGAAACATCTTCCGGATTTGCCACTTGCTCACCCGACATATTAACGAAGGTCTCTAAGTCCTTAATACGCGTTTGCTTAAGCATAAAGGCTTTCATCGGCACCTGAGCAGCATCGAATGCCTCACGGGCTGTCACTTGTTCATTTAAATAAGGCTGAATGGATTTATCATTAATCTCATTCAAAACTGGGGACATGACAAAGAAAGTAAGGAACAGCGCGATACCAATGATCACCTGATTAGAAGGCGTTTGTTGCAGACCCATTGCCTGACGAAGAATCGACATCACCACGACAATCCGGGTAAACGATGTCATCAGAATCACCATAGCAGGCAGGAAGCCAAGCATGGTCATCAGAGCAAGAATCTGCAGCGTTATTGAGTAATCTTCGCTGCCATCCGGATTTGTGGTCATGGTAAAAGCAGGAATCCCCCCGCCATTACCAACCGACATCGCACGGCTGGAACCCGTATCACTCTGCATGGCCTGAACGGTGACGCTGTCGCCTTCAGCTAAGTTTGCAGGCAGAGGCGATTCCTCAGCCTGAGCAAACGAAAGTGAACTAAACATCACACCCACCAGCAACATCAACGTACTGAAGAACAGGCGAATAGAATTACCCTTTGTCATTTTTCTTCATCAGCTGGCTAAATTGGTTGGCAAAAGATCCGCTCGCCAGCTCTTGATCATCGAGCGGTTTCTCAAGCTTGGCTAAAGTCTGGATAGACTGAGTGGTAATGCCAATTAAGAACTGCTCATCACCGACTTGAATCACTGCAATTCGCTCTTTCGGGCCAACAGTTAACTGACTTATGATGCGCATCCCTTTCTGCTGTCCAAGCGCTGGTACTTTCATTCGTTTGAGTAACCACGCAAGTCCCAGAATCAACCCAATAACTAAAACCAGAGAGCCCAGTGTAGTAGCTAAGTCAAGACTGGTTGGAGCGGTTGAAAGCGGGGTTGTCGTTGAAGTACGCGCAGCCGCTGAAACGGACTCCGCTGCCGGCGCTATCTCTGTTTGTGCCGACAAAGCGTAAGGTGAGCTCAGCATTAATCCAAGCATTGCCGTTAGTTGCCTGATTCTCAATTTGGCTAGAGCGGTCATATTTAGCGCAGCTTCTTAATTCGTTCAGTCTGGCTGATAACATCAGTCAGACGAATACCGAACTTATCGTTTACCACAACAACTTCGCCATGTGCAATCAAGGTACCGTTTACAAGTACGTCGAGTGATTCACCGGCCAGGCGGTCAAGTTCAACCACTGATCCCTGGTTTAATTGCAGTAAGTTACGGATACTGATTTGTGAACGGCCGACTTCCATCGAGATCGTCACTGGAATGTCCATGATGGTGTCAAGTTTTCGACGCTCATCATCTGAAATTGGCGACGAGGTGTCTTTTAACTCTTCCAGTGGTGCTGCCAGTACTTCATTTACATCAACAGAAGGTGCAGAAGGGTCTTCGCCCAGTGCGGCTGCCCATTCATCTGCTAGTTTTTGATCGTCACTTGGTTCCATTTTTACTGTCCTGTGTTTAAACCTTACTCATGCTCAGGCATTGAATTCCAGTAAGGCGTCTTTTAATCTTCATCGTCGTTCTCAAGTTCAGACAGAATGTCTTTACCCAAGAAGGCTAAATCGGTTTTTACTACATGCGGACGTTCAATTTCTTCAGAAATCTGTATCGCCAGTTTTTCTTCCGCACGTCCCATTTTTACGCGATACGTCGGTAAATCCTCGACAAACATCGTCGCGTGCTCTGGCATTTCGATTGGAATCACATCTCCCGGTTGAAGTTCCATCAGGTCACGCAAAGAAATGTCCTTTTCCAGCAAATTGACACGAAAGTTAACCGGACAATCCATGATTTCTTCTCGCAGAGCAGAACTCCAGCGAACGTCCGTTTCCATTTTGTCTGACTGCACGCCGGCATCAAGCAATTCGCGGATAGGCTCTACCATGGAATATGGCATGACCACATGGAAGTCGCCACCGCCACCATCGACTTCGATATGGAACGAACTAACAACAATCACTTCCGTCGGGCTGACGATATTCGCCATGCTCGGGTTTACTTCAGAGTCGAGGTAATCAAACTCAACGCCCATTACCGGTGACCATGCTTCTTTGTAATCTTCGAAGACCACTTTCAGCAGCAGTTGAATGATGCGTCGCTCAGTAGGAGTAAATTCGCGGCCTTCAATTTTTGCGTGGAATCGACCATCGCCACCAAAGAAATTCTCTACCAGAATAAAAACCAGACGAGCTTCCATAGTGATAAGCGCAGTACCTTTAAGCGGACGGAAACGAACCATGTTCAGACTGGTTGGTACATAAAGCGTATTTTGGTACTCACCAAATTTCATCATCTGAACGCCATTGATCGACACTTCCGCTGTTTTACGCAGCATGTTGAAAAGGCTAATGCGCATGTGCCGGGCAAAACGCTCGTTGATAAGTTCGAGCGTCGGCATACGGCCACGAACGATACGGTCCTGAGATGAAAAATCAAAACTGACCGCGTTACCGGAATCTTCTTCTACATTCTCATCAACATCATCAACGTCGTCAACGCCGTGTAACAGTGCATCAATTTCGTCTTGGCTTAATAGATCAGTCACGTTTTACCTATTGAATTACAAAATCTGTAAACAGTACTTTTTCAATCACCGGTTCACCAACCGCGGCGTTTAATGCTGCTTTGATGTCGTCTGACGCGCGATCGCGTAAGTCAACTCTGCCCATTGGTGAACGCAATTGCTCGATCGTTGCAGAAGCAAACGTTGACAATAAAGTGCTCTCAATTAATGGTGAATGGTAACGTGCCAGCTCCTCATTATCTGAGCCTCGTACCATTAACTGAGTTTTGATTTGTACCAGTCTCTCGCGGCTGTCACCCGTTACGTTAAAAACAAACGGCTGGGCAAGGTTCACATATGAGATTGGCGTGCCAGCTGAACTTCTCTGAGTTCTTTGAAGATCGGAATCCGTCAGCGCCGAATCATCCGAACCCATGAAAAAGTATGCCGCTGCGCCACCACCGAGTAATAAGATCGCGACCGCGATAATTACGATCAGTAGTTTACCTTTTCCCTTTGATGCGCCTTCTAACTGTTGTTCAGCCATTTTCGTCTCTAATTTTTGTTTTATTTGTTCTGCCGGTTAAGCGGAAAATCTCTGTATTCTGTTTCTGCATGTTCTACATAGCTATTAAGCGTAGTAGCTGATCCCGTCACGTGCTGAAGCCACGTTCACGTTCATCTCAACACCAGCCTCAAGGCCGTCGTCTGACCGACCAGATACCCCCCCGCTATCAGAGCCAGGTCGATTCTGATCCATTGCGGAGTTGCCACCTTGTTGGTCGCCGCGACTTTGCTGCTGAACAGAAGAGTCTGCTAACTGCATACCTTGCTGAGCAAGCATCTCCCGTAATCGTGGCAATGTTTGTTCGATGATATCACGCGCCTGTGGGTTGGTTACAGTAAAGTGAACACTGGCCAAGTCACTGTTCATCGTCATACGAATCTGCATACGACCAAGCTCTGGCGGGTCAAGACGAATATCAAGGTTCTTTAGGTTCTTGGACATCATCATTTGCACCTTTTCCGCGACCTGGTCATTCGCTAACTCTTTCGTCAGCTGCAACGGTATTTGTGCTTGTTGCGCTGCATCTGCCCGCGCTTGCTGTGTAGCTGCAACGCCTTGCTGGCTCGCTGCAGCTTGGAGCTGACCAGCCAGACCGTGCTGTAAATCGCCTTTGTCCTGAGAATCTGCCGTGGCTTTAAGTGCTCCGGTCAAAGCTGCATTCATGGCCTTATGGTTCACTTCAGTATTTGCCGCCATCTGTTGAACTGCTGGATTAAGCCCTGCAGCCGTAAGTCCTTCGGAACCAGTGGACATTATCGCTTTATCGGCTGACTGCGCTGGTACTTGTACAGCTGTATGCTTCAATTCTTGCGATACTTGTGGTGTCAGCGCTGAAGTTGTTGCCTGGCGAGTCGTGTTAGACTGGGCTTCAGAAAGCGCAAGTTTAACGTCTCCAGGTAAAGCCACCAACTGGGCAAGCTCTTCCTCTGCGAGCTCTGCGATTGCAGTTCCGGCTTTCAACTCTTCGAGTATTTCAGCTTCGTGCTTCGTCAGTGATTTACCCTGAGCCAGTTTAGTGTCTATTGCTTCGAGTTCTTCAACCGAGATGTGCTTAGCTAAGTCCGTATTATTAAACATAGTAGCCGTTTGAGAACCCTGAATAGAGCCTGATTGCCACTCCGCCGACTCGAGAGGCAAACTATTACCGCTCGCAGCTTCTTGCTTCTGAGCACTCAAAGTTTGATTCGCTTGTTCAATTCGCCCGAGTAATTGCTGCCCCTCATCCATCGAATGAGTCACGTTGCTTCCCGCTTCTGAATCAGAACCACTCTGCGCTATGTCAAGGTTAATGTCTGAATCAATTGCGGCGTTCTTGAGGTTATCACCTTCAGACTCTGAGGCTTGATCCGCTGAAGTAACGCCCTTTTCACTGACTTCCTCTGCCGATTTGACAGCCTTAACTTGTTCCTTTTGTGAACCGGTAAAAATGCCTGCCAGAGTTTCAAAAAAGCCTTTACTCTCTGAGTTTTCTTCCGGCGTTTTGGTGCCAGACTCAGGCAGCGAAGTCTTATTACCCGCAGAAACATTAGACACATTCATATAAACATTCTCATAGTTGGCGCTTCAGCCAAATCGCTATAAAACTGAGTTATTAATACATGAATCTGCAAAAATCACGCCAATCTATAACGTAAATTTCCTGACACTGAGAGTACGAGCTAAAGGTAAGACAGAACTCTTAAAATACCACCTTAGAATGGATGACTCTTCCGGCTGTAAAGAAGAGTCGAGAACTCATCCATTTGCTTCTGCTCACGCTTTGCTTCGGCCACTTGTTTCTCTTTAACGCGCTTTTCAATCATCCATTCGTAGGACATTCGTTCTTTACGCATTTTCAGCCAGTACTCCTGACCATTTTCAACCTGTTCTTTAAAATGGCTCTCCGCTTGTTTCTGCTTTGACAGCGTTTCATCAAGCTGAGTAAGAAACCGGTTTAAATGCCCATACTGACTCGCAGTTAACCCTGCCTGCCCTCGATCAACCAGCTGCTGGCAGTAGTCGAGACGGTATTTTTCAATTTGCTCAACCTGGCGATAGTAATCTTCCAGCTCGGTGCGCGCTTTGTTCAGGGCCAGTACGGCTTGATCTTCCCGCTCTTTGGCTTGTTCAAGCAGAAATTCCATTGCGTTGTTCATGCGCTATTACCCACCTAACAAGCTTTTCAGCATATTGACGCACATGTCATAAGGTACGGATTCTTTCATACGCTGTTGCAGGTATTCATCTAGCTTCGGCTTAATGGTGAATGCGCCATCAATGGCCGGATCGGTACCCGGCTTATAAGCTCCGATTGAAACCAAATCCTGATTTTTACGGCAAATCGACAGCACTTGTCGTACCGCTTTCGACATCAGCACGTGCTCTTCAGTCGTTATCTGAGGCATAACCCGGCTGACTGACTTCTCAACATCTATTGCAGGATAGTGGCCGGCATCCGCCATTTCACGCGACAGTACAATGTGACCATCGAGAATCGCTCTCGACGCATCCGCAATCGGGTCCTGCAGATCATCCCCTTCTGTAAGGACAGTAAAGAAAGCTGTGATTGAGCCCTGATCCGGACCGCCATTACCTGCACGCTCAACCAGTGCGGGAAGCTTAGCAAATACCGATGGCGGATAACCTTTGGTTGCAGGTGGCTCACCAACAGACAAAGCAATCTCACGCTGCGCCTGAGCAAAACGGGTCAACGAGTCCATTAAGAGCAGTACATCCAAACCCTGATCGCGGAAATATTCGGCAATGGTAAGTGCTGTCTGACAGCCTTTTAAACGCATCAGTGGCGACGAGTCCGCAGGTGCCGCGACAACAACAGAGCGTCGGCGTCCCTCTTCACCTAGGATCTCTTCGATGAACTCTTTTACTTCTCGTCCACGCTCACCAATCAGACCGACAACAACAACCTGTGCAGTAGTACCTCTGGTCATCATGCCCAGTGTAACCGATTTACCCACACCAGAACCGGCGAACAGGCCGATACGCTGACCTTTACCTACCGTCAATAATCCGTTAATCGCTTTCAGGCCGACGTCAAGAGGTTCAGAGATAGGTTTACGCGCCAGCGGATTGATGGGTTCTGCATTGAATGAAGCGCGTTGTTCAGTATAAATAGGTCCCAGTCCGTCAAGGGGATTGCCTACACCATCGATCACGCGTCCGAGTAGCTCCATTCCCACAGGTAAACCTGCATCACTGGTCAGTGGGGTAACTTTAGCACCGGGCAAAATACCGGTAATTTGTTCACTTGGCATCAGAAACAGGTTATCACCTGAGAAACCCACCACTTCAGCCTCCATATGACCGGACATGGTTTCGACCAGGCATAAACTGCCGATAGGAGCCCGGCACCCTGTCGCTTCTAGCGTCAGACCAATAACCCGCACCAGTTTCCCGGACGCGACAGGCCGCGTGGTTAAACCTTCGACTTTGTAGTTTTTCAGGCGGTCGGCGAGCGCTAACATTTGTTACTCGCCCTCTTGGTGACGGTTTGCGCCACAGAAGCTCTGCAGCACGCTCTTGATACGTTCTTCCATACGGTAGTGAATGCTCGACTCACCGGCTTCGATTTGTACATCGCCCCGGTTAAGTGAAGGCTCAGCGACCAGAGTCCAATTGCGGCAATCTAAGTCTTGCTCGCCATAGGCTGAGCGAATGATGGCCACATCTTCCGGATTGAGATGTAAAGTAATGGGATGGCCAGAAATAGGCAGCGCTTCTACCGATTGCTTTACGGTATCGAGAATAATTTGTGGGTTAGTCTGGACTTCAACATGAACCACTTCTTTGACAAGGCATAGCACCATGTCCACCAGCTGCTTTTCAACCTGAGCATTCATCAGCTCCAGAGGCTGGGCAAACTGATTGGCCATATTCATAAAGACTTCAACCTGCTGCTGAATGAACTCCTGTCCGGCACTCACGCCTTCTGCTTTACCGAGTTCTAATCCTTCAGCATGTCCTGCCTGAAGGCCTTCTTCTTTGCCTTTATCATAGCCTTGCTTAAAGCCCGCTTCTTGGCCCTGGTACAAACCTTCCTGATAAGCCCCTTGCTTGATGAGCTCTATCTGCTCTTCCGTCAGTTCAAGGACTTGTTCTTCTTCAGGTTCATCAAAACTAGGCACCCAGCCCGGATCGTAATTAAACGCCGTCTGTTTGGCTTGCTTCGCCTTTGGTTCGCCATAATCAGGCAGCCCCCAGCGTTGCGGTTCGATCATCGCATCTTCTTCATCGGGACGGATAAATCCACGTTTTCTATCGATAGCCATGGCGTACCTATTTATGTTCGATTATGTGTATTTGATTGGAAGTGAAGATACCCTGTGTCAGGAGAACACAGGGCAATAAAGATTATAAGAATTCGTCCGCGCCGCCAGAGAGTAATAGTTCTCCGGAATCTGCCATACGTCGGGCAATAGCAAGAATCTCTTTCTGCGCCGATTCCACATCTGAAACGCGCACAGGCGGCATCGCTTCAATGTCATCACGCATCATCTCTGCAGCACGTTTCGACATGTTCTTGAACACTTTCTCACGCAGGGAGTCGTCCGCACCTTTCAGTGCTCTTTGCAGAACGTCTTGCGGTACATCACGCAGCAATCTCTGAATACCCTGATCGTCGACTTCGGCCAAGTTTTCGAACACGAACATCAAATCCTGAATCTGTGTCGCCATGTCTTCGTCCTGGTCGCGGATTTGATCCATCAACAGACCTTCGACGTTGTTGTCCAGGTAGTTCATGATCTCCGCAGCTGCCTTCATGCCGCCAATCTTGGCCGCTTGTGCACCCGCCTGACCAGCGAACTGTTTCTCCATGATTTCGTTCAGTTCTGCCAATGCTGACGGCTGAACTTCTTCAAGGTTGGCAATACGCATCATCAGATCCAAACGCACACGCTCCGGGAACTGTGACAGGATTTCCGCAGACTGATCCGCTTCTAAGTAAGACAGAACGATAGTCTGAATTTGCGGGTGTTCGTTAACAATGATGCTCGCTACCTGGCGTGGATCCATCCATTTTAACGAATCCAGACCTTTAGAGCCGGTACCAAGCAGAATTTGATCAACCAGGTTGTTCGCTTTGTCCTCACCCAGTGCGGCGACAAGAGCGTTACGCATGAAGTCTTCGCTGCCCATGCCGATGTTAGTGTACTTCTGAATGTCTTCCAGAAAAGCACGATGAACCGCTGATACTTTATCCTGACTCAGGTCTTTTGCCTTAGCCATCGCACTACCGACACGCTGAACCTGCTTCGGCTCAAGATGGCGGATGATTCCCGCAGCATCCTGCTCATTGAGGCTTAACAGCAAAATGGCCGCTTTGTCATCGCCACTGATGGTAGATGCATCAAACTCAATTGGCATGCCTGCGCCATTTTCACCCTGGGGTAAGATATCGTTAGCCATTGTCTTTCATCCAGTTTTTCACAACCTGAGCCGCCAGTTCTGGCTCGTTTGCCACGAGTGCTCGCACCGCTTTCAGTACGTCTTCATCTTTGTGTAAGTTAGGCAGATCGATACTTGAGCCAAACTCAAACAGCTCACTGCTTTCGATGTCGCTGCCAATCAGGCTGGTTTCACCATTGGCACCAATCGGAAGACCGTCAGGGCCGTACATTTCATCTTCATCATCACCAGTCGGGTTAAGCAGTTTCTTCATTGCCGGCCTTACAAGAACCAGCACAACCACGATGATAACTAACGCACTGGCAAACCAACGTACCCAGTCATTGAAATTAGGGTGTTCCCAAATTGGTTGCTCAACCAGAAGATCGGCTTCCGGCTCTGCAAACTTAACGCTTAAAACATTAAGTAAATCACCGCGTGACTCGTCAAAACCGACTGCACCAATCAGTACATTACGGATAGCGTTGATCTGACCTTCAGATATCGGTGTATAGGTGACTTCACCTGTATCAGGGTTAACCTGGCGATGCTCTTTAATCGCAACGGATACTGTCTGGCGTGCAAGGGTTCCGGTCTGTTTACGCTCGTGGCTGATTGTCGTGTCCAGCTCGAAGTTACGAGTCGATTCTTTACGCACAGAACCTTGGCCAATCAAAGCGCCGTCTTTCATCTGCGCAACATCTTGAGGAATTGAAGCGTCCGCCGGCGGCTGATTACTTAATGCTCCGGGAATACCCGCTACCATGTTACCGTTGTTGTAATCTTCCAGTGCGTATTCACTGCGCGTTGCCGGTGTGTTTGGATCAAAGCGTTTACGTGTTTGTTCCACCGCACTGAAATCCATCTTAATATCAACCTGCGCGGTATAGTTACCCAGGCCTAAAATCGGGATCAGTACCGAGTCAATTTTTTCACGCAATCCCTGCTCTTGTTTACGCTCTAATTCTTGCTCTTTACGCCGAGCAGCAGAGGACGGGTCTTCCGATCCTGAGCTTAGTAGGCGACCGTGCTGATCGGTTACGGTGATACGGGAGGTTTTCATTCCGGGTACGGCACTTGCCACCATATCCACGATGGAGTCTACTTCCTGCTGTTTCAGGTTTGCGCCGGTGGAAAGGGTCAGGAAAACAGAAGCAGAAGCTTCCTGATTGTGGCGCACAAATACGCTGTGTTTCGGCAGGGCTAGTAACACGCGCGCTTTACGAATCTGCTTCATCTCTTCAATAGCCTGAGCAAGTTGTCGCTCACGGCTGAGTTTCAGACGCTCCTGCTCCAGGCGTTGGGAAACCCCAAAGCCCATATCTTGCAGCAAAATATCGTCGCCAGCTTCTGTTGCCTTATTGACACCAGCACGCACCATTCCGAGTTTGATCGAGTTGTAGTCAACGGCTTCAACAGAAACGGTATTACCATCAAGTTTGTAATTGATTTTTTGCTGATCGAGATAATCAAGAACCGGGATAAGCTCTTCAGTCTCATAGGCGCCAAGCGGACGCATTTCTGGTTCTTTGACCCAGAAAAACAGCATTACGATCAAAGCAACACAGATGGAGATGGATAGCACCAGCACGACCTGTCGAAGTAAATCGAGGTCGCCAACGGCCATATCAAATTTTGAGGCGCTGCGCTCTTCCAGATCTGGATTTTGACTTTCCACATCAATTTCAGAGCTCGCAACTAAAGCGCCATCGGTACCGCCGTCAGTAACGGTTAAATCTGTAGACTTTTCTGCCACACTTACTACCTAAATTACACTGGCATATTCATGAGGTCTTTATAGGCCTCGACGAGCTTATTGCGAATTTGAACTGTTGCGTCAAACGCGACACTGGATTTATTACGGGCAATCATAACGTCCGAAAGAGAGACATCTGCGTCGCCACGGTCAAAGCGAGTCTGCATATCTCCCGAGGCTTTTTGAAGCGAGTTTACGTTATTGATAGCGCTGTTCAGGAGGTCGCCAAAATCTGCACCAACCTTTGCGCCAGTTGCGGCCGGAGCGGTGTTAGTCGCTTCTACCATCATGGTGCGCATCTCTGCCTGAATACCATCAACTTTCATTACTACCTCAGAGCCAAAACTTTGACTATTAATAAAATTGTATACTACTGGAGCAATTAACGTGCCAAAAGGCGTCAGCGTAATGTCACTGTTTAATTTCGCCTTTTGACTAAGCTCGAGAACTGTCTAAGCTAGCAACGCTTAGTTTGGAATATCAATTCCGGCGTCGCGCATTTTAGCCAGTTTATAGCGCAGCGTACGTGGGCTGATACCCAGTTTCTCAGCCATCTCTTTACGGCGGCCATTACATTCAACCAGAGTATCGAGAATAATGGCATACTCTTGATCGCGTAATTCACCGCCAAGGCCTTCACCACCTGGGGTCGAGGCAACGCGAGTGATACTCTCAGCCTGAGCAACTGGCTTAACATCCGGTACCAGAGTTTCTGCATTTTGCACCACGCGTTGCAGGCTGTTCGCATCCTGCCAGTCAATGCCTTCTAAAAGAATGTGCTCAGCATCAATGTCGCCGTTTTCACTCAGAATCAGGGCACGCTGTACTACGTTATCCAGTTCGCGTACGTTACCCGGCCACGGATACTGCAATAGCTTCTCAATAGCAGATGCAGAAACCCTTGGGACGGGCATACCCATCTTACCGCAGTGACGCTCAGCAAGGTGTTTTGCCAAAGGTTCAATGTCACCTTTACGCTCACACAACGCCGGCCATGCAATCGGGAATACGTTAAGACGGTAGTACAAGTCTTCACGGAAGTTTCCTTCCGATACATATTGTTTGAGGTCGCGGTTACTGGTTGCCAGAACACGTACATCAAGTTTAATGCTCTTGCGGCTGCCTAAACGCTCAACTTCGCGCTCCTGCAGTACACGCAGCAGTTTGGCTTGAAGGCTGAGGTCCATTTCGCTGATTTCATCCAGCAAAATAGTACCGCCCTGAGCCTGTTCAAATTTACCCGGACACGCCTGTACAGCTCCGGTAAACGCGCCTTTTTCGTAACCAAACAGCGTCGCTTCCAGCATATTGTCCGGAATTGCGGCACAGTTGATTGCGACAAACGGGCCATTTTTACGGTTAGAAGCATTATGAATGTAACGCGACATCACTTCTTTACCTGAACCGCTTGGACCTAAAATCATGACGTTAGCATCAGTACGGGCTACGCGATCGGCCAGTGCTAACAGACGCAAACTCTTTTCGTCCGCCACCACGGCATCACCGTTGTCATCACTTTTAATCGGTGCGTAACGGCTGACCATGTTCAGCAACACTTCCGGTGCAAATGGCTTAGCCATGTAGTCAATAGCACCGTCTTTCATCGCAGATACGGCGTCTTCGATATTGGCGTACGCTGTCATCAGCAGAACCGGAAGATTAGGCCAATTCTGTTTGATGTTTTTAAGTAGCGCCAGACCACCCATTCCAGCCATTTGTACATCAGACACAACAATGTCTACTGCGTTTGATTTTAGTTTGACTAAGGCATCTTCTGCACAGTCAGCCTCCAGCCACTCATAGCCTGCCAGAGCCAGAGTATCCACCAGGGCTTCACGAAGACCTTCATCGTCTTCTACGATCAGCACTTTGCTTTGCGCCATTCTGATTCTCCAGTAATTGTTTGGTAAGAAGCCGCTTATTGCGCTTCTGCGTGCACTCGCTCAAGCGGAATGCACATGGTGAAACAGGCTCCATCACCCTGCTCTGAAATAAGCTCTAATCGGCCGTCATGGGCACGGCAAACCATTTGAACGACTGCGAGTCCTAACCCCGTTCCCTGAGAACGTGTCGTGAAAAATGGCTCTAAAATTTTGCTTTGTAATTCTTTAGGGACACCCGGTCCGCTGTCCTGAACAGAAATGCGTAATTCACCGTTTACCGGGCGAAAGAAAACATCGATTTGTGACTCTTTCCCTGACATCTGAATCGCGTTCATGACCAGGTTACTCAATGCAGATGCAATAGCATTCGCATTTCCGAGCAGTTCAGTGTGTTCCTCTTCAACTTCAAGGAAATAATCAATGCTGTTGGTTTTTAGGGCGGCTTCTACCATCGGCTGATATTCCGCGACCAGCTGAGCAATCGTAAATGGCTTAATGACTTTGTTGTCGCCGCCTTTTGCAAAAAGCAGCATGTCATTGACCTGCTTTTCCAGGTCGTGCAGACGATCCATTAACTTACTCTGAAATCGTTCTCGTGTAGTCGACGGAAGGTTAGGCGCCGCGAGATTTGAGGCATACAACATCGCACTGGATAAAGGAGTCCGGACCTGATGAGCCAGTGAGGCAACCATTCGACCTAACGACGACAGGCGCTGCAAGTCACTCACACGTGCTTGTAGTAAACGCGTTTCGGTTAAGTCGGTGATCAGGATAAGCTGACCGGTTTCAGAGGCAGAGATGGCTAAACGAACTTTTCGTCCGTTTCGCAGAGAGACTTCATGGCCATCGTCTTCACGAGGGTCAAAGGCCGCCTGGATGACGTTAAACCACTTCTCGTTAACCAGCGGAATTTCAAGGATTCGGTATGCTTCCGGGTTCGCTTCACGCACAACACCATACGTATCAAGCAGGATCACTCCTGCTGGCATCACGTCTAGTACCTGCTTATAGCGTTCGACTTGATTTTCTACTGAGTCAAGATGGGATTGGTTTGTGCTATTTTCCATTAACTGCCCGTCGAAATATCGCCACTAAATAGTAAAACAGCTTAGTAAGCAATTAGCATACCAAACTGTTTTAATATATTTATCAACGAGTTAATTCAACGACAATAAGTTGACGTAAGATTTGCACTACAACATTCAAAGCTTAGCGTCAGAAAAACGACCAAGCTGAAAAATAAAGTGAGGCTGAAAATTGGAATTAGCGCTGTAAATTATACTTACGCATCTTCTCAACCAGAGTTGTACGGCGCATGCCGAGCATATCTGCAGCTCTTGCGACAACACCACCCTGCGCTTCAAGTGCCTGACTTATCATATTGACCTCAAGCTCAGCCAGCATCTCTTTCAGATTAACACCTTCCGGTGGCAGATCCTGAGGCGCGTTGGCATTTCCCTCTAGGTCACTGAGCTCATCAAAACTGAAATCCTGAGAGAAAATATCCTGGAATGCATCGCGTTCCTGCTCTTCAATCGAAGCAAATGGATTTCCTTCCGGCTGGAATTCAGGAATATCACTGTAGCGGTACTTAGTAGGCAGGTGATTCACGTCAATCAGGCTGTTCGGATACAGAATAACCATACGCTCAATCAGATTGGCTAACTCTCGCACGTTACCCGGCCAGTCATGTTCCATCAGCGAGTTAATCGCACGCGGAGTAAAGCAGATAGGCTGCCCGCCCTCGGCTTCTAAACGAGCCATCAGTTCTTGCAACAGCAGAGTGATGTCTTGTTTGCGCTCTTTTAGTGCCGGCATTTCAATCGGGAAGACATTGAGACGGTAGAACAGGTCTTCACGGAAAGTATCTTCTTTAATCATACTCTCTAGGTCGCGGTGAGTTGCAGCCACCACGCGAACATTGACCTTAATAGTGTTGTTACCGCCCACCCGTTCGAAACAGCGCTCTTGCAGGACACGTAATAACTTTACCTGCATAGGCATTGGCATATCACCAATCTCGTCTAGAAAAAGTGTTCCGCCATCAGCCAGCTCAAACCGGCCTTTACGTGCTGTTAATGCGCCGGTAAAGGCACCTTTCTCGTGGCCAAACAACTCACTTTCAAGAAGCTCAGGAGGAATCGCCCCACAGTTAATCGGCACAAACGGACCGTCAGAATAAGTTGAGTGATAATGGATGTTACGCGCGACCACTTCTTTACCAGTCCCTGACTCACCGAGGATCAGAACATTCGCATCTGTTTTTGCGACTTGTTCGATAAGGTGACGAACTTCTTGAATCCCACGACTTTGTCCAACTAAACTGCGGAAAAGTGTATTTTTTCTGGCACTTGCGACTACGTTGACACCTTTACGGCCAAGGAAATCTTTACAGTGACGCAGCGCATTGCTTAGCTGTGGATAATTTAAAGGCAGCTCCAGCTCTCCGACAAAGCTTGGCAGCTCATCAACCGATAACGGAAAACTGCTCATGATGAGAAGTGGAATATGATAAGCATTGTTGAGATGCTCTCTGACGGTTTCCGCGGCAGAGTCAGACGAAATGTCGCCTACGATGCAACCGGACCATTGTTCAGACCAGTCAATATCGCCCAGCTTATCAGAACTGACAGCTTCGCAACTTTCTCCAACAAATTCCAATATATTGCTTAAATTTAAACGACTTGACGCATCGTCATCAATTACAAGCAGCTTTGCCAAACTTTGCATAGGTAAGAATGATTGCCTTTATTTTTGCGGTGTGTTGCGGCTGTACCTTGGTTAGCTCGAACGAGTGTGTACGGAGGTCGGAATCACCACACTCTTGACGAGATTCATCAGAAAATCAGCAACAAAAAAAGCCATTAGGGCTACTAATGGCTTCTATTTTATTTGAATATAGAAATAAGGCAACCAAGCAATCTATCGCTTTACGCTTGTTTTACATTTTATTAAGCAATTTATTGCTTAAGTGAAAGGTACATAACCCATCACCTCTAACGCCTTGTTTTAATTATTAAATGCCGACTTCTGATGCGGTCAGATTATGAAACTCACCCGGAATCTGATCCCAGGCTGATTTTATCTCGCGAATAATATCGATAACGTCATCAATAGGCTGAGGATCGTTCTGATGGTTAGCGGCTGAAATCTGCGTGATCATGAACTCATACAGCGCATCTAGGTTTGAAGCGATATCGCCGCCATCTTGCATCGACAAACAGCTGCGTAGTGCAATGATAATATCCAGCGCTTTACCTAAGCGCTCCCCTTTTGCCGGGATGTTGCCCGCTTGCATGGCTGCTTTACCCTGGATAAGGCGCTCAATTGCACCAGCCATTAGCATCTGAATGACTTTGTGCGGAGAAGCCGCGCTTAGCTGGCTGTCGACTGATACCTTTTTGTATGCTTGCAAAGATCCGCGCATAGTAATCCTCTTTCTAAATAAACTTTTTGTACTGCTGAAGCGAACGTTTACCGTAGCGCAACTTGTGCAGCTCTTGTCCGGTTTTCAACGTTTCTGATTGCATCAGCTCAACAATGCTTTTGGTACGAGTGAGCAAATCCTGCCACTCGACATCTTGCTTAACCAATGGATTTTGGTGAATAACTGGCAGCAAGTTTTCTAATAACTGTTCTCTGATATCGACCAGACGAAGAATTTCTTCAGTATTAATGTCTATTTTTTGTAGTTCTTGCTTAATACGTTGATCGATGTCATGAATTTCTCTGAGTTCACTTAGCATTCATTATCCCAGTGCACTCATTAACGCACCCAGCTGACCCTGCATTTTTCCGGTCGCATCCTGCATGGCAGAAAACTTATCGTGGGTACGCTTTTCCAGGCTTTCCATACGACGATCCAGTGTCACTTGAGCATCATTCAAACGGTAATTCTGTTCAGTCAGGCTTTTTTCTCGGGTACGAATACTGCCCGTAACGCCTGTAATCCCCTGAATCGCATCTTCAATCCGTTTGGCGAAACCGGTATTTCCGCCAAAGAATTTCTCAAGCTCATTGAAGTTGTTGTTCAACTGGCGGTCAAGCATGTTGTAGTTGATTTCGAGAGTACCCTGACGGGTAGTCGTAATGCCGAATTCAGTCAGTGATTTAAGATGCTCCGGAGCTTTATCAATTCGGGTAGAGAAAACTGATTTAAGTCGCGAATCGGCACTTCGTACCGTGCTGTCGCCTGCCAGAGGACCTTTTTGCCCGGTAAGCGGATCGACACTCGCTAATGCCTGGGAGGTCTGATAGAACGAATTATAAGCCGCGACAAAATTCTCTATATCGCTTCGGACTCCCTGACGATCATATTCAACGCCAATCTCGGCCGGTCGCTGATTAGGATCTGATTTTCCTTTAAGCGTGAGGTCGACTCCCTCTATCGCATCTTCAATTACGTTGTTGTTACTAGATAGCTTCGCTACCCCATCAAGTAACACGACAGAATTTTGACCAGCCTGAACTTCGGTCATGCCGAGATAACCTTCAAAGCTCGTCTGTGCCTGCGCAATTTTGGCTTCGGCAGACTCAATTTTATCCAGACGCTCCCGCTCTTCAGGCGTCAGTTTAGCCCGTTGAATTTGCTTCGCTTGTTCTTCTGTTAGTTCGCCACGCTCAACTTTTGCATCAAGTTCCTGCTTTTCATCGGCTATTTTCTGTTCGATGTCTGCTTTTTCCTGATCAAGAAGTTGCTTGGCTTCTTTGGTGGTGACATAAGAGTCGGTCAATGTGCCAGATGCGGCATTGCTCCAACCCGGAACATCGGGCGCTTTAGCAATTGCCTTCTCGTCCAGTTCAAGCTCGGGCTCTTCATAGGAGTCAAGCAGCGTACCTGAGGCGGTTTCAGTCCAGCCGGGAATTCGATCTTCCGGACGCCAGCTAGCGCGTTCATTCGCTTTATCGAGCGCTTCTTGGCCGGCTTTCGCTGCAGCAGCACCAGAGGCAGAAACAGGTGCATTTGAGGTGACATCTTGCTCACCAGAGTTATCTTTTAAGGATTGCATGCTAGGAGGAAGAGGATTGCCGCTTTCATCCAACAGATCTGATTCGTCAGCTTGCTGAGGGTTCCTTAAGGGCCCTAAAACCTCTTCGGCCGCAGTTCGCGCTTCTTCCAGCGCTTTAACTCTGTCTTCTAATGTTTGGTAGGCGAATTTCTTGAGCGGATTGCCTTGTTCGGCATCCACATTGATTCTGATTTGATGATCCTCACCAGAGAGGTCAGAGGCGAGGATAAGGCGCGGCCCATCAACATCGTTGATGAGAGAGGCACGTACACCAGGATTGTTTTTTGCACCATTAATGCCGCGTACGACATCAACGAGCTTAGAATTTGAACTGACTTTGACGACAAAGCCAGCTTCACCGAGTGAGATATGCAGCTTGCCCGGACCAAACTTTGCGTCATCTGGTAAAACGTCAGACGCAATTTTATGGCTTTGTGCAAGCTGCAACACATCGACAGCATACTTACCAGCGATAGCATCAGTAGTTGCTGTTGCAGATACGACTTTGTCGTCCGTGGTTTCAACCGTCCGGGCGGCAAAGGCTTTCTCCTGACGGAAATTCGCCATGAGATTTTTCATCGTATCCAGCGATTCTCTGAGCCGACCATAGGCACTGATACTGGCATCAATTGTCGTGCGCTCATTGTTGATGCTCTGCTGCTTTGGCACGCGCTCCGCATCGACAATTTTGCTGACCATGGAATTGATATCCATGCCGCCAGACATCCCTAATGGGCCTAAACTCATCAAACCACCTCTAAAAAACGACTGATACCAACATCACTAATCATTAAATTGATGGTATTGGTATTACACTTTCTCAGCTAACAAACCGCTGTTAGCTGTGTGCTCAGCTAGGCGACGCAGAACGACCAGCAACTCTTCATCAGGAAACTGACGAATTATGTCACCGCTATGGGTTTCGTAAATCGTCACAACGTCTCTGCCAGATCCTTCATCCACCCGAAACGCCACTCCTTTATTTATGGACGTCACAAATTCGTTCATCTGTGCCACCATTTTTTCACGCTCTTCTCTGTTAAACTCCTGACGACTTTCCGCCAATTTAACCGCAGTTTGAACAGAGAACTCATGTTCAGTGCCTTTCGCGCTTAATAGCGACAGATCACTGACAGATCTTGCTGAGCCCGGCACGCCTATGCCATAGCCATTTTTACTTGCAACTTTGGTGCCATCCTCTGCACCGTAAGACTGGATGTTCGATGTGTAGGAGGATATATCCATTATTATCTCCTTCCCAACTTATGAACTAACGATAAGTATCTTATCGCCTAGACTGAATCAGTCCGATTAGCCCAGTAAACTCAGCGCTGCAGATGGTGACTGCTTAGCTTGTGCCAGAATTGAGGTACTCGCTTGCTGAAGGATTTGCGACTTAGTCATTGCCGTCGTTTCCTTCGCATAGTCAGTATCTTTAATACGGCTATTTGACGCGTTTACGTTCTCATTGATGTTTTCCAGGTTACTGATCGCGTGGTTAAAGCGGTTTTGGAATGAACCCAGTGAAGAACGCTGGCTGTCTACTGACTTCAGTGCGCCATCAATGATTGCAACAGCTTCCTGAGAGCCCGCTACCGAAGTTACGTCGATGTCATTAACGGTGATGTCTTTTGCATCGCCGAAACCGATCTCGCCTGCCAGGTTGCCAGAGAACTCAACGTCGCCTGACACTTTTTGCGAAGCTGCAAATACTTGTAACTTACCGTCTTCACCTACAGACGCTTTCACATCTTCGCTCTGACCGTTAATGTAAGTCGCTAGCTGCTCGATATCATCGCCTTGTTTCGCGTTGATAGTCAGTTCTTTCTCTTCACCCTGCTTGTTGGTGTAGCTCATCGTAAGCTGAGTTTTATCACTGATAGCCCAGGACGCGTCTTT
This sequence comes from Vibrio sp. B1FLJ16, assembly GCF_905175385.1. Taxonomy (NCBI): domain Bacteria; kingdom Pseudomonadati; phylum Pseudomonadota; class Gammaproteobacteria; order Vibrionales; family Vibrionaceae; genus Vibrio; species Vibrio sp. B1FLJ16. Next base: position 2,170,057 of record NZ_HG992749.1, read on the forward strand.
ACCTTCTTCTGCTGAGTAGCTCTTACCACCCATTGAAGAAGTATCAGTACGCAGGTTGCCCATAGTAAGCATTACTGCTTCACCAGAGTCAGCACCAATTTGGAAAGATTTAGTACCGAAAGTACCATTCAGAAGTTTGTTACCACCAAAAGAAGTAGTTTCCGCAATACGGTTTAACTCGTCGTTTAAGGCTGTTACTTCTTCTTGAATCGCTACACGTTCTGCTTTCGAGTTTGAGCCGTTCGATGATTGAAGCGACAGATCACGCATACGTTGTAGGATGTTGGTAGATTCATTCATTGCACCTTCAGCAACCTGTGCAATAGAAATACCGTTGTTCGCGTTTTGTACTGCCATGTCCAGACCACGGCTTTGTGCGTTCAATCGGTTTGAAATCTGCAGGCCCGCTGCATCGTCTTTCGCGCTATTGATTTTATAACCCGAAGACAAGCGCTCCATTGATTTTTGTTGACCTTCAGCCGCTTGGTTTAGGTAACGCTGTGCGGTCATCGCAGAAACGTTAGTATTAACGTTAATCGCCATAAATTAATCTCCTGTAGGCTTGATACCAACCGAAGTAAATAGCCACTCATCTTAGCTTGCTAAACATTCAACACCTGCGTTACGTTTTTCGTTATTAAAGACGGTTTGGTTGCAGAGCAACAACCGACCGAAAAAGTACGCTTGGTTATCAAACACTTCCGCTTAACTACTTATGATCACTAAATTACTGTGATTGGTATTAGTTGATGCACCGTCGTGTCTCTCACCTCACTTAGGTACATCTCATTTCTCTCAATCCCTTTAACGGCGACCAAGACATAACCTTTAGGGGAAATACTCAAATTTTTTCGATTAACGTCCTCTGGTCACTAAAATGTGACGCGCATCTACCTTAGCTATTTCAGTCGCTTATCAAATTTCCACACATAGAAAAAAACCCAGCCGAAGCTGGGTTTACTCGCTCATCTCTCACCACGAGCCAATGAGGTTCTGGTCTTAAGCTGGAAATTAGCCTAGCAGACTTAGCGCTGAGTTTGGCGCTTGTTTCGCTTGCGCAAGGATTGAGCTTGACGCTTGCGATAGAATTTGTGACTTAGTCATTGCCGTCGTTTCCTTCGCGAAGTCAGTATCTTTGATACGGCTCTTCGACGCGTTCACGTTCTCGTTAATGTTTTCTAAGTTGCTGATCGCATGGTTGAAACGGTTTTGGAATGCACCTAATTCTGCGCGGTGGCTGTCTACGTACTTAAGCGCTGCATCAATGATAGCAACTGATTCTTGCGCGCCACCTACTGATGTTACATCGATAGTATCAACCGTTACTTTTTTACCGTCGCCTAGACCCAGTTCACCAGACAGGCTGCCAGAGAACGATACATCACCTTCAACTTTGTTGTTACCTGCAAAAAGCTGTAGTTTGCCTTCTTGGTCTACAGACGCATTTACAAGATCAGTCTGACCGTTGATGTAAGTCGCTAGCTCTTCGATATCATCGCCCGTTTTCGCGTTAATCGAGATTTCCTGCTCTTCACCGAAGCTGTCTGTCAGGCTGATTTTCAGGTCATTCTTACCTTCAGCAACACTCCAGTTTTCGCCTTTCGCGTTTTCAGACTGGTAGCTCACACCACCCATCATTTTGTTGTCTGAACGCATGTCTTTTAGCTGAAGCATCACAGCTTCACCGTTGTCAGAACCGATTTGGAATGACTTAGTACCGTGCGTACCGTTAAGCAGCTTGTTACCACCAAAAGAGGTAGTTTCTGCGATACGGTTTAGCTCATCATTCAGAGCCGTTACTTCTTCCTGAATAGCTACACGGTCTGCTTTAGAGTTTGAACCGTTTGCAGATTGTAGAGACAAATCACGCATACGTTGCAGGATGTTAGATGTCTCGTTCATTGCACCTTCAGCAGTTTGTGCAATAGAGATACCATCGTTCGCGTTACGAACAGCGACATCCAGACCACGGCTTTGTACGTTCAGACGGTTTGAGATTTGCAGACCCGCTGCGTCATCTTTCGCGCTGTTGATTTTAAAGCCAGAAGACAAACGCTCCATTGATGTTTGTTGTGCTGAGTTTGCGCTGTTCAGGTAGCGTTGTGCAGTCATCGCTGCTACGTTTGTGTTTACATTCACTGCCATGGTGATTTCTCCAATTGATTTTCCGGTAATGCGGTTTCCGACGTCTCGGAAAACCAAGTAGTTCTCTCAAAGTTACTTTTATTAACGGCGCATAACCTGATTCCTTTAGAGAAAATCTTCAGTTTTTTTGAAAAAAGTTCATTTCGAGGGGGTATCGTGATGAAACAGATAAAAAACTAAAAAAACTTTAATTTTTCTCTAAAGCTTCTTTATAACCTGTCGATACAGGCTGTTTTTTTATTAGTTTTGAGGTCTAACCTAGTAAAGATAAAACAAGGTTTGGCGCTTGTTTCGCCTGAGCAAGAATGGAAGTACTGACTTGTTGCAAGATCTGATGTTTAACCATTTGGGTGGTTTCTTTGGCGTAGTCCGTATCTTGAATACGACTTCTAGACGCAGCAACATTCTCATGAATATTGTCCAGATTTCTAATCGCATGGTTAAAGCGATTCTGGTACGCACCTAGCTCAGCGCGGTGGCTATCGACATATTTCATCGCTGTATCCAGCACAGCGACCGCTTGCTGAGCGCCGCCCACGCTGGTGATATCAATATTGTCGACTGCCTGATACTCTTGCAGCGCCATACCAAGTTCATTTGCCAGTTCACCGGAGAAAGAGATCGGACCGGACGTTTCCTGGCCTGCCATAAAGATTTGCAGTTGCCCTTTTTCATTAACCGAGGCTGATACTTTGTCTGTCTGTCCGTTGATGTAGGTCGCTAACTCTTCAATATCGTTACCAGCTTTAGCGTTAATCCGGATCTGTTCTGTCTCACCCAGCCTATTAGTAAAGGACATAGTGAACTGGTTAGCATTACTACTTACTTGCCAATCGGAGCCTGCTTTACCTTTTGAAATGTAACTAAAGCCGCCCATATCAAGGCCATCGCTGCGCATCGACTTTAATTCGACTTGTACAGCTTCTCCGGCAGACGCTCCTATCTGAAAAGAAGATGTGCCAAAGGTGCCGTTAAGCAGTTTACGTCCGCCGAACGAGGTACTTTCCGCGATACGGTTCAGCTCATCATTCAGTGCGCCTACTTCTTCTTGCAATGCGACTCTTTCTGCCTTGCTGTTCGAGCCATTCGCCGACTGCAAAGACAAGTCCCGCATACGCTGCATAATATTAGTGACTTCATTCATTGCCCCTTCTGCGGTCTGCATGATTGAAATACCATCGTTTGCATTGCGTACGGCAACATCTAAGCCTCGCATCTGCGCTTGAAGACGGTTTGATATCTGTAACCCTGCTGCGTCATCCTTTGCGCTGTTAATACGCTTCCCTGAAGACAGACGCTCCATGGATTGATTCAGCATGTCCGTCGCATTGGTCAGATGACGCTGCGCAACGAGGGCTGAAACATTGGTATTAACGGTGATGGCCATTGATAGATAGTCCCAAAATTAAGGCTTTGGATATTTATCGGCCAAGACAGACAAAATTTTAGTGTTTTAAGGAAAATTGTCTTAACAAAGAGCGTTAAAACAAAAAACCCTCCGGGTGGAGGGCTTGGAAGTTAGAGTGAACTTAACCTTACTTAATAGCCAGTTCCGCTAACATCTCCTGAGAAGGAGCGAAGAAATAAGCACCGGTAACAGCTTTAGTGAAGCGTAACAGCTGGTCTGTTTTACCATCAGTAACACCATACATGCTCTCAAGCATCACTTTGATGTTGTGCAGGTTTTGACAGTAACAGATGAACAACAGACCGTGAGCGCCGGTAGCTGTACCGTAAGGTAAGCTGTGACGGACGATCTTGAGGCCTTTACCTTCTTCTTTGATGTCAACACGGCCTACGTGAGACGCTGCTGGTACATCATCAAGCTCAACAGAATCTGGTTTTGTACGGCCAACGACTTTTTCTTGTGCTTTTACGTTCAGGCGGTTCCATGCAGGAAGGTTATGCTCAAAACGCTGAGCCATAACATAACTACCACCAGCAAACGGGCCTTCTTTAATCAGAGCCACTTCAGCACGAGCCTCGCCTTCCGGGTTCTCAGTGCCGTCAATAAAGTCAGTCATGTCACGAGCATCCAGGTAGCGGAAGCCGTATGTTTCATCAACGACTGTTACGTCTTCAGAAGTTTCCAGCAAGAACTTACGCAATACGTAAAAATGCAGATCATGACGTGTTGAGTGACAATGGATTAATACATCTACATCGCTCGATGGTGCAACAGTATCGCCTTCGCCAAGCTGTGGAAAATCGATCAGTTCTTCTGGCATATCGACGTTCAAGTGTCGCCAGAATGATTTTGTGAATGCAATAGAAAGTGTCAGGTCAGCACCTGGCTGGCTGTTATTTAGCTCTTCAACCAGCTCCGGAAGCGCTTTTAGTTTCGCCAATACGTTTTCACGGTTTTGGTTCACTTTTAGTTGAGTGTACAGTGCAAATGGCCCTGCTTCTGGCACAATTGCCGTTTGAGCTTGTAACATTGAGGTTTCCTCTATACTTTGCCCCTGTGCGGGAAGTTGTTAATTTCTAATTCTTTGAAGGCTGTTCTTGACTGTGCTCGAATCGTGGCACTTCAAAACAGTCTTTTACCCACCTTCCGTTGAGAAGGTAGATCATAAACCAGGATAATAAGGTGATAGTAAGCGCGTTGGCCCAGTTGAATACACCATGTTCTAGATATACATGATACATGGTCTGGGCAAGTTGAATACCGCACAAGATCAAAGTCACCTCACGACCGTAGTACATTATTTTATTCACCCACTTGCGTTCTGGCTGACGTAACCCCATCAACCAAACCAACATCAAGCTAGGTATGCCCATCATTAGCCCTAAATACAGGGTACCTGAATCCGGATAAACAATAGACAGCAGTTTACTTCCGCTTTCTCTGCTTACACCCGCCATGGCAAACACCACCCAGGAGCGGGCGAGAAATATCCAGCCCAGCCAAACTAAAATCGGCGCTTTCAAGAATCCATGAGTGTCATATTGATCGAATGCGTAGCGCACAATAACTTCTTCTTTAACTTTTCACTGCGGTCACTTTACCTGATCGCAGCGAAACTGCAACGCAGCAGACGTGCTACGCCCGCAAACTACGGCGAGCGTCCGCTCATAACGCGGGCTCAGTGGTTCATTTCAACTAATTTGGCAGGTACTATAACGGAACGATTTCAGATTCAGGCAGCAAAAGCCGGGTGATTCAGAACCATGAAAAAGAAAACTACCGCAGTACCTGTTCCTTCTCAGGAAACCCAGAATGAAGCGATGAATATCGCAAGAGCGACGCAAAAGCCGGGGCAGACAAAAGAGCAGACTAAACTCATTGCTCAAGGTATTGAAAAAGGTATTGCACTATATAAGAAACAACAGAAAGAACGTAACCGCCAGGCAGATAAAGCCAAAAAGAAACAACAAAGAGATAAGCAGCGTCAGTCAGAAGAGCTGACACATTCAGAGGTTCAGACTACCGCAGAACCAACATCAAAGAACTCATCCACACTGCCGTGGGTACTGCTTGTTCTCAGCTGGATAGGGTTTGCTGCCACTATTTTGATAGGAAACTGATTATGCGCCAGGTCATTGTTGTAAGTGCAATACTCTCGCTCTCTGGCTGCTCATCTACTCCGGTAAATCCTCATGACCAGAGTCAGCAGGTCGAAATCCGGATTGATGGCCAGTTTGCCCCTGCTCAGTGCAAATATCTCGGTGAAATAACAGGCAGTGAAGGACACTGGTACAACTACCTGTTCTACACCAATGATGACATGATCGAAGGTGCAGTTAACGACCTGAAAAATAACGCCATGGTAATCAACGCCGACACTGTATTTATGATTTCTCCGCAGTACTTCGTGACATCATTTACCGTATTGGGCATCGCCTACCGCTGTAACTAGTTTCTGGTTTTCGCGCATTTTGAAGTCATTTGGGTATATAGAAAAAAAGCCAGCAATTGCTGGCTTATGCACGAAATCCAAGGCTACTTGCAATATCGCTCTCTCGTTCCAAAACCCATTGACTATCAAAAGGTCCCCAGTCCGAAAGTTGGTAGTAGCCGTCATTATGACGTCGACCATCCTGAACAAATATAAGTTCAATGCCGATACCCGGTAAAGCCTTCAGTACATCTTGAATTGTACGACGAGGCCAACCCGTTTTTTCGATTAACTTTGGTACATTCGGCCTTTCAAGACTTTCGACCAACAAGGCCAAATATAACCGCCTTGCAAAAACAGGACTCAACTCCATTGACACCTCCTAAACTTGTGCTGAATCATTATTTCGTTTTTGCACGCTAGAATGTTGCGTTTGATCAATAACTCGACGTATCCGGCCTACTTTGTTGTTATTTTACTCGAATTCCTACAAGTTGAGTTCTTAGTTTCCTCAACTCGGTTGTCAATCCCTATACGTGGAAACCTCGTCTCTATTACCACTGCATAAATTATTCTCTTTAGCATTTTGTCAGTTCGGTTGCTTCTTGATAGGATGCGTGAACAGCCCAAACTGCTTTAACGACGCTTCTTCGGAGCTTGAGAGCAAAAGAAAAAGAAAAGGAAACATTATGACGACAACCATGTTCGGTATACCAAACTGCGACACGATAAAAAAAGCCAAAAAGTGGCTAGAAGCGGAAGGCATCGCGTATGAGTTTCATGATTACCGAAAACAAGGTGTGGATACCGCATTAGTGACAGAGTTTTGTGATGCTCTGGGCTGGGAAGTTGTTCTAAACAAACGTGGCACGACATTCCGCCAGCTGACTCAGGAACAAAAAGACTCTCTCAATCAAGAGAATGCGATTAAGCTGCTGGTAGAGAACCCGGCGATGATTAAGCGCCCTATTCTGAAAGTAAATGATCAACTTCATATCGGTTTCAAAGCTGATCAATACATGACCATTTTTAACTCATAATTTAAGGAACACTCAAGGATGACAGACAGTTCGGTACTGGCTCTTGCTAAAGACCTAATCAGCAGACAATCGGTAACACCTGAAGACGCAGGTTGCCAGGACGTAATGATCGAGCGACTAAAGGCGCTTGGCTTCGATATTGAAGTCATGGTGTTCGAGGATACGACTAATTTCTGGGCTCGACGCGGCACAAAAGCACCATTGTTTGCATTTGCCGGCCATACCGATGTCGTACCAGCCGGCAAGCTGGAACAATGGGATACGCCCCCATTCGAACCAACCGTTAAGGATGGTTACCTGTATGGTCGTGGCGCCGCTGATATGAAAGGCTCTCTTGCAGCGATGTTGGTTGCGGTAGAACGTTTTATTGCCGAGCACCCGGATCACGATGGCTCGATTGGCTTTTTGATCACATCGGATGAAGAAGGCCCGTTCATTAACGGCACAGTGCGAGTTGTAGATGCTCTGATGGAGCGCGGCGAAAACATTGATATGTGTATTGTCGGTGAGCCTTCAAGTACAGACATCGTTGGCGATGTAGTGAAGAATGGCCGTCGTGGCTCAATCACTGGCGACCTGACAGTAAAAGGCACCCAAGGTCACGTTGCATATCCGCACCTTGCGAACAACCCTGTTCACTCTTCTCTGTTGGCCATTCACGAGCTGGCGACAACGGAATGGGATAAAGGTAATGATTACTTCCCGCCAACCAGCTTCCAAATTCCTAACGTGTCCGCAGGTACTGGTGCATCAAACGTCATTCCGGGCGAGTTCAACGTACAGTTCAACCTGCGTTTCAGCACCGAGCTAAACAACGATGTGATTGTTGAGCGTGTCACTGAAATACTAAATAAGCACGATCTGAACTATGAGCTGAACTGGACTTTCAACGGCGACCCGTTCCTGACGGATACCGGTGCCTTGCTCGATGCCGTTGTTGTTGCGGTTGATGAAGTAAACCACACCAAACCAGCACTACTAACGACAGGTGGTACATCTGATGGTCGCTTTATCGCCCGAATGGGTGGTCAGGTGGTAGAACTCGGGCCTGTAAACGCAACAATTCATAAAGTGAACGAGTGCGTTAAAGTGGACGACCTTGAGAAATTAACCGATATGTACCAAAACACGCTTAAGCATTTGCTGGCGAAGTAATCGTCGGCAAGCGATTCTATAGATAACGAGAATAACATGACACCATCGCAACTCACCGGTATTACCGATTCTCACCTTCAATCAATCATGATTGGTCAGAAAGCTTTTTTGCTTCATCCGGAAGTTGCGAATGACTTGCTCAGTATGATTGAAGCGGCGACAGCAGCAGGATTTAAGATAGAAATTGCCAGTGGCTTCCGGGATTTTGCTCGCCAACGTGCAATCTGGAATGGCAAGTTTTCCGGTGAGTTGCCTATTCTAGATTCTGATTCTCAGCCCCTGGATAAAGCCCGATTAAGTGATGATGATAAAGTAATGGCGATATTACGCTGGTCTGCACTTCCGGGTGGCAGCCGTCATCACTGGGGCTGCGATTTCGATGTCTATGCTCGCAACTTGTTGCCTCCGGAAGTCAGTCTACAACTTGAACCATGGGAGTACCTGCAGGGACACCAACATGAGTTCTATCTTTGGCTAAAAGAGCATCTCAACGAGTTCAATTTTTTCTTCCCTTACCAGAAAGATATGGGTGGTGTTGCGATTGAGCCGTGGCATATTAGCCATATTTCTGTCGGTCAGCAGTGTTTGTCACAGTTGACGCCTGATCTCCTCAGAAGCGAGTTGATACAACAAAATGAGCAGAACTGCATTGCAGGAATCGATTCGATACTAAATAATTTAGAGAAGATTGTGTCTACGTATATCCGTAACATATCACTACCACCGGAGGCACTATGATAGAACTGTTGACCAACCCCTGGGTTATCATCATTGTGGTGGTAAGTGTTGTGATCGGTAACATCGCCGCATTGAAATACACGGCTAACATGAAGTTTAATCAAATGGATAAAAGCCGTAAAAACGAGTTGGATCGATTGAATGAAATTGACCAAAAGCGTTATGGCGATAAAGAGACTAAAGACGATGATGCTCCTTAGTAAATATCGCAATCTCAAATAATTAAAAAGGGACCATTAGGTCCCTTTTTATTAATGCTCTTGTAAATAAAGACTACTGCTTAACCACTTCAGCCAATACAGGCACCAGTGATTTCAGGAACTCTTCCTCTACAGGCTTACCTGATGAGTCGGTAATATTTATTGAAGTACGGTTACCCAAATCACCCAGTAGGAAGGTATATTTACCCGCCTTTAAGTCGACTGGTTTAACGCCTATATCATTCCAGTACTCATCATCCGGCGATGCGTATTTGGCCTCGACTGTACCTTGAGACTGCGTGCGGTCCTCAACTGTGAATCCAATCTTAGGAAGAATCACTGGCAGACGCGGCCACAGGACATCATATTGAGCACGGGCAATAATAACAGGAAGACCGCTTCGGTCCGTACCCATAGTAATTGGGATGTGTTTTACCAATTCTTGTGCTTTACGCTGTGCCTCTTCACGGACTTGTTGATCGTATCGAGCAGTCACCAAGTTGGTCATGAAAACGTTATAGCGTTCGCGGTTTATCGGAGTGACATCTTTAACTTGGTTACCTTCACGCCAGTCGATAAGGCTTACTTTAAAACCGTAACGACCGCCAGACTCAGTACGAGTAATTTCATAACGGCTGCCGATCTCCATATCTTCATCAGCAGAGTCCCAGGTTACCCAGCCTGTTTCAATACGGGAGTCTGTTTGGCTTTCAACTGGAATTTTTCTGTCTTCAACCATACCTTGTACAGTATTCCAGACCTTATCCTGTTCATCTTTACGTAATAGCCATAGTGTTACTTCACCATCTCTGCTGCGATCCAGGCGAGCGCCAGGGATGAGTTCTAACACTTGTTGTGGCGGTCGAATGTCCACATCTTTACCCACACCGCCAACGAAATCGCCCTGAGGAATTTCGAAATTCGGATAGTACTGAGACTGAGCACCTTGGGGTACATTCCACTCACCCAACTCAGGGGTGTTTAAATACTCGAAATCGTCCTTTGCCTGACGACGTTGGTTAGCACCACCTGAACAGGCAGTCAATACGAATACAGCTAATGAACTTAACACTAACTGGCTTGAAAGCTTCATTTATACTCCTAAAACACTGAGGGCTCGTAAGCCCTCAGCATGCACTTCAATCCTAGTAACTCAATCTTAACAGCTCAATCTTAGTAAATACCTGCGTCTGTTAACGCCTGTTCCACGATCGGCTGCGATTTTTCAGAAAGCGTGGTTAGCGGAAGACGCAGACTGCCATCATCAATCAATCCAAGCTTGAGTGCCGCCCATTTTACAGGGATCGGACTCGCCTCGACGAACAGATTCTTGTGCAGCGTCATTAATCGCTTATTAATAGATTCTGCTTCTTCGAACTTACCTTCACTTGCCAAATGGAACATGTCTGCCATGTCTTTGGCTGCGATGTTGTTAGTTACCGAGATAACACCATTGCCACCTAGCTTAACAAAATCTAAGCCAGTCGCATCATCACCACTTAGTAAGATAAAATCTTCGCCACAAAGTTCACGATGAATTGCAACTCGATCCAAATCGCCTGTCGCATCTTTAAGGCCGACGATATTATCAAGCTTTGACAAACGTGCCACTGTCTCTGGCTGCATATCAACAGCCGTGCGCCCTGGAACATTATACAAAATAAGTGGTACATCACTCGCTTCAGCAATTGCCTTATAGTGAAGGAATAAACCTTCTTGTGTTGGTTTATTGTAGTAAGGCGTTACGCTTAAAAAGCCAGAAATACCCGAATCCGCTAGCAATTTACTAAATGTTACTGCTTCGTGGGTTGCATTTGCCCCTGTACCAGCGATCACAGGGATGCGGCCATTGGCAAACTCTACAGTCTTGTTAACAACCTTTACATGCTCTTCAATCGTCAGTGTCGCTGACTCTCCGGTTGTACCTACGGCTACAATACCATCCGAACCGGATTCGATATGATATTCCACTAGCTTTTGCAGACCGTCAAAGTCTACTTCACCATCGGCTTTAAATGGTGTAATCAGCGCTACGATACTTCCTGAAAACATGTTTATCTCCCTTATTTAGTTCTTTCTGCATGGTACTGTAATGCGATTGAAAAACACAAGAGCGTAAACTCGCTTACAAAGTACAAATGAATGAATAATTATCAGATGTTAGAGATCTAGCAACTTAATTGCTCACTTTCGGCATTGATTCAGTTCGGATTTGATAATTTTATTATTTAAGTAACTCAATCATCGCGTTATTCAAAAGCTGAAAGTAATAGTTCACCTGTCACTGAGCGCAGAAATATACTCTCTGGTAAGCCTGAGCAAGTCAGGTTTGAGTGAATAAAAAAATCAGCGTCTAAACATAAGCAGTGCAAATGGTTAACAAACCCTGAATACCGTTACGCAAAACATACACCTGTATTAACTAAAAAAACAACAGACTCGATATTTCTCCGGCGTAACTGTGCTAACATTCGATCTATTGAAGAAAGGACAAGAAGCTCATTTATGAAGCAACATCTGGTACTTACAGCCGTTGGAACGGATCGCCCTGGCATTTGTAACCAAGTCGTAAAACTCGTTACGCAGGCTGGCTGTAACATTGTCGACAGCCGTATCGCTATCTTTGGCAATGAATTTACCCTCATTATGCTACTAACCGGTAGCACCAGTAATATCACTCGTGTTGAGACACAAATGCCTTTATTGGGCCAGGAACATGACCTGATTACGATAATGAAGCGTACCGCCACTCACGAGTTACTTGATAACAGTTACACAATGGAAGTCTTTATCGAATCAGAAGACCGTCCGGGCCTAACTGAAAAATTTACCCAATTCTTTGCGGATCAGCAGATTGGGCTGGATTCGCTTAGCGCACAAACCATCAGTAAGTCGAAGATTCAGGCCGATGTCGATCAATTCCACATTGCCATCACTGCATCGGTTAGTGCTGATTGTAACCTTATGCAGTTACAAGAAGATTTCAATGAACTTTGTAAGTTGCTTAACGTACAAGGTTCTCTGAATTTCATTAAAAACACACTATAAAGTAAAGGAAATCATAATGAATACGCTGACAGCAGGCTCGCCAGCGCCAGCCTTCTCTTTGCTCGACCAAGACGGCAATACAGTTACTCTTGGCGATTTTAAAGGCAAGAAAGTACTTTTCTACTTTTACCCTAAAGCCATGACTCCGGGCTGTACCGTTCAGGCACAAGGTCTGCGCGATGTTAAGGCAGAACTGGACGCACATAATGTCGTTGTTCTCGGTGTTAGTATCGACCCGGTAAAACGCCTAGGCAAATTCATCGAGCGCGACAATCTGAACTTTACACTCCTTTCTGATGAAGACCACGCAGTAGCAGAGCAGTTCGGTGTGTGGGGCGAGAAGAAGTTTATGGGTAAAGTCTACGACGGACTTCACCGCATCAGCTTTTTAATCAATGAAGAAGGCGTCATTGAACACGTATTCAATAAGTTCAAGACCAAAGATCACCATGAAGTGGTCTTAAACTACCTGAACGAAAACGCGTAACCCTAATAGCCTAACTACAACAAAGCCCAGCAATCGCTGGGCTTTTTCTATATAAAGATAATTAATCTTGCTCGGCAGGTTCCGGGTCATCGGTGCTCGGCAGTGCGTTCCAGACCGCTTTCACCAGGGTCGCAAGCGGGATTGCAAAGAAGACGCCCCAGAACCCCCACAAGCCGCCAAACACTAACACGGCGACAATGATTGCGACTGGGTGAAGGTTAACAGCTTCAGAGAACAGAACCGGAACCAGTACGTTACCATCTAGTGCCTGGATAATCATGTATGCCACAAAAAGCCAGTAGAACTGTGGCGTTAGCCCCCACTGGAACAAACCTACGATAGTTACCGGTACTGTAACTGCCGCAGCGCCAATGTATGGAATCAGAACCGATAAACCCACAGCAACGGCTAATAATGCAGAATAACGTAAATCAAGAATAGCAAAGGTGACATAGCTGACACAGCCGACAATCAGAATTTCCAGCACCTTACCGCGAATATAATTGGAGATTTGCTCATTCATCTCATGCCAGACTTTATTGGCTAACTTACGGTTTTTGGGCATCATGCCGCTGGCCATACCGATCATCACTTCTTTATCTTTAAGTAAGAAGAAGATAAGCAGAGGAACCAAAATCAAGTACACCCCTAAAGTCGCTAAACTGACCAGTGAAGCTAGTGAGCCTTTAACAACACTCTCACCAAGACCAATAGCCTGATTTTTAGCATTAGTGACAAGGGTTTCTACGATTTGCAGATTAGCCAGTTCTGGGTGACGTTCCGGCAAGGTAACAATGAACTTTTGTAGTCCATTGTACATATTAGGGATGTCATTAATAAGATTTCCGACCTGATTCCAGATAGTTGGTACGAGACCAAATAAAGCAAGCAACATCAGGCTGATGAAAATAAGCAGAACGAAGATGACAGAAACGGTACGCGGTATTCCCAGACGACACATTTTCACCACCGGCCATTCAAGCAGATAAGCCAGCACTATCGCTACGAGTAGCGGGGCAATAAGATGACCGAAAAAGTAGATGATGATAAAGCCAAACAGCAATATAGCGACGAGGCTAACTGCATGAGGGTCTGAGAATCGACGTTGATACCAACGACTTACCATTTCAAACATCTTAAGCGGATTCCTTATTACAAACAGTCAATGTGTAGTGATCGGATGTTGGTTGGCAATCAACCATATACCCTTGGGCATTCAGGTAATTCACAATATCTTGTTTAGAGCTGTAATCCGACACTTGAATGACAAGTTTGTGATACCGCGTTTTTTCTCCGTTAAAGGTCTTCGCAGCGTGACGCTTGGCAAGTAACAGTGCCATCGGGCAGCGTTGCTCACGCAAATCAAGTAACGTGGATTCCATTGTATTGCTCTGCACTTGTGATAGGGTTGTATTGTAACGGCTTTTTTAGCTGTAGCTAGCACTTCTGATAGGATTTATCCGTTCACTGAAATCACTCGGATATTTAATCAGTTACGAAACCAATTCATTTATTGCTGGTCTTATTGCTAGCGCATACCAGGATGACTTCAAGATGCATGGCTTATGGCGATCATCCCGAGGTTATTTAGGTATACTCATCCAGAGAGTATGGTGGTGATGTTGTGAGATGTTCTGTCTCCACCACGTACTTAGGTATTTGGGAGAACCTTTAAAACGTATGTTAAAACGCACTCGATCGCTAGTTTGCTTATGCATTGCTGCCGCAATTAGTTCGCCAACGACCTACGCCAGTAATATCGATTTACCAGATATTGGCACTGCTGCGGGGAGCACTCTATCGATAGATCAGGAGTTGATTTATGGTGACGCCTACATGCGCATGCTCAGAGCGAGCAAGCCCATCGTAAACGATCCGGTTATCAATGAATATATTGATTCTCTCGGCCACCGTCTGGTAGCAAATGCCAATGACGTAAAAACGCCGTACCACTTTTTTATGATACGTGACCGCAATATCAACGCTTTTGCGTTTTTTGGCGGTTATGTGGCTTTGCACTCTGGATTATTTCTGCACGCCAGATCTGAGAGTGAACTCGCTTCCGTTCTCGCCCATGAAATCGCCCACGTAACTCAGCGCCACCTTGCGCGCAGTATGGAAGAACAAGCACGGCGTTCACCTGCAACATTAGCCGCACTGGCGGGCGCGTTGCTCCTATCGATTGCAGCACCTGAAGCTGGCATCGCAGCCATAACGGCCGCAACCGCAGGTAACATGCAAAGTCAGATAAACTACACCCGATCTAACGAAAAAGAAGCTGACCGCTTTGGTATTGCAACACTTGCAAAAGCCGGGTTTGACGTGCAGGCCATGCCGCGCTTCTTCGAGCGATTAGCTGACGAATATCGTTATGCAAGTAAGCCACCTCCGATGTTGCTTACCCACCCGCTGCCAGAAGACCGCATTACCGATAGCCGCCAGCGTGCGCGAGCTTATCCACCACTGCGCATCCTTCCGTCCATCGACTACCACCTGGCTCGTGCCCGTATTGTTGCCCGCTATGCCGGCATTGATGCAGAAGCTGCTTTAGGTTGGTTTGAGCGCACGCAGGAAAAGGCAACAGCCGATATCATGCCTTCGTTTGATTACGGACGAGCTTTGGTTTATTTAGATACCAAACGCTTGTCTGAAGCAGAACCAGTACTGAAAAAACTACTAAACCAAGATCCGGGAAATCCGTTTTATCTTGATGCAATGAGCGACCTGTACATAGCGAAAAAACAGCCGGAGAAAGCCGCTGAAATGATGGACAGCGCACTCAAGCGCAACCCTCAGAACAAAGTGTTGACCATTAACTACGCGAATGCGCTGGTCGAAGCGAACAAAAATGATCAAGCTGTCCGAATTTTGCAACGCTACACCCATGATCGCCCAGAAGACACCAATGGCTGGCATCTATTATCGCAAAGTTACCACGAGCTCGGGCGCAGCGACGAAGAGCTTGCTGCACGCGCCGAAATTTTGGCGCTGCGGGCTAACTGGAATAAAGCGATTCAATATTATAGTGAAGCGAGTAAAATGGCTAAGTTGGGCAGCTTAGAACAAGCTCGCTACGATGCACGTATCGACCAACTCATGATCCAAAGAGATCAATTCATGGCATTACAATAACGAAATGGAGAAAACCATGTCAGTCGTGATTTATCACAACCCTCGCTGCTCAAAGAGCCGTCAAACTTTAGATCTGCTAGAACAAAATGGTGTACAACCAGAAGTTATAAAATACCTGGAAACGCCACTAAACGTCGAGGAACTAAAAGCACTTTACGCTCAACTTGGTTTCTCATCAGTTCGGGACATGATGCGAACAAAAGAGGCCGATTATAAAGCTCTCGGCTTAGGTGATGCGTCAGTCAGCGATGAGCAACTGTTCGAAGCAATGGCACAAAACCCGAAACTGTTCGAACGCCCGGTTGTAGTTGCAAACGGCAAAGCAAAAATTGGTCGCCCGCCAGAGCAAGTGCTGGACATTCTATAAATGGATTGCCAGATCCTTATTTTGTATTTCAGCCGTCACGGCGCAACGAAAAAACTGGCCAGACAGATAGCAAGAGGAGTCGAATCGACTCCTCAATGCGAAGCAATTTTGCGAACAGTTGAAGAGTTGTCACCTCACTCACAACCCCCTTCTGATCCAATTGTTACTCTAGAGGAACTAAAAAAGTGCGATGGCCTTGCGTTCGGCAGTCCCGTTTGGTTTGGTAACATGGCTGCACCTTTAAAGCACTTCTGGGATCAAACCACACCTTTGTGGGTAAGCGGTGATTTAATCGATAAACCAGCTTGTGTCTTTACCTCATCATCTTCGATGCATGGCGGGCAGGAAACAACGCTACAAAGCATGATGACACCATTGCTTCATCACGGCATGATGTTACTTGGTATTCCTTATGCAGAACCAGAGCTACACTCAACTCAGTCAGGTGGAACACCGTATGGCGCGAGCAGTGTAGGCAAAGAGCCAAGTCTGACCGACGATGAGGCTCGTCTGGCACAAAAACTTGGCAAACGACTGGCAACCGCAGCACTAAAGCTGAAAGGCAGTCATATCAATCACAGTAAATAAGTGATCAGAAATAGCATAGGAAAAATGCTTGAGAGCAAGGCGTAATTTTGGATAAGTAGTGATTCTACAATCGAAAGTTATAATGCAGTTATCGAACATTTTAACAAGCTAGAATGACCTGTTATTTGCTACGATTGGTATTAGTAAATTCAAGGATAGTAAATCGATGTCTGAATCTTTCGAGCAACCTGCGCTCAGTGCGCAAACCAAAAGCTACCGATATCTGGCTTTGTTTGGCAATTTAGCTCTATTGGCTTGGGTAGCCATCTGGCAACTGGCTTTATCGCCCCACCCTCACTTGAGCAGTACAACTTTAGCGGTTGCCTGGTGTGTTCCACTTCTGCTCCCTCTTCCGGGCATATTAGCTGGCAAACCCTACACCCATGCCTGGGCAAACTTCGTGTTAATGCTGTACTTCCTGCATGCTCTGACCATCCTTTATGTCGATGATGGTGAGCGTTGGCTGGCAGTCGTTGAATTGGTACTGACCACGGCAGGCTTTATAGGTAATATTCTGTTTGCGAGAGCTAGAGGCAAAGAGCTGGGATTGAAACTCAAGCGCTTATCGCAAGTTGAAAAAGAAGAAAAAGCCAAGTTCAACAAATAAATTAAGTCAAAAAAAGAGTCGCGAACTGCGACTCTTTTTTTGATTTTATGAAGGTTGACCTGATGTCCACTCATAGATGAGATCATACTGTTCTTGTACCGGCGTGATAACAACTGGGACTGATTCCTGAGTTTCCTCTGCCTGAACTTCTGCGGTAACTACCCCCGAGCCTAGCTGAGCTTCATCTACCACAACTTCTACTTGCTGTGGCTCTTCAGCTGGTTTCACAACGAGCACTTCTTCCATTTGCTGAACTGACTCTTGGTACTCAGTAAGCTGCTTGATTGATGACGCTTCTTTTTCAAAGGCTTCTTTTGACGCTAATAAATGAAGTTTAAGTATCAATTCATTGCCTTGAACACGCTTCACCGCACTTCCTGCGACAGAGTTGAGTTTCTTCAGAGCACTTTCTAAACGGAAAAAGTCTGACGCTGAATTGACGTTCACCACTTTCATAGTGATACCATCTGAAGCCTCATCAGTCACAACTACCGCGCTCTTACTTGCGTAGTAGTCGGTAATACCATCAATCGTTGCGGCAATAGCATTGGTTCCTGATGCAGAGCCACTACGAGGCGCGCGGTGAGAAATCAGAATTGCAGATGGTGATTGATCGTATAGTGTCCAGCGAACCTGATCGCCTAACACACGCAGAACAAGCACGGCTTCAACCGGATAACGTTGACTGGCTTTTGCAATTGGTTCGGCAAAGCCACCCCAGACATCGGACACATTTACACCTGTGACATCTTCAAAATCACCGACAGGAAATGTGATAGGCAGCCCTCGGGCATCTGCCGAGTCACGCAACCGTGAAAGATTCTGCGAGTCTGAATGTTCCCAGGCGATGCTACGCTCATAGGCTTGTTCTTCCACTACCCAGACAAGAATATTCGAACGGTAAGTCGACCATGTAGGCAACTGCGCCTGAGTTAGAAGAGTATGAATCTGACCGCCGTTGAAGCGCATCTTCAAACCAGGCTGACCATTAACCTGACCATAACTGAGTTGCGATATATAACGCGAATTTGAGCTCAGCGCTTTTTCAACAACGGGATGGCTTAATGAAGACTGAGAACCAGTCGCTCTGACAATGACTTCTTTCATGCCTTGTTCACGAGCCAAAGATTCACCGTTCTCCTGCTCACTATCAATGACCACTTCGGCACGATAGATATCTACCTTAGTCAGTGCATAAACTGGCAGGGACATCCAACCTATCAGTAAGAGAGCTAAATAGCGCATAGTTTCATTTTCCTCTAAACAAGAAACCGCATGATAAGCAACTATCAAACCTTGGGCAAGGCAAACCCGGGCAAATAGCTTCAAATTCAAACAACTTATCGTTATTTGATGCACACTAATCAGAGTACATTAATTCGCCAATCTTTACGCCCTAGAACCTTCTTACTTGTTTGTAGGACTTAAATAGTATCGTAATGCTCTTGTAGTACCTCAAATGTAAGAAGCACGTTGTTTCATACTTTTCTTTGCCGAAAATCTCATAAAATATGAATTCACGCTCATAAATCAGACAATTTTGCTACCAAATCTCTCTCAATACATACTTTAGCGATGTGAAATCATAAAAAAGTTTGATCTAATCATTGTTGCAAACGATTGCTAAATGATATTATTCGCCGAATTTGTCTGCGTATCTTTAATAGGGAATTATTATGAAAAATGCGTTACAAGGCGCTCAGATGCTCTTTGTCGCTTTTGGTGCTTTGGTACTCGTGCCTCTTCTGACAGGCCTTGACCCAAACGTTGCACTCTTCGGTGCCGGTGTCGGTACTCTCCTCTTCCAATTAATCACTAAACGATCTGTTCCAATTTTCCTTGCCTCTTCTTTCGCGTTTATTGCTCCTATCATGTTCGGTATCCAGACTTGGGGTATCGGCGCAACAATGGGCGGCTTACTCGCGGCAGGTATGGTGTATATTGCTCTTGGAGCGATGATTAAAGTTCGCGGTGTGGGCTTTATCCATAAAATTCTGCCACCTGTTGTTGTTGGCCCAGTTATTATGGTTATCGGTCTTGGTCTGGCACCAACAGCAGTAAACATGGCAATTGGTAAAACGGGTGATGGCGCGGTTCAGCTGGTTAATGGTGATGCGGCACTAATAATTTCAGCGGTATCGCTATTAACTACCATTGCATTGAGCGTATTTGCAAAAGGCTTTCTGAAGCTGGTTCCTATCGCAGGCGGTATTTTAGCGGGATACTCAGTGTCTCTTGCTTACGGCGTGGTTGACTTCACTCCGGTAGCACAAGCTGCATGGTTGGCAATGCCAAACTTCACGGCACCGGAATTCAATATTAACGCGATTCTGTTTATGATTCCGGTGGCGATAGCACCTGCTGTAGAACACGTAGGTGATATGTTAGCGATTTCAAATGTCACTGGTAAAAACTACCTTAAAAAGCCGGGTCTGCACCGCACTATCGCTGGCGACGGGGTTGCGACTATGGCAGCAGCAATGGTGGGCGCGCCACCAAATACGACCTATAGCGAAGTGACTGGCGCAGTTATGCTGACTAAAGCATTCAACCCAGTGATCATGACATGGGCAGCGATCACAGCGATCGTCCTGGCTTTGGTTGGTAAATTAGGTGCGATTCTTCAGACTATTCCAGTCCCTGTAATGGGCGGCATCATGATCCTACTGTTTGGTTCTATCGCAACTGTAGGTCTGAATACACTTATCAAAAACCACGTTGACCTTCATAAATCTCGTAACCTTGTTATCGTTGCGGTTACATTAGTGTTTGGTATTGGCGGTATGGCTTTCGGTATTGGCGAATTCAGCCTCCAAGGTGTGAGCCTGTGTGGTATCGTGGCAATCATTCTTAACCTGGTACTTCCAGACGATTTGGGTGAAAACCACGTTGTGGACAACGCACAAATGGAAGAAGAAAGCGCGAAGTAATTTTCGTCTGCACCGTCTCTATTAAAGCGGTGCCTTTTATTCTTCTAACTCTTTGTTAAGAAATAAGAGATACAAAAAAGGCTTGGTGAAAACCAAGCCTTTGTTTTTTCTATTCGGGTTAACTATTCACTAAAGAACGAATTACTTAGTACCGAAGATCTTATCACCCGCATCACCCAAGCCAGGGACGATGTAACCTTTGTCGTTTAGCTTCTCATCGATTGCGGCAGTGTATAGCTCAACATCTGGGTGAGCTTTCTCTAATGCTTCGATACCTTCAGGAGCCGCTACCAGAACAAGTACTTTAATCTGGTTACAACCTTTCTCTTTTAAAAGATCGATAGTTGCGATCATAGAACCGCCTGTTGCAAGCATTGGGTCAACAACCAGTGCGATACGCTCATCAATGTTAGAAGCTAACTTGTTAAAGTAAGGCACTGGTTCAAGTGTTTCTTCATCACGGTAGATACCGACAACACTAATACGTGCACTTGGCATGTGCTCAAGTACACCATCCATCATACCCAGACCAGCGCGCAAGATTGGCACTACCGTTACTTTTTTACCTTTAATCTGGTCAACTTCTACCGGACCATTCCAACCTTCGATAGTAACTTTCTCAGTTTCAAAGTCTGCTGTCGCTTCGTAAGTAAGTAAGCTACCGACCTCTGTCGCTAATTCACGAAAACGCTTAGTGCTGATATCACCTTCTCTCATTAGACCAATTTTGTGTTTTACTAGAGGGTGTTTTACTTCAACAACTTTCATGTCTATCTCCGGCTATAGTTAGCTATATTTAATCAAACCTTCAGATTATACATAATTCTTGCAGGGAAATCAGGATATATCACTAAAGAAAAAAACCTGCGCAAACGTTTGCTATCTGTATTTAAGCACTGGTAGAATAGCGCCGTTTTCATATCCAACTTAAATACCGAGGACTTCCCTGTGAGTGGTAATAACTCTTCTCTTAGCTATAAAGACGCTGGTGTTGATATTGATGCGGGTAACGCGCTTGTAGATCGTATTAAAGGTGCGGTAAAACGCACTCGTCGCCCTGAAGTGATGGGTGGTATCGGTGGTTTTGGCGCTTTATGCGAATTACCGACGAAATACAAACAACCTGTATTAGTTTCAGGTACTGACGGTGTAGGCACAAAACTTCGCCTAGCCCTGGATATGAACAAGCACGATACTATCGGTGTCGACCTAGTTGCGATGTGTGTAAACGATCTAATCGTGCAAGGTGCAGAGCCACTGTTCTTCCTTGATTACTACGCGACAGGTAAGCTGGACGTAGACACAGCAGCAGACGTTGTTTCTGGTATCGCAGATGGCTGTGTGCAAGCAGGCTGTGCGCTAATTGGTGGCGAAACCGCTGAAATGCCGGGCATGTACGAAGGAGAAGACTACGACGTAGCAGGTTTCTGTGTTGGTGTGGTTGAAAAAGAAGACATCATCGACGGCACGAAAGTAGCCGCAGGTGACGCACTTATCGCAGTTGGCTCAAGCGGTCCTCATTCAAATGGTTATTCGCTAATCCGTAAGATCCTTGAAGTTTCTGGCGCAGACAAAAACGAAGAGCTAGAAGGCCGCACTATTGGCGAACACCTTCTGGAACCAACTAAGATTTACATCAAATCAGCCCTTAAGATGATTGAGAAGCACGATATCCATGCAATCTCTCATATTACAGGTGGCGGTTTCTGGGAAAACATTCCACGCGTTCTGCCTGAAGGCACGAAAGCGGTAATTGACGGCAAGAGCTGGGAATGGCCTATTATTTTCCAATGGCTGCAAGAAAAAGGTAACGTTGAAACACACGAGATGTACCGTACCTTCAACTGTGGTGTTGGTCTTATTGTTGCTCTGCCAAAAGATCAGGCTGACGCGGCCGTTGCACTTCTGAAAGAAGAAGGCGAAAACGCATGGGTGATTGGTGAAATCGCTCAAGCTGAAGCAAGCGAAGAGCAAGTTGAAATCAAATAATTTGCGCTGCTTGCTCAAAATATAAAAAATAATGGGGACACTAGATTACTAGGTCCTCATTTTGCTATCTAGAACAACAAAACCCTTTCTAATAGCAGGTAATTTTTGAAGCTACGCAACTCAAACCTACAGGATCAAGGCAGTCCCAACATCATGAAAAACCATACCCTAAAAAACATAGTGGTCCTCATTTCAGGAAACGGCAGCAACTTACAAGCTATTTTAGAAGCGTGCGAAAGCAACATACCTGACGCACAAGTCTCGGCTGTTTTCTCAAATAAAGCGGATGCTTATGGGTTAGAACGTGCAAAGCAATTTAATGTTGATGGCCATTTTGTAGATCCTAAAGCTTTTGAATCTCGTGAAGCATTTGACGCAGAACTGATGACACAAATCGACCAGTATCAACCCGATGTGGTAATTCTCGCTGGTTACATGCGTATTCTCAGCAACGAGTTTGTAAAGCATTACATGGGTAAGATGATCAATATTCATCCTTCCCTGCTGCCAAAATACCCGGGGTTACACACCCACCAGCGCGCGATTGATGCTAAAGATAAAGAGCACGGCACAAGTGTCCACTTCGTTACTCCAGAGCTTGATGGCGGTCCGGTGATTCTGCAGGCAAAAGTACCGGTGTTTGAAGATGATGACGCCGTTAGGCTTGCTGCACGTGTTCAGACTCAGGAACACAGCATCTACCCTATGGTCACCAAATGGCTTGTTGAAGAAAGACTAAAGATGCAAGAGGGCAAAGCGTGGCTCGATGGCAAAGCGCTTGGGCCTCATGGTTATGCAGCCGCTGAAGAAGAGTAACCTCTTTTAATTCCAAGAAAAAAGGCAGTCAATTGACTGCCTTTTTTACAAATGGAAGGATTTAACTATTCCAGTGGTTCTGTCGGAGCCTGACTTGCTACTTTCTTTGGTGCGAACGCGACATCTGACAGCTCATTAGCATTGTTTTTAACTAACTCACCTAAATGAAACAGGCCATATTCGCCAGGCTTCATTCGCTGCCATTCCTCATTACCGGTAAGAGGCTGAGTCGCAATCACAGAAACGATATCGTTAGGCGTCGTCTCTTCCTGGAAGTTAATTTCCACATCCTCATCAAGCAAAGCCGCTTTGCCAAATGGAGCTCTGCGCGTGATCCAGTATAAGTGATTGGTACAATAGGTCATAACGTACTCTCCATCGCTGAGCAGCATGTTGAATACACCTTTTTCCTTCAGTTGATCGCAGCACTTAGCAATATAGAGAAAAACGGACTCCATATCTTGCGGGGGCTCTGGGTAGCGGTCTTCCATCTGTTTCAGCAGCCAGCAAAAAGCCAATTCACTGTCAGTCTGCCCAACGGGACGATGCCGTCCTGTGTACAAATCCTGATAGTCCGTCAACTGACCATTGTGAGCAAAAGTCCAGTACTTACCCCATAACTCACGTGTGAACGGATGAGTATTTTCTAAATTAACTCCGCCCCGGTTTGCCTGACGAATGTGACTGATCACTGCACGGCTTTTAATCGGATAGTTCTGCACCAGTTCAGCAATTTTAGAATCACAGCTAGGTTTAGGATCTTTAAAAGTCCGGAAACCTTTGCCTTCATAAAACGTGATACCCCAGCCATCCCGGTGCGGGCCTGTACGGCCTCCACGTTGCATCAAGCCTGTAAAGCTGAAACAAATATCAGTCGGAACATTGGCGCTCATGCCGAGCAACTCACACATCGTTTAACGAACTCCTTACCTATACCGCAACTCAGATAAAAGCTGCGAAACTTTATACCAATCTGGATAAGTAAGTGGTCAATGTATTGCTCAGGAAAAATCATTTAGAACAAGGCATAGATTGCTTTAACTAGTTATTCTAATTGCAAAATCTATAACGCAGCTATCAGCGATTTTAACCAGCAAGAATGATCAAGTACTTATTTAGATTGGTATTATTCCATCTCTTTTTCAATCAGCTGAATGACGATATGAATAATCTTAATATGTACTTCCTGAATACGGTCTGCGTAACCAAAGTGCGGTACACGAATTTCGATATCCGCCAGACCAGCCATTTTACCGCCGTCTTTACCCGTCAGAGCAATGGTCTTCATACCTTTTGCTTTTGCCGCTTCAATTGCTTTAAGGATATTGCCTGAATTACCAGATGTCGATAAACCAAACAGAACGTCACCTTTACGGCCAACCGCTTCCACATAACGAGAGAAAACAAAATCGTAACCAAAATCGTTACTCACACAAGAAAGGTGGCTTGGATCCGAAATCGCGATACCAGCATAACCTGGGCGATTATCACGGTAGCGACCTGTCAATTCTTCAGCAAAGTGCATAGCGTCACAGTGTGAACCACCGTTACCACAAGACAGAACCTTACCTTCTTGCTTAAACGAATCCGCAATCATTTTTGCAGCCGCTTCAATTTGAGCAATGTTATGGTCATCGCTTAAAAATTTGTTGAGCACTTCAGCAGCTTCATTTAACTCATTTCTAATCAGATCTTGGTACATAAGACGTTCTCTTTATTATGTCGGCCTTTGGTATGTAATTGCATTACCTTGGCAAATTGTCCTGACGCGATTTCCGCACCAGACATCTCGTTACAGAGAGTTTACCCACAAACGAGAATTAGTGTCGATAGTGAACCAGCAGATTTGGATCGGCAGCAGTAATAAACTTGGTATTTTGCTTAAGAAAACGGCACCCAAATCGCAACTTTAGAATCATTACTCTACTTAGATCACTTTTTATCCAATCATTGGTTTTACATTTTATTAATAATTTGCTTACAATTAACATTGCTGGTTAGACCTCTTATCAGAAGCAGACGTACAACATTTATAAAGTCTGAAAAGGAAAATACATATGGACATCTTGCTTTCAATTATTGCGATGACCGCCGTGTTGGGCATTACGCTCTATCACCGCATGTCACTCGTAAAATCTGTCAGTCTACTGACTGCTGTCATGTTAGTGCTGACTATCGCCGGCTCTGCAGGCTTTATTGGCTGGGCAGTTTATATACTTGCTATTGCTGTATTCGCAGTTTCAGGTATTCGCCAGTCGCTTATCAGCCGCAAGGCGTTAGCTGTTTTCAAAAAAGTCCTTCCGGCTATGTCTCAAACCGAAAAAGAAGCCTTAGATGCAGGCACGGTTTGGTGGGAAGCTGAACTGTTTAAGGGCAAGCCTGAATGGCAAAAACTACACGCAATTCAGACACCGAAACTAAGTGCAGAAGAACAGGCGTTCCTTGATGGTCCGGTAAATACCGTTTGTGCCATGGTTAATGACTTTCAGGTCACCCATGAACTTGCCGATTTGCCACCTGAAGTATGGCAGTACCTGAAAGACAACAAGTTCTTCGCCATGATCATCAAGAAGAAATACGGTGGTCTGGAGTTTTCAGCTTACGCACAGTCACTGGTACTGCAAAAACTGACCGGCGTCTCCGGCGTTCTCTCTTCTACTGTCGGTGTACCTAACTCATTAGGCCCGGGCGAACTACTGCAACACTATGGTACAGAAGAGCAGAAAAACCACTACCTACCTCGTTTAGCCGAAGGTAAAGAGATCCCATGTTTCGCTCTGACCAGCCCGGAAGCAGGTTCTGATGCAGGCTCAATCCCAGATTACGGTGTTGTATGTAAAGGCCAATGGGAAGGCAAAGAAGTGTTAGGTATGCGCCTGACATGGAATAAGCGCTACATTACGCTAGCTCCAGTTGCAACCGTGCTTGGCCTTGCGTTTAAACTGCGCGATCCAGAAGGCTTGCTTGGTGATAAAGAAGATCTTGGTATTACTTGTGCTCTTATCCCGACCGACGTGAAAGGCGTTGAGATTGGTAATCGTCACTTCCCACTAAACGTACCATTCCAGAACGGCCCGACACGCGGTAAAGATATCTTCGTTCCTATCGATTTCATTATCGGCGGTGAGAAGATGGCTGGCCAGGGATGGCGTATGCTGGTTGAGTGTTTGTCTGTTGGCCGTGGTATTACCCTACCATCTAACTCGACGGGTGGCATTAAAACAGCCGCACTGGCAACCGGTGCTTACGCACGTATCCGCCGTCAGTTCAAACAGCCTATCGGACACATGGAAGGTATTGAAGAACCATTGGCACGAATCGGTGGTAACGCTTACGTTATGGATGCTGCCAGCAACTTAACTGTGGCTGGTATCGACCTTGGTGAAAAACCATCCGTCATCTCCGCTATCGTGAAATACCACTGTACACACCGTGGTCAGCAGAGCATCATTGATGCCATGGATATCGTCGGTGGTAAGGGCATCTGTATTGGTCCGTCGAACTTCCTCGCTCGTGGTTACCAAGGCTCGCCTATCGCAGTTACCGTAGAAGGTGCAAACATTCTGACTCGATCTATGATCATCTTCGGTCAGGGTGCGATTCGTTGTCATCCATACGTACTGGAAGAAATGAACGCGGCATATTCAGACGCAAGTGACGCAGTAGAGAAGTTTGATAAAGCGCTTGCAGGCCATGTCAGCTTTACCATGAGTAACCTTGTACGCAGCATTTGGTTCGGTCTGAGCGATGGTCTTGGTTCATCAGCACCGACTAAAGATGCGACCAAGCGTTACTACCAGCAACTTAACCGTTACAGTGCTAACCTGGCGCTTCTGTCTGACATTTCTATGGCTGTGCTTGGTGGTTCACTTAAACGTAAAGAGCGTCTTTCTGCGCGCCTTGGTGATATTCTAAGTCAGCTCTACTTGAGTTCTGCAGCGCTTAAACGCTTCGAACAAGATGGCCGTCCGGTTGAAGATTTACCACTGGTACACTGGGGATTACAAGACAGCCTGAAGCAGGCAGAAATTGCCGTTGATGAGTTCCTTGCTAACTTCCCAAACAAGGTGTTTGGTCGCGCGCTTCGTATACTGATCATGCCATTTGGCCGCGTTCGTAAAGCGCCAAACGACAAACTAGACAGCAAAGTAGCTCGTATTCTGCAAACACCAAGTGCAACCCGCTCTCGTATCGGTCGCGGTCAGTACCTGGAACCAACAGAGCACAACCCTGCAGGTAAGATTGAACTAGCACTGTCAGTCATTTTGCAGGCAGAACCGGTATTCGACAAAGTGTGCAAAGCGCAGGGTAAACGCCGTCCGTTCCTGCGTCTGGATTTGATTGCTGAAGAAGGACTGGAGCAAGGAATTATTATTCCGGAAGAAGCGGAACTGCTAAAAGAAGCAGAACAGCATCGCCTGGATACCATCAATGTTGATGACTTTGCCCCAGAACTATTAGCCGCGAAGCCGAGCTATCCTCAGATGGAGAGCGTCGCTTAATCGGATAAAAACTTAAACGATAATAAAAACTAACGGGAGCTAATCGGCTCCCGTTTTATTTTTCATTAATCAGCATTCAGCGACTATAAGCCACCAGCAATTTATTCGTTGCTCTCATGCACTACGTGCTCATTATTGAGTTATGGCGCACCGATTCGGCGAACTTCTCCGTCAAATGTTGGTACAGAAAGAACAAACGGTTCTTGGGTATAGCAAAGTGCTTGCTCCTCTAAAATGCCCAACGCAATTTTCTCACCCATTCGCAGGCTGTCGTAGTAATCGGAGTAATAGTGCACCCCAGCCATATTTCTCCCGATAGAGATATTAGCAGCCAGTTTGTTTAACTCGCCTTCCACAGTAAGAAAATGATCAGGTTGTTCTTTAACAAGAGAATCACCTACTTTTGTTGCATCACTATCATCATAATTTGATACATACGCTACGGGAGTATCTCCGGCTTGTGGTACCGAAAACATGACATTTCCACTACGTTCAAGCAGTGCGCAATTAGTATCGAAATAAGCTTTAAGGATTGTGACACAGGCTCCGGCTACTGTCGCATGACCAGCACCATAAGAAGGGTGCATTGGAGAGCCTTCTTGAAAAGCCATAGGAAGTAAACTAGTTCCAGACGAGTTCAAATCCTCTATCGCTGCAACCGTGTCCAGGATGTCACCCCGCAATCCTGTAAAAAAGCCTTCAACGGAAGGAAAGTTAGTCTCGATTTGCGTTGCTTTATGGATACGGGCAGCTAAAGCTTCAGGACGCAGACGGCAATGAGTATTAAACTTTTGGTAACGAACGGCTTTTAAGGCACGTGTTGCCACTTCAGTAACGAGTGTCAATATATGCGGGCCGCCCCAGAGGGCAAAACCACCAGCCTCACGTTCATGAGTTTCCCAGAAACGAGTAATAACAGGATCATCCGGTGCAAAGCTATTCAGGCTTAATTGACCACGACCAGACAAACTATCGAAGCCTGGATCAGTAGGCACTTTCATTCCAAGCAGTATTAAGCAAGCATTGAGGTAGGCTTCATAGAGAGCATCGTAATGCACATAAGTAGCAAGATCTCGCGGGGTGGATATAAACCTTCGTGCCACCGGCGGTGAGCCGTAAAGATCCACTTCGCTACCACTTTGTGTGTCCGCGCCATTTTGTACCGCCAACCAACTCGCATCTGTGGTCATGAAGTTCACACCTGCCAGCGCAACGGGTACTTTTTGATTAATACTCAACGCACCGTAACCGATAATACCATCCGTGATATCTCCATCACCTGCAACACTTTTGGTACCTAATAGCATGAATTGAGACAAGTATGGTCCTATGTCGACACCAGGTGAAGAGCCTCGAAATGCTGTCTGACCAATGATATCTCCATCATTATTTTTACGAGAGCGCCCTTCCCTACCAGAAATATCGTATTCGATCTTATTTAAACGATAAATGGATTGTTCAAGCATAGATCCCGTTAAGTTGCCATTAGAGCTCCCCTTAAACTCAGTTAAAGGAACATCACGTAACAACGCTAACTCATATACCTCTGCCATCTCATAAGCAAGTTCTTTGGAGCCTAATACAGGTGCGGGAGCCATTGTGACTGAATGAGAATCAGGACCTTGTAAGTCACACACCAAACCTGCCGTGGGCGCTTCCCACTGCCTCTGCTTTTGAACCGCAGAGGGGACAGACGTTGTAAATGCATCAACCTTGCCATGGTCAATAGCCGAACGAAACGCTCTAAAGTCTCCTGCGTTTACTATCAATCCAGTATCTTCGTCGTGCTCTAGGCCTTTCGTAAAACTCATTGCGTAATTTGCACTCGCGAAGCGTTGCTCATCACCATTACTTTGGTGGTTCGGATGTTCTCGGTCATAAGCCATTTGACTTGCAGCATCACGAACCCGCTTTGCTTCATCTTTACGATAATCTGTCATTTCCTATTCTCCTCTTCTTAGGTAATGGAGGTTTTATTTGACCACCCATACTCTTCAATAGGACCAGATAGACATACAAAGTAAATTTACGGTTATTAACACTAATGTTAATAATAGCCAAATTGTACGACGCACGGTAAATATGTGACGTCATTTCAAATTTTGAAACCGAAATTTAAGTGATAATTCCAAATAACAACGACTTGATGATCGGCTTATAAAACACAGAGATAGAGAGGTGATGCTACTCCGGTTACTTTTCACTTCTGCTGAGAAATAGCTCACGAAGGGTTAACAGAACGGTATATAATTTACAGTGACTTAACTAATTTTATGGGTGAATTTATTGGCCAGAATACTTTTTTTGCAGTGGTTCCCGGGACTCATTCAGCTTAAACATTACCAACGAGAGTGGCTAAGCAATGATTTCCGTTCTGCATTCTCTGTTGTTGCCGTTGCATTACCTGTCGCCATCGCTTACGCACAGTTAACCGGTGTTTCTGCCATTGTCGGCCTCTATTCATGTGTACTACCGATGCTGGTATATGCCCTGATGGGGACTTCACGACAACTTATCGTAGGCCCCGATGCGGCAACCTGCGCAGTTATTGCCGCTGTTGTGACTCCTCTTGCAGCAGGTGATCCCACCAAACACTGGCAACTGGTCATGACCATGACAGCAATGACGGGTATCTGGTGTGTGGTCGCAAGCCGATTCAATTTAGGGATCTTTGCTGACTTTCTCTCTCGCCCTATACTCCTTGGGCTACTTAACGGCGTCGCACTCACTATTATCGTCAGCCAGTTTGCGAAGGTCGTTGGCTGGAAATATGAACAGCGTTACCTGCTGGAGCGTTTATGGGAAGCACCTCAGCGCTTGACTGAACTCCACTGGCCAACGGTTACATTAAGTATTGCCACAGTTGTTGTCTATCTGCTCACCAAGCGTTTTCGCCCCACTTGGCCAGCTGCGATGCTTGCCATATTAGTCACGACCACCTCGGTTTGGTTACTGCATTTACAAGATATTGGCGTGTCTGTGGTCGGACTGACGCAAGGCGGCTTTCCTCAGTTTCAAGCCCCACAATTTGAACTGGGTGAAGTACGTGAACTGGTCGTCCCAGCCCTAAACCTCGCGATTGTGAGTTTTGTAAGCATGATGCTTACCGCCCGCAGTTTTGCGGCAAAAAATGGTTATGACATTGATGCGAATAAAGAATTCAGAGCTCTGGGTTTTGCCAATATTGCCTCGGCTTTTTCTCAGGGATTTGCCATTAGTGGAGCTGATTCTCGTACCGCAGTAAACGATGCTAACGGCGGAAAATCTCAGTTAGTCTCTATTATTGCAGCGCTCACCATTGCGGTGATCGCTATTTTTATCTACGAGCCTTTGCAGTTTATCCCTATCTCCTCGCTTGGCGTGGTATTAATCATTGCCTCACAATCACTGCTCGATCTCAAAGCGATCTGGACTTTGAGAGTACGCGACAAGGATGCATTTTATCTGGCGGTTATCACATTTATTTCCGTACTGGTCGTCGGTGTTATTCCGGGAATTACGTTAGCGGTATTTTTGGGGCTGTTTCAGTTTCTACGTATCGTTATGCGCCCGAGTGACCAGCTACTTGGCTTAGATGAAAAAGGGACTATCCGTACCATCGACGACACAGGAAAAGCATCGCCGATTCCGGGAATGATGATTTATCGCTTTAACTCACCGCTTACCTACTTTAATGCGCCTTATTTTAAGCGCCGGATACTAGATCATGTAGAGAGTGATAAAGATGTGACTTGTGTGGTTGTCGATGCGGTGTCCAGCTTTACGCATCTTGATTTAAGTGTGATGGCCACACTGGCTGACATTCACGACATCCTGAAAAAACGCGGGATCCGCTTAGTATTAGCGGGGCGAAAACGGCGCTTGCGCCAATGGTGCGACTTGACAGGCATCAGTACCAGCGACGGCGGGATACTGCTTCGTGCAGATATGTACCTGGCAATCAAACTCAGTGGCTGTTACATCAGTGCCGTTGGTGAAGGTCAAGTGCCAACTGTACAAAGAGAGCCAGACCCGGAACAGCCACCAAAACCAATCCCGGAAGTGGCGTAAGCGGATAGCTCGTACCTGCATCGCACATGTAGACTTTTGAAATAGAAAACGGAGCCAGTTGGCTCCGTTTTCTGTTTATCATGAAATCAATCTTTAATTCTTTGGCATTTTTAGCTGCATTTCTGGTAATTCATCTTTCTGGGCTTTGCGCTTACGCCATATCCGCCAGACCAAAACGCTGATGATCAGCATGATTAAGTTACCAATTGCGATAATGATGATACTCCGCTGACGATCAGATTCACGTTTGGCGATAACTCGTTTTTCCAGTGCGATACGGTGCTGCTCTGCCAGTTCTGCTTCCTTCGCTTTACGCGCGGCTCGCAGATCAATTTCATCCACAACGCTGAACGTCTGCTCCCGGATAGGGAAGACCAGTTCGCGTTTGGTCGCTAAATCGGTAGCAAAGATATTACCTGTCCATGAGTATCTGCCAAGCGCTGGGTCGTTATTCAAACTCAATGTAGTTTTCAAACCATCGTCGGAGACCTGCCCCTGACTGTAGCTCTTAAATCCATCCGGCGCATTTTGTTCAACATTCACTACCAAGGAACCAGGCGCAATCATACCTTGCTCGCCACTTACCACGAGCTGATGTGCCTCTTCTATGTTTCGCGACTGAATAAAGGTACGAGATATCGGGTCAGGGTAAACCAACACCACTTGTTCTTGAGCGCGTAAAAACACGCCATTACCCGATGTAATTCGCGCACGGTACTTACCCGGTTCAACTTCAATTGGTAACTGGACAGTAAACACACCATCACCCGCTTGCTCATCTAAGCCACGCCCGTCATCTGCAAACTCACCAATTACTGCTGGTATCGGGCGAGCTTCTTTGATCAGTTCATCTTCGTTTTCAACAAACTTAGTAAATGTCACGCGAAGATTCACACGGTCGAGAAAATCACGTAAAACAAGCGGAGCGTCCTCAGAGGTGAGCCGAGCCGTAAACTTGAGTGCTTCACCGTTATACAGGTGATTAGGGAAGGCATCAGTACCTAACTTTAAGTGCGAAATTAAACGGACGTTGTTTTTCGGGGTTACTTTACCCACGGCTTGCCAGGGCCCGGGCATCGGATTATCGACAGATATGATATCGAGCGAGGGTTCCTGGTACCAGCGTACATTATCGTAAGTACCCCAAGCATAATACTTCTTACCGTCAGGACGGACTAATACGACCGGTTGAGAACTTTGTTCACGATAAACCAGAAACGTAATTTGTTCTATACTAGGATCAACACGAAAGCGGTTATCTAACAAAGACATAGTTGACTCACCCGCCGCGTTCGCAACACAAGTCCAAAACGCCAGAACAGCGGTCAGCAAAGCCCTCAGCATAGCTTCTCCTATTGATGCCAAATACAGTCATTCACCAGTTCTAATCTTTTCTGGTGTGCATCTAATTCATCGGCACTTGCACGCAAAACCTTTAGCGCTTTTCTTCCTTCAATACGGCGAACAGTCTCGACGCCCCCTTCCTGCTTATTCGCGTTAAACTCGAGGCTTGTCTGGCCACCGGTCATCAGCAAATAAACGTCAGCCAGAATCTCCGCATCGAGCAAAGCCCCGTGAAGAGTACGGTGGGAGTTATCAATACCGTAACGTTCACAGAGAATGTCGAGGTTATTTCGCTTGCCCGGGAAGATTTTCTTCGCCATGGCTAGCGTATCGGTCACCTTACAGAAATCATCGGTCTTACCGATAGCCGGATCGAGTTTTTCAAACTCGTAGTCCATAAAGCCGGTATCGAAGGGCGCATTGTGAGCAACCAGCTCCGCACCGTTGATGAAATCGAGAAACTCCTTGTGAACGCTCGCGTAATCGGGTTTATCAACCAAAAACTCATCAGTAATACCGTGAACCTCAACCGCTTCAGGTTGAATGTCACGATCTGGCTTTAAGTAGACGTGGAAGTGACGCCCAGTCAGCTTACGGTTAATGATCTCCACAGCACCGATTTCGATAATGCGGTGCCCTAAGTAGTGAGGACCGCCTTCTTGGTTCATACCCGTGGTTTCGGTATCGAGAACGACAATGCGACTATGTTCAGAATTGCTGCTGGTATTCATAAGGTTATGTGTGTCAGACTATGCTTTATTAAATATTTCGGCTAATAGTACCAAAAATATGACCAAACACGTTGAGATTTTCACTGACGGATCTTGTTTAGGTAACCCCGGACCTGGTGGTTACGGCATCGTTTTGCGCTACAAGGACGTGGAAAAGACGCTTTCTAAAGGTTATACACTTACAACCAACAACCGTATGGAAATGCTCGCGGCCGTTGTTGCTCTTCAGACACTAAAAGAGCCTTGTAAAGTGGCGCTAACCACCGACAGTCAGTATGTGCGACAAGGAATTACGCAGTGGATACATAACTGGAAAAAGCGTGGCTGGAAAACAGCAGACAAAAAGCCGGTTAAGAATGCCGATTTATGGCAAGCACTGGATAAAGAAACTGCGCGTCATCAGGTAGAATGGCACTGGGTAAAAGGTCACGCAGGTCACCGGGAAAACGAGATCTGTGACGAGTTAGCCCGAACTGCAGCAGAGAATCCAACTGACGAAGATATCGGCTATCAGCCTTCTTAACCCTCGTCGCTCGTTATCTTTTTCGAGCTAATACCCTCTCGATTCATGACTCCAAGTGGCGTAAGCTTTTTCTTTATGCGCCAGTGAGACTTAATAGGTTTGAGAGGGTAAGTTCGTTTACGTGCAACGATGTAATACAAACTGCCAGCCGGCGACGCCCAGTCCCCTAAACTGTTTTCCAACCACGTCCACATTGTTCGATAGCGTTTCATCGGGAAAAACGCATATCGGTCACGATGAATCACCTGATAGTTTAACAACCCCAACCAATCCTGAATCCGGTTAGATGAAAACATGCGCCCGCTCCATGGCAAATTGTTCTTACGCCAGGGTAAAAGGCTCGCTATCCCCGTAAAACTGAACGGGTTAAATCCGGTGATGATCAGATAGCCGTCATCCATCATAACCCTGTCCACTTCCCTTAACAGGCGATGTGGATCACTTGCATAGTCAAGTTGATGAGCCAGAATAACTACATCAAAACTTTTTTCCAAAAAGGGCAATTCGTAACCATCTGCAATCACATTGTGCAACGGATTCTGGATATCTACGTTGACTTGGTGTTGAATGTTACAGTTACAGCTGGTTAGCTCACAGCTCAACCCACCCAGTTTTAGCATGTGGTAACCGAAAAGTTTCGGACACCACTCATCAAGCCGGGTTTGAATTGACTCAAGCACCCAAGGACCGTTGTTCATATCAGACCAAGACGACGGGTGCGGTAAAGTTTTGTTGCTGAGTGCTGGTTTCATTAACCACCTGACTAATTTGGGTGACGGAGAACGAATCGTGTTAGAGATCAAAAGCATACCTGCATTTAATGATAATTACATCTGGCTGATACAAAATAACGATAAGCGCTGCGCCGTCGTGGATCCGGGAGATGCAAAACCTGTTTTAGAATATTTGCACGCTAACGAGTTAACTTTAGAAGCGATAATGATTACGCACCACCACAATGATCACATTGGTGGCGTTCCGGATTTAGTGCGCGCTTTTCCTGATGTCGCCGTTGTCGGCCCCAAAGCGGAACCGATACCGACCCTTACTGCCCCGATGGAAGAAGGCGATAAGCTGGAACTCTTCGGCGAAATCTTTATGGTTCTGGGTTTACCCGGACATACATTAGGTCACATTGGCTATGTAGGTGATGGTAAATTGTTTTGTGGTGATGTGTTATTTTCTGCCGGGTGTGGCCGTATTTTTGAAGGCACGTCAGAGCAGATGTTTGAATCACTAAGTAAAATCGCTGCGCTACCAGAAGAAACGAAAGTTTATTGTGCACATGAGTATACTGCCAGCAACGTCGCCTTTGCCCTTGCGGTAGAACCAGATAATGAGCAACTTCGTCAGTATCGTGACGACGTAAACAGACTGCGCGCGCTGAATACTCCTACCCTTCCTACGACGCTGCGTCAAGAGAAGTGGATCAATCCATTTTTGCGAACTTCTGCCCCTGACGTTATTAAATCTGTGACAAGCCGTATAAAAAACAGCGATCCGTGCTCGGTTTTTACTGCATTAAGAGAGTGGAAGAACGAATTTTAACCAACTTTTACTTGTAAGTTTACAAGACCCCAGTATCATCATGGGTTGTTTTTCAGAGAGGCGCCGCTGGCGCTTCTCTGCGTTTTGGGAAGAGTATAAATATACTTGTATCTCTCCCCGGAGGCTTTAAGCCTCTTTCGTTTATGTTTAAAGAAATATGTCTATTATCTTGCGATTGCTACGTAGTGAAAGCTACGCGACAGGCCGGAGAAGATAAAAAGGCCCTAAATAGGCTGAATCCATGCGTTTGAAGTACAGTTTGGCGTTGGTGTTATTGCTTTCTGGTTGTCAGATGACTTCTCCAGACTCAACAACAACCACTCCTGAAACCAACAAATCAGAGCTAGCTGCAAAGCAAGCAGCTAAGGAAGAGGCAGATAGTAAGCATCCTTTAGCCGAGAATGAAGCTAAAGAGACGCCGAAAGTGCTTTCTCCCCAGGAACAAGAAGATGTATGGCAGCGTATTGCTATGCAGCTGGAAATGGACATTCCGAACAATAAAAAGGTGAACTACTACCGTACCTGGTATTTAAAGCACCCGAACCATTTAAAGACAGTATCAAAACGTGCAGAGCCGTTTCTGTACATGATTGTGGAACAAATTGAAAAGCGTGGTTTACCAATGGAGCTGGCTTTACTGCCCGTGGTAGAAAGCTCTTTCGACGCATTTGCATACTCACATGGTAGTGCTGCCGGACTCTGGCAATTTGTTCCCGGTACGGGAAAAATGATGGGGCTGGAGCAAAACTACTGGTATGACGGACGTCGTGATGTCGCAGCCTCTACCGAAGCCGCACTAGACTACCTTGTAAAATTAAACAATCGATTTGATGACTGGACACATTCCATCGCTGCGTACAACAGCGGTGGTGGCCGCGTATCTAAAGCGATTCGCAAAAATAAAAGTCAGGGTAAACCAACCGACTTTTTCTCTTTGGATCTACCTAAAGAAACCAGCGGCTATGTGCCAAAACTCTTAGCACTTGCTGATGTCATTGCGAACCAGGATAAGTACGGCCTTAACATCCCTGCTATCGCTAACAAACCAGTACTCACACTTGTCGACCCTAAAGAACAGCTGGATTTAGCGATTGCTGCCGATTACGCTGGTCTTACTGTTAAAGAGTTACAAAGCTATAACCCTGCTTATAACCAGTGGTCCACCGCACCAGATGGCCCACACAAGCTGCTGATCCCTATTGAAAAGAAAGACACCTTCCTTGCTGAGGTTGCGGCGAATCGTGGCAAAGGTGTGAAAGTAGCTCGCTATCAAGTGAAATCCGGCGACTCGCTCGGCGTACTAGCACAGAAATATGGCACAACGACGAAAGTGATTCGACGTGCAAACGGCCTTGCCAATAATAACATTCGCATTGGCCAATATCTGTTGATCCCAACATCCACTAAGGATGACGCCAAATACGCGTTATCAGCAGATAACCGCCTGAGCAAGACTCAGTCTAAAGTACGCGGCGACCTTAAGCTGACGCACGTGGTGCAGTCAGGTGAAAGCTTGTGGACCATTGCTCGTGACAATAACGTGTCATACAAGTCTCTGGCTAAGTGGAACGGCATGGGACCTAAAGATACGTTAAGAAAGGGTCAAAACATTGTAATCTGGAAGAAAGCAGCGGATGGTGCTGTAATCCGAACGGTATTCTACAACGTGCGCTCTGGCGACACCATCAGCGGTATCGCAAGTAAGTTTAAAGTGAAGAGTAAAGACATCGTAAACTGGAACTCTCTTCAGAATAAGAAGTACCTGCAGCCAGGCCAAAAACTTAAATTGTACGTTGACGTAACTAAGGTAAGTATATGAATCCATCAAGCAATCCGCTTGTAATGCTGTTGGACATTTTTCGTGCACCAACATCATGTTTTCTTGCGCTATATCAACGTGGTAGTTGGGGGTGGCAACCTTTCATCGTATTGATGATCAGTCCGTTCCTGTTTTGGGGTGCATACTTCTCCAATGTCGACTTCTCTTGGCTTAGTGAGCAACTGACTGCTCAGTTCCAGCAAATCGATCCTGATCAAGCCGCACTGTTGGAGCCAAACACCTTAATGGCAGGTGCGATCATCAACGATGTAGTCAACCGCTTTGCCACACTACTGCTGTTAGCGCTTTGGTTTTTACTTGCAACGAAAGCAAGCAAACAACAGTACGGCTACTGGAAATGGTTTGCAGCGTCGTGTGCTGTTCTGTTCCCAGCTGTTCTTGGGGATATTGCAAGTTATGCAAGTTTGTTACTCAAACATGGTCAAGTGATGACATACGCGGCCGATCTCAACAGCCTTAATGGTCTGCTGAAATTGCCGCTCACCAATGAGTGGTGTCACTTTGCCAGCTCACTACCTCTGCTGCTGCCATGGTACATCGTTTTAGGTTACGGCGTCGTTCTGACCTGGACTGAGTTTGAACGCGGGCAGGCTCTGGTGAGTGCAAGCCTGCCATGGATCGTATTCTACGTAGTCTGGGCGCTTTACATTATCGTGAGTTGATCGTCTAACGCTTAGTCTTCTAGGACAAACGAAACAAGTAATGGATTATGATCGGAAGCGTCGCTCTGCGGCGCTTTCGCGTTTTTAATGACTAGCCCACGATAGAACACATGGTCG
This sequence comes from Vibrio sp. B1FLJ16, assembly GCF_905175385.1. Taxonomy (NCBI): domain Bacteria; kingdom Pseudomonadati; phylum Pseudomonadota; class Gammaproteobacteria; order Vibrionales; family Vibrionaceae; genus Vibrio; species Vibrio sp. B1FLJ16. The sequence goes on from NZ_HG992749.1 coordinate 2,208,455, forward strand.
AGTCGTTGTCCGGTAATGAATTGGGTTCTATGGTCCGGTGTAAATTTCACTTCTTGTAGGTTAGCTTTTTGTAAAGCTTGCTTCATTGCATCCAAGCGGTATTCATTCCAACTGTTAAAATCACCCGCGAATACAATCGGCCCTGAATGTTGCTTTAGTAATGTCTCAAGTGCGGAGATCTGGGAGCTGTATTCATCTGTTCCGACCGTGAAATTAATCGCATGTATGTTGACCACCGCAAGCGTATCTCCGTTACTCAGGCGATACTGGCTGTACAGTGCGGATTTTGGTAAACGCAACCAGGGTTCAGTCGACGTGTAAGCACAGGCTTTTTCCGGCAATTTTTGCGCAATATTAATGACCCCAGCCCCGCTTCCCAACGCTTTAAATGCACTTACTTGGTTGCTTATCCAGCTGCCATCCACCAGCCACTGCTTAAATGACTCTGTCATGCTTGCCTCTTGCAGCAGTAACAATTGCCTGTCTGCTGACAGTCGTTCAAGCGCAGTTTGCCAGTTTTCTTTCCCTTGTTTATATATATTCCAGACTAAAACATTGAGCTGACCATTGTCATCTAAGAATTGTGAGTTATTAAACGCAATACACTGAATATCCTCGCTAATCTCTTCACCAGCCTGCGTGATAATCTGTGGTTGCTCCGGAACAGTGAAGATGAGTTGAAAGCCGAGTACCACGGCCATGAAAAAAAAGACTATTGCCAGGACAATACGTTTAAGCATGAGGCCTTACCTAACTATATGTAATAAAAAAGGAGCCTTATCAGGCTCCCTTAAGCTTAATCGAAAATAAATTCGCATTGAAATTTAGATCGCTTCTTCGTCTTCTTCACCGGTACGAATACGGATAACGCGCTCGACATCAGTTACGAAAATCTTACCGTCACCAATTTTACCTGTTTGCGCGGTCTCAATAATGGTTTCAACACACTTATCAGCCACATCTTCCGTGACGACAATTTCTAATTTCACCTTAGGCAGAAAATCGACCATATATTCTGCACCGCGGTACAGCTCAGTGTGACCTTTCTGACGACCAAAACCTTTGACCTCAGAAACGGTCATCCCTGTGATGCCTACTTCAGCTAACGCTTCTCGAACATCGTCCAGTTTAAATGGCTTGATAATCGCTTCAATCTTCTTCATGTTCTTCCCTTAAGCATCAATCGTATGCGGATATTATCGTTTACCGTCTTACAACATTCAATCTTTGTCTCTAATCAGCATTATAATATATTGAGTTTGATGAATATTTTAGAGCAAAAATCACAAAGCCAGAGCAATGCTCTGGCTTTGGTTAAGATTCACTAAAGAAAGTGCAACTATAAGCTGGAATAGTACGCTGCTAAGTTAGCAATATCATCATCAGAAAGCAGTGATGCTTGTGCCTGCATTACTGCTGCGAGACCACCATTACGCTCTTTGTTCTTGTACGCTTTGATTGAGCTCATGATGTACTGTGCATTCTGCCCTTTCAGATTCGGGTATCCAGGAATAGCAGCAATACCATCAGCACCATGACACGCAGCACACACTGCCGATTTAGCCTGTCCGGCAGCAACATCACCTGTCGCCAACGCTTGCCCTGACAACATGGTTAGCGCCATAACAGCACCCATCATTACTTTTTTCATTGCATCACCTAATCGATTTTTATTTAGACGTATTTTCAATATTATCTCACGGATTACAGATGCTTACGCCAAATCAGCTCACAATCCTGACCACTAAATGCCTTATCAATAAACAAATCGGCGACGGCTACTACCTGGCCTTGATACATAAGAATCGGAGTCTGACGACGCAACCAGCTCGGCACCCGGTACTCCTGAAACAATTTTTTTTAGTTTGCGGCTGTGATTACGTGTTTCCGGATGAGCAGACAGCCCCTCCGGGTTGAATGTAACACTTAGTAGATCGGGCTGCGACGGCAGCGCGATGTTAGCTTGTTTTGACGCGGAGCTTAACGTTAAATCACCTAAGCTCCCTGGAAGAACAAGCGGTAAATTAAGGCGTATTGTGCTTTGCCAGTCGGTGAGATCAGGCATTTCAGTAACCCAGTACAGTTTGTTCTGGAAGCGGCGTACTTCACCCTGCTTTAACTTAAGTTTTGGATTGGCATCTTGCTGTGCCTGAGCTACTTCTTTCCAGATCAGACCGAGTTGCATTTGAGTTGGCATCTGAGCATTCTGCTTAGCAAGCCACATGCGAATTAAACGAGCGCGGGCAAGCTCGCTGTGTGACACTAGCTGCGCAATATCTAAGCTTAGGTCTGCCTGCAATGCTCGCTGAAAGATATCATTAAGCAGTTCGTCTAATAGCGATTCTTGTTGAGCACAAAGGGACGCGCTGCGTTGCACTGCCTGGTGAATACTCTGCCAGCGTCGGGACAACTCGGGGACAACTTGATGGCGCAGAAAATTACGGTCGTAACGGGTATCTTGGTTGCTCTCATCTTCTACCCATTCAAGGTCTAACGACTGTGCAATGGCCTCGATATCTTCTCGACGAATAGGCAGTAGTGGCCGGATAAGAGTACCTTGTGAAAAAGGCATACTCTCAGCCATGCATGACAACCCTTTAGGGCCACTGCCACGTTTTAGCGCCAGAAGGAAGGTTTCAAGCTGATCATCAGCATGCTGCCCTGTCATTAACAGATCGCCATGCTCAACGTGCTTCTCAAGTGCCTGGTAGCGTGCTTCACGGGCGAGTAACTCGATACTTTCGCCACTACCGATATCCAGACTAACGCGTTCTATCGCAAAGGAAATACCTGCTTGAGCTGCCCACAATCGGCATTTATCAGCCCAATCATCGGCGTTATCGCTTAATCCATGATGTACATACACAGCATGGCAGCGAATAGCATGTTCTTGCTGATAACGACGCAGTAATTCGAGCAACAAGCGAGAATCAACGCCACCACTAAAGGCTAAAACGACTTTAGTCTGAGGCTGATAGTACGCCGTTAATATCCGGGCAAAGTGCTGATAAAGCGATTCCATAAAGATTCGGTCCAAGAGATACAAAAAAGGGCCGGACTCACATCCAACCCTTTCTATGTTATACCTTATCTAAGCAAGAATCAGCAGTAACCGTAGCTCATCAGACGCTGGTAACGACGCTCACGCAACGCTTCTTTATCTAGATGTACTAACTCCTCCAGCTGACGAAGCAGAGTTGCTTTCATGTTTTCTGCCATTTGAACATGATTACGATGTGCACCGCCCAGAGGCTCTTCGATAATTTCATCGATCAGCTCAAGCTCTTTAAGACGAGGTGCAGTCAGACCCATTGCTTCTGCCGCCTGAGGAGCTTTATCAGAGTCGCGCCACAAAATAGAAGCACAACCTTCCGGTGAAATTACTGAGTACGTAGAGTACTGAAGCATGTTCACGTAGTCACCCACACCAATCGCGAGAGCACCACCTGAACCGCCTTCACCTACAACGTTACAGATCACTGGAACTTTAAGACCTGACATCACTTTAAGGTTCTTTGCGATAGCTTCAGACTGGCCGCGTTCTTCCGCACCAACACCAGGATAAGCACCAGCAGTGTCGATAAAGGTGATGATTGGCATGTTAAAGCGCTCAGCCATTTCCATCAGGCGAAGCGCTTTACGGTAACCTTCAGGTTTTGGCATACCAAAGTTACGTCTCACTTTCTCTTTGGTTTCACGACCTTTCTGGTGACCGATGATCATTACAGGCCGGCCTTCCAGGCGAGCGATACCACCCACAATAGCTTTGTCGTCCGCGAACGCACGGTCACCTGCAAGTTCATCAAACTCTTCAAATACATGCTGAACGTAATCCAGTGTATACGGACGTAATGGGTGACGAGCCAGCTGAGCAGTTTCCCACGCACCTAAGTTACTAAAGGTTTTTTTCTTCAGTTCCAGGCTCTTTTTCTCTAGCTGTTCGATTTCTTTATCTAGGTCAACCGCAGCATCACCACCGTGGCGAGATACATCGCGCAGGGCTTCAATTTTTGCTTCTAGTTCTGCAATTGGCTTTTCAAATTCAAGAAAGTTTAGGCTCATCTATGAATCCTTGTTGACTCAGCGTCTTACATATCGCACTGAATTTTTTAGTTAAATTCAAGTTCTACCTGGGTTGAACCAAGTAACTGTTTTAAGTCGTCTATTAATGTATCACTAGGCGTTACTCGCCACTCGGTGCCCAATGTTAACCGCGCTCTGGCGTCGGCACGCTGGTAGTATACATTGACGGGTACGGTTCCGGCTTTGTGCGGTTCTAAAATACGACTGAACTGCTCGAAGAACTGATCATTGATCTGATTTGCATCAATCGATACCGATAAACCACGAGCGTATTTTTCGCGCGCGCTGCCAAGATCCATCACTTCACGCGCCGACATTTTAAGGCCACCATTGAAGTCATCAAAGCTGACCTGTCCGGAAACCACTAAAATTCTGTCTTTTTCGAGAAGTTCTGCATACCGATCTAGCGCATCGGAGAATAACATCACTTCCATTCGACCACTTCGGTCATCCAGTGTCATGATACCGATACGAGTTCCACGCTTGGTGGTCATAACCCGGGCGGCGATTACTAAGCCTGCGACGGTCACTGATTGATCTCGTCGTGTCGGAGTCGCGTCTTTTAGTCGACAACTGGTGTATTTGTTTAGTTCCTTCAAATACGCGTTAATGGGATGTCCGGTCAAATATAAGCCAAGAGTCTCACGCTCACCTTCCAACCATACTTTCTCAGGCCATGGAGGGACTTGGGTATATTTGTTTTCAACTTCTTCTGGCGCATCAGTCAGGACACCGAACATATCCCCTTGTCCGAATGCCTCAGCCTGGTGATGTTGACTCGCCGCTTTTACCGCATCATTCAACGATGCCATCATCGCAGCTCGATGCGGGCCAAGTCGGTCTAGCGCACCAGCATATATCAGTTTTTCAATAACACGCTTATTGACGCGCTTAAGATCGATACGAGCACAGAAGTCAAACAGGTCTTTAAAGTGACCGCCCTTATTTCGTGCTTCCAAAATTGCATCAATCGGCCCTTCACCAACCCCTTTAATGGCGCCGATACCGTAAACAATGGCACCGTTTTCATCGACATTAAAGCGGTATAGACCCGAGTTAATATCTGGTGGAAGTACGGTCAGTTTCATGCGGAAACATTCGTCCACCAGCCCCACCACTTTCTCGGTGTTATCCATATCGGCGGTCATTACCGCAGCCATGAACTCCGCTGGATAATGCATTTTCAGCCACAGCGTCTGGTAGGAAACCAAAGCATATGCGGCAGAGTGCGATTTGTTAAAGCCGTAACCGGCGAACTTTTCTACCAAGTCGAAGATTTTCATCGCCAACTCGCCGTCGACACCGTTCTCAACCGCACCAGCTTCAAAGGTAGCACGCTGCTTGGCCATCTCTTCCGGCTTTTTCTTACCCATCGCACGACGCAACATGTCCGCACCACCCAAGGTGTAACCAGACAGAACCTGTGCAATCTGCATTACCTGCTCCTGATACAGGATGATGCCGTAAGTTGGATCGAGAATTTCTTTTAATGACTCATGTTGCCATTTTTCATCCGGGTAAGAGATTGCTTCACGGCCATGCTTACGGTCGATAAAGTTATCTACCATGCCCGATTGCAGCGGGCCCGGACGAAACAGCGCCACCAGTGCGATAATATCTTCAAAACAGTCAGGCTGAAGTCGTTTGATCAGCTCTTTCATACCACGTGATTCCAGCTGGAATACCGCCGTAGTTTCTGAATTTTGCAATAGGCGGAATGACGCCGCATCGTCAAGAGGAATCGACTCGATACGAACCGGTGGTTTACCTTCACGCTGTAAACGCGGGTTAATCAGACCCAAAGCCCAGTCAATGATGGTCAGAGTGCGCAGACCCAGGAAGTCAAACTTAACCAAACCGGCGGTTTCAACGTCGTTTTTATCGAACTGAGTAACCGGAAAATGACCTTCGGAGTCCGCATAAATCGGCGCAAAATCCGTAATTGTGGTTGGCGAGATAACCACACCACCCGCGTGCTTACCTGCGTTTCGGGTACAACCTTCTAATATGCGACACATATCGATGAGTTCTTTAACTTCCTCATCCGCCTCATACAGCTCAGGTAGTGCAGGTTCAGCCTTAAACGCTTTCTCAAGCGTCATCCCCGGATCGGGTGGCACCAGCTTGGAGATTCGGTCAACAAAACCGAATGGATGTCCGAGTACACGTCCCACGTCGCGAATTACCGCTTTGGCCGCCATGGTACCAAAGGTAATGATCTGAGATACCGCATCACGGCCGTACATTTCGGCCACGTGGTCGATCACGCGGTCGCGCTTATCCATACAGAAGTCGACGTCGAAATCGGGCATCGAAACACGTTCCGGGTTCAGGAAACGTTCGAATAGCAAGTCGTACTCAAGCGGATCGAGATCCGTAATTTTCAGTGCATACGCCACCAAAGAACCGGCACCTGAACCACGACCAGGTCCCACCGGGATATCGTTATCTTTTGACCACTGAATGAACTCCATTACGATCAGGAAGTAACCCGGGAAACCCATGTTGTTGATTACTTCAAGTTCGATTTTAAGGCGGTCATCGTATTCCGGGCGGCGTCTCGCGCGCTCTTCTTCATCCGGGAACAGAAACTCAAGTCGCTCCTCTAAACCCTCTTCCGATTTTTTAACCAGGAATTCGGTTTCTTCCATCCCTTCGGTCGGGAAAGCGGGCAGGAAGTATTCACCAAGACGCACAGTAACGTTACAGCGCTTAGCAATTTCGACACTGTTTTCCAGTGCTTCAGGAATGTCAGCAAACAGCTCACACATCTCTTCTTCACTACGAAGGTACTGCTGCGGGCTGTAATTTTTTGGTCTGCGCGGGTCTTCTAAGGTGTAACCGTCATGGATTGCAACACGAATTTCATGAGCATCGAAGCGATCAGCACTTAGGAATACGACTTCGTTTGTCGCCACAACAGGGAGATCAACTTGCTCTGCCAGTTCAACTGCAAAGTGCAGATAAGTTTCTTCGTCCGGACGACCGGTACGAATGAGTTCCAAATAATAACGATCAGGGAAATGCTGCTTATAAAACTCAACGCAGCTTTCGACCAACTTACGGTTACCTTTGAGCAACGCCTTACCGATATCACCATTCTTAGCGCCGGAAAGGACAATCAAGCCTTCCGACATTTCTGCCAGCCAGGTTTTATCAATAACCGGCTGATGCTGGACGTGCCCGCGCAGATAGGCTTTGGAAATAAGCAATGTCAGGTTTTTGTAACCGGCATTATCGGTAGCCAGTACTGTTAACTGTGTCAGCTCCTCACCGAACTCATCAGATTGCATTTTGAAATCTGCGCCGATGATCGGTTTCACACCGCAGCCATGCGCAGTGCCATAAAATTTCACCAAACCACACAGGTTGGTGAAATCGGTCAATGCCATCGCAGGCATGCCAAGCTCGGCGACTTTCTTAACTATCGGTGGAACTTTGTTGATACCATCCACCATCGAGAAATCACTATGAACACGAAGGTGAATGAATTTGGGATCTGACATTAACAGGTACCGTGTAACTCTTTTGATTTGAAATTCTTTTAAGGAAGCGGGTTATAACACCTCTATTCCCTTAATACTACTCGTTAATTAATGATGTGTTAATCAACAATGCCGAGTACTTTTTTTACCGGCTTAAAGCTCTTGCGATGCTCTTCAATGACACCATGTTGTTCTATCGCTTCAAAATGTGCTTTAGTTGGATAGCCCTTGTGCTTGGCAAAGCCAAACTGCGGATATAACTTGTCCAACTCTTCCATCTCGTTATCACGCACTACTTTAGCAATAATGGACGCTGCACTTATCTCAGCTACGCGCAAATCTCCCTTTACCACCGCTTGTGCATCCATTGGAAGATCAGGGCAGCGATTGCCATCAATAAGTACCAGCTCCGGCTGAACATTTAAACCGGCAATTGCACGTTGCATCGCAACCATTGTCGCTTGCAAAATATTTAGTTCATCAATTTCTTGGGGAGAACATCGACCTACCGCCCAGGCTAGTGCTTTTTCTTTAATCTCAGGCAGAAGAGCTAAGCGCTTTTTCTCACTGAGCTTTTTAGAGTCATTTAAGCCTTCAATCGGATTATTGGGATCCAAAATTACTGCAGCAGTTACCACATCGCCAACCAAGGGACCACGCCCGACCTCATCAACACCGGCAATGAGCTGATAGCCCTTAGGATATTCAAACGGCGGAAGTTCGACTTTCGCTTTCGTCGTATTGGTTTTGGGAGACTTAGCTTTGGTAGACCCAGTTTTTACAGACGTAGTTTTTACGGACGTAGCTTTCGCAACCATGGATGTTATCTACCTTTCTATCAATTTTAGTACTGCGTTTGCAGCTTGGTGATCCGCGTCTTTACGTATCCAGTGATGCATTTCGGTAAACTTGTCTAACATCTCTTGGTTATCACTCTCTAGCAGACGAGCGACCTCATCAAACAAGTTTTCCGCGGTACAATCTTCTTGCAGGTACTCTTTGACCAACTCTTTGTCGGCGAGAATATTCGGCAGTGACACGTATTGCGTTTTCAACAGACGCTTGGCCAGGAAAGCAGTCAGCGCATTGACCCGATAACCAACAACCATTGGGCGTTTAAGCAACATGCACTCCAGAGCAACGGTACCCGAAGCCAGCATTACTGCGTCCGACGCCGTAATTACATTCCGAGCGGTATCGTCCACCAGCTTAAAATCCAGCTCGGGCGCATGTTCTTTCCAAACTTGCTCAAACTGCTCACGGCGTTTTTGGTTTACCAGTGCAACGACAAAGCCTAAGTCGGGGTATTTCTGGTGCAGTAATTTACAGGTTTCAATAAATGGCTGCGAGAGCATTTTCAGTTCGCTGCCGCGACTTCCCGGCAAAACAGCTAGCCATTGTTTATCTTGCTCTAGTGCTAGTATCTCACGTGCAGATGCTTTGTCTGACTCAAGAGGAATCGAGTCCGCTAACGTGTGGCCGATGAATTCACATGGCACATTAAACTTGTCGTAAAAAGCTTTTTCAAACGGCAGGAAGGCTAAAACCAGATTAGTTGCTGCTTCAATCTTGAAAATACGTTTCTGTCGCCAAGCCCAAACTGATGGACTGACATAATGAACCGTCTTGATACCCGCTTGTTTAAGGTCTAGTTCAAGACGTAAATTGAAATCGGGTGCATCAATGCCGACAAAGACGTCCGGTGGGTTTTGAGTAAAGTATTTAACCAGTTCAGCTTTAACTTTGAGTAAGCGAGGTAAACGCCCAAGCACTTCTACCAAGCCCATGACAGCCAGCTCTTCCATATCGAAGAGAGACTCACACCCTTGAGCAATCATTTTGGGGCCGCCAATACCCACAAATTCAGCATTTGGATACTGTTCTTTAACGGCTTTGATAAAGCCTTCACCCAAAGTATCACCGGAAAGTTCTCCGGCGATGATGCCAATTCGTAATGGTTTTTCCATATCGATCCCGCTCTATGTACTATGCCCTGTGCTCTATGAATAAGGTAATGCGATTCCCTATCCATAAAACACAAAAAAGACCGCGGCCCGAGTCGGGCGCGATCTTTTCAATTTATCTGACCATTCGTGAATTAACGAATGATGCCACGTTCCGTAGTTTCCAGAATGTCACAGAAACGCTTTACTGCCGGCCACTCTTGCGCCATTTCAGCTAAGACAGGTTTCACTTCTTCCAGAGTTTTACCAGAACGGTAGATTTCTTTATACGCCTTTTGCAACGCACGAATCTCTGGTTTCTCGAAGCCGTTACGCTTCAACCCAACCAAATTCAAACCAAACGGTGTTGCATGGTTACCTTGTGCAAGGACATACGCCGGAATGTCCTGAACAACAGCAGAACAGCCGCCAACGTAAGCATATGCACCAACAGTACAGAATGGATGAATCGCAGACAGAGCCATAACTCCGGCATGATCTTCAACCGTGACGTGACCACCAAGAATCGAGTTGTTACCAATATGAGTGTGGTTACCTACAACAACGTCATGAGCGATGTGCGCATTAACACACAGCAGATTATCATCGCCAATGATAGTCGTTGCTTTGTCTTGCACAGTGCCACGGTGAACCTGAACCGCTTCGCGAATCACATTGCGGTCACCGATAACCACAGTTGTATCTTCTCCGCCGTATTTCTTATCTTGGTTCTCTTCACCAATCACAGCATGCGGGAAAATGCGGTTATCTTTACCAATTTTTGTATGGCCTTTAATAACAACATGCGACATCACTTCGGTGCCTTCACCAATTTCAACCGTAGAGGTGATGTAAGTGAATGGACCAACAGTCACATTAGCGCCAATAATTGCGCCTTCTTCTACCACCGCTGCCGGGTGGATTTTAGCGGTTTCATGAATCATATTAAAACTCTCGACGAGCACACTTCAGTTCTGCTGAACATACTACTTCGCCGTCTACTTTTGCCACACCACTAAATGCAGCAATGCCGCGGCGCTCTTTGATAAATTCTACTTCAATAATCATCTGATCGCCTGGTACTACTGGTTTACGGAACTTAGCACCGTCAACACTTGCAAAGTAGTACAGCTCATTATCTGCTGGTGCGCCAAATGATTTAAATCCTAATAGACCCGTAGCCTGAGCCATAGCTTCCAAAATCAAAACGCCAGGGAATACTGGCAGCTGAGGAAAGTGACCTGTAAACTGAGGCTCGTTAACCGACACATTTTTGATTGCGTGAAGGTACTTGCCTTCTTCAAAATCAATCACTCGGTCGATCAATAAGAATGGGTAGCGATGAGGTAAAAGCTCTTGAATCTCAGAGATGTTCATCGTTTTCTTTTCAGTAGTCAAAGTCGTATTCCTATATAAATTCTCTAAACCAAGATGGTACGGTAGCCCCAAAATCAGCGGATTTCCGCGAAGGGTATACCAGCTTGATATTAAATATACTAATAGCGCGTCATTATAGACGAAAAAGACTCGCACTTCGCGAGTCTTTGTCCTGAATATGGAACCATGGATTATCTTTTAGGTTTTAATTCAGCTCAGAACAGAAAGAATCTCAGTCTAAATGCCTTCTTTCGGCTCCAGCAGCTTCTCTACTGCCTTAAGACGCTTATTCATCTCTTCAATACGGTGAACGCGAGCCGCAGTTTTACGCCACTCTTTGTTCGTCTGTAAAGGAATACCCGATGAATAAACACCTTTTTCTTCGATACTACGCATTACCATGCTCATACCGGTGATCGCAACACCATCTGCTATGGTGATGTGACCGTTAATAACCGACGCGCCGCCGATCTGACAGTACTTACCAATGGTAGTACTGCCGGCGACAATAGTACCACCAGGCATGACGGTACCATATCCGATGTGAACGTTGTGCGCGATTTGAATCTGGTTATCAAGAACGACATTGTCTTCAATAATCGTATCTTCTAGTGCTCCGCGGTCAATCGTCGTCGATGCGCCGATCTCAACACGGTTTCCGATACGTACAGAGCCAAGCTGGGGAATCTTAATCCATTCGCCTTTTTCATTTGCGTAGCCAAAACCGTCAGAGCCAATAACCGTACCAGACTGAACCAGGCAATCATCGCCCAGAGAGACTTCATGATAGATGGTCACATTAGCCCAAAGCTTAGTGTTATTACCCAGCTTCGCATTCTTACCAATAAAGCAACCAGCGCCAATACTTACGTTATCACCAAGCTCGACACCCGTTTCAATGACAGCATTCGCGCCAACTGATACGTTTTGACCCATCTTCACATCTGCTGCGATAACCGCAGTGGGTGCAATATCTTCAGCAGGTTGAGGAGTCGTGTCCATTGCCTGAACAACGCGAGCAAATGCAACATAAGGATCGGCTACGACAAGCGCGTTGCCGGGGCATTGATCTTTATGTTCGGCCTTCACCATGATGACTGTCGCTTTACACTCAGATAAGTGTTTGGCGTATTTAGGATTAGACAAGAAGGTCACATCACCTTCTTGCGCTTTATCCATCGGAGCAACTCGGTTTACAGACAGCGAGTCATCACCAAAGATTTCACCGCCAGTAACTGTTGCCAACTCGGCTAATGTTAATGTCTTCATAACTTCTTATTTTAGAGCTTTAATTACGTCTTCAGAGATATTGTATTCTGGCTTACCGTACTGAAGTGCAGAAATATCAATAACTAGATCGTAACCTTTGCTCTTAGCAACTTTTTCCACTGCGTCTTGAATCGTCTTAAACAGCTTCGCTTTCTCTTCCGCTTCACGACGAGCGCTAGCTTTATCTAGTGCTTGCGCTTTCACTTTGTATTCGCTGTCGAGTTTCGCAATATCAATACGTAGCTTCTCTACTTCGTCTTGACCCAGAAGCTCACCATCACGCTGCAGCTTCTCAATTTTCGTTTTAGCCTGAGCCTGAATAGACTTAAGTTCATCGGCTTTACCTTTAAAGTCTTTCTGCATTTTTTGCAAAACAACTTCACGCTGAGGAAGAGCTTGGAAAACTTGAGCTGTGTTTACGTAAGCAATTTGTTGAGCCGCTTCTGCAGCGTTCGCAAACATTGATGAGCTAAGTACTAACAGGCCAATCCCAGCCGCTTTAATCATTTTATTCAAAATATTTTCCTCTTTAGAAGGTTCGACCGATAGTAAACGTGAAGAATTCTTCATCATCGCCATCGTATTTCTTAACTGGTTTCGCTAGTGAGAATACTAACGGCCCCATTGGAGACATCCACTGCAACGCCGCACCGTAAGAAGAGCGGAAGTTGGTTGGATCTGAGTAATCGTAGTAATAACGGTCACCATACTCCGCACCTGAGTCACGGTAGTCAAATTCGGTATCCCAGACACTTGCCATATCAAAGAAGACACTGGTACGAATTTGGCTGCGAACCTCATCCGAAGCAAATGGAGTTGGAACAATCAGTTCAAGACTCGCAAGCGCTACCGCGTTACCACCTACAGCATCATCTGTTACCGTATCAGCACCGTTGTTCGAGCCTGAGTAGTCACGGTATACCGCTTTCGGACCTACCGAGTTAGAGCCAAAACCACGTAATGATGTAAAGCCACCTGCGTAGTAGTTTTCGTAGAATGGGAACAAGTTGTCGTTACCATTTGTATCACCGTAACCGTTACCATAGCCTAAGCGACCACGGAACAATAGTGAGAACTCATGCTTTTCGGTAAGTGGGAAGTACTGACGAACATCGTATTGCATTTTGAAATACTGAACGTCTGAACCCGGAACCGTCATCTTATAAAAAGCACGCTGGTGGTTACCCGCAGTAGGGAAGTAACCACGGTTCAGGTTATTACGAGTCCAAGAGATGTTGATGTCAAAATCATTAGTATTCAACGACCCATCAGAATCAATATTATCTGCTTGCGCTCTTAAGAACTGCTCTACCTGAAGGTAAGGTGATAAGTTACCGATCTTGTTATGGGTATAACCAACACCAAACTCAAATCGGTTCAGTTCATCAAAAGGGAAACCCCATGTCAGGTTTGCGCCGTAGCTTTGGTTGGTGTAGTCAACAATACCTGCTTCAGAAGCTTCAAACTCATCATAGAAGATCTTGCCGCCTAAACTCACGCCATCAAGGTTCCAGTACGGATCCCGGTAATCTAAACTAACGTTCTTTTGGTAATCGTTCATCATCGCGTTAATACCAACACGATTACCGCTTCCTAAGAAGTTATCTTGCTGCAGACCAACCTGGAAACTGACACCCGACTCGGTACCATAGCCGACACCAAAGTTCACGCTACCTGAGTTCGCCTCTTTGACCGAGTAAACCAAATCAACTTGGTCATCACTACCCGGCACACGAACGGTCTGTACTTCTACATTTTCGAAGTAACCAAGACGATTCAGACGCGTTTTACCAGTTTCTATCGACTTCGAATTCAGCCAGCTTCCTTCCATCTGACGCATCTCACGACGCAAAACTTCGTCTTTGGTCGCGTTGTTACCGGTGAAGCGGATATCACGAACGTAAATACGATGACCAGGGTCGATATTGACGACTAACGACACCTGTTTATTTTCATCATCAAATTCAGGAATGGTGTTTACCTGAGGGTATGCATAGCCAGATTCACCCAGCACACGCTTAATGCCCTCTTCCATAGATGTCACTAGTGAGCCGTTGTAAGTTTCATTGCTCTCAAATGGCACCATATTGTTGAACGTGTCTTGTTGACCAATCAGTTCACCACGGAACTTAACATCCTTAACGGTATACACCTCACCCTCTTCCAAACCGAGGGTAATGTATACCCCTTTTTTGTCAGGGGAGATTGCTACTTGTGTCGAATCAACGTTAAATTTGAGGTAACCGCGGTCCAGGTAATATGACTTAAGCGCTTCGATATCGCCGGCAAGAACCTGCTTTTGATATTTCTCATCAGCAAGGAAGTTCCACCAAGGCACGTCAACGTTTAAGTTGAAGCGAGACAGAAGCTCTTCGTCTGAAAAGACTTCATTGCCAATAAAGTTGATTTGCTGAATTTTTGCCGACACACCTTCGGTAAAAACAAACTTAAGATCGGAACGATTACGCGGTAGTGGAGTGACAACCGCTTTAACTGTCGCGTTGTATTTACCAACGCTATAGTAAAAGTCTTCCAGGCCTTTTTCGATGTTACTCAGCGTAGTTCGGTCAAGCGCTTCACCCTCGCGAACGCCAGAAGCGTTGAGGTTTTCTTGTAGCTGCTCATCCTTGATAGCTTTGTTCCCAGAAAATGAGATGCTTGCAATTGTCGGACGCTCTTTTACCTGAACAATAAGCACGCCACCATCACGCAGCACTCTCACATCTTCAAAGTTACCAGATGCGTACAGTGCGCGGATAATCTCTGCAACATCGCCCTGGTCGATACTATCACCGACACGTACAGGCATTTTCAGCAACGCAGCACCTAGTGCTACACGTTGCAATCCATCGATTTCAATATCTTGAACTACGAAGTTCTCTGCTCCATTTGCAGATACACTGGTCGCCAGTAAACTTGCAAATAGAATTCGCTTAATCGCCATATTTATTTTAATTATTCCTTGCTACTGCTTTGTCTCTGAACTATCACAGACGAGTAAAATCATTAAATAGCGCTAACGCCATGAGCGAGAAGATAATCGCACCACCAATTCTGTACCCCATTTCCTGAATTCGTTCTGGAACTGGGCGTCGGATGACCGCTTCAATTGCAAAAAACAATAAATGCCCCCCATCCAACATCGGTAACGGCACGAGGTTAATAATACCTAGGTTAACACTAATTAGAGCGAGAAAACCTAAAAAGTAGACCAGACCATAGTCTGCTGTCGCTCCGGCTCCTTTCGCAATTGAAATAGGTCCGCTTAGATTGTTAAGACCAACATCCCCGACAATCAGCTTTTTCAGCATACTAATGGTGAGCCCGACAACTTGACCCGTTTTATCAATAGCTTTGCCAATTGACTCGAATACACCAAACTGCAATTCAAAGCGATAACTTTCTGGCCATTCTGCGACTTTAGGCGCGACACCAGCAAAGCCAATCACCTGATTGTTACCCAGCTCCCGGCTGTCAGGCGTCAGAGTTAATGACTGTTTGTAACCATCGCGTAAGACGGTTAACTCGATCGGGGTATTTGGATTTGCTCGAACTGCCGCTACCACATCATCCCAAGATTTAACCGTTTTACCGTCAATCGTCGCGATCTCGTCACCTGGTTGAACGCCTGCTTTTTCAGCAGCCCCACCTTCAGTCACCTGCTGAATGGTCGTGAAGATTTCCGGAGTAAAGGGCTTAAAGCCAAGCGAGTGCATCGCAGATTCGTTTTCCGGATCAAACTTCCAGTTTCGTAGGTCGAGTGTTTTTGTTTCCTCGGAGCCAATCTCAGTATCTGACGCGACGGTTACCGTCATCAAATCATCACCAATGTGAGAAATCAATCCCATATTGACTGATTCCCAATCCGGAGTTTTGATACCCGAAATCGCTTTTAGTTCCATTCCCGATTCAATTCCTGCTTCAGCAACAATGGAATTGGGCGTAATTTCACCAATCACAGGCTTAACCACCGGAACACCAATAAGAAAAACTAGCCAATAAGCAAAGATAGCAAATAAGAAATTAAAGATAGGACCTGCTGCAACAATCGAGGTGCGTTTCCACAGCGGTTTTTGATCGAAAGCTAAATGTTTTTCATGTTGTGGTACTTCATCTACACGGCTGTCGACCATTTTGACGTAACCACCAAGAGGGATCATTGCGATGCTGTATTCCGTTCCGTCCTGCCCCATCTTGCTCCAGATAGGCTTACCGAAACCGATAGAAAATTTTTCCACTTTTACGCCACAGCGGCGAGCTACCCAAAAGTGGCCAAACTCGTGCACCGCAACAAGAATGCCAAGGGCAACAATAAAAGAAACGAGATTCCACAAAATACCAGTCATTAGCCACGCTCGCGTATGAGTTCAAGGGCGATAGTTCTAGCCATTCTATCTAGCTCCAACAAGCTTTCCAAGCTCTTAACATATTCACTTTTGTAGCTCGCACTGATTTTATTCAAAACAGATGCATTGATGCGAGCTATATCAGTAAAACCTAGGCGGTTATTTAAGAACGCGTCAACAGAAACTTCGTTGGCCGCATTGAGTGCCGTTGTCGCATGCTGACCTTCATAACATGCATCAATCGCCAGTTTAAGGCACGGATAACGGTCGAAGTCAGGTTGCAAGAAAGTCAGTTCTCCAACCCGAGTAAAGTCCAGCGGCTTAACCCCTGCATCGACGCGCGACGGATATGACATAGTCAGTGCAATTGGCGTTGCCATATCAGGCTCGCCCATTTGTGCTAAAACCGAGCCATCACGGTACTGTACCATTGAATGGATAACTGACTGTGGGTGAATAATCACCTCAAGTTGCTCACGTGCAGCATTAAACAACCACTTTGCCTCTATGTACTCTAGACCTTTATTCATCATAGTTGCTGAGTCGACCGAAATTTTCGGCCCCATAGACCAGTTAGGATGTGCAATCGCTTGTGCCGGAGTAACACGGTCCAGTTCTGCGATATCTGTGTATCGGAACGGACCACCAGAACCAGTCAGCAAAATATGAGAAATACCGTGTTCGTTTAGGTCACAGCGACCCAAACTGGTCTGAACCTGCTGCGGTAGGCATTGAAAAATAGCATTATGCTCGCTGTCAACAGGAAGCAACTCCGCACCGTATTGCTCTACCGCATCAATAAACAGTTGCCCGGACATCACGAGAGCTTCTTTGTTTGCCAGTAGTACCCGTTTGCCCGCTTTCACTGCCGCCATTGTTGGGAGTAAGCCAGCCGCACCAACGATCGCAGCCATTACACTGTCGATTTCAGTTAATGACGCAACATGACAAAGAGCATCGATGCCACCAAGAACTTCCGTTCCCGGAGCCGCAATAGTCAGTTCAGATTTCAGGGCAACTGCCGCTTTCTTATCCGCCATTACTGCATATTTAGGCTGCCATTTTTGACAAAGTGCTGCCATCTTTTCGACGTTTGTGCCCGCTGCTAGTGCGACCACAGAAAACTGTTCTGGATTCTGTTCGACCACTTTAAGTGTACTTGCTCCGATGGAGCCTGTAGCACCTAGAATCGTTAACTTTTGCATGTTGTAAAACCGTCAGAAAAACTCAGGAGCGATAAGCCGCTCCCGATAAATTAGAATATGTAGTAAAGAAGAGCAAATACGGGGAATGCTGCGGTTAGGCTATCGATACGGTCGAGTACGCCGCCGTGCCCAGGAATGATATTGCTGCTGTCTTTAATGCCTGATATGCGTTTGAACATACTCTCAACCAAATCACCAAGCACAGAAATTATAACGGTAGCTAACGTGATAACGATCATATGAACAGGGCTGGCAAATTGGATTTCAAACCAATCTGCAAATAACCACGCAACAAGCAGCGCTGCGATAATGCCACCAATCAAACCTTCAATGGTTTTATTCGGGCTTACGCGTGGTGCCATTTTACGCTTGCCCAAACTTTTACCGGCAAAGTAAGCACCACTATCAGCAGCCCATACCAAGAAGCAAACAAATAGTACTAACTTTGCGCCGTGGTATGGATCTACCGCAATATCCGTCGCTCTGAGAATGACAACACTCCACAAAAAAGGAAGTAAAGTCAACATACCAAACAGATGTTTTAGAATAACACTATTTTGCCAGGTCTTAGTCGTATTGGGATAAGTAATCGCCATCATACTGGCAACAATCCACCAGACAAAACCCAGACCAAGTACAACATAATGGGGTGTGGTTAAATTGTTGAGACTATTGGCGTCAGGTGAGATGTATAAGTAGCTTAGTCCAGTGATAATGACTGCTGGAACCAGTGCAGCAATACGGGAGCGACTGCCGGTAAACTGAGTCCATTCCCAAAAACCTAATAAAGTTATCGCAGTCAATGCGATGATAAAGCCCACAAGGGGTAACTTAAAAATGCCTAAAATAACCAGGGGAGCTAAAATTAGTGCTGTTATTATTCTTTGTTTCAAACTAACTAGTCCTTATTGAGCAACCATCAATGCCTTTACTTGTTCACCCGTGCAGCCAAAACGACGCTCTCGGTTAATAAACCAAGTGACTGCTTCAACTAAGCTGTCTTCGTCAAATTCAGGCCAGTACTCGGGAGTAAAATACATTTCTGCATATGCCATTTGCCACAGCATGAAGTTACTGATGCGGCATTCACCACTGGTGCGGATAAGCAGATCTACTTCCGGTAAATCAGCCATGGTCAAATGCTCGGTAATTAACTGCTCATTAATATCTTCTACACGTATTTCGCCGTTACGTGCTTTTTCTGCTATTGCTTTAGTCGCTTGCGTGATGTCCCATTTGCCGCCATAGTTCGCTGCAATATTGATCACCAATCCGGTATTTTGCGCCGTTAGTTTCTCTGCTTCTGCAATTTTCTTTTGCAGGCGATCACTAAATCGACTTACATCACCAATCACTCGTAATTGCAGATTGTTTTTGTGAAGCTTTTTTACTTCACTCGACAGAACCGTGATAAACAGCTCCATCAGCAGACCGACTTCTTCCTCTGGACGGCGCCAGTTCTCGCTACTGAATGCAAAAAGCGTCATAGCCTTGATACCAAGCTTAGAAGCCGCTGCGACCGTTTTACGAACAGCACTTACGCCCTTTTTATGGCCGAATACACGAGGTTTACCTTTAGATTTAGCCCAACGACCATTGCCGTCCATGATGATAGCAATATGTTTAGGAAGGGAGTCAGAGAAGGCTTGATAATTTTCCATAAGAAGTTAATTGAGTTCCATCAGTTGGACAGACTAACACAAAAAAACGCTGAGCTGCGAGCACAGCGTTTTCCAACAGTGATGTGGATGGGAGTATTAAACTTCCATCAACTCTTTTTCTTTTGCAGCAAGAACGTCGTCGATCTTCTTAACAGCGACGTCAGTCAGCTTTTGGATCTCATCTTGTGCTTTACGGTCTTCATCTTCAGAGATTTCTTTATCTTTTAGAAGTGCTTTTAGATCGTTATTCGCGTCACGACGGATGTTACGTACTGCAACACGGCCGCCTTCCGCTTCACCACGTACAATTTTAACCAGGTCTTTACGACGCTCTTCAGTTAGCGGTGGAAGTGGAACACGAATGATAGTACCAGCTGACATTGGGTTCAGACCAAGGTCAGACATCATGATCGCTTTTTCAACTTTTTGAGTAAGTTCTTTGTCGAAAACAGTGATTGCTAGTGTACGTGCGTCTTCAGCAACTACGTTAGCTACCTGATTTAGCGGAGTAGCCGCACCGTAGTACTCTACAGAAATACCTGATAGCAGGCTTGGGTGTGCACGACCAGTACGAACTTTAGCCAGGTTGTTCTTTAGCGCTTCAACGCTTTTGTCCATGCGCTCTTGCGCGTCTTTTTTGATTTCGTTAATCACAGTTTCACCTTAAAAATATCATCTTTCCTGAAGAAAGCTTAAAAGGGTTGAGCAAAGCGAAACACCACCCAACCTGTTTGGATGGTGTTTAGAATTATGCGTCAGAATTGATCAGCGTGCCTTCTGCTTCACCCATCACCACGCGACGTAGTGCGCCTGGCTTGTTCATATTAAATACGCGGATTGGCATTTTGTGGTCACGTGCAAGAGTGAATGCTGCCAAATCCATTACTTTAAGCTCTTTATCCAGAACCTCAGCGTAAGATAGCTTATCATACAGCTCTGCGTCTGGGTTTGCTACTGGGTCTGCAGTAAATACACCATCAACTTTCGTCGCTTTTAGAACAACGTCTGCTTCGATTTCGATACCACGCAGACAAGCCGCTGAATCCGTTGTAAAGAATGGGTTTCCCGTACCTGCAGAGAAGATAACAACACGGCCCTGACGAAGTTCACGAATAGCATCAGCCCAATTATAGTCGTCACAAACACCTTTTAGAGGAATTGCCGACATAACACGAGCATTTACATAAGCACGGTGAAGTGCGTCACGCATTGCAAGGCCGTTCATTACTGTAGCAAGCATTCCCATGTGATCACCTACTACACGGTTCATACCAGCTTCTGCCAGACCTGCACCACGGAACAGGTTACCGCCACCGATAACTACACCAACCTGAACACCTAGTTCAACAAGTTCTTTCACTTCTTGTGCCATACGATCAAGGATCGCTGGATCAATACCAAAACCGTCTGCGCCTTGAAGAGCTTCACCACTTAGTTTTAATAGAATACGTTGATATGCTGGTTTAGGGTTCGTAGTCATGGAGTTTACCTTCCAAAGAGAGTATTTGATTAACAGTCATGAATAGGCACAAAGTTATTTATAACTATTCATCACGGCTAATCATCCCGTTCACTGCTCATAAAAAGACCGCAGCCTGGGCTACGGTCTAATATTTGTGCAGTCTCTAAGGATTAACCTTTTTGAGCCGCCGCAACTTCTTCAGCGAAGCTCATTTCTGCAGCTTTCTCGATACCTTCACCCACTTCTAGGCGAACGAATGTTGAAACTGAAGCGCCTTTTTCTTTCAGCATTTCACCTACAGTTTTCTTAGGTTCCATGATGAACGCTTGACCAGTTAGAGAGATTTCGCCAGTGAATTTCTTCATACGGCCAACAACCATCTTCTCTGCGATCTCAGCAGGCTTGCCTTCGTTCATAGCGATTTCAACTTGAACTTCTTTCTCTTTAGCAACTACTTCAGCTGGTACGTCTTCTGGGTTAACGTACTCTGGCTTAGATGCAGCAACGTGCATTGCAACGTGCTTAAGAGTTTCTGCGTCGCCTTCACCAGCAACAACAACACCGATTTTCTCACCGTGACGGTAAGAAGCGATTGCAGTACCTTCTGCGTACTGTACGCGACGGATGTTGATGTTTTCGCCGATTTTAGCTACTAGCGCTACGCGAGTTTCTTCGAATTGAGCTTGTAGTTCTTCAACTGTAGCTTTTGAAGCTAGAGCTGCAGCTGCAACTTCTTCTGCAAACGCAGTGAAGTTACCGTCTTTAGCAACGAAGTCAGTTTGGCAGTTAACTTCAAGAAGAACAGCTACGCCGTTTTCTTCTTTGATGATGATTGCGCCTTCAGCTGCAACGTTACCAGCTTTCTTAGCTGCTTTCGCTGCGCCTGATTTACGCATGTTTTCAATTGCTAGTTCGATATCAGCGTTTGCTTCTACAAGCGCTTTCTTACATTCCATCATGCCAGCGCCAGTGCGCTCGCGAAGTTCTTTAACTAGAGCAGCAGTTACAGTTGCCATTCTCTATTCCTCGTTTGATTCGAAATAAGGTAAAAAACAGGGGCCTAACATTGTCGGCCCCCATTGCTAACTATAACTCAGTTTATGCTACAACAAGGTTTCACATAAACTAAGTGTGACAGCAAGCCGCGATTATTCAGCTTCTACGAAACCGTCTTTTTCAGCAACTACTGCAACGTCTTTGTTGCGACCTTCAGTTACTGCAGATGCAGCAGCGTTTAGGTATAGTTGAACAGCACGGATCGCGTCGTCGTTACCTGGGATGATGTAGTCAACGCCGTCTGGGTTAGAGTTAGTATCTACCACAGCGTATACTGGAATACCTAGGTTGTTAGCTTCTTTGATTGCGATGTGTTCGTGATCAGCGTCGATTACGAATAGAGCGTCTGGTAGGCCGCCCATATCTTTGATACCACCAAGAGATTTCTCTAGCTTCTCCATTTCACGAGTACGCATTAGAGCTTCTTTCTTAGTTAGCTTGTCGAAAGTACCGTCTTGAGACTGAGCCTCTAGGTCTTTTAGACGCTTGATAGACTGACGAACAGTTTTGTAGTTTGTTAGCATACCGCCTAACCAGCGGTTGTTAACGTAAAACTGGTTGCTTGCGATTGCAGCTTCTTTAACAGCTTCAGATGCAGCACGCTTAGTACCTACGAATAGAACTTTACCTTTCTTCTCGCCAACTTTAGCTAGTTCAGCTAGAGCTTCGTTGAACATTGGTACAGTTTTTTCTAGGTTGATGATGTGAACGCGGTTACGAGCACCAAAGATGAATGGCTTCATTTTTGGGTTCCAGTAACGAGTTTGGTGACCGAAGTGAACACCAGCTTTCAGCATATCGCGCATTGATACAGTTGCCATTTTAAAATCCTCTATGGGGTTAGGCCTCCACATTCCCCATAACTCCGACCAAGCTTCTGCTCAGCACCCCGGAATATGTGTCGGAATGTGTGTGATTTAAAGATAAAAGTTTTTTGGATAAAGCCTGCTTCGCCACTCAGGGTTTTCTGAGTGAAGAGAACAGACCTCTATATCCGGCGCGCTTTATATCATATTTTAGCTTACTCTGGCTAGTAAAAATTATTTCTTTGACTGTCCGTTTCTGCTCTTAAAACGGTAAAAGAGAGTAACATTAAAGGAAGGCAGCAGTTAATTAGGGTCTGTTGACCTTTCGAGCTGATTTTTGCAGCAATTTGTGGATTCTTTATACAAGGCAGAGGCTTTGAAATGTAGTTATTCTACTTGATAAGCCGATAACGCGGTAGAAAGGAGCCAAAAATGCTGCCCGAAGGATTCGGCTAAAAGCGTTTTACTCTTTGTTGAGAGGTGTTTGCTTAGAATGACTAGGCTACAAACCTCTCGCCGCGATTAAAACGCTTTTATCTCGAACAAAATTTAACCGCGAAAGGTCAACAGCCCCTAAGAATGACTCATATTCTTAACTGGCTTGGGATCATCACATGATGTCTGTTAGAATGCGGCCATTCGCACGTTTACGTGCTTACGAATAAGTAGAGAAAGCCAATGTCAATCAAGATTAAAACTGCTGAAGAAATCGAACGCATGCGCATTGCGGGCAAGCTAGCCGCAGAAGTTCTAGAAATGATCGAGCCGCATATTAAGGTCGGCGTAACGACAGAAGAGTTAAATAAAATCTGTCATGAATACGCTCTAGAAAGAGGCGCGTACTCTGCACCGCTTGATTATCATGGATTCCCTAAGTCGATTTGTACCTCTATCAACCACATCGTTTGTCACGGCATTCCGGCAGAAAAAGATGAGATTGGTAGCAACGGTCAGCTAAAACCCGCTGTACTGAAAGATGGCGACATCATTAACGTTGATATCACTGTTATCATTCCTAACGATGAAAACGCAGATTTGAGCGTTCGCCCTCAGGGTTACCACGGTGATACTTCGAAGATGTTCTTAGTTGGTGAAGTTTCTCCGGCTAACAAGCGCCTTTGTATGGTTGCCCAAGAGTCACTTTACATCGGTATGCGTCAGGTTAAACCAGGCGCAACGGTTGGTGATATCGGTACTGCGATTGAGAAATACATTAAAGAAAACAACAAGAACAACCCGCGTAATAAGTTTTCTATTGTGAAAGACTTCTGTGGTCACGGCATCGGTGATGAGTTCCACGAAGAGCCGCAAGTGGTTCACTACAAAAACAAAGACCGCCGCGTACTAAAAGAAGGCATGTGTTTCACAATTGAGCCAATGATCAACGCTGGTAAGTTCGGTTGTAGCGTTGATGCGCAAGACGACTGGACGGTTTACACAGGCGACGGTAAAAACTCCGCTCAGTGGGAACATACCGTTGTAGTGACGAAAGACGGTTGTGAAGTTCTGACACTTCGCAGCGACGATTCTATTCCACGCCTGATGAAAAACGCATAATTACAACGAACTTTAATATCCCCGCTCTCGCGGGGATATTTTTTATCTGCATCAAATTTGGTAGATTGCTAATAGTTTAGCTTGCACGGATAGCAAATATGTCACTTCAGTCCCCTCTTACGTTTACCGATGAACAAATTAATATCGGTGAACTTAAGCAAGAGCTCGAAAAATTCGGCTCTGAACAAAAACAAGAATTTCTAAATCACCATCCCGTCACAAGTCTGGTTCTTGCCAGAGCGGAGTACATGGACTTACTCCTAAATCGTTTATGGCAACATTTCGGTTTCAATGACATTTATAATATTTCACTGGTTGCTGTAGGCGGATATGGTCGCGGTGAGCTTCATCCGCTATCTGACATTGATATTCTCATTCTTTCAAACAACAAACTGCCTAATGCCCTTGAAGCGAAAATCAGTGAGTTCATCACTTTCTTGTGGGATCTCAAACTTGAAGTCGGACATTCTGTTCGTACAGTCAATGAATGTGCCGAAATTGGACGCGCTGACCTTACCGTAGCGACCAACCTTCAGGAAGCTCGTCTGCTGTGTGGCAGTGAAGATACGTTTCAGGCGCTGAAAAAAGTCGTGTTATCCGACTCTTTCTGGCCAAGTGAAACCTTTTATCGCGCCAAAATTCAAGAGCAAAGAGAGCGCCATGCGCGTTACCATGACACCACATACAACTTAGAGCCAGATATCAAGTCAACACCTGGCGGTTTGAGAGATATTCATACTTTAAGCTGGGTAGCACGCCGCCACTTTGGCGCGACATCCTTGCTAGAGATGAGCCGTTATGGCTTTTTAACCGATGCAGAGTATCGCGAACTAGTTGAGTGTCAGGATTTCTTATGGCGAGTTCGTTTCGCGTTACATCTCGAGCTGCGCCGCTACGACAACCGTCTGACCTTCGCTCATCAGGCTCAAGTCGCAGAAAGCCTAGGTTACGTAGGCGAAGGTAATCGCGGCGTTGAGATGATGATGAAGGAATTTTACCGAACCCTTCGTCGTGTCGCAGAGTTGAACAAAATGCTACTGAAGCTGTTTGACCAGGCGATTATCAACGGTGGTATTACCGAGAATGCGGAAATTCTTGATGACGATTTTCAGCGTCGAGGCTCACTCATTGAAGCTCGTAAGCCGGCGCTATTTCAGGCACGTCCAGAAACCATTCTCGATATGTTTCTGCACATCGCTAACGATTCAACCATTGAAGGTGTTAGCCCTCCTACTCTGCGTCAGCTGCGAACCGCTCGCCGCCGATTAAACAAGTTTCTTCATACTATGCCCGCAGCCCGTGAAAAGTTCATGGCGTTGTGTCGTCACCCTAACGCTCTGCACAAAGCATTCAGCCTTATGCACCGACTTGGCGTAATGGCTGCTTATCTGCCTCAGTGGAGCCAAATAGTCGGCCAGATGCAGTTTGACCTCTTCCATGCATACACGGTAGACGAGCACAGTATCCGCTTACTGAAACACATCAACACCTTTGGTGACCCTGCGAATCATGATAAGCACCCGATTTGTTGCGATATTTACCCGCGGATGCAAAAGAAAGAGTTGCTAATCATTGCAGCAATTTTCCATGACATTGGTAAAGGCAGAGGCGGCGACCACTCGGTAATCGGTGAGGGAGAAGCTTATGATTTCTGTATTGAGCATGGGTTATCTAAACCAGAAGCCAAACTGGTAAGCTGGCTGGTCAGACACCATTTACTCATGTCCGTTACGGCTCAGCGAAGAGACATTTATGATCCAGATGTCATCACTGAATTCGCGAAAAAAGTACGTGATGAAGAGTCACTCGAATACCTTGTCTGCCTGACGGTTGCCGATATTTGTGCGACTAACCCAGAGCTTTGGAATGCCTGGAAACGTACTCTACTGGCGGAGCTTTTCTACTCCACTCAGAGAGCGCTTCGCCGAGGACTGGAAAACCCAGTGGATGTGCGAGAACGTATTCGTCACAACCAACAAATGGCTTCCGCTCTATTGCGCAAAGAAGGGTTTTCTTCTCGTGAAATAGAAGTACTCTGGCAACGTTTTAAAGCTGACTACTTCTTGCGCCATACCCATTCTCAGATAGCCTGGCATTGTAGCCATCTACTGCGTATGGAAGATTCAAGCAAGCCACTCGTGCTTATCAGTAAAAAGGCCACCCGTGGAGGCACTGAAGTTTTTGTCTACAGCAAAGATCAACCTGCGCTCTTTGCTACTGTTGTTGCGGAGCTCGACCGACGTAACTTCAACGTTCATGATGCTCAGATCATGACCAGCAAAGATGGCCACGTGATTGATACCTTTATCGTTCTTGATCAGCACGGGGAAGCGATTGATGAATCTCGTCATGCCGCTGTTATCAAACATCTGACGCATGTGTTAGAAGATGGACGTCCGACGAAGATTAAAACTCGTCGTACACCGCATAAACTTCAGCACTTCAATGTAAAAACCAAAGTAGATTTCTTGCCGACCAAAGGTAAAAAACACACCTTAATGGAATTTGTGGCTCTGGACACCCCTGGACTACTGGCAAAAGTCGGACGTACTTTTGCAGATTTGAATATCAATCTTCATGGCGCCAAAATCACCACCATCGGTGAACGAGCAGAAGACTTATTTATTCTGACCAGTAGTACGGGCGGTAGGCTCAGTGACGAGCAACAAAGTGAGCTACGCGAGAACCTGATAGAGACTCTGTCTGATGCTGTAAGCGTTTAATCGAAGAATATACTTAGCGTGGACAAGAACGATAGCGATCTTGTCCACAAATTGCGCAATTTGACGAAATATCAGCTATCTAGCGCGCACTTTGGCTGCTACAGTTAGGATGATATCAATTCAGTATTATAGAGGTAGCCTATGTTTCCACACCTCACTGGTTTGGGCATTCAAGATCCAAAGCAGATAGAACGTTATTCTCTACGCCAAGAGGCACACAAAGATGTGCTGAAAATCTATTTCCTCAAGCAGAAAGGCGAGCTCTTTGCCAAAAGCGTTAAATTCAAATACCCACGCCAGATTAAAAACGTCCTTGTTGACAGTGGCAGTCACCAATACAAAGAAGTTACAGAAATTAATCGTAATCTCACTTTAGTTATTGATGAGCTGAATAAAATCACCAAACCAACCAAAGTGGCAGAAGTCGACGTCAAACAGAAAATTCTCTCTGACCTTCGTCATTTAGAAAAAGTCGTATCGAGTAAGATCGCTGAGATCGAAGCGGATCTGGAAAAGCTCAAATAACGATAGATTAATCACAAAATGAAAAAGGGGTTGGCGAAGTGCCAACCCCTTAGTGTTTATCTCACGTTTAGTTCACCAACGACGTGTCCCATTCAAACCGCTCAAACAAGCTCTGCCAGGTTTCATCAATACCCGCCTTGAGTACTATTTCTTTATTAGTGTAAGGATGGATAAAACGAAGCTCTGACGCGTGCAATAACAGGCGGTGTGAGTCAAATTCAACACGATAGAGCTTGTTGTGCTTACCATCACCGTGCGAAGTATCACCCACGATTGGATGACGCAGGTGTGCCATATGACGGCGAAGCTGATGTTTACGGCCTGTTTTTGGCTTCATTTCCATCAAACAGTAACGCGTTGTCGGGAACTTACCAGTAGAATATGGCACTTCTACTTTCGCGAGCGGCTTGTATGCAGTAACCGCCTCTTGAGCTTCTTTTTCTTGTGAAGCGAACTTATCTGCGATTTTGTCCAATTCAACCTTCAACGCGTAATCTAATACGCCCTCTTCCTCAATCCAGCCACGTACAATAGCGTGGTAAATTTTCTCCATTTTGTGCTCAGCAAACATCGGCATCACCTGAGACGCGACCTCACTTGAAAGTGCAAAGACCAAAACGCCGGATGTTGGCCTGTCCAGGCGGTGGAGCGGAAAAACATGCTGACCAATTTGATCACGCAGTGTCTGCATGACGAACTGGGTTTCGTGTTTATCTAACCAACTGCGGTGCACCAGCATACCTGCGGGCTTATTCACCGCGACAAAATATTCGTCTTGATAAACGATCTCCAGCTCGACCGGAGTGACAACTTGTGATGTTTCTTGTTCTGACATAGTGGTTACTTACATATTTCGTCGATGGTTCGGATAGTTATCAATAACTCAGCATATTGCGGGTCTTGTTTCCACGCCTCTGAGAAATAAGGTTCAATTGCAAAACCTCTCGGTAGCGGCTGATTACTCTCAACTAAAGTCCTCATACGGGCGATAAATATCCACTGCAGCCATTCGTGAGGATGGAGCGTATCTATGGCAAACGGCTCTACACTTTGTAGTGCTTTTGAAGATGGCACGGTTTGTTGCCAAAGCTGATGGTTTTTTAGCTGAACTTCAAGTTGATGAAGTAATTCCGCCAGTTTTGTGCTTGTTGTCATTAACTTTTACATATCGAACCTTGAATTAGCCGAGAATGATACCATCTCTTGTGAAAAGAACGTTAGGACGTCGTATTTAATGGAAAACATTCAGACCCTCACCCAGTTGCTGAAAAATAGTAATTGTGACTATCAAATCTTCGATCTCGGGCGCCGCATCAGAACCATCGAATCGCAAATCTTTGCCGACGTTGAAAAAGGTCAATGCCCTTACCCGTTTCCGATGCAGCGCAAAGCTCATTTAGCCATCGCTTACTGGAATGAACAAAGACAGCCTTGGATCTGGTTCTTAAAATTCGAGTTGGATGAACGTGGCCTGTTAAAACAATCTGATATTGGTAACTTCATCAAATACGTCGTTGAAGCCATGGGCACACGTCTAAGCGAAGAAATGTCCGAAGAACAGCAACAGAAGTTGTCTAACAACCCGTACACCTTCAAACCTACGGAAGATAAAATGGCGGTTTTCCACAGTCAGATTCGCTCTGATTTGGAGTTGCCGACCAGTCAGTATTACGAACATGCACAACACTACTTTTCTGGTGGTCTTGGTTGGGAAAACTGGCAGACAGTTGGGCTGCAAGGTATCACGGATATGGCGGCCAGGCAGAGCAAAGAGCAAAACGCAGTTGCCTTACGTAAATCTCTCCATCATCTTCCAAGCGAGCCACTGTATGCCTTGCTCGGAGCATTAGAGCATGTTGAATTAAATACAAAGTTAGCTGAACGTATCGCGGAGAAAGCACAAAAAGAGATTGAAAGTAATGAACCGGATCTCTTCCTGTTATCTGCATTGACGCGCGCACTTGCAGGCGCGTCGACAGAGATCTCCTTGCCGGTATTAAAAGCAATATTACAGAGCCCTCGCCTTAGCCACCAGGAAGTCCTTATTGGTATCGCAGGCCGAACATGGCACCTGTTAGCGGATGCAAAGGTTGCTGAGCAGTTCTTACTTCGACTTGCGCAAACAGGAAATCAAACTCTATTTAATCAATTATTTGCTGATTTGGTGATGTTGCCAGAGTTAAGAATGGTGCTACTGCCGTTATTGCATTCTAGCCCTTCAGAAGAGTTGGCGCGTGCGCTGGTCAATTTGCAGCAAGCGGCCATAGAACAAGCGAAAAAAGGACAATAAAGGTTCAAGGATGATAGGAGATCTATTAGCAATACTGGGACTGTGCTTTTTCTGTTTTCTGTTTTGGCAACAGCGCCGTCAGTCTGAACTGGCTAAAATCGCAATTACACGAAAATGCGAGCAATTGGATCTACAGTTAGTGAGTATTGCTTTTGGTGCACATAAACTCAAAACGCCAGAAGGGTTCTGGCGTTGGCATACTGTGTATCAGTTTGAGTTTTCATCCCTTGGCGATGATTGTTACCAAGGGGAGTTGACAATGGTCGGATTCAGGCCGCTGAGCTTTCACCTGCCACCGCATCGTTTGTAAATTCCATTTCAAAGTAAGGGCCATATAAGTCCTTACTTTCTCGAATTTTAATAAACCCTAATTTTTCCAAAACCGCCAGCGAGGCCAGATGGCCACAATTTACAGTCGCTGTTATTTTATGAAGTCCTAATTCCCGGCATGCTTTTGGTAAAAAAGCCTTTAACGCTTCCGTTGCTAAACCTTTCCCCCAATATGCTTTATCGAAGATAAAGCCTAATTCTGGCTTGGAATTCAGCTGGGATATAAATATATGTCCCATATAGTCTCGACTGCCACTCTCTAACACCGCCAGACTATAAGTATTCTTATCATCCAGTATTTTTTCAAATAGTTGTTTGGCAGATGCTACTGTATGAGGGCCGTTCATTTCAGCGCGATTTTTTGCACAGCAATTAAGCATGACAAATTCTAGTTGCAACGACTCATCGTACGGTAGAAGAAGCATTCTTCTGGTTACTATGGCCACATCTTTTCCTTGATTACAACAAACCTAACTCACCCGCATGTCACATGTAATGAATAGACAACTCAGTGACTGCGAACATAATATTTTGTAGAAAAGCCAAAAGTTTAACCAACTGATTTAATAGAGTATTGTTCTTATTTAATGTTTTTAACAATACGTTAAATGGCAATTAATAATTATTATGATGTTGCTAATCTTATGCTAAGGAGATGATTTCTGTTACTAAAAGTGGCGTAGGAAAATTCGGATAACATCACGAAGACGTTGAGCTTCAAATTTTAACTACTCTGCATTAAGCATCCTTTAACCCGTTGTTTAAATATCCGGAAACGATGCCTGTACACGTGGATTCTAAAAACAATTGATTCAAAAAGAAAAACCCCGACACAAACGTATCGGGGTCATGATCTTACTCGCAGCAGTCCGGCTACTAAATAATGCTCCTTGCATCATCCTTAATAGTGGCTGATCCCTTCAGCTCTGTCCCTTCTTCGCCGTCCTAGCGGTGTCCATTATCATCCTGATAGCCAACATTCCCCGTTAGCGCACTTCACTTGTTCCCTGAGCGGTGTCCATGGCATCATCCTGATGCTGTCCCTAACCTCAATCCTGAGAGGTGTCCATTGTCTGTCCCTAGTCATCAACTTCCTGTTAATGATTGCTTCCCTACAATGTCCTTTGCTCCTTGCTTGACTACTCATCCTGAGTAACCAAATCGTCATCCTGACGATAACCAAATCCTTGGTACTTTCCTGTTCCGTGTCTGCTTCCTGCTGACAAGGTTTAATTTACGCTTTTTCTTTGCAATCACAATTAGCCTGGGTAACATTTTTTCAGACAATTTTATTGCCATTCAGGCCCAACCCATAATTATCAACAACTTAACAAGAAAAACTTCGCTTTATCTGCTTCGAAAATCGTTTTCTCTTACAAGTCTTGTAAGAGATCTCTCACAAAGCACGATCCAAATTGCTATTCGCTAAATTCAACAGCTCAAAGTATGATGATACCGATATCACTGTTAAGGACAGAAAATGTTAACTCAAGACGTCACTAAAGAGCTGGAAGCCGTAATGGAGCAGCTGCAGAAAGAGGGTAAAGAAGCGAGTGTGGCTTTAGTTAAAGCCCGCATGAAAACACCAGTTCCTATGCCAGCTTTGATAACGGTTATAAAAAGTTGGAAGAGTGCGAATCACGTACCTAAAGTGGAAATCAAAGCACCCGCATCAAAAGAAGAAGATCGCTTGACTGCACTTGAACATACCGTCGCCATGCTGACTGCTCGTATTGAAGAGTTAGAAGCCAAACTGAGTGAGAAATTATCATGAAGTTATGGGTAGATGCCGATGCTTGTCCTAAAGTAATTCGTGAAACCATTGTGCGCGCAGCAGAGCGTACCGGCGTAGAGTGTACCTTTGTCGCCAACCACACAGTCCCTGTACCGAAAAGGGCAAATATTCATTCGCTCCAAGTCCCGGCAGGTTTTGATATTGCCGACAACGAAATTGTTCGTCGCGTGGAAGCAAATGACCTGGTGATTACTTCAGACATCCCACTTGCAGATGAAGTCATCACTAAAGGTGCGTTAGCACTAAGCTCTCGTGGTGAGTTATATACCAAAGACACCATCAAAGCCCGCCTTAACATTCGCGACTTTATGGACACCATGCGTTCGAGCGGTATTCAAACAGGTGGTCCGGCAGCACTGTCCCAGACAGAGCGTCGTGAGTTTGCCAATCATCTGGACCGTATTTTGGCCAAGCGCTAATCACACCTACTTTGACCAAAACGAAAAATAAAAAAGCCTGCGATAATCGCAGCTTTTTAGAGCTGTGTGAAAAGCTCGATTTATTAAGGCGTGTAGTACGTTGCCGCGCCAGGACCTACTGGTAAACCGAATACGAATACCCATAGGTAGAACAACACACTCCAACCTACGATAAAGCAGATTGAGTAAGGCAGCATTGTCGCGATCAGAGTACCGATACCTAGGTTCTTCATGTAGCGAGTAGCAACCGCTAGAATCAGACCAAAGTAGCTCATCATTGGTGTAATGATGTTCGTGGTTGAGTCACCGATACGGTAAGCAGCCTGAATAGTTTCAGGAGCGTAACCTACTAACATTAGCATTGGCACGAAGATAGGAGCTGTCACAGCCCACTGTGCAGATGCAGAACCAATCATCAGGTTAATGAAGCCACACATCAGAATGAATGCGAAGAACAACATTGGGCCTGTCAGACCGATGTTTTGCAGGAAGTCTGCACCCGCTACTGCGAATACCTGACCAAAGTTAGTCCACTTAAAGAAAGCAACAAACTGAGCGGCGAAGAATACCAATACAATGTACATGCCCATTGAAGACATAGACTTAGCCATCGCGTCGATAACGTCACGGTCAGTTTTCATTGTGCCAACAACTTTACCGTATACAAAACCAGGGATAGCAAAGAATACGAAGATGAAAGCAACGATACTTTTCAGGAATGGTGAACCTGCAACAGTACCAGTAGCAGAACGCAGAACACCGTCTTCAGGAACGATTGTCCATGCAAGTAATGCTGATACCGCCAGAACTGCAATACCTGCCAGCTTCAGACCTTTCTTTTCTAGGTCTGTCAGGCCACCCATCTTGTCCTTAGACAGATCTTCTGCAGCTTCTTCTTCGTTGTACTTACCAAGTTTTGGTTCAACGATTTTCTCAGTAACGAATGCACCCATACCTGCAATGAAGAACGTAGACACAAACATGAAGTACCAGTTTGATTCTGGACCAACTGTGTATGTCGGGTCGATCATTTGTGCCGCTGTTTCAGTGATACCTGAAAGCAGAGGGTCAACCGTACCGATAAGCAGGTTTGCAGAGTAACCACCAGATACACCAGCAAATGCAGCAGCAAGACCAGCAAGAGGATGACGACCTAATGAGTGGAATAGCATTGCTGCTAGTGGGATAAGTACCACGTAGCCAAGCTCAGATGCAGTGTTAGAAATGATACCAGCAAAAACGACTGTCACTGTAACCATGCGCTGAGAAGCACCCATTACAAGACCGCGCATCGCAGCTGAAAGCAGACCTGAGTACTCAGCAATAGCAACACCAAGCATTGCTACCAGTACAGTACCTAACGGAGCGAAACCAACAAAGTTTTTAACCAGGTTAGTAACGATCAACTGCAGACCTTCAGCATTAAGCAAGCTGACAACGTGGATCATGCCATCAGCGGCACGACCTTTTGCCCCTTCTGGGCGAGGATCCATTACTGAAACTTCGAAGTAACCAGCAATACCCGACATCACCAAAATGGCTAAACAGAAAAGGGCAAATAGTGTAATCGGATGAGGTAATAGGTTCCCCAAATATTCGACAGAATCCAAAAAGCGCGTAAACAGCGGCTTCTTAGGCGTGTTTTGTTTAATTGAAGCAGATGAACTCATCTGGTCTCTCCTTGTTTTTATTCCTGTGCATTTGTGACAAATTTGTCAAAAAGCGAGCGAAGATTACTTGAGAGATGAGCCAATTTAAAGCCTTAAATGTCACAAAGTGTAACTAAGTGACAAATATTTAACCACTCACAACTAAAAACATAGATTTTTCACCTACATATGACAAATAAGCCAAAACTATCAATTAAACAAAACAATAAGCAGTTAATATGACACCTTGTTATTTCTGTACTGCCTTGAACCTTGGGTTGGTTTTACAAATGACATATAGACGTCCCCTACGCTTCACAATCTGACAGTCTGGATGGCGGCTTTTAGCACTCTTTAATGACTTTACAACTTTCATCTCTGTCTCCTTATTCTTTAGTAAACTGACCAAAACGACGATTGAAGTTGGCAATACGCCCTTCCGTCTGGACCACACGTTGCTTACCCGTGTAGTAAGGATGCGATGCAGAAGATACATCTAACGTAAAATAAGGGTATGTTTTGCCATCTTCCCATTCGATGGTCCTGTCAGTTTTCAGTGTTGAACCAACAACAAAATATTTATCTACACTAGTGTCATGGAACACCACTGGACGATATTCGGGGTGGATATCTGGTCTCATTACATTTTCCTTTGCACTAATTGTTATGTTATAACATTTTAATTAATAATAATTCCCAATAAGAAAAGCAAGAGAAATTTGTGATACTTTTTGCATTAAACGAGTCATTAAAGATATCTGCTATGTATTCCATCGAGCCAATCGGCGTCATTGAAACGCCTTACAAAGAGAAATTCGCAGTACCCCGCCAACCACGTTTGGTGCCGGCTGCAACAGCAAGAGTAAAACTTCAGGGCGATGCAAATAGCCCTGAAGCGGTCAGAGGTTTAGAGCAGTTTTCTCATGTATGGCTGCTGTTTTTGTTCGACCAGAACTTAGAGGCAGGCTGGAAACCAACGGTCAGGCCTCCACGTTTAGGCGGGAACGAAAGAATTGGTGTATTTGCCTCTCGCTCTACTTTTCGGCCAAATGGTATTGGCATGTCAGCAGTTGAAGTAAAAGGCGTCACTAAGAAAGGCGATCAAATCTATATAGACGTGGGCAGTGTTGACTTAGTCGATGGCACCCCTATTGTCGATATCAAACCCTACATCCCCTACTCGGATTCGATTGCCAGAGCCCAAGGCGGCTATGCAGAAGAAGAGCCTGAAAAGTTGCAAGTCACTTTTTCTTCAGAAGCACTTTCATCAGAGTCATTGGCGTCGGAGACAAAGCGATCCGATACTGAACATATGTTGCGTGTCATCGAGCAAGTGTTAGCGCAAGATCCCCGTCCAGCGTATAAGAAGAACAAGCCGGACAGCAAAGAATATGCGGTAAATTTGTTCGATTTAAACGTCAAGTTTACGGTGAATGACAACTTAATAACGGTTACCGCGATCGAAAGCTTTTGACAAAGCCAATTGGCTGATATTATAGGCGGCTAACAAAATTCCCATTATGGGATCCCCATACTCCGTCCAATTCTGGCGAGAGTATCTAACTTAAATAAACGGATAAATTTAATGCGTACCAGTAATTATCTTCTTTCTACTCTGAAGGAGACTCCAAACGACGCAGAAGTAGTGAGCCACCAGCTCATGCTACGTGCAGGTATGATCCGTAAGCTGGCTTCAGGTCTATACACCTGGCTACCTACTGGTCTACGTGTACTGCGTAAAGTCGAAAACATCGTTCGTCAAGAGATCGACAATGCAGGTGCAATCGAAACTTTGATGCCCGTTGTTCAGCCGTTTGAACTATGGGAAGAGACAGGCCGCAGCGAAAAAATGGGACCTGAACTACTTCGCTTTACTGACCGTCATGTTCGTCCGTTTGTTCTTAGCCCGACCGCTGAAGAAGTGATCACTAGCCTGGTACGTAACGAAGTTAGCTCGTACAAGCAGCTTCCTCTGAACCTGTACCAAATCCAGACTAAATTCCGTGACGAGCGTCGTCCACGCTTTGGTGTAATGCGTTCTCGTGAATTCTCGATGATGGATGCATACAGCTTCGACATCGACAAAGAAGGTCTGCAAAAGTCTTACGATGCAATGCACGACGCTTACTGTAAAGCATTCGACCGCATGGGTCTGGATTACCGCCCTGTACTTGCGGATAGCGGCGCTATCGGTGGTAGCGGCTCTCAAGAGTTCCATGTACTGGCAGAAAGCGGTGAAGACCTAATTGCGTTCTCAACCGAATCTGACTATGCAGCGAACATCGAAAAAGCAGAAGCTTTGGCTCTTGCTGATTCAGCTCCAGCGCCAACTCAAGAGATGACGCTAGTTGATACGCCAAACGCGAAAACGATCGCAGAGTTGGTTGAGCAACATGGCCTAGCTATCGAGAAGACGGTTAAGACATTGTTTGTTAAAGCGTCTGACGAAGTCGATGCGGACATCATTGCTCTGATCATTCGTGGTGACCACGAACTGAACGAAGTAAAAGCAGAAAACCTCAAAGAAGTTGCCGCTCCACTTGAGATGGCGACAGAAGAAGAGATCCGCGCACTTATCGGTGCAGGCCCTGGTTCTCTTGGCCCGGTAGGTCTTAAACTGCCATTTATCGTTGATCGCAGCGTAGCAGTAATGAGCGACTTCGGTGCCGGTGCGAACATCGACGACAAACACTACTTCGGTATTAACTGGGGTCGTGACGTTGAACTTGGTCAGATTGAAGATCTACGTAACGTGGTTGAAGGCGATCCAAGCCCGTGTGGTAAAGGTACTATCCAGCTTAAGCGTGGTATCGAAGTTGGCCATATCTTCCAGCTAGGTAAGAACTACTCAGAGAAGATGAACTGTGGCGTTCTTGGTCCTGACGGTAAAAACGTAATTCTGGAAATGGGTTGTTACGGCATCGGTGTTACTCGCGTTGTTGCGGCAGCGATTGAGCAGAACCACGATAAGTACGGCATCATCTGGCCGGATGCATTGGCACCTTTCCAGGTTGCAATCGTACCTATGAACATGCATAAGTCAGAAGAAGTGAAAGAAGCGGCTGAGAAGCTGTACGCGGAACTGACAGCTATGGGTATCGAAGTACTGTTTGATGACCGTAAAGAGCGTCCAGGTGTAATGTTCTCAGATATGGAACTGCTAGGTGTACCACACACTATCATCATCGGTGACCGTTCAATGAAAGAAGGCAACTTCGAGTACAAGAACCGTCGTAGTGGTGAGAAAGCAGCTGTAGCGATGGCTGATATTGTTGAGCACGTTAAAGCTCAGCTTAAGTAACTCCATTGCTTAATTGATGTTAAAAAGGGTTGGCTTCGGTCAGCCCTTTTTTATTCAAGAAAATCAAAATCTCTATCTCGCTCCGCTGATTAAACCCTGCTCAAGATGAACAACAAATTGAGCCAAAACAAGTCTCTGCTTTGAGTTTCAAATCGGCTATGTGTATATTTGAGAGCAGTTATCACTTTTAAGGATTAGACGATGCAAGTATACGGCTGTTGTGAACTGGTTCGTGAACTCTATGCTCAAATTGGCAGTGGCGATCAAGCTTATATACCACAGGCAATTTCTTGTGCAGTGAAGGCGCTAAATGATGTTGCTGCTAATGAATCCCTGCCAAAAGAAACTCGTGAAGCAGCAGCTTTTGCCGCTGCCAACCTGTTGATTTCAGATTTTGAGGATAAGTAATGAACCTGGCGAATTTTGAGTCTATGGACCCGGTGATGCTAATGAGCATCGTCAACATGAAACTGCGGGACGACTTTGGCGGAGATCTGGATAAGCTAGTTTCTTTCTTTGATATTGACCGTGCCGCACTGGAAGCCAGACTGGCAAGCGCAGGGTTTGATTACCTTCCGGAAGCGGGTCAGTTCCGTTAATCCTTTACTTAAAGGTACGAATACTAAAAAGGGCTTGATGAGTGATCATCAAGCCCTTTGTTTTATCAATTTAACTCGTTAGCCAAATGAAGCCCAGATAACAGTAGCCACAAGTACCGGACAAACAAACTTCACGTAAACTGGCCATAGTTTACCAAACCAGCCCTGAGTGAACTCCGGGAAGCCCTGTTCAAGTTCTTTGATTTTTGAATTACGACTCCATACCCAGCCACCAAACAGACAGAACAGGAGTGCTGCAGTTGGTTGTAAATACTGAGTAGCCACGGTCGCAACCAGACCGAACATTGCGCCAAAGTTATATACAATCACCACACTGAACAGAGCAATCAAGCCACCTAGTACCCAGCTTGTTGCGCCACGTTTAGTATTGAAACGCTCACTTACCAGTGCAACCGGACATTCAAGCATAGAAATAGATGACGTCAGTGCGGCAATCGTCAGCAGTAAGAAAAACACGATTGAAAACAGCTGACCAAGCAAACCTAAGCTATCAAACATCAGTGGTAACACAGTAAAGACTAACGTATCTGAGCTCAGCAGGGAGCCATCTTCTGCGTATATCTGCACGCCTTTTTGCATTGCCACAAACATCGCTGGCATCACAACCAGGCCAGCAACAAACGCCACTGCTGTGTCGACTAATGTCACGTTCATCGCCATCTTAGGCAGGTTCTCTTTCTTACTGAGGTAAGAACCGTAAATCAGCATCGAACAGCCACCAATGGTCAGAGAAAAGAAGCCCTGCCCCATCGCTGCTAAAATTAGCTTTCTGTCCCAGATTTTTTCAAAATCCGGTACCAGATAATGCTTAAGACCTTCCATCGCGCCGTTTTGCGTCATGATGTAGACAAACAACAATCCAAACAGCACAAACAACGCTGGCATCAATCGCGTTGACCATTTTTCGATACCGTCTTTGACGCCGCCTTGAACGATCAAGACAGTAAGAACGTAAAATGTGATCGTACCAAACAGGTTGCGCTCTACGCTGAAACCTTTGAACCAGGCAGTCATTTCTTCCAGGCCCATGATGTCAGTTACTGCACCGAGTAAAAAGCAGATTAACCAACCACCAACAATAGAATAAAACGCTAACACAGCACTTGGTACACTCAGACCAATCCAGCCAACAATGCCACCAATCTTTTTACCGACCGGATTGTGTGTAAGCGCGCGCATACTATCTACGGGGTTGGCCTGACCATGACGACCAATCGCCATTTCAACCACCAGCATAGGAAAAGCAACGATAAGAATCATCACTAAATAAACCAGCAAAAAGGCACCACCACCATTACTTGCTGCTTGTGTTGGGAAGCCCCAAATATTGCCCAGACCAACTGCAGCGCCTGCTGCC
Organism: Vibrio sp. B1FLJ16; assembly: GCF_905175385.1. Classification (NCBI taxonomy): domain Bacteria; kingdom Pseudomonadati; phylum Pseudomonadota; class Gammaproteobacteria; order Vibrionales; family Vibrionaceae; genus Vibrio; species Vibrio sp. B1FLJ16. The sequence continues at coordinate 2,247,714 of NZ_HG992749.1, forward strand.
GCTAAAATAAATCCGAGACGAGAGCCAAAATGCTCACGAGGCTGAGAAGAAGTTTGTTGTGTCATACCACTCACACAAAATATCAATGAACTAGCTAACTAGTACATTATAGAAATATCAACTAATCAGCAAGAGCAACCAGGTCAAATATTCGACAACCAGAACAATTCGCAGATATTCAGTTTGTAAAATATTACGTACATCCCATATTTAGTCATCACTCATCAGCCAAAGTTTCCACTACTCCAACATCTTTAATCCGCAAGTTTTAGTGCCACGAGCCATCGTGAAGTCAGCCGAAAATTTATGAGCTCTTGTGTCAGCCACGAATAGTTCCTCGTGACATTGTGTCGAAAAGAAAAATCTAGCGCTTCGTTTTTCACTCCCAAGGTCTATCTATCAACTAGTGATGCCCAAGTAACCTCAGGATGCCTGGGTATATTCCATTCATGTCGATGACTCAAGGAGAGAAAAATGAAACTGAGCCCACTTCACACAGCGGTGATAGCAGCGCTGAGTGTCAGCTATCAAGCTCAAGCCTACAATTGCGAAACTTTACCCGACTGGGACAGCAAGGCTGTATATACATCAGGTGACCAAGTTCAGACTCAGGGCGACGCTTATGAAGCCGCATACTGGACCCAAGGCAATAACCCGGAGAGTAACTCAGGAAGTTGGGAAGCCTGGAAGTTACTTGGTCAGTGTGAAGGCGGAAGCAGCAATTTGTCTCCGACCGTGTCTTTCTCTTCTCCGACTGCCAATGCTGACATTCCAGAAGGTAGCCTGATTACCTTACTGGCAAGCGCTGCAGATGAGGATGGCCAGGTAACGCAGGTTGAATTCCTGGCGGGGGATCAAACCATTGCGATCATCACAGAAGCGCCATTTGAAACTTCCTGGACCGCGACGAACGGTACTACTCAGCTAACTGTGATAGCAACCGACAACGAAGGTGCCATGACAGCAACGACCATTGCTATCAATGTTCAGCCTCAAGTTGAACTTCCACCGCCAAGTGTCGCATTGACCAGCCCGACCGGCAGCGAAACGCTGAGTGCAGGTGATATCCTGACAGTCAGTGCGCAGGCAGACGATAGCGATGGCATCGTGACTCAGGTTGAATTCTTTGTGAACAACCAATCTGTCGCTATTGATACCAGTGCGCCTTATGAACACAGCTGGACGGCATCTGAGGGAACACACACCTTTAAGGCTCAGGCAACAGATGACTCAGCATTAACAACCACTAGCCAGGAAGTCACTTTAATTGTTGCAGGCTCAGGTACAGGCAGTGGTGGATGTGCAGATGCGGTTCAATACGTAGCAGGTACTAGCTATGAAGCCGGTACCCTGATTTCTAACCTGAACCAGAAATACCGCTGTGATGTCGCAGGATGGTGTTCATCTGATGCTGCCTGGGCATACGCGCCGGGCGAAGGGCTGTACTGGCAGGATGCATGGACAGGATTAGGCACGTGCTCGGCTCCACCTCAGGTTTCGATTACTTCTCCGGTTGATGGTCAGATCTTCCTCGCGGGCAGCAGTAATAATGTTTCCGCCGAAGCCAACGATGCGGATGGCAGTGTTACACAAGTCGAGTTCTTCGCCAACAATGCCAGTCTGGGGGTTGTCTCCCAAGCGCCATACTCGGTGCTCTGGGATGCAACGATGGTAGGAACAAACCAGCTTAAAGCTATCGCAACCGATAACGAAAATAACACCTCAGAGTCGGTTGTGAATGTAACGGTCAGCGACAAAGATTTAGTCGTTGCTTTATCTTATCCCGGCACAGGTCAAACCGTTGGTTTGGGCAAGAATCTGGCACTGAGTGCAGAAGCCACCTCGCTTACCTCTGATATCAAACAGGTAGACTTTATCGTCAACGGCGCAGTTATCGCTACTGATACCACTGCACCATACGCGACAAACTGGACACCAGCCGCTATCGGCAGTTTCACAGTCAGCGCTATGGCCGTTGATCTTGCAGGTAACTCAGCGACTTCTGATTCAGCAACGGTTACTGTGGTAGAGCAAACTGCAAAACGTCACAAGCTGATTGGTTACTGGCACAACTTCGTTAACGGTGCGGGCTGTCCAATCCGTCTCGCTGACATGTCCGATGCATGGGATGTCATTGATATTGCCTTTGCAGAAAACGATCGCAACAGCAATGGTACTGTCCACTTCAACTTATACTCAGGCGACATATACAGCTCGTGCCCTGCTTTAGATGCAACGCAGTTCAAGCAGGATATGGCTGCACTTCAGGCGAAAGGTAAGAAATTTGTACTTTCTTTGGGTGGAGCAGAAGGTACGATTACCTTAAATACCGACCAGGATGAAGCTAACTTTGTATCCAGTCTGACCGAAATCATCGCGGAATGGGGCTTTGACGGACTGGATGTAGATTTGGAGAGCGGCTCAAACCTTGTTCACGGTTCGCAAATTCAGGCTCGCTTGGGTCGTGCACTACTGCAAATTGAACAGAACATGGGCGGTGATATGTATCTGACCATGGCTCCGGAGCACCCGTATGTTCAGGGTGGTTTCGTTGCCTACAGCGGTATCTGGGGGGCATACATCCCGGTAATCAATGATACGCGCAGTACACTCGACCTGTTACACGTTCAACTGTATAACAACGGTGGCCTACCTAACCCCTACCTCGCCGGTTCTGCGCCGGAAGGCTCTGTAGATATGATGGTTGCTCAATCTAAAATGCTGATTGAAGGATTTGAGCTGGCAGATGGAACTCAGTTTGAACCTCTGCGCGATGATCAGGTAGCGATTGGTCTGCCATCTGGTCCTAGCTCAGCTAACTCAGGTCAGGCACCGACTCAGAATATTCTCGATGCTCTGGATTGCTTAACCAAAGGCACCTCATGCGAAAACGTAACACCAGCATTCAACTACCCGAATTACGCCGGTGTCATGACATGGTCTATCAATTGGGACGAGCACGATGGCTTTAACTTCTCACAACCAGTGGGCGATAAACTGACGCAAATGAATGCACAATAAGTTTCTCACCAACAGGGGCCGCTCCAAAGCTCCCACATAAACAAAAAAGAGAGCGCATAAAAACGCTCTCTTTAATTATTTATCCACCCTAAATTGGGTTACTGAAAGCCTGATTAAATCGTAAAGACTCGGTAGTCTTTCAGCTCAGGGATTTTTTTCAGTACGTTTTCTTCCTGATCAGCCATTTTATCCAGCGAGTCACACAGGTCTTCAGCCTGCTGTTCTACCTCTTTCGAGTGTTCCGAAAGACGCTGTTCAACTTTCGCGCTCAGCTCCGCCATGCTTTCAGACAGGGCGGTAAGATTCAGGCCCTCTCCTTCTTTCATCTTTTTAGACAACGCCTCAAACGCACTTGCCAAAAATTCCTTGTTGAAGATCTCCTGAGCTTTCGCGAAGTCATCCGTCCAGCTTTGCGTCATCGACTCAAAGCTCTCTGCAGGTAGAATGAAATCGCCATCTTTGTAGTAACGCGATTCTACGTCCGCAAAAACGTTTTTACGGAAGCTTTTACATTATCAAAAGCATCTGGCGCATCTAGACTCGCAGCAATATCATCGATGATGGCATTTGCCAGTTCCAAACCATCACTCGCTAATTGTTTGGCCTTAGGAATAGCGGTGTTCATCTGTTCCCGGTAGTCTTCAATCGCCGCTTTTTGCTCAGCATCAAGCTCGACCTGCTCCCCTTTTATAAACAGATTGTTGTCTTCGTCTACGACCGCTTTGTCACCGGTTGTCTGGTGAATTTCCAAACTCTGTCCATCCATACGAACTTCGTTGTTGATATCGACACGACATTGCGCCGAGTAACCAGAAGCACTCACCATCAGCAGAGAGAGTGTGATCAGTTTTTTCATGTATTTCTCTTTTGTCCGACTTTACTATCGTTAAACATAACACTGAGTGATAAGTTTGGTGTCAGAAAACCGTCACAACCTCATAACAAGTTGTTTTATTGCCGATTTCAACAATCACCTCGTCACCCTCTTCTTTACCTATCAGAGCCCGGCCAAGTGGGGATTTCGCCGTTAAGACAAAAACGTCCTTATCTTGCCACTTGACCGTCACACCACCGGAACAGGGGCCGATGAAGAAACATTTCTCATTGGAATGGTCATCTTCGAGCACGACATAAGCACCGACACCAATCGGCACACCAGTAAAGTCCCGCAGAACTAATGCCCGGTACTGCCTCAGCTCTTCCTCACTTTCCTGAACACGCATCGCCTGTCCGTGGGCAAGGTATGAGGCCTCCAGGGCCAGCGTATCGTATTTATGTTCTGGTACGGTCTCTTCATCCGTTGCGGCATCAATGGCACGCTGGGTAGCAGCGTGTGCAACCTGAAGTTTTTCTTCCAGTTGCTGAATGATTATCTGGACTAAATCTGCTTTGCTCATACTTTTAAGACGCGCTTTACACACTCTAAATATGTTAATGTGCTCTAGTTTACCATTAAAGTAAGGCTTCCCTAACATGCAAACTAACCCGTTGCAGAAAAGTACTCAGTTGCATCAAACGCTTCAGTCCGTATTTGGTTTTGACGCCTTGCGTCCAGGTCAGCAACCAGTCATCGAAGCCGTCATGAATGGTTACTCTGCAGCGGCAATCTTTCCCACCGGTTCAGGTAAATCTCTTTGCTACCAACTGCCGGCAACCATGTTACCCAACCTTACTTTAGTCATATCTCCCCTGCTTGCATTAATGAAAGATCAGCTGAGTTTTTTGCAAGGCAAAGGGATCGCTGCAGCCTCAATCGACAGTAGCCAGAGCAGAGAAGACGCGCAGCAAGTGATGGCGGGTGTAAAAAACGGCCAGATAAAAATTCTGATGATTTCAGTAGAACGGCTCAAGAACGAGCGGTTTCGGGAGTTTATCCGTCAGGTTCCCATTTCTTTAATGGTGGTGGATGAAGCACACTGTATCTCTGAATGGGGTCATAACTTTCGTCCTGATTACCTGAAACTGCCGCAATACCAGCGCGAGCTGAATATTACTCAGTCGCTATTGCTCACTGCTACGGCGACTCCGGCCGTTATTGAAGATATGCAGCACAAGTTCAATATCGCGAGTGAACATATTACTGTCACTGGTTTCTATCGTCCGAACCTAGATATAGAAGTGGTTCCCTGCAATGAATCTGAGAAGCAGACTCAGCTTAATAGAATCATTGCCGCGCAGCCTGCCTTGCCGACGATTGTGTACGTGACTCAGCAACAGACAGCTGAGCAAGTAGCAAAATCGCTGATTCATATTGGCATTAATGCGCACGCTTACCATGCAGGGATGAAGAGCGACGTCCGTGAACAGATTCAACAGCAGTTCATGGCGAGCCAAATCGACTGTATAGTGGCAACAATTGCCTTTGGTATGGGCGTGGATAAGTCCGACATTCGCCGCGTTATCCACTTTGATTTACCAAAATCAATTGAGAATTACGCGCAAGAAATTGGCCGGGCTGGACGTGATGGTCAACGCTCGGAATGTATTCTGCTTGGCAATACGTCTGGCCTGACGGTGCTGGAAAACTTTGTTTATGGCGATACGCCGGAGCAAAGCTCCATCAGCCATGTGGTAGAGCAAGCCCGTGAACATGCCCCACAGTGGGAAGTTGTACCGCTGCGTTTATCTAAAGAAAGTAATATCCGCCAATTACCGCTAAAAACTCTTTTGGTTTATCTGGAGTTAGAGAAAGTCATCGAAGCTAAATACAGCTATTTTGCCGAATATCGCTTCAAGTTTCTCCAAGATCAGCAATTCATTCTCAATCAGTTTCAAGGGGAACGACGCCAGTTTGTCGAAGCAATCTTTACTTGCTCTACTAAAGCCAAAGTATGGTGTCAGGTGGATTTAGACGCGCTGTGGATGAACTATCAGTCAGAGCGAAGCCGCGTAGTTGCTGCTCTGGATTACTTCCACCAAAACGGTTGGATTGAACTCGAAAGCAAACAGTTAACCGATGTGTATTCCGTTCTTCCTGAGACACAAAGCTCCGAGCAGTTAACTCAACGCCTGTATGAACTGTTTCAGTCTAAAGAACATAAGGACATTGAACGAATTCATACCATGCTGAATCTGTTCCAATCATCAGATTGTCTCAGCCATCAGTTAGCTCACTACTTTGCTGACGCTAATGCACCGCATCAGTGTGGGCATTGCTCGGTTTGTCGTGGACAAGTAGCAAGCTTTCCGAATCAAGAGCATGAACAGCCATCCCTTACCCAGATAACATCCTGGGTGAATGAATTCATAAAACTCTCTCCAACAGCAATCAGTAATGATGCGGTAGCCCGGTTTTTATGCGGTATTAGCACACCACTCATCAGCCAGCTCAAAGCTGCTAAGCTGTCCGGTTACGGTGCAATGGCAAATGTTTCTTTTGATCAAGTCATAGAGCAAGTTGAAAAAGCTCGTAGTTAGAAACTTGTCGTTAAAAGCTTTCCGTTGAAAGCTTTTCGTTAAGATAAACCGAGCTTCAAAGAAGCGACATTTAATTAGAAAAAGCTTAGTTGCCTCGCTTGTGCTTCGGGTTTGAGCATCACGCTCAAACCTAACAAGCGGATTTCCCTGCCCTGTTGACGCTTGAGAATATCTTTAAGCAGAACTTTGAAGTCATCCAGTTCAAGCTGTGGATGAATATGTTCTATGGTGGTGAGCTGAAAATCGGCAAACTTTACTTTTATGCCTTGTTTGACGATGGATTTATCTGGGCTGGCTCGTTCGAGTCGTTTTTCCAGCTCGGGATATAGCTTACTCTCTATCACCTGCCAACATTCTTCGTAAGTAGAAATGTTCTGGCTAAATGTGCGCTCAACGCCGACTGACTTTCGCTCCCGCTCGACCACTACTTCTCTGTCATCAATACCGTGACTACGTTTCCATAGTGACGCTCCCTGACGACCAAACTGACGCAGCAGCTCACGGTAATCACTGTTTTTAATATCTTCACAGAGATAGAACCCGGCTTGCTGCAGCTTTTCTAGGCTGACCTTACCCACTCCCGGAATTTTTTCCAGTGGAAGCTTATCGACAACTTGCTGGACTTTATCAGGTGGAATTACAAACTGCCCGTTTGGTTTGTTCATGTCTGACGCAACTTTAGCTAAGAACTTGATCGGCGCTACGCCAGCTGACGCCGTCAAACCAAGCTCATTAAATATATCTTTGCGAATCGCTTCAGCAATTAGTGTTGCGGAGCCATGACACATTGTTGCGTCTGTCACGTCTAAGTATGCTTCGTCTAGCGAAAGGGGTTCAATGACGGGGGTATAGCGCTCGAATATAGCGCGAATCTGTTGTGATACCTGCTTATAGACCTGCATCCTTCCGGGAACAACCAGAAGATTTGGACACAGTTGCAGCGCGCGAGCCGTAGACATTGCACTGCGCACACCAAACTTACGCGCTTCATAATTACAGGTGCTGATCACGCCACGCTGCTTCTCATGACCGCCAACAGCCAGCGCAATGCCTCGGTAGTTTGGGTTATCTCTCATCTCGACGGCAGCATAAAAACAATCCATATCGACATGAATGATTTTTCTGATTCGCTCTGACATAACCGGCAACACACTGTTTAAAAATACAGTATAGATAAATTTATGCCGGATGAAAACGAGAGTTTGCTTTGTAAGATGACAAGTTTGAGGTAGTACTAACTAATCCCTTAACATGACATCAAGCTGATCGACCAATTCAGCCCAGTCGGCATCCTGTTCTATAGCCTGCTTCAAAAATGCTGACTGTGAACTTGTCCAAAAGCTCGCTTCGTGTATTGGTGCTGAGTCTCGCTTATGTCTGTGAGTATTCACGAACTCTTTTATTTCCTTTGGGGAACTCCCCAAGCCAAGTTGCTCAAACAATTCCGTCATGCCGTGTTGGTGCATTTCCATATCTGCCTCCTAAACAGGATCACTATCCAAGAGTATATACCCAGTCTGGCGCACAATAAAAAATAACCCAGCGTTAGCCGGGTTATTCAAATATGATTATTACGTGGCAACATTCTTTTACAGAGTGTTATGCAATACGGTCTTTTTCCCAAGCCGCCAGCTTCTCAGCGCGTGCCGCTTCGCGTGCTTCACGCTTTTTACGCGCGTCACAAGGCTCAGGGCAATTACATACCTTTTCAATGCCTACAGCACCTAATCCGCCGCAGCTACCTTTTACAACTTTTTTCTGGATAATATAGCCGATAGACATTGCTGCAATCACTGCAACAAACACGGCAAATGTAATTAGAAATGTACTCATAAAAACATGCTCACTTCTGCTGTTATTTGTTCATAAACGGCTTGTAGGTTTCTGAAGCCAGTTCTTTAAAGCCATCGTCCGTTTTCACAATCATGAAAACCGGAATGCTATTTTCGTTCGCGATGGCCATGCCTTTCTCTGCACCAAGTACCATTAGCCCTGTAGCAAGGCCATCAGCAGTCATCGACGATTTATCCAATACCGTAACAGACACAACTTTGTGGTTGATCGGTTTGCCTGTTTGAGGGTTTATAATATGAGAGTATCTCACACCATCGCTCTCAAAGTAATTACGATAGTCACCACTTGTTGCAATCGCCATATCACCCGGCTCGATAATCTCTTGGATCGAGCGCTCATCAACGGTTGGTTTTTCGATAGCGATACGCCAAGGCACACCTTCGCGGTTCACACCTTTTAGGCGCATTTCTCCACCAACTTCAACCATATAATTACTAACACCCGCAGATTGCAGATAGTCAGCAACGACATCTACCCCCCAGCCTTTCGCAATCGTTGAGAGATCAACGTACAAATTTGGAATATCTTTTGCCAAGCTATTTCCATCTACAAAAAGATGGTGGATGCCGGTATTCTCTTTACGCTCAGCCAGCTCTTCATCTGAAGGAACCACATCCGGGCGCGCTTCCGGGCCAAAACCCCATAAGTTAACCAATGGGCCTACCGTCACGTCAAGCGCCCCTAGAGTCAAGTTGTTTAAACGAATTGCTTCTTTTACGACAGTTGCGGTTTGTGAAGAGACCTCGAATGGTTCACTGGTCTGATGCTGATTGAAACGACTTAGCTCCGAGTCCTTGCGATACGTCGACATCTGGTCATTAACTTCTTCCAACAAACGGTCAACTTCCGTTTGTAGCACCTTTGGTGTTGGAATCCCATCTTGCTCGATGTATTTGATGTTATAAGTAGTACCCATCGTCGGACCACTAAAATGAATTTGATCTGCTGGCTGTTCACAACCAGCCAAAACCAATAGAGAAGCGAATGCAACAAGCCACTTTTTCACTTGTTTACTCCCATTGTTGTTGAATTGATATTGAAAATGGATCGCTGAAATTCAAACCTATTTCCGATATCAACTGAAGACAACCATTACTTTGATTAGAAAAAAGAATGGCTAGCTCTGAATGAGCTAGCCATAAGTTCAATAACGTCGTGGAAAATTAACCGCCGAAGTCATCAAGTAGGATATTCTCATCCTCAACACCTAGATCTTTCAGCATGCCGATTACAGCTGCGTTCATCATAGGTGGACCACACATGTAGTACTCACAGTCTTCTGGAGCTTCATGGTCACGTAAGTAGTTCTCGTAAAGAACGTTGTGAATGAAGCCGGTATAACCATCCCAGTTATCTTCTGGCATTGGATCTGACAGAGCACAATGCCATACGAGTTGTCGTTTTCTGCTTGTAGGCCGTCGAAATCTTCTACGTAGAACATTTCGCGCTTAGAACGCGCACCGTACCAGAAAGACATCTTACGCTTAGAGTTAAGACGCTTAAGCTGGTCAAAGATGTGCGAACGCATTGGCGCCATACCAGCACCACCACCAATGAATACCATTTCAGCATCAGTATCTTTCGCGAAGAACTCACCAAATGGACCTGAAATCGTACACTTGTCGCCTTCTTTAAGAGACCAAATGTATGAAGACATGATACCAGGTGGTACATCAGGATTATTAGGCGGCGGCGTAGCGATACGCACGTTTAGCATAATAATGCCTTCTTCTTCTGGGTAGTTAGCCATTGAGTAAGCGCGGATTGTCTCTTCGTTTACTTTAGACTCGTAACGGAACAGGTTAAATTTGTCCCAGTCTTCACGGTACTCTTCTGGTACGTCGAAGTCAGCGTATTTCACGTGGTGAGCAGGCGCTTCAATCTGGATGTAACCACCAGCACGGAAAGGTACTGATTCGCCATCTGGAATTTGTAGCTTAAGCTCTTTGATGAATGTCGCTTTGTTATCGTTAGAGATAACTGTACATTCCCACTTCTTAACGCCGAAGATTTCTTCTGGAAGTTCGATGTCCATGTCTGTTTTCATTGCAACTTGACATGCTAGACGCTCACCTTCACGTGCTTCACCTTTAGTAATGTGGTCAAGCTCGGTAGGTAGGATATCACCACCACCAGATTTAATTTTTACGCGACACTGACCACATGAGCCACCGCCACCACAAGCAGAAGAAACGAATACACCAGCACCAGCAAGTGCTGTTAGTAGTTTTCCGCCTGGTTGTGTAACGATCGCCAGATTAGGGTCGTCGTTCACAGAAATTGTAATGTCACCTGTTGGTACAAGCTTAGACTTAGCGAAAAGAATCACTAGTACTAGAGCCAGTACAATCAGAGTAAACATCACTACACCAAGAATAATGTCCATTGACTATTCCTTAATTGTTGCGGTTTACCCGACTTACAGTTGAACACCAGAGAAAGACATAAAGCCTAACGCCATTAGACCTACCGTGATGAACGTGATGCCTAGACCACGTAGACCTGGAGGTACGTCAGAGTACTTCATCTTCTCACGGATACCTGCAAGAGCAACGATGGCTAGCATCCAGCCCACACCAGAACCAAAACCATAAACAACAGATTCAGCAAAGTTGTAGTCACGTTGTACCATGAAAGATACACCACCGAAGATCGCACAGTTTACTGTGATCAACGGTAGGAAGATGCCTAGCGCGTTGTACAGAGGTGGGAAGAAACGGTCTAGAACCATTTCTAGGATCTGTACAAGTGCAGCGATTACACCGATAAAGGTGATGAAGTTTAGGAAGCTAAGATCGACACCTTCAACTAAAGCGTTTTCTCTCAATACTAGGTTGTAAACAAGGTTGTTTACTGGAACAGCGATAGTAAGTACTACTACAACCGCAACACCCAGACCAAAAGAGGTCTTAACTTTCTTAGATACCGCAAGAAACGTACACATACCTAAGAAGAAAGACAGAGCCATGTTTTCGATGAAAATCGATTTAACTAACAGACTAATGTAATGTTCCATGACGTCCTTACTCCTTCGCTTCTACTTGTTCTGGTTTCAGAATACGGATTGCCCAGATTAGGAAGCCGATTAGGAAGAATGCTGATGGTGCTAGAAGCATCAGACCGTTTGGCTGATACCAACCGCCGTTACTCACTAGAGGTAGGATTTCCATACCAAATAGTTTGCCTGAGCCGAATAGCTCACGGAAGAAACCAACAGTAATAAGAACGAAACCGTAACCAAGACCGTTACCGATACCATCGATAAGTGATGGGATTGGCGCAGACTTCATTGCGAATGCTTCAGCACGACCCATTACGATACAGTTCGTGATGATAAGGCCTACGAATACCGATAGCTGCTTAGAGATATCGTACAGGTAAGCCTTAAGCACCTGGTCTACCACGATTACTAGCGATGCGATAATAGCCATCTGAACGATAATACGTACGCTGTTAGGAATGTGGTTACGGATTAGAGATACCGAGAAGTTAGACAAAGCAGTTACAAATGTTACTGCCAGCGTCATAACAAACGCAGTCTCTAGTTTAGTTGTTACTGCAAGCGCAGAACATACACCAAGAACCTGTAGCGCGATTGGGTTGTTGTCCAATACTGGCGCTAAGATGCTCTTTTTAATATTTTGTGCACTAGACATTAGTTCAGACCTCCGTCACGAACTTTTGCTAGGAATGGACCAAAGCCCATGTCACCTAACCAGAAGTCAAATGTGTGTTGAACACCGTTACTAGTTAGTGTCGCACCTGACAGGCCGTCAACACCGTGCTCAGAACCTGCTGGAGCACCACCTTTCACAACTTTGATAGCTGGCTTGTGGTTTTCATCAAACAGTTTCTTACCTACGAATTGTGCGCGCCAGCTTGGGTTCTCAACTTCACCACCAAGTCCAGGGGTTTCGCCCTGCTCGTAGTAAGTGATACCTGACACTGTGTTGCCATCTGTTTCAACAGCAACGAATGCGTACATCATAGACCATAGACCGTTACCGTGAACCGGTAAGATAACTTTAGATACTGCATCGCCATCTTTAACAAGGTATACAACACCCGTGTTAGCACGACGAAGGATCTTTGCTTTGTCATCTTCAGCAGGTAGCTTGATAGATTCAGCAGGATCTTTTGCAGCTTTTCGCTGGTCGTAAGTCGCAGCGTTACCTTCTACAAAGTCACCAGTGTTAAAGTCCACCAGACGTGGTTCGATGTATTGTGCAAATAGCTCAGGTACGTTTTTACCTGCAGCATCAATGCCCGCAACTTCAACGATCTTCGATTGCTTATCTAAAACAGCGTTAGCTTTTTGCTTATCGCGTAGACCTACTGCTGCTGTTGATACGATGATTGAACAAACAAGGCTCAACCCGACAACAACACCCAGCGTCTTTTTAATGCTGTCGTTATTACTTGCCATAACGTGCTTGTCTCCGCTTGATGTTCTTCTCAATAACTAAGTGGTCGAACAGAGGTGCAAACAGGTTCGCGAATAGAATCGCCAGCATCATACCTTCTGGGTAAGCTGGGTTAACTACACGGATAAGAACACACATTACACCGATAAGAGCGCCGTACCACCATTTACCTTTGTTAGTAAATGAAGCGGATACTGGGTCTGTCGCCATAAAGAACATACCGAATGCAAAACCACCTAAAACTAGGTGCCAGTGCCATGGCATGTTGAACATTGGGTTAGTATCTGAACCGATAACATTGAATAGTGTCGATGTAGCGATCATACCGATCATTACACCTGCAATGATGCGCCACGATGCTATACGCATGTACACAATCATCGCTGCACCAATCATCAGTGCAAGCGTCGATACTTCACCGATAGAGCCAGGGATGTTACCAATGAATGCGTCCATCCAAGTGATAGGAGCACCAGAAACTGTGTTAACTAGAGCACCGTTACCACCTTGAGCCCACTGGCTAAGAGCCGTTGCACCAGAGAAACCGTCAGCTGCAGTCCAAACTACGTCACCCGAGATTTGAGCCGGGTAAGCGAAGAATAGGAATGCACGGCCTGCTAGCGCAGGGTTTAGGAAGTTACGACCTGTACCACCGAAGATCTCTTTCGCGACAACAACACCGAAGGTAATACCTAGCGCTGCTTGCCATAGAGGAAGTGTTGGCGGAACGATAAGTGCAAACAGGATAGAAGTTACAAAGAAACCTTCGTTAACTTCGTGCTTGCGCACCATACAGAACAACACTTCCCAGAAACCACCAACAATAAACACTGTTGCGTAGATTGGAAGGAAGTATGTCGCACCCAGAAGCATCTTACTGCCAACCCCAGCTTCGGCAGAAATGGTTCCGCCAAACATTTCGGTTAGCCAGTAGTGCCAGTTACCTGCTACTACTGTTGCCAGTTGGTCACCAGCATGCATGTGAGTCAGTGCTGCGATAGCCTGGCCACCCGCGTTGTACATACCCCAGAACATTGCTGGGAATACCGCGAACCAAACCATGATCATGATACGTTTCAAGTCAACGCTATCACGAACGTGCGAGCTTCTCTTTGTTACAAGACCCGGAGTATAAAACAGCGTTGCTGCTGCTTCATAAAGGGCAAACCACTTCTCATGTTTACCACCAGGCTCAAAGTGATGCTCGATGTCTTCAATAAATTTTTTAAGAGACATGAAAATTACCCTTCCTTCTCGATCTTATCTAGGCACTCACGAAGTAGTTGACCGTATTCGTACTTACCAGGACAAACAAAGGTACACAATGCTACGTCTTCTTCGTCTAGCTCCAGCGCACCAAGTGCTGCTGCACTATCTGTATCGCCTGCACATAGATCACGAAGTAGCAAAGTAGGTTCCATATCTAGTGGCATTACACGTTCGTAGTTGCCAATTGGAACCATTGAACGATCACTACCATTCGTCGTCGTTGTCATGTTAAACAACTGACCTTTGAACAGGTGACCAAGGAATGAGCGAGTTACTGAGAACTTGTTCTTACCAGGCATAGCCCAGCCAAACAGCTCTTTTTCATAACCTTCACGCAAAACAGAAACTTGTGCGTGGTAACGACCAAGGAAAGCATGAGGACCAGTTGCGTGTGTACCTGTCAGTACAGAACCAGAAATCACACGAACATCACCTGGCATCAACTCGCTATCTGTTACGTCGTCTAGGCTTGCACCCAGAGTCGTGCGAATTAGGCGCGGATTATTTACTACCGGGCCAGCCAGAGAAATAACACGATCAGTGTAAAGTTCACCAGTTAGGAACAACTTACCGAACGCGATAACGTCTTGGTAGTTGATGCTCCACGCCACATTTTCTGCATTTACCGGGTAAAGGAAATGCATGTGGGTGCCAGCAAGACCTGCCGGGTGAGGACCATTGAAGACATGTTCTTCAATATTAGATTGAGAAGAGCGCGGCAAGCTAGTGCCAGATTTACATACGTAAACCTTGTCTTCCGTCAGGGCTGAAAGAATGTCTAGACCAGCAACGAATGCTTCTTGTTGCTCGTTAATTATCAACTCAGGATTAGCTGCTAAAGGATTAGTATCCATTGCAGTTACGAAAATCGCCTTAGTTGAAGACTCGATTGCTGGAACCTTGCTAAACGGACGAGTACGTAAAGCGGTCCATAGGCCAGATTCAACCAATTGAGTCTTGATCACTTGACGATCCAGACCTGTAAGTTGAGCGGCTTCGAACTTATCGAATGTAACCTGCTCTTCACCTGCCACTTCAATCACTACAGATTGAAGGACACGTTTAGCGCCACGGTTAATTTCGATCACTTTACCGGCTGCCGGTGCAGTGAATTTCACGCCTGGGTTCTTTTTGTCTTCAAAAAGAACTTGCGCTTTTTTCACTTCATCACCAACGCGGACATGCATGGTTGGACGCATGCCAACGTACTCTTCGCCAAGCAAGGCGACTTTTTTGATGGTCTTACCATCATTAATCACCTGGGATGGAGTTCCTGCGATAGGAAGATCCAAGCCCTTCTTTATTGTAATCATACGCACTTGCACTACTTTTATCGGGAAAAAGATTCTTTTGATTGCGTAACTTTTAGACACGACATCAGTGTCCGGTTTTGGTGCTGTTTTAAACACCAAAATCGCAACATCCTATTAAAAATCTCGTTACAAAAAATAAGCGAGATTTCTCAGGTGCAATATTCTAGCATTTTTTAGGAACTTGATGCCATGACCAATCATAAGAAAGGAGTGGTTATTTAGGTACAATCAGGTCTAAAAGGTCAAATAATACTCATAACTTTGACCAATCGCACAAATACAATAGTCCATACATATCGCATGGAAAATCAATATTCACCACCTGAAACATTCTCTGATTTCCATTCATTTGTTGAAACACTGTTAATGTTTTTTCTTTAACAGTCGGTCAGGTGAACACCCTGTTGTTACACGATTCAAAACGAAAAAAAAGATGGCTTTCACCATCTTTATATATTTGTTTTATACGCTTCTAACGTCCGCCACCCACACACATAGGGCTATCTGGCGCGCCGTCTTGCTGACGCTTCCATTCTTCATCAGTGTAAGTGTGAATCGCTAATGCATGAATATGATTATCGAGTTCATCAGCCAGAATCTGATGAACTTGTCGATGTCGTCCAATCAGTCTGTGCCCGGCAAATGAGTCGCTGACAACAATGACTTTAAAATGACTTTCTGAACCAGGTGGCACATTGTGCATATAGCTTTCATTAATCACTTTCAGATAACTTGGTTGCAATTCACTATGCAGCTTTTTCTCTATGATTTCTTGGATCATATTCGTTCCTCGTCGATATGCATTTGGTAAGTATATACCCAACTTGCAATAACTTGCAGCACCCTTAGTCAGATATGTTTACGCCACTTAACGGAATAATGAAATAACAACGCAATATCTTAGCTGACAGCAAAAACACATATTTAACTCATGCGGGTTCCAAGCGCCAGACAAAAGGCAGTAAACATAAAATTTCAAAGCTTTTTGTATCTACACTTGCCATCATTTGAGACAATAACGCCTAGTTTATCGAATCAATCTACGTTTACTTATGAAAACCGAACTGAATCTGCATGATCGAAGCTTAAACCTTCACCGTTACCCCAAGCGCTCCAACGAAACACTACAAGCATGGGACGCGGGAGATGAGTACCTGATTAATCATGTCGAAGAACTCGCGCTGCCAGACAATCAGCACATTGTCGTGATTAATGATAACTTCGGTGCCCTCGCCTGCTGGTTTTCTGAAAAACATCATGTGACGTTTATAAGCGACTCCTATATTTCTCGCAAAGGCGCTCAGAAAAACCTTGAAGAGAATCAATGTGGTGACGTCACATTTCTCACCACAATGGATGATATACCAGCTAACACTGATCTCGTTCTACTGCAGCTGCCGAAAAGTAATCGTCATCTGGTTTGGATACTCAGCCAGTTGAGAAAAACACTCCCTGAGTCCTGCCCTGTAATTGCGGTCAATAAAGCGAAAGAGATCCACACTTCGACTCTAAAGCTATTTGAAAAACACTTAGGTGAAACGAAAACTTCCCTCGCCTGGAAAAAACACCGTTTGGTTTTCTCACAAGCGAACGTTCAACCGGTTCTGGATGTCGACCCAATCACCGCCTGGCATGTAGATGGTGAGAAGATTCAGCTTAAAAACCTTCCTAATGTCTATTCAGGAGAAAGCTTGGATTTGGGTGCCCGCTTCATGTTGCAGCACATCCCTCAGGATGAGTCTATTAAGCACATTATCGACTTAGGATGCGGCAATGGCGTACTTTCCGTAAAAGCAGGACAACTCAATCCTGAAGCGCGTCTTACTTGTGTCGATGAAAGCTACATGGCTTTAGAATCAGCCAGACAGAACTTACTAGATAACTTAGGTGAGGTTCGTGATATCCAGTGTATCGCGAACAATTGTCTGGACGGTTTCGAAAAAGAGAGCTGTTCACTCATCATGTGTAACCCGCCTTTTCACCAACAACAGGCGATTACCGACCATATTGCCTGGCAAATGTTTTGTGATTCCAAACAAGTTTTGAACATTGGGGGTTATTTACTTGTCATAGGTAACCGACACCTGGGTTACGATGCCAAGCTTAAGCGCCTCTTTGGCGATAGTAATGTGAAACTTATCGCTTCCAATAATAAGTTCGTGATTTTACAGGCGATAAAAAGTCCTGCTAAATTAAACACAAAATAATAAAACTAAAAAATAAACAAGGAACTATAGAATGAAAAAACTGGTACTCGCGGCTTCAGTTGCTTTGCTTGCTGCATGTTCAGCACCTCAACAACCTCAACTGAACCTGATGCCTGAAAGCACACTTAGTACAAATCCAATTGTACAAGGCAAAACTTACAGCTTAACCAGTAAAGATACCCGCGCTTCTCAGTACGTCGCTTTGGTAGACAATGGCCGCTCGAATATTCTTCCTCTTCATGCCAAACAGAATTTACGTATTACTCTGGAACAAGCGTTGGAACAACAGCTTTCGTCTCAGGGTTTCCATGCCGATCTAAACAGCAACAATGTGGTTGAGCTTAAAGTCCAGCAAGCACTCGTGAATGTAAAACATTCGGTGATGGAAAATGAAATGGACGCTAAAGTCGTTATAGAAATTACGGCAGAAAACCCGCAAGGCCGACTTGTTAAAACCTTCACGGGCACAGCAAAACGTTCAGGCACACTAAGTGCGTCGGATTCTGACATTGAGCAGACACTAAACGATGTTATTAGCCTGACACTAAAAGAAATCGCCAACGACCCTGAACTTCGTAATTACATGCAGGAACGATTCTGATGATACGTAAAGCTATTATTTCTCTCGCGCTACTAAGCTGTAGCGTCTGGGCCGGGCCTAAAGTGGAGTTTGAAACAACGCTAGGTTCATTCACCGTAGAACTAAACGAAGAAAAAGCACCGATTACCGTCGCGAACTTCATTAAATATGTGGAAGACGGTAGCTATAAGGGAACGATTTTCCACCGTGTGATCCCGGGCTTTATGGCTCAGGGTGGCGGCTTCAATCAAGATATGCAAAAGGTCGAGACCTATGCGCCTATTAAGAATGAAGGCAGTAACGGTTTGGAGAATAACCGTGCGACTATCGCGATGGCCCGCACTAATGCCCCTGACTCTGCCACTCGCCAGTTCTACATCAACTTAGTGGATAACGATTTTCTGAATTACGGTGCCCGCCCGCCGGGTTATGCGGTATTTGGTCAGGTAATCGAAGGGTTTGAAGTCATTCAAAATATGGCGAAACAACCAACAACGTCTGCGCGCGGAATGCGTGACGTACCTGAAAAACAAATCGTGATTACCAACGCGACGCTACGCAAATAATTACCCAAACTACCTCTATTTACTTAGTTCAGCGAGAATAGTTAGGGCACAAACCCTTTGAGTACTCAAAGGGTTTTCTCTTTCAACAGCATCACTAAATTGGATTAACCTATGTCTTCATTACCCTCCATCACTTGGTTGGAAACGGTAAAAAGTTATCTCGACAGACGCTTGTTATGGGTCTTTATGCTCGGGTGCTCAAGCGGTTTTCCGTGGGTACTGATTGGCTCTAATATGTCTGGTTGGCTAAAAGATGCTGGCCTTACACTTTCTGCAATTGGCTACTTTGGTAGTGTATTCGCTGTATATGCGATTAACTTTCTCTGGGCCCCCCTAGTAGATCGGGTCAAACTGCCGCTGTTGCACCGTTTATTGGGACAGCGACGCAGTTGGATATTTTTATGCCAGAGCATTGTACTCATTGCGACTCTGTTCATTGCAGGTGTGGACCCTGCAGAGAACTTGGTATTTGCATCACTTCTTGCTCTTTGTATTGCTACCGCATCGGCAACACAAGATATCGCCATTGACGCTTTTCGTATCGATACCTTCCCAAAATCGGAAGCATCTAAGTTACCTCAGGCATCCGCAATGGCGGTAATTGGGTGGTGGACCGGGTATTCGCTACCCGGCTATCTGGCATTTATCAATGCTGACAGCATCGGCTGGAATGGCGTCTATTATGGTATGGCTTTCGTCGTTGTCATTTTAATGATCTTTACCTTACTGGTAGGCGAACCGAAAACACAACGAGAACAGTTACAATCAGCAGCAGAACAGCGTCATAAAGAGGTGGTGGGTTCAAGGCTGGTCGCATGGTTTACGGTAACCGTCGTCGAGCCTTTTCTCGATTTCTTCAATCGCAATGGTGTGCGAGTCGCAATTACCTTATTGCTGTTCGTATTCCTGTTTAAGATTGGGGAAGCATTCTTGGGCCGCATGTCCATCGCATTCTATAAAGATATCGGCTTCAGCAACGAACAGATCGGTCACTACTCGAAATTGATTGGCTGGGGAGCCACCATATTCTTCACTTTCGTGGGCAGTATGTTCAATGTGAAATTTGGTATTGTGCGCGGCCTGATGATCGGTGGTATCGCTATGTCGGCAAGTAATCTGATGTTTGCGTGGATTGCCTCTGTAGGCCCGAATGAGCATCTATATTTGGCGACCATCATCGTCGATAACTTTACTACTGCGTTTTCCACGGTAGCATTTGTTTCCTTCCTTACAATATTGACCGGACAAGCGTTTTCAGCGACCCAATATGCGTTGCTAGCATCTTTAGGTAATTTTGGTCGCACAACACTTGCATCTTTCAGTGGCGAACTGGTTGATTACCTCAATGACTGGAGTACCTTCTTCATCCTGACTGCTGTGATGGTGATACCAAGCCTGATAATGCTTTATTCACTGCGCCATTACTTCGATGAACTGTTAGAAAAGGCACGGCATAAAGATTAAACGGCTCTGACCCAAACATCTTAAAGCAAGAAACAGAAAAGCCACCGGAAATCGGTGGCTTTTGGTATTTAAAACCTGTCACGTTATGGATATAGCCCTTTACCAAACAGGTTGAAGACTCTTGCTACGCCCTGAGTAAACAACATAGGCTCTGTCAGTACCGTTAAACAAAGACAATCTTCTCCTGATTTAGTGTACGGACTGTGTTTCACCGATGCATCTCGTATCATCAGATCGCCTTCTGCGTAATCGCCATCTTCATCACTAAAGCTGCCATGAAGCACTAGGGTCGACTCCAACCCTTTGTGTGTATGTTGCGGAATCCGAACATTTTCACCGATGTACATTAGGTTTACCCGTGCATCTTCACCCAGTTCTATCTGGGCACTGTACACCTTGCCCCCGTAGCTTCTCCACGAGCTAACCAGGTCAGAAAAGCGACTCAGGGTTTTAGGAAGCTCAAAGGTTTTGCCTGCAACGGACACTTTGGCCGTATCTCTGAGAATAACGCTATCCCGCATCATCGGAGCGGTGACAATGTTATTAAACATATCATCAAACTCAGGAATATAAGCGCAAGGAACATCACTGACTACATCCGCTTGCTCAGCCTCAATCCGATTTACATATTCCCGGCACTTGGAGCACGTTTCCAGGTGCGTCGCGACCACAAGACCAGAAACCGCATCAATGCTTCCCGAAGCATACGCCTCTAACAGTTTGTTATCTGGATGTTTGTTCATAGTTGCTCCGTATGCATTGAATGTCTAAGCTTTTCTACTGCCAATCTCAGGCGGGATTTAACGGTTCCAAGAGGTATATCAAACAGTTCAGCTACTTGCTGATGCGGCAACTCTTCAAGATAAACCGCCTGCAAAACATCTCGCTGATTTTTCGGCAAGGTATCTAAAAATTTAACGACCTGCTCTTTCAGCATGTCTTGCTCTGGCGAATAATGATCGATGAGATCAGGCGGGTAATATTCCGAAGGCCAGATATCATCCGAATGGATATGAAGCTCTTTACCCTTTTGCTTCCGCAACAAGTCAAAACACAAATTGCGGATGATTGTGTATATCCAGGTCGATAACGCACTTTTCTCCCCATCATAGAGGTGCGCTTTATGCCAAACCGTAGCCATGGTTTCTTGTACCATTTCCATCGCTACTTGCTCGTTTCCAACGTGCTTATAGGCGAATTGTTTCAACTTAGGAGCATAAAAACGGAATACAAAGGAAAACGCGTCTTTATCCCGCGCTTTTACTTTTTCCATATAAGCGTTCCATTCTTTTCGCCCTAATTTTTGTTGGCTATCACTCATCATAATCGGCCTTAATAATCAGGAGGAGTTTCCCCCTCCTGTTTCCGTCCTAGTCTGTTATGTCATTAACTAACAGGTTGAAGCCACCACTGTTGCCATCGTCTATCGCTACCACCTGGTAAACGACCCCATTCATAAGATTGACTGGCACTGAATCAACAGCAATCGTAGATGGGTCACCAGCAACCGTTACGGTGACGTAATAGGTTCCTTCTTCAACGTAAAGTCTTTGCAGACTATCTTTGTACGTAAAGTCTGTGACGGCTGGATCACTACCCTCAATTCCTGTACTGGTAGTGAGATAGATATCAACTTTTTCAGCAACCGGATTTGCTGCTGCGTGTGTAATATTCAAGGTCGCACTGGTTGCAACAGCCCTTCTCATATCCTCAACAACTAAAGGCTCTATATCGACAGAAGGGCTAACCACGCCTACAGCATAAATGCTGTAATCTTTTCCGCCTTCTACAGCTAGTGCATCCACGTTGATGATTGGGTCAGATGTTGTGCCATCGACAAATACGTCAATGTCATAAGAGTCAGCGTCTAGATCTAGATAACCTCGAATCTCTTTGAAAGATAAGTCAGCCAAAGGCGCAAACGGCACACCATTAACATTCACATCAACAACAGGCGCCCCGTCCACAAGGTGACCAACACGGACTTCCGCTTGGCTTGCTGTATCCTGAATTATAGAAGAACCAGAGCCGTCTAAAACTATCAGCTTAACCGGAGATGCACTGTTTGAGTCTCCGGTATTAATAGCGGCAATAGTTAAATCAGAGTTCCCTTCAAGTGAAAGCGTTCCAGAGTCAAACACAACGGTATCATCCACAGCTAATCTAACTTGGTAATCTCCAGCAGGGATATTGAGTACGTCAGTTGAGCCTTTGTAGGTGAGATTCGTTATTGGCATAACCGATGATAAAGCAGCACCAGGCTCTGTCACGTATAAGTCGACAGCAGGTACTCCGGAAGCGGCGTGCACAATCTGAACATCTAAACTGTTTTCATCTGCCATAGAGTCGGCACTACGAGCTACGACTAGCGGCTCAACAGGGTTTGGCGAACCATCCGCGTCACCAACAACAAATACGGTGTATTTAAGATCTGAATCGAGATCCAGCTCAGTTCTTGGAACCACGGTTGCCACCTCATCTCCCGGTAGCTGAACATCTACTTGTACCGAATTCATACCCTCTCGTAACTCAACATACCCAGAGCCTGTACCATAATCGACGTCAGTGAGTGCAGCTTTGTCATTTATCCATACATTCGCTAATGGCGCATCATGAGATGCATGTACCGCCTGAACGTTAGAATACTCAATGGTATCTGTATCTGAGCCACACGCTGCTAACCCAAGAATAGATAACATAACCATTACTACTTTTCTCGATAGTTTCATAACCTCTCCTCTTTATTATTTGGGGCTTCCAGTGCCTGGCAGAGAAACTTCAATGCTGGCAGGCAATCATCAGCACCAGCCAACTTCTCAAACAGATTACAATCCAGCGGTAACAACTCCAGCCAACGCTGAGTTACCCAAGTCGGGTCATCATAAAAACGATGTAAGTAGAGCGTACCTAACTGTGGGAACTCCTCATAAACGTGAGCAAGCTGTTGACTTAAATAACCAAAGCTGAGCAACTCCGGAGGTACGGCCCAATTTTCCATCCACTCAACTTCAGCATGTCGCAAACCGTCTGCATCAGCTCTTACTCGCTTTACATTGAATCGCTTTTCGCCAACCACTGTAATGCCTAAAAGCCCATCACTTAACGTTTCAAAATCAACAATCCGGACTAGTGTTCCGACCGAAGAAACGTTCCCCACCTCTTTAGGATCGCCGTCGTTGCCTACTAGACAGACTCCGAAACCAATATTTTTCGAACTGCACTCTTTCACCATTCGTATGTAACGTGGTTCAAAAATACGCAAGTTCATTTTGCCTTCAGGAAGTACGACTGAAGTGAGTGGAAACAACATAACTTCGCTCATTAATAAGTCCTCTTTTGTTCACCGAGTAATACGAATCTGGGATTACTCGGATCACTAACCATTTTTGTTGGTTAATCGACTGACTTAAAAAGTCACAAAAACCACCCCAAACCAGATCAAATTCACATATCAAATGCAATGAAATGTAATAAATAAAAAGTTCCGCAATTAAAAATAGTTTCGTGACGCACATCACCAAAAAAGGTTCCTTTTTGCACGATCTATCACTTTCTTTTGAGATTTTTATCGCTATTATTCCCGCCAATTGGAGAGCGCGGCACAGATCGCGAGTTCTGAAACATTACAAACATAGAGAGTCCCCTTATGCGTAAATCACTATTAGCTCTTAGCCTTCTAGCAGCGACTTCAGCACCAGTTATGGCAGCTGATTACTCCGATGGCGATATCCACAAAAACGATTACAAGTGGATGCAATTCAACCTTATGGGTGCATTTGACGAGCTACCAGGTGAGTCTTCTCACGACTACCTAGAAATGGAATTCGGCGGCCGCTCTGGTATTTTCGATCTTTACGGTTACGTTGACGTGTTCAACCTGGCATCTGACCCAGGCAGCGACAAAGACGGTGCTGAAAAAATCTTCATGAAGTTCGCGCCTCGCATGTCTCTGGACGCACTGACTGGTAAAGATCTGTCTTTCGGTCCAGTACAAGAACTATACGTTGCATCCCTAATGGAATGGGGTGGTAACTCTGGTGTTAACAGCCAGAAAATCGGTCTGGGTTCTGACGTAATGGTTCCATGGTTAGGCAAAATTGGTCTAAACCTATACGGTACTTACGACGGCAACAACAAAGACTGGAACGGTTTCCAAATCTCGACTAACTGGTTTAAACCTTTCTACTTCTTCGAGAACGGTTCATTCATCTCTTACCAAGGTTACATCGATTACCAGTTTGGTATGAATGACGACGTAAAAGAACTTAACACTACTAACGGTGGTGCTATGTTCAACGGTATCTACTGGCACTCAGACCGCTTTGCAGTTGGTTACGGCCTGAAAGGTTACAAAGACGTTTACGGTCTTAAAGATGGCGGTTGGGCAGGTAAAACATCTGGCTTCGGTCACTACCTAGCTGTAACTTACAAGTTCTAATTGAACCAATAAGTTTTCTCAAAAATGGCGCCAATCGGCGCCATTTTTATTTGCTTTCCTTTTTCCCCTCATTATCCTTGCAGCAAACCTTTTTAAAGAGAGCGTTTGGTGAATATTGTCATCTTAGGCCCTGGGGCTATCGGTTCACTCTGGGCAACAAAACTCAAACAAGCCGGACATAACGTATCCCTGTGGAGCAGAAGTTCAGAATCTCAGCTCAAATTGCAACTTGATGACTCAGCTGTTGACACTTTTACGAATCATCATCTTCCAGATGTAAAAAATGCAGACCTGATTGTTGTGACGGTAAAAGCCTGGCAAGTAGATGAGGCTATTCTTCCCCTGCTTCCGCATATAAACCCTGACACCATCATAATGTTAATGCATAACGGTATGGGTACTGCGCAGCAGGTAGAAGCCGTCCTTACTAACAACCCTATCGTTTTAGCAACTACCACGCACGGGGCTTACAAACCATCGAATCAACAAGTGTTGCACACTGGGAATGGCATGACACAAATCGGAGCGTTTAATCGCTCGGGCGAACAGTGTCAGTTTTTGCAAGACGTGATGAATCACGCCCTTCCTGACGTGAAATGGAACCCGAATATCAATGTGGCATTGTGGACGAAGCTCGCTATCAACTGTGCGATAAATCCATTAACGGCTATCCATCAATGCAAAAATGGAGAGCTTGGGCAGCAAGAATATAAAGCAACTCTAGAGCTCGTTACCCATGAGCTGATCCAGGTGATGAAGCAAGAAGAGATCAATATCGAATTCGATGAACTCTTTAATACCATCATGCAGGTCGTCAATGCCACCGCAGAGAACTACTCTTCAATGAGACAGGATGTTTTCCATCAGCGCCGTACTGAAATTGACTTCATTACTGGGTATCTTCTGCAAGCGGCTGAGAAATATCACATCGATACTCCTGAGAACTTAAAGCTATACCAACGCATTAAACAAATTGAACAGAGCTGGACAGAACAATGAGTGTAAAAATCTTAGTACCTATCGCACCTGGAACCGAAGAAATGGAAGCCGTCACCATTATTGATATGATGGTTCGCGCAGGGTATGACGTGACCGTCGCCAGTGCTGCGTTCGACGGTGCTTTGACAATGAAGGCCTCTCGCGGCGTTACGCTGACGGCGGATTGTAAGCTGGTTGATATTGCCGATGACGAGTTTGATGTAATTGCACTTCCCGGCGGTGTCGGCGGTGCAGAAGTACTTCGTGACAGTACGGTAATGATAGAAATCCTTAAGCAGCATATTTACGAAGGTAAACTGGTTGCAGCTATCTGCGCAGCCCCTGCTCTGGTGTTGCAACATCATGATCTTTTCCCTCAGGCATTGATGACCTGCCATCCCAGCTTTCAGTCACACATTCCCGAATCAAACTGGCGCAGTAAACGCGTAACTATCGATCTGAATCATAATCTAATCACCAGTCAGGGACCGGGTACAGCATTAGAGTTCGCAATGGAAGTGATCATCAAGCTGTCAGGTAAAAAGCACGCCTGGAGCATCGCCGAGCCTATGGTAACAATCCCGACTTTGCACTATCACAAGTTTGGTGACGAGTAATGTTTGACGTTAACGCAGTTCGTAAGCAGTTTCCCGCTCTGAGTCAATCCATCAATGATACGCCCCTGGTCTACCTTGATAGCGCTGCTACCACACAAAAGCCACAATGCATAATTGATGTTATAAGCCATTATTACAGTGCGCAGAATGCGAATGTGCACCGAGGCAGCCACAGCTTAACCGCGAATGCCACCAGCCAGTTCGAAGCGGCTCGCGAAACGGTCACCCGCTTTATCGGCGCTGCTAGTTCAAAGGAAATCATCTGGACACGCGGGGCGACAGAAGCGCTGAACCTGATTGCCCAGACTTATGCTCGCAGCACCCTGCAAGCTGGTGACGAGATTCTGATAAGTGAAATGGAACATCACGCTAATATCGTGCCATGGCAAATCGTTGCAGAGCAGACCGGTTCTAAAGTCATCAAAGTGCCAATGACTCCCGATTGCCAGTTCGATATGCAAGCATTTAAATCGCTATTATCTGAGCGTTGTAAGATTGTAGCTTGTGCGCAAATCACCAACGTCACTGGTTCACGCCAGCCTGTTGAAGAAATTACCAGACTGGCGCATCAGTTTGGTGCGGTTGTGGTGGTAGACGGCGCGCAAGGTATCGTGCATGAACAGTTAAACATCGCTGAAACGGACATCGATTTCTACGTATTCTCCGGACATAAACTCTACGCACCAGCTGGCATCGGAGTACTGTACGGCAAGCTAGCTCTACTGGAAGCTATGCCGCCCTGGCACGGAGGCGGAAAAATGGTTGAAAGAGTGTCGTTTGAGAAAACCACTTTTTCGGCCCTGCCCGGAAAGTTCGAAGCAGGAACACCTAACGTGGCAGGAGCAATTGCTCTGGCAAAGGCAATTGAATGGTATCAGGGGTTTGACCATCAAGAGGTGGAAGAGCACCTACACTCTCTGCAAAACAGAGCCTTTCAGGCGCTTAGCCAATTAGACGATATACGTATTCTTGGCTACCAGCCGAACGCATCGATTCTGACATTTGTTATGGACGGCGTGCATCATCAGGACATAGCAACGCTGCTCGACCAGCAGGGTATCGCGGTTCGCGCCGGACATCACTGTGCTCATCCTTTAATGGACGCACTCAATGTAAAAGGAACAGTACGCGTATCTTTCGGTATTTATAACACGATAGAAGATGTAGACAGACTGATAGCGGCAGTAGAAAAAGCCGTTGATATGCTCTAGAAACAGACTGCCTGATATATAAGAGCCTAGAAAAATCTAGGCTCTGGATTTAATCTGCTCAACAATCGCTTTAAGGCCATTACCGCGTGATGGGCTTAAGTGTGCAATCAGACCCAATTGCTCAAAATACGCATCAATGTCGAACGCTTTGATCTGTTCAGAGTTTTTTCCCTCATACGCGGCCATCACTAACGCGATCAGTCCGCGCACAATACGTGCATCAGAGTCAGCGCAGAAATGCCAAACGCCATCCTGCTCTTTACTCACCAGCCAGACTAAACTTTCGCAGCCCGACACCGTCACTTGTTCAGATTTCAGTTCATCAGGCATTGTGGGTAGCTTTTTCCCCCACTGTATAACCTGACGGTAGCGGTCTTCCCAGCCTTTGAACTGCTGCATGGTTGCGACGATATCGTCACTTGTTATCTCGGTACCAAATGGTGAAACTGGAAAGTCTGTCATGTTCTGCTCTGCTCTAGGCTGGGTTACTTCTTATGCTTTTGAATCAGCTTTTCGACAATACGTGAAACGGCTACAAATCCGAATGTCGCGGTCACTACTGTCGCAGCGCCAAATCCGCTTGCACAGTCCATTCGCTTCGGCCCTTCGGCAGTCGATTTTACGCCACATACCGAGCCATCCGCTTGTGGGTATTTTAGCTGCTCGGTTGAAAATACGCAGTCTATGCCAAACTTACGCGCAGGATTCTTTGGAAAGTTATGATGACGACGCAGGGTGTCCTTAATCTTCTTGGCCAGAGGATCCTGGATCGTCTTGGTCAGATCCGCCACCATGATTTGCGTTGGGTCAACCTGTCCACCAGCTCCGCCAGTCGTAATTACTTTTATTTTATTGCTGCGGCAGTACGCCAACAGAGACGCTTTTGCTTTAACACTATCGATCGCATCCAGCACATAATCGTACTCTTTGCTCAGGTACTCATGCTGATTGTCTGGCGTGATGAAATCATCAATCAGATTCACCTTACACTCTGGATTAATGAGCTTAACGCGCTCAGCCATCACTTCAATTTTGCTTTGGCCGACATTACCGGACATCGCATGGATCTGACGGTTAATGTTCGTAACACACACGTCATCCATATCAATCAGTGTCAGCTCACCTACACCAGTACGTGCAAGCGCTTCCACTGCCCACGACCCCACACCGCCAATGCCAATTACACACACATGGGCAGCACGCAAAATTTCCACTTCGCTGTTGCCATAAAGACGACGAGTGCCGCCAAAGCGTTGATTATAATTGTCAGAGGCCGGAGTATCGAGTTCGCGCATATTGAAATCCAGATGTTCGATAGAAAAACAAAGAGTGCGATTTATACGCACTCTTTTATGGAATGTCTAGATTGGGAGCTACAATAACTCCTATCAGGCCGCTATTGTAGCTGTTCTGGCGATAAAGCCCAAGGAGCTTGAGTCGGCGAGTTTTCCAGTCCCAGCTTCCATACGCGACCGAAATGTTTGTAGTGTCCGGCTTCCGTACCTGCTCTGGCTCCGATGCCATGATACAGGTCGAGATGATTGCGTTTCACTGCACCGCCAGTGTCCAGAACAAGCAGAATGCGTAGTTGGTGTGCCCCGCTCCAGGTTCCGTCGGCATTAAGCAGCGGCACTTCCGCCAGAATTGGCGTACCCATAGGCAAAATTGAACGATCACCCGCAACGGACGCCATTGGTAACAATGGAATGCCGGCGGTTCCTGTTACTGGCGCTTCTTTCATAGGTGCAAAAAACACGTAAGACGGATTTTGCTCTAACAACTCACGAACGGTGGCTTCATCATTTTCCATGACCCAGTCTTTAATCGCTTTCAGCGACATGTCTTCACGTCGCACTTCACCACGATCTATCAGGATTCGTCCGATGCTCACATAAGCCTTATTGTTCTTCCCAGCGTATGCAAAGTACTCCAGCGTGTCATCGTCTTCAAAGTGCACATAACCGCTCCCCTGAACTTCCATCATAAATGGATCAATGCGATTCGGTGCGTAGCCCAAGACTAGGTCTTGCCCCTCTAAAGCGCCTGCGTAGATTTCTGCCCGGGTCGGACAATCAGCAGAACAATCAGGCATACCATAAACCGGATACCTGAAAATGTTATTTGGCTGATGACGCAGCTCCATCACCGGAGAGAAGTAACCGGTAAACAAGACGTTACCTTGGTTATCGCTACCACCTAACTGCGCTGCTTGAATACCATAGGCACTGAGTTCGCTGGTATCACCACTCTGCTGTGCCCATTCGCTTAACTTGTGGTAGAGAGGCTGGTACATATTCGCCATAGAGGGCGACTTCATCACAACCTGCTCAACCTGCATGTTGAACTCAGTAAAGTCGCGCGGTTTATTCGACTCAACCACTTCAACTTGATTGAGGATTTGAGGAAGCTCCCCATCAATATACTGTTTAGCCAGGTCGTTTTTCGCACAACCAAACATCAGGCTCAGGGAAACGATAGGAATGAGTTTTTTTAGCACATTATTATTCCGTAAATGGTTATTCGGCAAATAGTTATTCGCAATAAAAGATAGCAAAAGGATGGCAAACAAATAGCATCAGCGCAATTGAAAAGCCGCTTCAATTTGTTTCAATACTAAGTCAAAGATTCTAGGTGACGCTATATCAACCGTTAAGATCGGAAATGCGATACATAACGGTTCAGACAATATCTAAAAAGAGAAGCACTATTTCCTAACTGGCAAAGGAAATGATTAACGGGAATCTATATCGACGTGTCTTCTAAACGAAACACTGGCAGGTAATGCGAGTCCGCATCCAGTTTCATTTCTGCATGCTGCTTGCCGGTAAACTTAAATCTACGGACAGTCGAGCCCAGCTTATAAGAAAATGAATCACCATCAAATTCAAAATCCGTTGCAACGGTGGAGCCGTTAACAGTCACGCCTCTTTCACTCACAACGAACTCTTCACGAACGTAGTGCGCGACATTCTGTTCTACCCACTTTCCATAAATTGTCGATTTGGAAAAAGAAGGGTTGATATATTGAGCAATGAGCTCGCTGTACAGCATGCATACTATGATGGTTCCAATCACTGCGCTAAGCATTAAGAAGCGCTCAGCCCCTTTCCGAAACTTGGACTTTTGGGAAGATTCTGTCTGAGTTTGCTCGGAGAGATTTGCCGTTGAAGGCATAAGAACCACCAATGAAAAGATAAAGAGCGGCATTGTACCCTCAGCTCTATGGTTCAATAAAGGGTTCCTGCCCATATCTTTGTTCTTTATTCCAAAAAATCCCCTTGCCACAAGCCGAATAAAAAGCCATTATTTGAGCATAAATAGTCACAAGGAATGGTTGTAGTGAAAATTCGTAGTACCGCTCTCGTCAAAGGGTTCCGCCAGTCAACTCCCTATGTTAATGCACACCGTGGCAAAACCATGGTAATCATGCTTGGTGGCGAAGCCGTTGCCCATAATAACTTTGGCAACATCATCAATGATATTGCTTTAATGCACAGCCTCGGCATTAAAGTAGTGGTAGTATATGGTGCTCGTCCGCAAATCAACCAACTCTTGGAAAAACAAAGCCTTACTACGCCTTACCACAAAAACATCCGGATTACTGATGAAGAAGCTTTATCGGTAGTTATGCAAGCAGCAGGGCAACTTCAACTGGCTATTACCGCTCGCCTTTCAATGAGCCTTAACAATACGCCTATGGCAGGAACAGAACTGAGCGTCGTGACAGGTAACTATATTATTGCTCAGCCATTAGGCGTCGATGATGGCGTTGATTACTGCCACAGCGGGCGGATCCGTCGTATCGATACTGACGCGATCAACCGCACACTCGATCAAGGCTCTATTGTGCTGCTCGGCCCTATCGCCAGTTCAGTGACCGGTGAGTGTTTCAACTTACTTTCTGAAGAAGTCGCAACACAACTTGCGATCAAACTTGGTGCAGACAAGCTGATTGGCTTTTGCTCTGAACAAGGTGTTATCGGTGAAAATGGCAACGCTATCGCTGAACTTCTTCCGATTGAAGCTGAACATGTGATGAAAACGCTCACTGAGAATACCTCGTCAGATTCTGATTACAGTTCCTGCACTCTTCGTTTCTTAAAAGGGTCCATTGCAGCGTGTCGCGCGGGTGTACCCCGCAGCCACCTCATCAGCTATAAAGTGGACGGGGCATTAATCCAGGAACTGTTCTCATTCGACGGTATCGGTACTCAGGTCGTCATGGCCAGCGCCGAGCAAGTCCGCCAGGCAACCATCGATGACATTGGTGGTATTCTGGATTTAATCCGACCTCTGGAAGAGCAAGGCATACTGGTAAGGCGCTCACGTGAGCAGCTGGAGCAAGAGATTGGCAAGTTCACCATCATAGAAAAGGATGGCTTAATTATCGGCTGCGCCGCACTTTACCCATATGCCGAAGAGCACAAAGCGGAAATGGCCTGCGTCGCGATTCACCCAGACTACCGGGATGGTAACCGCGGCTTACTATTACTCAACTACATGAAGCACCGTTCAAAGTCTGAAAATATCCATCAAATCTTCGTTCTCACAACACACAGCCTCCATTGGTTCAGAGAACAAGGCTTCTACGAAGTGAGCGTTGATTATTTACCGGGAGCTAAGCAGGGGCTGTATAACTTCCAGAGAAAGTCTAAGATTTTAGCTCTGGATTTATAATCCATTAACAAACAACTCAAAATATGCAAAGCATTACATTGATATTAGTCTCATTTTTATCTTTTCAATGTGAAAATGTCTGGTTATAATCCGCGCCCTAATGATTGGTTTTTAACCAAATATCAATGGATCTAGGTGATGATATAACCAGAAAAGCTCAAATAAGAGTCAAGCTGGATGTGTGTGGTCTTCACCCTAAAGTACCAGCGAACGAAGAGCCTGGTATGACACATCAAGGACAGTTGTTGATCTGACTTTTAATAAGCCGAGACGAGCACTGTTATGAGAACCATCGTTTGTAATTCGCTTCAAAGCTTCTGGGATATGGCCGACCATCAGTTTTTAGAAGGGTTAGACGTACACTGCGTATTTCCGGTGAATGACTCTATCCGAAACTTTATCCTCGACCATCAGAAACAATACAAAATTCGAAGCGTATCATTTACGAGTGCGTTTAAAAAACGCGGATAGAAAAAGACCGAGCATTAAGCTCGGTCTTTTTGTTTTTAGCAGGAAAGTCTCTGAGTGAGCCCACTAGCCCGAGTGGTTTTAACTTTAATCCCTCTCTTAAGCACATTCAGCTCAGCGTAAAGTGCTAAACGTTTCTTTGCTCGCGTTATACCTGTGTATATCAGCTCGCGGGTTAATATCGGGCTAAAGTCTGGTGGCAGAATCATAAGGGTGTAATCAAACTCACTGCCCTGGGATTTATGAATTGTCATCGCATAAGCTGTTTCGTGCTCTGGTACCCGGCTTGGCAACACCGATTTCACACTGCCGTCAGGGAGCTCGAAAAAGACTTTTAAACGCGGTTCTTCTTCACTGTCGTCCAGCATACAGATACCGATATCACCGTTATACAAACCTAAACCGTGGTCATTACGCGTGACCATTACCGGTCTGCCGTGATACCAAATCTCGTCCTGAACCTGAATCAGCTTACGTGCTGCCAAGGCTTTCTCGATGCGCTGGTTTAATCCAGCCACACCAAAGTCGCCTTCGCGAATCGCACACAGCAGCCGGCATTGATTAAACGTGTCTAATACTGCTTTGGCTTTGTGAGTTAACGATTCCGGTTTCCCCGTTTTCTGGTCAACT
Organism: Vibrio sp. B1FLJ16; assembly: GCF_905175385.1. NCBI lineage: Bacteria > Pseudomonadati > Pseudomonadota > Gammaproteobacteria > Vibrionales > Vibrionaceae > Vibrio > Vibrio sp. B1FLJ16. Next base: position 2,280,848 of record NZ_HG992749.1, read on the forward strand.
TCTTGCTGCCCGATGCGCTTAAGATAACGGCCGTATTCCTGCACTAGCGTCTGCATCATCTGGTTGTAATGTTGACTGCTCAGTGCGAAATGCTCAATGTCTGAAAAGTCACGCGCCCAGACATTATCAACGCTGGCAGCGGAACCTGAATTAACCGCTTTTGCCAACTGCCCAATCCCCGAACGGGCATCAAACCGATAACTCTTTTGCAGCATACACAAACTGTCTGCAATACTGGATGCACTGTTGCTACTGTGGGCCAAGGTTTCATATCCGGTCAGTTTTGTGATGGCCGAAGCCTGCTCCTTACTGTAGCCCAAAGCGTGGAAAGAGCAGATATCCCCTAACACCGCCCCCGCCTCTACTGAGGCGAGCTGATCTTTATCGCCCAGTAGTATCAGCCGAGCATGTTTCGGTAATGCATCAACCACTTTATACATCATAGGCAAATCGACCATAGAGGCTTCATCTATCACCAAGATATCCAAATGCAGTGGATTTTGCTTGTTATGACGAAACTCCGCACTGTTAGGGATCGCGCCTAGCAATCGATGCAAGGTACTCGAATCTGTTGGGATCTTGGCTTTTAGCTCAGGAGAAACGGGTAACTCTTGTATCGCTTTACCTATTGACTCAGTCAATCGCGCCGCCGCTTTACCCGTCGGAGCCACCAGCTTAATGGTGAGGTTTTTCTCTTGTACTGCCTGCTCGATCAAAGCAGCAAGCAATTTGGTTACTGTAGTCGTTTTACCCGTTCCCGGCCCACCGGAAATCACCGCAAACCGACGGGTTAGCGCTACCGCCGCTGCGACTTTTTGCCAGTTCACACAAGCAGAAAGTGGCACAAGTTCATCCAGTGGCTGTAAATCCTGAACCTTACGCACCTGACCAAGCAGAGCGTCAATTGCTGGCCAATCCAGTATGTCGCTTGCGACAACATCAAGGTGGTCACACACCAGTTGCTGACGCAAAACCTGGGTACTATTCCCCGCTTCACTGGCTTTGGCTAGCGCGTTAAAAAGAAAATGATATTGCCGCGCAAACAGATGGTTAAGCAGCTCAGATAATCGAGCAAACTCTTGGGGCTGCAAGTTAACCGCAGCGCCCAGTTGATTGAGCTTTTCCGCCAGGGTCACTTCATAGTGCCAGTAACGGTGCAGATACAAACGCTCACCATCGAACATCAGCGGCAAAGCTTCTCCCTGCCCGCCGACTAACGGCGAGCTTTGCAGTACTTTAACCCAGTCAATACCTTGCAGCTTACTGTTGAGCGCTAACGCTGCTTCACCATATAGCCCTAACGTACTGGCAAAATCTGTAGGCTGACCTTGAGAGTCGAACAGTGGTAAACAGATGTGCCCTTTGCCCAGCTCGCTGCTGACCACTCCGGCGATAAACGCCAGAGCCTGACCGTCAGTTATCAGTTCGCTTTGGGTATCAGTACATTGAGAATCATTACGTTGAGTAAAAAGGAAACGGGCGAACTGGTAATCGAGCTGACGAATCGCACCTTTGTGCGCCAGATGTTCAAGTGTTGCCAGCAAGCTCTCTTGCTCGGAATGAAGGTTGTGATTGGTCGTCATTACAGTAACTCCATCTGACCGGCCTGAGTCGATCGCGTTTCCGGCGTTTGACCATCAATCAGACAATCCATCTCATTTAAGAAATCTAAGGTTGGCTTGGCGGAAAAAATACCGTGTTCACTTTGTCCGTCCATGCCGCGTAAGAACAAGTAGTACACGCCACCAAAGTGTTGATCGTATTGATAATCCGCCAGTCGACTACGCAAGAATCGGTGCAGTGCTAACGCATAAATCTGATACTGCAAATCATAACGGTGATCGGCCATGGCGGATTTCAGCGCTTCACCATGGTAATGCTTCACATCATCGCCAAGATGGTTCGATTTCCAGTCAAGCACGTAGTATTTGCCCTGATGTTCAAACACCAGGTCGATAAAGCCCTTAAGCATCCCCTGCACGGTATGGAAACCTAAATCCCCTGCTTTTGCAGACAACGGATCATGACGCTGAATAACACGGTTCAGAGCCGGTGCAGACAATACTTCAATCGGCAATAAAAACTCCATCTCAACTAAACGCTGTGATGGCGATTTTTGATTGAGCAGCAAAGATTTGCCGTCTAGTGGTGTGGCAAGAACGGTATCAATCAGTTGCTGTAAAATTGGCAGCCACTCTTCATCCAGCTGCTCACTTTCCATTAAGCCGAGAATGATTTGCGTGTTCTCTACCGTCGTTGCTGACTGAGTAAACTCAATCTCCTCAAACAAGCTGTGGAGGAAGGTACCCGGACGAGCACCGCGCGGGAAGGTGAAAATAGAACGTTCAGGCTCAACCAAATCCTCTTCATCCTGCTCATCAGAAGAGTCGATATCAAATCCGGTGATCTCAATGGTTGCGTCATGCACCGCATGATGAGAGCCTTGCTTTACCAGGCCAGAATAACTGGTGATGCGCCAGTTTCTGTCGATTGGGTTTTGCAGCTCTTTAGCCGTCAGGTCGTCCACTTCAACTTGCGGCGCGATGTATTTCTCTTCAAGCTGCTGAGGCGGCTCTGCAATGACTACACATTCGAGCTTATCTTGCTGCTGTTTTAAACCCTGGTACAGATCGTTGATTCCGCCCTCTTCACCATTTTGTACTAAGTAGCCAATAGCACTGTTGTGTACACCAGTTGGCTCCTTCGTCGAGCGGCCATTTCGCAAGGGAGAAGCCCCTATAAAACAGGCATACACGGCACGCGTTAGTGCCACATATATCAAACGTAAGTCTTCAGCCAGACGCTCTTTATCCGCTTGCTTCATTGAAGCATCGTTGCCTGTAATATCCAGTACAGTGCGGTCATTAGCAGCATCGTAATATTTTGCTTCGCTCGCTTCCCGGTAGCTGAATACAAACGGCAAAAAGACTAGGTCGTACTCCAGACCTTTTGATTTGTGAATGGTAACGATCTGTACCAAATTGCGTTCAGATTCCAAACGCTGGATTTGGTCATCACTGCCGCCCAAGCCGTTTTCCGCGTCACTGATAGACTGCGCTAACCAGCGGAGTAAACCGTGGTCGCTGTCCAGTTCATTACTTGCCTGCTGAAGCAGTTCACCGATGTGCATGAGATCGGTAAGTACCCGCTCACCGTTTTCACCCTGTGAGCCCGCACCTCCCGCTAACAATCGCTCGGCAATATGACGCTTGCTGATCACCGCGCGCAGCATTGGTAGCACACCACGCTGAACCCAAAGTTTGCGATACTCTTTGAACTCATTGACTGCGTTTTCCCAGACGATTTCATCGTTGTTGAGCGCATCCAGGCTGGCGGCGTCGAGGGCAAAGAGTTCAGAGGCTAAGCTTGCTCGCAAAGCCCGATCATTTTCCGGGGTCAGTACTGCTTGCAGCAGACGCTGTAAATCTTGAGCGACCGAGCTGGTAAACACACTGTCACGGTTAGATAGGTATACACTGGCAATGCCTTGATCTGCCAGCGCTTGTTTGATCATGCGACCTTCATTACCGGTACGAACCAGTACGGCAATATCTCCGGCCTGAACGGCTTTCTGTTTTTCGCCGTTTACCAGACACGCTTGCCCCTGCTGAGCCTGAGTCAAAATCGTCTGGATCTTACTTGCTGTTGCCTCAGCCATTCGGGTCAGGTATTCGCCTTTTGGCAGCGGTTTCTCATCCGCTTCTTGCAGCCAGTAAGTGAGTGCCGGTTGCTTTTGACCACCTATGGTCCAAATGCGTTTTCCGGCATTCGGACTGTAATTTACCGGTAAGAACGGAATGTCCGAATCATAGATAAACGGGCTGTCTGGCAAGGCGAACACCTGGTTCACCGCCTGTACCATATCCGCGCTTGAACGCCAGTTAGTTCCTAACGTGTAGTGGGCACTCACTTGGTTACGTGCTTTGATATAAGTGAAAATATCTGCGCCACGGAAACCGTAGATGGCCTGTTTCGGATCACCGATCATAAACAGACCGCATTCTGGATTATCCAAATAGATACGGCTGAAAATACTGTATTGCAGAGGGTCGGTATCCTGGAACTCATCAATCATTGCGACGGGATATAAAGTACGGATTCGCTCGGCAAGCAGTTCACTTTCATCTGTATCAATCGAGGCAGAAAGCTGAGTCAGTAAGTCATCAAATGAGAGCCACTGCTTCTGATTTTTCGCGCTGGCCAGCATCACTCGACAGTGCTCAATAGCGTGGGCAAGAAGTGGAGCTTTTAAACTAATTGGATTGGCAAGAAAAGCTTCTATTGCTTCAAACACTGTGTGCTGAGGCGCATTGCCTTTAGGCGTTTTTTCTAGCAGAACATTCTGGGCAAATCTCTCCAGTTTGTCTGGATAGTCGTAACCGGTAGTTTCCGTTGCCGCCCAAGCGTTCACCGCCTCCAGCCATGACGGCAGAGACTTTTTAGTGTAGCTACGTTTGTTGATGTCTGAGTCCGAAATCAACGCTAGGAAATCGTCTTGGCTATCTCGCCACAGCGCTTTCAGTTCATCGATTTTCTTCAGATTTTCAGCATGCAGATCAGCTAGGTTGCCACTCATTGCATGAACCGACAAACTTAAGGGCGCGCCAGTGAGATAATTACTGATGTCGCCAAGAAGCGCCGATGGAGAGCCCCAAATCTGACGAACTTCTCCGGCTAGATTGAACGGTAGCGGATAGAAATTTCGACGCCAGTAGTCAGCCACCACCTGAGCTTTAAGGTGACTTTCATCGGTGACGAACTCGTTGTTAAACCGGCTGCCGGATTCAAAAGCATTTTGTGTCAGCATGCGCTGGCAGAAACCGTGAATGGTGTACACTGCAGCCTCGTCCATCTGACGCTCTGCCTGCAACAGAATTTCTGCGGCTTGTTTGTGATCATCGAACTCACTAAGCAAAGGCTGAATAACCGGATCGGAACTCTGTCCTCGGGCAAAAGCAATTCGGGCATCATGGATTCTTGCCCTTATACGGTCACGCAATTCTGCTGTTGCCGCTTCAGTAAAGGTTACTACCAAAATCTGGTCGACCGTAAGCGGTACGCGATGTCGGGTTGCCGCGCTGCCGTGACCAAGCAAAAGGCGCAGGTATAAACCCGCAATGGTAAAGGTTTTACCCGTACCCGCTGATGCCTCAATCAGCCTCGCACCATGCAGCGGAAACGTCATTGGTTCTAGTGGCGTTGGCTGTGATTGCATAGTTGCTTCTAATTCACGGGCTTTTAAATCATGGGTCGGTAACTCTGCACCTGACATTTGATCCATAACGTTGAATCTCTCCGGATTATCAACTGATAGAAGTGTGATCTATCGTGAAAAATTCTAATAATATGTTTAACAAGTCGGAAAATTTAGAGCTTTGTGGGATCTCACTCACGGTTATCCTTCTACTGTACCGCTACTATCCCCGCCACGAGATAAGCCAGCCTTTTTAGGCAGCTCCACTCAAAAGAATTAAGCAAACGAATCATGGTCCCTCTGACCTTGTGGCCGTACAGCGAACGCCCTACACAAAATAATGATTTTCTGGCGGCCACCCTACTCTTTATTCTTTCAATCCACACTCTCTTCTCTGTAACCATTTGTCTTTATTACGCTTTAATATCATCTGCTTCTTGCACCGCTAAACGCGCACCTTGCAAAACCAACGCTGTCAGTAAACGGACTTCTGTGGCTAATTCATCGTTCCAGGCAGGCCAGATACGCGCGATATAAGCGTTATTTCCTTCGCCAGAGCTCATGTATCCATCATTGAATGTACTGGCCATTTTCTGCAAAGATTTCTCTTCGTCGTCAGCCCAGTGACCACGGTTGAAGCCCGCCTCAACACAAGCCAGAGCGGTTTTCGGGAAATAAGGCAGAGGTTTGGTCATGCCTTCGAAGTACAGGCGCACTAATTCCGTGAGCAGTAGCTTAGCGTGCTGCGCATCTGCGATTTCCGGGTAGACTAAATGCACCGCGCCTTCTTTACGATCGTAGCCAATGATATGAGTCTTCTTGGCATGGCCTGATGCCGACATGGCAAGATGATCTATCCATGCCGCAAGGTAATCTTGAGCACGGACTCTGCCGCTTCGGTAGCGAATCAAACCTGACTGGAAACACTGAGTCAGCCAGCCCGTCAGACGTACTTTTTTCTCTTCGCTTTCACTTCCTTTATGTAAAGAGTCAAAGTCAAATAAGGAATCGAAAGTCAGATCGATTTCTAAGTCGTCTTGCGGTGCGCCGGATAAAAACGCCAGTTTGTCTACCAACTCTTCAGCCTGAACCCGGTTGGTTTCAAACTCGATATCACCGAACGCTCCAACTGGCAGTTTGCCCTGGGCACGTTGTTGATTCATAAAGAGCTTCAGTACCTCTGTTTTCGACTCTGGCTGCGTCAATGTCGTTTCAAGCAAGGTTTCTAAAAGCTCATCACGCATCTGATAGCTTTCCAGCCCACCCAGAACGAATGGTTCATCATCTTCCATTACTGGCAAAGGTGGCTCAAAGGTCACTTTCAAACGGCGATTGAAAAAGTACTGTACCGGTAATCGCCAGAAACGTTGCAGCTCAACCAAATCAAGCTCGAGTGGGAATGTTGCTCCCAGCAGATAATCGTCCAGTGCTCGATTAAAATCACCACGGACATGACCTTGAGATTGACTCGTTTGGGTTAAGGCTGCCGGAATCCACTCCTTTGCGTAGCTGGAGTGTATGCCCTGGAACGCACTTGGGCTGAACGGCACCATAGCGTGAGCATTTACTAACGCTTTTAATAAATTGTCGCCAGACTCATCCACTGGTAACGCTTGTTCGCCGCTCAAACAATAGTTCTGATGGCAGTATTCCATCAGCTCAGAAACCAGCACCGACGGTACGCGCTCCGTGTTGTCCTGAATCGAACGACCGACATAACTGATGTAAAGGGTTTGCTGTGCCGACAACATCGCTTCGAGGAACAGGTAACGGTCATCGTCCCGGCGAGAGCGGTCACCCGGTTTGGTTCTGCCTGTCATCAGGTCAAAGCCCTCCGGCGGCATAGAGCGCGGGTAGACGCCATCATTCATTCCAAGCAGACATACGGTTCTAAATGGAATCGAGCGCATTGGCATCAAAGTACAGAAGTTGACTTGCCCAGCAAGGAAGCGCTGACTAACTCTGGTACCAGAGAGCTTATCCTGCAAATATTGACGGATGATTGCAGGTGATAGAGCTTCTTCAAACGCTGCATCAGAGAGCTGCTCTTTAAGTTGACTCAGCGTGTCACGAATGGACTTGAGCGCCATTTCGCCTTCCAGCTCCACCGAGAAGAAGTCATCCACCAGCGAAACTAATGTTTCCCGCCAGCTATCGACGGTCTGAACATGAGAAAGCTTGCTGCGATAAGTGCTGATTTGCTGAATAAAATGCGCCAGTTTACCGGCGAGTTCTGCGCCCATACCCTGCACTTCATTGTACGGCGACAAACTGCCCTGCCCGGTTTCAAACAAGCCCGCAGATTCTGGCATCGCATAACCCAGCAGCATGCGCTGAATACCGAACTGCCAGGTATTCTGACGGGTTTCCGGCAGTTCAAACTCACTTCCGGTCGTGGCATCCAGCCCCCAGCGAATACCCGAATCTTCTACCCACTGTTTGCCTTGTAAGAAGTCGTCTTCACTGAGTTCGAAACGGTTTAATATCGCCGGAGTTTCCAGCAGTTCGAGTAGTTCTGAAGCCAAACAGCGCGTATTCGGTAAGTTCACCAACTGCATGAACGCCGCAAGAATTGGGCTTTCCTGATCAGCCGTCCTGTCTGAAATCGAATATGGAATAAAACGCTCACCCGGCGCGTTACCAAATACCGCCTGAATCGCTGGGCTGTACGCATTGATGTCCGCCACCATGACGATGATATCGCGTGGCTTTAAACTCGGATCGGCATCGAACATTGCCAGAAGCTGATCATGCAAAACTTCGACTTCACGCATCGGGCTGTGACAGGAATGCAGGCTAAGTGATTTATCTCCCAGGCTAACCACTTTCTTGTGCTGGCTGTTTTCAATCTGCTGGTCGTCTTGATGCTCTTCCAGATTGAGAATATCCGCTTGCAGTTGATGGAGCAGACTGTCGCGCTCAACATCAACAAACGCCTCAATCTCATGGGATTCTAGTTGAGATAACAGATACATGTTATCGCGCCCGAGTTTGCCCATCGAAGCCAACAAACTGTTGCCCACAACATCAGTGTGCAGTTCATCGATCACATTGTCTTCCAGTGAGCCTTTTAGTTGCTCGGATTCGCCTTGCACTTCAGAGTGATCATCCTGCCACACAACATGCTGCCTGTGCCTTGCTGCCAAACGAGCCAGATATTTGCGATCACGAACCTCACCCCAGTAGTAACGACAGGGGTTAGTGAACATCAAATGCACATCAATGTGCTCGCCAATCGCTTTTAGTGCATCCATATATCGTGGTGGTAGCGAAGAAATACCAAATACAAACAGACGCTCGGGCAAATTATCAAAGTTGCCGGAAAAGTTATCTAATGTTTCGATAAAGTGTTCATAAAGGTTGGCACGGTGATAAGGAGATTGTCCTAATGATACCGTGTGATCATACAACGCTTGCCACAAAATTGGCTGCCACGGATGCTCATCTTCCAGATCAGGTACATTCTGCCCTGCCTCCCAACTTGCGATCCATTCCGGACGGTACACCAGGTAGCCATCGAATATATCAGCAATTTTCTCCGCCAATTGGTAGAGCTTGGAGTTATCACTGTCGTCTTTGAGGTATTGCGCCAGCGGAGCAAATGCTTCCTGATTCAGAAGCCCAGGTAACAGGTGCATCAGCTTCCATGTCATCGCTTCTTTGTTGAAGGCGCTGCGCTTCGGTACATCAGGCAATACCTGTGTGAACATCTCCCAAATGAAAGTCGCCGGGAGCGGAAAATCGAGGTTAGCCGCCACACCAAACTCTTTGGCTAATTCCATCTTCAGCCACTGAGACATGCCCGGGCTTTGCACCAGTATCTGTTCTTTTTCGAACGGGTTTTCCAGCGGACTGATTCTAATCAGTTCAACAAGAAGGGATTTGAGGACATCAACTTGATTGGAGTGATAAACAGTAAACAATTTGGGAATACCGGGAGCCGATTGAAACTTTAGCTAGCTTAGCACAGCCCGATTTAAACCCGCACTCTTCTCGCGCCCATAAATAACAAAAGGTTAGATATCACTCAAAATACAAGATCAGCATGTGCAGGAAAGCACATTCGTAAAGCGGAAACCACATACCGGCTGGACGAACAGAATAATTACAACAACAATTACTACGATGTTAAACACTTGTTAATTCAAACTTTAAAAGACTCAGATATAACCTTGCCGTGCGCTATGTAAATCCGTCGTTGATATAACAAAACTCAGCAGACACTGGATAAGAAAGTAAGGAATTGAAATGGATTATATTACTGATTACTACCACTCTTTTCTTAACTCCCTCTCCAGTACCGATACATACAGCCAGATTGGCATTATCTTGTGTATATACTTATTGGCTTTTATTCTCGCCAACCGCGTCTACAAGTATGTACCCATCCTCAGGGAACCTCCTTCACCAGCCAGTAGTTATCCCATTCGAAATTTGATCTTTCGGTGTGGGAAACTGTTATTTCCGATACTCGCAATAGTGCTGCTGAGAATTTCATTAGAGTTTAGTCAGCTTTACATTGAAGACGGATGGGTAATGAAAGTCGCTTTCGCGATTGCGATTTTGCTACTTTTTAACTCTTTCATCGGCCTGCTTATCACTAACCCCTTGGTTGCAAGAGCTTTTCGCTGGATAGGCATGCCGATTATTGTTTTTTACGGCATAGGCATACTCGACGACATCATCGCTGTGCTTGAGTCAATGTCGATTGACCTTGGCAATATACATATCTCAGCCTATGGCTTAGCGAGAACATTAATTTTTGGTTCGCTGCTTTTCTGGCTCGGACGCGTTTCCAACGCAACGGGTCAAACCATCATCCGTAAACAAAAGTCGCTCGACTTCCGTACCCGTGAAATCGTCGCCAAAGTCTTTGAGGTCGCGCTTTTCTTCACTGTTGTCCTACTGATTCTGCAGCTTATGGGTATCAACCTGACTGCGTTAGCTGTATTTGGTGGTGCGGTCGGTGTCGGTTTGGGTTTTGGCCTGCAAGCCATCGCCTCTAATTTCATCTCGGGGATAATTATTATTTTCGACCGTTCGATTTCAGTCGGTGATTACATAGAGCTTGAAGATGGCCGGACCGGAGTAGTCACTGAGCTGAACATGCGCTCAACAACTTTAGAAACCTATGATGGTAAAGACATCGTAGTTCCTAACGAGAAATTCATTTCCAGCTCATTTACCAACTGGACACATAAAAATACCAAACAGCGTTATCGCGTTGATTTCTCCGTCGCGTACAAAACAGATGTTCGCAGTATGGTTGAGTTAATCAAAGACGCAGTAGCAGCCCATCCGCAGGTTTTAAGCGGAGATCAGGTTCCATTTGAAGAGCGGCCGGATTGTGAAATCGACAGCTTTGGAGACTCCGGGATCAATATGTTTGTCGAATTCTGGATGGAAGGGATCGATGACGGACGTAATCGTGTCGGAGGAGATTTACTACTGATCATCCTCGAAACGCTGCAGGACAATGGCATCGAAATCCCATTCCCACAACGAGAGATACGAGTGCTATCCACAGGGGATGCAGAGGAGCTTCAGGATAAGCTCTGAGAACCCCAGTTCCCGTCACCTAAAAGCAGAAGCCTCTTGATGTTTGTTCAAGAGGCTTGCGATCTGATGTGAGTCAGCGTTTTAATCAAGCATGCTGTGCCGACATGAAACGTGGCTTAATCAATAAATGGCTGATGTACTGCCATGCGACATACGCGACAACAAGCGTTGCCACGATAAGCTCTACACCCGCTAACGATCTCACCTGTTGAACATAATGCACAGCTAAACCTTGCATCTCCATCCAATGAGTCATTTTGAACAATGCTGTTGCTCCAATCACCATAGGGAAGGTAAACGCGGCATAACCGGGACTAAACGGCAGCCTTAACAGTTTAAAGAATGCCAAGTAGATGATGGCCGTCATCAGCACCGCGATACCAAACAACAAAGCAATAATCAGCGGTGATGGTGTGGCAACAACCGTTAGGTAGCCAGCCAATGATAAGCTGGCAGGTGCAGCCAGGATCGCCATCGTTGGTTTCGCGGCATCCGGAACTTCCTGAGTGAACATAAAACGGTAAATCATTACCGGCAGCATCACAGCGTAAGCCAGCATCCCGAATGCTAAAGCTCCGTGTGCTACTGGCACTAATAAAGGATTACCCGAGAAAGAGACATCCGCAACGATAATGCCTACAGGTGGTACAAACCAACTCGGTACCATGTGGTGGAGCTCAAACTCTTTGGCCCGGTGATAAACAAAGCTGGCTAAAAATGCGATATGCAGAGCTATCGCGAACAGCCAGAGTATGTCTCCTGAGACTGGGGAAACTTGGCCCAGCGAGTTAGAGACCACCATCGTTCCCATTGCAAAAGTCGGCACCACGCTCCCCACCACTGGGTGCGCAAGATCCTGTTTTAATAAGTGATGATTTAGCAGGAACTTAATCGCCAGAATGGTAAGCAACAAACTGGCAATACCTGCGCTCATCCACTGTCCATAGCCATGTAATTCTGCGAAGTTTTCCCAGCACCAACCCAAACTTGCAATACCAAGTGCTAACCCTGCCATCGGCGTTGGCGCAGCCAAGAGTTTTGCTTTCGTTTTTTGCATCATCACAACCTCTATCAGAGCTACTAGGGACTGTTGACCCTAACAATGTTGCAGATTCTACGCTTGCACTTCGTTTCAATATATCTAATTATTTAGAACACACGTTCAGATTAACTAAACATTGATCCATGGCAAGCCACATCTCTCTCAAACAACTCAAGGTGTTTACCACCATCACTCAGCACAACACGCTGACTGCTGCCTCAGAAAGCCTTTATCTTTCCAAAGCTGCGGTCAGCATGGCGCTGTCTGAGCTGGAAAAGCAGATTGGTCATCATCTGTTTGATCGAGTCAACAACCGTCTGATTCTCAATCAGGAAGGGAAAAAGTTGCTGCCTTTAGCGGACGAGCTGCTAAACCGTGCCAAAGATATTGAGAGCATTTTTGAGGGCGACCACGCTTTGTCCGGTCAGTTACGTATCGGTGCCAGCGATACTATCGGCAATCAGGTTGCGCCTTATCTTCTGAGCGCATTTCGTCAGCACACCAACCACCGCTCTCAAAGCCTGTTTATTTCCAACTCGGCACAGATCTGTGACAAGCTGACTGCTTATGAACTGGATATCGCTCTTATCGAGGGGAAAACACTTCACCCTGAACTGCAATCGTCACAATTCAGTGAAGATGAGATGTGTGTGATCTGCGCACCAGATTATCCCGCGGCACACGAAGGTATGATGAATCTAGCCGAACTGGAAAATAGCGAGTGGATATTGCGCGAGGCAGGCTCAGGCTCTCGGGAGTTCTTTTTGCGCGTAATTGCTCCGCGTATAGAGCAGTGGCATGAGGCTTTTCAGCTCAATACCACCGAAGCTCTTATTAACTCCGTCTCCGCAGGTTTAGGGCTGGGCTGTTTGTCGCGTTTATCCGCCGACCCAGCTATTCGTGAAGGGCGCGTAAAGGTGCTGGAAATGCCGCTGGATATGAAGCGACGATTCTGGCTGCTGGTACACAAGGAAAAATACCAAAGCCCGCTCCTGAAAACCTTTATTGAATTTTGTCAGAATTGGGAATACACATATAGCTCAAACACTGGCCACTAAGTCCCACCAGCATCTCATTATTAAATCACTCACTAGACTTAGCTGGTTAAAAACTGTATAAACAGCCAGTATCAATTCACCAAGTTAGGGGACCAACCATGGCTGTAATAGTCAAGTACGTGGTAGAACGCAACGGAGAAGAGAAAATGACTTTTACCTCTAAAGCGGAAGCTGACGCATATGACAAAATGCTGGACATGGCAGATGAACTATTCACTCTGCTAGGTAAAAGTGAACTTCTGGAAGACGAAGGTAAGCAAGAAGATCTTGCAATGTTCCTTGCGCAAAACAAAGAAGAGCTCCTTTACGCGATCGGTGCAAAACGTAAACCTGCACCAAAGAAAGCAAAGAAGCTTGAAGCAGTTGAAGAAGAAGCTGCATAAATTGCTTATAAGCATCAGAAAAAACGCCGCTGTTTGCGGCGTTTTTTTATGGATTCAATTTGAGTTCTCTGAGCTCTGGAGGCTTCCCACGCCTCACAGCCAGCATTTCCAATCAGACAGACATATCTCTTAAAAGACAAAAGGTATCCATCTACGGACTTTATCCCCTTACCCTCTTTAAACTGCCCGATAGTCTCTTTATGATGACTATCAACTTATACCAATCACAGTAAGTAAGTGTTCAGAAATAGCGTAGGAAAAATGCTTGAGAACAAGGCAGAATTTTTGATAAGTAGTTATTCTACAATCAAAAATTGTAACGCAGTTATCGAGTATTTTAACAAGCTAGAATGAGCAGTTATTTACTACGATTGGTATTGATACCACTTTACAGAAAATAACGTCTTGTCAGTGAACAGACGAGACCAGACTCAATAGACGGAGATCAACTATGGCTTTCTTTTCTCTAGCCTTTGGTACGGCAACTAAAAACCGCGACGGCAAAATCATCGAAGCGTTTTTCCCAAACCCAGTTCTTAACCCAAGCGACGAGCTGGTAAACGCACTAGCTTCAGTAGCAGGTTACGAGCAAGGCAACCAAGCTATCGAGATCTCTGCAGCACAAAGCGCAGATCTGGCGACTGCTTTCGAAGCTAACGGCGACGCTGCTAACGCATCATTTGCCGCTAAGGCAGCTGAATCAGCGCAACCTCTAGTACTGGTTATCCTAGCAACTGACGAGCAGCCACAATCTGTTGCTGAAGGTTTCCTGAAGCTACAACTTATCTCTAACCGTCTTGTTAAGCCACACGGTACAGTACTAGACGGCATCTTTGGTCTGCTGCACAACATCGCATGGACAAACGAAGGTCCAATCGACCTGCCTGAACTCGCTGAGCGTCAAATCGAAGCGCGTCTTGCTGGCCGTACACTAAGCGTCGATTGTGTAGACAAGTTCCCTAAAATGGTCGACTACGTGGTTCCAACTGGTATTCGTATCGCTGATACCTCTCGTGTACGTCTTGGTGCACATGTGGGTGAAGGCACAACGGTTATGCACGAAGGTTTCATCAACTTCAACGCTGGTACTACAGGTGTGAGCATGGTTGAAGGTCGTATCTCTGCAGGTGTTGTGGTAGACAACGGTTCTGACATCGGTGGTGGTGCATCTATCATGGGTACGCTATCAGGCGGCGGTACTGTGGTTGTGTCTATCGGTGAGAACTCACTACTGGGCGCGAACGCTGGTCTTGGCTTCCCGCTAGGTGACCGTTGTACTCTTGAATCTGGTCTGTACGTTACAGCAGGTACTAAAGTTCGCATGCTGGATAGAGAAGGTAACGAAGTAGAAATCGTTAAAGCTCGCGACCTTGCTGGCGTATCTGACCTGCTATTCCGTCGCAACTCTCAAACTGGCCAGGTTGAGTGTCTTGCCAACAAGAGCGCGGTTGAACTGAACAGCGAACTGCACTCTAACAACTAAGTTGTTTTGATAACGGTCTGTTGACCTGTACTTTAATAAATCCCCCGACAGGAAACTGCCGGGGGATTTTTGTTTCTGCTTGTATACCCAAAGAAGGGTGATGAAACTGGCAATTGTGACCATCATCCTTTGGGTTCACTAACAGACATGGTATTAAATTCTGATTAAGATTTTCCTTAAAATGTCGCTCTGCCTGATGCAGGACACTTTTGAATAAATCTCTCAATACGGATTAAATTTGCCCGGCAAAACTCTGTAACACCTAAAATATAAACAGAAAAACAGCAACAAAAGGACTCTGCGATGACTGAGCAAAAATACATTATTGCCCTAGACCAGGGAACGACGAGCTCTCGCGCCGTCATTCTTGATCATGATGCCAATATCATTAACGTCGCTCAGAGAGAGTTTACCCAAATTTACCCTCAGGCAGGCTGGGTTGAACATGACCCTATGGAGATATGGGCAACGCAAAGCTCAACACTGGTTGAGGCCATCGCTAAGTCGGGTATCCGCAGCGACCAGTTAGCCGCCATTGGTATCACTAATCAGCGTGAAACGACCATTGTCTGGAACAAAGAGACCGGTAAGCCAGTTTACAACGCGATCGTCTGGCAATGCCGCCGTACTGCTGAGATCTGTGAAGCGCTAAAACAGCGCGGCTTGGAAGATTACGTCCGCAAAAACACAGGCTTAGTACTCGATCCTTATTTCTCCGGCACTAAAGTAAAGTGGATTCTCGATAATGTCGAAGGCGCACGTGAGGACGCAGAAGCTGGTAAGCTGCTGTTTGGTACCGTTGATACCTGGCTAGTCTGGAAAATGACTCAGGGACGTGTCCACGTAACGGATTACACCAACGCGTCTCGTACTATGCTGTTTAATATTAATGACCTCTGCTGGGATCAGAAATTACTTGATGAACTGGGTATTCCAGCTTCGATGATGCCGGAAGTAAAACGTTCTTCAGAAGTGTATGGAAAAACCAACATCGGCGGTAAAGGTGGTACCCGTATTCCAATCGCCGGTATCGCGGGAGATCAACAAGCCGCGCTTTTCGGCCAGATGTGTGTCGAACCCGGTCAGGCCAAAAATACCTACGGAACGGGCTGTTTCTTGTTGATGAATACCGGCAAAGAAAAGGTGACCTCCACACACGGTCTGCTAACCACGCTGGCTTGCGGTGCGGAAGGTGAACCCACTTACGCGCTTGAAGGTGCCGTATTCATGGGCGGTGCGGCGATTCAGTGGTTGCGCGATGAGCTGAAGATTCTTAACGGTGCAGAAGACTCAGAATATTTCGCGACCAAAGTCGATTCGTCAAACGGGGTTTACGTTGTGCCAGCCTTTACCGGACTGGGCGCGCCGTACTGGGATGCGTATGCGCGAGGTACGATTGTTGGTCTTACCCGCGGCGTTAATTCCAACCACATCATACGCGCAACACTGGAAGGGATAGCTTACCAGACCAGAGATGTACTCGATGCAATGCAGGCCGACTCAGGTATTCAGCTCACTCATCTTCGAGTTGACGGAGGTGCAGTCGCGAATAACTTCCTGATGCAGTTCCAGTCTGATGTATTGAACACCATCGTCCATCGTCCACAGGTCACTGAAGTCACAGCCTTAGGAGCGGCGTATCTGGCAGGGTTGGCTGTCGGTTACTGGGATAGCCTTGATGAACTGAAATACAAAGCCGTTATCGATCGTACATTTGAGCCGCATGACGATGAAGACAAACGTAATCGCCGCTACAGAGGCTGGAAACGCGCGGTGAAGTGCGCGCAAACCTGGTCTGCGCTTCATGAAGAAGAAGATTAACTCCAGCCCAGCAAACTCCTTATCGTTCAAAATTTGACCTCCATAAAAACCTCTGTCTTAATTAGACAGAGGTTTTTTATTACTGAAATACATAACCGAGGGCGGCGTTATGAGTATAAGAACCAGTAATTCGGCAACCGGTATAACTCCGGTGTTGGATATACTCGTTGTCGGAGGAGGTATTAACGGGGCCGGAATAGCCGCGGACGCCGCAGGTCGAGGGCTGAGCGTCGGGCTCTATGAAGCCAACGACTTTGCATCCGCTACCTCCTCAGCAAGTTCCAAGCTGGTCCATGGCGGACTGCGCTACCTTGAGCATTATGAATTTCGTCTGGTTTCCGAAGCCCTTGCGGAACGTGAAGTCATTCTGCGCAAAGCTCCACATATCGCACTACCAATGCGTTTTCGCTTGCCTCATCGTCCCTTTCTTCGCCCGGCTTGGATGATACGTTGTGGGTTATTCCTCTACGACCACCTTGGGAAAAGAACTACATTGCCAGGCAGTAAAACCATCAACTTAGCTAAATCGGGGTTGCTCAAGCCAGAAATTAAGATCGGTTTTGAATATTCAGACTGCTGGGTCGATGATGCGCGCTTAGTACTACTCAACGCACTCGCCGCCAAGGAAAACAATGCGGAGGTACGCAACTATTGCAGAGTTGAGAAAGCCCATCGAGAAAGCGGTATCTGGCACGTCACTATCCACAACATAATGACGGACCAACGTTTTGAACGTAAGGCCAAAGTTCTGGTTAATGCCGCAGGACCCTGGGTAAAAAACTTCTTTGACGAAGGACTAGCTCAGACCTCTCCTCGCAACATCCGCTTAATTAAAGGGTCTCATATCGTGGTTCCTCGTATTCACAACGAACCACAAGCTTATATCCTGCAAAACCGAGATAACCGCATCGTCTTTCTCATCCCGTATTTGGATAAATTCACGATCATAGGTACAACAGATGTTGAATACAGTGGTGATCCGACAAACGTCGCTATCTCTGATGATGAAATTGATTATCTGCTCGATATCGTCAACCAGCATTTCATCCACCAGCTGACCCAAGCCGATATCATTTGGTCATACAGTGGCGTTCGCCCTCTGTGTGATGATGAATCATCCTCTCCTCAGGCAGTCACACGGGACTATACCCTAGAGCTGGATACCCAGAGTGGACGAGCCCCGCTATTGTCGGTATTTGGTGGCAAACTCACGACTTATCGCAAACTAAGCGAAGCTGCGATGAGAAAACTGGCTCCATTCCTGTCCCAAATGGGAGGTAACTGGACAGCCAATCAAGCGCTGCCCGGCGGGAATTTCAGTTGCACCCGTGAGCAGTTAGCCACACAGATACAATCTAGATACCGGTGGGCACCCGAAGCGCTCATTCTCCGCTATGTCACTCAGTTTGGTACGCAAACATGGGACTTATTGGAAGGGTTCTCTGAGATAGCTGAACTTGGCCAAAGGTTTTCAGAACAAGCCGGCGGTGTGTATCAATGTGAAATCGACTACCTAGTCAATCATGAGATGGCTCTGACCGACCAGGATATTTTATGGCGCCGCACAAAACTCGGACTCTACATCAGTGAGGATGAGAAACGCTCGATAGCGGAATACCTGAAACAAAAGATGCAAAAAAAAGTGGTCAACCTACACCAGGTGAGCTGATAAGCCCTTAATCGGGTTAACGTCCGAGTTTTTCAGGCATTTTTGTTTTCTTCTCAAGCAATTATTCATAGACTTTTCATCTCAATACAATCATACTCATGCAAAAATCACTGTCTCATTAGAAGGAAGAGAATATGGGGTTTATGATTGAGCATTGGGATTTTTCTACCCCAGTTGCAACTCAGGAGTCTACAACACCACAAGAGATCCAAGCAAAGCACTGGTACCACTGTGAAAGGCTGCATCCTGGTATTCGAGAATGGTTATTAGACAATCAGGTTCCCCGTTCAACCGTAGACCATCTGCTCGCCGATGAAAGCCGCCCGTCTTTCCATCCCCTTGATGATGAAAACTTTATGCTGATCCTGCGCGGCATCAACATGAATGAAGATGCCGCACCGGAAGACATGCTCAGTATCCGCATTTTGTATTTTCAGGGTGCGTTAATTTCCACACGTAAAATCCCATCCCGCGCGATTATGGAAATCCGCCAGGCACTGGCAGAACACAACGGACCGAAAAGTCTTGCAAGTTTACTAAACCAAATCATCGAAGGGTTAAACGGAAAAATTGATGTGTACCTGGACACGATAGAGGAAACCCTCAATCACTTTGATGTTAATGATGAGTCCACTTACAAGCATATCTCAGCGCAAAAGGCGCTTATCTCTATCAAGCGCTTTATTCGCCCACAGCAATACGCGATCAAAGACTTACTTGAGTCCAATTCTGATCTAGTGGCATCCAGACCGCATCAGTATCGCTTTGCACACAACAACATCACACGGATCAACGAAACTATTGATTTTTATCTCGGCGAAGTCGCACTTTTCCAAGAGGAAATCAAGCACAACCGTGATGAAAAGACCAATAAAAACAGTTACCTGTTTACTTTGGTCGCAACCATTTTCTTACCAACCAGCTTCCTGACCGGCCTGCTCGGAATCAATATCGGCGGTATGCCCGGTGTTGAATCCGGTACGGCGTTCACCTGGTTCTGCGTCGCATTAATCGTGATATTTGCGCTAGAGTGGTTACTGTTCAAGCGCTTAGGGTTCACCAACAAAGCTGATAAAGAATAAGATGAGTAATAGAGCTACCGTCTGAAAACCATCAAACATAAAGAGGAGCATGCGCTCCTCTTTCTAGATCAAAAGTCGTTAGCCGGGGTGGCCATCAATGCGGGGAGTCACCAACATAGCGTCAAACCGCCAGATAAACATTCCAAACGCTAAAATCCATAGCCCGCCACTGATATCAATCCACAGCATCATGTTTGCCGGGTCAAATATCACCGCAAAGCTGCGAACCAAAGCGGCAGCAATAACAGACACAAAAGCAATGGCCATATTCGGACCTTTATAAATCATGCGTCCGGTATGCCCCATGGTAACACGAGTGATCATCGCCAGAATCAAACCACCCAGTGCGCCAACCGAGAACAAGTGAATCAGGTTATGGGCGGCAAATGCATCACCCCATGAACCACGCAGCAATAAACTCGCAGCTAAACACAGGTAGGCAGCATGCAGTGACCAAACTAACGGCTCACTTAAGGTTAGCCAAGGTCTCCAACGCAAGAAACGGATAAGCTGCGCGATACCAGCAAACAACATTAGGGGATTGCCGAGCTCTGCGAATATTACAGGGAAAAAGCTCAAGATAAACAACATCACCAGTGGCAGGTTTGCAAACCAGTCAAGTAAAACCATAGGTTGCGCTTTTTCGAAATTAAAACGACGCGCCGTGAAAAATGGGATCACCCGTCCCCCCATCACAGAAAGTAGTAACGTAAACCACCACAACATGGCTTGCCAGACCGCTGAGGCCGTAAATGGCGGCATACCTTTCACCGTCGCATAACTGGCGAAATTAGCAAATATCGCCAGTAAGAACAGCGGTACGAAAAAAAGATTACGCCATCCTTTTACGCGGTAGACACGAATGCCCACCTCATAAGCGACAGACAACAAAAACAGTGCTTCTATTGTGCTGGTTAACCATAATGGCGCTGGCGTCCAAAACAGTATTCTGGGGACAAGCCACAAACCAAAAATAGCGAACAATGTGTAATGTTTCGTACCATTGATTCCGGTCCAGTTCTGCACTGCAGTCAATACAAACCCAGCAACAATAGCCATTGAGAAGCCAAACAGCATTTCGTGAACATGCCACCACAGCGCCGGTACAGCTAGAGCATCGGGTTGCCCGGTCTTGAACATCCATACCCACAGAGCAATCGCAATAACGGCATAGATAGCGCCGAATAGGAAAAACGGTCTAAACCCTAAACGTAGCCACGCGGGGATTTTCTCTTCCACTTTTTTATCAGTGATATTCAGCATTATCTTGCCCTCAGGATCGTCTAGGTGCAGGTCATTTCATCATCAGCCTTGATGCTAGCATAAACACACATAAAATATACATGTTAAGAATTAAGATTATACTTTAGAGGTAATAATTGTGCTTAAATGATGAGTTAGGTATAAACAGCTAAAGTAAACAGGGACACTAATAAAATGTATATATTCGGCTATGGCAGCCTGATAAATTCCGCTTCACGCAAATTAACCGGACAGACCGGCAGTGCAATTCCGGTTATCGCTCATGGCTTAGTACGCCATTGGGGAAAAATCGATGACAGCTACACGCTTTCTCCGCTGATCGTCAATGAAGGAGAAGGTCAGGTAAATGGTGTGCTACTTGAAGTTGATGAAACGGCTTTAGCCGAGTTTGATCGCCGCGAACGTGGTTATCACCGCATTCAGATTCATCCAGACCAAATAGAGACCGAAGCAGAGTTTAACCGTGAGCATGCTATTTGGGTTTATGTGAAAGATGAGCCGTTACCTCCCTGCTCTAACACTCCGATTATGCAAAGCTACGTTGATACCGTTCTGGCAGGTTGTCTGGAAGTTTCACACGCCTTTGCAGAGCACTTTGTCCGTCATACTGTCGGCTGGCATCACGTGAAAGAGAACGACAGACATGCTCCTAAGTACGGCAACCTCGCGGGCGTTCAAGAACATCACTATGAGTTAATAGATGCTTTGATCGCTCAGCACATTTAATCGGGTAGTTAGACACCTCAATGTGTAACGTTTACACAAAAATAAAACCAATAAATACAATAAATAAGCACTTTACTAGTCATAACGTTAAATAGAAAATTGCACTTGTTACACATTAGGTGTTTAATACCCTAAATTACGTTACTAGTGCTGTAAGGAACCCCAATGGCAACCATCAAGGATGTCGCAAAAGAAGCCGGTGTATCGGTCGCGACCGTTTCACGAGTGATCAACAAGTCACCAAAAGCGAGCCAGACATCTATTGATGCAGTGACACACGCGATGCGTAAACTAGGTTACCGGCCAAATGCCGCTGCACGTGCGCTAGTAAGCCAAAGTACCAACACGATTGGTGTACTGGTGAGTGATGTTTCTGATCCTTTTTTCGGTACCCTGGTAAAATCCGTCGATAATGTAGCGCGTGAAAACGGTAAACATATTTTGATCGGTAACGGTTACCACAACGCAAGCGATGAGCGCCGTGCTCTAGAGCTGTTGGTCAACAGCCGTTGTGATGCACTTGTCATTCACGCTAAAGGGCTTTCTGATGAAGAGCTGATCGAATATGCCAAAGAGGTAAAAGGACTTGTGCTGATCAACCGCCATATTCCTGAAATAGCTGAACGCTGTATCTCTCTGGATAACAGTAAAGGCGCTTATCTGGCAACAGAGTACCTTATCCGCCACGGGCACACTAAGATCGCATGCATCACCTCTTCTCATGATATTGAAGATACCAAAGAACGTCTGCATGGTTATCAAGCCGCTCTTCTAGAGCACGGTATTGAGCTGTCAAAAAGCTATATAGAATATGGCGAGCCAAACAGTGACGGCGGTGAAGTGGCCATGACAAACCTGCTGACTAAATCCCTTGAGATAACAGGCGTAGTTGCTTACAACGACCACATGGCAGCTGGTGCGTTAGCGACACTCGATCAAAACGGCATCGCCGTACCGGAAAAAGTATCCATGGTCGGGTTCGATGACGGTTTAATTGCCCGCTTTGTACATCCAAGCCTAACGACTATCCGATACCCTATCGAAATCATGGCAGAGCGCGCGGCGCGTTTAGCACTAGCCTTATCCCGAGATGAAAATGTAGAAGAAGAAACTGCGATTTTCAGTCCTACTCTGGTACGCCGAAATTCCGTCGCACAAGTGTAATAATTTGATTACCGCAATAAAAAAAGGTGGGCATGTAGCCCACCAAAAACGCTATCTAAAATTCAAACTGATATACGGTCTGATGCTGATAGCAGTCCCCAGAGCTCAACACCCCACTGTTGAGTCCCCATTCTGGTTTGTTTGGCCCGTCC
Source organism: Vibrio sp. B1FLJ16 (assembly GCF_905175385.1). Taxonomy (NCBI): domain Bacteria; kingdom Pseudomonadati; phylum Pseudomonadota; class Gammaproteobacteria; order Vibrionales; family Vibrionaceae; genus Vibrio; species Vibrio sp. B1FLJ16. Next base: position 2,303,444 of record NZ_HG992749.1, read on the forward strand.
GGAAAGTACTGTGTTTCCAGAGCAAGACCGTCATACGCTTGATAAACTTTGCTCGCTCCCGGCGTTCCTGTTAAGAAATTTCCTGAATAAAACTGGATAGCGGGTTTAGTGGTTTTGACTTTCATTACCACATCTTCTTGCGGAGCAATCAGAATTGCAGCGATAGACACACCATCGGTCACTTCAGGCTTGAACACAAAGGCGTGATCGTAGCCAGCAGCGGTCTTCTGATCCTGTTCGGTAAGAAAATCCTGCCCGACTCTTTTTTGCTCGATGAAATCAAAACTCGTACCAGCAACAGGCTTTTGCTCACCGGTAGGAATTAACCCTGTATCAGTTGGTAAGTAATGTGATGCGTGAAGCTGCAAGGAATGCTCTAATCCATTTACATCACTCTGTTCACCGGCCAGATTAAAGTAAGCATGGTTAGTTAAGTTCAGCGGCGATGTTTTATCAATAGTCGCGTCATAGGCGATGACCAACTCGTTCTCGTCAGTCAGGGTGTAAGTGACCTTAACATCGAGATTACCCGGATAGCCCTGATCGCCGTCTTCTGAATGAAGCGTAAAGACCACGCACTGTTCACCTTGTTCAGCAACGGTCCAGCGGCTCTTGTCAAAACCTTGTAGGCCACCGTGAAGCGCGTTTTCACCATTATTGATATCGAGTTGGTAGCAGTTGCCATCAACGGTAAACTGACCTTTTGCAATACGGTTAGCGAAGCGGCCGACAATAGCACCAAAGTAAGCGTCCTGCTTCATGTGCTCAGCCATGTTCTCTGAACGCAGTAACACTTCACGAGATTCGTCATTGACAGGTAAAGTACAGCTCAGCCAGGTAGCACCAATATCCATAAACGATACTGTCATGCCATTTGAGTTAGTAAGATGGATTAGCTTTGCCGGCTGACCGTCAAATGACGGGGTTTCTGCCATCGCCTGTTCTAACTGTTCAAAATGTGTTGTCATCACTTCCCCCTACAAAACTTCGACCAGACCAGCGCCTTCTTTTGCCTGGCAAACATAGATAGACTCTTTAAGGCCTGTCGCCGTTTCATACTTCGCTTCAACCACGGCTTTAACCTCTTCAACCAGTGTAGGTGGAACCAGTGCCACGATACAGCCGCCGAAACCACCGCCCGTCATACGCACACCGCCTTTATCACCGATCACTTCTTTGACCATTTCAACTAAGGTGTCGATCTCTTTAACTGTGATTTCAAAATCGTCACGCATCGAAGCATGTGACGCCGCCATCAGCTCGCCCATGCGTTTCATGTCATTTGCACGCAGCGCCTGTGCTGCCTCTACTGTGCGATCATTTTCGGTGATAACGTGGCGGGCGCGTTTTGCCACCATTTCATCGAGTTGCGAAGCTTTGTCGTTGAACTGCTCTATGGTTACATCACGGAGTGCTTTAACGCCGAAAATACGAGCTGCTTCTTCACACTGTTCACGACGCGTGTTGTATTCACTGTCTACCAGACCACGCTTTTTATTCGAGTTGATGATCACGACTGCCATATCTTCCGGCATAGACACGGCTTCGGTTTCCAGACTGCGGCAGTCCAGCAGCATGGCGTGGTTTTCGCGGCCCTCAGCTGAAATCATCTGATCCATAATGCCGCAGTTACAGCCCACAAATTCGTTCTCTGCCTGCTGACCGTTCAGCGCGATTTCCGCCTGACTGATCTCCAGATTGAACAGCACTTTGAATGTCTGACCAATCACCACTTCCAGTGCCGCTGATGAGCTCAGACCCGCACCTTGAGGTACGTTGCCGCTGACCGAAATGTCAGCACCGCTAAATTGATAGCCACGAGCCAATAAACACTTCACCACACCGCGAATGTAGTTCGCCCACATTTTGTTTTCCAGGAAGGCGATATCCTGAGTAATATCGAACTCATCAACCGCATTGTCATAATCCACCGATACTACGCGTATCAGGTTGTCTTCGCGCCTTGCTGCCGCAACAACCGTCTGGTAGTTAATCGCACACGGCAGGACAAAACCATCGTTATAGTCGGTGTGCTCCCCGATCAGGTTTACACGACCAGGGGCTTGAATGATGTGACTTGGTGCGTAGCCCAACACTTGTTCAAAAGACGTTTTCACATTTTGGATTAGATCAGACATAGTTAAATCTCGATTTTTGATTTTGAAATTAGGTTTTAAGGTTCGAGGTTTTTGAGGTCCTAGGTTCTAGTTCCTAGGAAAAGATTAAAGACTACAGAATACGGATTACAGAGATCGAGCCTTCCTTCTGTATTCCGTAAGCGAAGAGCTCCGTATTCAGTTTTCCTTCCCTAGAGCCTAGGACCTTTGTTTTACCTAGAACCTTCTTTATAATGCACATCACTCAAATCTCGCAGACGCTGTGCCGCTTGCTCTGCGGTTAAATCCCGTTGGCTTTCTGCCAGCATTTCGTAGCCGACCATGAACTTACGAACTGTTGCACTTCGCAATAGTGGCGGGTAGAACAGAGCATGTAGCTGCCAGTGATCGATATCTGTTCCCTCTTCAAAGAACGGTGCGTAGTGCCAGCCCATTGAGTAAGGGAAAGAGCACTGGAATAAGTTGTCATAACGGCTGGTCAGCTTTTTGATAGCAACGGCCAGGTCGTCACGTTGCTCATCGCTCAGCTCGTTCATACGACGAATGTGCGTTTTTGGTAACAGCATGGTTTCAAATGGCCACGCAGCCCAGTAAGGGACAACCGCTATCCAGTGCTCGGTTTCCACCACAATTCGGGAACCGTCTTGCAGCTCAGCCTGCACGTAATCCACCAGCAGATTACTGCCGTGTTGCTGGTAGTAAGCTTTCAGGTTATGTTCTTTACGTTCTATTTCATTAGGTAAGAAGCTATTCGCCCAGATCTGACCGTGCGGGTGAGGCTGAGAGCAGCCCATGGTCTCGCCTTTATTTTCAAATGCCTGAACCCAGACATAGTCTTTGCCCAATTCTTCGATTTGCTCGTTCCAGGTATCAATCACACCGCGAATTTTGTCGACCGGAAGTTCAGGGAGCGTTTTGCTGTGGTCTGGCGAGAAACAGATCACTCGGCTCAGACCACGTACACCCTGAGTTTTGAATAGAGGATTTTCTGATTCCGGCGCATCAGGAGAATCAACCATCAGTGCAGCAAAGTCGTTATTGAACACATAGGTACCCTGATAATCAGGGTTTACATCACCGGAGATACGTTCGTTCGTAGGACAAAGGAAACATTTCTCTTCATAGCTTGGCAGCTCGTCCATCGCTGGCTTTTCATCTGCCCCGCTCCACGGACGTTTTGCCCGGTGAGGTGAGACAAGAATCCACTGACCGGTTAGCGGGTTAAAACGACGGTGTGGATGATCCACTGGATTAAATTCAACGTTCGACATCTTACTTACTCAACTCTTAAATATTCTTTACTTTGCATTCCCAATAAAATGGGAGTTGCAACCAGGCAACACTTACTTAGTGGTGTATCCAGCAGGATTATTTGACTGCCACTTCCACGTATCGGCGGTCATTTCTGCAACGCTGCGGGTGGCCTTCCACCCAAGCTCACGTTCCGCTTTTTGCGTGCTCGCCCAACACTCAGCAATATCGCCCGGGCGGCGCGGACACAGTTCATACGCGACCGGTTTACCGCAAGCCACGCTGAATGCTTCGACCATCTCCAGAACACTGGAACCTTTACCTGTCCCCAGGTTGTAAATATGTAAGCCAGCTTTCTCGCCAACAGATTTAAGAGCAGCAATGTGACCGTCAGCCAAATCCATTACGTGGATATAATCGCGCACTCCAGTGCCATCTGGAGTTGGGTAATCACTGCCAAATACCGACAGTTTCTCGCGGCGTCCAACGGCAACCTGAGCAATAAATGGCATTAAGTTATTTGGAATGCCTTGCGGATCTTCCCCCATGGTGCCTGACGGGTGTGCTCCTACCGGGTTGAAGTAGCGCAGCAGAGTAATGCTCCAGTCGCTTTCTGCGTTAAACAGATCACTCAGACACTCTTCCACCATGTACTTGCTGCGGCCATATGGATTGGTGGTTGCACCCGTTGGAGAACTCTCGGTTATCGGCACACACTCAGGATCGCCATATACCGTTGCTGATGAACTGAAGACAATACTTTTCACGCCAGCTTTACGCATGCTGCGCGCGAGCACTAAAGATCCATTAACGTTGTTGTCGTAGTACTCCAGTGGCTTCGCAACTGACTCGCCTACCGCTTTCAGACCAGCAAAGTGAATGACAGACTGGATGTCGTGCTTAGCGAAAACGGAATCCAAAAAGGCTTCATCACGAATGTCTCCCTGATAAAACGCTGGCTGCGTTCCTGTTAATGCTTCAATACGGCTTAACACTTCGACGTTGGCATTAGACAAATTATCAACAATGATCGGCTCCATACCTGCTTCAATCATCTGTACACATGTGTGACTACCGATGTATCCCATACCACCTGTGACAAGAACTTTCACTTTTCACTTCTCCGCTATTGCTGCCCGATTTTGACTGAGCCTGCCTGAGCATATTCACCAGGCAAATTCGCTTACCTCTTAACTGGCTAAAAGTTTAGCAACCAAAACCGATCAAGATCCGTGATCAAACTCAAATTGTGTAAACGTTTCCACAAAATTACACCATCGGCTATATTCAATAAAAATTGATTCATTGCATTTAATACTGTTAAGAATTTCAGATTAACAATCCAGCCATGTATAAACGTTTACACGACAATTGGACTACAGCCTTAACTAAGTAGAAAGAGAGGAATAGCTCTGTTTGTGATTGTTCGGACCGTTTTTTGAACATCACTACACTACAAAAGCTCGCACTGTTTTAGTAAAAGTTTGTGCATCCATAAACAGCTGTTTACAATATGGGGATTATTGCTTATCTCACTGGGACAGTGAGCTTTGCCAACGGGAAGCATACATGGCAACACTAAAAGATATCGCTACTGAAGCCGGCGTCTCACTTGCAACCGTATCACGCGTGTTGAACGACGACCCGACACTGAGCGTCAAAGAAGAAACCAAACACCGTATATTAGAGATTGCAGAACAGCTTGAGTACCGCACCAGCAGTTCTAAAAAAGCCACCAAAGAGACAAAACAAAAACACCACTTTTTAGCCTTGTACAACTACAAGCAAGAAGCTGAAGTGAACGACCCTTACTATTTATCGATTCGTCACGGGATAGAAACCCAGTGCGATAAACTGGGCATCACGCTGACCAATTGCTACGACAGTGTCATCGATGTTGAAACGCAGAAGGTCACCGGTATCCTTTTAGTCGGTAAAACGGACAAAAGCGTGATTAACAAACTGCCGAAACGTCTGTCAGACAGCATTTGTTACATCGACTTCTCCGACAACGACAGTATGTACGATTGTGTAGATATCGACCTGGCGCGGATCAGTAAGCAGGTGATCGACTTCTTCGTTGAACAAGGTTACCAGCGCATTGGCTTCATTGGCGGACAAGACGAACCCAACACAGCCGATATTCGTGAAAAAGCGTTTGTGGAATACGGTAACCTGAAAGGTGTTGTATCGGAAAACGACATCTACCGCGGCGACTTTTCCAGCCTGTCCGGGTATGACTTAGCTAAAGCCATGCTGGCGAAAGGCGATTTTCCTAAGGCGATGTTTATTGCTTCGGACTCGATTGCTATTGGTGTTTTGCGTGCGATTCATGAGTTTGGCTTAAACATTCCGCAAGATATCGCACTAATCAGCGTAAATGACATACCAACCGCACGTTTTACCTTCCCACCACTCTCAACGGTCCGTATTCATTCAGAGTTGATGGGCATTCAGGGGGTAAACTTACTGGTAGAAAAATACCGTGACGGCCGCGCGTTACCACTGCAGGTGCATGTTCCAAGCAAGCTAAAGCTTCGCGGCACAACAAAATAAACCATTTATCGCCCTTACCAAGTAAAGAAAACTAAACAAAGCACTGAATTTTCAGTGCTTTTTTATTTCCCGTCCTAAATCCCATTCGCCGTAAATCACTGTCTTCCCTGCAAAAACTGAGGGGCTGGCCCCGCTAATACTCGCAGTAATCAAGCTCTCCAGTGACACCTGTAACTCCGGACTCCGATTCCTTTACCCTGATCACACCTTGTTCGGTGATCATTCAATAAAACGTGATCAAGTTAAACTTAAAAAGTTTTACCGATTTATTTTAGTAAAACTTTTACTAAAATCTTTTCCCAGATAACGCACAAACTTTTTCACATAACATCGGCTGCATCTTTTTTGACCTCTTCAGCACCCTCGCTGGAAAGGAACAGATTAAGCCGAGGGGAGAACAAACGTGAACAACTGGGAAAACTTCCTCCACCTGCATGAGAACCGTATGGCACCACGTGCTTACTTCTTCTCATATGACTCCATTCAAAATGCACAGACCTTTCAACGCGAGCTGAGCAGTCGCTTCAAGCTGTTAAGCGGTCAATGGACGTTCAACTACTTTAACAACCCGATTCTGGTACCTGATGAGTTTTACTCACAAAAGATGGAAGACTGGGGACAGATTACGGTTCCGAACATGTGGCAGATGGAAGGTCATGGCGATCTTCAGTACACCGACGAAGGTTTCCCGTTCCCTATCGATGTGCCTTTTGTACCAAGCGATAATCCGACTGGCGCTTATCAGCGCACCTTCACACTGGGTCAGCAATGGGACGATAAGCAAACCATCATCAAGTTTGACGGCGTTGAGACCTACTTTGAAGTGTATGTAAACGGCAGCTACGTCGGTTTCAGTAAAGGCAGCCGCCTCACCGCAGAATTCGATATTTCCCAGTACGTTAAACAGGGCGAAAACCTGCTTTGTGTTCGTGTAATGCAATGGGCAGATTCGACCTATATTGAAGACCAGGACATGTGGTGGACAGCCGGAATTTTCCGTGACGTTTACCTAATCGGAAAAGAACAGGTTCACGTCCGAGATCTGACCGTTCGTACCGATTTCGCCGACGATTACCAAAGCGCCACGCTACATTGCCAGGTCGAACTGGAGAATCTCTCTTCATCGCTCGCCTCCGGATACACGCTGGAATACACCCTACAGAACAAAGGCGTTTCTGTTGCCGACGGACAATGTACAGTTCTGCAAATCCAAAACAGCAACTCACTCAGTTTTGCGATTGATATGGTAAACCCGGTTCACTGGACGGCTGAAAACCCGTATCTCTACCAACTGTTCATTACCCTGAAAGATCCGCAAGGTACTGTGGTTGAAGTGATCCCGCAACGCGTTGGCTTCCGTGACATCAAAATTCGCGATGGTCTGTTCTACATCAACAACCAGTACGTAATGCTGCACGGAGTAAACCGTCACGATAATGATCATTTAAAAGGCCGGGCTGTAGGCATAGATCGAGTAGAAAAAGACCTGATCTTGATGAAGCAGCACAACATCAACTCCGTTCGTACCGCGCACTACCCTAATGACCCGCGCTTTTATGAACTGTGTGACATTTACGGCTTATTTGTGATGGCAGAAACCGATGTAGAAACTCATGGTTTCGCCAATGTTGGCGACCTGAGCCGTATAACTAATGATCCAGCCTGGGAAGCGGTGTTTGTTGATCGCGCTGAGCGTCATGTACACGCACAAAAGAATCACCCTTCAATCATCATGTGGTCTCTGGGTAATGAATCTGGTTACGGCTGTAATATCCGCGCTATGTACGACGCGACGAAAGCCATTGATGACACCCGCCTGGTTCACTACGAAGAAGACCGTGACGCAGAAGTCGTGGATGTTATTTCAACCATGTATTCACGCGCTCAGCTCATGAACCACTTTGGCGAACATCCACACGAAAAGCCTCGCATCATCTGTGAATATGCGCACGCGATGGGCAACGGACCTGGCGGTTTAACTGAGTACCAAAATGTCTTCTACCAACATGACCATATTCAGGGCCATTACGTCTGGGAGTGGTGTGATCACGGCATCCTGGCTCGTAATGAGGACGGTCAAGAGTTTTATAAGTACGGCGGTGACTACGGTGATTACCCGAACAACTACAACTTCTGTATGGATGGTTTGATCTACCCAGATCAAACACCGGGGCCGGGCCTTAAAGAGTACAAGCAAGTTATTGCTCCAGTGAAAATTCGCGCGGTTGAGGGTAACAAGAAAACTTTCATCATCGAGAACAAGTTGTGGTTCACCAGCCTAGATGATTACACCATCACTGCAGAGGTTCGTGCAGAAGGTGAAACCCTGCGCAGTGTTCAGTTCAAAGTCGAAGAGCTGGCAGCGAACAGTGAACGCCAAGTAGAACTCGATTTACCAGAACTGGATGAACGTGAAGCTTTCATCAACTTCACCGTGCGCAAAGACACTCGCACGTTCTATAGCGAAGCGAACCACGATATTGCGGTTTACCAGTTCCAGCTAAAAGAGAATACCGCCTCCGTACCTGCATTTATCAATAACAATGCGCAACCGCTGAGTGTGACTGAAAGCCGTTTGGACCACGTGATTGAAGGACACAACTTCACGCTGATCTTCTCTAAAGTCAACGGCAAACTGACTTCCTGGCGCGTCAATGGTGAAGAGCTGATTCAGTCAGAGCCGAGACTGAACTTCTTCAAACCGATGATTGATAACCACAAGCAAGAATACGAAGGACTGTGGCACCCCGCTCACCTGCAAATCATGCAAGAGCACTTCAGAACGCTAAAAGTAGAGTCTGCAGGTGACTCGGTTTTGATTACAACCACCAGCATCATTGCGCCTCCTGTATTCGACTTTGGCATGCGCTGTACTTACCGCTACCAAATCAACGCGCAAGGCCATCTGAATGTAGAACTGAGCGGTGAGCGCTATGGCGACTACCCTCACGTTATCCCTGTGATTGGTTTGGATTTAGGTATCAACGGCAGCTTTGATCAAGTCAGTTACTACGGTCGCGGCCCTGAGGAAAACTACCAGGATAGCCGTCAGGCAAACCTCATTGATGTTTACCACAGCACTGTAACAGACATGTTCGAGAACTACCCGTTCCCGCAAAACAACGGTAACCGCCAGCACGTGCGCTGGGCATCGCTCACTAACCGTCACGGCAGCGGTTTATTAGTGAAACCACAGCAAGAGATCAACTTCAGTGCTTGGTTCTACACCAACCAAAACCTGCATGAAGCGCAACATACGATTGAGCTGGTGAAGAGCGGCTATATCACGCTGAACCTTGACCATCAGGTGATGGGGCTGGGCTCTAACTCTTGGGGCAGCGAAGTACTCGACTCTTACCGCGTATACATGGACCAATTCCGTTACGGCTTAACACTAATGCCGCTTCAGGCGGGCGATTGCAACGCTCAGGTCATGGCAAAGCATGATTTCGACAACGCGTTCTTCACTCATTCCAACACTCAAACAGCAAACGAGGCGTAACCCATGATCGTGTTAGACAGCTTAGAGCAATTCAAAGTCGTGTACCGCGACGGCCGTAAATGGAACCGCTGCGTCGAAGCGATTGAAAACATCACCAATATCAAAGAGGGCGTGATGTATTCCATTGGTGATTCGCTGGTTTACATGATTGCAGACGGGACAAAACAGACCGAACTGTTTGAAGGTAACCGCCGCTACTTCGACATTCACTACTACCTGGAAGGGCGTGAATCTATTGAGTTCGCAGCCAAAACCGATCTACGGCCAGAACAAGCCTACCGAGATGAAACCGACCGTGAGTTCCTTTCTGGTCAGGGTGAGACTCGTGAGCTTTGTGAGGGACAAATCGCGATTTTTGATAACAACAGAGCCTACCGCTTTCACGGTGATCACCGGGTAAGAAAAGTGGTGCTCAAAGTGACCATCGAAGATGGCTACTTCCTGAATAAATAACGAGTTATACCCAATGCGAGGCAATGGCTGCCTCGCTTAACAACACATAAATATATAACTCCTGAGTACCTCAGTTCACAGATTTATCAGAGCGCTCTGCAATCTCGCGTAATAATGAATAGTATTCGCGAAGGATGGAAGAGCGGTCAATAGCACTGTGACTTGAGTTACGAAGGGAATTGACGTGATTCATCGGAGGACTTTATGTCTGAATCTATGCGCGGCACCATCGGCAAATTTGCCTTGCTGTCTATGACATTTGCGGCGGTCTTTAACGTCCGTAACATAGTGAACAACAACATCGAGCTTGGCCTTAGCTCAGCTCCTATTTTTCTATTTGCGACGATCGTTTACTTTATTCCATTTGTATTCATCATTGCCGAGTTCGTGTCTGCGAATAAAAACTCTGAGTCAGGCATGTACGACTGGCTTAAGCAACCTCTTGGTTCAAAAGCCGCTTATCTCGGGTCATTCCTGTACTGGTTTGTGAATCTGTTCTGGTTTGTCTCTCTGCTACCGAACGTGATTGCTTATGCGTCTTACGCGATGCTTGGTTACGAGTACACCTTCTCACCAATGGTGACATCCGTAATCTCGATTGTTCTTTTCGCCGCCGCAACGCACATTTCAACCAAAGGCGCTTCCTGGTTGGGCAAAATCTCTGAACTGGTTGCATACGGTGTTTTTGCGCTGTTTGCCATCTATGTACTTGGTGCGCTAATGGCACTGGGCGGCGACAGCTACACACCTGCCGAGCCAATTACGCTAGAGGCAATGAGCCCTACGATTAACTGGGCAACGCTCGGTATTATGTGTTGGATCTTCCAGGCAGCCGGCGGTGCGGAAACCGCAGCGGCCTACCTAAAAGATGTCAAAGGAGGGCAAAAAGCGTTTATCAAAGTGATCATTATGGCTGGTGTGTTGATCGGCGCAATGTATGCACTCGGCTCACTGCTGGTGAACGTCTTCGTTCCGCGTGAAGATCTGACTTACGCTGGCGGTATGGTAGAAATCTTTACTGGTATGGCGCAATACTTCGACATTTCAACCGCTCTGGTTGGCCGCTTTGTCGGTATCGTTCTGTTCATCGCGATGTTTGGTTCGATGATGATGTGGACAGCCGCACCAGTGAAAATTCACTTCTCGGAAATTCCAAAAGGAGTGTACGGCGAGAAAACCACTGAGCTAAATGAACATGGCGTACCAGTGCGTGCTGCATGGTGGCAGTTTGCCTTCGTGGTGGTGATGCTTGTTGTGAACGGCTTCGGCTCAGAATCGGTACAGGACATGATGAACCAGGCTATTAACCTCACGGCAGGTACTGCGATGCTGCCGCCTATCTTCATCATGGTCGCTTACTTTGTTTTCCGTCTGAAGCACGACGATACGCCTCGTGACTTCCGCATGGGTTCACGTAAGTTTGGTATGAGTGTCGTCGCGGTGCTGATTGTGATTTTCGTGATAAGCATGACAGCGTCTGCATTCCCAACTGGCGTTGACGTGGTACGCGCGTTCTTCATCAATGTATTTATGACGGCGGTATTCTCCGCACTTGCCTGGTGGTGGATCTCCCGCTTCGAAAAGAAGCAAGCGCATAAAGAGCAAGTAGTTAAACCTGCGACGCAATCATAATACTTTTTACTCAGAAACACTTAACAAAGGGCACTCTCTTAGTGCCCTTTTTCATTGTATTTAACCTATCAACCCCGCCACCAATTGACGCAACCAAATGCCTTTGTCGTCGTTATTACGACTGGTGTGCCATACCATCGCAATATCAAAATCCGCGACTGCAATCGGTGGTTTTACTGTCACTAGGTCATCTGAGAAACCTTCAGCAAGCGCCATCTTCTCTGGCACAATAGCAATCAATTCACGCTGTTTAAGCAAATTGCGAATCGTCAGAAAATTACGCGAAGCCACGGTCACTCTTCGGCTTACACCATGTTCTGCCAGCTTTTGGTCTACTTGTGTCTTTAAGCTCCCATCGGGGCTTACCAACGCTTGTTCGATGTCGGCAAATTCTGCAACAGACAGCTTAACTTTGCCCTGCAACACCTTTTTATCGCACAGACATACGTGCTTTTCTGTATACAGATAATGACTCGCAAAATCGTCACTAAGCAGCGGCATACTGCCTATCACAAGATCCAGTTTTTCCTGCTCAGTTCGCTGCATGTAATTACTGCGATCGACATTAATAAAGCTGATTTGAGCTTGTGGAGCCAGGCGGTGAATTTCATCATATAGACGCGGCGCGAAGATAAATTCCGCATAGTCAGTTAAACCAATCCGACATACGCCCGAGTAGTCATCAGGCTTAAAGCTCGATTTGGTCAGTAAATCTCTAGCGATGGAGTCAAGTAGTTGATGTACCGTCGGCGCAACGCTATGCGCGTGTTCGGTCGGTTCCATTTTGTGCCCTTTACGTTCAAACAACGGGTCTTCAAAAAGGAGCCTCAAACGAGACAAGCTGTGACTCATCGCCGACTGACTCACATAGCTGTTTTCCGCCGCTAAACTCACGCTTCGATAGCGGTAAAGATAGGAGAAAGTCACCAACAAATTTAAATCGATATTACGCCACTGAATTTCGTCGTTCACTTTCCCTTTTATCCTATTTCATTCATAGATTAAATTAACACTATCAATTTGAGTCATTTTATAACAACCGATAAATTAGCGGCAATTCAAATTAGATAAACAGGCTCAACATGTTTGCTATCTTCAACACTTTCTTTTGGCTAGGTTGGTTTAGCTTTGGCGGCCCAGCGGCTCACATTGGTTATTTCCGCCAGACTTTTGTCGAAAAACTAAAATGGTTAGATGACAGTGAGTACGCTCAAATCGTCGCACTGAGCCAGTTTCTGCCTGGCCCGGGATCCAGTCAGGTAGGTTTTGCGTTGGGCTACAAGCGAGGCGGTTTAGGTGGAGCGTGTGCAGCGTTTATCGGCTTTACCCTGCCATCGGTCCTGATCATGCTGGCATTAGCCATGGTAAGCAGCCAAATCACCGATACCGCTATCTTCAACAACATTGTCCACGGACTAAAGCTATTGGCGGTTGTCGTTGTCGCTGATGCAACGTGGGGAATGTACAATAACTTCTGCCAAACGAAACTGACTGGCGGACTATGTGTCGCCACCGCGATCGCTCTGTTACTTATTCCGGGTATCATGACTCAAATGCTGGTTTTACTTGCTGCTGGTGCGATTGGTGTACGATTCCTTAAAAAACAGCCGACCCGGACACAAGTTCCGTTTAAACCGAGCATCACTCCTTTGGTGATATTTGCAACCCTGTTATTTGGCCTCCCTCTCGTCGCGCACACTATACCAATGCTGGGTTTGTTTAACGACTTTTTTCAGGCGGGTAGTTTGGTATTCGGTGGAGGCCATGTCGTGCTTCCCCTGTTGCAGAATATCGTTGGTGACAATTTAAGCCCGGATGCATTTCTAACCGGATACGCCGCAGCACAAGCCGTACCAGGGCCAATGTTTACATTCGCAACCTACATTGGTTATGAGTTATCTGAAACGCCAATACTCGGCGCTCTGGTAGCAACGCTAGGTATATTCCTTCCGGGATTCCTTTTATTGCTTGGGGTATTAAAGAACTGGCAAGACCTCGCAGACAAACCTGCAATATCGGGAGCTATTAGTGGTGTAAATGCGTCGGTAGTAGGCCTGCTATTATCAGCCATTTACCAACCTGTATTTACCAGCGCTGTGGTTAAACCGATGGATATTGCATTGGTTATTGCTGGATTCTATTTACTGAAGAAACTGAATGTTTCAATACTGTGGATGATCGTGTTTTTTGTGGGGGTAACTCTACTATAAAAAGCAAATAACAGACATATGTACGGTTAAATAAATTAAATAATCAAGAGTTATAACAAAATTTGACACAGAGCACATATATAACGTTCTATTTATATTAGAAAAGATTTTTATTGGAAATGGTAAATTATAGACATAAAATTATAAAATATGGAAAATATGGGAATACAAAGTCAACATGGAAGTTAGACACGAAGTAAGTTCAATTTTATCCAAAATAGATAAGAGGCTAAAACTAGCTATCTTTCTTACACCATTCATGCATTTTTACTTACCATTGTTGGGGAGATCGTAGTTCTTTTCTTCGAACTATCGATTATCGGACTCATCTATAACATTAAAGACAACGATTATTACACCTCATTCAATCCTTTCTATGTATTAATTTTTTTATGCCTTGCATCGATAACGGCCTCAAACGCCCTACTAATTAATAGGTTAGGTTGGAGCGCAGAGGCAGCCTTATCACTATTTAGGTATGTTATTATAGTTTCACACTTTATGTTCGCATTGAGCTTAACGAAATATTTCAAACTTAATGAAAACCTTGCCTTCGACTACCTACCATACAGTATATTTATAGCTGTTATTTTATTGTTTATTGACATAGGTTTTAACTTAACTGGTATTAACTACAATGAAGGACTTAGGATTATAACATCGAGTAATATAAGGCATTTGGGGCATATTGTCATCGTAAGCACCTTGTATTTATCAATAAAAATCTTAGTTACAGACAAGTCAGATAACTTACTTTTTATGGCACTTTCAGCAACTAGCATCTCATTACTCATATGGTTAGGAGGAAAAGGGGCAATCTTGTCATATGTCTTAGGCCTTACTGTTGCTCTAATAACTATTTATAAAAAAAACCGACTAAAAGTAAAAGGGTCATTAAAACTAGTATATTTAATTGTAGTATCAGTGATTATATCCCTCCCATTAAATATATATTCTTGGAATGGATTAAATCGACTAACAGAAACTGAGAATTACTATAGAGAAAACGTTAACAGTTTATCATCAAATAGAATAATTTTATGGAATGAAAGTTGGGGTTATATTAAAGAAAAACCTATTTTAGGTTATGGTTCAGAGAGCTTTATATTAAATTCCGAATCGGGATATAGACACCCGCACAACGTTATCGTTCAATGGCTATTAGATTTTGGATTTTTAGGTACATTGATTTTCCTAGTCTTAATTACCTATGTCATTGTTACGGGATATAAAAAACAAGATTCTCTATTAAATACGTATAGATTGATTGCTATGTCTTGCTTTTTGGCTCTTATATCCAATGCGCTAATATCTGGAACTTTATACTACTCTCCTCCATTTTTCATTGTATGCATTACGATTTCGTTTATTATAACCAACTGCGAATTCAAAAACCGTGAGAAACTTTAACTTACCCGATCACAAACTTCTATTACCACTCTCATTTATATAAAATAAAACTCATTAACTCCAACTATCAACATTTGATTAGTATAAATCAATTTAATGCGATCAATATATTAAAGGAAACAAGAACCATAAATAATTTATACTTAGAAAATAACATAACAAGCTAGATATTAGACTACATATCTAGTGTTATTACTATCGAAAATTTTCATTTGGACTCATGAATGTAAGATGAAAATTTGTTTATCTGACAATTTGATTACTTAAATCGCTCGCGAACTATACAACAATCATATATATCAAACATATATACCAAAGAAGATTTCAGCCCTCCTCCATTAAAGAAAAACCACCTAATTAAGGTGGCTTAAATAAAAACCAATAGATTAAAGTTTCATAAATGTCTATTGTATAATTACTTTGGATGTATCTCTAATAGCTCTTACCATTGCCAATGCTCGTTCTAAATTTTCATTAGCTTTCTCATAATAAGATGGGCTTTTATCTATTGCCTGCTGAAGGTACGGAATTGCCTCACTTGGCTCTCCTCTTATAATCAAAAAATAACCTACGCTGTTCAAAGCCTCGGACTGTGACATATTACGACCCAAAATGCTTAGAGCCTTTCTAGGTTCTCCCTTAGCAATCGTAATTAACCCCAGGTTATTAATCGCCTTTTTACTATTACTATTAACTCCCAACGCTGCATTGGTAAAGTGGGTAGCTCTACCATAGTCATTTGTCATGTAGTAAGAATAACCGAGGCTAACAAGTGCTTTTTCATTATAAGGTTTAATATCTAAGGCTTTGCGCAGTAAATCTTGAGCCGTTTTATGTTGATTATTGATGTCAAACAACACTCCTAAGCCAACATACGCATTCACTGGTGATTCTTCATCATACCTTAGAGTTTGGATTTTCTCGGTTGTAATTTCATTAGCTGTTATATCACCAGCCCCTCCAAGACGTATTTGATCCGCATTAATGGCACGTACATAATAACTACGCCCTACATCTTTTCGGCCTTGTTTAGTGTGTAGTTTCCCTAACTCTTCTAACGAACCAATATGGTTTGTATTTTCCGCTAGAGAAGCACGGTATGCTCTGTCTGCAAGTTCGTAATCGCCTCTAGTTTCGTGTATTCTTCCTATCGTATATAACGTTTTATCCTTATGTATACCATCGATGAATGTAAGAGAGCGTAAATATTCATATAGCGCCAAATCGGTATTATTATTCGCTAATGCCGCATCACCTCTAGATATGGCTTCTGCTTCGTCAACTGGTGGTTCATCATTAGTTAGAGACTCAACTGGCTTACCAGAATATAAACTTTTATCAAAATCCATTTGTTTTGTGTCGTTACTTACACACCCAGAAATAAATACTAAAACAAAAACAAGTAAGAATTGCTTCCACATATAAACATCCCTTTTCTATTAACCAAAGGCTTTACTTCCAGAAAAAGCTTCTGATAATGTAATTAATGATGGTCCTATCGCAACAATAAAAAAGCATGGCCATATAAACATTACCATTGGAAACATCATTTTTACCGGAATTTTAGCCGCGATTTCTTCAGCTGCTTGTTGCCTCTTATCTCGATAGTCCTCAGTATATTCTCGCAACGAGTCAACTAAACTACCTCCAACACGTGACGCATGACTTAACATACTTACTAGCCCCATGAATTCGACTAGACCAGTCCTAACAATCATTTCTCGAAGACTGTCGGGCATAGATTTACCTGCTTGAATTTTCGCACAAACAGTGTCGATCTCATCCGCTAGTTCTGGATGAGATATTACCATTTCATTCGCAACTCGTCGTAAAGATGCATTAAAACCTAATCCGGATTCAGTACAAACCACTAATAAATCAAGCATATCAGCGACACCTGCACGTATCTTATTCTGACGTTTTTTAGCTAATTTTTTCAAAATAATATCAGGAAAAATGAGCCCAATAAAAGCACAAGAAGCCATATAAAAATATAACTTGTTATTCTCTGGAAGTGAAATGTAAAGAACTAAAGCTATTAGCATCCCTAAAATTGTAGACAACGACTTAATTGAATAAAAAAGGGACAAAGAGTTTTTTTGATGGAATCCCGCATGCATCAATAGAGCACGCGAGGAGTCTCGATCTTTATCATTATTCGAAGAGGTAAGCGGAGCTAACGACTCTAAACTATTCATCACTTTTTCGCTAGCATATATGCTTTTTGACTTATCTACAGTAGATAATTGCGCCATTCTTCGCTTTACTGGAGAATTAACGCCTATTACAATATAACCAACCGTCATCACCACGAGTACCGTTGTTAGCAAGACAAACAGTATAAATAGAGTTTCTTTGTTTATATTGAGCGTCGAAATTAAATCATTTATTACGTCCATACCTACACCTCAAAATTCACAATCTTGCGAATCCACATCGAACCGATGAATAAGGAGACCATACCACCTATTATCATTTTCACACCTGTTGGGTGATTATGTAAAATAGAAATATAGTCTGGTTTCAATATAGATATAAGGATATACATCGCGAATGGAGCAAGCACGAGAACCCACGCAGACATCCTTGACTCAGCAGAAATAGTTTTTATTTTTCTTGCTAGTTTAAACCGCTCTCGTAGTACGCGTGAAAGCTTCTCTATATTTTCCACTAAGTTACCACCAGTCTCTTTTTGTAATAAGACCGCACTTGAAAAAGCCATCATAGAAACAGTTGGAACACGCTCACTCATTTGCATAATAGCTAAGCGCATGTCATATCCATAATTAAGTAAACTAAAGGTATTTTTAAACTCAGGTCCGATAGGAGCTGGCATTTCCTTGCCAACCTCACCAAAAGCCTGATTTATCGGTTGACCAGCTTGCAGAACACGCTTAATGATATCCAACGCTTCTGGTAATTGCTCCTCGAACTTCATTAATCGATCAGCAATTCTTTTGTGAATAAAAAAGTATTCGACAATCCAAATCGTAACAGCACAGCCCAGACTTATATACCAAGTCTGATTGAAGAACATTAATACTAGCGCACTAATCACACCACCGATGAAGAAAAAAAATAGAAACTTACCAAAAGGGATATTTATACCTGCAAGTTCTAGTTTCTTTTTAAACACTTCAAACAAAGAGAAGCGAATTAAAAAACGTTCAAAAGAGGATAAGTTCTTAAGAGAGTTCTCTTTTAAGAGAGAAACACTTTCCTGATCAATATTTTTATGACTCTCTTTTATTCTCTGTACTAAATGCCGGTGTTTTACTTTTTTACCTGCTGAAGGCATGATCAATGCTTGGCTAATAAAAAACACTGATAAAAATAGCAACAGCAGGAATAGTGGTAATTGACCTCCCATAAAGCCTCCTAGCGAACTTTCTCGTTAAATATTTCAAACGGAAGATCCAAGCCTCTTTTAATCAGTTGATCGTGGCAGGCAGGTACAATACCTGTAGATATATAATCGCCTATTACATTGCCATTCTCATCCATACCTTGTCTTTGAAACTTAAATATTTCCGACATAGTGATCACTTCGCCTTCCATGCCATTGATCTCCTGGATACTGACCATACGACGCTTACCATCTTCTTGCCTGTCCATTTGAACAACTAGATTTATTGCTGAAGCAATTTGAGATCGTAGGTTTTTCGTCGAAACATTCCACCCTGCCATAGAGAACATGTTTTCTACACGACTTAGGGCATCTCTCGGCGTATTGGCGTGAATTGTAGCCAGTGAGCCATCATGACCGGTATTCATAGCAGCGAGCATATCTACTGCTTCGCTACCCCGCACCTCACCGAGTACAATTCTATCCGGCCTCATACGAAGCGAGTTTTTCACCAGTTCACGCTGAGATATTTCTCCCTTACCTTCAATATTGGGTGGTCTCGTTTCCAAGCGAACAATGTGAGGTTGCTGCAGTTGCAACTCTGCTGAGTCCTCTATTGTTACTATTCTCTGATCAGAAGGTATATATCCCGACAAAATATTAAGGGTAGTCGTTTTACCTGAGCCAGTACCCCCGGAAATCAAAATGTTCAGTTCACCAACTACCGCAGCATTTAAAAATTTTGCCATCTGCGCAGAAAGCGAATTTAAACTTAACAAGTTATCCATGTTCAAGCGTTCGACTGCAAATCTACGAATCGAAACTGAAGCGCCATCGATGGCAAGAGGTGGAATAATTGCGTTAAAACGGGAACCATCTTTTAGACGAGCGTCGACCATAGGAGAAGACTCGTCTATTCGACGTCCAACCTGGCTAACGATTCGATCAATAATACTGCGTAAATGTCTGTCATCGAGAAAAGTGTGCGGCGTTTTTTCTAATTTTCCGAATCGTTCTACGAAAATACTTTTCGGCCCATTAACAAGAATATCAGAAACCGACGTGTCAGCTAGTAAAGGCTCCAATGGTCCCAAACCGAAAATCTCATCTTCAATCTGACGGATCATTCGGCTTCTAGCTTCAGAGCTAAGTGGATGTGTCTGGTCTTCAGCAAGTAAGTGTATCACTGCTTCACGTAGCTCTTTTTTCGCCTTATCTTCTTGCAGGTGCGAAAGTAAACCCAAGTCTAAAGTATCCAGTAGTTTTCCATGGTAATAGTGCTTAATCGACTGATCATGTTCTAACTGCTTTCTCTCCGCTTCCATCTTGAGTAATTTTTCCTCAATCACTGAGGAGTTTGGCAGATTAATTTTGTCTGAGCCTTCAACTGGCTCTAAACTAGCATCAGCCTTAGCACTCAGCAGTTCAGCACCGGAAAGGTTACTACCAACATTTTTTCTTTTATAAAACATAACGACTCCCTGCTAAGAAAATAGTTTACCGAACCAGTTTTTTGTGTCTTTTTCTGTTGGTTTTTCTAAGTGATGTGATATATCAATTAACGAAGACTTAATAGCGCTATTTTTCTTCGACTGCACGATAGGTTTACCTAAATTTGAACATTCCATTGAGATCGAGAAGTTATTCGGAACTAAAAGCATTTCTCGGTTAGGGAGAGTTTTCTC
This sequence comes from Vibrio sp. B1FLJ16, assembly GCF_905175385.1. Classification (NCBI taxonomy): domain Bacteria; kingdom Pseudomonadati; phylum Pseudomonadota; class Gammaproteobacteria; order Vibrionales; family Vibrionaceae; genus Vibrio; species Vibrio sp. B1FLJ16. Next base: position 2,323,606 of record NZ_HG992749.1, read on the forward strand.
TATGTCTTTAACAGTAATTGAGTTTTTTTTCTCATAGCGGTTAATAACAAGTCTCACTTGATCGCCAGATAAACCGTAGTCAAGTTGTAGAGATTTAATATAATTTGTGGCATGTTTAATTGAAGCAACATTCTGTTGCATAACTAGAAAAATATAAGACGCAGGAGAAACGATATGCTGGAATACATGTTCAATTCCGTGAGACATATCAACAATAACGTGCTGATAATAATGACGTAAAAGAGGAATTAATTCACTAACTTTTGTAGCTCTATCATAATTATCTTTTATATTTTCAGGACTAAAGCATAGATAATTCACACCAGAACTATGTGTGTGTACTAATCCTTCGAGTGATAACTCATCAAGATCATTCATCGTATCAACGACATCATTTATACTGTATTTGGGTTTACTGCTCAGGTAATCAGTGGCATCACTAAACTGCATTCCTAAGTCAATAAGGAGAACCTTGCCCTTTGAATACTCTGATAATGCAATTGCCGTATTCAATGCTACTGTCGTTGCTCCAGAGCCACCTTTAGTATTAATAAATAGTGATAGTTCCCCTAATTTATTGCTGGAGGCTTTATCCATCGCTATATCTTCTAAAAGTGGGAGTAACTCATAGAAACTCACTTCGTGATTGAAATAATCTGAAGCCCCTAACTTCAGTGCTAGCTTTAGTGATGTAGTATCGTGCTCATCACCAAAAACCACTAACGCTGTTTGATTATTTTGTATATCGCCTTCATTAGAATATATATTAGCTACTTTTTTCGCCCAATTATCTCCAGCCTCAATATAAATGACATCAGGAGTTCTCCTTTCTCCGTTCCCAGATATTTCATTCAAGTCAAGCCATTCTATTTTAACACTGATACATTTTGATAGTTCTTCTTCCATAGTACGTTTGAATTCACTTGTTGCATAAATAACCCAAATAGTAATATTTGTCTTTAGGGTATGAATGCTAACTGACTCAAATTCTTTATTTAATTCTACTGGTTTTAACATAAGGACTCCATCAACAATCTTCTACTGAATCAAGCCCAGATTCAGGCCTTAATACACCTAGGCTTTCAGCGGGTAGAATTGTTTCAAACTCTGGACTGGCACCAATGGCATTTATTAATAATGATAAAACTAAAAATTTGAAAGTATAATCAGCCTCAGCTTTAACAAATCGAATATTGGAGAATATAGGATTTAAAGTATCTACATCCGCAGGGGGAGAAGTGAGAAATCCTGAAACATCTACGTCATTACCATATTTATCCAGATAACTTATTGTTAAGTTTCCCGAGGAAAAATTTGGGGGGTATAAACTTTCAATTGCAGGTAACGACGATATATCATCACGATCTGCTATGTAGCAAACTGTAGCCAATCGAGCAGCCCTTCTTGTCACTTCATTTGCCATCTGTATTGAGTAAAAATAAAGAGCAAACTCTAAAATCGAGAATATTACCAATAAAACAGCTAACGCTATTAAAGTAAATTCAACCTGAGTTACTCCTTTTTGCCTAAAATTCCATTTACTCATGGCGCGGTCCTCATTTTGCTAGTTGCACCAATAGTGAAAGAAAGAGAACTATTAGAAAAGGGCAAACTGCTAAATATAGGAACGTAAGTATAATAAGTCGATATCACCACTTCTTTTGAAGTTGATGTTGGAGCCGTAACAATCACATCCGTTGTGTCAATATATTTAACAACTTTACTATCACCTTGAGAGGGGATAGGCTTTCCGTATACCACCATATTTTTAATAAGGTCTTCATCAGCAATACTACCGAAATCAAGTGTACCGTAGGTATCAACAACGGCATACCGAACACCATTTTGCAAAGCTTTGTTTATTTCGGTGTACTGAACAAACGCACGACTCACGTCTATAAGTAACGCAGTTAACATCAGCAATACAGGCAAACAAATAATAAACTCGAGTGCAGCTAGGCCAGTCTGATTGTTTCTACCCAATAGCAGGACATTAATTGGCGCGCCCATATTATGACTCTCCACTTAATGGATCTTTATATAGTTGAATTTTATAGGGTCCTATAGTGTCACTCGGGTCTATACCTGTAGACGCATTCTTTACGGTACAATCTTCCAGAAATTGACCATATATTTCTGATTCATTGCCTTTACTTTCAACTTGTTGGGTAATAAAAAAGCAGCCTATACCATAGACTTTTAGATCCATTGAACCACCTGGTTTAGGGGTGTTGTCACAATTTACTATAGGCACCCTTAATACTCTTCTACCTATTTGCCCTGAAGCCTCATAATATTGCGAATTACAAGCCCCACCCGACTCACAAGATTTCAGAGATGAGTAATAGTCTGCATAGTAAAATGCGTTTTCCGTATTATTTTCATATTCAGACTTATAGTTTTCGTAAGTTACATTCGACTCTTCCAGATATTTGTCCGGTTTAATCTCTTCCCCCGTGTCAGTCACATTATTAGCCGTTGTGTCAAATCGAGTGTTTAACCCTTGGGCTACGGGTCCAGTACCTTTACCTGTTTCTGTTGATACGGTATCCCCGACAGAGCGACAAATGTCAGTAGCACCTGCGAGCATATCTCTAACCGTTTTTTTACCAGAGCCGAAGTCTAAAAGGTGGTAATTCCCCGCACCGATTCCCCCATCCTTATGGCTGGAAGGTTTCAATACATGAATCGTTTCTGCAAGTTTGTCAGATTTAGCATCATAGTAAGGGTTAGAACTTGGTATATATCCCCATGCCAGATCCGTAGAAGTGCCATCTCCGCAAATGCCTATCGGCGATAAATTACAAGTTGCTGTTATAGGTGCACTTGGTCCCGCTACCGCACTGGCTGACACGTTTTTTCCAACACTAAAAATGAAACTGAGGTACTGAGTTAAAGAGACATCACTAACAGCAACTCTTACATAAATATCACTGTCAGTGCCGATTTTAAAACTACCCGCCTCTACAAAATTTTGCATATCATTAGAGAAGGTAACCGAGATATTTTCCCCTGTGTAAGTCAACTCGTGGTTACCATCACCTGATGCAAAACTATTTAAAGCATCAATAGCAGCTGCTTTCGCTAAATCTACATCTGTAGTATTTTCAGCAACTACTGCTGAGGCCAATGCTGCGGAGTCCACTGCATTTTGCAAACGTGCTTTATTCAGGACTTGGTGATTTAAATCCATCGCAAAAGCCCCCATACCTATCAATATCAGCAAAATCATACTGATCAGTACTAACGTTATCCCGTGCTGGGAACGTCTAGTTGCTATTAGTTTTGGAAATCCCATAGCAGCCTCCGAAATGACTTAGTAACCTGACTTACTTTTTCTTAGCAGAGCCATTATTGTTGTACACTTTTATGCTAGTTTGTGTACGCTCACCGCTTCCCTCAGGTAGGTAATCTACGTTTTCGTACCACGCATTTGGGTTAAGAGTCTGTTCTGTGTGTAGTTGGCTCAAAGCCGCACCCAATTTTGGTTCGTTCGCACAGCCCGTGAGACTAAGCAACGTAAAACAAATGGCTAACTTCATTGTATTTTTCATCATTGCTTTCCCTCTATAAACTGTGTCCGAACTGGCCGTCTGTACCACCTTCTCCGATTGCGTATTGATAATCAGATTCACTAAGGACATTTGCGCTTGTGCCCTTATTTAATTGATATTTATCGAAGTCAAGGCTGGCACCTTTGCCAAGAAGATAGAATTCAATATCATTAGGGCTGACAAACCCATCTGTTGGCAGAGTAATCTTACGTCTGTCAACTGGTTTCGCTAATCGAGGGGTCACTAAAATAACGAGTTCTGTTTCACCTGAAGTAAACTGTTCGCTCTTAAACAGACGTCCCAATATCGGTAGATCTGCTACTCCTGGCAAACCTTCATCAACATTACGGGAGTTTTCGCTGAGTAACCCTGCAATTCCCATAGTCTGACCGTCTGCTAGTTCAAGCGTACTTCCCGCACGCCTAGTAGTTAGAGGTGGAATATAATATGCTGAATTAGTATCGCCTACGCTATAAGTGACTACACCAGACGTAGCTAATTCGCTTACACTGACATTAAGTTTTAAGTTTATTTTCTTATCGCTAAGGATATACGGTACAAAATCTAGCGATACGCCATATTCTTTATAGTCAATGGTAATTCCATCTTCGTTCGGAACGGGGATTGGAAACTCACCACCAGCAACAAATTCAGCTTTTGTGCCACTGAGCGCCGTTAGGCTAGGTTCTGCCAGAACCTTTGCTACACCGTTTTGTTTGGCAATATCAAGGGCGAACGTAAATAGGGTATTGCTGTCTAGGAATGATCCTAGGAATCCAAATTCATTGACCCCAGCGTTACCGCTCAATATAGGACCGATATCATCTATCGCGCCACCAATCGTTGTTGTTCCCCAAGTAATATCGCCACTTTTCTGAAAAAAGTGAAAATTTGAGTCGAAAGTACGCACTAATGAACGTTGAACTTCGGCAACCGTAACTTCAAGAGTTACTTGCTGAGCACCACCGATAGAAAGCAAGTTAATAACAGAGCTTTCATTCTCTTCATCTTCACTTTTATCTACTGGTTTACCTGCAGCAAATGTTTCAGCTACTTTAATTGCCACATCCATATTTTGTTGGCTGCTCACCAACCCACGTAATACGATTTTGTCTTGAGTGCTATGAACTTCGATTTTTTCGCCGGGCAAGAATTGATAGAGTTTAGACTTTAGTGTATTTAAGTCGTGAGTCACTTCCACATTAAAAGACTCAATAATTCTCCCACTACGATCCCAAACTGACACATTGGTGGTACCTAACTTTTTACCAATCAAATACAACTCATTAGATTTAAGTACCAAAATATCTAAAACTGTCGGATCACCTAACGTAACTTTTTTAGCTTTTCCGGATATCATTAGTTGCGTTGATTGGTGGTGAGGCACACTGACAACTCGCCCTGACTGAGCAGCTGCATAGACAGTGACACTGGCGAAAACCATTATTAAGTGGCTCAAAATTAGTATTGTTCTTTTCATAATTCACCTAATTAGTCACGCGTACATTAGAAGTTTTGGAGCCTTTAATAACCGTCACACTTGGTCTCGGGGTATAAACTCTGACTGGTGGGGCTTTATCTATGGTTAATGGATTTCTTAATGCGAGCTGAATTCGACCTTTACTATTTTCAGTTAGTAGTTTCTCTGCTTCTTGTGGGCTAACTTCCAAAGTTACAGCACGAACAATCACGGGTTTGTTGTCCTGAGTTCTTGCAGTCTGGTCCACTGCGAGTACCTTTATATTTTTCAAAACTGTTCTCGTAGAGACAGAATTGTCTTTACCTTTTGTATTAAGCACATCGACTTTATTTCCTGGCAATAGGAAGCCCGCAACACCAATAACATCGTTTACACGTATTGTAAGCGCACGCTTATCTTCCGGAATCATAGCTGCCAAGGTAACCCCTTCACCTAATACGGCTATTCGGTTGGGGTTAACTAACTCCCCTTCATAAATTGAGTTAGCGACTACTTTACCTACAGCCTGGGAAGGTTCTTTGAGCGTCAACTCATCAATCCAGTCAACTTCCATTAGCCTGGTCTTAAGGTGCTTTTCTTCAATGATAACTCCCGGCTCTAACTCCATTGCTGCAACTAACACCGGATGTCGCTCGACCTCTTCAAGTTTTACTGTTGGCTGTGTTTGATTAGCTAACCACTGTTGAGCAATCATCACTGCCCCCAATCCAAAAGCGATTGACAGCAGCAACAGCATGGCAATTTGTGTCTTACTCATGTCATCCCTCTCCGTTATTCATCTACAGTAAAATAGAGCGCCCAAGCGCGCTTGAGTGTCTCTGTGGATACCTGATTTCCTATTTCTTCAAACATTAAAATATCGCGGCTAATTCCCAATATATCCTTTGGAAGGCAAGGGAAATAACCTGTATTCGTTTCATCATGAAGCTGTATTAACTGTTCAAAAAAGCCTTCTTCCAGACTCAGCTGATTACTTTTTGCCAACTCCATCCATAATTGACAGTATTCTTCGACCCATAGAGGCTTAAACTCAATCTTGTAGCCGATACGGCGTAAAAATGCCGGATCTGCAATCGAACTGGGCGATAAATTGGATGAAAAAGCGAGCGTAAGTAAAAACGGGACCGATATTTGCTGTCCATTAGGCAGTCCCAGGTGATCGACACAATACTCCATAGGAACAATCCATCGGTTGAGCAATGTGGCAACTGGCATTGGCTGACGGCCCAAATCGTCAATGACTAAAATACCGTTGTTGGCCATCATCTGAAGCGGTGCAATCCAGACTCGATTATGTTCACTGTGGTTAACTTCCAGCATATCCATGGTGAGCTCACCTCCAACCTGAATATTTGGTCGCTCACATAACACCCAACGTTTATCGTAATGCTCTACAAGTTTCAGGTAAGATTTACTGTGAGAATTATCTACTCGCTTGTGGTGATGTTCAGAGAACACTTTAATAATGTTTCCGTCGGAAAATACGGCATAGGGTATATAGACAGATGTATTCAGTGCATTAAGTACTCTTGCTGCAACATAACTTTTACCCGTGCCTGCGTGGCCATATAAAAGTAACGCTCGACCAGAGTTGATTGCAGCTCCCAACACAGGTGTAATACGATCTGCACCATAGACATCTTCAAGAGCACGCTCAACCGCAGGGCGCGTAATAGGTTGATTACGTAGATTTTGCTGCTCAACTATTTGCCAGTATTGCTCTAATGAAACAGGTACAGGCCCGAGATATGCTTCTCTTTGAAATGCTAGCTCAGATTCAGCCATGCCGAGTTCCGTTAAACCATAACGAATATTTGAGTATGAACTTGTTGCATTTAATGGTTGATAAACTTCTACCATACTGCGGGCACGTAGGTGTGCTAACGCCGTCTCAATAATGGTCGATACAACACACATCCTATTAGAAAGTTCTACCAAGTCTGATTTCGGATAAGCTGACAGATGTTTGAGAAGCAAATGCTCTATCACCACTGAAGGAATACCCAACAGCTCTTCTGATGTGGGAACTGGTGGCGGGTCAATTTGAGGCACCAGATTGTCTCTTGAGACATTAGTCATAGGCTGCACCCTCCTGGTGTTAGCGCTACCTCTCGTCGGCAAACGATGCCGAACAGAATCCTTTCTAATTTCAAAATATTATGTCTACTGAATATAAAAATAGTAAGCCAAGCCAACTACAATTGCTGGTGCAAACGGAATAACCAGAGGTTGCTTAGCCCTCCATCCTGGAGTCAGTTTCTGTATTGCATAAGCTTTGAGTTGCTCTGCTATCGTTTCATAAGAAGATGCTGTGTGTAACGCAAGGTAAAACAGACTCATTACACCGCCAGCTAAAACGATATAGGGTGTGACTTCTAACATAGCTTCAGTTCCTAGCCAGAGACCAATTACTGCCAAGAGCTTTACGTCCCCACCAGCCATAACTTTGCATACGTACAACCCAAGGCAAACTGCAAAGGTAATCAGAAAGCCTTTGAGTTGAAACCACCATTGCATCTCTGTTTGCAGTAATATATCTACAGATACAGCTACAAACAGAAAAACTATTAACTGGTTTGGAATACGGTGTCTCTGTGCATCAGAGACACCGATCGCGGTTAGCAAAAACCAAATTACGAAACTCATAACTATGCGTTATATCGTCTTAGCTAACTTTGCTTTGGATTTTCGTTGATACATCCCCAAAGGTAGTCGCGAGTTTCGTCCAAAAGTCTAGAGTCAACATTGCACTAACAATCAAAGCTGCACCAAGAATGTACTCAAGTAAGGTCAAGCCTTCTTCATCATTCCAGAAGTTTTTTACTGCTTGTGTAAATTTATTCATTTTCCATTCCCCTTTAAGACCCTTTCGAAAGTCTTTATTCAGTATTGAGTTTTATTACATCCCTTAACGAAACATTCAAAACGACGACGTTTCAGAACTAAGTTAGGTCAGCAAAGTGTTAGAGCGTTAGGATATTTATGACTTTAATTAGCACTTTTTTGCCACTCCTGCTCCACCTCCCATTATTTAGTTACCTACAACTAAAAAAATAAATATATGGGACAATAATCACACTAATTGTTAACTTTTTGTTCATATAATTGCTTATTAGCTGTACCTAAATAAACGAAAGTACTAGTGGAAGTTCAAGGATTGAGTTTCTGTCAGTCAAAAACAATTACAAACATTCACAAGAAAAAGCAGAATGGGTTATGTCTATGGATAGGATGATTATGGCTTGTTGGATAGGAGATCCACTACAGTCATTACCTGAGCATTGCCGCTCAGCATTTGAACAGCATTTTGAGTTTCGCAATCAAAACAGCGATATATCAGTTCTTAGTGATAAATCGTGTGATTACGTCTTTTATCATATTGGCAGCGAGAGTGACGGGCTTTTACAAGGTGTCGTTACGATGTGTGAGAATTTGGACAAGAAGCTGATCGTTGTCCGCTCAGCCAATAATAAATGCGAATTACCTCCGGAACATATTTCCGCCGAATATTACACGCTAGATGAGACGACTCTTCCTCTCTGGCTCCTGCAAATAAAGATGAAATACTTTGTCTGCCCAACCCGAAATGAAATCGTAGTACAGCGTAATACAAGCAACCCGGCACAGGGTAAGCCAAACTTTGCTGAACACGTTGTTGACTATATCTCGAACAATATAGACAAGGACATAAGCCAGGAAGAAGTCGCAGCACGTTGTCACTACTCGCCAACCTACTTTTCCAAAATGTTCCACCGAGAAGTCGGCATGTGCTTTCGCGACTATGTGACTGCAAAACGGATTTCGCTGGCAAAGAAAATGCTGACTCAGGATGAGTCCACCAAGATAGCTTACATCGCCTATCAATGCGGCTATCAGGATGTTTCCTATTTCTCGCGGATATTTAAGAAGAAAACCGGACTGTCTCCCGCCAGTTACCGTCAGCAGTACTGATCTCCGATTAAATAGCGCTAATTCCATTTAGCGCTATCTTGCCCGCATATTTCATAAAAATGCATTCCCGTGTCGCTAACTCACGTGCTAAAGTTAACAATAAATTAACAATTACAAGTACAACGAGAAGACATGGAGTCACTAATGATGCATAAGCCGAACATCAGCAGCCCTGCTGGTTGCACTCTCCCTCCGCCAAATGAAATGATTCTTAAGTGGGCTGAAGAGCGTCCGAAAGAGGTTTACTTAAAACAAATAATCAACCGTGAGTTTGTAGAGTTTACTTATGCGGAAGTTGCCGATCAGGCGCTTAAATTGGTCAGCGCATTAAGAAAGCTCGGCATCCAGCCCGGCGATAAGGTCGCGTTAATATCAAAAAACTGCGCCGAATGGTTCATATGCGATCTGGCATTGATGTTGGGTGACTACGTCAGCGTCCCTATCTTCCCGACTGCCGGTGCAGATACCATTAAATACTGCATCACGCACAGTGAAAGTAAGGTGTTGATCGGCGGTAAGCTGGATGATGCCAAAGCGACTCAGCAAGTACTTAACGAGATGAGTGAGCTTATCAGCATCGCGCTGCCTTATGACACAGCACCTAAATCTCAGTATCAATATGCAAAACTGATTGCTAATGAAGTGCCGAGTGAAGAGCGTCCGCAACATTACGACGATAAGCTGATGTCTTTGGTGTATACATCGGGGACTTCGGGCTTACCGAAAGGAGCGATGTTGACCTATGGCGCTTTCAGTTGGTCTGTCCAACAACTGATTAATCATATTGGCATTCAACCAAACGACCGGTTGTTCTCTTACTTGCCTCTGGCACACATTACTGAGCGCGTTTATATCTTTGGCTCTTCGATAATGGGCGGCGTACCAACCGCATTCCCTGAGTCACTCGATACCTTTATTGAAGATGTCAAAATGCATCGCCCGACGCTATTTATCTCAGTGCCTCGATTATGGACACTCTTCCAGCAACGTATTCAGGACAAACTGCCACAAAAGGCCCTGAACATTATCCTCAAGATACCGGTTGTTAACTCACTAATTAAGAAGAAACTGGCTGTTGGCCTGGGGTTAGATCAGGCTCGTGTATTAGGTTGTGGTTCAGCTCCGGTATCACCGGCGTTATTAAAGTGGTACCACAGTGTCGGACTCAACATCACTGAAGCGTGGGGCATGACAGAGTCTTTCGCTTACAGCACCATCAACTACCCGTTCAGAGCAGACAAGATCGGAACCGTTGGTAATGCAGGCCCGGGGATTGAACTCAAAATTGCTGATGACAGTGAGATTATGGTTCGCGGTAAAGGATTGTTCTCCGGTTACTATAAGAATGACATTGCTACTCAAGAGTCCTTTGACTCTCAAGGCTGGCTACACACCGGAGATATAGGTGCGATTGACAGCGACGGCTATCTTACGATTCAGGGACGTAAGAAAGACACCTTCAAAACCGCCAAAGGTAAATTTGTTTCGCCTGTCCCGATTGAAAAGAAACTTTTTGAATACAGCCGTGTAGAAATGATGTGTCTAATTGGCCTTGGTTTGCCGGGCCCGATTCTTTTAGTTGTTCCACATGATTTCCCTCACTTTGATAAAGAACGCTACGAGCGTTCAACACGTAAAGTGGTTGAGCGAATGAACCAAGAGCTTGCATCTCATGAACAAATAAAAGGCGTACTAATGATCAAGGAACCATGGAGTATCGAAAACGGCGTACTTACTCCAACTCTGAAGATCAAACGTCACGTACTTGAACAGAAATACCACGACATCGGCCACAACTGGCCAAAAGGCACGACGGTACTCTGGGAAGAAGACCTGTAAATAACAGTAACTCCTCAATGACGAAGCTTCATTGAGGAGTTCTTATTATTAGCCATAAACCTACTCTCTCCAAAACGGCTTACAGCTCTCTTTGAGAATTTCTTGCTTTTCCAGTCCAATGTCATCCCAAAGGTGTTCCGGTAATTCACTCAAGTGACGCCGCGTCCGGTAATTCCTTCTCCACAAAAAGAGTTTAGAAATAATTAACTGAATCCAGCTTTGTTCCCTCTTTATTAATCCGTATTCGCAAGGGCGCGTCATGCTTTCCATCTCTTCGGCTCCTGGTGTATTGTTGACCACTTAATAATCAGCGACTACCCTGATATCCTCAAACGATAGAATCTGCCATTGAGTTAAGGAAAACTAATGTGAAAGATCGAATGCCGCCATTACAGGGTTTGTACTATTTCTTCATCGCAGCAAAAGAAGGGAGCTTTAAAGACGCAGCCAGGAGTTTGTTTGTTACCCCCGCAGCAATTAGCCAGCAGATACGCCAGCTGGAAGAATTTTTAGGCACGGATCTGTTTGTTCGTCAGCACAGAAAAATTGTACTGACACCAGAGGGTGAGTTGCTGTTTACTCAGGCAGAGATAGGATTTAGTCATATACAACAAGGGGTTCGTCTTATAAACCAAGATCCCAACCCAAACCAGCTTTCTATCTCAACACTACCTTCATTTGCACACCACTGGCTTGTCCCCAAAATCACTGCTTTTCGACAGCGTCATCCGGAACTATCGCTATTACTGGAACCAACCAATGAGCTGGTCTCTTTTCAAGATAGTCAGATAGATTTATGCGTTCGATACGGTTTGGGAAACTACCCTAATTTAGAATCGCAATGGCTGATGGATGAGGCATTTTATCCGGCCTGTCATCCTGTTTATCAGCAAGAGCACGGTATTTATACAATCGAAGATTTGAGTAAAGCTTCACTTATCGAAGATCTTTGGCCAGATCTCGATTGGAATATGTGGTTAGAGAGACTTGGACAACAAGCGGCAAAACCATCTTTAAAATACAGCGGCTCTCACCTCGTGCTTGAGGCTGCGTTATCACTGCAAGGTGTGGCGCTGGTTAAACACAGTTTGGCGTATCAGTACTTTAGAACTGGAAAGTTGGTACGTATTGGCGATATCGCCATTAAGCCTAAATTTGCTTATTACTTATGTGCACCCAAAGGCTATCTGCAACGCCCCAAAGCGCAACTGTTTGCAAAGTGGCTCAAAGATGAGATAGATAGTTTTGAACAATCCGTTACTCGGGATTTTAAAACCATTGAGCTAACAGATTGAAGAACTTCAATTTAATTACAGCGTTTGATTTAGTATAAATAAAAAGCCCCGCACTAGGCGGGGCTTTGAAATCATAGAGTTAACTTAAGAATTACTTCTTAGCGTTACGCTCTTTAACTTCTGCGATTACTTGCTCAGCAACGTTTGCTGGACAAGGTGCGTAGTGTGCGAACTCCATAGAGAACTGACCACGACCAGAAGTGATAGTACGTAGGTGACCGATGTAGCCAAACATTTCTGATAGAGGAACGTCTGCTTTAATACGAACACCAGTAGCACCAGCTTGTTGGTCTTTGATCATACCACGACGACGGTTAAGGTCACCGATTACGTCACCAACGTTGTCTTCTGGAGAGAATACGTCAACGTTCATGATAGGCTCAAGAAGCTGTGCACCCGCTTTAGGCATAGACTGACGGAATGCGCCTTTCGCAGCGATTTCGTAAGCGATAGCTGAAGAGTCAACTGCGTGGAAGCCACCGTCGAATAGTTCAACTTCTACGTCTAGAGTTGGGAAGCCAGCTAGAACACCAGTGTCCATCATGCTAGCGAAGCCTTTCTCTACTGCAGGCCAGAATTCTTTAGGTACGTTACCACCAACAACTGTTGATTTGAACGTGAAGCCAGAGTTTGGCTCACCTGGTTTGATACGGTAGTCGATCTTACCGAACTGACCAGAACCACCAGACTGTTTCTTATGCGTGTAGCTGTCTTCGATTGCTTGAGTGATAGTTTCACGGTAAGCAACCTGAGGAGCACCTACTTCTAGCTCAACGCCGTAAGTACGCTTAAGGATATCAACTTTGATGTCTAGGTGAAGTTCGCCCATACCTTTAAGGATGGTTTCGCCTGAATCTTCATCAGTCTCAACTTGGAATGAAGGATCTTCTGCAACCATTTTACCGATCGCGATACCCATTTTCTCAGTTGAACCTTTGTCTTTTGGAGCAACAGCAATTGAGATTACTGGCTCTGGGAAGATCATTGGTTCTAGAGTACATTCGTGCTTAGGATCACATAGAGTGTGACCAGTTTGAACGTTCTTCATACCAACAACAGCGATGATGTCACCAGCTTGAGCTTCAGTGATCTCGTTACGGTCGTCAGCTTGCATTTCACACATACGGCCGATACGCTCAGTTTTACCTGTCGCAGCGTTAAGGATAGTGTCACCCTTCTTCATGCGGCCAGAGTAAATACGGATGAACGTTAGCGCGCCGAAACGGTCGTCCATGATCTTAAATGCTAGAGCACGTAGTGGCTCGTCTGCAGATACAGTCGCAACTTCACCAGTTGGCTCACCAGTTTCAGGATCTGTTAGAGGCTGAGGATCAACTTCTGTTGGAGAAGGTAGGTAATCTACAACAGCGTCTAGTACTAGCTGAACACCCTTGTTCTTGAACGCAGAACCACAGAATGTTGGGAAGAATGCTAGATCACGAGTACCTTTACGGATACAACGTTTTAGATCTTCGATAGAAGGCTCTTCACCTTCCATGTACGCTTCCATTAGGTCATCGTCTTGCTCTACCGCAGTTTCGATTAGCTCTTCACGGTAAGCTTCAACGTCGTCAACCATGTCAGCAGGAACGTCTTGAACTTCGTAGTTCTCTGGAAGACCTGAGTCATCCCATACGTATGCTTTACGAGATAGCAGATCAACAACACCAACGAAGTCATCTTCACGACCAATTGGAAGAACCATTACTAGTGGGTTTGCCGCTAGTACGTTCTTAACTTGGTCAACTACGTTGAAGAAGTCTGCACCCATACGGTCTAGTTTGTTAACGAAGATCAGACGAGATACTTCTGATTCGTTCGCGTAGCGCCAGTTAGTTTCTGACTGAGGCTCAACACCACCAGAACCACAGAATACACCGATACCACCATCTAGAACTTTAAGTGAACGGTATACTTCTACTGTAAAGTCAACGTGTCCCGGAGTATCGATAACGTTTAGGCGGTGGCCATTCCACTCACAAGTTACCGCAGCTGATTGGATTGTAATACCACGCTCAGCTTCCTGCTCCATGAAGTCAGTTGTAGACTCACCGTCGTGTACTTCACCAGTTTTGTGGATTTTACCAGTAAGCTTTAGAATACGCTCAGTGGTGGTAGTTTTACCCGCATCAACGTGCGCGAAAATACCAATGTTTCTGTACTTTGATAAATCTGCCATTGTCTTACTCTGTTTATAAGGTATAAATTGCGCGCAGAGTATAACACAATCTGTCAAGACTGATACCCTTGCGTGCAGATGGACGAAAAAAATTTTTAACCTAAATTTTCCATCCTCAAATAATAGCCAAACATAACGATCTGTGTGCTTTATTCGCTTATCAGTTCGAATAGATTCCAAACATTGTGATCGTTTAGTTAACTACTTTATCGCTCATCTTTATAGCTCATCAAAAGCCTCGATCGCTTCTGACAATTTCTTAACGCCATGGATCTGCATGCCATCAATGCCACCTTTAGGCATGTTAGCCGCAGGAACGATGGCTTTTTTGAAGCCATGTTTAAACGCTTCGTTTAATCGCTCCTGCCCGCTTGGTACCGGACGAATTTCACCTGCAAGTCCAACTTCACCAAAGATAACCACATCCTTTGGCAGTGCACGGTCACGAAAGCTTGATAATAAAGCCATGACTAATGCAAGGTCGGCACTGGTCTCGGTCACTTTTACGCCACCAACCACATTAACAAACACGTCCTGGTCTGCCATTTGCAGCCCGCCATGCTTATGGAGCACAGCCAATAATAAAGAGAGTCGGTTTTGCTCGAGGCCAACGGCAACCCGGCGAGGGTTCGCAAGCTGCGAATAATCCACCAGCGCCTGAATCTCTACTAATAGAGGACGGGTGCCTTCCCATACAACCATGACGGATGAGCCTGAGGTTTCTTCCTCTCCTCTTGAAAGGAAAATCGCGGACGGGTTACTGACTTCTTTCAGACCTTGTCCTGTCATGGCAAATACACCCAGCTCGTTCACTGCGCCAAAGCGGTTTTTATGGCTACGAAGTGTACGGAAGCGACTGTCAGTGCCACCATCCAGAAGTACAGAACAGTCAATAATGTGTTCAAGCACTTTCGGGCCGGCAAGTGTACCGTCTTTTGTTACGTGACCAACGATAAATACCGCAACGTTATTCTGTTTCGCGTAGCGAGTCAGCGCCGTTGCCGATTCACGGACTTGCGCCACGCTACCTGGGGATGACTGTACATCCGAAACGTGCATCACCTGAATAGAGTCAATCACCATAATACGCGGCTGCTCTTTCTCGGCGATCTGACAGATTTTGTCTACGTTGGTCTCGGATAACATTTTCAGGTGTTCTTTTGGTAATCCAAGACGAGAGGCTCGCATCGCGACCTGTTGCAGTGATTCTTCGCCCGTCACGTACAGCGTTGGCATTTGTCCCGACAAAATACACATAGTCTGAAGTAACAGAGTCGATTTACCCGCACCAGGGTTACCACCTATCAGTATTGCCGCACCGGGAACCACACCGCCGCCTAACACTCGATCTAGCTCTTTAAATCCACTGGTAAAGCGCGGCACCTCTTGCAAATTAATTTCTGACAAGGTTTGCACAACCGCTTCTGTGGCCGAACCTGCATAGCCGGTTAAACGCTCGTTGCGTGCTACCGTTGGCGACGCTGCGATACGCACTTCCGTAATCGTGTTCCACGCACCGCACGCATTACACTGTCCCTGCCAACGTGGAAAATCTGCGCCACAATCATTACAAACATACGCTCGTTTTGCTTTCGCCATGATGCCTCAATTTTTTCTACAAATGTGGCCAAGCACACCCACGCCAGATTTTTCTGATCTGGATTGGTGATACACTCAAGCTTTCCGGTGCTTAGCCGATATAATTCGAACAACGACATACTCTAACAGAAATAATGCTGCAATCTGAAATTCTCTCTCTCGCTGAACGACTCATCCCCGTTTATGGCTCTGTTGACTTTGATTTTGTCCTTGGCCAACTGACTGAGGAGTCCCCGCCCTCGACAAAAATTCTGGTAAAAATAGAACTCAATCGGTTGATGGCTCCATGCACAAAGAGCATTGATCTGCGCGGCCGTGTGAATGGCGAATGCAGAAAGTATGTGTTCGAAGGTATTTCACACTGGTTAGATGATGTTGCATTTAATGACTACCATAAAAACATTAAGAAATTTGGTAGCTATACTGAAGGCGTGTGGGAGACCCTGATAACTGCACGTAATAACTTTGCTTCAATGAGTAAACCGAGTTCTCAGCAGCAGAACGTTTCCTTAGCCAATACGAAAAGCCCCTTCTTAGCCGAACCAATTCAATTAGGGTACAACTTAAAACGCCAGGAAAAACGTTTAAAGCTCCAATCACAAGTCGAGATCCAATGTTCTAACGGTCAACTCATTAATGGCTTAAGTATTGATCTGTCTAGCTCAGGGGCAAAGTTCAAAGTACCTGCCGCGTTTAATTACAACCTTGGTGAAACCATAGAAGTCAGCTTTACCGAGTTAGCCAGTAAATCTCAGTTAGTCGGATTTGAAAAGCCGATGAGTTATCGGGTACTTGCTGTAGATAATTGCTATGAAAATGACGCTGTCCGATATTTACGAACCGCCCGCCTGACTGAAACCCAGCTGATCGACCGAGTAATAGACGAAGTACTGAACAGTGCTGAAAAACGCACCCGTCACGATAACCAAGATAAAATTATTCGTGCTCGTACCCGTGGTTATGAGCACATTGCATTAAAGCATACCAGCAACCTGCCTTTGTTCTTCCAGGGTAATGAACTGAAACTCGCTATGCTAACGCCAAACAACCAAAAATTATGGCAATACTGGCACGACGAGCGAAACCAACAGACTCTTGGCTCCCTGTTCCATTCAGAAAGAATTAAATCTTTGATTGCTCCCGGAGTGAAAGGAACAACGAATGTTCTCTACTCTTTCACTCACGACCACGAAAACAAAACCTATTTTTACTCGATGCTCAGACCGGAAGCGGACAGAGACCAGCGCCTGCTCTTCTGGCATATAGGGGCAAAACGTAAAAGTTGGCGGGTATTTCGGGTATCAATGTTTGAGCTATCCGAACAGGAAAAAAATGATTTAGCCTCCTTTTCAGCGGAGTTAGCGGAGACAACTCATTCCATCACTCATATGGGAATTTTGCAGGAAATATCGGATGAGCAATCTGGTCAGGACTACCTTTTAGCCGAGAAGCCTCGCGTACCTTCAAGCGCACTGAATGTTTTCCGACATCCAAGACGCATCATCGGCAGTCCTAAAGGGATTTATTTTGATGCACAAACACGGCGTAAAGAGCCTCGTTATCAGTTTAAGACGCCACTGGAACTGACCGCCGGTCAAATAAACGTACCAGCACACAGTGTCGACATATCCAAACGAGGACTGGGGATCAGGCTGGATGAACCGACCACCTTGCGCTCAGGGCAAGAAGTTCTGATTAATTTTCGCGAGTTACAACTCTACGACAAGAATCTACCCCTCTCTGCAGTGCCTTACCGGGCCGTACGTGTGAGTGCTGATGGTCGTCAGGTTCAGCTAGTGATTGATGAAAATAGTAAAACGATGCGAGTGATAGCTTTTTTCAATTCGATCATCGAACACAACCAGGATAAAATCATTCAACAGGATGAAGTTCTGCCCAGCAATGCGTTATTAGAGAGACTCCATAGCATCCTGCTATCGAGATCGTTGAGCTCGCCGATTTTTATCAGCAAAACGTCATCAGGCTCCTTTAACACATCGGTTATTGGTGTGAGCTCCCCCTTGCCTAAACATATCGAGCTATGCGCTCAACTAGGGCATGACAACAAATTTTCACTGGAGCCTATTTTTAAAGGGCGAACTAGCACACTGATTGCTGAGCCTGTAAAGCGCGTCGAAGGTGCAACGGCAAAACATCAGGATATTTACCTCAGTGCTTCAAAAGTCGGTAGAAAGATAACTCATATTGAATCTAAGCTGCGTCAGGATTTTAAAAGCGTAAAGGAACGTATCCACTTTATTAAGAAAGCACGCATGTTGGGAGATTTCTATGTACTGCGTTTGTCTGCGGTACCTATTTTCGACCCGATGACCTCTTTACTAAGACAAGACTTAGAGGAGCTTGCTGACTTCAGCCTACACCAGGCAAGCAAGCTGGAAACAGAACTGACTGCTTTGGTTGGATACTGTGAATTTGAAGACATCACAGAAGAGATCATTGTAAGACTTGAGCTGACTAGCTAAACAAAACACCGCCTCAATAGGCGGTGTTTTTAACTTTGATTATTTAACAGAGTTCTGCATAGCTACGGCTTCGACTTCCAGCTAATTTTTTGTTGTTTAACCAGTGCCCCTGAGAGGATACAAAGTACGCCACCCAAGCCGGAATACCTAATCGCTGCTTGTGCTTGCGCCTCTACTTTTGGTTTCGCGTGATAAGCAATACCAAGACCTGCTGCAGACATCATCACCAAGTCATTCGCACCATCACCAACTGCAACTGTATTATGCTGCTCAATGTCATAGTCGTCTGCCAGTTCCACAAGTATGTCAGACTTCACTTGTGCGTTAACAACATCACCAAGCACTTTACCGGTTAGTTTACCGTCAATGATTTCCAGTTTGTTTGAACGGGCAAAGTCCAGCCCAACTTTCTCTTTAATATAATCGGAGAAATAGTCAAAACCGCCGGACGCAATTGCCGTTTTCCATCCCAACGCTTTAAAGGTAGCAATGAGTGCTTCGAAATCTTGCATAAATGGCAGTTCAGCTCGCACTTGTTCGAGGATAGATTCATCGGCACCTTGCAGTTTACCAACACGTTGGCGAAGACTCTGCTCAAAATCGAGTTCACCTTGCATCGCACGCTCTGTTACTTCGGCGACTTCTTCTCCGACACCCGCTAACTTAGCGATCTCATCAATACACTCAATTTCAATCGCTGTGGAGTCCATATCAAACACCACCAGGCCGGCTGAGGATAAATCAGGCACTTCATTTAACGACGCATAATCTAACTGAAGACTTTGTAAAATCGTCTCATGTTGAGGTGTAAGCTCACCAGACATCAAAGCCACTTCATACTGGCCTACTTTCCACGTATCCAGCACGGTATTATAAAAGCCGGTAAAGAAATCAATATCTTCGAAATGTCGCGGTGACAGGTATGTTGAAAAAACAATCCAGTTTGCTTTGGCTCTGTCTAGTTGCGTAGCAAATCGGGTTTCGGGCAATCGTTTTAAAAGTGTCGTATGTTTTCGAATAGGCAAGCTTTTTGACGCGTCCATGTATATAATCCTTTTTGACTTTGCTAAAAAGTTACCTCAACAAACTAAAAAGGCAAGTCTTTGTTTTGTTTTTAAATCGATGAGTAAAGAGCATGAGTGAATCCTTATTCTCAGTAAGGAATGCCCTGCGAGCACTGGCACTAATACTATTGTGTGTGATGTTGTTTATGACAATAAAGAACAGTGTGATAATCAGTAAGGGCAATGAGAAAATTCAAGCGCATCAGCTTGAAACACTCACCAAAGTTTTGATTTCACAGGCATCTCTGTCTGCCAGTGAAATGATTGTGAACAATGACCAGGAACGACTGCTGCAGCTGACTAACCAGCTCGCGCAAGATCGTCTGGTGTTTGATGCAACCATTTATGATGCAGAAGGCGTGCGCCTCGCCTCGAGTGAAGATGCGTTATCAGTACGAGAAGTATTGGGATTAGATACCCCGTTAGCGACCGCTTCGATTGGCCGCCAACAACTGCTGGAGCCCGTCGTCGCTGACGGTTCTGTAGTAGGTTTTATTCGGGTTACCTTCGAAACAGGCAAGGTGACGGCTATCTCCGATCATCACTACCGTAAGAGCGATCGCTACATGTACCTGATGGTTCTGATGAGCTTCCTGTGTGGCATGCTGATTATTATAATTTTGCACAGTCAGCCGATTCGCCGGAAGAAAGGCGAAAATTTATTGCTTACAAAGTAAGAAATGATGGCTCCAGATATAAGTTGAAGTATAAAAAACGGCTCGCAGTTGCGAGCCGTTTAGCATTCAATCAGATAAGAAAATTAATCTTTATCACCCAGCAGTACAGAGTCCAGAGCGATCAACATCATTTCGTTAAACGTGCTCTGACGCTCGTCAGAAGTGGTTTGCTCGCCTGTTTTAATATGGTCTGAAACCGTACAGATAGTCAGAGCTTTTGCACCGTACTCAGCAGCAACCCCGTAAATACCAGCCGCTTCCATTTCAACGCCAACAATGCCGTATTTATCCATTACATCAAACATCTCTGGATCCGGGGTATAGAAAAGCTCAGCAGAAAATAGGTTACCGACCTTTACATCAATGCCGCGCGCTTTCGCCGCTTCTTCTGCTGCACGTACCATTTTGTAATCAGCAATCGCAGCAAAGTCATGTCCTTTGAAGCGAATACGGTTAACTTTAGAGTCGGTACATGCTCCCATACCAATGACCACATCACGCACTTTGATGTCTTCATTGACAGCACCACAGCTACCGACACGAATTACCTTTTTAACACCAAAGTCTTTGATTAATTCAGTCACATAGATAGAGCAAGACGGAATGCCCATACCATGGCCCATTACCGAGATCTTACGACCTTTGTATGTGCCGGTATAGCCAAACATATTGCGCACGTCACAAACCTGAACCACATCTTCAAGGAACGTTTCTGCGATGTATTTTGCTCGTAGCGGGTCACCAGGCATTAAAACAACGTCTGCGAATGCACCCATTTCAGCATTGATATGAGGAGTTGCCATGTTTCTTTTCCTTAACCTTTCTCTGGCATATCGCGCTTAATACGTGCCAGCCAGAGTGTTTTTCGACATGTAATAGATAGCGATTCACATAACTAGCTATCCACTACTGCTAGATAAAAAACTAGGAGCTACATGAGCTCCTAGTTTTGAATATCCTAATTATAGGAAGTTTTTACCGTAATCCATTGGCGATGTACCAAAGTGGCTCGCCAGTGTTTGACCGATATCAGCAAACGTATCACGAAGGCCAAGAGAGCCAGCCGGTACTTTGTTGCCGTAAACCAACACTGGAATGTGTTCACGTGTATGGTCTGTGCCTGGCCACGTTGGGTCACAACCGTGGTCTGCAGTCAGGATCAACACATCGTCTTCTTCCATTAGCTCTAGTACTTCGTTGATTCGGCCATCAAAGTACTCAAGAGCCGCAGCGTAACCCGCTACATCACGGCGGTGACCGTATGCTGAGTCAAAATCTACGAAGTTTGTGAATACGATTGTGTTATCGCCAGCTGCTTTAATTTGCTCTAGCGTTGCTTCAAACAGCGCAGGAATACCGTTCGCTTTCACTTTTTTCGTGATACCGCAGTTCGCGTAGATGTCTGCAATCTTGCCGATAGAAACAACTTCGCCTTGCTTCTCTTCAACAAGCTTTTGCAGAACGGTTGCTGATGGTGGCTCTACAGACAGGTCACGGCGGTTACCTGTACGCTCAAACTGACCTTTACCAGGACCAGTGAATGGACGTGCAATTACACGGCCAATGTTGTAATCAGCCAGTTCTTCACGAGCGATCTGGCAAAGATCAAGCAAGCGATCCAGGCCAAATGTCTCTTCATGACATGCGATCTGGAATACAGAGTCTGCAGAAGTATAGAAGATAGGCAGACCTGTCTTCATGTGCTCTTCACCCAAGTCGTCCAGTACTTGTGTACCAGATGCATGACAATTACCTAAGTAACCATCAAGACCAGCACGCTCAAGGATGCGGTTAGTCAACTCTTCAGGGAAGCTGTTTGTCTTGTTAGTGAAGTAACCCCAATCAAACAGTACAGGAACACCCGCAATTTCCCAGTGGCCAGAAGGAGTATCTTTGCCTGATGAAAGCTCTGCTGCGTGTCCGTAAGCACCGATGATTTCTGCATCAGCATCTAAACCCGGAGCAAAACGACCAGTAGACTCTTTGTGAGCCATCGCTAGACCTAATTTAGACAGGTTTGGAAGACGAAGTGCGCCCTGACGTTTATCGTTATCTGCCTGACATTTTTCACAGAAGTCAGCGATATGCCCAAGTGTATCTGAACCTACATCACCAAATTGCTCTGCATCAGCGGTTGCACCAATGCCGAATGAGTCTAGTACTAAAATAAATGCTCTTTTCATTGCTTATTCCTTCGGTCCACTCGGCAAGTTTCTAACGTTGAGCAGACCTTGTGTAAAAAATTTTCTGATTCAGAACCGAAAACAAGCGCGCAAAATCCTGCCCTGGAAATACCGTCAAAAGAAAAGTATCAATTGACGGCTTTAACCAGTGAAGAGAATCAAACGCTTATGTGGGTCGTTAAATATCTTCTGCGCGGATTTGGCGGTAAACCTCTGGTGTTGGTGTGTACTCACCACCAACTTTAATAGCACTGCGAAGTGCTTTTGCCGCTTCTTCCCACTGCTCTTCAGTGCGAGCGTGGATTACCGCAAGAGGCTTGTCGCTATCAGCAACTTCGCCAAGACGGATAAACTCATCGAAACCAACCGCGTAGTCGATGACATCAGTTGCAACGCGGCGACCACCACCCATCGCAACGACAGCCATACCAATGGCACGAGTATCCATCGCTGAAACAATGCCTGTTTCCGTTGCGTAAACAGGTTTAATAATTTCTGCTTTTTCCAGGTAGTTTTCGTAGTTTGCTACGAAGTCTGCAGGGCCACCAAGGCCGGCGATCATTTTACCGAAGCACTCTGCTGCTTTACCGTTGTCTAGCACTTCCATCAGTTTCGCGCGTGCGTCTTCTGTATCTTTCGCCAGCTTACCCAGTACCAGCATTTCCGCACATGAAGCCATCGTCACTTCAAGAAGACGTGGATTACGGTATTCACCAGTCAGGAATCGAACCGCTTCACGGACTTCAACGGCGTTACCCGCCGATGATGCCAACACCTGGTTCATGTCTGTCAGGATTGCAGTCGTCTTAGTACCAGCACCGTTTGCTACTGCTACGATAGATTTCGCTAACTCTTCAGACGCTTCGTAAGTTGGCATGAATGCGCCAGAACCTACTTTTACATCCATAACCAGAGATTCCAGACCCGCTGCCAGTTTCTTAGAAAGAATAGAAGCGGTGATAAGCGAAATGTTATCAACGGTTGCGGTAATATCGCGCGTCGCATAAACACGCTTATCAGCAGGCGCCAAGTCACCTGTTTGGCCGATGATTGCAACACCCGCGTCTTTGGTTACCTGACCAAAAACTTCGTTGGTTGGTGTGATGTTGTAGCCTGGAATAGACTCTAATTTATCTAGCGTACCACCCGTATGCCCAAGGCCACGGCCGGAAATCATTGGTACAAAACCGCCACATGCTGCCACCATAGGGCCAAGCATGAGAGACGTAACGTCACCAACGCCACCTGTTGAGTGCTTATCGACAATCGGGCCGCCAAAGTTCATATGGCTCCAGTCGATAACCATACCTGAATCACGCATAGCACAAGTCAGCGCGATTCGTTCTTCCATCGTCATTTCATTGAAGAAAATAGCCATAGCAAAAGCCGCAATCTGACCTTCAGATACAGTGTTGTTTGCTACACCTTGGATAAAGAAATTAATTTCGTCAGCGGTAAGGGCTTCGCCGTCACGTTTTTTACGGATGATTTCTTGTGGTAAATACATTAGTGCCTCCCAAGCTTTCTATTATCAATGGTAAAAATAGGAGCTATGGTAAAAGTAGGACAGAAAAGTGGTAGCACCAAACGCGGTGCTACCATTTAGACAGATTCTTTAGTCACATCTAAAATAGTCGGCGTTGCAGCTAGGCGACAAGTAAGTTCATCCCTATGAGCATAGGGGTTCTATGTGATTAGGGTGAACTTATGCAGTCAACAACGCTGCAGCGTCAAATATGACGGATGTGTTAGTAAGCTGTTGGATCAGCTGTTTCGTCTGTTACTTCTAATGTATTAAGTAGGTTAGTCAGCAGGCTTGACGCACCGAAACGGTAGTGACGAGCATCAACCCAGTTGTCACCCAGGATTTCGTCAGCCATTGCTAAGTATGCTTGTGCATCTTCAGCAGTACGCACACCACCAGCAGGTTTAAAGCCAACTGTTTCTGCAACACCCATATCACGAATAACTTCTAGCATCATACGAGCGTATTCTGGCGTTGCGTTCACTGGCACTTTACCAGTTGAAGTTTTAATAAAGTCAGCACCTGCTTCGATACAGATTTGAGATGCTTTCTTGATAAGTGCTTCTTCTTTCAGTTCACCCGTTTCGATGATTACTTTCAGAAGAATGTCACCACAAGCTTCTTTACATTGCTTAACCAGTTCGAAGCCCACTTTCTCATCACCCGCCATTAATGCACGGTATGGGAAAACTACGTCAACTTCGTCTGCACCGTAAGCCACTGCCGCCTTAGTTTCAGCTACGGCAATTTCGATGTCGTCGTTACCGTGTGGGAAGTTAGTCACAGTTGCAATGCGAACTTCTGGAGTGCCTTGCTCACGAAGTGTCTTCTTAGCAATAGGAATAAAGCGAGGGTAAATACAGATTGCAGCAGTGTTGCCTACTGCTGTTTTCGCGTCATGACATAGTGAGATCACTTTTGCATCTGTGTCGTCGTCATTCAGCGTTGTAAGATCCATAAGTTTAAGTGCACGTAGTGCAGCTGCTTTTAAATCGCTCATTTCTATCTCCGATCAATATTCAAAAAATTCACTACTCAGCCTCATATCTCACCTCTAACTATAATCAAGGAGTCGAGATAATGTTAAAAATGGCTCAGTAATCGATTTATGAACGGACTTTGTTCCATGAAGACTCGGCGTAGACTGCGAAAATGTCTTATGCCAATTGCTATCCTTGTCACCGCACAGTACCAGTTTGGCCTATGGCACAACAATCTATGATTGCGGTGTCTTTAATATCACATCACCAGCAAAATGCCTACGAGATCTAATATTTCAGGGAAATTCATTTACCCATTGAGTAAGTTGTGTTCGCCTTTTGATGTCTACATTATAGATATTCATCGCAAAACTGTAGTACCAAATAGAGCGCAAACGGTTTGTATCTCAAAATTTTCAGGCTTTCCTTTCTCTCGATAGTCAGATGAGAATCATTATCTAGGGTCTGTTGACCTAGGCACTATCTAAAAATTTTCAGCGCTGAAAACAAAAAAAGCCCCGCAGCAATCTCTTGCTACAGGGCATGATTTAATATGGCGTCTATATATTAAGAACCAGTACTAAATTACATTGCTGCTAGGCTTAAGCAGAAGCCTGCAATTGTCGCTGCCATTAGGTTAGACAACGTACCAGCAAGTACTGCTTTAATACCCATGCGCGCGATGTCGCTGCGACGGTTTGGCGCAAGGCTACCTAGACCACCAAGTAGGATCGCGATAGAAGAAAGGTTCGCGAAGCCACATAGTGCGAATGAGATGATAGCTGTTGTCTTCTCAGACATCACTTCACCAGTTGCCGCGATTACTTGAGCGTTATCACCGATGTATGGCGTGAAGTTCAGGTACGCAACGAATTCGTTCACAACAATTTTCTGACCGATGAATGAGCCAGCTGTCGTTGCTTCAGCCCAAGGAACACCGATTAGGAATGCAAGTGGAGAGAACAACCAACCTAGGATCAATTCTAGTGTTAGTTCTGGCATACCGAACCAACCGCCAACGCCACCTAGCATACCGTTGATAAGAGCGATCAGACCGATAAATGCAATCAACATCGCACCAACGTTAAGAGCAAGTTGCAAACCTGAAGCTGCGCCGCCTGCTGCTGCATCGATAACGTTCGCAGGTTTGTCGTCGCCACCGTCCATTGCTTCTTCGAAATCTTCATGAGGCTGATCAGTTTCAGGATGAAGAATCTTAGCGAACAATAGGCCACCAGGAGCCGCCATGAATGACGCCGCTACTAGGTACTCTAGAGGTACACCCATTGATGCGTAACCTGCAAGAACACCACCAGCAACAGAAGCAAGACCACCACACATTACCGCAAATAGCTCAGATTGAGTCATCTTTGGAACGAATGGACGAACAACTAGCGGTGCTTCAGTTTGACCTACGAAAATGTTAGCGGCTGCAGACATTGATTCTGCACGAGAAGTGCCCAGCGCTTTTTGAAGGCCACCACCAAGAATCTTGATAACCCATTGCATAACGCCAATGTAGTACAGAACTGAAATCAGAGCTGAGAAGAAGATCAGTGTAGGAAGAACACGGAACGCGAAGATGAAACCACCGCCACCGAACACTTCGAACATCTTGTCTGAAACAAGACCACCGAACAGGAATGACGTACCATCGTTACCATATGCGATAACGTTAGATACACCACTAGAGAAACCGTTCAGTAGATCACGGCCCCAAGGTACATAAAGAACAAATGCACCTAATGCGAATTGGATAGCGAATGCGCCACCTACGGTTCTAAAATTGATAGCTTTGCGGTTAGATGAGAATGCAAATGCGATTGCAAGAAGCACTACCATACCGACTAGGCTCATAAACAGGCTCATAGTTTATGACTTCCTTATAAGTTATTTATTGGCGTGTAACAAAATGGAGCTAATAAAGCGGGGGCAATTATACTCACGCATAATGAATTAAAGTAATGCCAACCTCACACTTTCTATTAAGACTCTGGGTTGATTCACTAATCTTTGTGAGTGAACTCACACCAAATAAGAAAGTAATTTCTAGTTTGAACACTAACTTTGAATTTCATTCACAGATACAGAAGGCAAAATTGCTATTTCTCCACAACTGAGAAGCAATCGGTTGCTTTTTGCCAGATCGTAACCGCACTAACTCATTAAACACATGAATGAGTTTAGCCGGGTGATTAGGCTGCCCCTGATACCCAAGTATAGGCATATCTGGCGCATCTGTTTCAATAACGAGTTTTTCAAGAGGCAACTTTTGAATAGCATCGCGGGTTTTCTTGGCTCTCGGGTAAGTAATGGTGCCCCCTACACCGATGAAAAATCCTAATTTAACCCACTCCGTTGCCTGCTGATAACTACCAGAAAAAGCATGCACAACACCACCTTTTGGTAACTTCGCCGCCTTGACCATTTGAATTAGTCGGTTGTGTGCTTTGCGGCTATGTAAAACAACCGGCAGGTCAAAACGTCTGGCTAACTCAAACTGGATCTCAAGCGCTTTTTCCTGAAGTGAAACGGGTACGTCGATTGCAAAATCTAAACCGCACTCTCCTATTGCGACGCACTGAGGACATTCGTGAAACAAATACTGCTCAAGTTGCGGCAAAAATTGCTCAAACCTTTGATCGAGAAAATAGGGATGGAAGCCTAATGCGTAATATAAGTGGGGACTTTGCTTTGCTAAGGTTTGAATACGTGACCAGTTTGAAGGACCAACCGACGGGATAAGGATTCGTCTTACCCCCTGCTCCTCCGCGAGTTTCAGGTTGTGTTCAAAATCATCCTGAAATTCATCAAAATCGAAATGACAATGGGTATCAAAGAGCTTCATCTTGGGATTGCTCATGACTATCACCGGGTTGAGACGATGTAATTTTCTCCTCACCTTTATGTACCGGGTCTTTTCGGTAAGGTACGCAGCTGCGCTTTTGATCGGGCGTTAACCCCATCTCGTCACACCAATCGTCGTAGCGCTTGATTCCTCTTTTAATCCAGTTCATGTTGCATCCTCACACAATTCAAATCATTCTAGCTGATATAAAAGCGCCCTTGACTAAGTCTATAGCCAAGGGCGTTTTAAAATCCAGTCGCTATACAGCGGCGTTCAATTAACGTCTGTTAGTGCTCACGAGTCGCACGGAATTCAACATCAGGGAAGCGCTCTTTAGCAAGGTTCAGGTTAACCATAGTTGGTGCGATGTAGGTTAAGTTATCACCACCATCGAGTGCTAAGTTTGCCTGGTTCTTACGTTGGAACTCATCTAGTTTCTTCGCGTCACCACACTCTACCCAGCGAGCCGTTGCTACGTTTACGCCTTCGTAAATCGCTTCTACGTTGTATTCAGATTTCAGACGAGCAACAACCACATCAAACTGAAGCACACCTACCGCGCCAACGATAAGATCGTTGTTTTGCAGAGGACGGAATACCTGTACGGCACCTTCTTCCGAAAGCTGAACCAAGCCTTTCAGCAGCTGTTTCTGCTTTAGTGGATCTTTCAGACGAATACGACGGAACAGCTCCGGCGCAAAGTTAGGAATACCAGAGAACTTAAGTGATTCACCTTGAGTAAACGTATCGCCAATCTGAATCGTTCCGTGGTTATGCAGACCAATAATGTCACCGGCGTAAGCGTGTTCTGCACGAGCACGATCACCCGCCATAAAGGTTACGGCGTCAGAGATACTCACCTGCTTACCAAGACGAACATGGTTCATCTTCATACCCTGCGTGTAAGTACCCGATACGATACGCATAAAGGCGATACGGTCACGGTGTTTTGGATCCATATTTGCCTGAATCTTAAACACAAAACCCGAGAACTTGTCTTCTGTTGCTTCAACGTCACGCTCAACTGCCTGACGAGTTTTCGGCGCAGGCGCCCACTCTGTCAGACCATCCAGCATATGGTCTACACCGAAGTTGCCCAATGCGGTACCGAAATAAACCGGCGTTAATTCACCAGTCAGGAATGACTCCAGTTCGAACTCTGGGCAAGCACCCATAACAAGCTCAAGCTCTTCACGTACGCTTTCCGCCAGATCCGCACCGACTTTTTCATCCAGTTCCGGGTTATCCAGACCTTTAATGATACGGACTTCCTGAATCTCATGCCCATGACCAGATTCGTACAGAATCGTCTCATCACGGTGAATATGGTAAACACCTTTAAACTCTTTACCACAACCGATTGGCCAGGTAATTGGTGCACACATCATACCCAGTTCGTTTTCTACTTCATCCAGAACTTCCATCGGATCACGAACGTCACGGTCAAGTTTGTTCATGAAAGTGACGATTGGCGTATCACGAAGACGGGTTACTTCCATCAGTTTACGGGTACGATCTTCGACACCTTTCGCCGCATCGATAACCATCAGACATGAGTCTACTGCGGTTAGAGTGCGGTAGGTATCTTCAGAGAAGTCTTCGTGCCCCGGAGTATCGAGCAGGTTCACCAGACAATCGTTGTAAGGAAACTGCATCACAGAAGTGGTAACCGAGATACCACGTTCCTTTTCCATTTCCATCCAGTCAGATTTTGCATGTTGTGCATTACCACGACCTTTGACAGTACCTGCTTTTTGGATCGCGTTTCCGAATAACAGTACTTTTTCGGTGATGGTTGTTTTACCCGCATCCGGGTGCGAAATAATAGCGAATGTTCTGCGTTTAGAGACTTCGCCTAGAAAAGGTGTATTTGACATGAAACGGGTCTTCTTTGATGTATGCACGCTTGCTGAAAAACAAACATGCATTTTTAGATTCAATTTTGCGCGGTATTCTCGCTTATTATTGCTTTAGGGGCAACTGATCGCTTTGGGACATCATCCCTAATATAACGTGTTTTTGGCTAATGAAAGAAGATATAACTCATGATGATCGCATCTTCTTTGCCATTGCCTGTTTTAGCAGGGTAATAGTTATAGCGACGGTCTAACTCGTTGAACCCCGCCTGCTCATAGATATGAATTGCAGCTTGATTACTTTCTCTCACTTCGAGCCAGGCGCTTTCTGCTTTTACTTGTTCACAGTGTTCTAAAAACGCATCCAGCAGCTTCTGTCCATAGCCTTTACCTTGTTGTGAAGGAGCTATTGCGATATTGAGCAATGTCACCTCACCGACAATATTCTGAGCATAGAAATAACCGATAACCGTACCACCTTCCAACATCACATGGTGACAAGCGCCCCGGCTTGATAAATCTCGAACCAGAGACTCTGCCCAGGGGTGTGAGTGCGCTTGCTGTTCGATTTGCCACACTTGATCCAAATGCTCAATACGTATTGGGACTATCTCAATCGCCATTATAAAACCTATTTAAAACTTAACTGTGTGGTGCCACAGCGTAATACAAGCGTTACGAGTAGGAACAAATCTGCTGCCAAAGTGCGCGCTTTTGTTCGTTGTTACCATCGATATCTTCCAGCAAAGGAGAGGTCAGTTGTTTGATGTTTTCAACCGTTAGCGCTTCACAGCCAGCAAACCATATCCACTCAAGTTGATGCTCTGCTAAAAGAGGTAAGCGCTCAGGCTCTAGGTGCATGGATTGGTCGACTGTCAGCTTCATACTCTTGAGTATTTTCTCAAACAGATTCGCAGACTCATTCACAGGACATCCCGGTGAAACCAAAAGAAGTTTGCAACTACCAGGCAGCTCAATCATCGGTGATTGATATCCAGCCAGTCTATCTGGGTGAACCAACTCCCAAGTGCTGATTCCCATCTCATGTAAATACTGTTTCTCGTTTATCGACATTTTTCGTCACCTGTTTGAACCCGGCAATACTATCAAAGAATAGTAACGATACCCAATGATCGATTACTGAATACTGAATACTGAATACTGAATACTGAATACTGAATACTGAATACTGAAGCTTAATAGGGAATAACAATGGAATGTCTAAATTATTTAACCTGAGCGGTGAAAAATGAAATGTAATAAAAAACAGCCAGAGGTTCCCCACTGACTGCTATGTACGTTGTAACTGATTAGTTATAGATGATTAGTTATAGCTCTGAGAACTCTGGTGAATAGTCGATGCGACCAGAACGTCCTTCAAATTGACCTTCTACCAGCTCTGCAATGCGAAACGCACCTTTAGGCACTTCCCAAGCGCATTCGAATCCCAGCTCGTCACTAGCCTGAAAACCTTGGCGGGCATAGTAGTCTGGGTCACCAAGCACCACACATACCTGATAGCCAAAGTCGCGTAAAGAGTCGAAACCTTCTTTGATCAGCTGCGCACCGATGCCCTGGCGACGATACTCCTCATGAACAGCCAAAGGTGCCAGCCCTTGCCATGACAAATCTTCACCATTTAACGTAACTGGGCTGAATAGAGCGTGACCAATTACTTCACCTTCATCAGTACACGCCACCAGCGATAAAGTAAGCTTGCTGTTTTCTCTCAGACGCATCACCAGATTAGCTTCTGCATCCGTTGGAAATGCGTGTTTCAATAAGCGGTCAATGGTAAGAATGTCCGCAGGGGCTTCAGTTCGAATAAGCATTCGCTACTCCGGGTTGTTGTGCAGGCTCTTGAACCCCTTTATGAACAAAATCAGCCAGTTGGTTCAGTGCTACTTGCATTGCTTTTGGTAACTGCTCTAAGTCGACACTGTCCATTAAGTTTTTCACTTCTAAGCCAAGCTCAGTATCGCCCTCAATAGAAAGGCGACGTTGGAAGAACAACGTGTCAGGGTCTTCTTTACGACCAGCAATCAATACTAGGTCATTTAGATTACCACTAAAACTCACATCTTCCTGAACAGGTTTTTCAGCCAACAGCAAATTTTCATCTTGGTAGCTGATATACCATGCTAATCCAAGTCCTTAATCGCAACTTTTAACCATTTGTCTTGCAAAAAATCAAAGTCACCATCGTCTAAAGCCTCTTTAAATACCAGGTTAAGACCATCGAGCAAGGCTTTTTTCTGAAGCGATTGAGGCATTAACCGGATTGGAGACCGCAAGATATGCGCTGCGTTATTGACTAGTTGACTACGAAGCTTGTTTAACACGTTCTATACCCGTTACTTTATGATCAAGGCATCAATATTACGGAATTGTGTGCGCGTAATACCTGTCATGTATCAATAAACAAACTTTTTTCACCACTGCATAAAATCTTCATTTTTTTGACCTCTCAAGTATTATTGCATTGAAGAGAGCGATAAACGCTTTAACAACCGCATTTTCACAGTTATAGTTGTCAAACGCCTATTTTTCAGATGACTTCAATCAAGTCAAAGACTTGAGTAGTTGTAAGACAAAAAACTAGACACCAGAAACTCGCTTTTCTCTTCGTGCGTTTAAAACACGCATGAATCACTTGGATCTTTGGAGATCGGTAGTAACCTAATGCCTTCCCAACAATTACAACATTGGTTTTCCACGCTAACATCGAATAGTCCTTTCTTCTTTGCCATTATTGACAGAGAACATAACTATCGAATCGTGAGTGAGCGCTATTGTGATATCGCTGGGCTAAGCAGTAAGGAAATCGTTGGGCTCAACGACAAGCATGTCTTAGGGGAACAGTTCTATCAGAAACTGGCTCCGTACTACCAGCGTGCATTTAACGGTAACCACGTCGAAGCAGAGATTACCCTGGATGATACCGATCTCGAAACCAGTCTTCACTTTAGCTTATCACCCGTTTATGAAAGTACTGAAGTCAGATTCATCATTTTTCATGCCGTCGATACCTCTGAGAAACAAATTCTAGTCCGTTCACTTGAAGAGTCAGAAAGTAAGTTTGCAAAGCTGACACATCTGTTACCTGATGGTTTTTTGCTTACCGAAGGCGATATTATCATCTCAGCCAATCCGGCATCAGCAAGGTTACTGGGGATAAACTCTCCACACGATCTTCTGGGTGAAAAGCTCAGTCGTTTGTTTATTGATGAAAAAACCAAGACTGCATTTCGCTCTCCGGTAAGCGCCCTGATTGCTGAGCAGCCATTTATCTGTTTAACCAGCGCTCAGTGTGGATTGGAGCGTAAAGTTCAGCTACATGCTGACTCAGCCACAATTTTAGGCAACACTTCACAAATAATCCTGATCCAAGACGCAGTCAATACTCCTAAAAACTTGGCATCTGCATTCAATGAAGACGCTCATATTGATTCTCTGACCAAGCTGTACAATCGTTTCGGTTTCACCAAACATCTGGAACAGCTGATCAAAAGCAAGACACCTCTGCTGCTCTTTTATCTTGATATAGATAACTTCAAGAACATCAATGACTCACTCGGCCATCATATCGGTGACAAAGTGATTCAGGAAGTATCCACCCGTTTAAAACGCTTATTGCCAAGCCAGGCTATCCTTGGTCACTTAGGTGGAGATGAGTTTGGTGTGCTGTTACCTGAGCCTGAAAACGAGAATACGGCCGCTGTCCTTTCCGAGCGCATCATTTCACTCATCAATCAGCCTTTTGATTTGCAACATTTCAGCAAGCGACTTGCTTGCTCAATCGGTAGTGTCCGTTATCCAGAAGATGGCCAAGACGCGCGAATACTGCTGCAAAATGCAGATACAGCGATGTACGAAGCAAAAGATCGGGGACGCAACCGCCTGGTCACTTTTAACGATCAGATGAATAAGGAAGCGCGCAAACGCTTGTGGCTGGAAATCGAACTGCAAAAAGCGCTGCAGCAGAATGGCCTGGAAGTATGGTATCAACCCAAAGTGAACGCTCGCGATTTCAGCATCAACGGCGCTGAAGCTCTGGTCCGCTGGAAACATCCGGTTGAAGGCTACATCAGTCCGGGGGCTTTCATCCCAGTAGCCGAACGCGCAGGATTGATTGAGCACCTCGGGCGAGTGGTCATGCGTGATGTGTTCAACTCCGTAAAGCGCTGGAAGCAACAAGGTGTTTTACCGGGGCGTGTCGCAATCAACTTATCCCCAGAGCAGTTTGGTAATCCGCAACTTATCGATTTTATGGAAAAACTGCTGCGTACTACCGACCTCGATCCTAGTTGTATTACCTTCGAGCTCACAGAAAGCGCCGTGATGAGTGACAGTGAACACACATTACAGATGCTTAACGCCATCAAGAAACTTGGCTTTGCCCTATCCATTGATGACTTCGGGACAGGTTATTCATCTTTGTCTTATCTCGCTCGCTTCCCTATTGATGAGCTGAAAATAGACCGGGCGTTTATTAGTGATATTGACGTATTACCGAAGCAAATTACCGTAATAGAAAACATCATCAACCTGGGTAAGTCCCTGGATCTAACGGTGGTCGCCGAAGGTGTAGAAACGCACCAGCAAGCCACATTACTTTCCAACCTGCAATGCAATTCGATTCAAGGGTTCCATTTTCACCGTCCTCAGCCTAAACATGAAATCGAAGAACTCTTTATGCAAAACCGCCGCCATAAGACCTAACCCCTTACTCACAAGGGG
This sequence comes from Vibrio sp. B1FLJ16, assembly GCF_905175385.1. Classification (NCBI taxonomy): domain Bacteria; kingdom Pseudomonadati; phylum Pseudomonadota; class Gammaproteobacteria; order Vibrionales; family Vibrionaceae; genus Vibrio; species Vibrio sp. B1FLJ16. Next base: position 2,357,859 of record NZ_HG992749.1, read on the forward strand.
TAAATGAGGAGTTTATTGAGCTAAACCTAACTTAGGTCAATTTCGCTATTCATAATTCTTCATAAAATGCAGACACCTTTTGATTCTCTACGATTATGAGCATATGGAACTCTTGTGTCCTGCGGGTAACCTGCCTGCACTTAAAACCGCTATCGATTGCGGAGCAGATGCCGTGTATATCGGCTTCAAAGACGATACAAACGCTCGTCACTTTGCCGGCTTAAACTTTCACGGCAAGAAACTCGAAAAAGCGGTGCAGTACGTTCATGACCGCAACAAAAAGATCCACATCGCACTCAATACCTTTGCTCACCCAAATGGCTTTGAACGCTGGACAAATGCAGTCGATAACGCGGCAGCATTAGGTGTTGATGCTCTGATCGTTGCTGACATCGCAGTGCTTGAATACGCTGCTCGAAAATATCCGGAGTTAGAACTACATCTATCGGTACAGGCATCGGCAACTAACGTTGCAGCTATCAATTTTTACAAGCAGAACTTCAACGTTAAACGAGTGGTACTGCCACGTGTGCTTTCCATTCATCAAGTAAAACAGTTATCGCGTAACATCACCAGTGACGTAGAGCTGGAAGTTTTTGCTTTCGGTAGTCTGTGTATTATGTCTGAAGGCCGTTGTTACTTATCATCTTATATGACAGGTGAGTCACCAAACACGGTAGGCGCTTGCTCACCGGCAAAATACGTCCGCTGGCAGGAAACCGAACAAGGCTTAGAGTCCAGACTCAATGACATTTTGATTGATCGATACTGCGCAGGTGAAAACGCGGGCTACCCGACTTTATGTAAAGGCCGATTTGAGGCCGACATTGAAGGCGAGAAAAAACGCTACCACGCACTGGAAGAGCCGACCAGCCTGAACACCCTTTCCATGCTTCCGGAGCTGTTTGCCGCAAATGTTGCATCTGTAAAAATTGAGGGGCGTCAGCGTAGCCCTGCTTATGTAGAGCAAGTAACTCGCACGTGGCGAGCGGCGATTGACCGCTACCAGGCGAACCCTGAAGCTTACCAGGTAGAAGCGGCCTGGGATGCTGCACTGGCAAATGTATCAGAAGGCACACAAACCACACTCGGTGCTTATCACCGTCAGTGGCAATAGAGGTTAAAATGGATAAATCAATGAAATACGCCCTTGGTCCATTGCTGTACTTCTGGCCAAAACAAGACGTTGAAGCATTCTACCAACAAGCAAAAGAAAGTACGGCAGACATTATCTATTTAGGCGAAACAGTCTGCTCCAAACGCAGAGAAATGAAACCCGCCCATTGGTTTGATATTGCTAAAGATCTCTCCTCTACCGGCAAACAAGTAGTGCTTTCAACCATGGCACTGCTAGAAGCACCAAGTGAAGTCAACATCATGAAGAAGTACATCGACAATGGTGACTTTGCTATCGAGGCAAATGACGTTTCAGCCATCCAGCTTGCATCAGAGCATAAGGTGCCATTTGTCGTCGGTCCTGCTATCAACACTTACAATGCGCACACTCTAAATCTGTTTCTCAAACAAGGTATGACCCGCTGGTGTATGCCGGTAGAGCTTTCGCGTGAATGGTTAAGTGACACATTAACCCAATGTGAGAGTCTTGGTATTCGCAACAAGTTTGAAGTCGAAGTGTTCAGCCATGGTTACTTGCCTCTGGCTTACTCTGCACGCTGCTTTACGGCTCGCGCGGAGAACCGTGCGAAAGACGATTGTGAAACCTGCTGTATTAAATACCCAACCGGCATCCAGGTAAGCAGCCAGGAGGGACAGGAAGTCTTTAATCTAAATGGTATCCAGACGCAGTCTGGCTATTGTTATAACCTAATCAATGACCTGCCAAGTATGCAAGGGTTGGTTGATGTTGTGCGCCTGAGTCCACTCGGTATCAGTACTTTCTCTGAACTGGAACAGTTTCGCGCTAATGAAAACGGCGAGCAGCCTCGGGCACTCAAAGGCCGTCAATGTAATGGCTACTGGCACCAGCTTGCAGGGTTAGAAGTAAAAAATATTTAAGTCATTAAAAGCGAGGTTAAACCCTCGCTTTTTGCTTTATATAATTACGAAGAAGCTCTCACACTGGTCTCAGGTGAACTCTCATTCAGCAGCTTTTTAACATCACGCCATAGCATACTCATCACCACGACGCTCAACGCAATATTCGACAATGGGAACGCAATCCAGATACCAGACACACCGAATATTTTAGGCAGAATGAACAAAAATGGCAGTTGAACCACCATATTACCGATCGTGATAAACATCGCCTTACTGCCTTTATTCAGTGACTGATAATAAGCGGCAGAAACCATTAAGAACCCATCCAGGAACAGGGCAAACATGTGTAGCCGGATGCCTACCACAGCACTCTCAATCAATTGCTGATCTGTACTGTTAAACACTGACACCAGTTCGTAAGAAAAAATATTCATCAAGGCGACAAAAGCGATGCCCCCAAACACCGAGGTCCCCATCGCGATTTTAAGTAACTTTCGGATGTTCTCCGCATTGCCTGCGCCATGATTATAACTCACCAGAGGCTGCATGCCGTTGGCAATGCCTTCGGCTATCAAGAAGTAAACCGTTACGATATAACCCAGAATTGCATATGCGCCGATTAAGAGTGCACTTCCGTATTGGGCAAACAGCGAGTTGTGCAATGCAACCATGCAGGAGCCGTACGCGTACATAAAAAAGCTTGAGCCACCAATCACGACAATCTTAGGTAAGATATCTAGCTGTACCTTCAGATCACCAATACGCAAGCGTAGCTTAGCTTTAGCACTGAAGAAGTAACCAATACCGAGTACGGTGACGACCATTTGAGCTAATGCAGTAGCAATCGCTGCTCCTGTCAGTTCCCAATCCAGCCAGGCAATGAAAATGTAATCAAGTAGTATGTTTGTGGCAGCGCCAATCACCATAAGCATCGTGGCTATATTTGGGCTGTCATCGTTGCGCAGCAAGAATGGAGTAGCAATCGAACCGAGCGTGAAAATACATGAAGCAATCAATATATGCAGATACTGAAGAGACAACTCATACACGCGGCCCTGCGCACCCTGCCAGCGAATAAAGTCATCCGAAAAGTTGAACAGAACCAAAGCAACCACTGGCATCAATGCAACTAACAGAAGTAACCCAGTCGTTAATACCCGCTTTGCTCCTTCTTGGTCCTGCTTCCCCCGTTTGATTGAAACAAGCGCGCCAGTCCCGACTCCAACCATCATTCCAATACCAAGTATCGTACCGATAACAGGCCATGCGACATTGATGCCCGCTAACCCATCTGCACCGACATAGCGACCAACAAAAATACCATCTATCACTTGATATAAACCGTTCACCAACATGGCAGCAACGGTTGGAATCGTGTATTTCCAGAACTGTTTATAAATAGAGCTTTGCATAACTACCACCAAGTGTTAGCAAAGCTAACTACTTAACGTTACAGACATGACTGCAGGAACTATCAGAGAAAAGGGGGCGCTGAATAGTCCTTTGCCATCAAAAAAACCGCTCAGTGAGCGGCTTTAGGTTAGGGTCAACAGATCCTAATTACCCTGTTGTTGCTCGACTTTCTGCTTTGCCAGCTTATCTTGTTGAAGCTGCTTATAAATCTCAGCTAACTCAAGAAACGAGTACCGATGTTCCACATAATCATAGACGTTGAATGAAATAGCTAACTTGTACAGCGATATTGCACTTGCCACGTCACCTTCAATCTGATGACGTTTAGCCAAGTAAAAGTAAGTCTCAGTAAGGCGCTCGGCAAGGCGGTAGTTCTCTCTTGTACCATCCATGATCACTTTCAGAGCTTGCTCGTCTGAAACGTCACGCAGCATAATCGCGACCAAAACCCAGCCCCACTCCTCACTGCGATCACGTTGATAGTGTTTCTTAAGGTTTTCTTCCGCTTGAGCAGGGTCCTGTGCTGCTTCAATAATATACAACCACAATGCGCGGAACGGATCGCTTGGCATCTCCTGATAGTGTTTGGTCATGTCTTCAAGCGCAAGATCAATACGGCCACCATAATACAGCGCAATAGCGCGGTTTCGCTCGGCGTAAGTATTATCAGGGGCAAGTTCTAATGTAGAATCGAAAGCTTCATAAGCTGCATCAAACTCTCCAACCTGAGTAAAATAAACACCCATTAGATTAAAGATATCCGGTTGAGCCGGATTCAACTGTAAAGATTGATTGAAGTCCAAACGAGCGAGGTCACGCAGACCTACACTGTCATAGAAATTGCCGCGCTCATAGTGCATTTTTGCGCGAACTTCATCACTCAGATCAGGACGTTGTAAAAGCTGTGATAAACGCGCAATTTGAACTTCTTGCTGAACGCTTGGCTGCAAAGGCACGGCCATAGGTGGATATACCCACTGCTGGGCCGATTGCTGAGAAGTATTTACGCAACCGGTCAGCGCGATAGCAAGACATAAACTTGCGGTTTGAAACCATTTCACTAATTGGTACTCCTGTTTGGACCGCTCCGGGTCAGTTTCTCTTATTGCCTTACCTTTAAATGCAATAGTAGGATAATTTGCCTTCCCTGAGTGCAAACTCCGCGAAACAGACAAAAAAAAGGGAGCAAAAATGCTCCCCTTTATAGCATGCTTTCAGGCTTTTAAGCTAATAAAAGACCGAAAGACAAACGTTAGATTACTCGTCTTTAGCTGCAGGTGCTTCAGTTGCTGCATCTTCAGCTGGCTTCTCTACCGCTTCTTTCATGCTTAGACGTACACGGCCCTGACGATCAATTTCAAGTACTTTAACTTGAACTTCCTGACCTTCAGTTAGGTAGTCAGATACTTTCTCAACGCGTTTTTCAGCGATTTGAGAGATGTGTACCAGACCATCTTTACCAGGAAGTATGGTAACGAATGCGCCAAAGTCAGCAAGACGTGCAACTTTACCTGTGTAGATACGACCTACTTCAACTTCAGCAGTGATCTCTTCGATACGGCGGATAGCTTCTTTCGCAGCAGCACCTTCAGTTGCAGCAATCTTAATAGTACCGTCGTCTTCGATTTCGATAGTTGTACCCGTCTCTTCAGTTAGAGCACGGATAACAGCACCACCTTTACCGATAACGTCTTTGATCTTCTCTGCGCTGATCTTCATTGTATGGATACGCGGAGCGAACTCAGAGATATCATCACGAGCACCAGCAAGCGCTTCATCCATTACAGACAGGATGTGCTTACGTGCGCCTTGTGCTTGGTTAAGCGCAATTTGCATGATCTCTTTAGTGATACCTTCGATCTTGATGTCCATTTGAAGTGCAGTAACACCAGTGTTAGTACCTGCTACTTTAAAGTCCATGTCACCCAGGTGGTCTTCGTCACCAAGGATGTCTGAAAGAACAACGAAATCATCGCCTTCTTTCACAAGACCCATTGCGATACCCGCAACAGAAGACTTGATTGGCACACCAGCGTCCATAAGAGCCAGAGATGTACCACATACAGAAGCCATTGATGATGAACCGTTAGATTCTGTGATTTCTGATACAACACGTACAGTGTACGGGAACTCATCTACTGATGGCATTACTGCAGCAATACCACGCTTCGCCAGTTTACCGTGACCAATTTCACGACGCTTAGGAGAACCTACAAAACCAGTTTCGCCTACACAGTATGGAGGGAAGTTGTAGTGTAGTAGGAAGTGGTCTTTACGCTCGCCCGTTAGCTCATCAATGATTTGAGCATCACGTTGAGTACCTAGAGTAGCTGTCACTAGAGCCTGAGTTTCACCACGAGTGAATAGCGCAGAACCGTGAGTACGTGGAAGAACGCCAGTACGTACGTCAAGCGCACGAACCATGTCTTTCTCACGACCGTCGATACGTGGGTTACCCGCGATGATGCTACGACGTACTACTGTCTTCTCTAGATCGTGGAAGATAGTGTGGATTTCTTTCGTATCAGCTTCAGGATCTTGAGCAAGTAACGCTTCGTTTACTTCTGCTGCAATCGCATGGATACGGTCGTAACGAGCCATCTTCTCAGTGATTTGGTAAGCCTCAACAAGCTTAGCTTCTGCTAGATCTGCAATCTTAGTCTTAAGCGCAGTGTTCTCTTCAGGAGCAACCCAATCCCAAGCTGGAGTAGCAACTTCAGCTTTGAACTCGTTGATTGCATTGATTACAACTTGTTGTTGATCGTGACCGAACACAACTGCTGCCAGCATTTCTTCTTCAGTCAGGTTGTCAGCTTCTGATTCAACCATTAGTACCGCAGACTCTGTACCCGCAACAACAAGATCTAGACGTGAAGTGTTTAGCTCAGTTTGGCTAGGGTTAAGAACTAGCTGACCGTCAATGTGGCCAACACGTGCTGCACCGATAGGACCATTGAATGGAATACCAGAGATAGCAAGCGCTGCAGAAGTACCAATCATGGTTGGGATATCTGGCTGAACGTCTGGGTTTACAGATACAACTGTTGCGATAACTTGCACTTCGTTTTTGAATGCATCTGGGAACAGTGGACGGATTGGGCGGTCGATTAGACGAGCTGTCAGTGTTTCGCCTTCAGATGGACGTCCTTCACGCTTGAAGAAGCCACCTGGGATCTTACCTGCAGCGTAAGTACGCTCTTGGTAGTTTACCGTTAGTGGGAAGAAATCCTGACCCGCTACTGCTTCTTTCTTACCAACAACTGAAACGAATACTGCTGTATCGTCCATTGTTACCATTACTGCTGCTGTAGCTTGACGTGCGATAACGCCAGTTTCTAGAGTAACCGTGTGGTTACCGTACTGGAACGTTTTAACAACTGGTTTTTCGAACATTGTTATTCCTTGTTTCTAAGCGCACTGATATACAGCCGCTCAGGTGTGTTAATAAACACTCAAGGCATTACGAATCGCGACTAGTGAAAAGAAACTCTCTTAAATTTCTTTTTAATAGCCGCGACCTTTTGGTCGACGAGGTTGACTGTAATGCTATGAGTTTAATAAAAATCTAATATACCCAACTGAACAGCGACTAATCACTTATCCAGAACAGTATCAAAAGATTAAGCCGCCAGTATTATAACGGCTTAAGGATGATTTGGCTAAGCTATGCAGTCAAAAATAAATAAGGGGCAACAAAAAAGGGGCTAAAAGCCCCTTTTTTGACAAACTGCTATGCAGTCGCTGATTAGCGACGTAGGCCTAGACGCTTGATTAGGTCTTGGTAGCGAGCTAGATCTTTACCTTTTAGGTAATCTAGAAGCTTACGACGACGAGAAACCATACGTAGAAGACCACGACGGCTGTGGTGATCGCCTTTGTGAGCTTTGAAGTGACCTTGTAGGTGGTTGATAGAAGCTGTAAGTAGAGCTACTTGAACTTCTGGTGAACCAGTGTCGCCTTCGCCTTGTGCGTATTCTGCAACGATTGCTGCTTTAGTTTCTGCATTCAGAGACATAATTCTCTCCTAATAAGAGTAAGTTTATAGTTGTAGCAGCCAATCTCTGATTCAGCCGCTACGCGAAGCGCGGATTATAAGGAAGTTTCCTCATCCACGCAATATAAAAATACCGACCTAATGGTCGGTATTTTCAATATTGATACGAAGTTACTCTTCGTCACGGAAAACCACCAAACGCTTTGGTGCAATTTTTCCATCATCGTTCATCTCGCCAACACCGATAAACAGACGCTCTTCACCCATAGTCAGGCGTAAAGAACCTTCTGTAGCAGCGCCACTTACTTGAACGGGTTGACCATGCTGAACCATATCTGCTAATTCAGGAATTAGATTTACTTCTGGCAAGTCTTCAACTGCGGTATCCATTGGCATAAGCAGAGGATCGAGCAACTCGCGTGGTGCGATTTCCTGACGATGCGCCTGCTCAAGCAACTCGTTCAATTGCTCAAGTGTTACCATTTTCTCGTAGGGATACTTAGCAACACCAGTACGACGAAGCATGGTCACATGCGCGCCACAGCCTAGCATTTCGCCAAGATCATCAACGATAGTACGAATGTAAGTACCCTTTGAGCAACGCACTTCCATCTCAACTTCGTCGCCTTCAAAGCGGTGAAGAACGATTTCGTAGACGGTGATTTTACGTGATTCACGAGGAACCTCGATACCTTTACGAGCGTATTCGTATAGGGGCTTACCTTGATACTTCAGCGCTGAAAACATTGAAGGCACTTGATCAGATTCACCACGGAACTTATCAATGCACGCTTCTAGCTTCTCAAGATCCACATTTACCGAACGCGTTTCTACTACTTCGCCATCAGAGTCCGAAGTATTAGTACGCTCACCCAGTTTTGCGATCACTCGGTAGCGCTTGTCTGAGTCCAATAGGAACTGAGAAAACTTGGTTGCCTCACCTAAACAGATTGGCAACATACCCGTCGCTAGAGGATCCAATGCACCAGTATGACCCGCTTTTTCAGCGAAATAGATTCGCTTTACTTTTTGCAACGCATCATTGGAAGAGATACCCGTTGGTTTATCCAACAAGATAACGCCATTAACTGGACGGCCTTTACGACGACGAGCCATTATTCTTCATCCTCACGGCCAGAATTTTTTTGCTTCTGCTTATCAGTGTTTACTACTTCAGTAACCAGGTTAGACATACGCATACCTTCTACTAAAGTGTTGTCGTAGTAGAAGCGGACTTCCGGAGTCAGGCGCAGACGAATGCGTTTACCTAGCATCATGCGGATATGAACTTCGTGTTCACGAAGCGCTGCTAAACATGATTCTGGAGTCTGCTCACCCACACACAGAAAAGTCACAAATACTTTTGCGTAAGCAAGGTCACGAGAGACTTCCACATCAGAGATGGTAACCATGCCCAGACGTGAATCACGAACTTCGCGCTGAAGGATCATTGCCAGTTCTTTTTGCAGCTGCTGTGCAACGCGCTGCGTGCGGCTAAATTCTTTTGACATATCTTTTCTCTTATATAGAAAGAATGGGGGGTTGGTCAAAGCCAGCCCCCCATGGTGTATTCAACAACCAATTACTACTTATCTATCAAAGATAATCTTAGTAATTTTAGTCTATTAGTCTAGAGTACGTTGAATTTCAACGATTTCGAATACTTCGATTTGGTCACCAACGCGAACGTCATTGTAGTTCTTAACGCCGATACCACACTCGTAGCCATTCTTAACTTCTTGAACGTCATCTTTAAAGCGACGTAGTGACTCTAGTTCACCTTCGTAAATAACAACGTTATCACGCAGTACGCGGATTGGGTTGTTACGCTTAATCAGACCTTCAGTAACCATACAACCAGCGATTGCGCCCAGTTTCGGTGACTTAAATACGTCACGAACTTCAGCAAGACCAATGATCTCTTGCTTGAATTCCGGAGCAAGCATACCACCCATTGCCTGTTTAACTTCGTCAATCAATTGGTAAATGATTGAGTAGTAACGTAGATCAACGCTTGCTGCTTCAATAGCACGGCGAGCAGATGCATCCGCACGTACGTTAAAGCCAAGGATGATTGCGTTTGAAGCTTCTGCCAGTACTGCATCAGTTTCTGTGATACCGCCAACACCAGAACCCACGATGTTCACTTTTACTTCGTCAGTAGACAGTTTCAGTAGCGAGTCTGCAATTGCTTCCACAGAACCTTGTACGTCAGCTTTAAGAACAACGTTCAGTTCAGCGACTTCACCAGCAGTCATATTAGAGAACATGTTCTCTAGTTTAGATTTTTGCTGACGAGCCAGTTTCACTTCACGGAACTTGCCTGCACGGTAGTTAGCAACTTCACGCGCTTTACGCTCGTCACGAACAACTGTTGCTTCATCACCTGAAGCAGGGACGCCAGAAAGACCCAAGATCTCAACTGGGATTGATGGACCAGCTTCTGTGATTTCTTGACCTAGTTCGTCACGCATAGCACGAACACGACCGTATTCCTGACCACAAAGTACGATATCGCCTTTGTTTAGCGTACCAGACTGAACAAGTACAGTGGCAACCGGACCACGACCTTTATCCAGGCGAGATTCAACAACTACGCCAGACGCCATGCCTTCTGCAACAGCAGTTAGTTCCAGAACTTCAGACTGAAGAAGGATTGACTCAAGAAGAGAGTCGATGTTGGTACCTTGTTTCGCAGAAATGTGAACAAAAATGTTTTCACCGCCCCACTCCTCTGGAATAACGTCGTATTGCGCTAGCTCGTTCTTAACGTTATCAGGGTTAGCACCTTCTTTATCGATCTTGTTCACAGCAACAATCAGAGGCACACCTGCCGCTTTTGCGTGCTGGATAGCTTCTACAGTCTGTGGCATTACGCCATCGTCTGCTGCAACAACAAGTACTACGATATCTGTCGCTTGAGCACCACGAGCACGCATTGCGGTAAACGCAGCGTGTCCCGGAGTGTCAAGGAAAGTGATCATGCCGTTTTCAGTTTCAACGTGGTACGCACCAATGTGCTGCGTAATACCACCCGCTTCGCCTGAAGCAACGTGGGTACGACGAATGTAGTCAAGAGTTGACGTTTTACCGTGGTCAACGTGGCCCATGATAGTTACAACCGGAGCACGAGGAACCGCTTCCGCATTGGTATCACGATCTGAAAGCACTGCTTCTTCTAGCTCGTTCTCTTTACGAAGAACAACCTTATGCCCCATTTCTTCAGCAACAAGCTGCGCAGTTTCTTGGTCGATTACCTGGTTGATAGTCGCCATCGCGCCCATCTTCATCATCACTTTGATAACTTCAGTCGCTTTCACAGACATCTTGTTAGCAAGTTCAGACAGAACGATTGTTTCACCAATCACAACATCTTGTTTAGCAACTGTCGCTGACTTATCGAAGCCATGCTGCATTGATGTTGGCTTAGCTAGTTTACCTTTACGACCGCCTTTACCACCGCGCTGACCTCGGCCAACATTGCGTGCTTTATCATCTTTTTGAGAAGGTTTTCTCTTCTTACGACGCGCACCGCCTTCTTCGTTACGGTCAGCAGCGTCTTCTGCTTCACGAGCGTATGAAGAAGTCGTTACATGGTAATCAGAGTTTTCAAGTTCTTTCTTCTTGCTCTCTTCTTCAGTCCAACGAGCTTCGTTTTCTTCAGCAAGTTTACGCGCTTCTTCTACAAGTTTCGCTGCTTCTTGCTCAGCTTTACGTTGGGCTTCTTCTTCTTGACGACGCTTCAGCTCGTCTGCTTCTTTCTTCGCTTGCGTATTAACTACCGCATTTTTTGCATTCATCTGTTTCTTAGCCTTTTCAGCTTGTGCGCGTTTTTCCTGTTCTTCAGCTTCACGTTTTGCATCCGCTTCTCGTTTCGCTTTCTCATCGGCTTCGCGCTGTGCTTTCTCTGCAGCTTCACGTTTGGCTCGCTCCTCAGCCTCACGATTCGCAAGCTCTTCAGCTTCACGTTTTGCTGCTTCCTCAGCTTCACGTTTTGCATCGTCTTCGATAGTGCTGCGCTTCACGTATGTACGTTTTTTACGTACCTCAACCTGAACATTCTTACTCTTACCACCACCCGCATTTACACTAAGTGTGCTTCGGGTCTTACGCTGTAGCGTAAGGCGAGTCGGCTCTGAATCGCCAGATTTGTCACCGTGTTCTTTCTTCAGATGAGAGAGAAGCTTTTGCTTCTCTTCATCTGAGACATTGTCAGAGCTCGCCTTGTTAATGCCAGCGTCAGCAAGTTGCTCAATCAAGCGGTCGACTGGCGTACCAATCTCATCACTCAGTGCTTTAACTGTTAATTGTGTCATGCCGCTTCCTCCTTGCTGAATTATGCTTCTTCGCCGAACCAACAGATGTTACGCGCGGCCATAATTAGCTCACCTGCACGCTCATCGGTCAGGCCTTCGATACCTTCTAAATCATCAATACCTTGGTCAGCTAGATCTTCAAGCGTTGCTACGCCTTTTGCTGCCAATTTGAATGCCATTTCGCGCTCCAGGCCCTCAAGACCAAGCAGGTCTTCAGCAGGCTCAAGACCTTCAAAAGACTCTTCTTGCGCTAAAGCAATTGTTGTCAGTGCATCTTTCGCACGACCACGTAGCTCTTCAATAATTTCTTCATTCAGACCATCGATCTCAAGCAGCTCGTTAACCGGTACGTAAGCTACTTCTTCTAGTGTCGAGAAACCTTCTTCAACTAGTAGTTGTGCAAAGTCTTCTTCGATATCGAGGTACTTCATGAAGTTTTCGATAGAAGCTTGTGATTCTTCAGCGTGTTTCTTCTGAAGATCTGCCACAGTCATTACGTTCAGTTCCCAACCAGTTAGCTGAGATGCTAAACGAACGTTTTGGCCATTACGACCGATAGCTTGCGCCAGGTTGTCTGCTTCAACTGCGATATCCATTGAGTGCGCATCTTCATCAACGATGATAGAAGCTACGTCTGCTGGCGCCATTGCATTGATAACAAACTGAGCTGGGTTATCGTCCCAAAGAACAATATCGATACGCTCACCACCAAGTTCGCCAGAAACAGCTTGTACACGTGCACCACGCATACCAACACACGCACCCACTGGGTCAATACGTTTGTCGTTCGTTTTCACTGCGATCTTTGCACGAGAACCAGGATCACGTGCCGCGCCTTTCAGTTCGATGATTTCTTCTGCAATCTCAGGAACTTCAACACGGAATAGTTCTTCAAGCATCTCAGGCTTAGAGCGTGTGATAAATAACTGGAAGCCACGCGCTTCTGGAGCAACTTTGTATAGTAAACCACGTACACGGTCACCCGGACGGAAGTTTTCACGAGGAAGTTGATCATCGCGTAAAATCACAGCTTCAGCGTTGTTGCCAAGATCAAGAATGATAGTGTCACGGTTCACTTTTTTCACAACGCCAGTGATCAAATCACCTTCGTTGTCGATGAACTGTTCAACGATCTGCGCGCGCTCAGCTTCACGTACTTTTTGTACGATAACTTGCTTAGCTGTCTGAGTCGTAATACGGTCAAACGTTACAGATTCGATTTCGTCTTCTACGTAGTCGCCAAGCTCAACTGAGTCATCTTCATATTGTGCTGCTTCTAGTGAAATCTCTTTAGTTGGATTCTCAACGTCTTCAACTACTAACCAACGACGGTAAGTAATGAATTCGCCCGTTTTACGGTCAATAGCAACTCGTACGTCGATTTCGATTTCGTATTTTTTCTTTGTAGAAGTTGCTAGAGCAATCTCAAGAGCTTCAAAGATACGCTCACGAGGTACCGCTTTTTCGTTCGATACCGCTTCTGCTACCGCTAAAATTTCTTTACTCATTATATTTAGCCTCTAAGCTTAAACTTTTTTAGGGAACTAAAATTTAGGGATCAGGTTAGCTTTTGAAATGTTACTTAAAGCAAACTCTTCTTGCTGGCCTTCAACAGTTACTGTCACTGTTTCGCCATCTACGCCTTGGATGGTACCCTTCCATTTGCGACGGTTTGCTACAGCCATTTTCAAAACGATGCTGACCTCGTGACCAATAAATTGCTCGTAATGTGCTGCTTTGAAAAGCGGTCTTTCTAAACCTGGAGAAGACACTTCTAGGCTGTAGGCAACCGAAATTGGGTCTTCAACGTCTAATACTGCGCTGACTTGGTGGCTAACTTCTGCACAGTCATCCACATTAATGCCATTCTCATGGTCAATATAGATGCGTAACGTTGAGTGCGCGCCTGCTCGAATGAATTCTAATCCAACTAACTCGTAGCCTGATGCTTCAACAGGAGCTTCAAGCATTTCAGTAAGTTGTCTTTCTAAACCAGTCATTTAAACCACTCCAGAAACAAAAAAAGGGCTCAGAGCCCAATCAAAAAACCAAGCAGTGATCTGAGATATTTAAAAAACTCAGATAACAAAAAACCCCGATAGTCGGGGTTTTATGCTGCTGGACCCTGATACGTTAAGAATAGTCAAAAATACCGTTCTTAACTCGTAGTGTGGTTAGCACTACGCAAACTTGCCAACCTGCTATTTCTGACTTTCAGAAAGAGATTGGTTGCGGGGGCCGGATTTGAACCGACGACCTTCGGGTTATGAGCCCGACGAGCTACCAAGCTGCTCCACCCCGCGTCCGACTTGCTGAGCATTATACTCGTAAACAAGTGATTTACAAGTTTGTAAATACATGGTGCCGAGAGAGGGACTCGAACCCTCACACCAAAGGCACTAGCACCTCATGCTAGCGTGTCTACCAATTTCACCATCTCGGCATCAAAACCTTACAGCTTATTGAGGAATTTCATCACCAGTAGGTGCTGGTACTTCACTCGCTGCATCTTTAACTTGTTCTACAACTGGTTGACCAAGTGTAGGGTCTACCCATTGTGACTCGGTTTTGTGTGTTGACATACGACCAAGTAACAAGCTAACGATAAAAAATACGGTTGCTAAAATAGCAGTAGTTCGGGTTAAGAAATTACCTGAGCCGCTAGCACCAAACACTGTGTTTGAAGCACCAGCACCGAACGAGGCTCCCATATCTGCGCCTTTACCTTGTTGAATCAACACAAGGCCAATCACACCAAGCGCTGCCAACAGGTAAATCACAAGTAGAACTTGAAACATTTTTTCCACCTATGTCCTAATTGTTGAGCCAGCGCCGCTCAAATATAATCTATATGATTAAATGAACAAGGCTAGCGACCTCCTAACGGGAGGCGGTGCAATACTAGCGAAAGCCAGTAACGCTGACAAGGGGAAATTAGTAAAAAATCAGCGCTAACACGCCAAACGCTCAAAAAAAGGGCAAAAGTTGCCCTTTTTTTGATTTCAAAGAGTTATTAAAAACTTGCTTTTACTGCTTCAGCAATTTTAAGCGCAGAGCTCTGCACAAGTTCTGCATTCTCACCTTCCACCATAACGCGTATAAGCGGTTCTGTACCCGATTTACGCAGTAGTACCCGACCTTTATCATCTAATTCAGCTTCTACTTCAGCGACTGAATCAAGCACAGCTTGTGCTTCCAGAGGGTTTGCATCACCGGAGAAACGTACATTTTCCAGCACCTGAGGGTATAGCGTCATACCTTCTGAAAGTTCATTTAGCGACATATCACTACCCACAACGGATGCAAGCACTTGTAGGGCTGCGACAATTGCATCACCGGTTGTTACTTTATCGAGCAGAATGACATGACCTGAGTTTTCAGCACCAATCTTCCAGCCTTTTTTCAGCAATTGTTCCATCACGTATCGGTCGCCAACTGCAGCACGTACAAATGGTATACCTAATTGTTTCAGGCCATTTTCCATGCCTAGGTTAGTCATCAGTGTACCAACCACGCCACCTTTGAGTTCACCGCGGCGCAGTGCATCTCGAGCGATGATGTAAGCAATTTGGTCACCATCCACTTTATTGCCTAAGTGATCAACCATGATAATACGGTCACCATCGCCATCAAACGCAAGTCCCAGATGAGCTTGCTCTTCTATAACACGTTTTTGTAACGCTCTTACGTCGGTCGCACCAACTTCATCATTAATATTGGTACCATTTGGCGTAACGCCCATTGCAATAACTTCTGCACCAAGTTCACTAAAGACATTCGGTGCAATGTGATAGGTGGCACCGTGAGCACAATCAACAACGATCTTTAGACTTGCAAGGCTTAGCGAAGACGGGAAGGTGCTTTTACAGAACTCGATGTAGCGACCTGCTGCATCGTTCAATCGTGTTGCTTTACCCAAAAGTGCAGACTCTACACATTCAATCTCTTTATCAAGCTCTGCTTCAATTGCGAGCTCAATGTCATCTGGTAGCTTGGTGCCTTCTGAAGAGAAGAATTTGATGCCATTATCATAATAAGGGTTATGAGATGCAGAAATAACAATACCCGCTTCTGCCCTGAACGTTTGTGTCAGATAAGCTACCGCCGGAGTTGGCATCGGGCCGGTAAACGTTGCTTTAAGACCTGCTGCTGCAAGTCCCGCTTCTAAAGCAGATTCCAACATGTAACCAGAAATACGAGTATCTTTACCGATGATAACTTTTTTCGTGCCTTGTTTCGCTAATACGCGACCAGCGGCCCAGCCAAGCTTAAGTACAAAATCAGGAGTGATCGGGTATTGTCCTACTTTACCGCGCACGCCGTCTGTACCAAAATAACGTCTTTTATCAGACATAAGTATTCCTTTGTTATTTTTTAGATATTGTTCAGTGTCATCTCAACGAGCTTCATCGCTTCAAGCGTTTCTTCAAAGTCATGTACTCGAATAATTTGTGCGCCTTTCATCGCCGCAACGGTAGCGCAAACCACGCTCGCATTTGTACATTCAGCTGCCGGTTTATCCAGTACTCTGAAAATCATTGACTTACGAGACAGGCCAGCCAAAACGGGTAAGCCATACTTATGAAACTTCTCCAGATTAGCCAGCATATGATAGTTATGTTCTACCGTTTTGCCAAAGCCAAAACCGGGATCAAGAATGATATTTTCTCGCGCAATACCAGCTAATTCACAGGCAGAGATACGCTCAATGAGGAACTCTTCGACCTCCTGCAGCAAATCATTATACTGCGGATTTTGCTGCATCGTCTTTGGCTGACCTTTCATATGCATTATGCAGACTGGTACATTAGCTTCTGCAGCGACTTCCAGCGCGCTCGGCTCAGTCAGCGAACGAATGTCATTGATTAAGTCAGCCCCAGCGGCCACCGATTGTCGCATCACTTCAGCTTTACTGGTGTCTACCGAAATCCAGACATCGTATTTTTCACGTATAGCCTGAACAACTGGAATAACACGTTTCAATTCTTCTTCTAAAGAAACTTCAGGTGCACCTGGTCTGGTGGACTCCCCTCCTACATCGATAATGCTGACCCCTGCTGCAATCATTTTCTCCACCTGCGCCATTGCAAGGTCAATAGAGTGATATTTACCACCATCAGAAAAAGAGTCAGGTGTAACATTAAGAATCGCCATTACGTGCGGACGAGAAAGGTCTAAGGACTTGTTGTTTGCTTTAATAATCATAATAAACACAAAAACCCCGAGCGAACCCGGGGTTTATCAATATCAATAATTGTTATTCAGAATCTTTTTTTTTCTGGAGCTTCGGCTGAAGTCAGTTCTTGAGTCGTTGACTGCTCTGCATCTGTTACAGTATCGGCCTTTCTTTCTTCTTTAGCTTCTTCTGGTGCAGATTGAGGCTTATCACCACCCTGTGGTTTGTCAGAAGAGTGATCTCCCCAACCAGCAGGCTCACGAATTTCCTCTTTACGCTCCATCAAGTCATCGATTTGGCGAGCATCAATGGTCTCATACTTCATCAGCGCATCTTTCATCGCGTGCATGATATCCATGTTATCTTCCAGAATCTGTTTCGCTCGATAGTAGTTGCGGTCAATGATTTGGCGAACTTCATCGTCGATAAGTTTTGCGGTATCATCAGACACGTGTTTTGTCTGAGTCACGCTGCGACCTAAGAACACCTCACCTTCATCCTCAGCATACAGCAGAGGACCAAGCTTCTCAGAGAAGCCCCATTGCGTCACCATCTTACGTGCAATGTCTGTCGCTCGCTCGATATCATTAGAAGCACCAGTCGATACTTTATCAACACCGTATATCAGCTCTTCAGCCAGACGGCCACCGTACAGGCTAGAGATCATCGATTCCAAATGCTGGCGAGACATACTTACACGGTCTTGCTCTGGCAGGTACATGGTCACACCAAGTGCGCGGCCACGTGGAATGATTGACACCTTGTACACTGGATCGTGCTCAGGAACCAAGCGGCCAACAATAGCGTGACCCGCTTCGTGGTATGCTGTTGATTCTTTCGTCTCTTCCGACATAACCATTGAGCGGCGCTCTGCACCCATCATGATTTTGTCTTTCGCAAGCTCGAACTCAACCATAGATACGTTGCGTTTGTTGCCTCGAGCCGCAAACAGCGCTGCTTCATTAACTAGGTTAGCTAAGTCTGCACCAGAGAACCCCGGTGTACCACGTGCAATCAGAGATGGTTCAACATCACCCGCTAGAGGGACTTTACGCATGTGAACTTTAAGGATTTGCTCACGGCCACGAACATCAGGCAGACCAACAACAACCTGACGGTCGAAACGACCTGGACGCAGTAGCGCTGGGTCTAGAACGTCTGGACGGTTAGTTGCTGCAATAACAATAATGCCTTCGTTGCCTTCAAAGCCATCCATTTCAACTAGCATTTGGTTCAGTGTCTGCTCACGTTCATCGTGACCACCACCAACACCAGCGCCACGTTGACGACCTACCGCATCAATCTCATCAATAAAGATGATGCAAGGTGATGCTTTCTTCGCCTGTTCAAACATGTCACGCACACGAGATGCACCAACACCGACAAACATTTCTACGAAATCAGAACCAGAAATAGTAAAAAATGGTACTTTCGCTTCACCGGCAATTGCTTTAGCAAGCAATGTTTTACCAGTACCCGGAGGACCTACCATCAGAACACCAGTCGGGATCTTACCACCCAGCTTCTGGAAACGGCTCGGATCACGTAAGTAATCCACTAACTCTTTAACGTCTTCTTTTGCTTCATCACAGCCCGCAACATCTGCGAACGTGGTCTTGATTTGCTCTTCGCTCATCATACGAGCTTTACTCTTACCGAAGGACATAGCGCCTTTACCGCCGCCGCCCTGCATTTGACGCATGAAGAAAATCCACACACCAATCAGTAAGATCATAGGGAACCAGGAAATGAAGATTGTACCAAGCAAGCTCTGCTCTTCAGGAGGCGTACCTTGTACTTTCACGTTTTGGTTAATGAGGTCATCCAGAAGCTTTTGATCATACACTGGCATGTAAGTGACCATTTTGGCACCGCCGCCACGACGAACAAAGCTAATTTCTTCGCCTTTAAAAGTTGCTTCTTGAATTTGGCCTTGGCCAACTTCCTGTACAAACGTGGTGTAATCCACCGTTCTGCCATTACTTTCCCCAGGGCCAAAGCTCTGGAATACCGACATCAGTACGACAGCGATAACAAGCCACAGAATTAAATTTTTTGCCATGTCACTCAAGGTGTAAGCCTCTCGATAACTAATTGTAATTAAAAGTAGGGTACTACAGATCATTCACTGTAGCCATAGTGTTAACACGCTCTCATAAGAGCAAAATGGTTAACCTTTGTAACCAGTGGCTACAATAAAGACTTCTCTAGAGCGAGCTCGCGATGAGTCTGGTTTTCTGACTTTTACGACTTTAAACATGTCTCGGACTTCTTTCACATATTGATCGAAGCCTTCACCCTGGAAAACTTTTACAACAAAGCTACCATTAGGCGCTAGAACTTGTCGACACATATCTAAAGCTAATTCAACTAAATACATAGCCCTAGGCTGATCTACAGAGTTATTTCCCGCAATGTTAGGAGCCATATCGGACATGACCACATCCACCATTGATGGCTGGATTCTGTCTAACAACGCTTCCAGTACCGCATCGTCACGAAAGTCGCCTTGTAAAAAGCTTACACCAGCGATTGGATCCATCGGTAACAAATCACAAGCGATAATTTGCCCTGTATCACCTACTATTTTAGCAGCATATTGAGACCAACCACCTGGAGCTGCTCCTAAATCGACTACAGTCATACCTGGTTTTAACAACTTATCTTTTGCTTGGATCTCATCGATCTTGAAATAAGCGCGTGAACGGTAGCCTTTTTTACGGGCCTCATTCGCGTATTTATCATCAAAGTGTTCTTTCAACCAGCGACCAGAACTAGCCGAATGTTTTTGTTTACTCATTTTAATCCTAACAAAGCACAAATAGGAGCTATTGTTTCAATAGGCACAACCTATTGCTCAATAAATTATAGTCTTCAGCAATAGATGGCGTTAAAATAGCTTTTTTCAACCCTTATATTAAAGAAAATTGGCCGCGTAATGAACCTAAGCACCAAACAAAAGCAACACCTGAAAGGCCTAGCTCACAGTTTAAAACCTGTTGTGCTAATGGGCGCAAATGGACTTACAGAAGCCGTGCTAGCAGAAATTGAAATCGCTCTAAACCATCACGAACTGATTAAAGTCAAAGTCGCTTCAGAAGATCGTGAGACAAAACAGCTAATCATCGACGCTATCGTACGAGAGACGGGCGCTGAAAAAGTTCAGACTATCGGTAAAGTACTTGTACTGTATCGTCAAACTGAAGAGCGTAAGATCGAAATCCCTCGTAAGTAACATTCACTTACGTTGTAGGAAGAAAAGGTCGCCATTGGCGACCTTTTTTGCGTTTTACGAGCAAATTAGAAAACTCTGATTACAGGTATTCTACTCGATCGATTTCAAAGTCTTTCGAACCACCCGGGGTTTCGATAATCACTTCATCGCCTTCCATTTTGCCGATCAGACCACGGGCAATAGGAGAACTTACAGAGATACGACCAGACTTTATGTCCGCTTCATCATCACCAACGATTTGGTAAGTTTTTTCTTCGTCCGTATCTACGTCAATCAACGTAACAGTTGAGCCAAAAATAACCTTACCTGTGTTGTCCATTTTGGTTACATCGATAACCTGAGCAACAGATAACTTGTATTCGATATCTCGGATTTGAGCTTCACAAATACCCTGCTCTTCACGCGCCGCATGATATTCAGCGTTTTCTTTTAAGTCACCTAGCTCTCGAGCTTCAGCAATTGCCTCTGAAATTTGAGGACGCAGCTTAAGCAGACGATCTAGTTCTTCACGTAGCATTTTTTCGCCACGCAGTGTCATAGGAACTTTTTCCATTATATAACCTCAAGCCCAATATTCTTTGGACAAAAAAACCCTACCCTGCCAATAGGACAGGGTAGCGTGTTTGAAGATGTGTTTTCTCTAGTGTAAACAAACTCAGAAACGAAATCACCCTAATTTGATACAGAGTAACAGTGCCCCCTGTTAACTCAATGAGCCAGCTCACTCTTCTGAGAAAACTTTATTGTAATACATTGAAAGTTAAAGACGTTCTTTACAAAGAATTTATCAAAAAAAATAAAAACTAATCAATTTCCAAGAAAGCAAAGGAAACACAAAAAACATTATAAATCAAATATATACACATAAAAATCTTGCAATCGAACGCCGTTCACAAACGAAATTTATATCATTTTACTAACTCATCATGAAACTTTGCCTGTAAAAAGTGTCCAGCAAGTCGACGTATCAAAAATTAACAAGCACGAGACCATTGTGCGAAACAATCAATTTTAGACTTCCGACTTAGAGAGTAGCCCTCTCCCCCAGAAAAATATTGATACCTAACTAGGACAAAATAAAATGAAAAAGACTCTAATTGCTCTTTCTGTTTCTGCAGCAGCAATGGCGACTGGCGTAAACGCAGCGGAACTTTACAACCAAGACGGTACTTCTCTAGAAATGGGCGGCCGTGCTGAAGCACGTCTGGCTATGGAAGATGGCGACGCTACTGATAACTCTCGCGTTCGTCTTAACTTCCTTGGCAAACAAGCAATCAGCGACGAGCTATACGGCGTTGGTTTCTGGGAAGGCGAGTTCACTACTAACGAACAAGGCGACGTTGATAGCAATAACGATCTAAACACTCGTTACCTATATGCTGGTCTAGGTGGTGCATGGGGTGAGTTCACTTACGGTAAAAACGAAGGTGCGCTAGGCGTTATCACAGATTTCACAGATATCATGGCTTACCACGGTAACTCAGCAGCGGCTAAACTGGCTGTATCTGACCGTACTGACAACATGATGTCTTACAAAGGCCAGTTCGAAAACCTAAGCGTTAAAGCAAGCTACCGCTTCGCTGATGCAAACAACAACGGCGGTGACAATGGTCAGGACGGTTACTCTCTGTCTGCAATCTACGCATTCGGCGATACTGGTCTTAACGTAGGTGCTGGTTTTGCAGACCAAGACGAGTCTGACGAGTTCATGCTAGCAACGTCTTACACTATTGGCGACCTGTACTTTGCAGGCGTATACACTGACGGTGAAGATCTAGTTGGCGAGAAGAAAAATGGCTCTTCTGACAAAGATTACACAGGTTACGAACTAGCAGCGGCTTACACTATGGGCCAAACTGTATTCACTACTACTTACAACAATGCTGAAGAAGGTGACGCAGAAGTTGAGAACTTTGCAATCGATGCAACTTACTACTTCAAGCCTAACTTCCGTGGCTACACTTCTTACAACTTCAACCTTGTTGACGGTGAAGAAGACCAGCTAGCTCTAGGTCTACGTTACGACTTCTAATTCTTGTCTTTTGACTAGAATATACAGTGCCCGCTTTTTACGGGCATTTTTTTGCCTCAAATATAGCCTTCTTATTTACGCTTTGTGTCTTTTTAGTAAATGATGACAGAACCAGTTCTCCTGTGCCTAGCATCTTGAGTTAACTTGGGTATACTCAACTGCATACCTAATCTCAAAAAGTATCACTATGCGTTTACGTTGGTCTCTATTCTTCCTTTCCTTGCTCAGCCCCTTAGTCGTACAAGCCTATCCACATCAGAAAGTACTACCGGAAGGCGTTCGTATTAGCTTAGTTGCGGAAAAACTCAGTGACGATACTGAACTCGCAGGTATTCACCCGACAGAACAGCTATTTCCTCCCGCAAGCACGCTAAAAATAGTTACCGCGTTAGCAGCAAAACTCGAATTAGGTGATGATTTCAGGTTTCGCACCACGCTAGAAACTTCTGCCTCTGACGCCGTTATCAATTTTGTAGGTGACCCGACATTACAAACAGAAGACTTAAAGAAGCTTCTCACCCTTGCTAAGAAAAATGGCTTGAGCAAAATTGAAGGAGACTTGTGGCTCGATAACAGCGTCTTTACCGGTTACAACCGCGCAGTAGGCTGGCCATGGGATATTCTAGGGGTTTGTTATAGTGCGCCAGCCTCAGCCATAACACTAAACAAAAACTGCGTTCAAGCCTCCATTTACACACAAAAGAATGGGGGAACCCGGGTCTTTGTACCGGAGCACCAACCTATACAAGTAAAAAGCTCTGTAGAAACGGTATCGAAATCTATTCAAAAAAGTCGCCACTGTGATTTGGGCTTGCTTTCTAATCCCGACAACCACTATGAGCTCCAAGGTTGTCTGATCGAAAGAGAGAAACCGTTGCCACTTAACTTTGCGGTACAAGATACAGAACGTTACACGACTAGGATCCTGGCAACTTTACTTAGCGAGCTCAATATTCAGGTAAAAGGAAAAGTAAGAGTTGGTTCCGCACCACAAAAGCAACGCAAGCTTGTGGCACAGCATCAATCAAAGCCGCTGCCTGACTTGCTCGATAAGATGTTAAAAGAATCAGACAATCTGATTGCAGACACGCTGACAAAAACCCTCGGCGCTAAATTTTTCGTTCAGCCGGGTAGTTTTTCTAATGGTACTGAAGCAATCAAGCAAATTATCTTTGCGAAAACCGGGGTAGATATCCGACAGGCGCGGCTAGAGGATGGTTCAGGACTATCCAGAAACAACCGAATTTCTGCGGCCAAAATGGCGGAGCTACTGCGCTATATCTGGAAGAATGACAAAACGCTGAATCTGATCACAAACATGCCTAAATCAGGTGAGTCTGGTACGCTCCAGTACCGTCAAAGTATGCGTAGCGCACCAATTAAAGGTCAGCTGATTGCGAAAAGTGGTTCATTGTACGGAACCCACAATATGGCAGGCTATGGTCTGGATAAACAAGGCAAACCTAACACTATCTTTGTTCAGTTTGTCTCTGATTATTTCCCAGAAGAAAAGGACGATAGCCAACCTGTTATTGCCCCTATTACGCATTTCGAGCAGTTATTTTACCGTGACATCGTGAATTTTAGTCAGGCGATGCCTAAGAAGTAGTTCACCACTGTAAAGTAAATCCACATACCAGATATATCAACGATTGATGCAAGCACAGGGCTCACCAATACGGCCGGGTCCAGCTTGCAAGCTCGAGCAATTATTGGCAACAAGCCGCCAAGCGTCGTGGAAATAGATACTTGAATAAACAAAGCTACTGCGATTGCAAGTGCGATGTCTGTCAGTACAAAACCACCCGTAGATTGTCCTGCACTAAAAAACATAATGCGTCCAACCATAACTATTGCGATTGCCAGCGCAAGACACAGTGCAACTCGACTTTCTTTCCAAAGTACAGCTAACCACTGACGCTTTTTAAGTTCGCCAGTGGCCAATGCACGAATGACTAATGTAGCCGCTTGAGTTCCCGTATTTCCACCAGCTGCCGCAATCACCGGCATGTACACCGCCAGCAAAACCAGTTGGCTCAATGTATCTTCATACTGAGCAATAATGAGCCCAGAAACGATCCCCAGCAGAGCTAGCGCAATAATCCAGCCAATTCGCTGCTTTACATGCCCCAATACGCCGGTTGATAAGTAACCATTCGGTGTATCAACTTCCGATACATGTAAACCCAATTGGTGCGCATAGTGACGCGCACGCTTATCATGACCCGCATGCTCAAGTTGAGACATCAAACTGTTCACATACCCCACAGAACAGTGCCTCAGAATCCCCACAGCTTCATCAACTGGCATTATCGTGAGCAAATGAAGTTGCTGCTCTTGATCGTATTTCAAAAACGCATTGCGAGCTGCACCAATTTCTACTTCAGAAAAGTTTGGTGTTACTTCAATAAAATTGTTGTTCATTACCGTCATGGCGAATCTCCCGATTGGCATTGGTAACGACCATCGACAACACAAGCACAAGCACAAGCTCATCACGTCTTTACGCCAATATATGACAAAAACACGTAAATTCGCCAATGCAAAGGCACTGTCTATTCAGAATGTATGAAGGAAATAACGAGAAGAAAAGTTTGAAAAGATGCCTCACCACTCAGGCAAGACGGAGATCGCCAATACCGAAGCGGGTTATTTCGCTCCCTTAATCTTACTCACCCAACGACTGGGAGGATGGTCGGTATTGTTCATGTAAATCTCCGATATAACTGCCCTGATTAGCAGCGCAAATATAGTAGCAAAGTTAATCGATATTTACAGGTGGCCTTTGTTCTTTTTTGCCATTTTTAGGTACAAAAAATGCCATTGGGCGCTTTTTTTGTACCTAAAAATCATGAATTACTTGATCGTAATACGAGCGAACTTACGCTTACCTACCTGGAATACGTAAGTACCTGCTTCAGGAGCAAATTTCGCATCTGCAACCTTCTCGCCTTCAATCTTTGCCGCACCTTGCTTAACCATGCGCATAGCTTCAGAAGTTGAAGCACACAGACCGGCTTCTTTCAGAAGGTTTGCTACTGGTGTACCAGCATCAAAGTCAAACTCTGGCATCTCATCAGGGATTTGGTTCTTAGCAAAACGGTTAACGAACTCTTGCTCTGCCGCATCGGCATCTGCTTCGCTATGGAAACGAGCGATGATCTCTTTCGCAAGCAGTACTTTAACATCACGAGGATTTTTACCCGCAGCAACGTCAGCTTTAAACTGCGCAATTTCTTCAAGAGGACGGAAAGAAAGCAGCTCGTAGTAGCTCCACATCAGATCATCAGAGATCGACATGATCTTACCAAACATTTCGCCTGGAGCTTCACTGATACCAATGTAGTTGTTTGCAGACTTAGACATTTTCTTCTCACCGTCCAGACCGACAAGAAGAGGCATCATTAGTACTGTTTGTGGCTTCTGACCGTGAGATTTCTGCAGTTCACGACCCATTAATAGGTTGAACTTTTGGTCTGTACCGCCAAGCTCGACATCCGTTTTCATTTCAACAGAGTCCCAACCTTGTAGAAGTGGGTACATGAACTCATGAATAGCAATCGGCTGACCACCAGTATAACGCTTTTTAAAATCGTCACGCTCTAACATACGAGCAACAGTTTGGTTAGCAGCAAGACGAATCATACCTTCTGCACCAAGTTCAGATAACCACTCAGAGTTAAACTGAATCTTAGTTTTCGCAGGGTCTAGAATTTTAAACACCTGCTCTTTGTAAGTTTCTGCATTACGCAATACATCTTCACGGCTAAGCGGCGGACGCGTGGTGTTTTTACCAGTTGGGTCACCTACCATTGCAGTAAAGTCACCTATAAGGAAAGTAACTTCATGGCCTAACTCTTGGAACAAGCGAAGCTTATTGAAAATGACCGTATGACCCAGATGAATATCTGGTGCCGTAGGATCCGCACCCAATTTAATTCGTAGAGGACGGTCTTCTTTTAGTTTTGCGATTAGCTCTTCTTCTGGAATCAGCTCTTCAACACCGCGCTTAATCTCGGCTAGTGCAGCTTCAATGCTCGCCATTCTTGTTCACTCCCACAGATTTGGCAAAATATAATAGCTGAACATATTACTTGAATAGCGATGCATTTTGAAACACGTTAGACTAAGTAGTTGTCATTTTTTCCGTTTAATTTATCAATCAAGTACCTCATGCATTCAATTTTTGTCCGACTCCCACTCTTGCACAAAGTACTGATCGGTTTGTTTAGTGCGCTAATCATCTTTGCACTGTTCTTTTTACCCGATCCGCAAGAACTTGACCCACAACACAGCCGTTTAAAAGTTGGGCAATATTATCCTGTTCCGATTTCTATGGAGCTGGCTACGTTAAATAGCGCTTCTTCTGCCCCTCCAGTTTTGCGCTGGGAGACTCATAAAATTAAAAACGGGGAAAGTGCTGCCATTCTTTTCAGTCGAGTCGGGCTCTCTGCGCGTCTCCTCCATGAACTGATTTCGTCCGATAAGGAAGTAGAACGACAACTTACTCGTCTTCGTCCCGGTGACAAGTTGCAATTCGGTTTTGATGAGACCAGCAACTTAGTTCAGTTAAGACGGACATTAAGTGCTTTCGAAACCTTCCGTATCAAGCTTGTGGATGGTAAATACGTATCCGAAGTTGATAAAAAAGAGGTTGATTACCAGTACAACTTCGCTGAAGCGACAATAAAATCCAACTTCTGGAACGCTGGTATTTCTTCCGGATTAAACGCCAATCAGATTATGGAATTAGCCGGAATCTTCGGTTGGGATATCGACTTTGCCTTAGATATTCGCAAGAACGACACCTTCCGCGTGCTGTATCAGGAAGAAGTTGTAGAAGGTGAAGTGATTGGCCGCGGTAAAATCATCGCAGCCGTATTTAAGAACCAGGGTGATACTTTCACGGCAATTTTGGATGAAAAAACCGATAAGTATTACGATGAAAATGGCCGGGCAATGAAGAAGGCCTTTTTGCGTGCACCTCTGGATTTTCGCCGGGTTAGCTCAAACTTTAACCCTCGTCGCCTGCATCCTGTGACAGGTAAAGTGCGACCTCACCGAGGGACGGATTATGCGGCACCTGTTGGTACGCCAATCTGGGCTGCCGGTGATGGGGTGGTACAAAAATCTTCCTATAACAAGTTCAATGGTAACTATGTGTTCATCAAACACAGTAATACCTACATTACCAAATACTTACACTTAACTAAGCGCACCGTAAAAACCGGGCAACGCGTTAAACAAGGACAAACAATTGGTACTCTGGGTGGTACAGGCCGAGTAACCGGTCCACACCTACATTATGAATTCCTAGTCAATGGCGTACATAAAAACCCGCGTACCGTGAACCTGCCTAAATCGCAATCATTGACAGGAAAAGCGCGAGAAACCTTTATGGCTAACGCAAAAATCAATATGGCTAAACTCGACCGCTACAGTGAGCTACTCACCATGAATGAAATAAGCAAATAAGTACTTGAGCTCAACTGAAAGAAAACACGAGGCCACTTATGTGGCCTCTATTTATTACACTTCTGACCTTTCAGACACATCCGCCTCTTCATCAGCTAAGTGCTCTTTCCCGAGCATAAGTAAGCAAGGTGTCAGTACCAATGTCAGTAACGTTGCAAAAGCTAACCCGCCTGCAACTGCAGTTGCTAACTGAGACCACCATTGGGTGCTAGGTGCGCCAAATTCAACTTTCTGATTCACCAGGTCGATATTCATTTCTAACACCATCGGCAATAAACCCAGAATCGTGGTCACTGTTGTTAATAAAACGGGTCTCAGGCGCTGTACGCCCGTACGTAAAATAGCCTCACTCTTTTCCAGGCCTCTTTTCCGCATTTGGTTATAAGTATCAATCAGCACGATATTGTTGTTCACCACTATACCAGCCAAAGCAATAACACCTATACCAGACATAATGATACCGAATGGCTTTTGGAAAATAAGCAACCCCGCAAAGACCCCAATAGTGGAGAACAATACTGCACTCAAAATCAAAAATGCCTGATAAAAACTGTTGAACTGGGTAATCAAAATAAGCGCCATCACTCCTAAAGCGACGATAAATGCGCTTTTTAAGAAGTCTGAAGAGTGCTCCTGCTCTTCGTTCTGCCCGCGAATTTTATACTCAATCCCTTCTGGCAGCCCCAGCTTATCAATTTCTTGCGCAATCTTAGGTAACTCCAGCGCTAAGTTATAACCTTCTGCCATATCCGCTTTAATGTTAATCACTCTGTGACCATCCACCCGGCGAATAGTATCTTGTTTATGATCAGGTTTTATTTGCGCGAAGTTAGTAATTGGAACAAGACCAGCCGCCGTTTTCACTCTAAGTTGGTCAAAGCGTCCGATGTCTCGTTTGTCTTGCGGATAGCGCACCAGAATATCGACTTCCTCATCCGCATCGTCTGGTAAGTAATCGCCTATTTTCAAACCATTGGTGACAAACTGAACCGTATTGCCGACCAAAGTTGCATCGGCAGCAAATCGAGATGCATCGTCGCGGCGAATATCAATTTGCCAATCAATCCCATCTTTGTTGGTAGTATCACTAAGATTCGTTAATGCTGGATTACCATCAGCCCAAATCCTGACACGATTGGCCGCCTCGTCAAGATCACTAATGCTCAGGCTTTTCGAGGAAACTTCTATCACCAAGTCGTTTTCTACCGGAGGCCCGGCATCGGGAAACTTGTATTCCAGCTCAACTCCATAAAAATGATCTGTCTTCTGTTTTAACTCTTCAATAATCGCTTTAACACTACGGCGATATTGCCAGTCAACTGGCGTGATCTGTATCTGTCCGATTTCATCACCATTGTTGCTTGCGCCAGTACGAGTGTAGACACTCTCAAACTCATCGTGCCCTAACATCACCAGCTCAATCTCTCGCATCACCAAATCTTTTTCGTTAATCGAGAGATCACCATAAGAGCGTACTTTTACGGTAAAAAACGGCGGGTCAACCTCGGGAAAAAACTCAGCCCCCAGCCCTGCCTTGCTATAGGTAAAACCAACACCAACGGCAAGTAAAATCGCACTTAGCAACACTTTCCAGGGATGTTGAATAGCGATAAAAAGGGTTTTGTAGTAGAGCTTAGTAATCCCCGTTGCTTTCTCAAAATTGCCATTATGGAGTTCAACCATTTCTTGCTGGGCTTTTTGACTGGCGATTTGTGGCTTGCCAATAATCCCACCAATAACAGGAACAAACAGCAAGGCCATCATGAGAGATGCAGCCAGCGTAGCTATCAGTGTGAGTGGTAAGTACTTCATAAACTCACCAGTGATATCTGGCCAGAACAGTAAAGGGGCGAATGCCGCTAAAGTTGTCGCAGTCGATGCCGTGATAGGCCAGGCCATTCGTTTCGCCGCATCCCGGTACGCCGCTTTACGTGGTGTGCCTTCTTGCATTCTCCGGTCTGCAAACTCTGTAACAACGATCGCGCCGTCCACCAGCATGCCAACCGCCATGATAAGCGCAAACAGCACAACAATATTTACCGTGAGGCCAAACACGGAAAGCACCAGCAATCCGGTTAAAAATGAACCAGGAATGGAAATCCCGACTAATAAAGCGGTTCTTACCCCTAAAATAGCAATAATGACGATCACAACCAGAATAATCGCTGACAAGATATTGTTTTGCAGATCACTGAGCATTAGTTTGACGTCGTCAGATTGATCCCAAGTGTATTTCACCTGCAAATTACCTGGCCACTCCGAGCGCAATTGTCCTTGCGCAATCACTTCTTTGACTAACGCCACGGTCTCAATGATGTTTTCTCCTGCACGTTTCTTTACATCAAGCACGATGGCAGGTTCACCATCTAAACGGGCAAAGCTTTCAGGATCGCGAAAGGCACGGCGCACGGCCGCCACATCGCCAAAAGTAATGACTTCTTTACCATCGACTTTAATTGGCAGCTCTAGTACGTCTTTTAAGGAATCAAACACCGACGGGACTTTCACAGAAAATCGGCCATACCCCGTATCGACAAAGCCTGCTGCAACCACCCGGTTATTCAACGCAATTAAATTATAAATATCGGCCTGATCTAACCCGTAGCTTTCCATCAAAAGCGGATCAACAACAATCTCTACAATGTCTTCCCGATCTCCGGCGATATCAACTTCAAGAATCTGGCGAAAGCTTTCTAACCTGTCGCGTAACGTACGGGCAACTTGAACGATGGTTCTCTCGGGTAACGAGCCATACAGAACCACGGTTAAAACGGGCTCTTCGGACGCAAACGTAACTTCATTAACCGTTGGTTCATCACTGTCAGCGGGCAACTTAGGCTTCGCTAAGTCCACCGCATCACGCACATCTGCCATCGCCTTATCAAGATCAACGCCCACACTGAATTCTAAAGTAACTGAGGCGTGACCTTCCGAGGCTACGGACGTCATCTCTTTCACCCCTTCTATTGAACGCAGCTCTTGTTCAATCGGACGAACCAGTAAACGTTCTGCATCAGTGGGAGAAATGCCCTGATGAGTAACAGAGACATAAATGATTGGAATAGTAATATCCGGGCTGGATTCTTTCGGGATCGTAACGTAAGTAATGACTCCGGCAATCAGGATCATTACCAACAACGTCATCATAGTACGTGAGCGGGATAAGGCAGCATCAATCAACGAATACATACCGCCTCCTTATTGTTCCGAGCTCGAGTCATTAACCGCATCATCGACACTTGTCGCGATAACCGGGTCGCCATCCCGGACAAACCCCTGCCCCAAAACGATAATGTCACTCTTCTTGCCTAATCCAGACAGCCACACACCGTCTTCTTCTGCTTTAACTAATTGAATAGGTACAAACTTAACGTGATCATCCTCTAGGGTTTTCACCCCTAGATTTCCCTCTTCATCTAACGCTAGCATGGCAGCGGTGATCTTTATTGCCAGCTCTTCAGTCAGTGGCAGAATCACTTCAGCACTAATCCCCGCTGGTGTCTGCGAGTCTCGGTTATCTATTTCGATTTCAATAGGAAAGGTGTTTGTTGAAGCAGATGATACGCGCCCGATATAACGCAATGTACCCTGATAATCCTGACCGTTAACAGTTCTGACGTCAGTCTTAAGCCCTTCTTTTATATGCTGAATATGCCGTTCACTTACATCAGCCTCTATCACTAAAGTATCAAGGTCAATAACGGTGGCTATCGGATCTCCGATACCAACAAAATCCCCCAGCTCAACAAAGTGTCGGTCGACAATGCCATCAAATGGAGCTTTCACTTCAGTATTTTTAAGTGCGGTTTGAACATTACTTAAGCTGGCCCTGGCATCGACCAAAGCCGCTTGTGCGGTCGCAAACGCAACTTCACCCTGCAGGCCTTTGTTCTTTAATGATTTTGCTGCATTAAACTCTTTTTGTTTAACCGTCAGCATCGCTTGGGCACGCTGAACTTGAATGTCGAGATCGCGCTTATCAATATTAGCGATAACTTGTCCGCGCTGAACACTTTGCCCTTGCTCTATATTGAGGCTGACGATCTTTCCGGCAACTTCTGCACCTAAACGCGCCTGACGATTGGGGGCTGTACGACCATACAATTCAAGTGTTTTATGGGTGGGCTGGGCAACAAAGGTGTCAAACATAACCTTTGCAACAGGAGGCTGGTTGGATTGCTTAGACTCGGGAGAGGAAAGATCATCTTGAGCGCTGAGCTGGCCAATGGCCAACCATGCGACAAGAACTACGATAAGAATCAAAGATATTAGCCATGGACGCTCTGCGAGCTGTCGCCTGAAAGAAATAGCAGACATAAAAAGTCCTTATTATTTTTTCTTTCTTGCAACGTCTTGCAAACGAGCCTCTTTATGCAGTTTTAACTATATAAAGAGCAGGCAGCCGATGGCTGCCCGTTATCGTGTTCATTACACGCTAAATGATGCACCACAACCACATGTGGTCGTTGCATTTGGGTTGTTAACGAAGAAGCGAGCTCCTTCCAGACCCTCAGTGTAATCTACGATACCGCCGACAAGATATTGCAAACTCATTGGGTCTACAACCAGTGTTACGCCGCTGTTTTCAATGGTTGTGTCGCCGTCATTCACATTTTCATCAAAAGTGAAGCCATATTGGAAACCGCTACAGCCGCCACCAGTAATGTATACACGTAATTTCAATGCTGGATTTTCTTCTTCTTCAATCAATGCCTTAACACGTGTTGCTGCTGCATCAGAAAAAGATAATGGTACGTTTACTTCGCTCACGAAGACCTCTCTCACTCGTGTAATGCGTCAAGCCTTAAGCGAGACGTCAAATTTGTACTAATTGGACACGATTATCCAATACCTGACAAACTCGTTCAAGTATTCGCCGCCGATTCTTTATATTAGTGCGGATATCTAGGGTCTGTTGACCTTTATATATGATGTTTGTAGCACTTTATGTTTTTTTTTTATACAAGGTGGAGGCTTTGAAATGTAGTTGCTCTACTTGATAAGCCGATAACGCAGTAGAAAAGCCATCAGTTCATGCAAATACACGGCTAAACAACACATAAATTTAGCAAAAAGTTTATAACTTGATTATAGCTAGGTACAATGCGTTCCACTTGGTCCGAGCAATCATAAGAGGATAACCCCATGACCAAATCATCAGAGCTGTATCAAAAAGCTCAGAAAACCATTCCTGGCGGTGTAAATTCACCAGTTCGTGCATTCAACGGCGTTGGTGGTTCTCCACTATTTATCGAACGAGCAGACGGTGCACTGATTTTTGATGCCGATGGTAAAGCGTATATTGATTACGTAGGTTCTTGGGGGCCAATGATTCTTGGTCACAACCATTCTGTAATTCGCCAAGCCGTTATTGATGCAGCACAACGTGGTCTGAGCTTCGGCGCGCCAACTGAACTGGAAATCTCAATGGCAGAATTGGTTTCTGAACTTGTGCCATCAATGGAGCAAATCCGCATGGTAAGCTCTGGTACTGAAGCGACTATGAGTGCAATTCGCCTTGCTCGCGGATTTACCGGCCGCGACAAGATCATGAAATTTGAAGGCTGTTACCACGGCCACGCAGACAGCTTACTGGTTAAAGCTGGATCTGGTGCACTGACACTTGGTCAACCAAGCTCTCCGGGTGTACCGGCAGACTTTGCCAAACACACCCTGACAGCAACATTTAACGATCTGGATTCAGTACGTGAACTTTTTGCGGCAAATAAGGGAGAGATCGCTTGTATTATTGTTGAGCCAGTAGCTGGCAACATGAACTGTATCCCTCCTGTAGAGGGCTTCCACGAAGGTCTGCGTGAAATATGTGACCAGGAAGGTGCACTACTGATCTTTGACGAGGTGATGACAGGTTTCCGCGTTGCACTGGGCGGCGCTCAGGCATACTACAACATCAAGCCAGACTTAACTACGTTAGGTAAAGTGATCGGTGGCGGTATGCCAGTTGGTGCTTTTGGTGGCCGTAAAGAAGTAATGCAATACGTTGCTCCAACTGGTCCTGTATACCAGGCTGGTACGCTTTCTGGTAATCCGGTAGCAATGGCTGCGGGTTTCGCATGTCTGAACTTGCTAAAAGAAGAAGGCAATGAAAAGCGTCTGGCTTCAAAAACTAAGCAGCTGGCCGATGGTTTTAAATCACTGGCGGACAAACATGGTATTCCATTAGTAGTAAATCAGGTCGGTGGCATGTTTGGTTTCTTCTTTACAGACCAGGAATCCGTCACTTGCTACGAAGACGTAACTAAGTGCGACGTTGAGCGCTTTAAACGATTCTTCCACCTAATGCTAGATCATGGTGTATACCTTGCACCATCAGCATTTGAAGCAAGCTTCACATCTCTGGCTCACGGCTCAAAAGAGATTGAGGCAACGCTAGAAGCAGCAGATCGCTGTTTTGCTACCCTGGCTGCTGAAGCCAAGTAATCATGTAGCCCAAAGCTACAAACACAAAAAGGACCAGAGCGGTCCTTTTTTATTGCCAGTTAAAAATCACTAACAGAGTAAGCACTCCGATCACAATACCAAACCACGGAATACGTTTGGTTTTGTTCTTACTTTGGCAGTTTTTATCACCGTTGCAACAACCCATACTCATCTCTTGATTGATAACCAGCTGATTTGTAGTCATTATAACAAGGTAAACTATTAAGCCCTAATTCGACGATGTTATAAGGAATACAGGGCACAACGCGATATAGCTACGGTTAAAGATTAAAAACCGTAAACGTCATCAGTTAGTTGGACTTATCTTATGTCAAACAATGTAAAAATCACGTCGAGCCATCGTGTTCTAATGGTCGCTCTGCTCGCCGCTGCTTTTGCTTGCTATTTGCTGGTCGAGCCATACATCAATTCGATCGTCATGGCTTTTATCATCTCGTTACTTATGTTTCCAATTCATGAATGGTTCGAGAAAAAAATGCCGAAACACAGGAACATGGCTTCTCTGCTTTCCTGTGTTGTACTCACCTTTATTATAGTTATCCCGCTGTTGTTTGTTTTTGCTGCCATTGTCCAACAAGGCTCAGTATTTTCACAGAATACCTATAAATGGGTAACGACCGGGGGCATTCAAGATCTTTTCCAGCACCCCTTAGTTGTTAAAGGTTTATCTTTACTAAACAATTACTTACCATTTGATAAAATTGAGCCTAATGCCATCGCTGAGAAAATTGCCCAGTTTGCTACCTCTTTTGGCACCAACCTTGTCTCAATCAGCGCGAAAATATTGGGTGATGCAACGAACTTTCTGATGAACTTCTTCCTGACGTTGTTTGTTCTTTTCTTCTTACTGCGTGATCATGAAAAAATCATTTCAGCTATTCGTCATATCCTGCCACTTTCTCGTAGTCAGGAAGACAAAATACTGACTGAAATTGAACAGGTTTCAAAGTCAGCAGTAATGGGGTCATTTCTTACTGCAATTGCCCAGGGCTTTGCTGGTGGTATTGGTATGTGGCTGGCTGGTTTCCCTGGCTTGTTCTGGGGGACGATGATGGGTTTTGCTTCGTTCATTCCTGTTGTTGGTACTGCCTTGATCTGGATTCCGGCGGCGGCCTACCTGTTCCTAACCGGTGACACAACCTGGGCCATCTTCCTTGCGGTCTGGAGTGTGGTCGTTGTCGGTTCAATAGATAATTTACTACGCCCACTTTTAATGCAAGGCAGCGCAGGAATGAATACGTTGATGATTTTCTTCTCATTATTAGGTGGCCTGCACCTGTTCGGACTCATCGGGTTGATTTATGGTCCACTGATCTTCGCAGTCACTATCGTGTTGTTTAATATTTATGAGGAAGAGTTTAAAGACTTCCTCAATGTTCAAGACAACAGTTAATCAAACTGCGTTCGACTCAACTGCTTCAAGCTTGGGCCAGATTATGCGAAAATCTGGCCCAAATTATTTCTGATGAACAAATTTATGTCTGCTTATATCGCTCCTAGCCAAATAGCTCAGCGCCAACTGGAATACTTCCATGGCAAACATGTATTAGTCGCGGGTGAAGTCGAAGATCTTTTCCCGTTAGAGCTGGCTGCACACTGTGAGTCTGTCGAAGTTTTCACGTCCAATTACAGCTACTACCGCCAGATCCGTAACTCTGACAAAGTAAAAAGCCACTTTGGTTCTGAATTTGATATCGATACTCAGGCCGACATGTTGCTGCTTTACTGGCCTAAAGCCAAGGCTGAGGCTGAGTATCTGCTGGCGATGCTGATGGCTAAACTTGGCCTTAACACCGAAATAGTGGTGGTGGGAGAAAACCGTTCGGGTATAAAGAGCATAGAAAAAATGTTCAGAGCCTACGGTCCGGTGAACAAATATGACTCGGCACGTCGATGCTCATTTTACTGGGGTCAGTGTATAAATGAACCAGCACCGTTCCATCAGAGTGACTGGTTTAAGTCGTACACTATAAACCTAGGTAATGAATCACTGGTGGTAAAAAGCTTACCCGGCGTGTTCAGCCATGGCGAATTCGATTTGGGTAGCCAACTGTTACTGGAAACGTTACCGCCATTATCAGGAAAAGTGCTTGATTTTGGCTGTGGTGCCGGAGTACTGGGCGCGTTTATGGCAAAAAGCAACCCTGGCATAGAGATCGAAATGTGCGATATTAACGCTTACGCTATCACTTCCAGCCAAGCAACACTGGAGGCCAATGGGTTAAAAGGCAAAGTATTTGCTTCTGACATTTATTCTGATACGGCAAACGACTATCGGTTCATTGTCAGTAATCCGCCATTCCATAGCGGCCTGGATACTAATTACAACGCAGCAGAAACCCTACTTGGCAATGCGCCGCAGTACCTTCAGAACAACGGAGAAATGCTCATTGTTGCCAATAGCTTCTTAAAATACCCGCCAATTATTGAAAGCGGTTTCAATAATTGCGCGACGCTAAATAAGAACAATAAGTTTTCAATTTACTACGCGAAAAAGCCTTAATACCTTCCCCGCGCAGATCATTGTCTGCGCACTTTTCAACTAAAACCGCACAAAATGTAAGAAAACTGCGTGACTCTGCACGCTTTGCAATGAACTTTCTTGTCAATGAAAAAAAACTCGTTAAATTTGTCATTTTACCGAGTTTTCCTTCTTATCCGTTTTTAACGAGAACCCTGGCAGCCGCATTCTGCTGCCCTTGACGAGTTGCTATCTTATTCATGTTCAAATTCTACAAAAAACAGAAGTTTAAGCGCCTTCAAAGTACGCTGATGACTGCGTTTCTTGTCGTCAGTCTCACGCCTTTAACCATTACCGCAATTTTCTTCCTGCACGCTCACAGCCAGGATCTGCAAGAACAGAGCACATCACACCTGCTTTCTGTGCGAGAGACTAAACAACAACAAATTGCTGATTACTTCGAAGCTCGGGAAACTGAAGTAATGGGCTTTGTACGCTCTGAATTAGCCTACGCCAGTGGCGGACGTTTTTACGGTCTGGTCAATGCATTTAACCGCTTAGGCAACGATATTGAGGAGTCTCGTGAAAATGCACAGCAACGCTATATTGAAGGCAGCGGCGACCAAATAAAAACATCAATTTTGCCGGAGTCTTCCAACTTTGTCGGTAGTGAACGTTACCGGCTATTACACAAACGCTATCACTGGTCTTATACAGAACTGCTCAAACGCTCGGACTTCAGAGATATTTTGCTGGTCGATATCAACGGCAATGTGACCTATTCGATCAAGAAAGACGACAATTACGGTACTAACCTCCTATCTGGCCGATATAAAGATTCAGCGCTGGGCAAAGCGTTTCAGCGTTTGTCTGAAGATGTAACTGAACGCCGTAAAGTGAATGAGGACTACACGCCTGTAATTGTCTCAGATTTTGAGCTGGAAAATGGTAAACAAGTCGCTTGGTTAGGAGCGCCGATCGTTCAGCAAGGCTACCTGCATAGCTATGCCATGTTCAGCTTGCCGAGTAATGGCATCACTAAACTGATTGCCGATCAGAACCGGGAATCCTCCATCGAAACTTTGCTCGTCGGAAGCGATCATAAGCCCAGAACGATTAACACCAAACAAGATAATATCCAAAACAGCCTGGAGGTTATTGAGCAGGCACTTTCAGGAAACAAGAGCGTAGGGACATATTCAAATGGATTAGGTGAAAAGATCATTGCCGCCTACTCGCCAATTAAAGCTCGTGGAATGAACTGGGCTCTGGTGGTTCAGCTACCAGAAAAAGAAGCCTTTTCTCGTATTCATCAGTTAGAAAAACTGTTCGTCATTGCGATGTTGACGGCATTTATTCTGGTGGTCATTGCCTCTCATTACTTATCTAACTTCATCACTTCTCCGTTACTGAAATTAACCTGGGCTGCAGAGCGGGTATCTGCCGGTGATCTTGACGAAACAAGATTCAATACCGAACGTAAAGACGAAATTGGACGATTAGCTATTAGCTTTGAGCGTATGCAACGATCAATTCGTGAAAAAATCCAGACCATCAAGAAGCAAAACGAAGAGCTGGAAAGTAATATCCGCCTGATTCAGAAACAGAATGAGGAGCTGCAACTTGCCGATAAACTCAAAGATGAGTTTCTGGCAACGACCTCCCATGAGCTAAGAACACCTTTACATGGCATGGTCGGTATTGCAGAGACTTTAATCTCCGGTGCGAATGGTGCCGTTCCTGCGAGCCAAAAGTACCAGCTTGATATCATTATTAAAAGTGGTCAGCGCTTGGCCAATCTTGTTGATGACTTGCTGGATTACCACAAAATGCGCTATGGCAGCATGGACATACAAAAATCCGCTGTCAGTCTGGCAAGCTCTACGCAACTGGTGCTTGAGCTATCGAGCCATCTGCTCGGCAATAAAACCATCCGCATAATTAACCAGGTGCCTAATGATCTAAAAGCGGTATCCGCAGATCCACAACGGCTTGAGCAGGTTCTTTACAACCTGATCGGTAACGCAATCAAA
This sequence comes from Vibrio sp. B1FLJ16, assembly GCF_905175385.1. Classification (NCBI taxonomy): domain Bacteria; kingdom Pseudomonadati; phylum Pseudomonadota; class Gammaproteobacteria; order Vibrionales; family Vibrionaceae; genus Vibrio; species Vibrio sp. B1FLJ16. Next base: position 2,396,454 of record NZ_HG992749.1, read on the forward strand.
TACACTTCAGAGGGAAAAATTGTCATTTCTGCCAGTGTGGTTGACGAATATGTCCGGGTTCAGGTCGTCGATACCGGTCAGGGTATCCCCGCAGAACACCTTGAACACATCTTCGAGCCCTTAATTCAGGCCGGACAAGATGAGACTCGCTACCGCCAGGGTGCTGGATTAGGCCTGTCTATCAGCCGCCAGTTAATTGAGCTGATGGGTGGTTCACTGTATGTCAGCAGTCAACCAATGGTAGGTACCACCTTTAGTTTCACGCTTCCGCTGGCCAGTGAAGAAGAGGTCGTGGCCTCGAAGACTCTAGCTGCCCGTGGCCATTTCCAGATACCTGAAATCAACATAAACAATACAGATGATCTGTCTTTGCCTGAAAACCCGGACGGCCCGCTTCTGTATGTAGCCGACGATGAGCCGGTAAACCTTCGCGTACTTGAAAGCTTTTTACGCCTGGAAGGCTACCGGGTCCGCACGGCTTCAGACGGGCCTGAAACACTGGAACTCATTGAACAGGAGAAACCAGAGCTTCTGCTACTTGATATTATGATGCCGGGGATGAGTGGCTATCAGGTGTGTAGCGAATTGCGCCAGACCTATGACCATGCTGAACTGCCAATCATCATGCTGACCGCGCTGAGCCAGACCGAAGATCGCGTCAGAGGGTTCGAAGCCGGAGCAAATGATTACCTATCCAAGCCGTTTAACAAACAAGAACTCGCGGCGCGAATTCAGGCACATTTAACCGCAAGCAAAGCGGAAATGCGCCATATCGAAAACAAGTTACTCGAATCTGAACTTCGTCAACGAGCACAAGTAGAAGCAAGCCTGCTCGAAACTCAGGGCCGCCTGCTCGAACAACTGGAGTCAGCACCTGAAGCCATAATCTGCTTACGCGAAGACCAGCGAATCCGATTTGCCAACGAAGCCGCATGCAAGCTATTCAAGCGCAGTTTAGAGCAAATAAAACGCTCTTCTGCCGATGAACTGATTGCGCCTAAATATCTGACTGTCAAGCAGCCACATTACTGCGGAAAAATTGATATTTACATTGAGGATATTCGTCAGAATATTGAAGCGGATATTCTTAAGTTACCTGAAGGATCCGGTCTGGACGTTATGTACATCTTTAATGTCGGCGGTGGCGCGAACACCGCTCGTATACATAACCTGGAAACTGCGGTAGAAGTTCTTTCAAGTTACGCATTCGACGGTGACCGAGATCAGCTGCAGAAACTGAAAGAACTGGGGGGCGAGTTCACTCGTTTAGCAGACAAAGCACTAGGCAACAAAAAAGACAAGCAGGATCTGATGCGCGAGGTGTTGGTAGATGTAATGACGCACGCTCTTGAATACTGGGAGTCCGCAACCGGAGAAAGTAAGTTTGCCTTTGCTGAACAAAGTGGCCTGTGGCGGGTGTACCTTGACCGGAGCACCCTACAAACACGTACTTTAGATAAGTACATGAGAATCGAGACATTGCCTAAAACACCGCGCTGGAGAACGGTTCTGAGTTCAATCGAATACATTCTCGAACATTGCAAAGAGCAAAGCCCGGAACGCGCTTATATTGAAGCTCAGCGCGACAAGTTACAAAGGTTGCTAACCAGCTAAGAATAAATACAAAAAGTTATTACTAAATAATATGAGCCCCGCCTGAGCGGGGCTCTTTGCTATAGCCAGGTAGTTGTTCGCACAAATGTTAGGATCTGTTGACCTTTAAGCAATACAAAGAAAATAATTTTCCTTTGCCACTCTAATCGCCTTTGGCTCCATCTTCCTCAGAATCAAGAACCACTAACCCCGTAGCTTTTCTTGTTAATACTTACTCGTCTTGTGTGCCAGAGTTTCAATGCACTATTCAAAGATAAGTCAGTCGCAAAGAAACAACCTTTGAAACTTCGGTCATCATTTCACTTGCGAAAGCGCAAACCGACACTTCATTCTCATCATAAAAAAAGGATGTCAAAGAGTAATAAACTAGTGATGAAAACCTGAGCCAATTCACTAAGCAACAGTAAGTTGACAAACAATTGACACAGATTGCGAACTCAATCACAACAGAACGGCAGATTAAATTTCATCTGAAGAATTAACATACTTTACTCGTGTGAGCCAGATCGCCGAACCACACAACGCCATAAAACCCCTCTACGAACGAGGCATAAATGGTTAGCAACTACTAACCCATAAATTTCATAAGGACACACTCTGCGACACATATCAACATTAACTTTTCTAACAAAACTGCCTTAAAAGCAGACAAAATGACGTTTATAACGTAGAGAAAGGTCTTTTTAACGTTTTTGACGGGATGCGAGTTTGATTATTTTATGGATAAGGTGTTTTCTTAGTCCTGCCAAAGGCCTACAGGCCACTCTTAGCGTGAGGTTATGCGAATAGCATAAGTTGCGAAAAACTAAGAGGTAGGTCTTGGCGAGTGTTTATCAATTGATGACATTCAATTCCATTTAGTGAAATGAAGCAAACAGTAAGGAACAGCTATGCTTGCCAATATTAAAAAAACAGCACTAGCAACAGCAATTATTGCTACCGCTACTACAGGTTTTGCATCGGTAGCTACTGCGGCTGAACGCAGTGAACTGACTATCCACCCTAAAGAGTTTACGACTTTTGTTCGTAACTTTAACCCTTTCTTGGGTGCTACTAACCTGCACACAACAACCGACTTTATCTACGAGCCGCTTGTTGTTTTCAACGAAATGCACGGTAACACACCTGTATTTCGTCTAGCAGAAAACTTCCAAATGGCTGACGACCTGATGAGCGTAACTTTCGACATTCGTAAAGGCGTGAAATGGTCTGACGGTCAAGCGTTTACTGCTGACGATGTTGTTTACTCTTTCAACCTGGTAAAAGAGAAGCCTGAACTAGACCAATCAGGTATCAACTCTTGGGTTACTGGCGTAGAGAAAGTTAACAACTACCAAGTTAAGTTCCGCTTAGCCGAAGCAAACTCAAACGTTCCTTACGAAATTGCTAAAGTACCGGTTGTACCTAAGCACGTATGGAGCAAAGTGAAAGACCCATCAACATTTACTAACGAAAACCCTGTAGGTTCAGGTCCTTTCACAGTAATCGACACTTTCACTCCTCAACTTTACATCCAATGTCAAAACCCGAATTACTGGGATGCTGACAACCTGGACGTTGACTGTCTGCGAGTTCCTCAAATCGCGAACAACGACCAGTTCCTGGGTAAAGTTGTAAACGGCGAGATGGACTGGACGTCTTCATTCGTACCTGACATTGACCGTACGTACGCAGCTGCGAGCCCTAACCACCACTACTGGTACCCGCCAGCAGGTACTCAGGCGTTCGTAGTGAACTTCAAAAACCCGGATGCAGCGAAAAACGAAGCTCTAACTAACGTAGACTTCCGTCGCGCGTTCTCTATGGCTCTTGACCGTCAAACTATCATCGACATCGCTTTCTACGGTGGCGGCACGGTGAATGACTTCGCATCAGGTCTAGGTTACGCATTTGAAGCTTGGTCTGACGAAGCAACACACAACAAGTACAAAGG